>JAVVEA010000001.1:0-606764 GCA_032250835.1 bacterium
CGGTGTAAATCTCGTCAATCCGGTTCATCATCTGCAAGTCCGTTTCAGCCATGGGAGTGGGCTGGTAATACAGATTCGAGCGATTCAATCCGATGATTTCACATTGCCTTGCCAGGGGGATGGCGGGTTTTGCCTGCTTAAACTCAACAAGGTCTTTCTTAGTCGAGGAGTCCAAGCTCTTTAGCTTTCCCACGGCCCAATCCCGCTCAATCGTGGTTTTACCCAGTTTCTTAGCCAAAGCGTCGTTCTCTCGCTTCAACTCTTCGTTCTCTTCCTTGATCCCTTTGGTCGCCTTGCCGACATCGAAGGCCAATGATGCGTTCTCTAAGAACTTCTTCTTCCATTGGTTCAGACTGTTGGGCGTGATCTCGTACTTGCTGGACAACTGCGCCACCGTTCGATCACCGGCCAGCAGTTCCAGGACCACCTTGGTTTTGAATTCCGGGCTAAAACTTCGCTTCTTCTTACTCATCACTTTCTCCTAAATCGAGGTTCGTTACCGCAATTCAGAAATAACGCCTAATTCAAATTTTGTCTGAACTTTTCGGTCCACTATACGCTGGCCCAGCCAGAGGATTTTGAACACCAACTTTATGAAGACTTGTTTTTTTATGGCTTATTTTATGGCGCAGCGGCCTTGATGGCGATTTATCATTTTCTGATCTATTTCACCTTAAAGGAGAAATCGTTACTGCTGTATTCAGGAATGGTCACCAGTATGCTCTTCGGTGCCTTTTTTCGCGATGGCCACCATAACTATTTTCTCACCCCCGAGCAGAGTAGCTTCCAGCTCTCGATACAAGGGACTGCCATGGTTGCCCTTTGGCTCTTTATGCTCTTGCAGTATTTTCAATCGCTCACTAACCCCACCAGCCAATTTCCCGCCTTGCGCTGGCCGCTACGTATCTGGGGTTATCTTATTTTGGTGATTGCGGTTGGGTTTGCAACTTACCCGGTCACCTTCGGGTATGCGATCAATCTGGCGATTGTTTTAACTTTCTTGGCAATCCTTCCGATCAACCTTTGGCAATTCAAAGGCGGCAATAAAATGGCGGGATGGTTTGGCATTACCCTATTGTTTAACCTAGGGGCCGTAATGCTCGATATGCTCCGTACTCAAGGAGTAATAACTTCCAATACCTTGACCCGGTTCGGTCCCTTTGCCTTGATCTTCTTAGAGTTTATTATTCTCGCTTGGGTGATGAGCCGCCGCTTCAACCGCCGGCTGGTCGCTTTGGTGGAAAGGAAGACCGAAGAACTGAGGGAAAAAAATGAAATCCTGGAAGTACGTTCGGCTGCCCTGAATGAATATGCCACCAAGCTGCGTTCCGCATTGCAGTTTAAAGACAAAACCATCTCAATCATAGCCCACGACTTGCGTGGGCCAATCGGCAGCATTTTGGTGATCTTCCGGATGGTTAAAGAGGGCAAACTGACCTTGGAATCCCAGTTGATCGACCAAATTTTCTCGAATCTCAGCAACCTCCGCCACTTGCTCGAAAACCTGCTTCAGTGGGCGTTGAACCAACAAGATCACCTAAAGGTCCAAGCGGAAGTATTTGATCTCCTTGAGCCGGTTGAGGAAGTGCTCGAACTCTTCAGGCCAACGGCGCAACAAAAACAGATTGAACTCATCGCCGAAGTGCCTAGAGGATTTCAAGTCAATGCCGACCGAACCATGATCATGACGGTGCTACGGAACCTGATCAACAATGCCTTGAAATTCACTAAGCTTGGGGGGCAGATTGTTTTGCGTGCCCAAGAAGCGGGCCCTTTCGTTAGGTTCGAAATCCGCGATACCGGGGTGGGCATTGCAGCACAGAGGGTGCCCAATTTGTTTGAAGCAAACCACAGCGTCATCAGCAATGGCACCCAAGGCGAAAGGGGCAACGGGTTAGGGCTTTTGCTGGTCCGTGAATTTATCGAGGCTAACGGCGGTCAAGTAGGTGTAGAAAGCCAGGAAGGAGTGGGCAGTTCCTTTTGGTTTACGCTACCAAGATCCAGCCAAAAAGATTCTCCTACCCCGAGGCTCAAGAACCTGCCGCCGAATTTGCGGGATTTTTTGGTGGTCGAGGACAATCCCTTGCACCAAGCGACAACCAAATCAGTGCTCAGTCATTTAGGGGCCTGTTGTGAACTAGCCCCTGACGGAGAAGAGGCCCTGGAAAGAGCGCAAAGGCGAAATTATTCCGCTATTTTGGTGGATATCGACCTACCGGGCATAAACGGAGTCGAGGTGGCCCGAGCGATCCGGCAGATGGACAGGCAAACGCATATTTTGGCAGTTACGGGCTATTCACAACTTGAGGTGGAAAAAAAGTTCGGCACCGCGCCCTTTGCTGCCTACCTCAAAAAGCCCCTAGAACGCGAAGAACTACTCGCAAAACTAGCCCAGCTGACATCCTAAGACCCGCTTAAAATGGCTCTAAAACTTCAACCAGCGTTGACCCTAGGCGAGATCTCGGGCGACAGCGGCGCTAGCGCCAAAGGGTTTAAGCTCCCGGCCAGTTAATGCAAGATGTTGTAGCCCGGTTCTAAGGTGAAGTGGACTTCGGCCGCATCTAGGCGGCCTTTTAGGTCTGACTCCAAGAGTTTTTGTAGCTTCGGGTAGGTATCTTCCTCGATCTGAGGATCTACCGAAAACTCAAAGAATATGCGGCAGCCCGCTTCGTCATCGCGGAATTGCAGGTCGTGGAACTCTAACAACTCCTGGTGGGTCTTAACCAAGCCCCGAAGCTCACCGGCAACCTTCTGGTAACGGGCGTCTTTGAAGTCAACAGGGTCCACATGAACCGTACAGGCCCCACCAAAACGGACTTGTAAGTTGTGCTGGATTTGGGCGGCAATGTCGTGCATCTCCATGGCTGTCAAGCTGCCCAATATCTCTACATGTAAGCTGATGAAATGCTCTTGGCCGTATTTGTGTACGTAGATGTCGTGGGCGTTGTAGACCTTTTCATCGGTTAAGGCTAGGTCCACGATTTCGCGTAGTGTTTGGGTGCTTACATTTTCGCCCAAAAGCGGCGAGATGCTGTCCTTGGCGATTTCGATCCCGCTCCAGATCACCATGGCGCTGACCAACAGCCCCACCACCGGGTCCAGCCAGGGGTAACCCATCTGGTTGCCCAGCATGCCGAACAAGACGGCCATAGTGGTCAAAGAATCCATTCGGTGGTGCCAAGCGTCCGCGTCTAGAGCTCTAGACTCGATCAGCTTTCCTAAGCCCTTCGAGAAGGCAAATAGCCATTCCTTAAAGAGGATCGTCGCCGCGACCAAGGCGTAGGTCACCCAGCTGGCGTTCAGCGTTTGGAATTCCCCGTGGTAGATGGCCATCCCCGCGTCGCGCAGTAATTCGAAACCGGCGACAATCAACATGATCGACATAATCAACCCGGCGATCAACTCCGCGTTGGCATGGCCAAAGGGGTGCTCCTTGTCTCGGGGCTTGCTGGCCATATAAAAGCCAAAGATCACAATCGCCGAGGTGACCATGTCGCTGCCTGAGTGGAATCCGTCGGCGATCAAGGCCCGCGAGCCTAGCCAGATACCCAAGCTCACCTTAACGCCCGTTAAGACTAAATTGACTGCACATGAAACCCAGCCGCCCAGATAGCCATACCTAGCCCGAACCCGTTCGCTTTTAAGGTTATAAGGGTCTTTGACAAACCAGCGGACCAATAGGCCCGTTAAGCCACCGGGTAAGTGGGGAGTCACAGCGCTCATAGGTTCAATCCATTTTTTCGTAAAGCCGGACCCCTTGCTGCGCTTCTTCGGGCGGACGGGTCTTAAAGCGGCGGTTGAACCAGAAGTAGTGGTCCGGATGTAGCCGGATCTTTTCTTCTAGCTGGTCAAAATAAAGCTGAGCAATGCGGGCGGTATCGGCGACGGTATCGCCAGTCAGTTCATAGTCCAACCGCCGGATATGGCCCTTGTGCTTGGCCGGGCCTTCGCGGGTGATCCAGATGTAAAAAAGGGGGCATTTGGCTTTGACCACAAAGCGCCCCAGGCCGGGGCCAGCGGCGGCCTTGAGGCCGAAAAAATCGACGAAAAGAAACTGGTGGGGAACGTTCAGGTCACCCAAAAGCCCTAAGACCCCTTGGTCCTTGATGATTTGCAGCATCTCGCGGTTGGAGCGGGGGCTTTTGCTGATGGCTTTCATGCCAAAGCGGGTGCGGATTTGGTTGATCCGGTGGTCTACCAGTTCGTTGGTCTGCTTGCCTGCGTAGGCCGCCACCGGATAGACCAGATGGCTGATCCCCGCCGAAAGTAGTTCCCAGTGGCCAAAGTGGGCCCCGGCGATCACTACGCCTTGGCCCTCGTCGATACCGGCCTGCAAAGCTTCGACCCCTTCAAGCTCGATCAGTTGGTCCAGCAATTCAGGCGGCCAACTGGCCAGTTTGAGGAATTCAAAGATATGGCTGGTCATGTTGCGATAACAAGCCAAGGACAGGGCTTCTAGCTCTTCGGCGTTCATTTGGTCGCCAAAGGCCAATTCCAGGTTGCGGTCCACCACCTTGCGGCGCAATCCTCGCCGCCAGAGCCATCCACCCAGGGCGCGCCCACAGGCGGCGGCCCGTTCGGGGCTGAGTAGCTCAACCCAGGCGGTCAGTAGGTTCAGTATGATCCACTCCAGGTGGTGGCGCAAGCTGGGGGGTTGAGGAGGGGTGTCCATGTTATAGCCCGGCGCGCACCATGTCCTGCATGGTGATCATCCCCACGGCCGCTCCGGCGTCCACCACCGGTAGGACCATAATGGGCTGGGGGTTGTTTTTCATGGTCTGGTAACATTCAATAGCCAGCTTGCCCGGCTCGGTGACCATCGGCGAGTGGTTCATGATTTCTTGAGCCGTGAGCTGGCGCAGGTCCGCCTGCTCTTCAAAGGCGCGGCGTAGGTCAAAGCCGGTGATCAGCCCTTTAAGCTGGCCTTGTGCATCGACCACCGTCACCGCATTGACGCCACCTTCTCCAATGGCTTTGAGAAGCTCAGAGAAGCTGGCCGTCTGTAGGACGGCAGGGTTTTCTTCACCTTGGCGCATCAAGTCCTTAACCTGATAGAGCAGACGTTTACCCAGTCTGCCGGCGGGATGGTAAAGCGCAAAATCTTCGGAGGCAAAACCCCGCTTTTTCATCAACGCCACCGCTAGGGCGTCGCCTAAGACCAAGGCGGCGGTGGTGGAGCAGGTCGGCGCTAGGTTGAGGGCACAGGCCTCTTTCTCAACGGGGGTGAACAACACCAAATCGGCGTGTTTGGCCATCGTTGATTGGGCGTTGGCGGTCACCGCAATGATCTGGCAGCCCATCTTTTTTAAAGAGGGCAACATGGCGATCATCTCATCAGACTCGCCGGACTTGCCAAAGAGCAGTAAGACATCACCGGGTTCGACGATCCCCAAATCGCCATGCAGCGATTCGGAGGGATGCAGGAAAACGGCGGGGGTGCCGGTACTCGAAAAGGTGGCGGCGATCTTGGTGGCAATATGGCCAGACTTGCCCATGCCGCTTAAAACCACCTTGCGGGGCGCGGCAAAGATCATCTCCACCGCCGCCTCCCAGGTCGGTCCCACCGATTCTAAAAGAGCCTGGAGCGTAGCAATCTCCAGGCGGATCACCTCTTTGATCTCTTCGAGTACGGCCATGGAACTTACTTGGAAAACTTCTTGGCGTCTTCTACAAAAGCGGCAATGCCCGCATCGGTCAGCGGGTGCTTTTGTAGCTGCTTAAGCAACTTAGCCGGAGCGGTCAAGATGTCAACGCCCATCATGGCCAATTCGCTCATATGCGCCGGGGTGCGGATCGAAGCGGCAATGATCTTGGTGTTTAGGTCTGGGTTGGCTTCTAAGATGGTCTTGATCTGGCTGAGCAGTTGCAAGCCATCGGCCCCGATGTCATCTAAGCGTCCCAAGAAGGGGCAGATGTAAGTGGCTCCGGCTTTGGCGGCCAAGATAGCCTGACCGGCCGAGAAGATCAGGGTGATGTTGGTGTTGATGCCCTTTTCGCTCAAGGTTTTGGCGGCCTTGAGGCCCGCTTCGAGCATCGGGATCTTGACCACAATGTTGTGCGAAATCTTGGCTAGCTCTTGGCCTTCGGCGACGATGCCTTCATAGTCTAAGGATAAGACTTCAGCATGGACCGGTCCCGAGACGATCTTGCAAATTTCGGCCAAAATGCCGGTGAAACTGCCGCCTTCTTTGGCGATCAGGGTGGGGTTGGTGGTTACGCCATCGCAAAGACCCAGCTCTGCGGCAGCACGAATTTCGTCAAGATTGGCCGAATCTACGTAGATATCCATGTTAAGGCTCCTATGTTTGGTTTTTGGCTTTGCGCCCGCGCCAGGGTATCCCTAGCAGCATGTACGCGGTGGCCATTAAAAGGACGGTCCAATAAAGGACTTGGTCGTTGCGGGTTTGGAAGCCGATCAAGATTGCGAGCAGCATAGCCGTCAACAGTATAGCCTTGATCACTTTGGGGATTGCCGGGAGGATCACCCGGCCAAAATGAATGTAGGGGATGCGGGTGATCATTAAAATAGAACTGAGCAAGATCAACCCCATCCGGAACCAATCGGGTGCCGCCAAGAGCGCCGCGTTGCCCGCGATTAGGGCCCCCGCCGGACTTGGTAGACCCGCAAAGACGGCGACCCCGCCGGTTTCGCCTTGGGCTCGTTTGTCTCGGATAAAACGCCAGAGCCGGTAGAGGGTAGTGCCTAGGTGTAGCAGGGCCAAGAACAAACCAAAGGGACTTGCCGAAAACTGATACCAGATCAGCAAAGCGATGGTCCCGCCAAAGCTGGTGCCGTCGGCGACATCGTCAAACAATTCGCCGCGGGGCGTGCTGCCCCATTTGTCGGCGGCGCGTCCGTCAAAGAGGTCTAAAAACTGGCCCACGAAGACGGCCGCCAAACCCATGCCGGGCATGTTGTAGGCCAAGATCAAGACCATACCCGCGAGGCCGCAAGCTAGGTTGAGCATGCTCAAGATGTTGGCGTACCAGTAGTTTGGGATCACCTTGAAAAACATGCTGCAAAATGCCAGGAAGGTTGCCCCGTAAAGGGTCAAGGCCGGGATGTTGATGCGCCAGGGGGCGTGCTCGGGGAAGTAAACGACCTGAGTCGTCAAGAGCACGATAGTGATCACCGCCAAGAACGTCTTGGCTTTGCCAAAAAGGTTCGCCGCGCGGTTTTGGATAAAATAGCGCGAAAACTGACCCAGTAAGTCAAAGGCCAAAAACAACAGGATCACCCAAAAGGGGATGTAGCCCAGATAGGAGAAATAAAAGAGCGGCGGGAAGAGCAGCAACTTGTCTGAAAGCGGGTCGATGCTTTCACCTGACTTGGTGTGCAGGTCAAAATACCGGGCGATGGTCCCGTCGGTGATGTCGGTGATGATCCAAAAGGCAAAGAAATAGGTGCCTAGGTGGTGCCAAAACCAAACCGAAGGCCCGACCCAATAGCCCGCGTGAAAGATCACCACCGAGGCCACCCCCATGGGGTAGCGGCACCGGGAGATAAAGTTGGGGTGTAGCCAGCGCTGGGAGCGGACCCATTGTTTGCCCCAGGGGGCCCGGATCAGGTATCTCAGGCTCGCCCGCTCGGCGCAGAACATCAAGAAGGTGGGCAACACCGTCCAGAGTAAAAACTGAGTCAATCCATCAAGCATAGAGCCTTGGGGGCAAAACCGATTCTGGTCTTAAAGCCACTATGCATAGCAGGACTGTAAAAAAAAGGAAAGCCGGGGCCTGCCCTCTTCACAAACCGCCCTGCCTTATGGCAGATTGGGGGCTCCAAAAGAATTAACATCTCAGGTCTACATGAAGTCATTTCGCAATTTTGTCTGGACCCTGGCGGTAGTCGGGCTTTTTATGGGCTGTGCGGCGACCCCCTCGGTATCGGTGGAAGAAAAGTACGAGCAGGCGGTGGAGCTGATGGACAAGGGGCAATATTCCCAGGTCACCCCCGTTTTACTGGAAGTGATCGACCAAAACCCCGGCACCCGCTACTCCACCTATGCCCACCTGAAGTTGGGCGATGCCTGGATGGCCATTGGTGAAAACGAAGAGAACTACAACGCCGCCGAAATCCAATACCGCATTTTTCTTAAACATAGTCCGGGCTCGCACCTAGTGCCTTATGTGATGAGTCGCTTGATTGAGCTGAACTATCGGCGGAACATTTCCTTGCTTTTTAATGAGACCTACGCCTATGCCCGCGACCCTGGCCACTTCCGCTCGATTGTAGAAGAGTACAAGCGTTTCTTCCTGCTCTACCCAGACAGCTTTTATCTAGAAGAGGCCAGGGAGTATTTGGCACTGGCCGAACGGGCCTTGGCCAAACATGAGGTCTTGATTGGTGACTGGTACTTTAAACACCGGCACTACCATTCGGCTATTGCTAGGTATCAATACACCCTAAAAACCTACACCAACTTCGAAGAGCGCAAAGAAGTCTTAGAGAAGTTGATTCGAGCCTATCAAAAAAACCAGCAGCCCAACCGGGCCGCCGAGATGGAACAGGTCTATCTGACAAGATTTGGCGGGTAATCGCTGATGGTTAATCTTCTGCTGCGTGCTTTGCTGCTGGGTCTTTTGGTGCTCTCTGCTCCGGGCTGCGCTATGCTTTCTAACGCCGAGACGCCCGCCGCTGCTCCGGCAAAAGAGGATTTAGACCGGTTAAACGAACTGGCGGAGCAAAATAAAAAATTATTGGAGCAGAACCGCGAGCTAGCCAATGAGCTAGAAGAAATCCGCAAGCTGCGCCAGACGGACCTAAAGGAATCTGAGCGGCGTTTGGAGGCGATGGAGCAAACGATCCGCATGGTGGAACAAAACCTTCAAGAAGGTTCCACCCCACCCAAGCAACCATCCGCCCCGGCACCCGTAGCCCCGGCCACTCAATCCCCGACCGCTCTCCCGAATAATGGCTCTGGCAGCCTGAGCAGCATCCCCACAGAGGGCTTGGCCGCACCCTCCTTAGCTAAACCCTCAAAGGGACTGGCTCCGCCGAAGATGGAGCCCCTGCCCGCTAAAGATAAAATACCCGAGCCGGACAACAAGGTCTTTGTGGTGCCTAGTATGGCCGACCAGCAAGCCAAGGCGCAGGCCCAGGCTAAAGAAGCGCCTAAAGGACCGGAGGTGTTGCCGATGCCAAGTGCCGAGCCCCAGCCTGAAGAGTTGCCCACCCCCGCGGGCTCTGCGGCCATTGTCGATGCGCCACTCAAACCCAAGGGGCCTAAAGTTCAAGCCAGTCTGGCCGACCAGCTCACAGGCCCGAAAGATGCTGGGGTAGAGAGCCTTAGCGTGCAGGACAATGAAATTTGGGAAGACCCAGATTTAAATGTGCCTGTTTCTCCGATTGGATTGCAGGTCTTTCCGGCGGCTAAACGGGCCTATAATGAGGCCTTTAAGGCTTATACCCGCAAGGACTACAACGCCGCCGCCGAGCAGTTTGACTTCTTTTTGTCTCGTTATCCTAACGACATCGACGCCGACAATGCCCAGTTTTGGCGGGGCATGGCCTTTTACGATATGGGTAGATTAGACGAGGCCGAAGAAGAGTTCCGCAAGGTCTTAAAAAACTACGAGCACGGCGAAACGCGCCGGGGCTTTAAAACCCCCGATGCGGTGTTGATGCTCGCCAAGATATACCTACGCAGACAAAAGCCGATCCGGGCCCGGTATTATTTCCAGTGGATCACCGAAAAATTCCCCGAAAGCCGCTCTGCCGATAAAGCCCAACATGAACTGAACGCTATGGGCGGCCTAGGAGGCTCATGATTGACGAAGCCGGTAAACTCTGGTTGGGCCTGTGGTTGGTGCCCGGTGTGGGGCCGCGCAAGATCGCGACATTGATGGAACATATTGGCGGGATCGAGCAAATCTATCGGGCCGGTACGGCGGCGCTCTGTGCCGCCGGGCTCAATGACCTACAGGCTCGAGCCGTCCAGCAGGCGCCGGAGTCCCAAGAATTGGCCGACGAAGTGGCCCGGATCGAAGAAAAGGGCCTGAATCTGGTTCATATTGAGCAAGCCGAATATCCCCAACTGCTGCGCCATCTTTCGGACGCCCCGCCGGTGCTTTACCTTAAAGGGAACCATGATTTCAATCAGGGCTTGCACCTGGGCTTTGTGGGCAGCCGCAAGGCGAGCCACCAAGGAAAGGACTATACCGCCAAGTTGATCGCCCGGCTGGCCCAATTGGTGCCGGACCTAACGGTGGTCAGTGGCTTGGCTTTGGGGATCGACGCGGCCGCCCACCGGGCGGCTTTGGATCATGGCCTAAAGACCCTAGGCGTCTTGGGCCACGGCCTCGGCTGGCTCTATCCACCCCAAAACCGTGAGCTCGCCGAAGAGATGTGCCAGCAAGGGGCCCTGGTGACCGAATTTCCGGTCTCTACCCGCTCGCAAGCCGCTCACTTCCCTTTGCGCAACCGCATCGTGGCGGGTATCTGCCGGGGGATTTTGGTGGTCGAGGCAGGGGAGCGCTCCGGTGCCAGCATCACCGCCAATCTGGCCTTGGAACAGGGGCGCGACGTTTGGGCCCTGCCGGGGCCGCCGGACAGTCCCTTTTGCCGGGGGAGTAACCGGATGATCCAACAGGGGCGGGCCCGCTTGGTGATGGATGCCGAAGACATGCTGGAAGAAATCTTGCCCCAAGTGGCCGCCGAGGCCGCAGCCAAATCGCCTCGGGCCGCTGTGGCGCCTTCGGCGGACCCCAGCCTGGAGCCTGATGAAGCCGCTTTATTGGAGGTGCTGAGCGCCGGGCCCTTGCAGCAAGACCAATTGGCCTCAAAACTCGACCTAAATACCCCTAAACTCCTGGGGTTGCTTACGGCGATGGAGATGAAAGGGCTGGTGGCGGTGCGTACCGGTGGGTTGGTTGAGGCCGCTCTTCGCTAGAAGTCGCTAGCCGAATCCCACCGGGCCTGATAGACCAAAAGAAAGCTTTTCCACAGTATCTACCCCATGAACAGTCACTTTGAACTAGACCTTTCGAAGATCGAGGATCTGCTCGAAGACGAGAAGATCGACCGCGTCCAAGAGCTGCTTTATGGGCGGCATCCTGGTGACATTGCCTATCTGGCGAACCACCTCTCGCCAGTCTACCGGCATATGCTGTTGCCCTTAATCAAGGGCATGCCTGAGTTGGCCGAGATTGTCTACCGGTTGGATGCGGAGTTGGTCAAAGAACTGATCGGGGCCATGCAAGCGCCCCAGGTAGGACGGCTGTTTAACGATTTAGACAGCGACGACGCGGTCCGCGTCTTGAGCCACCTGCCCGATGAATTGACCGAATGGGTGCTGCTACAGATGCCCAAGAAGGACAGCCAAGAGCTGGACCTCTTGATGCAGTACGAAGACGAGCAGGCAGGGCGCATTATGTCCACCAGCTACTTTAGCATCCATGAAGACGCCACCGTTTTCGAAACCTTCGCCGCCCTGCGCCAGTCCGTCGAAGCCGAACTGATTTACAATATTTACGTAATCGACGACCGCCGCCATCTGGTCGGCGTCTTCAGCCTACGCGAACTCTTGACCCAGCCTAACCACCTACAGGTCAAAGAATTCATGAACGAGCAGGTGATCAGCGTTTTAGACGAAATGGACCGCGAAGAGGTGGCTAATAAGGTAGAGCGCTTTAGCTTAGCGGCGGTGCCCGTAGTTAACGACCACCGGCAATTGGTCGGCATCATCACTGTAGATGACGTGATCCAGGTGATCCGCACGGAGACCACCGAAGACATCATGAAGCTTGCCGGTACCACCGACGCTGAATATAGCCTACCTTCGGCTTTCCGGGGTTTCTTGCGGCGTATGCCTTGGTTGTTGGTCTCTTTCTTCGGCGGGATGCTGACGATCCAAACCAATTTGTTTTTCGCCAGTAAGCTACCTCATATTGAACTCTTGGCCTTTGTGACCATCATCGCCGGTATGGGCGGGAACATTGCCAGCCAGTCTTCGACCATCGTGGTGCGCGGTTTGGCGACCGGAAAAATCCTGACCAGTGAGTTGTGGGAAGTTTTAACCCGCGAGACCCTGACGGGGCTTTTGCTGGGCCTTTTCTTCGGGTTGGCCCTGGGTGTTTTGGCGAGCTTTCAATTCTCCGAACTGGCGCTGATCGGCCTTAGCGTTTCGGTGGGGATGATCTTTTCTATGTTGGTTGCCGCTGTGGTGGGGGCTTTGATACCCATCTTGTTGGAGCGGCTGAATATTGACCCGGCGGTGGCGACGGGACCTTTCGTCACGACCACCATCGACAACCTAGGGCTATTGGGTTATTTTGCCAGTACCCTATTGATCCTCAATTATGCTTGAGCGGACATGAAAAAAATCCTGATAACCGGTAAACTCCACCAAGTTGCCTTCGACAACTTTGCCAAACACCCAGACCTACAGCTAGACTACAGGCCCGATATGGACCGCGCGGAATTGCTGTCTATCCTAGAGGCCTACGACTGCCATATCTCACGCAGCGAAACGGACGTAGACCGCGAATTCATTGACCACGCCAAGAACCTGAGCGTGATCGCCCGTGCCGCAGTGGGTATCGGTAACATTGACGTAGACTATGCCACCGAAAAGGGCATCTTGGTCTTCAACACCCCGGCGAAAAACACTAACTCTGCCGCTGAGTTAACCTTGATGTTGATGCTCGCCGCCATGCGCAACTTAATTAAAGCGCATAAGTCGATGGAAGCCAACAAATGGGACCGCCATACCTTTACGGGTACCGAATTGTTAGGCAAGACCGTGGGCATTATCGGCTTGGGCAACGTAGGCCACCGGGTGGCGCGTTTCTGCAACGCCTTTGACTGCCAGGTCTTGGCTTATGACCCCTACGTCAGCCGCGAATACTGCGAAGGCCACAACACGACCCAGGTGGAATTGTCCGAGTTGATCCAAAAATCGGACATCATCACCATCCACACGCCCAAAAACAAAGAGACCATCAACATGCTGGGAGATTCGGAAATCGCCCAGATGAAAGACGGCGTGATGTTGATCAACGCCGCCAGGGGCGGCCTCTTCAACGAAGACGCTATGTACCGGGGCCTAAAAAGCGGCAAGGTCGGCGCGGTGGGTTTAGACACTTGGGACGTGGAACCGGTGGTTCAGCATCCCTTAAAGGATTTTGAGCAGGTGGTGATGACCCCCCACATCGGGGCCAGCACGCATGAGGCCCAGTTCCGGATTGGAGACACGGTGAGCCGCGAAACCATTAAAGCCCTTAAAGGTGAGATCGTCAGCACCCCGGTCAACCTGCCGGAGATGCAGGCCTTCCATGGAGCCCAGGCTCCCGCTTACTCTAGCTTAGCTGCCAAGTTAGGTAGCTTCACCCGCCAGCACATGGGCCTTGGCTTTAACCCCAAACGGGTGGAGTTCTGCTATCGTGGCGACCTAGAGCCCGGTGATTGGACCCTGATTAAGCTCAGCTACCTCAAGGAATTATTGCAGGGCACCATGGAGACCACGGTCTCTTATGTCAACGTGCTGCAAATCGCTGAGGACCGGGGTTTAAAGATCGAAGAAAAAGCCGACAAGGCCTTCTCGGACTATGAATCAGCCATCCGCATCAACCTAATTGGTGAAGAAAAAAGCGTCAGTATCGGCGGTACCGTTTTCGGTGGACAGCGCCAACGCCTTTCTTACGTAAACGGCTTTGTCTTCGAAGTGGAACCCGCCGGGCGCATCTTGGTCTTGGAAAACAAAGACCAACCGGGCGTGATCGGCCATGTCGGTACCGTGCTGGCCAAGAACGGCATCAACATCCAACAGTTCGAACTGAGCCGCAACAAGAAGGGCGGCGAGGCCATGGCTTTGGTGTTGGTGGACGAACCGATCAGCGAGTCTACCTTATTAGAACTCAACCAACATGACGCCATCTTGCGTCTGAAGGTCATTGAGGTCTAGTTAAGTTCCAGGGCGCTGGCTTTGGCAGCGCCCTATTCCCCGCCTGGTGTTTACTTCGCACCCCCAGATTAACAGGTTCCATCTGGACAGGTCATTTGGGGATATCTGTATTGGCGTTCAAAGACTTTGCTGTGCAGTCGGTATGGTGGATGTTTTGTCCGGTGGTAACAGGTTGCGCACCTAGGTCGTAATTTTATAATATCTTAATTTAATGAAGCATTACCTGTTATTTTGGTTTTCTTTGGGTTGGGCCTTTTTGATCTTACTGGGCCTGCACTTTAATGAAGATCGTATACGATGGGAGCTATCTAAACAGAATTTGTCAGCCATTCAACCCTCGGTCAACCCGACCAAACCGGATCTTCACTTCCCGCTCTTCTCCAATCTACAAACTCAAGACAACCAAGACCAAGGTGTCCATAGTCTGTCCTTTAGCGATCACCGCTGGATTGATGGAGTTGCCTTTTTAAAGCGTTCAGGAAAATCGTTTAATCTCCCTTGGCCTCATAAGGATACGGACAACCTTCAGTTGGGTGAATCGTTAGTTTTTTCTGTAGCACCTGATTTTGTAGGACAGGGTACTTTAAATATTCTTGAAGCCAGTTCAAAAAGTGGTTCTAAATTAGAGGTTTTTGCTGATTCTGGAGGGGCCACTTATTGGCTAAAAATACAGGGAACTACTTATTTTTTGCCCCTCCAGCCTTCTTTAGGTCGGGCTATGAACGTAGCCATCGTTCTCGATTACGCCAAAAGCCAACTTAGAATCTATCAAGATGCTCATTTAATGAGCACCGAGACGGTTTCAGTGGCTAAAAAAACCTATGATTCTATTCGATTGCCGCCAAATCAGGGTAATAGCCAAATCGCAATCGCAGATATAATGATTTTTGAGCGTGCCCTTAAGGGGCCGGAAGTGGAGTCCCTGGACGAATGGCAACGAAGTAAAAGTATCTCGTTTAACCGTTGGTTTCTGGTGGCCAAAGGGGTGTTAATCTTACTCTGGTTATATTTATTCATCAGCAGATTAGGTTTCAGTAGTTTTTGGCAGTGGGGTCAAGCCATAGGGTCTAAAAGAATTGCGATCGATTTGATGCTGTTGTCCGTCTTTCTTTCTACTTGGATTTGGCCAGTCCCCTGGGCCTTAGTTGTAAACAAATCAGAACCTGATTTACCCCAAACCCAGAAGGAAAGGTTGGTCTTTTTTTTGGGACTAACCAAACCCTGGCTTAAGGGGGATACAGCCCTGGAACAGGACTGGCCACAGCTAGAGAAACAACTGACTTACCAGGGTGGCGGCCTGAAATTGTCGGTTCCTAAAACTCTCGACGAAAACTTGGTCTTGCCTGTTCCCTCGAAACTAACCCGGCAAAGTCGAGGGGCTGAAACTTATGCTATGCTGCTCTGGGTCGAGAATAAGCCAATCGCCGAAGCATTTGCGGGAGTTTGGCGTATCATTGGCGAAGGAAAGCGGCGTCTAGGGGTATTTATAGATGCTAAACAAACCAGTCCTCACATCAACGGGCCAAATGGCGGTTATAGTTTTAAGAGTGTTGTTGAACTGAATCCAGGTAGGACACAATCTTTGATTGTGGTGCATTCGGTGGAACAAGGATTTATTGATATCTACCTGGACGCCCGTTTATTTAAGCATGTTGAATTCGATAAGGGAGAAGCTCTTGGAAAAGCAACCCATCAGCTAATCGGTCACGATCTGTCTAATCACCATGATGCTGAAATTGCTTTAAGCCAGTTAGCGGTGTGGGAAGGTACTTTTTCTGCTAAAGAAATACGTGCTTTACACCATGAACTGCTAGGCAATGAACAGAGCTTTTTACCCCTGTTGCGGTGGCTGTTGTTTGTCGTTGTTTTACTTCACCTAGGGAGCACTCCGCTGGTTAGAAGGAGTGCCGGAAAGCTTGCTAGCCTTTTGGTTAAGTATTCCTTTTTGAGCTTTAACTGGCTCTTGGAAAGCGCGGCTGGGCCAAAGGAGACAGAAGAATCTAAGGTTCTGTCAATTCGATCATATGCTTGGCTTATTCCGATTAACTTGTTGATTGCATTGATTCTGTTCACTCAGATCAGCCCGATCCGACCCATCCCGGGCGACGAGGTGTATTTTTCTCAGCAAATTGAGACTGTCGCCAAATGCCTACAGCATGACTTTCCCTGTTTCCCAACAACGAACATAGCTTCAGAGTACAGCAAGCCATTTTTTATCTGGGCTGCCTCTTTGGTGCACTATTTTATTGGCGTTAAATATCAACTAAATGCACTTGAATCATTGGTTTTATTTGGTTTTATAAGCATGGCTTTGGGGGCGGCAGTCTTACAACGCCACCTGAACATATTCTGCAAGTCAGAACGTTGGGGTGTTTTAGCTGGACTAGTCCTCTATTGGACGAGCATTTCCGTTTGGAGCGCTCAAATCTGGTGGGGATATAGTCATTTCATTGGACTCTTGGTCATACTTAGTATCGATTTTGCCCTACGTTGGTTGTTGAGTGAACAGAGAGCCCAACCAAAAAGTAGATCATTGGTCTATCGACGCTTTGGATACCTTGTTTCGCTAAGTAGTTTAGCCGTGTTAAGTTTTTATTCTCATTTATCTGCGGTCCCGTTTATTCTGGTTATATTCGGGTTGGTCGGTCTATTTATGTCGGCGAATAGTTGGCAGAAGTCGATTTCGGACTCGACATTTAAAGGCTTCGTTTTAGGAATGCGTGGGCTTTTGTGGGGCCCTGGGCTGCTCCTGATGACGGGTTTTGGGATCGCGGTTCTGGCTTGGGTCCTTCCTTCGGGTGAGGGCTATCTGCAAGCTTACCAAACTAATATGCTAAAAAATACTGACGCTACTATTTGGGGGCGAACCCATGTTCCTTTTTGGTTTTACCTGACCTTACCGCTTTATTACCTCTGGACTGAATGGGCTACCATGCTGGTAGCGATTATTTCGGTTATTGGGTGGCTGGTCTGGAGGCCCTTGAAACCGAGAACAAGTTGGGTAGACCGTGGTCTACCTTTATTTTACGGCTCCTTTTTTCTGATTTCTTTGGTGGGCCTCTCTTTGGCTCCTTCGACTAAATTGCTTAGAAATGTCTACCCTATACATTTTGGACTTTTATTCCTGACTGGCGCTGCGCTGATTAGCGTAGGGAGCTGGACCCGGTCAAAACAGCCCAAATTACAGCGGGCAACCCTATCCCTTCTGGGCTTGCTTGTGTTAGCTGGGTGGGCTCATTTTTATGTGGCAATCCAGTGTAGTCTTGACATGCGATTGGGGTTGTATCGTTTTTTAGACGAAAAGTTCTATCATACCACCAGAGGAACCGATGCCCAGCTTTATACGGATGCGAGTGCCGTTTGGAAGAAGAACCTTCCTTCATGGAAGGATTACTTTTACACAACGGTAGGTAAAGAGAGAACCGAAGCACTTGATAGTTACCAGGCCGTGAGAGGGGAGATTAAAAACGGCGACTATTTCCTTACGCAAATCCCGCACCTGTTAAGCGAAGACGTGCATTGGCGTCTAGCAGGGATTAAGGAAATAGACGGTTGCCAGTATTCGGTGTCAGACTTTTTTGCACAAGAGTATACTTCTATAATATTTCTAATGAGGCATTTTGCCCTTTGTCCGACTTTGGTGGAGTTACAGATGCTAGCTTATTGGACTCCTCCAGAAGCTGCTAAGTTATATCTGTATTACTGGGATTCAGATGCGGTACAAATTGAACCATAATATGAGCTGCCTAATCCCATACCAAGAAGATAAAAGAGGAAATCGAAAAGGATTAAAACTACTATTGAGCCTATTTTGCCTCTGGCTGCTGGCCCCGGTCAGCGCCTGGGCTTTGGGGCCCTTCTATCTGACCGGGACCTTGGGGCATGAGGCAATCCAGGGGTATCCGGTGGCTGAAGGGAGTTTGTTTTTTGGGGGCTACGGTCTGCGCGGCACTAAGCTGCTGGGCCAAACCGCCTTTACCGACCGCCCCGGCGGCTCGGCTACGGAGCCCTCCCGTTTCCGCTTAGAAGGCGACCCCCAATTTTTTTCTGTACTCAAGGCCTTAGACCGGCGCGACTACCCGCCCAAACAGGGGCTTCCTTTTGATTTCATGACTGCCTACTTCGGGCTGGGTTATAGCAACAGCCCCCTGACTTTGACGCAACGTCAGTATGGAATTTCAGGGGGGCAGGTGGTGTTGAGCGAAAGTACAGAAGAGGTCTCTACCCAACAGTGGATGGGCCAATTCGGGTTTTTGGCCGGTCAGTCCGTGGCCGCCATAGACCTCAAGCTTTTTTATCTAATCGGCCAGAGCCGACCGGGGCACCTCTTGAACGAGGCCCAGCGTTATTACGCCTGGGGTATGCTGTTCTCGGTGGGCGTCGGTTTTTAAGTGGGCCGTCAAGCTGGTATAAAACTTGGATAGAAGCCCCTTGGCAAAGCTAGGAGGGTAGGATGGTCTTAAAAAAATTCTTCCGGAAAGTGATCAAAAATCCGGTGGTCTCGACGGTATTGGGCTTTGTGCTCTTTATCCTGTTCGCGGCGACTTTGATGTTTCTGATCGAGTCTAACGCAGCAAACCACGGGTTTGACAGCTTCTTTCACAGTCTTTGGTTCTCGATCGTCACCATCACCACGGTGGGCTACGGAGACATCTCTCCGGTGAGTCCCTTGGGCCAGTTGCTGGCGATCTTCATCATCTTTGTGGGGATTGGTTATTCTGGCGTTTTGACCGGTAGCATCACCAGCTGGCTGGTGGAGCGCAACCGGCGCAAACTGATGGGCTTGGTGCCTTTAAAAAACGTGGAAGGCAAGTTCTTAGTCTGTGGCTGGAAGTCCGATATGCAGGCGCTGCTAAAAGACATCCTCAAGCTTTGGGGTGGTGATTCCTCTCAGTTGATCCTGCTCAATAAAGTGGCCTCGGCCGAGGTCCAAAGCCTGCGCAAAGATCCCCAGCTAGAACATTTCCTTTATTACTCTGGCGACGACACCAACTTAGAAGACCTGACCAAGGCCGGGGCGACCCAAATCCACCGGGTCTTGATCTTAGCAGACCAACAGCCCGACAAGAGCACCGAAGAGATCGACTTCCAAAGCATCTTAACCAGCCTCGCCTTGCACCGCCTCAACCCCACCGCTTATCAGGTTGTTGAACTGTTGTTGCCTAAGTTTCGCCAATACCTAAGCCGCGCCAAGGTAGAGGAAGTGCTGCTGAACCGGGCTTCGGGTCGGACGTTGTTGTGCAATATTGCCTTGATGAGCGGGATGTACAATGTCTTTAAAGCGTTATTTTCTCTTGACGAAGGGGCGCTAGAAGTCCGCGATTTGGGCCCCGAGGTTTGGGGTAGCCGCTACGGCGAACTGCGCTCTGGGGTGCAAGACGCGGTGGTCATTGGGCTTTTAGAAAACCAAGGGAACCTGAACCAGCGCAAGGTTGACAAAATGAACGAGGTCCAACGGTCCGCTTCGATCAAAGACGCTATCGAAGGGCTCTTGGAGCTTAAGACCATGAAGAGCAACGAACCCCTATTCAACCCGCCGCCTGATTATGTAATCCGTGAAAATTCTGGGTTGATTTTGCTCAAGCGCCCGCCTGGCGAATTAAACCTCCTGAACAGTCAAGGTCCCGGAGCCCAAGGGGACATAGACCACAGCCGCTTGATTGCTGCGACCCTGCATGAGTTGCTGGCCCAAACGGATACTTGGGAAGACTATTTTAACCAGCTAGAACAGCAGGGCATGACCCTCTACCTCCAAGAAGGATTCGCTCGTGGCGTAAGCCATTTGGAACGCAATTATCGCTTTGAGAAATTAGACCTAAGCGCTCAATTTGCAGAATTATTGATCTTTTGGCATGACCGCGCCCGGGGTGAATGCCACTTGGGTTTAGAACCGCTGATTAGCGGTTGGAAAACGCCGCGTGAATTTGTTTCCCGCCATCCCCTAGAAATGCCTCGCTACCGGCCCGAGGGAACCCGAACTGGTCAGTTGATGGTATTGGGTTGGAAGAATGAAGTGATCGAGATGCTGCATTATCTGGTAGCCCATCAGTTTGAAGACTATGTGCGCTGGGAAGGGATTACGTTGGTAGCCGAGGTGGGTGAGGCCGAACGGGCCCAATTTGAGGAACACTTTGGGTCCCGCGAAGGGGTGCGCTTGGTGGTGGGCGACGTGGCCAACCGGGAGGTGTTGATTCAGGCCGGTATAGCCCAGACCAAAAAAATGATGGTTTTAGCTGAGACCGGTCGGGGCAAAAGCTTTGAAGAGATCGATGCCCAAACGGTCTTGGCCTGTATGCTCGCCGGGGACCTGAACCGTAAAACCTACATTGCCGCCGAATTGCTCAACCGCAAGTATCAAGAAACCCTTGAGGGGGCGAATGTTGAAGAGGTCTTTTTGTTTGATCAGTTCAGCAACATCATGCTGGCCAACGGTAGCCACGGCAAAGGCGTAAGCAACGTGATCCGCGACATGGTGGACCTAGGCAGCAAGGTCTTAGAAATCCACCTGATCGATCCGCGTTTTATTGAAAGTTCCTTTTCCGAGTTAGTGCGCCACTACCAGCGCCCTGGAACTATGGTGGTCGGCTTGCTGGAAGAAGCAGGCAACCTCTATGCCCGCAAGTCCGAGCGGATCCACCAAGCCCAACGACAGCCGAAGATCCAAGCAAGCGTCGAAGAATTGATGCTGGTCAAACAAATTAGCGCCAATAAGGTACTGCTCTCGCCGCCGATGGCACACCGCATCAAACCCCACAGCCGGATGATCTTGATCCAATCTTCTAAATTGGAGCTCTGGAACCGGCAGGCGGACCAGGAGAGCGCTTGAAGTCTATTAAAGATCGGGCCCTAGTCTTGCGGCTGGTGGCCTACCGTGAATCTGACCTGATCGTGCATTTTTTGGGTGAGTCTAGCGGCAAGTTCGGGGCCCTAGTCTTTGGGGCCAAAAAGTCCCAAGACGGCTTTAGCTACCAACCCGGTGACTTACTCGAGCTAGACTACCGGACCCAAGAGGGTCGCGATTTGGTCCGCGTCGAGCAGGCCAGCCCTCTTTTGCTGATCCATCCTGACCGGTTCAGCTACCCCCGGTTTTTGATCCACAGCTATCTCTTAGAGCTTTCGGAAAAAGCTAGCGCAGAGGATCAGGCGGCCCCGGAGTTGTTTGCCCTGTTGTCTCAGATGTCGGCTTGGAGATGGCCGCCGGCCAAGGAAGTCCACTTTTTGCTTTGGGCCATAGAGCAGATGGCTTTAGGGCTAGGCTTTGGGGCCGATTGGGGGGCTTGTGGCTTATGTGGGCGCGAGAGCTATCGAGTGGAGGCCGATGAATTGAAGCTACGTAAGATGCGTTATCAGTTGCAAGCGAGCGGATTGGTTTGCGCCCAATGTAGCGGTCAAGAAGGAGCCTTCGGGGCCGCTGGGGTCAAAGCGCTTATATTGGCCCAACAGGACGATTTCCTCGATCTTTTGCCCAACATACCGTCTGAACTGCTCAACCGCCTTTGTTTGGCCTTGAACCGCCGTTTGCTGGACGCCCTGGAGCTACGCCCCAAGAGCTTGGTCCTCTTGGAGCGTCTCTTGCTCGTTTAGTTTATTCAGTAGCTGCTCATAATAGCCTTTCTGTGCCAAGAGCTCGTTATGGGTGCCCCGCTCGACGATCTCGCCTTGTTTCATCACCAAGATCATATCCGAAAACTCGATGGTCGAGAGCCGGTGGGCGATGGCGATCACCGTTTTTTCCTTAAAGAGCCGCTCGGTGGCCTTTTGGATGCGGTCTTCGGTGATCGAATCCACCGAACTGGTGGCTTCGTCGAGCAAGACCAATTCGCTCTGCTTGGCCATGGCGCGGGCGAAGGATACCAATTGGGCTTGCCCGGCCGAAAGGTTTTTGCCGTTGTCTAAGATTTGGTAATCATAGCCTCCGGGCAATTCAGTTATGAAGGGGTGGGCGTGGACCGCCTGGGCGGCCGCTTCGACCGCTTCGGGCGGTATTTCTTGACCCAGAGCGATGTTAAAGGCCAGCGATTCGTTGAAGAGGTAGACGTCTTGCTGCATCAAGCTGGTCATTTGCAGCAGCGCCTTACGCGGGATGCTGCTAAGTTCCACGCCGTTGAGGCGGATCGAACCTTCATAGCCAGCGTATGCCTTGAAGATCAGCCGCAGGATCGTTGATTTGCCCGAACCGGTAGCCCCGACTAGGGCCAACCGTTGGCCATGGTGGAGCGCAAAGGAAATATTGCGCAGCACATATTCACTGGAAGGGGCGTAGCGGAAACTGACCTCTTCGAAGACCAAGCTTTCAAACTGCCTTAGCTTCGTAACCAGCTGAGCGCTGGCTTCCTCTTCTTCTTCGGGGGTCTCTTCAAAGAGGTGCATTACGTGCTCCAAGGCGCTTAAGGCACGTTGGATCATGGCCAACTGTTGGGCAAATTCCCGGATGGGCACGAAGATCTTGCCCAGCGTGTTGATGAAGCCTACCAAGACGCCAATACTGACCAACCCGGCCAAAATCTGGCCTGAGCCATACCAAATCAGCCCCGCCATGGCGATCGAAGTGAGTCCTTCGATCAGCGAGTAGAGCATGGCGTCGTAAATGTTGCTGCGGTTTTGGGCCTTTAAAAAGCGGAAGTTTTTGTTATCAAAGCTTTCTAAGACCCGCTTTTCGGCAGCAAAGAGCTGAACGGTCTTGATCCCTGAGAGACATTCGGCTAGGTAGGCAGTGGCCTCGGCTAAAGACTCGCGGCTTTCGTTGTAACACTGGCGCAGTTTCTTGCGTAAAAAATTGGTCACCCAGTAGACCGGCAGCAAGAGGCCTAAGACCACGAGGCTGAGCTTCCAGGAGAGATAAAACAAGAAACCAAACAATACCGCCGTTTTGACGAGGTCGATGATCAGGTTCAATACCCCCGCCGCCAAAGACTCGCCGAGGGCTTCCATGTCGCTGGTCATGCGGCTCAAGACCTTCCCGACGGGATTTTTGTCGTAAAAACTTCGGGGTAGGCGCAGGCAATGGCTGAACAAATCGGCCCGCAGGTCCGCGATGGCCTTGAGCCCTGAGCGTTGCAGGCCATAGGTATAGAGCCCATCGGCCAGATAGCCCGCAAAGACCGACAGCCCCATGAACAGGATCATCAGCTTCAACCCGGCCAAGTCCTGGGTTGATAGGTATTCGTCGATGATCACCACAATCAAATAGGGCATGGCCACCGTGGCGGCTACCGAGATCGGTACAGCCGCCAAAGAGAGACTGACCCAGCCCTTGTAGGGTTTAAGATAGCGGAAAAAGAAGCTCAGGCGGCCTAAATCCGACAATTTGACGCTAGCCATGGTCGCCTTGGTTTTGGAGTTCCCAGGTCTCAAAGTAGATGCCCGGTTCGGCCAATAAGTCCTCGTGGCGTCCCCGTTGGACAATCTTCCCCTGATCGAGCACCAAAATCTCGTCGGCCTGTTCTAAAGCCCGCACCCGGTGCGAAACGATCAATAGGCTCCGGGCCGACTCGCGCTTGAGGATTTGGCCCAGTAAGAACCGTTCGGTTTCATAGTCCACCGCCGAAAGCACGTTGTCTAAGATCAACAAGCCGCAGGGTTGGGCCATGGCCCGCGCCAAGCTGATGCGTTGCTTCTGGCCGCCCGAAAGCATGATCCCTCGTTCGCCGACTAAGGTTTCTAAGCCCTGGGGGAAGCGGGCGACCTCGTCGGATAGGGCGGCTTTGTCGATCAGTGTTAACAACTCTTCGGAGGTGGGGGGTTCTTGGCCACCGAAGAGGATGTTGTTGCGGACCGTTTCAGAGAACAAGAAGACATCCTGACTGACTGTGCGGATTTGTTCGCGTAGATCTTTGGGGTTCATTTCGGTGATGTCGCGCCCCCCGACAAAGATGGTTCCCGGCGGCGGCTGTAGGTAACCGTTTAGGCAGTTGACCAGCGTAGACTTACCGGAGCCAATTTTGCCTAAGATCCCTAGCGTTCGGTGGGGTAGGACTTCAAAGGAGATATGTTCTAAAACCGGATGCTCCCCATCGTCGTATTGGTAAGCTAATCCTTCAACCTTCAAGCCCTTTTCAAATAGGCTTTTACCTTCTTGGGCCGCAAGGCGGGGCAGGTGTTTCTTGGGCGTTTCTTGGGACAGAATGGTTTGGATCGACTCGACCCCCACCATGCTTTGCTGGAACAGCGTCGAAAGCCAGCCAAGGCCCATGATTGGCGTGGTCAACAAAGCGGCATAGGCGATGAACTCAGTCAGTTCGCCGATGCTGAAGCTACCTTCAATCACGTATACACCGCCCACCATCAGGATCAGCACCTTTAAGATGTGTTCCAAGTTGTTTAAGATGGGCATCAAAAAACTGCGGATGAAGCTAATGGATAGGGATTCGTTGAGCATCCTTTGGTTGATCTGGCGGAAGCTTTTGTTGCTCCATCCTTCCAAAGAAAAGCCCTTGAGTACATCCACACCGCTTAAGGACGAAACAATAAAGCCCGAAATTTCTTGCAGTTGGGCCTGAAGCAAGCGGCTGTGGGTGACGATGAAGCGCATCCCGAAGCGCACCAAGCCAAAAACCAACAACACCGGAACGACGCAGTATAACGTTAACTCAGGGCTCAGTTTCCACATCATATAAGGCGTCAGGCTCAAGGCACTGATGATGTTAAAAAACTGCATGGCCCCAAAGCCGCAGAGTAGACGCAAGCCGGTGATGTCGTTTTGTAACCGAGAGACGATGTTGCCGATCTGGTTTTTGTCGTAATAGTCCTTTTCCAGGTGGGTCAGCTGGTCGAAAAGCTGATTTTTCACTTCATATTCGATGGTCCGTCCGGGATTGAAGAACATGACGCGCGACAGGGTCCGCACGACCACCACACCCCCGGCAAAGGCCAGGATCATCATCAAGGCCACACCCAACTCCGAGCGGCGCGAGCCAATCGCTTCGCTGCCCAAGCTCAATAGGTCAACGGCCTGCTGGAGATAGCTGGGAATAGAAACGGCCATCCAGTTGGTGGCGAAGATGAAACTGACCCCCGCAAAATAAGAAAATTTGTGGCGGCCCAGTTGGATCAGTAAAAAGCGCAGTTGGTTCATCAGAGCGGTAGTAGGTTGGTAATAAGGCAAAGTACCACCACCGCCTTTTGAACACAATGGCTAGCGGGCCCTGTAGAGTAGATTGCTTTACCGAAAACCCGTTGAATTAGGCTCCCTCATGATATATTAAAGAGGCAAGGGCAGTTCCGAAGATGGGGCAGACCCAATCAATTAAATGAATCTTTATTATGAAATCCACCTGGCGGCTGTTGGCCGGTCTCTTTATTTTACCCCTCTTAGGCTGCGACTCCGCCAAGATGGACCAAGCCTTTAAGGCGCATTTTAATGGTAAAGAGGGGTTGCAGGTGCTTTCACGGCCCGAACAGATGCCGCCAGACATTCTGGCCTCCTTGCCCGACGAGTTCCAGCTGGCCAATCAGGCCGGGGTTTTGACCCTGGTGCTGGATGGGGCCGGACTGATCGACCGCCCACAGATCAAGATTTTCGATTTTGCGGTCTATGCCCACAACCGGAGCTTCATCCAAAAGATCGGTGAACTGAAGGAACAAGGACTGACCGGCGTTGCCCCCGAGGGGTATCCGCATGTCTATGCCCTGCATCCCGAAGGACCCATCTCCAATTGGTTCGGCCCCGGCTTGAGCCAGCGTTGGAGTCAAGATGCCCAAACCTATCGCTCTTTGTGGAGCGAGGCGACTTGGCTGTTGACCCAAGTACCCAAATGGAGCGCCAGCAACCGATCGGCCACTTTGGCCTACCTGGACCAGCGATTGGCTGGGGCCGGAGTCCGGCACCGCAAGGGTGCGGCACCGGACCCGCTGATGCCCTGGTACCAAGGCTTTGAAGTCATAGATGGAAAGCCAGTTCAGAAGAAGACGAAGGAAGCCCTGATCGCCGCTGTGGACATTTTGACCCACCCAGAAAAACATTTTGAACGCACCAGAGCCCGCGACATCCGCAAGCTGGCGATCCGCCAATTGCCGCTCAGAGAAGGTGCGTTTAGTCTTTACCAACAGGTTTTAGAATTTCCCGACGAGGCAATGGACCTGCCTGCGGGGATGGGCGTTGCCGTCCAACTGGATTTTGAGGGGCAGCCCTATGATGTGCGCGCCTTGCAGCCCACCTCGACGCAGCTTTCAACCTATAAGGTAGTGGTGGAGGCCCTGGCTAAAGCGGGGCTGGTGCGGGCCGAAAACTTTGATCAGGTAGCAGGACGCGGCCGGTTTGCGTTGAGCGCCTATGCACCCTCAGTTGACGGGGAACCTAACTTGGCCTATTTGGCCGAGCCGGTGGTTGCTGAAGAGTTGCGGGCCTTGGTGGAGTTGAATGGGCTGTTAAAAGAGCAAATCAGTTCGCTGCAACAGAGCCTTGCCTTTTTAGGTAGTCAGGAGCGCCTAGCCATCACTGCCCGCTTCGGCCAAGACGCCGAATTGTTGGGCAAACTCAACCAACTAGAGGCAAGCCCATGAAACTGGTGGATTCCGCCCAAATGGCGCGGCTCGACCGCCGCACGATAGACGAACTGGGTATCCCGGCGCTGATTCTGATGGAAAACGCCGCCCGCGCGGTGGCGGAGTCCTGCCGCGATTGGCTCCAGCCGGAGACCACGGCTTATGTTTTTTGCGGCCCTGGAAACAACGGCGGCGACGGCTACGCCCTGGGGCGCATCTTGGCCAACGCCGGAACCGAAGTGGTGGCCATCTCGGTGGGCCAGCCAAAAAGCGAGGAAGCCCAGCAGAACGCTGCTTGGTTGCGTCATTTTGCCCAGGTGATTCCTTTTGAGGATTTTCTGGTCACTTTATTGCGCCCCGCTCCACATGATCTGGTTTTTGACGCGCTTTTAGGCACCGGACAGGTAGACCCGCTACGGGGGACCATTGCCGAGGCGGTGGACTGGATCAACCACACTGCCTGCCGCAAGGTGGCGCTAGACCTCCCTACGGGGATTCGTGCCGACAGCGGCGACGCGCTAGGGATGGCCTTACGGGCTGACCGAACCGTTACCTTTGGCTTAGAAAAGCTAGGCCATCACTTGGAGCCAGGGCGGAGCCATCGGGGGGAGTTGATCTGCCGCCCGATCTCGATCCAAATCGAACCGGTCGAGGCCAGCGGGTTTTTGATTACCGCCGAAGCGGCCAAATCTTGGGCCTTACCGCGCCTACCGACCACTTTTAAAAACCGAGAAGGGCACTTGGTGCTGGTCTGCGGGCGGCGGGGTATGCTGGGTGCGGCGGCTTTGGCCGCCCAAGGGGCTTTAAAGGCCGGAGCCGGGTTGGTGAGCTTGAGCCTTCCAGAAAGTGAATTGAGTGCCTTGGTGGCCGGTCTGCCCGAGGTGATGACCTACCCACGCGAGTCCACCGATGTAGACTGGCTGAGCCATTTTTCAGCCCTAGGGCTGGGCTGTGGTTTGGGGCGTGACCCCGGCGATTGGGTGGCTTACCGCCGCTGGATCGAAGGGTTTGAAGGGCCGGTGGTTTTAGACGCCGACGCCTTTTATGGCCTGGGCAACCTAAAGGGGCTAAGGCCCGAACGGTTGGTTTTAACGCCCCATGCCGGAGAATTCGCCCAGTTGACCGGATTACCGAAGCCAACCAACAATTTAGAGCGGATCGAACAGGCCATTGCCTTCGCCAAAGAACAGGCGACGACGTTGCTGCTCAAAGGGGCACCGAGCTTGGTGGTGTCACCGCTCGGGGAGCTTTGGGTCAATTCTACAGGGAATCCAGGCATGGCTACCGCCGGAAGTGGCGATGTGTTGACCGGAGTGATCGGGGCGCTGTTGGGCCGGGGGATGGAGCCCTTTGATGCGGCTAGGCTGGGATGCTGGCTACATGGGGCCGCTGGCGACGACTATGCCGCCCAAAGCAGCGGTGAGTCGTTAACGGCCAGCGACCTCTGCCGCAGTTTGCCCCAGGCCTTTGCCCGATTGGGGCTTTAATCCCTAGGTGGGGGATCAAGCCAAAAGCAGGCGGGGCGATAAACCAGAACCGAAGGGGGCTGGTTAAACGGCCTCGGCCGAATCATCGTCGTTGCCGCCGCGGTGGCTGTGCTCTTTGGCGAAGCGTTTGATTTCTTCGGTCTTTTGGCGGATCAAGTCTTCTAGCTTATCCTTGTGGCTAAGCAACTCATCCAGCGAGACCCCCTGACCCAGTTTGGTTTTGGGTAGGCCTTTGAGCATGGCGATCAGTTCTTCCTGGTTCTTAGTGACCATGATCTGGGCAGCGTAACCGGCTGCCAGACCGGCGCTAAGACCAATAAAAAAGGTTTTAGCTCCCATCACTTGAGCATCTTCCCGTAAAGGAAGAATACGGCTAAGTAAGCGGCGCTAACACTAGCAAATACGGTCAGGATATAAGCTTCGTGAGACATGGAACACTCGCAATAAATAGGTTGTCGAGAATAGGTTTTAGAGCCATGTTACAAAAAGTTGACCACCTTTACAAGACTTGAAACAAAGGAACCTTTGAAAAAGGTGTCTTTTGGGGGCTTTTTTTGTTTTTCTAAATTGGGTAGGCTTCTTTTCGGGTTCTGGGTAAGCCCCAGAGACGAGCCAACCAACATACAGGACGAGACTATGGAATCTACCTTCGGCGATACGAAAAAAAAGATGGCAAAGGCCCTGGACCACATGATGATCGAGTTCGGCAAAGTCCGCACGGGCCGCGCTAACCCGAAGGTGTTAGACGGGGTCATGGTCGATTATTATGGTACGCCCACGCCGCTGTCTCAGGTGGGCAATATTTCGGTGCCCGACCCGCAGATGCTGGTCATCACCCCTTGGGAGAAGAGCTTACTGAGCGAAATCGCTAAATCCATCCTCAAGTCGGATTTAGGCATGACTCCCCAAAACGACGGCAACGTGATCCGTCTGCCGGTGCCCGCGCTCACCGAAGACCGGCGCAAGGAATTGGTCAAACAGGTCCGCAAAATCGCCGAAGAAGCCAAAGTGGGCATCCGGGGCGCACGCAAGGACGGCAACGACCAACTCAAGCGGATGGAAAAAGACAAAGAAATCGGCCAGGACGACCTCAAAACCGGCGAAGCCCGCATCCAAAAGCTAACCGATGAGACCGTCGCTAAGGCAGACGAGCTGTTGGCCAAGAAAGAAGAAGAGTTGATGGAGGTTTAAGCTACCCAAAGAAGAGGGTAGGTCCGCTGGCCTGAACCCTCTTCTTGACCTCCCTTTAAATCCCCTCTGATTCCGCTGTCTATTGGAACCTTCGAGGGCCTAAGGTTCGGTTCTCGAATCCTTCTTGTCCAGTTTTCCCTTACCAAGTCGGCCATAATGGCCTATCTTAAAAACAAAGAGTTATTTTGAGGTGCGATGCCTTCCAGGTAGATCCCTGAGTTAATAGCGTAAACCTCTTTGTTTGATATGCTGGCATCTTTTATGAAGCAGGGAGTCAGCGGGCGAAAGCCCCGTCAATACCCTAACCTGCCAATAGGAATGAGAGATGAACAACTTTGACGAAGTCCTGCTGGGCAGTATCGAACTGGCCCAAGCCGAAGCGATCAAGCGCAAAAACCCGGAACTGACCGAGTTCCACTTGCTTTGGGGGCTGATGTCTAACCCCCGCACGGTCAGTTCTAAGCGCCTGAAAGAAGAAAGGAAATTGATTCTTGGCCTGCTGGACCAATTACCCAAATTGGACAAAGCCCAAGAATTTGACCGGCTGCGCCCGAACAGCAAGCTCAGCGAATGGTTCACTTTGGCTGGGGCAGACGCCATTGCCGCCGGGCGCGACCGCACTGCCGAGGCGGATATACTGCGCCACCTCAACAAGTTTTTTCCCCAGTTGCGTTTTGAGGTGCCCGAAGAAGAAGAGGCCTCAGAGGTCCCTGACTTTTTGGTGGACCTCAATGCCCTGGCCGATCAAGGCAAGCTCGATCCGGTTATTGGCCGGGCCACCGAGATCCGGCGGGTCCAGGAGATTTTATGCCGCCGCACCAAAAACAACCCGGTCTTGGTCGGTGCGCCCGGAGTGGGTAAAACCGCCATTGTCGAAGGTTTGGCTGGGTTGATCCAGTCGAGCCGGGTGCCCGACGTCATCCAAGGTAAGACCATCTATTTGCTCAATATGGGCGCGCTGATGGCCGGGACCAAGTACCGCGGCGACTTTGAAGAACGGATCGAAGCGCTGTTGAAATTCCTTAAGGCCAAGGGACGCGACGCCATCATCTTTATCGACGAAATCCATCTCTTGATCGGTGCCGGTAAAACCGAAGGGGCCATGGACGCCGCCAACTTGCTCAAGCCCGCTTTGGCCCGTGGTGAGTTGAACTGCATCGGCGCGACCACCTTGGACGAATACCAAAAACACATCGAGTCTGACTCAGCCCTAGAGCGCCGTTTCCATCAGGTTCGGGTCCATGAACCCACCAAGGAGGACAGCATCCAGATTCTGATGGGCCTCAAAGAAAAGTTGGAAATCCATCATGGCATTGAGATCACCGAAGAGGCCATTGTCTCGGCGGTATACCTTTCGGACCAGTTCATTTCTGATCGATTCTTGCCCGACAAGGCCATCGACATCATCGATGAGGCCGCCGCAGGCTTGAAGCTTTCAGCAGACAGCATGCCGCCGGAATTAGAAGAGCTCAACGCCCTTATCGGCAGCAAGAAGATATTACTCGGCAGCCAACCGGGCCACAAACACCTCAAAGAAGAAATCGCCGAACTGGAAGTGCGGTTTAATGCAGAGAAAGGCACCTGGGAACAGAAGGTCTTGGCCTTGAAGAAAGTGGCCCAACTCAAGCAAGCCCACGACCAGCTTCGCTTTCAGTTGGAAAAGGCCAAGCAAGAAGGCAATTTCGAGGAAGCGAGCCGCATCCAATATGCCGAACTACCCAAGTTGGAGCAGGAGTTGGCCGGGCATGAAGTGGACTGGAAGCTCACTAGGCGCAACGTCGGCGAAGTGATCGCCCGCGCCACGGGCGTGCCGGTGGACCGGGTCTTGCGCAGCCGTCAAGAGAACCTGTTGGGTTTAGGGGACTATCTAAACCAACGGGTCTTAGGCCAAAAAGAAGCGCTAGGAGAAATCGCCGACACGCTGATCGCGGCCCATGCGGGCCTAACGGACCAAAACCGGCCCTTGGGCAGTTTTTTGCTGATGGGTCCCTCGGGGGTCGGTAAGACCGAAACGGCCAAAGCGATTCAGGAATTTTTGTTCCAAAGCAACCGCCATTTGGTGCGCATCGACTTGAGCGAATACCGTGAATCCCATTCGGTGGCCAAACTGATCGGGGCCCCTCCGGGGTATGTGGGCTATGATGAAGGGGGCGTTTTGACTGAAGCGGTCCGCAAAAACCCCTATTCGGTGTTGCTTTTCGACGAGATCGAAAAGGCCCATGGCGACTTTGCCGACATCTTACTACAGGTTCTAGATGAAGGCCGCTTGACGGACACCCACGGGCGCACGGCGAACTTCAGGAACTGCATCATCTTCATCACCACCAACCTGAAGGACCCCAAGGAGTGGTTTAAACCCGAGTTGATCGGGCGGCTAGACGCCATCTTAAATTACCATTTGTTGGGTCCTGAAACGGTGCATGCGTTGATTGATCGTGAACTAGAAGCGCTCAATGAGAAGCTAACGGACCGCAATCTAACGTTAACCCTTGAGCCTGCCTTAACGGAGCGGATTGCCGCGGTGGGCTTTGATGAGACCTATGGGGCCCGGCCTCTGCGTAGCGCCTTTGGGCGGCTGGTAATCAAGCCCTTTTCCAAGGTTCTGCTGGCCCGTCCCGAACTCAGCGGCGATTTGGTGTTGAGTTTAGACGAAAACAATCTAGCCCAATTGACCCCCCAAGGAGCATGAAAGGAGATTTACGAGGAGAACAAATCCTATTGATCGACCCAGACAGCAGTTTCTTGCGTCACGCTAAGGGGATGCTGTCTGAATTGGGGGCCCAAGTGCATTTGGCCCATGGGCTCGAAGACGCGATTTCGGTCTTGACCATCGAGCGGGTTGAGGTGATTTTGTTTGATGCCTCCCTTCCCTTTTCGGGTGCGGAGTTGAAGGAAAACTACAAGGCCTACAACCCCCAAGCCCGCTGTTTTGCGCTTTATAAAAGCCGCCCTAGCCAGATCGAACCGGGCCTGGACGGTTATTTATTGAAGCCGCTTAGTATCGGCGACTCTTTAGAAAAGCTCGCCCGACCTCAGGTGCAGCAAGACTTACCGGTCAGTCGTTTAGACCCCTTAACGGAACTGCTGCGGCCCCACATGATTTTCCGCAGTCCGGTGATGCGCCAACGCCTGCATATGCTCCCGCAGATTGCCGCCAGTGGGCATGGGGTGTTGATCACGGGCGAGACGGGCACGGGTAAGGAAGTGGTCGCCCGCGCCTTGCATCATCTGAGTTCTTTTAAGCAAGGGCCTTTTATCGCCGTCAATTGCGGGGCCATCCCCGAGACCTTGATCGAAGGCGAACTGTTCGGGCACGAGAAGGGGGCCTTTACCGGTGCTGGGAATACCCACAAAGGTAAATTTGAGCTCGCCGAAGGGGGCACGCTGTTCTTAGACGAAATCGGGGAAATGCCTTTGGTGCTTCAGGCGCGTTTACTGCGGGTTTTGGAAGAGCGCCAGTTGTACCGGGTCGGCGGAGAAAAGGCCATTGAGGTCAATGTGCGGGTCTTAGCGGCCACTCGGGTGGGCCTGCGTAAGGCCGTAGAGGACGGCCTCTTCCGTCAGGACCTCTATTACCGTCTCAATATTTTGCCGGTCCATTTGCCGCCCTTGCGCGAACGCCGCGAAGACATCCCCCTTTTGGCTTGGCATTTCTTAGAGCGGGCCTTCCATGAAGCGGGACGCAGCGCCCCCTTGCCCAGCCTTACCGACGCGGCCATCAACCTTTTATTAGACCAACCCTGGCATGGCAATGTACGCGAATTGCGCAACCTGATGACCCGCTTGGCGGTCCTGTTGCCCCCCCAGATCGCCTATATCGAGCCTAAACATCTGCGCGCCTACTTTCCAGAGGCTATAGAGCAGCCTTCAGAATCTTTGGAGCCTAGCCCTAGCGGAACCCACCGTTTTAGTTCCGGGGTGATCGAATTGGACCAGAAGCCGCCTTCGCCCGGCTTGACGCAAAGCAATAAAGAGGGGATTTTTATACCCTACGGGTTGGAGATGGAAGAGGCCCAACGCCGAATTTTAGACATGACCCTCAACCGCACAGGCGGCAACAAAAGCGAAGCCGCGAGGATCTTGGGCATGAGCTTAAGGACCGTCCGCCGCCGCTATAACGAGTCTTGAACTATGAAAAGCATCTTTATTGACGGGCATTCGGGCACTACCGGTTTGGAGCTGCAAGAGCGGCTCGCTGGACGGGAGGATTTAGAACTCCTACTGATTGATGCCGAACTCCGCAAGGATGCAACGGCCAAAAAGCAGCTCGCCGCCCAGGCCGATTTAGTCGTTCTCTGCTTGCCTGATGAGGCGGCCGTAGAAGCGGTAGAACTTTATAAAGATTTGGGCTGCAAGATTTTAGACGCCAGCACCGCGCACCGGACCAACCCCGCCTGGGCTTACGGCTTGCCGGAGTTGTCACCCGAGCAGCGCGGGAAAATCAGCGGTGCCCCGTTGGTAGCTAATCCGGGCTGTTACCCCACCGGTTTTTTGCTGCTGGTCGCGCCCTTGGTTCGTGCCGGGCTGCTACCGGCCGATTATCCGGTAGTGGTGCATGCTATGAGCGGTTATTCCGGCGGCGGGCGGCAGATGATCGAAGACTATGAACAAGAAATTGATTCTTCTTGGGCCGCCAGGATCTACGGTTTGGACTTAAAACACAAACACAAACCCGAAATGTTCAGTCATTCGGGCCTGAGCCGAGCGCCGATTTTTGTGCCCCAGGTGGCTGACTTCCGCCAGGGAATGTTGGTGCAGGTGGCACTACACCGGGACCTACTAGGCCTCAAGAGCCCCGATGCGCTAGTCGAGATCGGCGCGATTTGGGAGCAAGCCTACGGCCAGGAACGATTCATAGAGCCCCTTGAAGGCCCCAGTCTTTCGGCTTTAGATGGGAAGTTTTTAGCAGCCACAGCGCTCAACGGCACCAACCGAGTGGAGTTGATGCGCTTTGGGCAGGAGGATCAAATCTTGCTCTGCGCCCGCTTAGATAACCTAGGCAAAGGGGCCAGCGGCGCAGCGGTGCAAAACCTTAATTTGATGCTGGATCTGGAAGAATCGCTGGGCTTAGACTAGCCGTGTTTGGGGTGCTCACTGACCTGTAGGATCGCGTAGCGGACTACGTCATCAACATCCTGGGCGCTGACTTCGCGGTTTAAGATGATACTCCCGGCGTGGGCATAGGTCGCGGGCAAGCGCGATAAAGATAGGGCGTAGACATCTTCAATGCACATACTGCATTGGTCGAATGCCGGGTACTCGGGCATCAATTTTCTGATCGAGCCGACCACCAGAATCTCGCAGATATTTCGTACCTGCTCTAGCGAATGCCCGTTGACTTCATACTTTTCTTTTTTGCTCATCAATCCTCCCTAGATGAACTCATTATAAGCTGCTTTGCTTCGCGCTGGCAATCAATTAGCCTAGATTCGACGGCCATAGCGGGCCAATAGGTCTTGCAACCCAAAGGGGTCGATGGGTTTGGCGAGATAATCATCCATACCTGCGTCTAAATAGCGTTCACGGTCCCCTTTCATGGCGTTGGCGGTCATGGCCACGATCCAAGGCCTCACTTGACGGCCCACCAGATTGCGGGTGACCTCTAAACCATCCATCTCGGGCATTTGTATGTCTAGTAATAACAAGTCGTACTGCTGGGCATCAATCATCTTTAAGGCTTGCAGGCCGTCGGTGGCCAGGTCCGCTGCAAAGCCCATCTTTTCTAATAGCTTGAGGACCAAAGCTTGATTGAGCTCGTTATCTTCAGCAATCAAGATGCGCAAAGGGTGGCGTTGCCCTAAACCCGCATCCAGGGTCAACACATTCTCCAGTTTGCGGCTCGAAAGCATGCCTAGGGCGCGGTCCATGTTTAGGAATAGCGCCTCTAAGCGGACCGGCTTGTTGACCAGTAGCCCGCCCGGGCAAGCTTCTTCGATGGGGTCTCGATTTAAAAAACCCAGCTTGACCATGGGCAACTTCCGGGCTTTTAAAGCCACACAAAAGGCGTTAAGTTCTTGGTGATGTTGGTGGATTTCTTTGGGCAGGTTGATCAACAACAACCCGTTGTCTTTAAGATCCGCCAACTGCTTGATCGCTCCATCGAGGCTGAACATCTCCGGGTTTAAACCCTCCTGGCGAAGCAGGCTGGCCAAATGGGAACGGTGCACCGGGTCTGAGTCGAAGAGATAAATTGGCCGACCTTGGAGACTTGCCGAGGCTTTAGGTCGTTCTAGTTGCCTAGAGCTTAGAGTCGATTCGATGGTGAAATAGAAGGTCGAGCCTTGATTCGGCGAACTTTCAACCCAAATCTTTCCACCCATTAATTCAACCAACTGGCGGTTGATCGCCAAGCCCAAACCGGTGCCGCCATAGCGTCGGGTGGTGCTGGAATCTAGCTGCTTGAAGGGCTCGAAAAGGGATTCTTGGGTGGAGGGATCGATTCCGATCCCTTGGTCTTTGATAGAAAATTGGAGGGTTAGTCTTTGGCCTTTGTGTCGTTCAAGTTTGACCCCAACGATCACCTCGCCTTCATCAGAAAACTTGATCGCGTTGCCCACCAAGTTGATTAAGATTTGGCGAATCCTTACCGGGTCGCCCATGACCGTCTCAGGCACCTGGGGGTGGACGTGGTAAAGCAGTTCTAAACGCTTGGCCGCTGCCTTGGAAACACAGAGGCTAAAGGTTTCTTCAATCACTACTTTGAGGTTCAAGGGCGAGGATTCAAACTGAATCCGAGAGCTTTCGAGCCGCGTAAAATCTAAGATGTCATTGATCACCGTCAGAAGGTTTTCACCACATTGGCCGATGATATTAACAAATTCATTTTGTTCGGAACTTAATTCCGTCTGACTCAGGAGGCTGGTCATCCCCAAAACACCGTTTAAGGGGGTGCGGATCTCGTGGCTCATGGTGGCCAGAAATCGGCTCTTCGCCATGACCGCGCTTTCTGCGGCGCTCTTGGCCCTAGAAAGTTCGGCCAAAGTGGCTTTGCGCTCGGTGATGTCGCGCACCAAACAAGCCAATCGGCCCTGTTGGGGGATAAAGGCAAATATTTCCAGGCTTTTGTTAATCCGACGGGCGTCGACCTCGAAGCGAGCGCTTTGGCCGGTCGTTGCTACCTCGATCAATTGCTCAAACCAATCGCGATTGCCTTGGGTGACCAGCGCACTGAGCGGCGTTTGGGCAAAGGCTTGGCCTGAGTAGCTGGTAATTTCGGTGACGGCCCGGTTGGCTTCGACAAAGGCAAAGTCCGAAGGTAAGCCGGCCTCGTCGCAGACCACATCAAAGAGGATAAAGCCGTCTTCGGCGGCTTCGAACAGGGCGCGGTATTTTACCTCCTGCTCGGCCAATTCCAGTTCCGCTTGCTTAGAGGTGGTTACATCACGCACCACAACGGCCGCCTCTTTCACCCGGCCTTGCTCGTCTAGGTTGGGGTAAAAGATGCTATGAAACCAACGTTCGCCAACTTGGTCGGTCTCAGAATTAGTTTTTGCCTGGGCCACGAGGATTTCATATCGAGAGCGAAACACCTGTAATTGCTGGGGCTCTAAAAGATCCCAGAGATTTTGGTTTAACAGCTTATCTAAAGGGCGTTTGAAGTAGCTGGAAGCTGCTTGGTTGGCCTGTAAGATCGCCCCTTCGGGGTCGAGCAGCATGATCAGGGAAGTTGGGGCGTCCAGCAAGGTGCGGATGCGCTCTTGTTGCCGGTTGAGTTCCAGCTGGGTGTCGTAGAGTTCCTGGACATCTTTGGCGACCAACAGGAGGTGGGGTTCGCCTTGGAACTGGATCACCTTTCCTGAGATCAGCGCCGTCTTTTTTTGCCCATTGGCAAGATTAAACTGTCTTAGCTGAACCTTCAATTCGCCCGTTTGAGCCAGTTCTCGGTAGGCTTGTTGTCGTTCCTCTTCAAAGCACCACAGGTTGATATCTCCGGCAGTTTTGCCGATCAACTGGTCACGCCGGTATCCGGTCAAGCTCAAGAAGCCTTCATTCACGTCCACCACTTGGTGGTTGTCTAGGCGGGTAATGGTAACGGAGACGGGGTTTAGCTCGAAGGCGACGTGGTAGCGTTCCGCCTGCAAAGTAAGGGATTCAAGGCGTTCATCTTGGGCCTGGACCTGCCCTTGCAACTGGGCAATTTGGGCTTCCAGTTCAAGAATGCGTTTTTGTGCCGCCTGTAAATCGCCGTTGGACATGGATTGGATTCCTTTGACCCAGTTTAGATTCTAAAGGGTAGTTCTCTTAAAAACTTTGCGCTAGAATGATAATTCAAGGAACCGTTAAAATCCATCTAGATTGAAAAGGATGTTTTGTTATGGCAAGAAATAGAAAGAGTCGATTCCCCTGGATGAGTCTTATCCTGGCCCTGGCCCTTTTGGTGCTAGCTCTTAAATACATTCCGCCGGTAAACGATTGGGCCCGGGGCAATCTGCCTGAAGCTGTGTTGAGCCTCATAGGTGAGCGGCCTAAAAACTTCCTTGAGCGCGGAGCCGACGGCTTGGGCAAGGGCTTGGAAAAGGCTACCGATAAGGTCAAAGGCCTATTGGAATGACTTTAAAGAGCGGCTTTGAGCCGATCTAGCAGTTCTAATTCTTCGGTTTCGAGAATCTGGTCGGCTTGCATCACTTCGGTCATCAATCCGACCAAAGCTTCGCGTTCAGCCCTTTCTAGCTGGGGTAGTACTTTCTCAAAAAAGCCATCGGCGTGGTCTCTGGTGAGGCCGTCGAGCGGAAGGGGCGCGAAGAATGCGACGACCTGCTGGTCGATGAGGCGGAAGAACTCGTTTTGGTCGCCCATCTCTGGGGTCCAATGGCTAGTCGTAAAATTTTGGATCACCGAGATTTCGTCATCGTCCATATAGCCGTCCACTGCCGCCATGATAAAGGCCGCGAAAACGATGTGGTGGAGAGACTCTTTGGTTAGTTTCATGATTCCCCAGAAAGGATTAAATCCTTTGTTACATTCCTATCCTTACTCCATCTACGCTAGAGTTTAAAGTAAAAACTGTCCCAGAGTCTTAAACAATTGGGCTAGCAGAATTCACTCTAATCGGGGCCGGTGCCACCCTAGTAACCGGGGTAAGACTTCCACCGGCTGGGGCTGGTTCAGGCCAAAGTCGCCAAAAAATTGGGTTCCATTATGTTCGAGCCGTAACCAACGAGGGAATTTTTTGCCCCAGTGCTTCACCGGTAAATCGAGCTTGCCCCCGGGCGTGGGGCCAGCTGAAATCAGGGGGCGGTAGACCAGCGCCAGATGATTCCCGATCCAATAAGGGGCCAAATCGATGGGGCCCTCTTCGCTGATCTGGAGTTCTTTGCGGACTAAGTCGTCGATCAGCAGGGTCATTTGTACAAACAGGGGTGAACTCCGGGCCGCAAGTTGGCGGTGGGCACGACGGCTTAATTGCAACCTGAGGGTCCGGCCGTGGCAGTTAAGTTGTTGGATCATGAAGCGCTCCAAGTGGTTAAATCCTTGCCAAATAGCTTAGCAGAAAAAACTTGGTAGCGGAAAGGAAAATTGGCGGGGCCTTGGCGGGCAAAAAAAAGCCCGGCAGAACCGGGCTTTTTTTGAGGTTGCAGCTAGGCGGCAGCCTACTTTTTCTTAGAGGCTTTGATCTCCTCTAGCTCTTCTTCTTTTACTTCAGCCTTTTTCTTAGGTGCCTTTTTAGACTCCGCCTCTTCTTTACTCGGCACCCGGGTTTTGGGCTCAGGGACCAAGGTCGGTTCTTCTTCCACTGCTTCCTTGGCGGCCTTCGGGGCGGCTTTGGGCTTGGATTCTGATTTGTTGAAGTTGATTGAGCCTTTGAACTCGCCTAGGTCGGGGTTGTTCATGTGGGTCATCTCGGTGCTCTTGACCATCACCGCAGCGTAAAGGCTGCTGCTCACTTCGGTGGCCGCTTTTAGGCGTTCGTCTTGGACCTTATTTAAGGCGTCGTAAAGACTGTCGCCCACTTGCTCGCCAATCGCTTTGCGCGGGTCTTTGGTGAACACGGTATTGAACTGGATGTTGTTCAAAATCTTCTTGCGGGTGTTTTCTTTTAGGCGGCTACGCTCCAATATAGAGCCCAATTCCTTAAAGACCAGCGATTCGTTGATCTCAAGGTATTGGCTGCCCGACTCGTCATAGGCCAGGAAGTTTTGGTTTAAGATCTGTTCTAGGTTGTAATAAACCAGATCGATGATCTCTTGGCCCGAATCGAGGGGCAGGAACATCTGGGCATGGTTGATGGTCTCGCCTTGTGCGTGGATGCGGTAACCAACATAGATATTCAAGCCCTTGGCTAGGGTCTCGTCTAGATAATTACGCCCAGGGGTAGGCACTTGATTCTCGGTGGATAACACCACTCCGTCCAATACCCTAGCGGCCATATCGGGCCGGGTTTGGCCTTGGGCAAAGTGCCGCTCCATTTCGCGCATCAAAAGGCTGTTGCCCTGACCGCTTAAGATGGTGTTGGCAATGCCGAAATGACTCGACTTGGGGTCCGCCGAGTAGTAGTAGCCCATAATGGACGTGTAAATAGACTTGGCGAAATTGCGGATGATTTTGTTTTCATCCGAAAGGCAAGGGATCGACAAGACCACCCGCTCGGGGTTAGCCAAAGGTGTATCCAAAACCAATCGAATCGCCGGTTCGGCGAAAAGAAAGGGGCGGATGTTGGCTTCGATTTGATCGATAACTGCTTCTTCGTCGCTGAAGCGGATCTCGGCGGCTTCACTGCCAAGCATGTATTGGCGGCCAGTGCCGCAGGATTCGACGTGCCAGGCGCAATCACTCATGAACGGCTCCTCAAGTGGATTAGGGGGGTTGGCACCCTAGGAGTTTTAAGGCAAATCTAATGGAATCTCGACGAATAAGTCAACGTTAATAAAAAAACCGGCGGACCCCGCCCCAAGCCTCCCCAAGCGCTATGACCCAGTTGGATCCGGTAGATTTAACCAGACATTTGATCAGCCTAAACAGCGTCAATCCCCCCGGTAACGAACGTCCTATCGCCTTGATGTTGGACGCTATCTTATCGCAATCTGGGTTTCAGACGAAACTGGTGGATTACGAGCAAAACCGCTCCAGCTTGATTGCTTGGTGCGGAAGTGGCGACAAACCGGCTCTTTGCATGACCGGCCATATGGACGTGGTCCCCTTGGGTCAGGCCCCCTGGACGCAGGACCCCTTTGCCGGGACCATCGAAGGGGACCGACTCTTTGGGCGTGGGGCCTCGGATATGAAAGGTGGGGTGGCCGCCATGGTTACCTCGGCGATTGAGGCGAGGCACCGGTTCGCGGGTTTGGAGTTGGTCTTGGTGATCACCGCGGACGAAGAGGTGGGCTGTACGGGAGCAAAAGTTTTATTTGAAGGCGGACACCTAAACCAAAAGGTTGGCGCTATTTTGGTCTGTGAACCAACCAGCAACCTCCCTGATTTGGGCCATAAGGGCAGTCTTTGGCTCGAAGCGATACTGCGGGGCGTCACCGCCCACGGGAGTACGCCCCACTTAGGTGAGAACGCCGTTTATAAGGCCGCAGAAAAGGTCTTAGCAGTTCGGGACTTTCAGTTTGATCCGGTCGAACATCCGCTCTATGGTCGTCCGACCCACAATGTCGGCAACATCAAAGGCGGCTTGAACATCAACTCAGTCCCAGACCGAGCCAGTTTCCATATAGACATCCGTACGGTGCCCTCAATGGACCATCAAGCGCTTACAAACCAGTTTAAACAATTGTTAGGCCCTGAGACGCAGTTGCGGGAGGTGATCAATGTTGAGCCCGTAGAAACGGACCCACAAGATCCCTGGATTCAGGATTGTTTGGCACTGCTTAAAGACCACCAGGGCCAAGAACCCCCGATCCGAGGCGGGGTCTACGTGACCGACGCATCGGTCTTGGCTAAGGCCTACGGCAAGCCCCCGGTTTTGGTTTTAGGCCCCGGAGATTTCGCCCAGGCCCATAAAACCGACGAATCCTGCTCAGTCTCTTTGATCCATGAGGCCCATCAGCTTTACCTAGAAATATTAAAACGTTGGTCCCAGCGGCCTTAGGGGGCGTATATAAATAAATTCGTATAATCAGCTTACTGGACCTTAATCAAACAGTGTTTTATTAGGTTGAAGTTTTTTCTTGAGTAAATCCGATAACTTGGCTAAGATTCCCGAACATTTTCTATTCGCCATCCGGGTACTCGCCGCATAGGGTTTGAACCCGGGGCCTACAGGCCGGACAGGCCGAATTTCCAGCGACCCACAATACCCTAAAGAACCTCTAAGGTTGTGCTATGGAACAGTTGAAAAAGATTCGCAATACGCCGGTTTCAGAATTGATGTCCAAAAACTGCCCCGTAATCGAAGGCAGTAAAATGGTCTCGGAAGCTTTGGCTTTGATGAAGACCCACGGCGTCACCGCTTTGGTAGTTAAACCCCGCAGTGAAGAAGACACCTTCGGCATTGTTACCGAGGCGGATGTCTTAAAAAAGGTGGTGGACCCCGGTGAAGAAACCTACGCCGACCTCTGGAACACCCCGGTTTATCAGATCATGACCAAGCCCTGCATCATGGTAAACCCCGGCATGCGCGTTAAATACGCTTTGCGCCTGATGGGCCGCCAGCGTATCCGCCGCCTATTGGTGGTGGACGGCAACAACCTACTTGGACTGCTCGAAGAAGGCCATGTCCTCAGCGCTGTTCAAGAGCTTCCGGTTAACAAAGGCGTAGCCCTTTAATTTCGAACCTTTTAGGGACCCATCATGCCTTACGATATTGTCATCGTTGGAGCCGGTGGCGGCGGAATGTACGCCGCCCTGGAAGCGATCCGCCGTAACCCGAAGTTGAACATTGCGATCATCTCGAAGGTTTACCCTACCCGCAGCCATACCTCGGCTGCCCAAGGCGGTGTGAACGCGGCTCTGGCGAACAAGCACAAAGACGACACCATCGACTTACACATCTTTGACACCGTCAAGGGTAGCGACTACTTAGCCGATCAGGACTCCGCGACCTACCTCTGCGAACAGGCCCCGATCCTGATCCGCGAGCTTGAAAACCTGGGCGCGCCCTTTTCGCGTATGGACGACGGCACCATTGCCCAGCGCCCCTTTGGCGGCGCGAGCAAACACCGCTGCTGCTACTGCGCAGATAAAACCGGCCTGACGATCTTACAGACGCTTTATGAGCAGTGCCTCCGGTACGGCATCAAGTTCTTCAACGAGTTTTTCTTGCTTTCTTTAGAGCAAGAAGATGGTCGTTGCAAAGGCGTGATTGCCTTGGAAATGAAGAACTCCAAGATCCATAAGTTCGACGCCAAGACGGTGATTTTCGCCACCGGCGGCTACGCCAAGATGTACTGGCATCGCAGTTCAAATGCCGCAGGCTTGACCGGTGACGGTGGCGCGGCCTGTTTGCGGGCGGGCATTCCGCTGAAAGATATGGAGTTTGTACAGTTCCACCCCACAGGCTTGCGTAAGTCGGGCTTGCTGGTCACCGAAGGTGCCCGTGGCGAAGGTGGTTATCTGCTCAACAAAGACGGCGAGCGCTTCATGAGCCGCTATGCCCCCGAAAAGATGGAATTGGGCCCCCGAGACTTGGTTTCTCGTAGTATTGAAACCGAAATCCGCGAAGGCCGCGGGTTTACCTCTACGGCTGGCGCATACATCAACCTAGACCTCACCCACCTGGGTGCCGACTTGATCAAAGAACGTTTGCCCCAGATCCGCGAGTTGTCCATCCAGTTTGAGGGTGTAGACCCGATCGTCGAGCCGATCCCGATCCGGCCCACGGCCCACTACTCTATGGGCGGCATCGACTGCAACACCGCATGCGAGACCGCCATCCAAGGCGTTTACGCTGTAGGCGAAGCCTCTTGTGTTTCGGTTCACGGGGCCAACCGCTTAGGCGGTAACTCGCTGCTGGAAATCTTAGTTTTTGGTAAGCGAGCGGGCCAAGAAGCGGCTGATTTGGCAGCTAAGCTACCGACATCAGAGGTTCATAACTCTAAGTTGGAAGCTCAGGAGACACGGATCAAGAGTTTCTTCGGAAAAAGCCATGTAGAACGCTACGATGTGATCCGTACCGAATTAGGCGACACCTTGGCCGATAACGTAGGCATCTACCGCTTTGAAGAGGCCATGAAAAAAGGCGTCGAAGAAGTGGCCAACTTACGCGAACGCTTTAAGAAGGTTAAGGTCGCTGACCACTCCAAGGTCTTCAACACCAACCTGATGCAGGTCTTGGAATTAGGCAATATGCTCGATTTGGCCGCCTGTGTAGGGACCGGCGCTTTGGCCCGCGAGGAATCTCGCGGTTCCCATTCACGCACCGATTTCCCCACCAGGAACGACGAAAAATGGCATTGCCATTCGATCTTCCAGATGGACGAAAAAGGTGATATTAGCCTGTCGACCAGAGAGGTCACCGGCGGCAAATACGAACTGCAGGAAAGGAAGTACTGATGGAGGATAAAAAAGAGATTACTTTTAACGTCCTCTGCTTCAACCCAGAAGTAGACGAAAAGCCTTATTTCAAGAGCTACGACATAGAATTGGAAAAGGGTATTACCGTCTTACGGGCGTTAAACTACATCAAAGACCATGTAGACCAGAACCTGACCCACCGCTTCTTTTGCCAGGCCGGTATCTGCGGTTCCTGCGCGGTGCGCGTTAACGGCGTTTCGAAACTCGCTTGCACCACCCAGGTTTGGGATGAATTGGAAGTGAGCAAGTCCGCCGACACCATTGTGGTCGAGCCGCTAAACAACTTCACGATCATGCGCGATCTGGTGGTTGATATCGAACCAATGGTCGAAAAACTGGTCAAATATAAGTCTTGGGTGGTTCCGGCCACCAAAGACGCTGATTTGGGCATCAAGGAATGTGACGTAAAGCCCGAGGAGTTTGAGCCCATCAACGCGGCGACTGACTGTATCCTTTGTGCTTCTTGTTACTCCGAATGCACCATTACGGAAGGGTCAGAACAGCAATTCATCTCTCCTTTGGTGATGCTGCGGGCCTACCGCATGAACAAAGATACCCGCGACACCATCGGGGCCGAGCGCCTGAAGGTGTTGGTCGAAGACCATGGTATCTGGGACTGCACCCACTGCTACCGTTGTGTGGAGTCTTGCGTTAAAAATATCCCGATCATGGACGCCATCCAGGGCCTACGCGAGGAAACCTTCAAGCGCGGTATGACGAACAGCGAAGGTGCCAGGCACGCCAAGGTCTTCTTGGATGACACCATCAACCTGGGCCGCGCCAACGAGGTTACCTTACCGCTGCGCACCTTGGGCCCGATCGGTTCACTAAGCCAGATTCCTTTCGCCATCAAGATGGGCCTTAAGGGACGGGTACCGCCGATTATCCCGCACAAAATCGCCAGCCGCAAATCCGTTAAGCGTATGCTGACGGAAGTGATGAAAGACAGCAAACAGGACTAAGCCTTAGGCAACGTTAAGAGAAAAACATGAAATACGCTTATTACATCAGCTGTGTAAACGAGTCGATGACCAAGGAATTGGACAAGTCTTTGTTCCTTTGGAACCAAGAATTGGGCATCGAATTGGTCAAACTAGCTGACGGAACCTGCTGCGGCGGAAGTAACACCGACTTTGTCCACCCCAACGTGAACTTGGTCAACAACGCCCGCAATATCGTCTTGGCCGAGCAGATGGGCCTAGACTTGGTAACCAGCTGCAATACCTGCCTCTTAGGGATTCTACATGTTAAGCACCAGCTAGACACGGAGCCCAAAAAGAAGGAAATGGTCAACCACTACCTTGCCAAAGAAGGCATGGAATACAAGGGCACCAGCGCCGTCAAACACCTCTTGTGGGTGCTCAATGAAGACTATGGCCTAGATAAGATCAAAGCCAAGGTCAAGAAGCCCCTGACGGGAGTCAAGTTTGCCAGCTTCTACGGCTGCCATATCCTGCGCCCTAGTGAGTTGATGGGCAAACATGACGATCCCTACGCCCCTCGGTCTTTAGATATGTTGATCGAGGCCCTCGGCGGCGAGACCGTCGAATATGAGAGCAACAACAAGTGCTGTGGGTTCCACACGCTGTTGGTGGCTCCTGAAGAAAGCTTTAAGGTTGGCGGTAAAGCCGTGGCCGAAGCCGTTCAGGCCGATGCCGACTACATCGTTACCCCCTGCCCGTTATGTCATATGTCCTTGGATAGCTACCAAGACAAAGGCATGGCTAGCCAAGGCAAAAGTGGCTCTATGCCGATCCTTCACCTATCCCAAGCGGTCGGTTTGGCCCTAGGTTATAGCGAAAAGGAACTGGGGATCGACAAACATGTGGTCACCGCCCGCATTGCCTAACTTTAGTTACTCCACGTAATCAGCATCAAACCCCACGCAAGTGGGGTTTTTTGTTTGGGCCCTTTGCTTTGGGAATGGGCTTTGCTAGTATAAGGGTTCAAGGATAGAATCTATTATTTCCGGGGGAGATATGATCAAAACCACCCATAAGCTTTGGCTGGTCACATTGGGGCTGGTGTTTAGCGTTTTCTTGATTGGCGTACCGACTCAGAGCGCTTTGGCGCTGATTGGTGAACGACCGCCAGCACCATCCGATAAATCGGTTCCTTACCGCAAAGCCTTTAAGTGTTACGGTAAATGGGTTAAAAGCAAGCGACAGGTTATGAGTCGCGATGGATACTCGGTTCCTCACGTAGGATATAAGTGTGTGGACGATCCTTCGATCCGCAAGAAGATGGTCGAATCCGGCCAGTAAGGCACCGGTGGCAAAAGCGCACTGGGCGCTTTTGCCCATCTCCACTTATCGGACTGAGCCTTTTTCTTCTATGCCTACGCGGGCCCCTAGGCCCGCGAACCCCTAGCTGCGTCTTCGGCCATTTGGGGGTAACTTGACGGCGCCCGCTAGGCTGAACTTCCCTAAACTTTGCACCGCCCCGAACCGCATTGCCGGTATGGGGGTAAAAGTGTTCCTAGCTCTAGCGCCTAGTCAGGGGTAATTCTTGCCCTAAAGCTTCCGCCCCAGCCTTTTCTATGTCTGTCTCGGTCTTACCGGCCGGTTTGAGATAGGTTCAGTATTCAAAACTATCGCCTGGGGCCGGATAACTGACGTTCATAAAGCCCTTAGAGCGGAAGGCGTCGATTAAGCTGTTGGCTTGTTCGGGCTCTCCATGGACTAAGAAGATTTGTTTGAGCTTTTCGGGCTTTGAATACTGTACATAGTCTAAAATATTCCGCCGATCTCCATGGGCACTAAAGTGGTCTAATTGTGCCACCTTAGCTTTAACCTCATATTCCTCGCCAAAGATCTTCACCTTCTTTTCGCCGTCCATGATTTTGCGGGCCAACGTATGTTGGGCTGAATAGCCAACAAACAAAATCAGGTTGCGGGGGTTGGTGATGTTGTTTTTTAGGTGGTGCATGATCCTCCCGCCTTCGGCCATACCCGACGCACTGATGATGATCGCTGGATAGGGGAGCGAGTTGAGGGATTTGGACTGCTCTACGTCTTCTACATAAGTTAGGCTTTGAAATCCTAAGGGGTCGCGTTGTCCCTGTAAAAAGATGCGGTCAGTGGCCCGGTCCAGGTATTCTGGGTAGTGCCTAAAAACCTCGGTGGCCTTGATCGCCATGGGGCTATCCACGTAGATGGCAATGTCGTGGATGCGGTTTTGATCAAAAAGACGGTGCAGGTGGTAGACAATCTGCTGGGTCCGACCAACAGCAAAGGCGGGGATGATGATTTTTCCACCGGCGCTGGCCGTTTCGTTGATTAATTGGGCCAACATTTCCTCGGCATCTGCTTCATCGGGGTGCAGTCGGTTGCCGTAGGTTGTTTCGGTGATCAAAAAGTCTAAATCCCTGATGGGGTCTGGGTTGCGGATCAGCGCCATGTCTTCGCGGCCTAAATCACCGGTAAAGCCAAGGCGGAATTGGCGCCCCTCTTCATGAATATCCAACAAAATACCGGCAGAGCCTAAAATATGTCCGGCATCGCGGAAGGTCACGTTGACGCCGGGGCCTAACGGTAACTCCTCATTATATTCTATCTTTTCAAAGTGCTCTAAACAATTTTCAACGTCTTTACTGTCGTAAATAGGGGTGACCGGGGGCTGGTGGCTCTTTTGGCGGATTTTATTTACAAACCGAACGTCCATTTCCTGGATAAAAGCCGAATCCTTTAACATGATCTTACAGAGATCAACGGTCGGTCCGGTGGCCAGAATTTTGCCCTTAAAGCCTTTTTTGACCAGGTTCGGGATGTTGCCACTGTGGTCGATGTGGGCGTGGCTGAGCAGGAGCCAATCCACTTCGGCGGGATCAAAGGGGAAGTTCTGGTTTTTTTCGTACATGTCTGAACGGCGGCCCTGGAAGAGGCCGCATTCCAGTAGAATCTTCAATTCGCCCACGGTGATTAGGTGCATTGACCCTGTGACCGTTTGGGCTCCGCCGAAAAATTGGATTAACATGGATTCCCTCAAATAGGTTTGCAGCAGGTTAACGGACCTACTAACAAAATGCCAGTCCTTTGATCTTCGGCCTTTAGGGCCGAAAAATCTTTTCAATTAGGTACAGTTGGTTTATTCTGAATGCACCGAATATTAAGGCATAAAATGCTCAAATGGTCAGGTTGGATTTTATTGTTCTGTTGTCTGGGTGCTAGTGCCCAAGCCCAAGAGGGCCGTAACCTCTATTTTGAGTCCGGTTGCGATAGCTGCCACGGGCCGATGGGTATGGCCCTGGGGACGCCTACTTTGGCGGGACGGGAAGTGGAAGATTTGCTTTCTAAGAGCCTGATGATCCAACACAACCAAAACCCTACGGGCGCATCCCTAATGATGCGCGAAAACCCGGCGATGGCTAAACTAGACGCAGTTCAACTGAGGGAGATTGCAGTCTGGCTATCCCAATTAGACCCCAACAATCCAGCTGAGGAATGACATGAGGCTACTTACTCGATCGGACTTTGACGGCTTGGTGTGCGCTGCCCTGCTGTACGAAGCGGAAGTGATTACGGACATCAAATTTGTACACCCCAAAGACGTGCAAGATGGCAAGATTGAGGTTGGTCCAGATGATGTGCTGGCGAACGTGCCCTATGCACCGGGCGTGGGCCTTTGGTTTGACCACCATGCTTCCGAAGACGACCGCCTCAACCTCAAAGACGGAATGAAGTACGAAGGCCAATCGACCAAAGCGCCGTCTTGTGCCCGGGTGATTTTTGACTACTACGGCGGGGCCGAGAAATTTAAAGGGATGGTGGCTAACGGATTGATGGAAGCGGTGGACAAGTGTGACTCGGGCCAATTTGACCGCTCCGACATTTTAGACCCCAAGGGCTGGGTTTTGCTCTCCTTCATTATGGACCCTCGCACCGGTTTGGGCCGCTACAAAGACTACCGCATCTCCAATTATCAGTTGATGGAGAAACTAGCCCACAAATGCCGCCAGGAATCAGTAGAAGCCATTTTAGGCGACGCCGATGTAAAGGAACGCATTGACCGCTATTTTGAGCAGGAAGCCGAATATGAAGGCATGCTCAAACAATACACCCAAACCGATAAAAACGTTTTGGTGATCGACCTGCACGACTGCTCTGAAATCGTCACCGGCAACCGGTTTAAGGAATATGTGGTCTACCCGAACCAAAACATCAGCATCCGCATCATCTGGGGCTTCCAGAAGCAAAATATGGTGATGACCGTGGGCCATTCGGTATTTAACCGGACCAGCAAGACCGATGTGGGCAAGTTGATGTTAAAGTACGGCGGCGGCGGCCACCCCTATGTGGGCACTTGTCAAGTCCCCACTGAAGACTGGGAAAGGATCCGCGACGAGATCATCACCCAGCTGAAAGCCGACGGTTAGTCGGTTAACCCTTCAATCCTCAGTATTCTATGGAAACAACACCCAATGCCTCGCGCCGCGCCCTTTTGGGTGCTGGTGCTGCCGTCCTCGGGGTGGCCGCTTTGAGCGGGCCTCTGTCCGCTCAAATGGACCATTCCCAGCACGGCCCGAAAGGTGCCTATGCTCAATTGATTCAGGCAACCAATCACTGCCGGTTGACCGCTTTAGCTTGCGAAAAACACTGTATTTCGGCCCTTAAAACGGGCGATACGGAACTGGTAGATTGTTTAGCCAGCGTAACGGAGATGTTGCCGGTAATTGAGGCCACCAATCGTTATGCAATCCTTGATGCCACCCGGCTGAAGGAGTTGGCCGCAGTTTGCGCCCAAGTCTGTGCCGACTGCGCCAAGACCTGCAAAAAGCATATCAAGGAGCATAAGGAGTGCAAAGACTGTTACGACTCCTGTCTAGAATGCGAAAAAGCCTGCAAAGCCGTCGCTTAGTCGGCTAGGCTTTTTGCGGGGGAATCAGGGGCCGAAAGGCCCCTTTTTTATGGCCCTGGTAGGGCCCCGCCCCAGCGTTCGCCGTGGCAAAGGTAACAAGAGGGGCCCAGGTCTCCTTTTAGATCGAGGCCATGGCAGCCGGATAGGGCGCAGCTGGACTCTGGGCTATGCAGCCCTGCCGCGTGGAAATAGCCGCCGTACAGTAGATTATGCCCCGGTGCATAGCTGCGGTGGTCTTGATAATTATCGCTCCACTTGACTCCGTGGCAGCTATAACAAGAGGGCCCGTTACCGCCGGTTAAGTCGCTGCCATGGCAGCTCGAAGAACTACAATAGCTATTGGGGTGTTTATAGTCTTCGCCGTGGTACACCCCGTCTTTATTTTTGCTGTGGTAGCTATCGTATCCCTGCCCGCTGTCTTCTTCGGTTTCCTTGGACTCATCCCCCGTAGGGTCTAAGTCAGACGCTTTGCAGCCTATAAGGCTCAAGGAGAGCAGCAGAACCAAAAAAAAATTGGCTGATTCTTCAATTTAACAAAAACTACAACGGGGTTTGCTTGGTGGATGGGCGTTGCCCTTAGACCCCAATAATCTAGCTAAACCTGCCCGCAAAGAAAAGGGAAAAAACCACCGAAGCTTGTGAGTTCTATGCTTTAAGGGGCTTCTTCGAAAAGAGGGGCCAAAGAATCAAGAAGCTCGCTATCCCCACCCCCAATACGCTCATAGTCGCCGAAGGCGTGGCTAGCCAGGATAGGTTGGCCTTTGCTGCGCCAGTGCTGCCTAAAGAGGGAGCCAAACGCCCAGCGAGCATCCAACAGAGCGGATAAAACAGGGCGCCAAAACCCAATAAAAAGGCCGTTAGGCTGCGGAGTTTTCGCTCAACCGGTACCAGCGCCAAGCCCAGAATCAAGACCAAGGCGGTGGTGCCCATACCGGTGGCGTGGAAGTGGGCGCGTTTGATGTAGGTCCATGATTTGCCCAATATCTTGTCCATTTTGCTCTGGTCGCTATGGTAGACCTGTTCAAAGACCGCCTGTGCATCGTCTCGGAGGCCTGCTTTGATGTCGTCTTCAAAGACTCCGAAGTAGATCCCAAGGCTAAAACCGTAGATCAGCGACAGCAAGGCCAGCATTGTACCAATGCGCATCTCACGTAAACCAGACAATAATACAGCCGACATACGACTCCTTTAGGTGAGGTCGGTTAATCCAAGTGTCCTAATGCAACCTAGGGGCTTAAAGCTAGCTCCCCGTTAAATTAAGGTAAAATTTTTGAAATAGGGTAATGTATCGGGATTAGACCTTGTATTCGAGCATGTACCCAACGCCACGGATGGTGTGGATGTATTCTTTGGGGGTTAATTCCTCTAGTTTCTTGCGGATGGATTTGATGTGAACATCCACCACATTGGTCGTCGGGTCGAAATCATAGCCCCAAACGTTTTCCAGGATTTGGGTCCGGCTAACGACACATTCTTGGTTGCGTACCAAGTACTCTAAGATCGCATACTCTTTGGGGCGTAAAACCAGTTCTTTACCGGAGACATAAACCCGGTGGCTCTGGGTGTTAACTTCCAAACCGCCTACCTCCAGCTTGATCATCTCGGTTTGTTTGCGGCGCAGCAGGGCCCGGACCCGGGCAAGAAACTCTTCGAAGCTAAAGGGCTTGGTCATGTAGTCATCAGCGCCCATGTCCAGGCCTTTGACCTTGTCCGCCACGGTGATTTTGGCGGTCAACATCAAGACCGGAGTTTGTAACCCCCCTTCACGCAGGGCTTTGCAGACTTTAAATCCTTCCATTTTGGGCAGCATCACATCCATCACGATCACATCGTACTGCCCCGTTAAGCCATGTTCTAAGCCTGCTTCGCCGTCGGTGACGAGGTCAACCGTGTAGCGCTCTTCTTCTAGGCCTTTTTTAATGAAGTTGGCCACGCCTTGTTCGTCTTCGATCAATAAAATCCTCATGGGGTCCTTAATTGCTTATTTTTGATCTCTGCGCAACCGAAGAAGCCCTGCTCCATCAACACGGTGATGTTGTCCTCGGCGAGCAGTTTGGCCGCCGTTTGGGCAGAGATTTTATTGTCTTTGTTTTCTGTATAGGTTTCGCAGAAAAATACCTTAAACTTAACCTCTAAATCATCTTTCACCTTCATCAATCCAGCCCGGTAGGGCTTAACGTCAAACTCGGACTGCTGGATGGTGAACTGGCCGGTGACTTTCACTACCGGGGGGATATATTGGAAGTGGGTGCTGATTTCTAAAGGGCGCTTGACGCCATGCATTTCTATTTCACCGACTACCTTCTTGGGTTGTTCGGCCGGCTTGAAGTGGTCTAAATCGACCACAATGGTCGGGTAGGTGGTGGCGTCCATGTAGCCGGGTTTGTTGAGCACGTCCTCTACCATGGGGAGGTCGAATTTTAGGTCCTTAAACCGGAGCGTCAACCGCCCGGTATACAAACCATGTTCCTCCAGCAGTTCCCCCTCTTGGCGGGTTGCTTCCCCTTTAAAGTCAAAAAAATTGGTTTTGCCCGCAACCTCGATATAGCCCTTTTGGAGAATCCGGTAGATCTCGTGCCCTTCCTCTTCTTCGGCGGCCCAGAGGGACCCCGCCATCAAGCATAGGCCAAAGATCAGGGTGGTCGTCGCTTTCATTTGGTCTCCGGAGCGGCAAAGTCGCCGAAGCGGTGGGTCCGTTTCAAGCGTTCCTTGCGTTCTTCGTCCGTCAGGGCCTCCTTGCGGGGGCCATACTTCTTCTCTCGGTAGTCCCAGAGGTCGCCAAAATGCTCGTTGTGGCATTCTACACAGGCCTCTCGGACCTTTTTATAGGTTACGCTCTGGTGCTCTTGCTTGTGACAGGTAGCGCAGTTGACGGTGCGGAACATAGGGTCCGGGCCGATGGGTTGCCCCTGTTTGTCAAGCCAAGCCCCCTCCATAGCGGACCGTACCGCGTAGTGACAGCCTTCGCAGCTGGCTTTTTCGCCCATCAGGTACTGTCCCTTGGGGTGGCAGTCTTTACACTTGACTTGGGAATGTAGCTGCTTGATAGGGAAGTCGGTCTTGTCGTGCTTAAACTCCTTTCCCCACTTTGCCGAGAGGTCATGACAGCGGCTACAGGTATCCGGAGCAAACTGCGCCTGATGCGGGTCTTTGTGGCAATCGGTGCACAGGGAAAAGCCCTTGCGCTTAAAGTCTTTATGGTCCCGGCTCGTATGGCACTTTTCGCAGTCCACCCGCTTGTGTACCCCCACCAATTTGAACCGCGTTTTTTGGTGGTCAAAGCCCTTAGCTTCTTTGGGGTCTAACATCTTAGACCAGTCTTCGGGGCTGTGGCAGCTAGCGCACTGCTCGCCGCTGCGTCCCTGGTGGGGGTCGGCGTGGCAGGTGCTACACTGCTGGCCCAGCTTTTCGAAGGGCGCAAAGTCCGGGTGCTTTTCGTCTTTGTGGTGGCAGGCTATACAGGTCAGCTTGCGGTGTTTGCCCCGCAGCTTAAAGTCCGATTGTTTTTCGTGGTCAAATTTGGTCAGGCTCCAGGCTTGGTCCGTATGGCAACTGCTGCATTGCTGGTCTTGAAACTGGGGTCCATGTTCCTTCCCGTGGCAAGACAAACAGTCTTCGGTTAAGCCTAAGAAGGTCTCCCCTTCGCGCTTGCGCTGGTCGATTTTCAGGCTGCGGACGGCTTCTGACTGGTATTTGGGCTGGTGGCATTCCTCGCACTTAAGGGGCTGGTGTTTGCCGGTGAGGTCGAGCTTGAGCTTGGAGTGATCCACCTGAGCGGGGTCAAAAAGCTTACCTTCGCGGCCCTTGTGGTCGGTATGGCAGCTTAGGCAGTCTTTGGATCGATTGGCTTCGAGTCCGTGCCAGCCAAGACGCTGGTCGATGCGGGATTTGATCTCCTGGTGGCATTCGAGGCACAAGAGGTCGCTCACGCCCTTGTTGAGCGTATGGCATTGCATACAACCCAGCGTGGTCTCTAGGTAAAAATGGCTTTTAGAGAGGGGGCCGGGGCTGAGCATGTCGCCCAGCTTTTCCACCATGTTTTTATCCTGCGCCCAACCGGGCAGGGCCCAAAAAAGAAAGCCCAGCAGCAGCAGCCCACGTTTAATGGTCATGGCCCTCCTCGGACTCTCCAAGCTGCAAGCTGTGGTGTTCTTTGACATAAGAAATCGGCACCACTCCGTGGATGATCCCCATAAACCCCTTGCGGGTGCTGGGGTTGATGGTGGCCATAAAGATATGTCCGCTCAGCAGGCCAATGGACCCCAAGGCGATTAGGGTATGGCTCCAACGCGGAAGCATGCCCTGCGGGAAGAGCCACAGCCAGATACCGGTGGCCTGAAGGGTCAAGCTGATCCCCATCATCAAAAGGCTATTGATCTTTTGGCCCATGTTAAACTTACCGGCCGCTACATGCAGCTTTTTGGGCTGGGCTTTGATCCACTCGATGTCTCGTTTTTCTATGGTCAAGATTTGCCGCAAGTTATCTAAAATCGTGCGGGTGTTGCCAATAATACTCACCAAGGGCGGGGCAAGGATCAACAAAATGCCAAAGAGCTTGTGCAAGTCGCTGATAAACTCGCTGCGCTCTTGCAGGAAAAGACCCTGAACGGCTAAAGCCAAACCGCTGGCTAAGAGCACCAAGAAAGGCAGCCCATGGCCCCAATGCAGCAAGATTTCGGTTTTGGTGAACCGCAGAAAGGTCTTGCCCGGCTGCACGGGAGGCCGGAACCCCTCGAGCTGATCTTCTAAGTGTTCGATTTGATCACCGATGGACATGGCTATATCCTGTTCTGCTGCAAGAAAATTTGTTGGCCTAAGCTGACACGGCTATCTCTGCGCACCAGTCGAACTTCAAAAAATTCGGCTCGACCCAACAAACTCCGCGAAAAGGTAAAAACCTGCTCATAAGTTTCGCCGGCTTTGATGAAGTCTTTGTTTTCAGCGTGAAAGACCCGTTGCTGCTCTTCGATCACCTGCCCAGAAGCCGACTTCAGGGAAACAATCAGGTCCACCGCCTTAAATCCAAAGATCCCTGCCGGAACGCCGTGGGGGATACGGTGGGACAGGCGCAGCGAGATCGGCAGGCCCCTTTCGGTTTTAGGGAGGAGTTGGTGGGTCGCCGTGAACCAAGGGGCTTCGCCTGCTGGAGCTTGAGGGAGCGCGTCGAAGGTGTGTTTCTTGGTATCCATGCGCCAGTGAGCATATTGCATGATGCCCTTGACGATCAACTTGCGGTAGGCCGCGGGCATGTGGCAATCCTGGCAGGTTTGAAGCTCTTTGCCCTGGGCTTCCAGGCGCTTTTCGGTGGCTTTCCATTGCTCGAAGTGGGCTTCGTGGCAAGTGCCGCAAAGCTTACTCTCCAAGAAATAGGGATCGCTCATCTTGACGTAGTGGGCGGGCAGAACAAAGTGTGGGCCGCCAATTTCGCCGTCAGGGGTCAGGTGGCAGGTCACACAATTGACCCCTTCCTTGGCGTGTTCTTGGCGCAGGGTGACTTTGTCGGTCCCATAGATTGGCATGGCCCGGTGGCAAGCCAAACATTTTTCAACCTGGTAGTCGTCCGTTTCCTTGCGGAAGGCCTCGGAAATCCAGGCCTTGGCGTGGCCGCTTTCCTTCCACTCTTCATATTCGTTGAAGTGACACTCACCGCAACCTTCAGAAGAAAAACTATTGGGCGGAGCTTCCACTATCTCGCTGTGGAGGAAACAGCCACTTAAGCTAAAGGCAACCAGCGAGATTAAGAGTGCCTTAAACAGCCTTTGGTTCAACGTGGTCCCTTATTTAGCCGGGGCTAGGTTATCGTTGTCACCATCGGCCCACTCAGCACCGTGGCAGCGGTAGCAACTAGGGGCACCGGTGGTGGCATCGCCGGTGAGGCTGGCTCCGTGACAGGAAACACAATTGGTGTAGGGGTTATTCTTGCCTGAACCGTGCATCACTCCGTCTTCGCTGTCATTGTGTGGGTAGCTGCTGTAAAGCCAACGAGCACCGTGGCATTCGTAACAGCTAGGCTCGGTTGTGCTGCCGCCTTTTAGGTCCGACCCATGGCATTCGGTGCAGCTGCTTTCGGGGGTATAAAGCCCGGTGGCGTGGTAATAGCTGCCTTTAAGCTCCGTATGGCTCTCTAAAGCGGTCCATTTGTCTCCGTGGCAGCTGTAACAGCTCGGTCGGCTGCGCTTGCCGGTCAGTGCGGTGCCGCCATGACATTCAGAGCAATTGTTCTTAGCGCTGAAGTAGCCGTGCTTGTGCATGACCCCGCTTTTGTTGATCTGGTGTTCCGACTTGTCCCACATCACGCCGTGGCAGTCATAACAGCCGGGAATCCAGCCGTTGCCTTTGAGGGTGATGCCGTGGCAGGCCGTACAGTCCTTAGCGCCTTGATAGAGCTTTTTGCCATGCTCTGCGCCGTCCAGGTCGATGTTGTGTGAGGTGATCCCTTCCTTACAGCCAGCCATAGCTAGCGCCAGGAAAAGAAACCCCACAATGGCTAAAATTGAAGTCCGCATACTAAGCTGCCTCCGATCAGGCCCCCCCAAGAGTTTACAATGCCGTCACAGGTGACTAGGTCCCAAGACATACTTCCGCGCAACAGCAGCGCGCCATAGTGGATATCTTTAGCGGTATAAAAGGGGCTAGGGTCGCCCAACTGATTCCCGCCAGAAACCTGTAAGTCCTCAGTCATCTCCGCGAACCCGTAGCCGATACCCGGCCCAAAGCTAAAGCCGCCGATGTCCTTTTCTAAAAAGTAGCTGAATTCGTAGGCGATCAGCTGGACCGTAACGGCCGCAGTCAACCCCCGGTCACTCAGGTTACCGGAGCCCGACAGGTTATGGTAGGTGAAGGAAGTTTCTTGGTTGTCAAAGCCAATAAGCCCCAGGTCGAGACCCTCGGTTTTGTAACTGGCAATCAGGTCTAGGCCGAACAGCGGCATGATCTGCGTGGTGACGCCCGTACCGGCTTGTAGCTTGATATCGCCAGCCTGGACCGGGCTTGACCAAGTTAACAAAAGGCAGGTGGCCAAGGTGGTCAGCCAAGCCGTAGGGCGCATCTTCAAGGAGTTTTTCTTCATTGGGGTCTACCGATCAAGCGTCACAGGGTCTTAGGAGTGGTTGGTTCCGTCAATGGTGCCGCAGGCGTACTGCACGTGACTGCGGGTACTTTAGGCCCCTTAAATGAAGCGAAAGTGAACCGTAGATGAAATGCAGTTCATCTTAAGGCCAAGACTAACATAAACTGCCTATAGGATCAAAGAGAATTGATCTGGGTAGCTTTACCTGATTGGGGTAGCAAGATTTCCGCAGTAAAAAGGCCCGTATCGTCGATGCCGAGGCGTAACTTGCCTCCATGCGAAAGGACAATATAATTCACAATATTTAAGCCTAATCCTTTGCCGGAAGCTTGGAATGCCTCGGTATTCGATCCCCTAAAGAAAGGGGTGAGCAATTCCTTGGGCTTCATACCCTGGGTGGCCTTGGATTGGTTGGTTAGGGTTAGGCGCACGAAAGCCTCCTTGCGCTCGGCCGCTAAGTGGATCGAACCGTTTTCCACGCTATATTTTATGGCATTATCCAACAGGTTCCCTAAGGCCCGAATCATTAAAGTGGGGTCACAAAACAATTCAATCTCTCCGCCGCCTGCGTCAATTAATTTCAAAGATTTTGCCTCGATGCGCGGGCGCAGTTCTTTGAGGAGGTCGGCCAGCATCTCATGTACCGGAACCCGCTCTTTCAGCAGGCTTAAGGACTGAAAATTAGCACTAGCCAACAGGTAAAGGTCCTGCAGTAAGGCGATCACCCGGTTGGTCTCTTTTAGCCCTAAGGCAATGAATTCGCGGTATTCCTCGGGTTTACGTTCTTTGCGTAAGGAAACCTCCAAATTGCCTTTGATGGAAGTCAAGGGAGAGTGCAATTCGTGGGTTACGTTAGAACTGAAGTTTTCTTGGAACCTAAAGGCTTCGGTAATGGGCCGCATGGCCAGGATCACCAGTAGTCGGCCTAAGATGAAGCTCAAGAGGACAATTCCGGGGCTAGAAAGCAAAACCAACCGCAAAAAGCGCTGTTCGTAATTCAGCAGTTGCGTGATCGGCTCGGCGATGCGGCCTAAGTAGGTTTTATCTAACCTAAAGTAGTGGATTAGGTAGCGTTTATCCCCAAAGTTAACGACCTCAAAGACTTGGTCGTCTTGATCGGCCTGGCGGAATAACCTTTGGTTGATTGGTAAGGTGAAATAAACTGAATTGGAGGTTTGGCTGAGCAGCCGCCCATCATTGCTGAAAATCTGGAAAACTTCGTCTTCGTTGATCTGGGTGAACTCCTCAAAGTCATTGAGGCGGTAATGATCCACAAACTCTTCGCGGCCATCTTCTACGATGTCGGCCTTGAGGGTGTCTAAGATGGATTCGTGAAGATAAAAGTAGCTGATCGAAAGCACCAACACGCTAAAGGAGATGATCCCCAGTGTGAACAACGCGGTTAGGCGATTTTTGGTCTCTTGGATCATGGGCTACTGGGGGATTCGGACATAGTCTTCAGAATAGACGCCGGCTGCGGCCCGTTGGTGGCAGGCCACACAGTTGGAAAGGCTCTTGATCGCCGGGCGAGCGATTACGGTGGCGCTGACCTCGTTGTGTTCGTGCCTAAAATAGGGCAATTCGGTGATGCGCATCGGTGCTTCCCCTTGGATCGACCGAACTAGCTTTTGGGCCCGGCCACTGCTTGAGGTTTCGGCCGCATTGCCCAGCAGATAGCCGCGCACCTGTGCCAGATTGGCGGCATCTAGAACGGCGTCGTCGCCGAAGTGGTCTTCTAAATGGGCCAATACCCGTTCCCAACTTTGGCTAGGTAGTAGTTCAGCCTGATAGGCAAAATGGCAAGCGCCACATTCGCTCAGGTAAACTTGGTTGGTGATGGGTTTGATGTGGCGTTCGCTGATCTCCTCTTTCTCGCGGTGTCCCTCATGGGGAGCTTCCTCAAAGAACATCTCCATAAACCCTTCGCGCTCGCCCCGCTCAATGGAATCTGCCCAAAGGGGGGCGGATAATGAAAGACAACCGAGAAAGGCCAAAAGAAACCAGAGGAGCGAACGATTCATAAATCCTTAGAGGCTATAGGGAATAGATATACTCAAGAAAATCCCCTTGTTCAGTGGCGGTGCAGCTGCGCTCAAAGGTCCACTTGCAATTACGCCGGAACCATTTCTTGATTTTTTTTTCTTTAGTGAAGCGCTCGCGGTTCACAGCTGGCGACAGTGGGTCGATGGGCTTGCCGGTAACGGCATGTTTACTGGGCAACATGGGGTTGTCTTTGTGGCAAGTGGCGCAGGTACGCTTGTCGCCGTCTTCGCTATCGATATGTTCTTTAAAGTAGAGGGTTTTGCCGCGTTCAGCCGAAAAGGCGGTGAAGGCTGGGTCCTCTTGTTTCGCTTCTTTAGCTAATTCCTGCATAAAAGCGGTCACCGTCGGGTTTTTGGGGATCGCAGCCCAGACAGTTTGGGTTGAAAGTAGAGCGATAAGTCCAGCGGCAAGACCAGTAAACAACGTCTTCATCGGGTTTTCCTACAAATTTTAGGTTGCTCTCTCCGCCGAAAAAGCCTTTATGCGAAGGCCTCAATGTAAACGGCAAAGATGAAGAATCAATTAAGCCTGAATGAACAAAATTTCATGTTCCTTCGGCTTTGGCAATGGATTCGAAAGAAAGAGGAGGCTGGAATTATGGCTTGAGTTTGATGATCAACTTATCAAATTCAAGGTTGGTTTGCTCGAGGATCGGCTCTAGGTGGCCGGTTAAATCTTTTATCAAAGCGCTCGAAGACTGCTCTGCGGCTCGCTCGATACGCTGACCCAGGCGGCTCATGGCGGCGGCTCCGACGTTGCCGGTCATGCCGCGGAACTTATGGGCCCAATCGCGGAGTTCTATAAAGTCCTCTGCTTCAAGCATTTGTTTGATTTGCTGGATCATTATGGGGGCATCTTCGGTGAAGATGTTGATCAGAGACCTCACCAAATCTGGGTCCACTTCTTTTCTGGACTCAATTAAGCGGAGGTCTAATAGGTCGCCCGGAACCCACTGGTCCCGCTCGTTTAATTCAAGGTTTACGGCGCGGATACAGTCTTGAAAGGCCTCTAGGTCTAAGGGCTTGGGTAGATAACAAAACCAGCCCTGCTCGGGGGTGATCACCGGGCCGAGGCTGCTTCCAAGTCCGACCCAAAGGGTAGCTTGGGCCTGCAACTGCGCCATGGCAAACAACTCTTCATTGTCCGTCGAGAGTAGGACTAAGTCGAAGGGGTCGTTTTTTAAGCATTGGCTCATTTCTTCTAGACTGGTGGCTATACAGGCCTGTTGGCCGACGAATCGCAAGAACTGTTCTAACACGAGCCGGTCGGTGTTTCGGTCTTCGGTTGCCAAAATCTTTAACATAGGTATTTCATTTTTCATTTCGGTGACCCCAATTGCCCGTTTCGTTAAATTTTACGGTATGCACCCCGATGAGTCGAGTAAAATCCCCTAATAATCCTTGGCCTAAAAACTAGGTCGTGGTAGCCTCGAGCTAGCCACAACCTTGTTAACTGAACGAAACAGGACCCTATGAATTACTTTTTTGGCCGCCGCCTACTTAAAACCTTAGTGATCGCTTTGGCCCTAACTTGGACCGGTGCCACCGTACAAGCTGAGACCTTTACCGTTGACCCTGTCCATTCGACCATCGGGTTTCGGGTCCCGCACATGATGATTTCAAAAGTCCGCGGTAATTTTAAGGAATTTACCGGCACCTTTGATTTTGACGAAAAAACCAAAAAACTGAGCCAAATCAAAGCAGAGGTTCAAACTGTTAGCTTGGATACGCAGAATGAAAAGCGAGACGGCCACCTGCGCAGTCCCGACTTTTTTGATAGCCAAAAGTTCCCGATGCTTCGCTTTGAAAGCACCAAGATCACCCAAAAGGGTGATCGCTACGAAGTGACCGGCAATTTGACGATCAAAGACGTAACCAAGTCGGTGACGTTAAAAGGCGAACTCCTGGGCGTAGGTAAGGGCTTTAAAGGTAAAACCCTGGTGGGCTTTGAAGCTCAGGGCGAAATCAACCGAAAAGACTTTGGGATGACCTGGAACCGTATGATTGAAACCGGTGGCTTCGCCGTCGGCGACGAAGTCCAATTGGTCATCGAGATTGAAGCTAGTAACTAAAGAAGGGCCTGCTGCGAACCCCTTAGGGGTTGTGGTACTTTTCGCCCTTTAAGATAGTCAGAGCCCGGTAGATTTGTTCTAGCAGAAAAAGACGGACCATTTGGTGGGTTAGGGTAAGCTTGGAAAGGCTCAAGGAGAGGTCGGCGCGTGCCTTTAAGGCATCGCCGGCTCCCCAAGCTCCACCGACGACCCAGTCAATTTTACCAAAACCCGCCAAGGCCTGCTTTTCCAAGTATGCGGCTAGCCCTTCGCTGCTGAAGCTTTGCCCCCTTTCGTCTAGCAAAATGCAGAGCGCTTGGGGGTCTAGTTTGTCCATGATGCGGCCCGCTTCTTCTGCCTTGGCTGCCTTAGGGTCGGTCTGGTTGGATTCTTTTAAGAAGACCAACTCGACCTTACTATAGTTCACCAAGCGCTTCAGGTAAATTTGGCAACCCTCAAGGAGGTAGGACTCCTTGGTCTTGCCCACCAAAAGCAGGCGCATTTGCCTCATTGCACCCGGCGCGACTGAGCTCGCTTGTGCATTTCTTCAATATGGTAGACTTCACGCAAGTCCTCTTCAAAAATGTGGAGGATCACGTCGTTGTAGTCCATTAAGATCCAGCCCCCATCGGTTTCGCCTTCGACCCCCAAAGGATAAATACCCTTTTCTTTGACGGCGAGGTGGACCTTATCATGGATACCCTTGGCATGGGCCGAGGAGGTGGCGCTGCAAAGCACGATGTAGTCGGACAAGGAGGATTCCCCAACGAGGTCGATCTCGACGATGTCTAAGGCTTTGCTGTCTTCTAAGGTGCTGGTGATCAGCTTAAGTAAATCTTGGGCTTGCATAGTTTCCTAGTGGTGGCTTGACATCCAAAGCTTTAGAGCTTCTGGGTGTAGCCAGTTTTGTTCTACCAGATCGGTGAGGCTACCGCCGCGGATCTTGGTCGAAGAGACCGGCGGTAGGTCCAGATCCAACCATTGGACCCGGTCCCCGGCAAATTGGGTGGCCTGACTTAAGTCGGGCGGTGAGCTAAGATGACGCCTGAAAACTAGTAATCTGGCCATCTTTAAAATTTCAAGGGCCTCAAACCATTGTGGAAAATGAGCGAAGGCGTCTTCTCCTAAGATCAAAAACAAGTGGTCGTCGGGGTAAGCCCGGCTAAAATGACGCAGACTATGGGCGGTGTAACTTACCTCAGTGCGGTTCATTTCATAAAGCTCAATCTGTGCGTTAGCTAAGTCGGCGAAGGTGGCCCGCAGCATACTTAAGCGAAGCTCAGAGTCTAAGGGCTCCTGATCTAGCTTAAAAGGGCTCTGGTAAGCCGGGACCACTAAAATACGATCCACCTGTCCCAGGGCCAAAATTTGGCGGACAATTTGATAGTGGCCGAGGTGGACGGGGCTGAAGCTGCCTCCGAAAATGCCTAGATTCATTCGGGCGGGGCGGGAGATTTGGTTCCCTTTTTGCTTTCCCTAAGGTCGAAAACCCTGCCGCGTCAAGTTCGGGGCAGGATTAGAACCACTTTAATAAGCCAATCACCGGGTAGGGGTGCACCGGGAATGGCGTCATATCAGTTAAGGCCTTATGGCAATTTACCGTTTCTTGTCAACTGCAATGGCCGCTTGTAGCGTCGCCTTCGTCTTAACTGGCGATCTTTGGGCACAGTCGCGAGCGATTGTTGAGCGCGGCGCTGGCAAGACCTCAGCCAACTTCCAGGTGATTGACCCCAAAGCCTTCCGCAGTGGCGGTGCTTTCAGCACGGACCTCTATGTGGTTGGCGGTGGCTTTGCCGGATTGATCGGCTTGATGATTGTTTACGCGATCTACCGAAGCATCCGCAATAAACTGACGACCAAGCGTCTTAAGCGCTACAAGCAAAAAAAGATGCTCAGCAAGATGTCGGCGCTGAATATGTCCAGCGATTCGGCCGACGCCCTGACCGATATAGCCAAACGAACCGGTAACAAGGTAGATGAGCTTTTAGCCGACAACCGGCTCTATGAAAAGGCGCTCAACGAACTAAAGGCCCAAAATCCTGCGGATCCTCTTTTAGGATATGCTCAGACGATCCGCGAACAAGCCGACTTTGTTTTTAGCAATCCTAAGGTCAATTTCGTGGTCACCCAGATGCTCGAGGTGGGCCAAGAGGTCCGCGTGTTCGTCACCCACCAGGGCAAGGAACATAGCTTTGTAACCCGCTTGCTGCGGGTGACCAATAGTGAACTCTGGCTACGTCCGCCCAAAATCAAAGGGAAGGTGGTCAAATTGACCTCATTTAAGCGCTTTGAACTGCGAGTCTATCGACCTCAGGACGGCGAGTACCACATGTTTTGCGATTTGCGCCGCCAGATATCGAAACCCGTAGACGCCCTGATCATCGGCCATGCCTTACAGGTGATGCGGATGAACCACCGCAAACAAGAACGTATCGCCGTTGAGTTAGAACGCAAAATTGCTTATGTCCTGCCCAAACAAAACACCCAATTCTCTTTCGGCGAATTTGAGGCAGTGCAAAACACCGTGACTTTGGTGGACCTTTCTTCGGGCGGTGCTCGCTTGGTGACCGAAGGGTTACCCGAGGGCGTGGACATCGGCACCGAAGTTTTGATGGTGATTCCCGAAACGGGTCTGCGCAAGAAGCTGCGTTCTCATATTGTACGCATCGACAAGGAACCAGAGGGTAAGTTGATCTTTTTGCATCTGATGTTCTCTAATTTAAATGAGCGCGACCGTCACCAGATGGAAAAATTCATCCATAACGTCAATGCCGGGGCTCAAATAAAGAAGAAGCGCAAGGTGGCCATGCCGCCTCAAGTAAAAGCGATTTTGGGGGATAATTCCCCCACCGATGGCTTCACAGAGGCTGTGAACGGGGCCGATCAGAGCGGCCAAGACGACCAGCCGGTCGAACGGACAACGAAGCAGTCATCGAGCCAGGTCGCCGACATGAGCTTAGAGGACTCCGAGAAAAATGATGCAGATCCGTTGGACGAAAACTTAGACTTGGATGAAGTCTTGCATGAAGCAGCCAATAATCCCCAGCCCGGACGCTCGATAGAGGAGGTCGAAGACCCGGATCAAGCGCCCAAGGGCATGGGCGAAACTACCGATAAAGACGCCCCCATTGAGGACGATTTGGACCTTTCAGAAGATGATGGGATGCACTTCAACCCTGATAAAGACGATGAAATCTAAACAGGCAATGAAAGTACTGTGGGCCTCGTTGCTGGCCGCAATGATAGCAGCACCGGTAATGGCCCAAGTCCAAGCTTCCGGTCGTTTGTTACAGCAAAAAACCTATAATTTTGCCACCGAAACCGACCCGGCTGCGGGCGGGAAAGTAGGGCAGCAAGATACGGGTAACTTTATTGAAGACAAGCTCTTTAAAATCGTGGCCGACACCTACGCCCGTCGCGATGAGCATGCTTTCTTGAAGCTTTATGAGTTTTTCTTAAAAAGCTTCCCGAACAGCCAACGACGAGCGGAGCTGGACCAGTACCGCGACAAGTTCTTCTATTCTGAAAACCTCAATATTTATAAATTGGGCGGTGCCTTGGTGGATCTGCAAGCGCCGGAGTCTAAAAATTGGGACCAGTTGTCCGACCTGTTCCGCCAACTACGCCAAAAAGGCATGAAATTGGTGCAGGTTGAAGTCGCCCAAGAGGCGGGAGAACAGATCTTCTTGTTCGCTAAAGGCGGCGATAAAAGGGGCTATTTTTTCAAAAACGACAACGGCCCCCTGTTAGATGATATTTTGGACCGTATGTCCGAATTGGCTCATGAAAACGACATGAAGCTGCTGGCTTCCTTGCCATTGCGCGATTTGCCGTCCTTGGACCGCCAACCGGTGATGTTGATGGATTCTTCTTATAACCCCATCAACCATGACCTACGTCTCAACAATAAGTTGGATTTAACCCATCCGGCCGCTTTGCCCTACTTGTTGAACTTTACCGAAGCCTTAGCCAAAACCAAGGTAGATGGCATCATCATCAAAGACGACTTCACCTACGCCCCTCAAGAGGGCTTTTCGGAAATGTCGATCCGGCGGTTTAAACTGGACACCGGGATTAGCTTAGACCTACAGAACCTTGTGGTTTCCTACCCAGCCAACGGCGATTTTGGCCTGGTCGGCAAGGAAGAGTATCAGGTTTTCTTGGAATGGCGCGCCCGGCAGATCCGCCAATTGTTGTGGGATTTTGTTGAAGCCAGCCGAGAATTTCGCGCCGAGTTCACGATTGGTATTGAGCTAACCCCTGAGATGCTCGATAGCAACGAACAATCGGCCTTTATGCGATACGGAACCTCGGTGCGTATGCTTTGGGACCTACCGGTTGATTTCCAGGTGTTAAAGTGGAGCTACCAAGACGGCAACAATGAGAGTGACCCAGAGGTTTACTTCGGCGCGTTAAGCCGGCTGCAAGAGCTGATGGACGCGGATCGTAAAGTTTATTTGAAGGTCCCCTTGAACGACCAGACCCGCAACGTGATCATGTTAAACCAACGGATCAGGCGTCATTTGGTCTGGATGTCTGAACATGAGGGCCTAGAACAGGCCATTGGACCCATCGACCGGCGTAAGGATTGGGACTTCCTACACCACCGAGTGGTTGAAAAATTAGAAGTTCCAGGCCAGTAAATGGGCTGTGAAATTCTTTAAATTCAATGGATAGCCCCTGAATCCTCTAAATACCCCTTTCGGTCTACTGGAAGGGGTATTTTGCCTTTAAAGCAGTTGGTTTAATTGGAACAGCGGCAACATCACCGCTAAGACAATAAAGCCCACCAACAGGGCCATCACCAGAATCATCACCGGCTCCAGCAGAGCCACCAAGCGCTCTACTGCATGGGTTACTTCCTTTTGCAGGTTGCTGCTGATCTTTGAGAGCATGTTGTCTAGCTGGTCGCTTTCTTCGCCGACTCGGATCATCTGGACCACGCTGGCCGGATAAAGGCCCGTCTTTTTCAGCGCCGCCGAGAGGTCCATACCCCGGCTGGCAATGTCGTTACTCATTTCATCAAAGGGGTCTTCAAAGATCCGGTTACCTAAAACCCCCTTTAAAATAGCCAAAGAATGCTTTAATTCGACGCCCGAAGACAAAAGAGTGCCCAGCGTTTGGCAGAAGCGATAAAGGATCATTTGCTGGGTTAAATGACCGATTACCGGGAGTTTGAGTAATATGCGGTCTTTGAGCAGCTCACCTTTGGGGGTTTTAAGCCAAGAGCGGATACCCCAAAAGGCACCGGCAAACGTGAGCGCCACCAAAATAAAATGCTCGCTCACCACTTCACTAGTCCAAACCACTACTTGAGTCGGCAAGGGAAGTTCGGCTTCGAACTGGCTAAAGATAGGCGTGATCTTAGGTAAGATGAAGGTGAGCATAAAGAGGATGATCAACATCCCCAAGACGGCCATGATCGCCGGGTATATCATGGCGTTTTGGATCTTCTGGCCCAGTCGCTCATCTTCTTCGCGGAAACGGGTCAATTCGTCTAAGACCTGGGCTAAAGTGCCCCCGGCTTCACCAGCGCGGACCATGGCTGCATACATCCCCGGAAAATGCCGGGGGCGCGACTCTAAGGCCGCCGCTAGACTAGAACCTTCGGTGATCTCTGATTTGATGTCGGCTAAAAGGGTCTGGAAGCTTTGGTCTTGGTTCTCTTGGATCAAAATATCCAAGGCGCGGTCATAGGGAATGCCCGCCGTGGCGAGCACCGAAAATTGGCGCGTAAAGGCGGTGATGGTTTTGGCGGGGACCTTTTGCTTGCGCTGACCGCGCCACTGAAACAGCGAGTTTTTGGCTTTGGCGGGCTTCAGCTCAATAACGTACCAGCCTTTGGCCTGTAGCTTGGCAGCCGCTTGGCGGGCGTTGGGGGCGTCGGTTTTGCCCTTATGATTTTTACCCGCCTGGTCTAGGCACTGGTACTCGAAGAGCGCCATAGACGGCCTTTAGATAGTTTTAGAGAACTTCACCTTCGGGGCCTTTTCTCCGGTCAAATAGGCGTCAAAACGCATGCAGATGTTGCGCACCAAAATTTTGCCCCAAGAGAGCACCCGGATATGTCCTTCGCCGACTTCGACTAAGCCCTCATCGATCATGTCCTCTAATCCGGCCATTTCCTTTTGGAAATATTCGGTAAAGTCCAGATCAAACTCTTCTAAGAATTCGTCGAAGTTGACGTAGAAATGACAAATCAAGCGGATGATGGTCCATTTTCGGATCCGGTCATCGTCAGTAAGGTGGATTCCGCGCGCTCCAGCCAGCCCTTCTTGCTCAATGGCACTTAAGTAGTCCGGCAGTTTTTTCTCGTTTTGTAGGAAATATCGCTCGCTTTCGCCGATGGAGGTGATGCCAATGCCCACTAAATCGACACCCGACTTGGGGCTATAGCCCATAAAGTTTCGGTAAAGCCGCCGTTCTCTTTGGGCGACGGCTAATTCGTCGGTCGATTTGGCGAAGTGGTCCATCCCGATGTACTCGTACCCGGCGGCGGCGAAGCGGCTGATGGCCTCAAAGAGGATGTTCAGCTTCGTTTCTTCGTCGGGTAGGTGCTCGGCGTGGATGAGCTTTTGGTGGGGCAGTTGTTCGGGCAGGTAAGCGAAATTGTAGAGTGCTAAGCGGTCGGGAGCTAAGGAGATTACCTGTTCTAGGGTCTCGCGCATACTGGCCAAGGTTTGGTGTGGCAGCCCGTACATCAAGTCTAGGTTGACCCCGGTGAACCCGAGCTGGCGGGCCTTGTCGATATGTTCCTTGGTGATCTCGTAGCTTTGGACCCGGTTGACTGCTGCTTGGACCTTCGGATTGAAGTCTTGTAAGCCCAAGGAAAGACGGTTAAAGCCTAGCCCCGCCAACATCTCCAATTGGCCTTCATGGGTCGAACAGGGGTCCACCTCAATGGCCAATTCGGCGGACTCTTCAAATTCAAAATGCTCCCGCAATTTGCCTAAAATTAAGGCAAATTCCTGGTCCAACAAGAAGGTGGGGGTGCCGCCGCCAAAATGCAACTGGCGGATTTTTTTGTGGCCCAGGCCAAAGGAGGCTAAGGTATCGATCTCCTTGAGGAGGTGGGTCACGTAGTCGGTGGCCTTGCCTTGATTTTGGGTGATCATGGTGTTGCAACCGCAATAGCTGCAACGTTCACGGCAAAAGGGGATGTGGAAGTACAGCGAAAGAGGGCGCGAGCTTTGGCCTAACTCTTGGTACCAGTCACGCTGGGTGCCTCGGTCGACGGGGCCCCAAACCGGTGCGGTCGGGTAGGAGGTGTAGCGGGGGCCGCTGACGTTGTACTTTTCGATCAATTCCTGCGGGAGCCGGTAGCTCTGGTTCATCTCGGCCTCTTAAAACAGGGAGCTGCGTTTTTCGGGCAGCGTGTAGACCACGTCTCCCTGATGAATTTTATCGCGGTCGCGGGGGTCTAGCTCGACCCAGGCGTCGTTGGCTTGAACCTGGATCACCTCGGCGGTGGCCAGCGCTTCTGAATAGCTGATCACGCCGGTGTTGAGGCCTTGGACCAAATCTCTTTCGATCTTGCGTTTGCGGATCTGAACCTTACGGCCTACTTGAAGGCCTAGGCTAGAGCCCAGTGAAATCTTGGCTACCTGCCGGTCGCCCCGGGTTTGTAGGACAAAACCCATCAAGGGGAAGGCGCGTTGGATCACCGGTTTGACCTCTTGGCGGGATTCGGCGGGTTCCGAAGAGTCGTAATTCAGGTTTTCCTTAAAAACCACCTGCCCGCTATCGACCTTAAAGACCGTTAAGCCAACGATCGCTTTAAATCGGTCCACGCCTTTTTCCAGCTTCGATGAGGCAATGGAAAGCTCGGTCTGCATCACAAATTGAGCGCCTAAAGCTTTGCCTAATTCGATCGCCTGGGCGGCACTTTCGGCTCGAAAGCCCCGGTAGTCGCTTTGGCTTAGGAGGTTTTCAACCCGGCGCTGTTCGATGGGCGCAAAGGCGGCGTAGCGGGACAAGCTATCTGCGGTAAAACCCAAGATGGCTTCTTCGCGTGCCTGAGTCACCGTGGGGTGTTTGTGGGTGATCAGGTTGACATATAGTCGGGGTTTTTGGAGCAGCTCGTTTTCTTCGGGCGGGAACGCGGTCTTTTGTTCGTCAATAGCGGTGAGCGGAAGTTTTGTCGGTTCCACCTTTTGGGGCGCACAGGCAGCCAAAAGTAATACCAGACTCCAAAGCGCTAGAAAACGCAGCATGGGGCTATTATTGGAAGGGGTTGTTGTTTTCTTGATGGCTTAGAGTAAGCCAAAGGGCAGGGGAAGTAAAGCCCCAGCAGCCCCCCGGAGGGAGGCTGCTTACAAAGCTAATTAGAGAAGCATAAAGGCGCTACCGACCACAATCGTCGGCAGTAAGGCAGCCAAAGCGAGGTACAAGGGGACCACGCCGTCAGGGAAATATTTGTTTAAAATCGACTGACCTGCCGGGTTCGGCGCGTTGGCAATGACCGTCAAACCACCACCGGTTACCGCACCAGCAACCACCGCGTACTTCATGGTGTCGCTAAAGTTAGGCACCAAGGTGGCTAGGTAGGTGATCGCTGCGTTGTCGTTGAAGGCTGTTAAGACCGTGGCCCCTAACATCAAAGGCAATTCCCCTAAGCTACTTAAGACCGGCTGAATCCACCAGGCCTGAAGGCCGCCGTGGGTAACCAAACCAGCCAAGAAGAAACCGACCAACAGGGCGGGCTTGAGGTCAAGGCGGTTTTGGTGGTGTCCGGTAGCTTGGTGGAAACCGATGTAGAACAAGAAGGCCCCAATAAACAGCGGGGGATGGTGGGCGTTGAACACCGTCCAAACCATGAAGGCCACGTGGACTAACATGATCCAAACCGGAACGGGGTCTTCGCGTAGGTTCCAGTTCAGGGTCTTTTCGGTTTCGTCGATAGCCGTGGCTTGCGGGCTGTCAAGTTTCTTGAACTCCCAGCGGAAGATCATGAAGTAGATGGCGTTGTTGATCATGATACCCACCACCGCCTTCCAACCGAAGAAGGTCGCCATATGGGCCATATCCCAGCCCCAAGGTCCGGCAACCATCAAGACCGGCGGCGCGGCGAAGTGGGTGATGGTACCGCCTACGGAAATGTTCACGAACAACAAGCCGATGGTAGCGTATTTGAACTTGCTACTCGGTTTTTTGTTGTAAAACTGTTTGGCCAATAACATAGCCGAGATGGTCATAGCGCCCGGCTCGGTGATGAAACTGCCCATGATGGGGCCGATGGTCAGGATCGTCAGCCACCAAGCGGCGGTTTTACCGCCCAATAATTTGGCAAAAACGGCCAAACCCTTCTCGGCCAACTGAGAGATCGGCCGGGTTGCGGCTAGGGCCATGATCACCACCACAAACATCGGCTCCGTATAGTTTACGTTGCTGATATATTCAATGGGGGCTTGGAAGCCCTTAAAATAAACCATGGCAAAAAACAAGGCCAAGACCCAAATGCCAAAGACCGCTTCGACTTCACCTAAGAAGTGGAAGATTTCTGCTTTAAAGCTCACCTTATCAACCACTTCGCCATGGTAGCGAACGGGCTGGTTCTCGGCGCGAAGCTTTTTGGCGTGCTCTTCGGCGGCCACGTGGGCGATGTGGGTGAAGCGGCTGGCGGCGAAGGTGTGCAGGATCGCCATCAAGAAGATCAAGCTAGCCACCAGGTTCAGGGGTTCCATGCCGATCCGGTTGGACAACTGCTCCCCCACGCTTTTGTCCATGTCTTCGTAGATCGGCAGTGGTGGCGGGAAATGGACGGCCTGGACGAAGTGTCCACCTTCCTGATTGGCTTCGAACCGGGGCTTGGGCCCGAATTCTTTGTCTACATGTTCTCCTGGCTTCGCTGGTGCGCCCTGCTCAGTGTTCGTAACGGAGTTTTGCGGCTCCGCCATCGCAGAGGGTTCAGACTCGTTGGCGAAGACTGGCGTGCCTAGAGTGGCCAGTGAGATCAAAGCGGCTAATAATAGTGAAAGCGAAAGTCTCATTGCTTCCTTCGATAGGTTAGCTAAGTGTACGGACCGTGGCCCAAAGCTTATGCTCTGTGGACGAACTTCTGTATAGCCTTCTTTTTAGCTGCCTTTCAAGGATAAAAAGAAAAATGCAAAAACCGCCCTCTGCACCCGTGGAGCCAGCCTTACACGGGTACTGAAAGAAAAATTTGAAACCGGCGGTTGCCATTTTAAAATTCTTGTTTCATATTGAACTCATCGAGAACAAATGTTCTCTTTTGAACCTGCCCCCTGGGGGGCCTAAGCCAAAGGGATTCAGGATGTGGGATAAAGAAAAGACGCGTGCAATTGAAGGGGCCTTAAGCCAAATCGACCGCCAGTACGGCAAAGGCGCAATTATGCGCATGGGCGAAGAAGGGGCTAAAAGCTACCCCTGCCACCCGACCGGGATTTTAAGTCTGGACGTGGCCATGGGTATCGGCGGCCTTCCGGTGGGCCGGGTGGTCGAGATTTACGGCAAAGAGTCCAGCGGCAAAACCACCATCGCGTTGCACGCCATTGCCGAAGTGCAAAAGAAGGGCGGCGTAGCGGCCTTCATTGATGCCGAACACGCGCTGGACGTCCAGTATGCCCGTAAGTTGGGCGTCAAGGTTGAGGACCTACTGCTTTCCCAGCCCGATTACGGCGAACAGGCCTTAGAAATCACCGATATTTTGGTCCGCTCCGGTGGGATCGATTTGATCGTCGTGGACTCGGTAGCCGCCTTGGTGCCCCGCGCCGAGATCAACGGTGAAATGGGTGACAGCCATGTAGGACTTCAGGCCCGCTTGATGTCTCAGGCGCTGCGTAAATTGACGGGTAACCTCAATAAAAGCCACTGCACCATCATCTTCATCAACCAACTTAGGATGAAGATTGGCGTCATGTATGGAAACCCTGAGGTCACGACCGGCGGTAACGCCCTAAAGTTTTACGCTTCGGTCCGCTTAGACATCCGCCGAGTTACGGACATCAAGCAGGGTGAGCAGATCATCGGCACCCGCTCGCGGATTAAGGTGGTTAAAAACAAGATGGCCCCTCCTTTTAAAGTGATCGAATTTGATATCATGTTCGGCGAAGGCGTCTCTAAGCTAGGTGACGTGCTGGACTTGGCGGCCGATGCGGGCATCGTCAAAAAGAGTGGCTCTTGGTACAGCTATGGTGACGAGCGGATCGGCCAGGGACGTGAAAACGCTAAAACCTACCTAGACGAACATCCCGAAATGGCCAGCAAGATAGACCAAGCGGTACGCGCTCAATATGAATTTGGCGGCGCTAACCTACCGGTGCGCGCTAATGAAGAAGAAGCAACCGAAGAGGATTGATCCCAAAGGCCCCGAATCCATTAGATGCCTCGGTCTTTGGGTCTTGGCTTTCCTTTGGCTTGGGGCTAAAGCCCGGTACTTGCCCGTTGCCTTAAGCTCGCCCCCAAGGGCTGGGCTGGACCAACGTCCAGCCCAGCTGTTTCATGGGTCTTCCCCACTCAGCTCACTACCTCGTTGGTCCTACGGATTCTTGAATTTACGCTTAAGACCTTGAGTCGAACCGGGGCACCTTGCTCCAAAGCCCGCCGAGCCTTGTCCCCTTCGGATCAAAAAACTCCCAAAAATTCCCTCTTGATCTTTAGCCGGTCTTTTGCGTATATTGGGCTAGTTTTAGCACTCAGCTTCATTGAGTGCTAATCGTAATTTTAGCATGCTGAAACAGGCTTTTGGGTTTCCTGAGCCTCAATTACCAACATCTTACGAGGGAATTGGAAGATGCAGATCAGACCGTTGCATGACCGCGTTATCGTTAAGCGCAAAGAAGCTGTTACCACGACCGCAAGCGGGATCATCATTCCCGACACGGCCAAAGAAAAGCCCCAAGAGGGCGAGGTAATCGCCGTTGGTAAAGGCGTCCGCAAAGATGACGGCAGCTTTGCTGCTCTGGACGTCAAAGCAGGCGACAAGATCCTGTTCGGCAAATATGCCGGAACCGAAATCAATGTGGAAGGGGACACCTTCCTGATGATGAAGGAAGACGAGATTCTCGGGGTGATTGAGGGTTAATCCCCCACCCTGCACCACCAAAGAAATTCCTCAACCCACTCATCAACCTATAGGAAAAACATGGCAAAACAGATTAAATTCGGTGAAGAGAACCGCGCTCGTATGCTCGAGGGCGTCAACAAACTGGCTGACGTCGTTAAAGTTACCCTGGGCCCCAAAGGCCGCAACGTGGTGATCGAAAAATCCTTCGGCGCTCCGCTGATCACCAAAGACGGTGTTTCGGTCGCCAAAGAGATCGAGTTAGAAGACAAGATCGAGAACATGGGCGCTCAGATGGTCAAAGAAGTTGCTTCTAAGACCTCCGGCACCGCCGGTGACGGTACCACCACGGCAACGGTATTGGCCCAGGCGATCTTCCGCGAAGGCGCTAAGAACGTTGCTGCTGGCGCAAACCCCATGGACCTCAAGCGCGGTATTGAATCTGCCGTTACCGTGGCGATTGAAGAATTGCGCAAGATCAGCCGCAAGGTTTCTAACAACAACGAAATCGCTCAGGTCGGCACCATCAGCGCCAACAACGACGAGACCATCGGCAAGATCATCGCCGAAGCCATGGACAAAGTCGGCAAAGACGGTGTGATCACCGTTGAAGAAGCCAAAGGCTTGGAGACTACCTTAGACGTAGTCGAAGGGATGCAGTTTGACCGCGGTTACCTCTCTCCTTACTTTGTGACCGATTCGGACCGGATGGAAGTGGCCTTAAAAGACCCCTACATCATTTTGTCTGAGAAAAAAATCAGCAACATGAAGGACATCTTGCCGGTTTTGGAGACCATCGCTAAAGAAGGTCGCCCCTTCTTGATCATTGCCGAAGACGTAGATGGCGAGGCCTTGGCTACTTTGGTGGTCAACCGCTTGCGCGGCACCTTGCAGTGCGCCGCCGTTAAGGCTCCCGGTTTCGGTGACCGCCGCAAGGCCATGCTCGAAGACATCGCTGTCTTGACCGGTGGCGAAGTGATCAGCGAAGACCGCGGCATGAAGCTTGAGGACATGACCATCGCTCAGTGTGGTACCGCCAAGAGCATCACCATCGACAAAGACAACTGCACCATCATTGACGGTGCCGGTTCAGCTGAAACCATCAAAAGCCGGGTTGCTCAAATCCGCGCTCAGGCTGAAGAGTCGTCTAGCGATTATGACCGCGAAAAATTGCAGGAGCGCTTGGCTAAATTGGTTGGTGGCGTGGCCATCATCAACGTCGGTGCCGCTACTGAAATTGAGATGAAAGAAAAGAAGGCCCGCGTCGAAGACGCCCTGCACGCAACCCGTGCAGCCGTAGAAGAAGGCATCGTCCCCGGTGGCGGTGTGGCTCTGTTGCGCGTTCAGAAGCAAGTCGAAGAATTTGCAGCGACCATCACGGACATGGACCAGAAGATCGGTGCCCAGATCATCTGCAAGGTTCTAGAAGCTCCCTTACGCCAGATTGTGGCCAACGCAGGCCTCGAAGGTGCCGTGATCATCAACAAAGTACGCGAAATGAACGCTACTGGCGGTTTTGATGCGCGCGCCGAAGAGTATGTGGACATGATCGAGAAAGGCATTATCGACCCCACCAAAGTTACCCGCAACGCACTGCAAAATGCAGCTTCCGTATCGGCCTTGTTGATCACCACCGAAGCTTCGGTGAGCGAGATCGCCAAGAACGATGACGGCGGCGCTGCTGCCATGGGCGGTATGGGCGGCATGGGTGGAATGGGCGGCATGGGTGGAATGATGTAATCCCCCAGTCCCTAGTCTAGCTTTTTGAGAAGACCGGCGTTCCCCCTGGGAGCGCCGGTCTTTTTTTGTTTTTAGCAGAATTTTTGAAGGCTCTTAAAATGAGTTTTACTGTTTCGCAGAGCAATAAGCTGTTAAAATGAGAGACAACACACTTCCACCCTTAGAGGCAAAAATGACCTTTCAAGAACTTATGTCGCACCTGAAGGAAATTGGCACCGAACAAAACCGAAAGATCTATCGGCGGCATGGTGCCGGTGAGTCGCTTTTCGGTGTGAGTTTTAAGGATTTGGACCGGATCAAGGCGGAACTGGGCAGCAATTTGGATCTAGCGCGCAAGCTTTGGCAAAGCGGCAACGCCGATGCCCGTTCCTTGGCCTTGAAAATTGGAGAGGAGCTTAGTTTTGAAGAAGCCCAAAAGTGGGCCCAGGAGGTTAACTACTACGTCCATGCCGAGCTTTTAGCCAAGCTGGCGGCAAAGCGCGATTGGTCCTTAAAGGCCTTAAAAAAATGGACCCAAGGAGGGTCCGACTGGCTTCAGGCTACGGGCTATGACTTGCTGGCGCATTTGCTGAAAGAAGAGGCTAAATTAAAGGCAAAATTGCCCTCCTTCGAACTGGATGCCGAAGAGGTGAAGGGCTATCTGCAGATGATCGAACAGCAAATAGGCCAGTCGGCCAACCGGGCTCGGCACAGCATGAACCGTGCATTGATCGCAATGGGTACCTATCGCTCGGAGTTGCGCGACCAGGTTTTTGAGGTCCTTGAACGGATTGGACCGGTCCAGGTAGACCATGGGCAGACCGACTGCAAAACCCCTAGCGCGAAAGAGTATATCTTAAAGGCGCTGCAAAGGGGTTCTAAGAAGTGATTTGGCGAACCTGCTGTACAGCCGAAGCGAAGGCTTTGGCCGCCTCGGCTGGCGACCATTTTAACTCTAAAGGGCTGAAGCTAAGCCGCAAGGTGCGGCGGATTTGCAGGTCGTTAAGGCCCAGCGCACGCAAAACTGGGCTTAGCTTTTTTGAGCGCGCCTGACAGGCACTCCCCTGGCTGGCCAGAATCCCTTCGGCGGCGAGGTGGTGCAGCAGCACCTCGCCCAGCGCCCCGTCCATATACAAAGCACGTATATGGGGGACCCGCTGAGCACCCCCGACAAAATGCAGGCCCGAAACCTGATCGCTGAGTTTTTTAAAAAACGAATCGGCCCAGTTTTCGACTGCCTCTTGGTTGGCCGCGCGGTTCGACTCGGCCCATTGGGCGGCCCAAGCCAGAGCCCGTATGGCCGGTAAGTTTTCGGTGCCCGAGCGTAACCCCGACTCTTGCCCGCCGCCGCTAATTTGAGCCTCCATCGGGATATTGCGGGCCCGCAGTAGGGCCCCGGCTCCGAGCAGCCCATGGACCTTGTGACCGCTGATTGAATAGAGGTCTATGCTCCATTTGCGTAAGTTGGGCTCGATCTTGCCTAAGGCTTGGACGCCATCGCTGTGGAAGACGGCTTGGGGAGCCTTTTGGCGGATGACTCTCCCGATTTCGGCTAGGTCTTGTACCAGACCGGTCTCACTGTTGACGTGTTGGATTGAAACCAATGTCGTCTCCGCCGATAACTTGGCTTCCAAATCAGCCAAATCCACTTGGCCGGTGGCGGGCTCAATCTCGACCCAATCAACTGAACCGCCGATGGATTGGTACCATGCGGCCGCTTCGGAGACGGCTTTGTGTTCGAGATGGGTGGTCAGGAACCGCCCGCGCGGTTTACCGGCGCGGAACAAGACCCCTTTAATTGCCAAATTGTCTGATTCGGTGCCCGAAGCAACAAAGGTAACCCCTTCGGCAGGCAGGCTGAACAACTGCCCTAGCGACATCCGGGCCGCTTGTAGCAGCTTGCGCTGCTCTAGGCCCCAAGGGTGGACTGAAGAGGGGTTGGCGTGGGGTTGTTGGTAATGCTGGTGCAGTAGCGCCAGCACTTCCGGGTGTGGGGCCGTACTGGCGGCGGCATCGAGATACAGCACCCTTATCCGGCCAAATGGCGGTAGGCATTTTTAAAGAAGCGCAGCCCTTCCCCGTCCGTCTCCCCTTTTGGTAGGCGGGTCCAGTGGGGGTGGTTGGTATGGTGGTTATAGGCTTCTGGGTGCGGCATCAGACCCAATACGTTGCCCCCGGCATTGCCCAGCCCGGCCACGTTGTTCCATGATCCATTGGGGTTGGCGGGGTATTCGGCAGTCGAATTGCCCTGGTCGTCGGCGTAATATAACAGGTCCAGTGCTTCGGCTTGAATCCGTTGGGCTACTTGCTCATTGGACACCACAATCTTGCCCTCTCCGTGGCGGATGGGCAGGTAAATTTGCTCGATGCCCTGTAAGAAGATATTGTTGGAGCGCTCGTTGACCTTGGTGTGGACCCAGCGGTCTTCGAAGATGCCACTGGAATTATGGGTCAAGGTTACGGACTGGCCGCCTTGGGCCAGTTCTTCAAAGGGAAGCAAACCTAGCTTAACCAATAATTGGAACCCATTGCAGATTCCCATCACCAAATGCCCTTGGGCCACAAATTCGGCGAGTTGGTCTTTCAGCTCGCCTTGGGCATTGGTGCTGTATTTGTATCGGTTGGCTCCGACCCTGGCACTGCCCAGGTAGTCGCCGTCTAAAAAACCACCAATAAAGATCAGGAAGTCGTAATCGCCCAAAGAAACCTGCCCACGGAGTAGCTCAAGGCTATGGCGTACCTCTACTTTGGCGGCGCCGGAACGCTCGCATGCATAGGCCGTTTCGCGTTCGCAGTTAAGGCCCAGGCCGGAAAGGATCAGCGTACCTTTGTTGTTCATCGACTTATCAGGGGAAAGGGGGGTTGTTCAGGTCGTTGTAGCGCCTTTTTAAGATTCTGAAAAGCCCCGCCTTGACTAGTTGCCAACGCCAAGGCGACAATGGGCTTTACCCCTAATATGGCACCTATGAATCACCAGCCTGACGCTCCCTTTAACTTTTCTGCGGCCTTTGACGCTAAAAGCGTCGCAGGCCTGTCCCTTAAGGACCGCAAAGGGGTTTATAAGGAATTTTTCACCGAGCAGTGGGAGTCCTTTAAAGCCGCCGAGGCAAAGTCGGCGCTGCTCAGCCGAGACGCCTTGGTTGATGTGGCCCGTCTATGCCGCTGGATGAGTGACTGGATTGTGTTTAGCTGGGATTTTGTGGTCAGTGAAGAGCCTTTGGTGATGCGCGAATTGGCCGCTGAGTCTAAGTCGAAGCTTGACTACCTGCGCTCTGGTTTACCTAAAAAATCCGAGAAAGCCAAAGAACTGAACCAGATTTTATATCTCGAAGACGGCAGTAAGGCCCCCATGGACCCGGCTGAACATGCCTATTACGACAAGCTGCTGATCGAACTGACCGAAGAGGTGGTTCAGGGTGAAAAGGAAATGGCCCGCATTTCGGAGACCTTGCCCCAGTTAGAGTCCTATCGTTCTAAGCCCGGTGCCTACCGCAAGTTCTTTTGCATCATGGCCCGTGGGGGCTTTGGGCGGGGAGAGCTGACCTATTCGAGCGACGTGGACATTGCCTATCTGGTGGACCCGACCAACCGCAATCTTCTGGAACTTTCGGCGATTCAAGAGCTGATCCGGCGGTTAGAAGAACTTTTTGTGGACCTTCCACTAGAACTGGCGAGCCAATACTTTGAGCTTCATGAGGATCTAAGCCGCTTTTCTGAGACCCAGGCACTACATGCGATCCCTTCTATTTTAGAAGCCAAGGTGATTTTAGGCAACGAGCGCACCTTGCGCGCCTTTAAGGCCCAGATGCGCCAAGCTTGCCCGAAGGAAAAGCTGATTCGGTTCCTCCGGACTCAGTCAGCGGAGTTGGTTCCCGCCAGGATCGACGAACTTCACATCAAAGCCGGTCAGGGCGGTCTGCGGCATTTGCAGTATGTCTTTTGGACCCTAGTGGTGCTGTTGGAGCCCAACAAGACCACTACCTTAGAATTGGCCGATGAGTTGCTCCGCCGCCGCTGGATCACCCGCGTTGAGGCGGATATTCTGCGCCAGACCTTAGAATTTTATCTAGATCTACGAAACTTCCTGGGGCTTTTTGAGCATTACCGGCCTCAGTTAGCGCTTATGGGTGAAAAGGACCTAGCCAAAGAGCCACTTAAGATCGACCGGTTTAACGACCGCGCCGCCATGGCCTATTTGAAAATCAAAGTCCGTTTCACCACCATCGACCAACTGGACCGCTTTCGCCTCAATTCAGCCAGGCAGTTTTCGCGGATCGCCGAAAAGGTGCTGTATCAGGTCTTAGACCGAAGTTTTGAAGAGAAATTGACCCATTTCCGGCTGGTCAAGCACCTGCGTTCTAACGAGGTTCAAAAGCTGTTGTCTTACGATGCTGCCGGCAGGCAACGTACCAGCGATTTAAATCTATTCTTGGATTGGGAGGCCCTATTTGAGCTCTTCTTGTATCTCGCCAACAACGGCAACGCCTTAAGCTCCCAATTGAGCGAAGGCTTTAGCGTTTTGCTTGGTGATTTGTATCCTAAGCTGGAGCAGATCCCTAAAGAATCGCTCAAAGATTTTATTTACCAGCTATTTAGGGCAGATTACGCTTCGGCGGCCATTGGGCAGATGTTAGAAATCTCCCTGCCTTTGTCGTCCACGGGAGATGCCAAGACGCTACTGGGCCTGTTCCTGCCTGAGGTGAATAAGATGCGCTATTTGCTGCGTAATCTTGAGGTGCATTCTTACCCGCTCTGTGAACATTCGCTGAAGGCGATCGGGCAAATGGAAAAGGAAATCGTGGCGTTCCGGTCTAAGGAGCCCGAGCTATGGCGGTTCTTAGAAGATGAAGACATTTTTAGCCTCAAGTGGTCGATTTTTTTCCATGACCTCGGCAAGATCAACCCTTACAAAGACCATGAGCAATACGGTCCGAAGTTGGCGGGGGGGATGTTGGTACGGCTTGGCTTTGACGGCAATTCAGACCAACTAGAAATGATCCGCTTGTTAGTACAGCACCACCAATCCATGGTGCGCTACAGTAAGCTGTCGACGCACATGGACCTAGGCATCCTTAAGTTCTTTGAACTCGCCCAGCGGGACCCTAAGCGGTTGATTTTACTTTATATGATCAACATCAGCGACTTCAAGTCCGTCAACGCCAGGATGCATGAAAAAGCCGGGCATCTAGAAGATTTTTTTGAGCGGACCCTGGCTATTTTAGAAGAATTCCGCCGCCGGGGCCATGAGAAGACCCTGACCCAAACGATCAACCACTTCTTAGACGCTAAGGTAGAAGAGCAAAAAGATGCGGTGGTTTTGGATCTTTTGCTTCGTCAGTCCTGTAACCGCAGCCTAGACGAGGTGATCACCGAGCCCCTAAAGGCGCTATCTACCGGCGAGGCCGAAGCCTTAGACAAATACCGCCGGGAGTTGAGCAGTTCGGCCCATTACATCCATCTAGGCGAATTAGACGAAAAGTCGCTAGAGAAGCACTACGTTAGGTTTTGCCGTATCTTAAGCGACAACTTGAGCCGGCCGACCCGCTTTCTTTTGGCGGAGCCTTATATAAACAACTGGGATTGGTTTTTCGCCACCATCCCGAACCGTTACCTACTCAGCGCTTCACCCCAGCGTTTAGCCCACCAGTTGATTGACTTCGACGCCGAGGAACGCGATGACCTTCGCTTTTCCTTTGTCAAAGGCGGCCCCGGTGAATACGATAGCCTGCTGTTTTACTCAATGCATGACTTAAATGTTCAGGCCAAAATCGCCTTTGCCCTCAACGCCAAGGGAATCAACCTTGAACTGGGCAAGATCAATCAAGTGCGCTATGCTGACGGTAAATTTGGCATTGTAGGCTTTTTCCAAGGGACCAGCGGGAACAAGGCCAATATTTCGGGCGTCGAGTTAGAGAGCATGGTGGCCAACCTGCAACCGCCCGATTTAGCCCACGGAGCCCACCGCAAGGCCTATGCCGGTATGGTGCAAGTGCAATACATGCTCGAGCGAGAAAAGGGCTATTTGGTGGTCGAGACCCTCGATGGGAGCTTTCAGCGCGAGCCGATCGAATGCTGGGCCGTAAAGGTTTCCTTGACCGATGCGCCCTATGGGTATTTCAAGATCATGATGGCGCTACAGGCGCTAAACGTTACGCCGCTTCAGGTCACGGTGACCACCATCGGCAACCAGATTGTGGACTACTTTTATGTACGTCCCGACGATTGCGCCAGGCTAAAAGAAGGCGGTTTTGAGCCGCTACTCAGTCACTACATGGGCTCTGAGATACAGGCTCAGGGGATTTAAGCACAGACGTCTTCTAAGGGAGAGAATTCGTTGAGACAAATCAAGATCGGCCTTTTTGGCCTGGGTACCGTTGGGCAGAGCGTTGTTGAACAAATAACCACCAACCAAACCCTGATTCAAGCGCGTACCGGCTGCGAACTTAAGGTGGTCAAGGCGGTGGTCAATAATCCGGCCAAACCCCGTCAAGTCGATTTGAGCGGCGTTGAAATCTCCGGTGATCCGGCCTTTATCTTAGAGGACCCGACCATTGATCTGGTCATTGAGCTGATGGGCGGCTGCGATTTAGCTAAAGAGGTGTTACTCAAAAGCTTTGCGGCAGGAAAACCCGTGGTTACCGCTAATAAGGCGTTACTAGCCGAGCATGGTGCCGAGGTCTTTGGGGCCGCTTACCAAGCCCAAGCCTCCTTGGGCTTTGAAGCCGCCGTAGCAGGCGGGATTCCGGTGATCCGTGTCTTAAAGGAAGGTTTGGCCGGTGATCAGGTGACCGAGGTTTCGGGCATCATCAACGGAACGGCTAATTATATCTTAACCTCCATGACCAACAAGGGTGAGTCCTTCATGGCGGCGTTACGAAAAGCTCAAGACAAAGGCTACGCAGAAGCGGACCCGACCTTTGATGTAGAAGGGATCGATACGGCGCACAAGCTATTGATTCTAATGAATCTATCTTTCGGGGGTTTGTTCGATTTTAAGCAGCTTTATACCGAAGGCATCACCGGAATTGAGCCCGTTGATATTGAAATTGCAGCCGAGTTTGGGTATGTGATCAAACTTTTAGGTAAAGCCATCGACCGCGGCGGTCGCTACGAAGGTCGGGTCCATCCGACCCTAGTCCCTGAAGGCGACATGTTGGCCAACGTAGAGGGCCCCTTCAATGCGGTGTCTTTGCAAGGTAACTTTTCGGGTCCGGTAGTCGCCTATGGCCGCGGTGCCGGCGGACACCCTACCGCTTCGGCGGTGCTGGCCGACGTTGTGGCTATTGTGCGTCAATTAGGCGTTGATGGTGTGCCGGTTCCGCCGCTGTCGATGTTGCCCGCTCAGTTAGAACAAAAAGAGATCATGCCCATCGGAGAGGTGGAAAGTGAATATTATCTACGCTTTAGCGTAGAGGACCGGGTGGGTGTTATGTCGGAGATCACTCGGGTTCTCGGTGAACACGATATATCCATTGCTTCGATGATCCAAAAAACGCGCGCCGAAGAAGACGGCGAAGCGGTCCCGGTGGTGATTTTCACCCATTTGGCCTTAGAAATGGACGTGGTCAACGCCCTGTTGAAAATTGATCAAATGCCCTTTATCGCTCAAAAGACCCGTCTGATTCGTGTGGATCAAGACTAGCGGCTTGAACCGCCCCGAGGAGTACCCATGCCCATGAAAATCTTGGTCGTTGATGATAGCGCCATGATGCGCAAAATCATCCGCACCGAATTGCAAGGAGGCGGCTTTGAAACCTTCGAAGCCGCCGATGGTATTGAGGCGTTAGAGCAGGTGGCCCGCAACCAGCCGGACTTGATCACCCTCGACGTGGACATGCCCCGGCTCAACGGCTACGACACCTGTTTTAGGTTACGTTCGACAGAGTTAGAATCGGCGGTCCGCAAAATACCGGTGATCTTCGTGACCGCGAACGACACCATCGAAGGGCGAAACAAGGGCTTTGAGGTAGGGGCCTCGGAGTTCATCACTAAGCCCTTTTTGCGTGGTGAAATCCTTAGTGCCGTTGAACGGACTCTAAAGCCAGAAAAGGCGATGCAGGGGCTTAAAGCGGTAATCGCCGAGGACAACAAGATTGCGCGCCAGCTGTTAGAATCGCTGCTCGAAGCCGAAGGCATCGAAACCATTGTCACTAAAAACGGCGTCGAAGCCTTAGAGGCGATCCGGGGCGCTGAACAGGACATCGACCTAGTGGTGACTGATTTCATGATGCCTGAGATGAACGGCGACGAACTCTGCAAAAAGATTCGTTTTGAATTAGGCCTTAAAAGCCTTCCGGTGATCTTTTTGTCCGGTATGGCCGAACGCGACTCGATTTTGCAGATGTTTAAGGCCGGCGCTAGTGATTATGTAATCAAGCCCTTTGCCAAAGAAGAATTGCTGGCGAGGATTCGGGTGCATATGGAAGCGCGTCGCTTGACCCGCAAGCTGGAATATCAGGTGATGGAGCTTAAAAAGCTCAATAAACTCAAAGATGAATTCCTTTCGGTGACCAGCCACGACCTGCGTGCGCCGCTCAACGGGATCATGGGGTTTACTGAGCTATTGATGTTAGAAGAAGGCTTAAACAGCCAACAAAAGGAATACCTGGGGCATGTAAGGCAATCGGGTGAATTTTTGTTGGATTTGATCGGCGATATTTTGTATCTGGGCCGGATGGGCTCTGAATCTGCCGAAGTGGAGCAAAAGCCGGTCAGCCTCAAGCAGGTGATCGAAGCCAGTACCCAGACCCTGCGCCATATGGCGACCCCCAAGAAGCAGCAATTGGTGATTGAAAACCGTTGTCATACCGATCCGGTGATCATGGGTGACCATGGTTCCTTGATGCGGGTTTTTAATAACCTGCTTTCTAACGCGATCAAGTTCACCCCTAAGGAAGGGGATATCCGCCAAATCATTGAAGAAACGCCCCAGCAAATCAGTATTTCGGTGATTGACTCGGGCATCGGTATTCCCGCAGACAAACTCCCCTTTTTGTTTGATAAGTTCAGCAAAACCAGCCGTTCGGGCACCTCTGGAGAGGCGGGCACCGGCTTGGGGTTAGCTATCACCAAAGAGTTGGTCGCCCGGCACCATGGCAAGATTGAGGTTTCTTCCACTGTGGGTGAAGGCACCCGCTTCACGCTAACCTTCCCGAAAATTGGGGCTGAAGTGGCGGCGAAAAAGCCCGCCACCGGGCCGGATTTGACTGCGCCCTTTAAGCCGGTGGAACCGCTACATTGCCTGCTGATTGACGACAACCAACTGAATTTAAAGCTGGGTGCTACGGTTTTAAAAAAGCAGGGATACAGCGTAGACACGGCGACGGACGGTCAAGAAGCGGTGATGAAATATATCGAATACCGCATGCAAAAAAGGCCACTTCATTTGCTCTTCATGGATGTACGGATGCCTGGGATGGACGGACTGGAGGCGACCCGCAGAATTCGTGAATTCGAAGGACACAAAAAATTGAACCGCATCCCCATTTGGGCCATGACCGCCGGGACCAGCGAAAACGAAAAGCAAGCCTGCAGCCAAGCGGGTATGGATGGTTTTTTAACCAAGCCCATCAACCTGACGCAGTTGCAGGAAATGCTGGCCAAAACTCAGGACCAATAAGGGCTTGCCTCTTTATTTTGGTTGGACTAGTCTGAGTAAATTTCCCTTCAACTAAGTGTGATGTCCAAAGAAGAAACCAAACCTGTGGCCCAGCCGGTACCCGAAGCCGAAGCGGCCCCTGTAGACGACGTTTTCTTTCATCTGGCCGACTATCTGTACCGCCACCGTAAGCTGTTCATTGGTCTGTTGGCGTTGGTCTTTGCCTTGATCCTGGTTGGGTTAGGCGTGCAAGAATACCTAAAGGCCCAGGACCAGGACCGCGACTTGCGGCTCTATCAAATTGAACAGCAGATGAGTCAGGTGGACCAAATGGACCAGGCCGCCGAAGCGCTAGCCGCTTTTGCTGCCAGCGAACAGGGTACCCCCCAGGCGCGCATCGCCCGGCTGCATCGAGCCAACTTGCTCTCGGCCAAAAAGGATTACCTAGGCGCTCAATTTGAATTGGACCAACTGCTCAACCAAACAGACCCAAAAAGCGGGTTTTATGCGGTGGTGCAGGTTTATTTGGCCAATGTGTTGCGTGACCAAAACAAATTGGATGAAGCCCTGGCCGCCCTAGGCCGCGGCAACGCCCAGGTTTTACAAGACGCGCTTTCGGTAGAAAAGGCCGAAACGCTGATGCTGTTAAAAAAACCCGATGAGGCCCGGGCTTTGCTCGAACGGCTTCTTTCGGAGTATCCCGACTCGCTGTACCGTCAGCGGGCCCAACAACTGCTCAACGTCCTAAAATCATGAAGCTGAAGCATAACTATTTGGACCTGGTTGAAGAATACAGCGCTCCGCGCGAAATCAGCCAGTTTGAAAAGGTAATGGTCTTGACCACCCGCGCCAAGGACATCTACTCAGGTAAGACCTGTCAAGTTGAGGGGTTGGGCGGGCGTAAGCCGACCACCCAGGCTCAATACGAGATGCTGAACGCCTTGCTCGATCCGGTAATCACCGAGCGCCAGCCCGGCGAAAATCAAGATTACCTCGATTATGACGAAGAGGACGACAACTAGTCGATGATCGACTTCCCTTTGGAACCAGGAAGACGGCGCACCCGCATCGTTCCGATTGGTGACTTGTCGATCGGCGGAGAGCTTCCGCCGCTGCTCCAGTCGATGATCACTGCTCCGGCGGCCCGGCCCGAACGCGCCTTAGCGGAGATTCGGGCGCTGGACCAGGCCGGATGCCGGTTGATCCGCCTCAGCCTCCCGACCCGCAAAGAATTAGACGCTATCCCCAAGTTGCGCCAGATGATGGCCGCAGAAGGCATTAAACGGCCTTTGGTGGCTGATGTGCATTTCTCCCCCCAGTTGGCTATCGATGCCTGCGAATGTTTTGAAAAGGTCCGGATCAACCCCGGCAACTTTTCAGATAGCCCCAAAAACAGCCGCCCCGCCCCAGATGACCCCCATTGGTTTGAAGCCGGACATTTGGAATTGCAGGCCGCTTTAGAGCCCCTGGCTCAGGCCGCTTTGCAGTACCACAGAGCCATTCGTGTAGGGGTGAATCAAGGTTCTTTGTCTGAACGCTTGATGGGGCGCTACGGAGACAGCCCCGAAGGCATGGTCCGTTCGGCCTTAGAAACTTGTGACCTGCTGGAATCCTTCGGTTTGCGGGACCTCGTGGTTTCGTTGAAGTCCTCAAATCCTTTGACGGTCCAAAAGGCGTACCGGCTCTTGGTGGCTATGCGGGCTCCTAAAGAATTGTTGCCCTTGCACTTAGGCGTGACCGAAGCGGGCGACGGGTTGATGGGCCGGATCAAAAGCTTAGCGGGAATCGGCCCCCTGCTTTTTGACGGATTAGGCGACACCGTAAGGGTGAGCTTGACCGAACCGAGCGAACAAGAAATTCATTTTGGGCGCGACCTGCTCGCTTCGCTAAAGCCCTCTGAAGTGGTGGAGCAAGCACTACAATCTTGGTCTAGAGACCTGATGAGCACCCGGGTAGGCAATGGGCGAGCTTGGGTCGGGGATTTGTCCTTCGGTGCACATGAGCCCTTGGCGCTGGTAGCTTTTGAGGGTGACCAGCTGGCCCCAGTGGAACCCTCCTGGGAGCCTGACTTCCGGTTGCTAGAAAAGGATCAGGGGTGGTTTGGGCCTGCCGGCGAGCCGGTCCTGAGAGTGAGCAGCCGAAGCGAGCTTGATAAAGCGCGTCTAGAGCAAAATTGGCTGTTACTGCAAGCTAGCGAGCCCGTCCGGCTGCTGCGGCGTTTTTACGCAGAACAAGGGCCTTTAAAGCAACCCTTAGGCTATCTAGTGCAGCCTGAGGACTTTAAAGGCTTGGCTCCGATGACCGAACTGGCCTGTTTGCTGGGCGAAGGGTTGGTTGATTTTGTGGTGGTTGGCCAGGGGCTTGAAGCCAGTCGCTTAGAAGCCCTCACCTATCTACTGCAGGCGACCCGCAGCCGCATCTTCATGACCGACTACATCGCTTGTCCTTCCTGTTCTCGTACGCTCTTTGATCTCGAAGCGACGACCGCCAAGATCCGCGCGCGGACCAAGCACCTAAAGGGTCTCAAACTGGGCGTAATGGGTTGTATTGTGAACGGTCCCGGCGAGATGGCCGATGCGGATTTTGGCTACGTTGGGAGCGGTCCAGGCAAAGTGGACCTTTATCGGGGGCAAGAAAGGGTACGCCGCAATATCGACGAATCCGAAGCGGTAGATGCGCTGATCGAACTGATCAAGGCTTCGGGCCGTTGGCAGGAGCCAACCTCTTAGCGAGCCCCACCTCGTTGGTATTTAGAGATATTCAACTCCACCCGTTCCATCACCTCATTGAGCTCATCTTTGCTCATCAACAAGTTGGTCCGGTCGGGCATGACCGCGAAGATATACTTGAAGTATTCAGGCATCAGGTGAAGCAGTAGGGAGTTATCTGGGTGGCGGATTTGGCGGTTGATGAAGCTGGTCATCTGGTCAGCGCTCACCTTACGGAAGATCGGCGTAAAAACGCCCACCTCTTCTTCTAAAACGGCGGTTACGTCTTTAGGGTAAAAGGCGATAAAGAAGAACTTAGAGCAGAAGATTTTAGAATAGGCGATCATCTGTACCATCGCCAACAAGCTTTCCATCAATGAAAGTGGGGCCAACTGTAAATAAGAGGCCCCCACCCCGCCAATGCCCATCAAAAAGCCCAGCACCTGTAGGGTGATCCGTACCTTTTCTACCGCTAAATATTTAAAGTTATATCGTTTTTCAACCCAGTACAAATAGAGCCCGTGGTTGAAAGGCTTGGCTGCCATGATCACTTCTTCGGCGCTGGCTTCGCGCTCGCGTAGCTCCTTTTCGAGCTGTTTCTTCTTCTCTAGCGCTTGGCGGTTCATGATGTCTTGGATCACGTATCGACGGGTGCTGCGCATCCGGTCGGCCAAGACGATAATGAACTCGTTAGGGTTTTTCTGGTTTAAGTTGTCTGAGCGGAAGTCGCCGCGTTGGGAGACATAGTCGATGATGTCGTCGTAAAGCTTCTTGTTGTTGAAGTTACGGGTGTCTTTTTTCCGGTTGGGCTTTCCTTTGCGCCGTTTGTCTTCTTCTTCCTTGCGGTTGAAGTCACGGGCCATCTCTAGGCGGATGATCAGCGTATAGATGTCGGTGACCATGTCATAGAGGTCCGAAGAGATACGCATCATCTGGATGAAGACCTCACCTAAACTGGTCGCAAAGGCCGAGAAGTACTTGCCGGTGTCCTCGTGTTCAATCGAAGGGCGGGTGTTTAGGATGTGGCCATCGGCCATAGACTTGATTAAGCTTTCGAGCATCCCCCGGTATTCGGGATGTTCGTCTTCGTGCCAGATCAAGCTGGCCCAAGTGGTCGCGCCGTATTTTTGGGTGTCCTCGTTGGCCAACAAAAGACTGATGACGTCCAAAAAATGGGCGTGCATATCCGGGTCTTTGAGGTTGCGGTAGAGTAAGTCACCGATGCGCGCTGTGGCCAGTGACTCGTCCATCTCCCGCTCGCTGATGGACGTAATCCGGGTAGCCACCCTGAGGGCAAAGTCGCGCGGGACCGCCCTGGGCTCGATTTCGACCATCTCCATGTTGATCTGGTCGTCGATTTGAGCTTTTTTATTGTCTCGTTTTGTGGCCGAAGAATCGGGCTTTTCTTGCGGCCCTTTGGGTTCCTTTCGACCGCCCTTACCAGCTGACCCGTTCTTTGGACTGGGCTTTTGAGCTTGCGGAGCCGCAGTCTCGGGCGGTACCGGAGGCTCTTGTACCGGCGTTTCAGGCGGGGGCGTGCCTAAAGACTCGGGACTGGGGCTTGACTGGTTGGTCGGTTGTTCCATCGACGATTGCTGCCTAAAGTGTTGCACTGGAAGGGTTCCTTGGAGGTCCAGCCGCCAAGGCCGAGCCGAATAAACCGATCCACTCAAGGTTGATTATGCAGGTTTGATGCAGCTTTTACCGCTAAGGTTAAGTTTTTTTTAAAAAAACCTGGGCCGTCTTCAAAGAGAACTTCCAGCAGGGGGTCAAAATGGACCGGCCTATGGATGCCAGTTTACGACAATTTGTCGGTTAAGCAAAGTAAAGCGGGGGGGATCTAGTTAATTTGGGCTACCCAGGATGAACCCATTTTGTTAGACTTTTTTAAATTGACAAGTTAACCCCCCCATTTGGAGTGATCTCATGGCAATTAAGGTTGGTATCAACGGATTTGGGCGGATTGGCCGCCTCGCCTTTCGTGTGATGGCTGCGCGTCAAGATATTGAGGTGGTCGGCATCAACGACCTGATCGAGGCCGAGTACATGGCCTATATGCTCAAATACGACTCCACCCACGGACGCTTTGACGGTGAGGTGTCGGTACAGGGCAATCAGTTGATCGTCAACGGCCAAAAGATCCGCATCACCGCAGAGCCGAACCCCGAGAACCTAAAGTGGAACGAAATCGGCGCGGACTATGTGATTGAAGCCACCGGCCTATTCACCACCGTCGACAAATGCCAAGCCCACCTCAAAGCGGGCGCAAAAAAGGTGGTTATTTCAGCGCCAAGCGCCGATGCACCGATGTTCGTTATGGGCGTGAACAACGAGACTTACGAACCTTCGATGGACGTGATCTCGAACGCTTCTTGTACCACCAACTGCTTGGCTCCGCTGGTTAAGGTCTTAAACGACAATTTTGGGGTTCTAGAAGGCTTGATGACTACGGTCCACGCCACTACCGCCACCCAAAAGACGGTAGACGGTCCTTCGAAGAAAGACTGGCGCGGTGGCCGCGGTGCCGGGCAAAACATCATCCCTAGTTCTACTGGTGCCGCCAAGGCCGTAGGCAAGGTGATTCCTGAGCTGAACGGTAAGCTGACCGGTATGAGTTTCCGCGTGCCTACCGCCAACGTATCGGTGGTTGACTTGACCGTGCGCTTGGCCAAACCGGCAAGCTACGAAGCCATCAAAGACGCCATGAAGAAGGCCGCAGCAGGCCCGCTCAAAGGCATCTTAGGCTATACTGACGAAGATGTGGTTTCTCAGGACTTCCTGACCGATCCCCGCACCTCGATTTTTGATGCAAAAGCGGGTATCGCTTTGAATGACGGGTTCCACAAAGTGGTTAGCTGGTACGACAACGAGTGGGGCTATTCCAATAAGTTGGTGGACCTGATCGCTTACGTTGACGGCCGCAAGTAACCACGGAGCGCCTTGAAACCAAGCAATTCACGCCTTAGAAACCAGTCAAGACACGACCACGCCTACATTTCGTTGAAGGTCGAGGTCGATGGTGAGTGGCACTGGATCAAGGCGCTGCATTGGAACGAGATCGGCTTTAATTTCTTTTTCGATACCGCCCTCCCAATCGGTCAGGAGCTTCCGTTTAAGAAAGGCCTGACCCATTTTAAGGGCCGGATCGTTTGGCAGCGCCAAGAGGTAGATGGGGCTCGGCTGATCGACATGGCCTTAAACCTGATCCTCTTGGAACACGTGATCGACCAGGAACACCAAAAGGATTTGGTGTTGATGTACGAGGTGATGGACATGGTGCGCGATGGCGAACACCCGGAATATAAACTTCAGTTTGCCGCCGAACACCTGAACCTGATCATCTCCGAAGATGACCTTCGCGGCAAAATCAACCAAAACCAGTGGAGTGAGCTGGGGCAGGTTGGCGTTGAGGTCGATTCGGACGGATGGGCGGACGTGGTTGAAGAGGCACTCAAGCAGTCTGAAGGGATTTTGGCTTTGGACGAAAAGGCCCGCCAGCGCAATATAGAAAAGTTGTTGGCCCTGAAGAAATAAGCCTGAACTGGATAAAAAAGCCCCCAGGGAATTTTCCGATTCTCTGGGGGCCTTTTTTTATAAAATGATCTGGTTGGGCGCTTCGTCTTCTGGGAGCAAATAGTCCTCTAGATCGTCAGGGTCCACTAGGTTGCTGGGCACCATTTTGCCGGCCAGCGTGATCCCCGCCTTTACGGGCCCTTCTCCACCCATTAGGGGATGCCAATCAGGCAACGGCTGCCCTTCATAAACCAACAGATAAGCGCAGGTCAGGGGCATCAACTCGGCGATGTGTAGGTGCTCGATCTTGATGCGGGTGCATTCAGGTTGCCGTTCGAAGCGGTTTTCGTAGTCCGTGCAAAGGCAAGTTTCCTGATCGATCAGCCAGCAGGCCACGTTGGTATAACAAACCTCGTCCGGGTCCTCGTAAACCACTTTTTGCAGGCAGCAGAGTCCGCATCCGTCGCAAAGGGACTCCCATTCCTCTGGGCTCATTTGTTTGAGCGTTTTGGTTTCCCAAAAGGGTTTCATTTACGGTTCCAATCGTTAAGTGACCAGTCGTATTCTAGCCATTCGATCTTTTCGGCTTCAATCAAGGGCTTTGCCGCAGGCCAGCGAGGGGAAATGAAGCCAGACAATCCGCCGGGTAGGGACTCAAAGTCTTCGTCGAACCAATCAAAAATTTTCGAAAGCTTCAGTCGGCCCGCTTCTTGTCGGTTTTTGTTGGGGTCCTTTAAAAAGGCCCTCAAAGATGTTTCCAGTTGCTGTTCAAGCGTCTCCGCCCGGTAGGGTTCCCTGATAAGGTTTGGGCAGCTCAGCGAGGCGCAGACCAGGGCAAAATGGATGCGCCGTTCAGTGAATTGGGCCCGTAGCTTTTGGTGCTCAATTTCGTCTAGGCTATAATCTTGCCCGAAGAGCTGGAAAAATTCTAGCCCAAAGGGGCTGCGGTAAAAAGGGCCGATTTCTTTGATCGACTCCACCGGGTAGTGCTCGACCACCAACTGGACGCTAAAGAGATTGTATGCATTGATCCAAAAGGCTAGTTGCTGCGACTCATTCCATGAGTCGAACTGGGCGCGGTCAAGCCGCCTAAACTCCTCAGTCGCCCGGTTCAGGGACGTCCGATCGGCCTTTAGGCTAGCGTAATCCAGATAGGTTTGGTGGCCCTGCTGGTGCCAAGCTTGCTCCAGTACCGCGTTCCAGGAGCCATATTGCAGGTCAAAAGCTAAAAGCGGAAAGGACCAGCCCAGGGCAAAAAGCAGCGGCAATAAAAGGCGCAAGGAGGCCTTCATCCGCGCCTCCAGGTAAACCAACGGCGTAGTATCTTCAGGACTCTTTCGGGTTGGTGGTTCTTTTTCCATTCACCGGCGGCGTACTTGCTGGCTTCGGCCATGGTGGGGTAGAGATGGATGCAGCTCAAGATTTTTTTTAACCCTAGTCGGTGTTTCATGGCCAGCACCCACTCATGAATCCATTCACCGGCATGGGCACCGACAATTGTGACCCCTAAGATGACATCCTTTCCCGGCTCGGTCAGTACTTTAACGAACCCTTCAGTAGCGTGGTCGGTAATGGCGCGGTCTAAATCGGCTAGGTCGTAATGGCTGACTTCGAAGGCGATTCCTTGGTCCGTTGCTTCGGCTTCGTTGAGGCCGACTCTAGCCACTTCGGGGTCGGTGAAGGTGCACCAGGGCATCACCCGGTTGTCTACGGCGAATTTCTTGAGCGGTGCGAAGAGTCCGTTGACGGCGGCGTACCAAGCCTGATGTGACGCCGCATGGGTGAATTGGTAGCCGCCCGAAACATCGCCAGCGACCAAAATATTGGGAAACCTAGTGCGCTGGTAGGCATCGGGCCGCAGGGCTCCGCGGTCTACCTCGACCCCTAAATCTTGTAAACCCAACCCCCCTCCCTCGGGCACTCGACCCAAGGCGATCAGACATAGGTCAAAGGGGAATTCAAAGGGGTCCTGCTTTATTGTCCCCAGCGCCCAGGGCTGCCCGTCGCGTAGCTCAAATTGGGTGACCTCACTGTTGAGGCGGACCTCGACTCCATCCAGGCTCAAGGCTGCTTGGATCAATGCTGAAGCGGCGGGGTCTTCTCGCTTGAGCAGCCGCCCCCCTCGGTCTATTTGGGTTACTTTTGAACCCAGACTAGCAAAGGCCTGGGCCAGTTCGCAGCCAATCGGTCCACCACCTAACACCAGTAATCTCTGGGGCAGTTCTTTGAGCTGCCACAGGGTTTCGCTGGTACGGAAGGGAATGGATTTTAGTCCCTTGATTTGTGGCACCCGAGGTTTGGCTCCGGTGGCGATCACCAAACAGCGGCTGGTCAATACTTGCCCGGCCACTTCAACCCGCCAGGGGTCCAGTACCTTGGCCTGACCGGCATAAACCTCGACGCCCAAGGCTCGGTAGCGTTCCACCGAATCATGGGGCGCGACGGCGTCAATGCGGCGCTGTACCGACGCCATAACCGATCCAAAATCCACCTTAAATTGCGCGGGTTCCAGGCCGAGTGCAGCGGCTTGGCGGTTCAAACGCAATAACTTTGCGGTCTGCAGCAGGCTTTTGCTGGGGACGCAGCCTGTGTTGAGGCAATCCCCGCCCATTTTAGCCTGTTCCACAATGGCCCCCTTGGCCCCAACCACCTGGGCGATATAAGCCGAAACCAACCCGCCGGAACCGGCCCCAATGGCCAATAGGTCGAAGTCGAAGGATTTGGGTTTATGGTAGGGCTGGTATAGGCGGTGTTGAGCAAACCGCCAAAGACCCCATTTGGCGAACCATGGAAAGGCCCCCAGCAGGGCGAAGGCAAGGAGTAAACGCGGATCGGTGAAGTCTGAAGCGCTCTGGATTTCCCCTAGTTTAAGCCCCGCATAAACATAAACCGCAGTGCCCGGCAGCATGCTTAGTTGACTGACCCAATAAAAGGTTCTTAAAGGAATCTGGGTCAACCCCATCAACAGGTTGATCACAAAAAAAGGAAAGATGGGCACCAGACGCAGGGTGGCCAGATAAAAAAGTCCGTCCCGTTGGAGGCCTTGGTTTAGCGTTTTTAAGCGCTTTTTAAAGCGCTTTTGGACCCAGTCGCGCAACAACCAACGAGAAAGCAAAAAGGCCAAACTAGCGCCGAGGGTACTTGCAAAGGAGGCGATCAGCAGCCCCACCTCAAGGCCGAACAAGGCACCCGAAAGTAGGGTCAACCAGACCGCGCCAGGCAAACTGACGGCAACGGCGAAGGAGTAAAATAGAAAAAATAAAGTGAGCGTGTAGGCTCGGTGGGCTTGGTAGTAGGCCTCAAACTGCGCTTGGCGGTCCTGGACCCATTGCAGGTCGATTTGGGACAGCCAACCGCTCTGCCAGAGCCAACCGGCTCCGGCGAGCAGTCCTAAGACCAAAAGAACCTTAAGACCCCAACTTGCGGTCCACTTAGGGGCCATTGTAGCCGCCTTCAACGAAGCTCGGCTGTCCGGTTGATTCGAGTACATCGCGCCACATTCGTCCAGCGTCATGCAAGGTTTTGCGCTTGCTGACTGCTAGAGAAATGGGGATGTTGCAATAGACACCGTGCCAGACACTAACCACCATCCCGGTTTTTCCGACCATCGCCGCATGGACCGCGTTTTGCCCTAAGGTAGCGCAGTAAAGCCCGTCAGCCGTGTTGGCGGGGATGCTGCGGATCATGTAGCTAGGGTCGATGTACTTGAGGTTAATCCCCATGTCCCGGTCCTTAAAGTAGGTCTTCATCTGCTCGCGCAGGTAAATGCCGATGTCCTGCAATAACAAATTGCCCGAGGCGTCCCGCTTTTCTTCGGCTCCTTCAAAGTACTTTTGCCCCGCGCCTTCGGCGACCACAATCACCGCATGTTGGCGCAACTTGAGCCGTTCTTCTAAATCGGCCAGTAAGCCGTGAGGGCCTTCTAGATCGAAGTCGACTTCAGGCACCAAAACATAATTTACGTCCCGTTGGCTCAAAGCGGCGGCTGCAGCAATGAAGCCCGAATACCGCCCCATCAGCTTGACCAAGCCGATCCCAAGGGGAAAGGACTTAGCTTCAGCATGGGCGCATTTGATGGCCTCACAGGCAGCGTCTACGGCGGTCTCAAAGCCAAAGCTTCGCGAAATGAAGCTGATGTCGTTGTCGATCGTTTTGGGCACGGCCACCACACCGATCTTTTTGTCCCGCTTGGCTACCTCTTCTTGGATCTTTTGCGCCGCCCGTAGGCTGCCATCGCCGCCGATCACGAAGAGGATATTGACGCCCTGACGGTCTAAGGTGTCTACAATCTGGTCGATGTCCTGCTGGCCCCGGCTGCTACCTAAGACGGTGCCGCCTAATTCGTGGATGTCGGTGACCGCTTCGGGGGTCAGGTCCAAAAAGGGCAAACCAAATTCGGGGACAAAGCCCTGAAGCCCAAACTGAGCGCCAAAAATCTTGCGCACCCCGTAGCCGTGCCAAAGCCTTAAGACAATACTACGGATCACGTCGTTTAAGCCCGGACAGATCCCGCCGCAGGTGACGATAGCGGCGGTGACTTTCCTGGGGTCAAAGTAGACCTTCGCCGAGGGTAGGGAAGACTCGAAACAGATGGGTTCACAAGTCTTGCCCGGCTGCCAGTAGGGGTCATATAAGATATGCCGCTCTTGGACTTCTTCTTGGTGGTACTTAAAGGGGCTGGGGATTTTTGGCTCTCCCAGTGTTTGGACAACCGTTTGCGCGGCGGTCAGGGGCTCTAACATTCACGTCTCCTGATGGATGAACACCTTTCGGCGGTAATAACGCAATTCTTCAACGGACTCTAAAATATCGTCTAGCGCTTGGTGTTTACCTTGCTTTTTGAAGGGCGGTAATTGAGGGTACCACCTCTTGGCTAGTTCTTTGACGGTACTCACGTCTAGGTTGCGGTAGTGGAAATAATCGTCCAACAAGGGCATTTGTTTGACTAAAAACCGGCGATCTTGGTGGATCGAATTCCCGCATAGGGGGGTCACCCCTTTGGGGACCAAGGTCTTAACCCAATCTAGGGTTTGCTGCTCAGCTTCTTTGAGGGTGATGCTGGAGTCAAGGCAGCGTTGGGTTAGTCCGCTGGCACCGTGGTGCTCAACGCACCAAGCATCCATCCCTGCCAGCATCGCCGGATCAGTCGAAATAGCCAAATCAGGCCCCTTGGCGACCAGATTGAGGTCCCAATCGGTGGCCAAACTGGCGATTTCGATGATCAAGTCATGCTCAGGGTTCAGGCCCGTCATCTCAAGATCCATCCAGATCAAGATTTGGGGGTGTTCTACATCCTTCGATTTCATTCGATGCCGTTCATTCGTGAAAGCTGGAAGCTTTGGGTGTATCCGTTGACGTGGTTGATTACCTTAAAGGAAATCTCCCCTTGATGGTCGAGACTAAAGATCTCTTCAACCTCATAGTTCAAGGGCTCGTCATACCGCATCACCTCCATTGCGGTCAAATCAGTTCCCTGCAACCGGGGGTCGAAGGGAAAATCGATTTGACTCCAAACGGTCACCAATCCCGCCGGACGGTCTGCTTCGAATTGGCTACATTCTTGGAACCTAAACCGACCGATATTGTGGCTAGGGCGGTATCGACGCCGTAGCACCAAGGGGGGTTCGTTTTTGGCCGGAAGGGCTTGGTCTTTTTCAAAGATATTATCAAAAACCAGGGACTCTCCTTTGTCGCCTTCGCGCCAGAGCCCAAAATAGCGGGTTAAGGATTCTTTGAGGACAAACTGGTCGTTGTCGGCATCGCTTAAGATAGCCAGGCCGATGGCCACCGCTGAGTCGCAGTGGTGGCTTTTGCGGACCTTGTTCTGGCTGTAAATTTGCTTGAGTTTACGCGCCACCAGCGGGAAGTTAGACATGCCCCCGACCAAATAAATGGCGGTGAATTCCTCAATCCCTTCGGTGCCCGAAACCCTTTTTACCAGCCTTTCGACTACCTCAACAGTGCGCTCTACCAGCGGTTCACAGCGCTCAAAGTAGTCTTTAACGTCTAGGCGAAGAACCTCAGAGGCTTGTCCTTGCGGAGCCCACTCGATCAAGAGGGTTCGGCTATGGGGGGTGAGGCTTTCTTTCTTTTCTCGGCAAAGCTCCAAGAGGCCGACCTGTTGGCCATAGTCCAGCTCAGGGCGGGGGTCGAATTGCTCTAAGATCATCTCGCAGAGGATCTCGTCAAACTGGTCGCCCCCAAGGTCTTCAAGCCCTTCGGTGGCGATGATTTGGTGGTGTCTGTCGTGGATTTCGGCGATAGAGGCGTCGAAGGTGCCTCCGCCTAGATCATAGACCAGCAGGTATTTCTTGTTAGATAGCCCAACGTTTTTAAAGTGGCTGTTGGTATACTCCATGGTCGCCGCTGAGGGCTCATTGAGCATGTTGATCACGTCAAAACCGCCGCCTATAAAGGCCTCATGGGTTAAAAAACGCTGGGTGTTGTTGGTGTTGGCCGGGACTGCGGCCGAAACGGTAAAGCTTTGTAGGCCCAGGCCTTCTATACTTGATTGGTGGATCAAGGCTTCTTTAAAGGCGGCAAAAAAATCAATCAGCAGTTTCATCACCGGATATTGATGGCCGCTGATTTCCAATTCCTCGTGGGTGTGGATGTGTTTGATCAGGGTCTTGATGCTGCGGATGATGGTCCAGTCGGGAGCTTCAAGTAGGTCAAAGGCTTCGAATCCAAAGCGAGCCTCTCCTTCCTTGACGGCGATCAACGAAGGGAAGTAGTCGAACCAATCCCCGTCGGCCGTCGCAAAATGAACGACCGGAAAATTGCCTTGATCGGCTAATGCGGCCACTGTATGGGTGGTCCCGAAGTCGATGCCTAATTTCATAGTTTGCCTCATTATTTTCATTTATCCCCCTCAAAGGATAGATTACCGGCAGTATAAGTCATGATTGTAGCCTTTGGCCACTTAAAACACGGACCCCTAAGAGGAAGCCGACTCGTAGGCCTTTAAGCCCCGCTGCCAAAAATAAGCCGTTAGGGCCCAAAAGAGAGGTATGGCAAACAGCATCACAATCAAGGGGGTACGGTCAGCTCGATCAAATATAAACCGTACCGGCGCACTTCCGGTCAATAGAATCGGCAACACCCACATCAGCAACCCTCTCAAATAACGAGGATACACGAAATCTGGCCAACGAGCTAGTTGTTGGAGTTCGATGCGGATAAAATTAACCCCCGACCCGTCGATCATCCAAAACATCCCGCAGCTGATCATCATCTCAATGCTATTTTGTAGTAAAAAACCCGCGAAGATAAGCGGCGGTAGCAGCGCCCAATCGAGCGGTTCTAGGCCCACCTGCAAGCCAAAATAGACCACCGCCGGGCCCGTATAGATTAAGTTCGCGATGCTGCCGGGGCGAACGACCCGGAAAAAGGTCAAGAAGACGCTGTTGATCGGCTTGACTAAGGTGAAGTCAAATTCCCCGGTCCGGATGGCGAGGGGAAATCTCCAATAATTTTCACTGACTAAGCTCATGGTTAGCTGGTTGATCGCCAACATGACCGAAGCGAAAAACAAGAGTTGCTCGCGCCGCCAAGGCCCGATCAACTCCACATTGTCATAGACAATATCCACACTCCAAAGGTGGCTGGTATAAAAAACGATGTCCATGAACATCAACAACAAGAAATGGGTCCGAAAGCTCATGGCCTCGGAAAAACTAGTGCTGACGAAGCTGGAATAGACGGAACCGTAATGTTTGAGCCTAGCCCACATCACATCCCCGCAGCCGTATACAGGCGCATTCCGGCGCGCCAAGTCCACCAAGCCGCCAGAGCCATCACCACAACCCAAAAAGCCAAGGCCCCAAAGACCCAGCCCACTTGGTCTAGGTGCCCCATAAACAGCCGGGCAGGCCAGTAAGCGATATAAGGGAAGGGAGTGAAGGATAATAGGGTCTGCATCCAATCAGGGTAGAGCTCTAGGGGGATAATGGCCCCAGACAGGAAATAGGTAACAATCTGCAACATGACCATCAAGGTCCAGGTTTCTTCTAGCCAAAAACCCACCAGACCGACCATAAAATTGACCCAAAACCAAAAAAGCCCGCCCAATAAGGCCAGCCCGAGACCGGCCAGCAAGGCCGCCGGACTGGGCAGAGCCAACCGCCCGCCCAACAGGGCCCAGGCCCCAAAGAGGGTGCCCAGCGCAATAAAAAGCTGAAACCAAGAACGGGCCAAAAAACTAGCGGCGTGGAATTCCCAAAGTTGGAAGGGGTAAATCAAGTAGCTAGTGATCCGCCCCAGGCGAATGTCTTCGGAGATTCGCTGGCTGTTGCCGTTGAAGATCAGTAAACTGGCGATTAAGATCCAAAGGTGGTACGCGGCCATTTCCTCGAAATGGTAACCGCCCACTTGCGCCTGGGGGCTGCTTTCAAAAATTTTGTACCACAGCGACAGCTTAACCACCAGAAATACAAACAGGGGGGCGATCCCCTGTAAGATAAAGTTCACACGGTAAACCAGCAGGTTGGACCAACTGACCCGCATGGTCATCCACCATTTTTCTAGATAGACTTTCACAGCAGTTCAGGCCGGTCCAAAAGTTGTTGCATCACGCGCTCGATGGGCAGTTTTTCGGTATGAAAGTCGACCACTGGGTAATCGCGCAGGATTATTTGGCCCAACTCCCGCAGCTGGGCTTCGGGAATATTTAGCTCCACTCGCGTGCTGTTTTCGTTCCACTGGGGAGAGAACTGCAAAAAGAAGGGGTCTTGGCGGTCTACGGGGCGGTCAAACTCATAGGCCACCATCTTTTCACTGCCTAAGATCGTCTCGAAACGGTGCAGGCTGTCATCAAAGCGCTTTTGGCCGCCGAGAATCAAGACCAAGCGTTCGCAGAGCGCTTCCACATCGGCCATGTAGTGGCTGGTGAGGATCAGGGTACAGCCCTTTTCCTTTTGATAGCTTTTTAAGAACTGGCGGATGTTGCGTTGGGCCGTTAGATCCAGGCCAATGGTGGGCTCGTCTAGAAAGATCAGCTTGGGCTCATGCAGCAAGCTGCTCATCAATTCTAACTTCATCCGCTCGCCGAGCGAAAGCTTGCGTACATGCACCTGCATCAACCGCTTCACGCCCAGCAATTCGGCCAAATCGTCTAAGCGGCGCTCAAAGGCGGCTTTGGGGATTTCGTAATACTTTTGCAGCAACAAGAAGCTATCTAAGGCGGGCAGGTCCCACCATAGCTGGGACTTCTGGCCCATCACCAAGGCAATCTGTTTGCGGAACTCGCGGGCCCTTTGGTGGGGGGTGTATCCTAAAACTTCAAGCTGCCCGGAACTGGGGACAATGATCCCGGTGAACATTTTCATCAAGGTGGTCTTCCCCGCACCGTTAGGGCCCAATAGACCGATCACTTCGCCAGGGTGGGCTTCAAAGTCAAAGCCCTCAACGGCCGATTTGGTTTCATACTGGCGGTTGAAAAAGCTTTGCAACGCGCCGGAGAAGCCGGGCTTTTTCTGGTGGATTTTAAACTGCTTGCAAAGCCCGCGGGCAACAATCATGGGCAGGGGGTATTGGGGCCCCGGCAGGGGCCCGGGGAGTCAGTTTTTAGAGTAACGGGCCGAGTCATCGGCGCGGACCACTTCCGAAATACGGATGCCGTAACGTTCGTTCACCACCACGATCTCACCGCGGCACATCAGGCGGCTTCCGATGAAAACATCCATCGGTTCACCTACCACTTTGTCGAATTCGATCACTTGGTTGGGTTTGAGGTTCAACACCTCACGCATGGTCTTTTCCACCGAGCCGATCTGAGAAATCAGCTTAAGGGGTACGTCGTGTATGTATTCGACCTCGCCTTTGGGGATGTCTTCTTCGGAGATTTCCGAATGCATCAAGGCTTGTTTGAGCGATTTAGCGCCACCGCGCCCGCCACCGCTGAAAAGATCGTCGTCATGTTCTTCGCTCAAGGAGCCTCCTTTCGATGCAGAGTTAGCCTAGCCTAAGGCCGGGCTGGGGGCAAGGGGTTTCGAATCAAGCTTCGTTCCCTAGCCTAAGAGAGACCATTTATAGGCGACTTTACTGGGCAAAGTCTGCCTAGAGTATAAACAAAAAGCAAAAAGGGTTCCACCTTTCTTGACAAGCGGTCCCTATTTGGCAAGATTGGGGGTAACCTTCACACAACGACCGAGTGTTTTTTTAACGCTCATCTCCCGGATGTTCATGTCCCAGAGCAGAAAGATACAATTTAAGCTGGTCTTTCGGTTCTCCATCATTTTCCTGATCCTTTTTTTACTGATCTTTGGTGTACTCAGTATGAGTTTCAGGTACCTGACCCTGAAAACCGCCAAAGACAACGCCCAGACCATCGCCAAAACAATCCGCGACGGCATCACCAGCTTGATGGTGCTCGGCGTGATCGACCAACGGGATGTCTTCTTAAAAGGGATGATGGATACCGAGACGCTCTCGGACATCCGTAAGCTCAAGGTAATCCGCGGTCAGGTGGTGATCAAGCAATTTGGCATGCCCCATGCGATCGAAACCGCCGAGACGGACATGGAAAAGCAGGTCTTCGTCACCGGAGAGATGCAAGAGCAGCTAGTCGAGGGCTTCGACGCCCCGCTGTACAATCTGGTGATCCCCTACAAAGCCAGCGAAAAGGGTCGGATCAACTGCCTGAGTTGCCACCATGCCGAAGAGGGCCAAGTTTTAGGGGCCATCAGCATCAGCGTGGACCTCTCGCACCAACGCAGCGTGGGTCTTTGGACTATCTTGACCATCAGCATCCTGACTTTGTCTTCAATCGGGTTCATCTTTTGGATGATCTATCGCTTTTTCACCCCCTATTCGGCCTTTTTTGCCGAGTTGCAGGCGGGCTTTAGGGAGCTGGAATCTGGGCATATGGACCACCGGGTCAGCGAGCGGCTAGACGACGAAGCGGGGGATGTGGCCCATAGTTTCAATGGGATGATGGACAGCCTCAAGACCATTTTTAGCGATATCTGCCACAAGGTCTATCTGTTGGTCGGATATGAATTTGTCCGCAGCGGGAACGTGATCACCGACACGGTCTACAACGTAGACCAACTGCTCCAGATATATAACTTCAAGAAAAACGTAGAGCGCGAAGAAACCAAATACGACGTTTACGTACGCATCCAAGAGGCGATCAAAAAACTTGGGGCCATGCGTTTTGGGGTCTATGAAGTCAACTCCCGTAAAAACGAATTTAGCTTCATGCTCGATCACTGCGTACAGCCAGAGTACCAGACCGAAGAGCCCCAGCGTTACGCAGACCAAGAATTTATGGACCAGTTGAGCCAGCAACCGATCCAAGATTGCGCCGCCTTGATCCAAAACGAACCCAACCTCTGTCCGGTGGTCAAGTTCAAGAGCCGCTTCGACTCCAAGGCCACGGAACGTTATTGTAAATACTTCCCTGAAGCCGAAAGGGGCGCAAACCCCGTGCATAAGTGCATCCCCCGCTTTGGGGCCGATATGGCCACCATCGTCCAGATTATCTGCCCGCCTGAAGAAAACGATCAGGTTGACGCCTTGGTGCCTTATATTAAGTCATATATGGAGCAGGCTTCGAGCGTTTTGGAGATCAAAAACGCCATGGAGTTTATCCGCGAGCAATCGCTCAAAGACGAACTCACGACACTTTACAACCGGCGTTATCTAGAGGAAATCTCTAACGAGTTTTTAGACAAGCATAAAGACCGCCGGGTGGGCTTCATGATGATCGACATCGACCACTTCAAGAAAGTCAACGATGAACAGGGCCACGACGCCGGTGACTTGATTCTGCGCGGGATCGCCCTGGTAATCAAAAAGTCGGTCGGGCCTAAGGACATCGTGATCCGTTTCGGCGGGGAAGAGATCATGGTCTTAAGCTTCCATACGAGGAGCGGCGAAACCAAGAAACTGGCCCAGCGAATCCGCGAAAATATTGAAGAAGCCACGTTCCCCTACGGAAATTTGGTGATCAAAAAGACCGCCAGCATCGGCTACACCGAATATCCCGAGTCGGCAGACCACTTCTGGATCTGTATCAAACACGCCGACATCGCCATGTATTCGGCCAAGCGCACCGGCCGCAACAAGGTGGTAAAATTCAAGCCTGAATTGGTCGAGCAGTCCGAAGAAGAAAACTAATCTCCAGCCTATGAACGCATATATCCAGGCGTTTTTGACCGCCCTGGTCGAAGGTCTGACCGAGTTTGTACCGGTCAGTTCGACCGGTCACATGATCCTCTTTGGCGACTTGATCGGCTTTAGGGGCGACAAAGCCGAAACCTTTACGGTCTTCATCCAACTGGGCGCTATCTTGGCCGCCGCCTTGATCTATCAGGATCGCTTCTTAGGCTTGATCCCTAAGGCAGGCCAGGAACCCTTCTTCAAACGCCTATTCTGGGGCCAAAGCCGCCCGACCGCAGTGCATTTTATTTTGGCGGTCTTGCCCATCTTGGTGGCGGGGTTGTTGCTGCATCAAATCATCAAAGAGCAGCTCTTTTCGGTCCAAGTGGTAGCTTATGGGCTGATCGTTGGCGGGGTTTTGATGATCCTGGCCGAGAAATGGCCAAAGAAATTTGTGGCCGAGCGGGTGGACCAGATCACCCCCAAGCAGGCACTGATCGTCGGCTTAGGCCAGTGTATGGCCATCTGGCCGGGTATGTCTCGCTCTGGCTCTACCATGATCACTAGCTTGATGATCGGCATCCGCCATCAAGCAGCGGCGGAGTTTAGTTTCATCATCGCCGTGCCGGTGATGGTGGCGGCGGTGTCTTATGATCTATACAAGTCCTGGGGCTTTTTAGAGGCCTCAGATGCCGGATATTTCGCTTTAGGTTTTGTGGTGGCCTTTGGTGTCGCCTGGGGTTCGATCCGGTGGTTTTTGCGGGTTTTAGGTAAGGTGGGGCTGATCCCCTTCGGCATCTACCGCATCCTCTTAGGCGGCTTGGTCCTCTTCCTGATCGCTTAAAAAGCCCCCACAAAGCAAAAAGCCCCCGCCACTCTATACCTTGAGTGACGGGGGCTCTTTTTTGCCTTAAAGGCGCTTAAATCGCCTTAAGCGGCTAAGAACTTCTTCAAGTCATCCTGCGCATTACCGGTCAGGCCTAAATTGAAGTTTTGGACCAGGAAGTCCAAGATCGGCTGGTTGACAAATTGCGGCGGCTTAGGGCCGATCACAATGTCTTTGATGCCTAGGCTGAACAGGGCCAACAGAATGATCACCGCCTTTTGCTCCATCCAACTCAAGACAATCGAAACGGGCAGTTCGTTGACGCTCAAACCGGTCGCAGCGCTCAACGCCAAGGCGATGTGCACCGCGCCGTTGGAGTCGTTGCACTGGCCTAAGTCCAGGTAGCGGGGGATTTCGGTGCCCGGTACGGTGCCAAAGTCCACGTCGTTAAAGCGGAACTTACCGCAAGAAGAAGTCACCACCACACAGTCCTGGGGCAGGCTGGTAGCTAGTTCGCGGTAATAGTTGCCGGGGCTACCGGGGGCGTCGCAACCGGCGATCACGAAGAACCGTTTGAGTTTGCCGCTGGTGACGGCTTCTAAAATCTGAGGAGCCAAGCCCAAGACGGTCTTGTAATGGTGGCCGGTGGTCAGGGTGTCTTCACTGTCAAAGCCGCTCACGTCGGGGCAAGACAGGGTTTTTTCGATCAGTTCGCTGTAATCGTCGTTGATCTTGTGGCTGCCTTCGATCGCCACAATGCTGGTGGTGAAGAGGCGGTCTAAATAGGTGGCTCCTTCTTTGGTGGGGACGATGCAGTTGGTGTTGACCACCATGGTTCCCTGCCAAGCTTCAAATAGTTTGGTCTGATCATACCAGGCCTTGCCGATGTTGCCTTTGAGGTGAGCAAATTTCTTTAACTCAGGGTAGGCATGGGCCGGGAGCATTTCCGAATGGGTGTATACGTTGATCCCCTTGCCTTCGGTGGCCTTTAAGAGACCCTCAAGCATCTTGAGGTCGTGTCCACTTACCAAGATAGCTTTGCCTTCGGCTTTATTCTGGCTTACAATAACAGGAGTGGGGACACCCAAAGCTCCGGTGTGCGCGTCCGAGAGGAGGTTCATGACCTCAACACCGGCAGAGCCGATCTTCATCAACTGAGCAATGTGCTCGTCAAAGTTGAAGTTGACGTTAGTCATGGTGAAATAGAGGCTTTCGGCGGTGACGTCATCTAGGTTGCGGGTATCTGCACCAAAGGAACGGGCATGTTCACGGTAGGCGGCTAATCCCTTAAGGCCATAGACCATAATATCTTGAAGGCGGGTCAGATTGGCGTCTTTGCCACAGGTGCCGACATCCTTTCCCTGGGAGCCGCAGCCACCGGCTACGCTCATTTCGCATTGGTTGCAGAACATTTGCAAATCCATAGAGTCTCTCCTCTCGAGGTGATGGTGAATAAAACACCGGAAAATTCACTGATGAATAGTGAATATTTTATAATAAATTTACATGCAAGCTTTTTTCAGAAGTTTTTTAAGAAAACTCGACCTTTTTGTAACCCACCTCTCTGAGGTCACCGGGAAAGTGATAAGATCCGATTGGGCTTAATGGACCAACAGGCCTTGTGATATGGTTATCGGATCAATTTTTTTCCAAGTTGATCCTAGATTTGCTTTCAAATTGCATGGTCAACTGGATGAAAGCTGAAATGGGGCCCCATCTTTAGAGCCCTTTAGTGAACCCTGCCAAAGGTACAGAAATGAAAGGAATATCCCTCTTCGCCGCAATTTTGCTGGCTTCCAGCCCAGCTCTAATGGCCGAATCGGCCTGTAGCGGTGCGGGTTGCCTCCCCCAACCGATTCAAGACAGTTGCACCGTGAATACGGTCTCGGGCTGTATCGATTGGGAAAAAGGTATTGTCTACTCCACCGGTATGGGGGTGCCTAACGAGAAATTCACCTCGGCGGCCCAAAAACGCTATTCGGCCTATCAAGCAGCCCGGGTCGTAGCCCAGCGCAACCTGTTGGCCATGATTGAAGATATCAACATCACCTCGGAGCAGACCGTTAAAATGGGGATGCTTGAAAACGACACCATCAACGTACAGATCCAAGGCACCATCAAACATGTCTCGGAAGTAGGCAAGCCTAAGGTGGCCAGCGATGGTAGCACCTATGTGACGATGCAGATGCACCTGCGCGACATCCTGTCGATCCTGCAAAAGAACGAGGGCTTTGAGCTGATGGACCAAGAGATTCCTAGTTCACCGGACCTTAGAGGCAAAGGGCAAACCCTAGAAGGCACCGGCGAGGTAAGTTATGGCGGCAATAGCAGCACCGTATATACGGGATTGATCATCGACGCACGCGGCACCGGGGTTAAGCCCGCAATGAGCCCCAAAGTGGTCAGTCAAGAGGGCCGCGAAATCTATGGATCGGCCAAGGTAGACCGCGAATTTGCCTTAGAATATGGCGTGGTGGGCTATGTGAAATCCCTAGAGCAGGCCCAAAATAGCGAGCGCGTCCAGGGTAACCCGCTCTATATTAAGGCTAGTTTGCTAGGCACTAAAAAACAGTCGGACCTGAAGATTTCGGAAGAAGACGCCCATTTGTTGATGGAACTTGAACTTTCCCAAGCCTTCCTTCGGGAAGGTCGGGTGATGATCGTACTTTAAGGAGACGGGGATGATAGTGAATTATAAATGGACCCAAGGGCTTTTGGTCTTGGGTACGGCGCTCACTTTAAGTGCTTGCGGCGGACCGGCGGCCCAACAGACCCGCAGTTCTCAAAGCAAGATGGACACGCCGGCCTACCACCAACAGATTGCCGACCGGCACTTGCTGCAAGGTGATTACGGCACCGCAAAATCCGAATACAACCTGGCTTTGGAGCTACAGGGCAATCATTCAAAAAGCGAAAGCGGCCTTGCCGTGGCCCTGGCCTATTTGGCTAGCGGCAATGTGACTGAAGAAACCAAAGATGAAGTCTTTGCCCGCGGCAGCAGCCTGTTAGAAAAGGCCCTTGACCATGCCCAAGACAATGAAGATAAGGCCAGGGCCCATGTGAACGCCCTGCGCTTTTATGTGGTTACCGAACGCCCTAAAGACGGCTGGTTTGACAAGGCCCAGGACCACTTTGAAGACGCCGTAAAATTGGCTCCTTCAGACCCGGAGCCCTATTATTTTATGGGCAGCGCCCACGCCTCTCGCCTCGATTACGAAGCGGCCATCCGCCAGTATGAAAAGGTGATGGCCATCGGTGGACGCTACGACGTAGAGGCCGGCAATGCCCTAAAAGAAATCCAGAAGATCCAGCGGGCCCTACCAGGAAGCCGCTTTGGTGAACAATTAGCCAACGAAAGCTCGATCACCCGCGCCGATACGGCGGCTTTGCTGATTGCGGAATTACGGCTCGACCGGCTGTACATGAGCCGCTCTAAAGAAGTGACCCCTGGCTTTATGCCGCCTTCGGGACAACGCCGGATGGAGTTGGCCCCGAGCCAGAAAATGCCCGAGGCAACGGACCTGTACAACCACCCCATGAAGAACAGCATCGAGATGGTGCTTTCATTAGGTATCAAGGGCTTAGAAGCAGACGCCGCCCATAAATTCCACCCCAGCGAAGCGCTGACCCGGGCGGAATTTGCCATGGTCTTGCAGGATGTTCTGGTCAAGATCACCCAAGAAACAGACTTAGATACTCGTTTTGTGGGCCAAGACAGTCCCTTTGATGACGTCAACGCCAGCCGCTGGTATTACAATGCGGTACGCACAGCAGTAACCCGGAATTTGATGGAGCCCGCGGGCTCGGGCAAATTCCAGCCCATGGGTAAAGTAAGCGGGGCCGACGCCCTCTTGGCGGTACGCAAGCTCAAAGAAGAGTTGAAGCGTTATTGATTTAGTAAGCTAGACGAAGACGAGAAAGGGCCCCTTTGGGGCTCTTTTTTTTGCTCTGAATTTAATAGCGCGTCGCGGTAGGAAGGTGGAAGCCCGACTCTTTTAAAAAGCCTTGTACCTGAGAAATGCTGAAGGGTTTCGACAAAAATAGATCGGTACCGGCGGCACATCCTTCTAAAATGAGGCGGTTGTTTGGGTAACTGGTGGTCAGTACCAACTTGGTACGGAGTGCTGCAGGCACTTGGTTTTTGGCCTCATCGTCGCGGATCATGCGCTGTAGGGTAAGGCCATCGACTAAGGGGAGGGCATAATCAAGGAAGGCAATATCATACCTCGATCCTGCTTCGGCGGCTTGAAGATAAAGCTCCCAGGCGTCTTTCCCGTTTTGCGCCCGGTCCACCTCGCCGTAGTAGTTTAGTAAAGTTTCCAGATATTTTGCGTTGGTTGGTTGGCTTTGCACCACTAAGGCATGCATAAGCATTCCTCTTAAAATCAAGCGTTGACGATGAGACTGTATAGCCAATCGCTGCCGATTTGTCCAAGGTTTAGTGTGCTAGATTACAGTTCCTCGGGGTGATAACCTAATTCCTTTAAGAACCCGCGCACTTCAGGAGGCCCGAAGGGCTTGGTTAGATACAGGTCCGTTCCCTCTTGAAAGCCTTTAAGAACATACTTAGTATCCGTCAGGGCGGTGGCCAGAATCAGATGGGTGCGGTCCTTTGCTTCGACGTGCCGCCGCCTTTCATCGTTGCGGATTTGGGCTAATACCTCGAATCCATCGCGACCGGGCAAAACGATGTCTATCACGACCACCTCAAAGGGTTCTTGTTGTTCTAATGCCTCTTTAAAGCGTTGTATTCCTTCGAAGGCGTTAGTTACGCAGGTACAGGGGCCGTAACGCATCAAGATGCGTTCCAGCAGCAACCGACTGCCCAGGTCGTCTTCAATGACTAAACTTTTCATGTTGCCCTCCAGGAGGGCGGTCCCCAGGGTAGTTGGGGGGCCCATGGCCGTTAGTTGAAAATCGGCCCGGCAGTATCGCCCGGATCGATCAGGTCTTGAACGTGAGCCCCAAGGGATTCAAAGGCTTCAGGCCAGCGCTTTTCCAGGGGCGTTTCAAACAGCAACTTAAGGTCTAACTCCGCTTCCCACCATGATCCTTCGACGATTTCCCGGTCCAATTGGCCCGGACCCCAGCCCGCATAGCCGATCCCTGCTTGAAAGATCAGCGGCCGCTCGGCTACCGGCAGGGCTAAGATACTAGAAGCCGGACTCAAGTAGACCTCCTGGTTTAGCAACATGGTTCCTTCGCAACGGGCGCTCGGTTCGTGCAACAGCCAAAAAAAATCGGTCTGAACCGGGCCCCCTAAGAGCAGGGGTAGGTCTACACCATCAATCGAAGAGAGGTCTAAAAGTCGCAGGGCCTGGGCTAGGTTGGCCCCGGTGTCGTGGTTGACAATAAACCCCAGGGCCCCTTCACTGTGGTGTTCAGCCATCAGGATTAAGCTCTTAGAGAAGAGCGACTCCTGTAGCGAAGGCATGGCAATCAGAAAGCTGGCTTTTTTAGACTCCATCGGTTACACTCTGCATTTAATAAACGGGCTGGATCCCCTGGAATCAAAGGTTCATGCGCCGAACGCACTCGCTCTTATGGTGGCTTAGCGCCTTGTTGGTCCCTCTGATATTCGCAGGGTGCCAAAGCAAGGAACTGGACCAGGACGGTGGTTATTTCAATGAAAAAACCGGCCGCTATGTCTACGTGCGCCCTAAAAAGATGGTCCCTAAGGACTATAAAGGGGCGGTGCGACAACCCCGCGAAGGACAGCCCCAGATGATCAAGGCCCGGGTCGCCAAGATCGATGCGGACCTGCACAGCCTCTGGTTACATTTTGAAGAACGACAGTCCTATCAAATTGTAGCCGAAACCCTGGCCCGCCGCAACCGAGACGATAAAGACCGCAACCTCCGCGTCTTGATCAAATTTGTCTCTCCCCTCGCTTCAGTAGACGAGGTGGCCTTTCGTAAGCGTTGGCAAGAGTATACCACTCAGGTACTGGAAACTCAATTATTGAATCGGGAAGTCTTAGCTGAGGTGCATTATCAGCCCAAATCCAAACAGCTTGAAGCCTATGTGACCATGGAAGTATCCGATGAGTCCGGCGCCCGGATCTTACGCAACATAAACAAGTGGATGATTTATCAGGGTCTTTCTTATTTCTTTATGGAAGACGCCGATCCACCAGAAATTAAAGAGTACAGTCAAGCCCAATCCCTTGCCAAAGAACGGCGTGCGGGGTTATGGAATTACCAGTGATAACACTTGCAAAACTCTTTGCTTTACACGACAATTTGAGGAACAATGTCAACTGAACGTACCCTTTCCATCATCAAGCCCGACGGCGTCAAAAAAGGCGTAATCGGCGACATCTTGAACCGCTTCGAGAAGGCTGGCCTGAAAATCGCCGCCATGAAGTTGGTTCACCTTTCGCGCAAAGAAGCCGAAGGTTTTTATGCTGTACACTCTGCCCGCCCCTTCTTTGGCGAGCTTTGCGACTTTATGTGCAGCGGCCCGGTGGTGATTAGCGTTTTGGAAGGGGCCGGTGCCATTGCCAAAAACCGCGAATTGATGGGTGCCACCAATCCGGCCGAAGCTGCCGAAGGCACCATCCGCAAGGACCACGCCGATTCAATCGGCGAAAATACGGTGCACGGGTCCGATGGCCCCGACACCGCCAAGACCGAAATCGCTTATTTCTTTAGCGATATCGAATTGGTCAATTAATCACGCTAGGCCCAGGGAGGAGAGTTTCGTGTTCCTGCACCAGCTAAGGACTCAGTTCAAAAAAAGCATCCCCGTAAGTGAAGGCTTCTTCAAATTGATGAAGTCAAACTTCGGATTTTACATTGAACTTTGTAACGATTTTCATGCCTCTCTGGGTACTGCGGTTGAGCAAAACCGCGTCAGTCCCTTTCTGCAAGAGGACCTACGCCCCCGTCTTTTCTCCGAAGAAGTCTGCCGCAATATCGAAGCGGTCAAGAAGGCTTTCTTGAGCGAGATCATCAAACTCGAACAATTTGTTGGCCAAGGTGGCGAGCCCGCCAAACTCAACGACCTTAGCGAGCTAAAGTCCGTTGCCGACTCGATCTACGAGCTGCTTCAGTCTCATTGGGAATTTTACAAGTACCAGAAATCAGTGGTTACCGACCGCGTTCTGGTGGCTTTCATCCAAGAGATTGACCGCATCGGCATCTGTTGGGACTCCTATGTAGAAAAATACCTAGCCGCGACCCGGATTTTGGGCGTCGCCGAACATCAGCCCCAAATCAGCGGGATGGGATCGGTAAAGGTCTATTATCACTTACCCTTAGAGGTGCGCTTCAGCCTGGATATGGCGGGGCAGCTCAACCAACTCTTTAGCCTGCTCTACGAGTTCGTCAATGAAGTCTTCGGGCGTGATAAGCAGCAGGTCCAACCCCTTGAGGTGATGACCTTCGAAGCGGCCCACCCGGTCCATTACACCCTGGCTTTGCCCAAGGAACTGGTGGATGCCTTTGCCCGGTTGGTGGACTACCTAAGCATCGACGTGATCAAGCGGGAAACGTTGGTCAAGTACGTGATGGAGGTGGTGCAGCAGCAACAGGGCCAGGATATGGCCAAACCAGTGATGAATGGCTACCTCAAGAAAATCTCCAAATGTTTTGAGGGCTTGCCTGCTGAAGGCTATTTGAGCATCGATGCCGCAGAAGACCGCGATTCGGTGATGGTGTTGTCTCAATTGACCCAAGAACTAGACCGGATGAAGGTCGAATACAAAGACCTAATGCAAGGTGCCGAACGGCGTCTGGCCCGCAACCGCCTGAAGGCTCCGGCAGAGGCCCAGAACCCCGAGCTCAGCGCCCCACCGCAAAACCTGGTCGAAGCACCAAACGACCCCAGTACGGTCCAGAAGATCAGCGTCGCGAAAAAGGAACACCACGGGTTCTTGACCTCCTGAAGTTCATTCTGAAGCCTTCTAGGCCTATAAAAACACCGGCTATAACTTATTTAGGGACCTGCTCTCGCAGAGTCCCAAGGCTCCTGCAATCCAGATTTAAACAGAGGATGAATCCTTATCGGTTCTTTGGATTGTTTTTGGCGTGATTGGCCTCTTGAGGGTCTGAGGGCTTGAGAGAGACTCTTTTATCCTCGTGCCCCAAAAGACCCCAGACCCATACCTTCAACCTTAACTCGCTACCGGATCTGCTCCAACGCAGCGCGGCTGGTTCCTGGCCTTTGCCTTGGCTGATTGGTGGGGGCACAGATAGGCCGGAGGTCCCCAGCGGCCACCAGCTCAACTCCAAGCCGACGCCCGGCACAATGACGGTCTAGCGGCCCTAAGGGGTTCTCTAGGGCGGGCTGGTTGGGGGGGCCGGCGAAGCACCAGACCTTTAGGCCTTCATTCTGTATGGCTGCTGAATAAGACCGGATGCAACTTGAGGCTGTCTGTTTCCCAGGCTAGGGAAATCCAGGCCTTAAAGTCGATAAAGTAGGGGTGCTGGGAGGCTTTTAACGCCTCTGAAGCGGCTTTGAGGTCTTCGGCTTCAATGTAAAACAGAAGCCAAGTCCCGTCTTTCAGCTCTTCTAAAGCCAGCATTTCATAGGTCACGCCCAACTCAGCCAGCGCCGCGCGGAACTCGGCGCGGTAGGCTTGGCGCTGCGCGACCCAGGATTTAAAGGCATTGACTTGGCCCGGCTTAAGCCGGACCCGGATCATTTGTTCGGCCATCTAGGGGTCTAGGTTTTCCAGGCGGCCCTGCTCGTCAATGCGGCGATAAAAACAGCCCAAGCGGGGGACGCCTTCGTGGTTTTTGGTGTGGCAAGCGCCCTCGTTAGCCAAGGTACAAAGGTATAATACCGAGTTTTGCTCGCAGTTGACCAGCACTTCATGCACGTAGAGGTATTCACCTGAAGTGGCCCCTTTAATCCAAAGCTCATTGCGGCTGGTGCTCCAAAAGGTAGCGACCTGCTCTTTAATGGTGTGCTCTAGGGCTTTGCGGTTGGCGTAGCCGATAATCAATATCTCACCGCTTTCCATATCTTGCGCCACCGCAGGTAAGACGTCCTCTCCGCAGCGGGCCACTTTTTTCAGTTTGCTATAGTCTAGCTGGAGCTTGCGCCCCTCTTCCAATTCCTTACTCATCTGAACCTAAAAGAGATTACGTTTGTGAAAATATCCAATCAACTGGTCGATAGGGACCCGTTCTTGTTGCATGCTGTCGCGTTCGCGCACCGTTACGGCCTGATCCTCTAAGGAATCAAAATCAAAGGTAACACAGTAGGGCGTACCCACTTCGTCTTGGCGGCGGTAACGCTTGCCAATCGACTGGCTTTCGTCAAAGTCACAGGGCCAGTAGGGTGCCAGCTTCTCAAAGAGCTCCATCGCGGGCTCGGCCAGCTTCTTTGAAAGCGGCAAGACCGCAACCTTAACCGGAGCCAGTTTAGGGTGGAGCCGCAGCACCACGCGTACATCGCCTTCGCCGACTTCTTCTTCGTCGTAGGCGGACAACAAAAAGGCCAGAGCCACCCGATCGACGCCTAAACTAGGCTCGATCACATGGGGTAAATATTTTTCATTGCTGACCGGATCATGGTAGATCAGGTCCTTGCCGCTGTGGGTCTGGTGTTGGGTCAGGTCGAAATCGCCCCGGTGGGCGATTCCCCAAAGCTCCCCCCAGCCAAAGGGAAACTGAAATTCAATGTCGCTGGTGGCCTTAGAATAGTGGCTTAATTCGTCGGCCTCATGGTCACGCATCCGGGTTTTTTCTGCGGTCATGCCGTGGTCATCGAGCCACTTGGCGCAGAAGTTTTTCCAGGTTTCATGAGCCTCCAGGCTCTGGTCGGGGTGGCAGAAGTATTCTAGTTCCATCTGCTCGAATTCGCGGGTACGGAAGGTGAAGTTGCCCGGCGTGATCTCGTTGCGGAAGGCCTTACCGATCTGGGCGACCCCAAAGGGGATACGCTTGCGGGTGGTGGTGGCCAGATGTTTGAAGTTCACAAAAATACCCTGAGCCGTTTCGGGCCGCAGGTAGACCACGGAGCTGGCATCTTCGGTAACGCCCACAAAGGTCTTGAACATCAAGTTAAATTCACGGATGTCCGTATAGTCATGGGCGCCGCATTTAGGGCAGTCGATGCCTAAGTCGTCGATCATCTGCTTGAGTTCGCTGTGGCTTTTGCCCGCCGCTTCACTGACTTCGCGGCCCAGGGACTCTAGCTTTTCTTCAATCAATTTGTCGGCCCGGTGGCGCAGTTTGCACTGCTTACAGTCCATCAGGGGGTCAGAAAACCCGCCTACGTGACCCGAAGCTTCCCAAACCTTAGGGTTCATCAGGATCGCCGAATCTAAGCCCACCACGTCGAGGCGAGAGGAAACAAAGGACTTCCACCAAGCCTTCTTGACGTTATTCTTAAGCTCAACGCCCAGCGGGCCGTAGTCCCAAGAGTTGGCTAGGCCTCCGTAAATATCACTGCCCGGAAAGACGTAACCCCGGCGTTTGGCCAGAGAGATGATCTTATCCATCGTAACTTCGCTGCTCATGGGCTTACATCTTGTCTAAAGGTTCGATGCCCAACGTCGTCAGGCCTTTGGCCAACACGGCGCGGACGGCCGCACAAAGGCCCAAACGGCCCGGCAGCATTTTGGCTTCGCCCCGAAGGATCGGGGTTTCGTAATAATACTTGTTAAATCCCTTGGCTAAGTCAAAGAGGTAGCTACAGAGCACCGCCGGGTTCCGGTCGGTGGCCGCTTGAACCTGGGCCTCATAATAACGCGCCAAAAGGACTAACATTTCCCGCTCGCCATCGCCCCAAGGTCCGGCTCCGTCCAAAACGGGCTGGGCCTCGGCTTCGAGGACGGCTTTAGATAACAGGCTATGGATGCGGGCGTGGGTGTATTGTAGGTAAGGACCCGTAGCCCCTTCAAAAGCGAGGCTTTCTTTGGGGTTGAACTGGATCTCTTTGGCCGCACCGGCGCGCAAGATGTAATATTTGACCGCCGCCTGACCGATGGCCTCTGCGGTGGCCTCAATCTGCTCAACCGCGAGGTTGTCGCGGGCCTTGATCTCTTCTATGGCCAGCTCTTTCATGCCGTCGAGCAAATCATCCAGATCGACCACCGTCCCTTCGCGGCTTTTCATCTTGCCTTCAGGCAGGGTGATCATCCCGTAGCTGATGTGTTCGAGCCTCTCGGCCCAGTCATAGCCGAAGCGTTTTAAGACCTCAAAGAGCATCTTAAAGTGAAGGTCCTGTTCATTGCCGACCACAAAAAAGCTGCGGTCAAACTGGTGGTCCTGGTACTTCTGTACCGTCGTACCCAGGTCCTGGGTTATATACATGCTGGTACCGTCGCCGCGCAGCAGGATTTTTTTGCCCCAGCCCAGGTCGTCAAGGTCGATGGAAAGCGCACCGTTGTCTTCGACCTGGCAAAGTCCCTTTTCTTTGGCGTCCAAAACGATCTGGCGGCCTGATTCGAAGGTTTCGGACTCAAAATAAAACTGGTCAAATTGGCAGCCTAAGCGTTGGTAGGTCTCTTTAAAGCCCGCCATCACCCACTGGTTCATCTGGGCCCATAATTTACGCACCTCGGGCTCACCGGCTTCCCATTGCCGCAGCATTTCGCTGGCGGCTTCGTCGAGGCCTTCAATCTCTTTGGATTTCTGGTCATAGAGCACGTAAAAATCACCGACCAGTTTATCGCCCTTTTGCTGGTTTGATTCTGGGGTGATTCCGTTACCCCAGCGCTGGTAGGCCAACATGGACTTACAGATATGGATGCCCCGGTCGTTAACCAAGTTGGCTTTGGTCACCTCATAACCCACCCGCTCCAACAGGTTGGCCAACGCCATACCCAGCAGGTTGTTGCGGCCGTGGCCAAGATGCAGCGGTTTGTTGGTGTTGGGGCTTGAATATTCAAGCAGCACCCGCTGGCCGCGGCCTAAGCTAGCGTCCCCAAAATCTGGTTGGGTCACCTGCGGCATCAACTGCGCGGCCAAATAGGCCGGTTTGAGCATGAAGTTCAGGTAAGGACCCGCTGCGGTTATGTAGGCCAAAGGCTCTAAGGCAGCCTGAGCAGACAGGCTAGCGGCTAGATTGGCGGCGATCTTCGGCGGTGCCGATTTAGCGGCCTTGGCAAAGGGAAAGCAAGCCAGGGCCAAGTGGCCCATGCTCTGGTCCGGCGGGGTTTCAAACTTAAAAACCAAGGGCCCCAAGTCGCCGAATTCGGCGCTTAGGGCTTCGGTGACCAAGGGCTTCAGTTGTTCTTTCAGACGACCAAAAAAATCGTCTCGATCCAGTCCCATTTAGCGCGCCCTCTTGCGCTGTTCGAGCAACCAAACCACCGGGCTGGCCACGAAGATCGAAGAATAGGTACCCACCACCAAGCCGATGATCATGGCAAAACAGAAGTCGTGGATGATCTCACCGCCGAAGATGAATAGGGCGGCCACCACCAAGAAGGTGGTTAACGAGGTCAGGATCGTGCGGCTTAAGCTCTCGTTGATGCTGCGGTTGATCACGTCCAACAAGCTCGACTTGGGCAGTTTGGCCACGTTCTCACGGATGCGGTCAAAGACCACAATGGTATCGTTTAGCGAATAACCGATGATGGTCAACACGGCCGCCACAATCGTCAGGCTGAATTCCTTGTCCGCCAAGATGAAGACACCCATGGTGATGGTTACGTCATGAAACAACGCCACCACCGCCGCGACGCCGTAGCGCCAATGGAAGCGGATCCCCACATAGACCAAAATACCGATCAAAGCAAAGAGTCCAGCGTCTAGCGCCTTTTCCTTCAACTCGTCGCCTACCTTGGCCCCTACGGACTCAACGCGGCGCATGTCGTAGACCGGGAACTCTTTATTAAACACCTCTTGGACCTGAGCCGAGACGTTGGCGTTGTTCTCAAAAGCGTCCTGGGGCAGGGTAATCAACACTTCATGGTCGCCTTGGTCGCCGAAGTTGGTGATCGCCACCTGACCGGTTACCCGGTCGCCAAAAAGGCTGCGTAGGCGTCCTAGATCGGGTTCCTGAGGAAACTGCACTTGGATCAGTGTGCCCCCTTTGAAGTCGATTCCATAATTGACACCCACGGCGAAGAAAGAGGCGATGGAGATCAGAATCAGTAAAACTGATAGGCCACCGGCCAGATTCTTTTTGCCCATAAAGTTAAAACTGGGCTGGTCTTGAAAAAACTTCATGGTCCCTTAAATCGAGATCTTGTCGAGTCGCGAACGGTTTAGATAGACCAGTTCAAAGAGGAACTTGCCTACGATGATAGCAGTAAACATACTAGCCACGATGCCAATCGACAGCGTAACGGCAAAACCCTTGATGGGGCCGGTACCAAACTGGAACAGGATGATCGCCGCCAAGATGGTGGTGATGTTCGAGTCTAAGATGGTGGTGGTCGCTTTAGCGAAGCCAATTTGGATCGCCGAGCGGTGGTTGGTGCCTTTGCGGAGTTCTTCTCGGATCCGCTCAAAGATCAACACGTTGGCATCTACGGCCATACCGATGGTCAAGACGATGCCCGCCATACCCGGCAAGGTTAAAGTCGCCTGGAAGTAGGCCAAAGCCGCCACAATCAGCGAAAGGTTGCCCACCAGCGCCAGGACCGCGAAGACCCCCGCGACGCGGTAGTAGACAACCATGAAGATCATCACGATGGAAAAACCAATCACCAAGGATACCAAGGCTTGGCGGATGCTGTCTTGGCCGAGGCTCGCGCCAATGGTGCGCTCTTCGTGGATCACGATGGGTGCGGGCAAAGCACCGGAGCGCAGGACCAAAGCCAGCTCGCTTGCTTCTTCGGGGCTAAAGCTGCCGGTGATTTGGGCTTCTCCGCCATCAATCTTTTCGTTGATTCTCGGGGCCGACTGGACCTTACCGTCCAAGACAATCGCCAACTGGCGGCCCACCGTTTCGCCGGTGACCTTGCCGAATACCTCTTTGCCTTCGGCGTCAAAGGAGATGCTTACATAGGCCTGTCCGGTCTGACCAAAACCAACGCGGGCATCGCGGATCACGTCGCCTTGCAGCAAGACCTTTTTTTCCAGTACATAAGGAACCCGGTTGATCACTTCTTTGGTGGTTTCGTCGCGGACCTCCTGGTAACGGACAATATGCTCGTCAGTGGCCGTCTCGGGGGTTACGTTTTTCGTCACCAATTGGAAGTCCAACACCGCCACCTGTCCGATCACGCGCCGGGCTTGATCGGGGTCTTTGAGGCCCGGTAGCTGTACGATGATGCTGTCTTCACCGCGTCGTTGGATGCTGGGTTCTTTAACGCCTAATTGGTCGATCCGGTTGCGGATCGTCTCTAAAGCCTGTTCGATAGCGCGCTGTTTGACGGCCCGGTCGGCTTCTGGCTTCATGCTCAAGAGCCGCCCCACCGGGGTGGTCTTGATGTCAAAATCGGCACCAACGATCCGGGCGTAGTCATCTGAGGCTAGGTCTAGGTTCTCGTCAGGCGACAAGGAAACTTCAATCTGGCGCTCTGAGGTGACCAAAACAGAGTCGTAGTTGACGTGGTTTTCGAGCAACTTAAGCTCTAAAGCCTCGGCGGCGCGTTCGACCACCTTCTGGGCGACCACATCGACCTCAACACCGACGTCTAGGTACATACCGCCTTGTAGGTCAAGGCCTAAGCTAACGACGTTGGCCAATTCTTTAGGCCGCAGTTGGTAGGCATCGCCTTCTTCTTTGTAAAAAGCTTCTAGGTCACTGCCTAAAATGCTTTTGAGCGGCTCCGTCGTTTCGCCCAAACGGCGGGTTTTCTTGAGCGAAATGAGGATGGAATCGCCACCGGCGGCCAATTGGATCGTTTCGATCTTGCGGACGTTGGTGAACAGCCCGTCTAGCTCTTTCGCTACCTTTGAAACAAAGGTTTCTTTGGTAAACTCAGGCTTAAGCACCAGATAGTTAGAGCCGTCGATTTCCTTTAGCTCAAAGCGGTCCTGGACCAAACCGGCAAAGATAGGGTTGTCCATCGGGACTCGGGCCCCTTCGCCCACCAATAGCTGGATGCGGTTTTGATCAGGTTCCGCCAAGGCTAGGTGCATCGCCTTAAGTGGCTCGACCAGACGCTTGATCTCCTTATACCGAGACTCGATGCGCGCCCTTTGGGCACCGGGTTCTTCGGGCATAAAGCTGTGGACGGTGGGGAGGTCGTAATATATAGCCGCCGCCAGGACGGCTAGAATCATCAGGGCTTTTGAGGTCAAGCTCATGATTCGCTTTTCTCCTTAGAATCTTTCTCAACGACTGCCGTCACTTGGGACTTTTGGACCCGGATCACCGTGTTGTGGGCGATTTCCAGTTCCATATAGTCTTTTTCGTCGTATTTCTTTTTGATCTTACCGTAGATGCCCGCAGCGGTGATCACTTCGTCACCGTTCTTGAGGTTGTCGATCATTTTGGCGAGATTTTTGGCCTTTTTTTGTTGGGGCCGGATCACCAAAAAGAAGAAGATCATGAAAATAGCACCGAACATCACCAGCTGGCTGGTCATCTCGTTTCCGGAACCGCCCCCTTGGGGCTGCATGGCGTAAAGATCGGGTATCAGTGAAAACATCTTCTAAGACTCCCTTTGGGCAAATAGGCTGTTGTTTTAGGTAAGCTTAACACTTACCTGCCCTACCGGGGGCCGTCAACCGCTAAAACCGGGCGCTAACGCCCGTTGCGCCCCTTGCCAAGCTGAGTCTTGCCGCGCTACAAAGAAGGACCCTATTATTGCCGGAGCCCTAATTGAAAATCGTCATCGCCGGAGCCGGAGAGGTCGGCTACAACCTAATTGAAAAGCTTGCCCGCGAGGGGATGGACCTTTCGGTGGTGGATACCGACGCCAAGACGTTGAAATCCATTGAAAAGCGTTTCAAGGTTGCGGTGGATTTGTCGAACGTGGTGGATTCGAGGTTTCTTTCAAAATCCCACCTGAAAGACGCGGATCTGTTCTTAGCGATCACCAACTCCGACGAAACCAACATGATCGCCTGTAAAATGGCCAAGGCCAGCGGTGTCAGTAAGACGGTCTGCCGGATCCGCTCGGTCCATTTAGAGGGCTCTAAGCGGGAAGAATCCCTAAAATCCCTCGGGATTGACTTCATCATCAATCCCGTCGAGTTAGTCGCCGCCGAACTCTTTCAGCTGGTGATGACCCCTAATTTGATCGACCAGCATCAGTTTGACGACGGCAAGCTACTTTTTTTGGGTTACCGGATGCAGCCCTTTTGTAGCTTCATGGGCAAGAGCTTTGGCGAAGTCCGCAATCAGCTAGAGCGGCTGCGGGTCGTTCCGGCGCTTCTACTACGCCACGACCGCTGCTTTCTGCCCCATGACGAAACGCTGGTCGAGCCCAATGACGTGGTCTACTTCTTCAGCCCCAACCAAGCCCACAACCTGCTGCGGGAGCAGATGGGTTATGCCCGTGCGGCAATGCGCAAGAAGCGGATCATGATCAACGGCGGCGGCCATATCGGTTTCCGCTTGGCCCGTTTGCTCGAAGACACGCCCCATCAGGTCAAGATCATCGAAATGCGCGAACAACGCGCCCAGAGTATTGCCGGGCGTCTGCGCAAGGCCCTGGTGTTGAATTTTGACGGAACGGAGCTGAAAAAGCTGGTCGCTGAAGGTCTAGACGAGATGGATTTCTTTATTTCTGTGGCCTCTAAAGAAGAAATCAACATTGCCGCCTGCCTTTTGGCGAAAGCCCATTGCGACGCAAAAACCATCTGTCTGGTAAAACAGCAGGAACTGATCCCTATTTTGCAGCAGGGGACCCAGATCGAACGAGCAATCAGCCCGCGCATCTTGACGGCGCGCCACCTGAACCGGTTTATCCAAGGCGGCGACGTGGAGTCTTACTTCTCTCAAGCCCATATGGAGGTCTTCCAGCTCCACCTCAAGGCGGGCAGTCCCGTTTTAGGGCGCAGTATCGAGCAAATGGACTTAGGCGAGGCCTCTTCGGTGGGTCTGATCCACCGGGGCGGACACTACGTTTTGCCACGGCCCAAAACGATCTTAAAAGAAGATGATCTTTTGTTCTTGATGATCCACAAACTGGACCGTGCCCAGGTTATGGCTCGGTTCGAATCCACCGTGGAGGCTTGAGTTGCAAATCCTTTCCATATTAAAGGCCTTGGGGGTGGTGGTGTTGATCATCGCCCTTGGTTTGTTGGTGCCCACCATCTTTGCGGCCCTGACCGGGAGCCCCGACTTGAAGGCTTTTTTGATGAGCTTTGGGCTTTCGGCTGCCTGTGGTGGGGCTTTGCTGGCCTTACCTAAGACCGGCAACCCCCTAAAAAACCAAGACGGCTTTGCCCTGGTTTCTTTTGGTTGGCTCGCGGCGGGCTTGTTTGGTGCCCTGCCTTATCTCTTTTCTGACGCCGTTCCTAGCCTAACAGACGCCTATTTTGAGTCCATCTCCGGCTTCACGACCACCGGCGCGTCGGTATTTACTGAGATCGAAAACAAAAGCCAACCGCTGCTGCTTTGGCGCAGCATGACCCAATGGTTTGGGGGGATGGGGATTATCGTTTTGACCATCGCCATCATCCCCTATTTGGATATTGGCGGTATGTCGATCTTCCAAGCCGAGGTTCCCGGGCCCACCGCCGAAAAGCTGACCCCCCGCATCCAAGATACCGCGAAGGTTTTGTGGATTGTTTATCTTCTGTTTACCCTGTTGTTGGTCGCCCTTTTATGGTTGGCGGGCATGAACCTGTTTGACTCGATCAACCACAGCTTCGCCACCATGTCCACCGGGGGCTTCTCGACCAAAAATGCCTCGGTCGCCGGGTTCCATAACCCGCTGATAGAGTGGATCATTACGCTGTTTATGTTGTTGGCGGGCGTTAACTTTGCGCTGCATTACCGATTTTTATTTCAGAAGTTTAACCCGAAATACTACCTAAAGGACTCGGAGCTACATTTTTATCTCCTAGTCGTCGGCCTCTCCATCGCCGCCATCACCACCGTGATTTTGACGGTGCAAGGGGGGCATTTTGAATCCGCCTTAAGGGGCGTCGCCTTTACCGTCGTTTCCATCGTCACCACCACTGGCTTCGGTACCGCCGACTTTGAACTTTGGCCAATCTTTGGCCAGATGTTATTGCTTTTGTTGATGGTAATGGGCGGATGTGCCGGTAGTACCTCGGGCGGTGTAAAGTCGGTGCGGATTATGTTGGTGCTTAAATACATGTATGTAGAGATGCTCAAGCTGCTGCACCCTCACTTAGTCCGGGACGTGAAGATGCAAGATCAGGTGGTCGAACGGTCGGTTTTGAGTAGTATTCTGGGCTTTTTGTTTATTTACATTTCGGTGATGGTTTTCTCGATTCTGCTGGTCAGTTTCCAGACGGACTTTATCACCGCCATCAGCGCGGTTATTGCCTGTTTATCAAACATTGGCCCAGGCTTGGGCAGCGTCGGCCCCACCGACAACTTCGCGCATCTAGGAGACTTTACCAAATGGGTTTTGTCTCTCAATATGGTGTTGGGCCGCCTGGAGATCATCACGCTTTTGATTCTGTTTCTGCCCCAAAGTTGGAGCAAGTAACCTCTATAATAAATCCATGTCAGACCAAATATTGATTGTAGGGGGTGCCGGTTATATTGGCAGCCATGTCGCACTAGCCTTTGCAGAGACCGGTGCCCAGGTTACGGTGTTGGATAATCTCAGCACCGGGCGCAGGAGCAACCTGCAAGAGGGGATGGAGCTGATCGAAGGCGATATTTTAGACCCTGCCCAATTAGCTCAAGTTTTTGAGCGAACCTGGGACGGCGTGGTACATTTGGCGGCGCTGAAGGCCGCCGGGGAGTCTATGTTAGAGCCCGAAGCCTATGCGCGCCAAAACTTAATCGGCAGCCTCAACCTGCTGGAGGCCTATGCCTCCCAGCCGGATTCTAAGTTGATTTTTTCTTCCACTGCGGCGGTCTACGGGATGCCCCAATACCTGCCGATGGACGAGGCACATCCGACCGTTCCAATCAATTTTTATGGCTACACGAAGCTGCAAATCGAGGGGTATTTGGGCTGGTACGCCCGACTGCGGGGCTTAAAATACGCGGCGTTGCGCTATTTTAACGCCGCCGGGTACGACGCCCAAGGGCGCATCACCGGTTTAGAACACAACCCCCAAAACCTGATCCCCATTGTGATGGAGACGGCGCTAGGGCAACGCAGTGAATTGCTGATCTTAGGCGACGATTACGACACCCCCGACGGCACCGGGGTACGGGACTATATCCACGTCTCGGACCTCGCCCGTGGGCACGTAGCCGCCTACGGCCACCTAAAGCAAGGCCGAGAAAATTTGGTGATCAATCTAGGCGCAGGCCAGGGGTATTCGGTCCAGGAGGTGGTAGACAACAGCCAGCGGATCTGTGGCAGGCCCATACCCCGCAAAGTGGTCGGTCGGCGTGAAGGAGACGCTGCCAATGTATACGCTTCGGCCCAGATGGCGGCTGATGTTTTGGATTGGAAGGTGCAGGAATCGGACTTAGAAAACATGCTCAAAAGCACTTGGGACCTTTACATCAAACAAAATCCATGAGTTATGACCTATTAATCGTCGGGTCCGGCCCTGGGGGCTATGTGGCCGCCATCCGCGCCGCCCAATTGGGCTTTAAGGTGGGGCTGATCGAACAATATCCCGTCCCTGGGGGCACCTGTTTGAACGTCGGGTGCATCCCCTCGAAAGCCCTATTGGAGTCCAGTGGAGCCTATGAGTCCGCCGCCAAGGCCGGGTCTATGGGGGTTTTAGTGGAAGGACTACAAGCCGATTGGCCCGCTATGGTCGCCCGCAAAGATCAAGTGGTGGCCCAAAACCACAAAGGCTTAGCCTATCTTTTTAAAAAAAACCAGATCGACTGGATTCAAGGCAAGGCCAAGCTGCTAGGGCCCGGTCAATTGGAGGTAAGTGGTCAGGGAATATTAGCCGCCAAGCACCTGCTGTTGGCCACTGGCAGCAAGCCCGCCAGCCTGCCCTTCGCCCCGCCCGATGGCCAAAACATCTTGACCAGCACCGAGGCCCTGAGCCTCGCTGAATTGCCCAAGAGCCTGTTGGTGATCGGGGGCGGGGTGATCGGCTTGGAACTGGGTCAGGTCTTCCACCGCTTGGGGACTGAGGTCACCGTCATTGAGCTGACCGATGGGTTGCTGCCGGAGATGGACCGAGAACTCGGCAAAGAACTGCTGCGTTGCCTGAAAAAACAAAAGCTGGGCTTTAAATTAGGCCACCGCCTAGAAGCCTTAAAGCTCCAAGCGGGCGGAGTCGTCGCCCAGGGGCAAGACCCCAAGGGCAACCCCTTCGAGCTAAGCGCCGAGAAAGCGCTGGTGGCGGTGGGGCGAAAGCCTTATACCTCTGGGCTGGGGCTTGAAGAGGCCGGGGTGCTGCTTGACCAGCGCGGCTTCATCCAGGTGGACCCACAATTCCAAACCAACCTGCCCGGCGTATATGCCTTTGGCGACGTGATCGGCGGGGCTATGTTGGCCCATAAAGCCAGCGAAGAAGGGGTTTGGCTGGTAGAACAACTGGCGAACCAAACCCCGCACCGCTCGACCATACCGGCGGTGGTCTACAGCCACCCCGAGGTGGCCGCAGTGGGACTCAGTGAAGAACAATTAAAGGCCCAAGGCATCGCCTACAGCGTAGGTAAGTTTAATTTCCGTGCCTTAGGCCGGGCCATGGCCGCCGGAGCGGCCGACGGTTTTGCAAAGTTACTCACCGACGAAGCCAGCGGGAAACTGTTAGGTATTCACTTGATTGGCGAACGGGTCACCGACCTGATCGCTACCGCCGCCTTGGCCCTGGACCAAGGGCTTAAGGCCGAAGAACTAGGACGACTCTGCTATGCCCATCCGAGCTTTTCTGAAGCTTTGAAGGAGGCCGCCCTGGACGCCTGGAACCACCAATCGATCCATCAATAAACATGAGCGACTTCTTCTCCCAATTCGATCAGGGCCAGTTCATTGAACACGAAGGGCACCAAATCGCCATCCAACTCACCCCACCGGACCAGATCGAAGACTTTTCGAAGGTCTTTTTTCCTTACCCTGCCGGTTTGGTGGTGGTGACCGGCGGCGACCGGGTCGCCTACCTCAACGGCCTTGGGCCCACGGACCTTCGGATGCTCAAGCCCGGTGAGGGCACCCGCTGTCTCTTTACCGACAACAGCGGCCATGTGATCTTTGACACCCATATCTTCGCCGAAGCGGACCGCGTGCTGATTTTCACGGACCCCGGCGAAGAGGTCAAACTACACAAGCACCTGGATTTTTACGCCATTACCGAAGATGTACAGTTTGAAATCTCTAAAGAACCCTTAGAGATGGCCATGGTCTTTGGCTTTGCGCAAAATGCTGAAACCTTGGGTGGGGAACTGATCTTAAGTGGCAATGGTGGCTTTGCGGTGTTATTCGGGGCGGCAGGGTTTTTTGCCCAATTGGCCGCTTCGGGCTTCACGCCGATTGGCATGAGCCTTTACGAGGAGCTTCGCCCCCTCTTTGGGATCGTGCGCCCAGGGGTTGACTACGGGGCCCATCAACTGCCCCAAGAAGCGGCCCTAGAGCCCTACATTGAGTTCCAGAAGGGCTGTTATCTGGGCCAAGAACCCATCAGCCGGATCAAATTCCGGGGCCGGGTGCGCCAGCGCTTAGAACAGGTTTTAAGCCAAAATCCCCTAGAACCGGACCAGCCCTTGATGGTCGAAGACAAACAGGTGGGTAAGGTCACCAGCCCGTCGCAACTGCAAACCGAGCAGGGCTACTGGAACTTGGCCTATCTGGACGCCACCTTGGCCGAAGATCCGCTAGCCAAGATATTGGCTAACGGTGAAGTACTCCAGGTGCCTCGCTTCATGGCCCAATGGGCAGCCCAGCAGTCTTAATCCATTCTTCTCATCCGCTCGCCTAAGTGGCTATTCAGCGCCCTTAGGCTAAATGCGGCTTACCGCCCAAGTAACTGAGCCATCATCTCTTTTTCGGTATAAAAACCCTTCTGCCCGGCGATCCATTTTGCGGCCACCAAAGCGCCCGAAGCAAAGCCGCCCCGGTTGCGGGCCCGATGGGTTAGCTCGATGCTGTCGAACTCCGAATCGAAGACCACGCTGTGGGTGCCGGGGATCGAGCCTCCGCGTACCGACGCAAAGTGTAATTCATCTTCTTCGGGCCTACGGTCCAGGCGTTCGGTCGCCAAACGTTTCTTGCGGCTGAGCTTTTCTAGCAGCATGTCGCCTAAGGTCAAAGCCGTGCCCGAGGGGCTGTCTTTTTTAAGGCGGTGGTGGGCTTCTAGGGCTAAGACGTCGTACATCTCAAAGGGATCAATCATTTGGGCCGCTTCGGAGACAATATGGAAGAAGAGGTTGACGCCGATGGAGAAGTTGGAACTATAAACCATCCCTACCCCGGCCTCCGATACCTGTTGGGCCACCTGTTCCTTGTGTTCCAGCCATCCGGTGGTGCCCATGACCAAGTGTTTCTTGGCCTTAAGAACCTGTGTTATGTTTTCCAAGGCAACCTCAGGCGCCGTAAAGCAAATGGCCACTTGGGCGTCTTTGAGGGACAAGGCATCGGCGGCTCGGTGTGTCGCATCAGGGTGGAAGGGGTCGATCCTAGCGACCACCTCAACTCCGGCTTGAAGCGCCATAGAGTCAATCATTTGGCCCATCTGTCCATATCCGATCAGCGCGACTTTCATGCTTTCCTTTTGTCTTGGTTCACTTTAAGCTGTCTTCAAGGTCAACTTATCCTTTCTGTCTTTTGATTTCCAGCCCCATGAGCAGCGACGACCAATTTTTCGAATTGATGCGTAACTTAGGCGTACGCCCATTGGGTAAGCAACCGCCCCCTAAAGCACGCAAAAACACCAAAGCCAGCCTTGCTGGCCCCTTAGAGTTGACCAGCGAGCCCGTCGCGCCCAAACCCCGCCCCAAATACTCGCCCAAGCCCTTTAGGTGGGTTTCGGCTCGCCCAGCCAAGATCAACCGCGATTTTGAACCAGACGACGAACTAGACCTACATGGCGAACGACTCGAAGACGCCTTGTTTAAGGTGCACCGCCGGCTTATGTCCGCCGAGGCGCGCGGTCTGGGGTCTTTGTTGGTCATCACCGGAAAGGGCCTGAATTCGGAGGTAGAAGGAGGGGTCTTGCGCCGTGGCGTTTGGGACTGGTTGCAGTCCGGTCCCGAAGAGGTGATCGCCAGCTTTGAAGAGGCTCCCAGCTTTATGGGGGGTAGCGGGGCTCTGTTGATCTTTCTTTACCGTAAACAACCGGTAAAATCCTAAGGAAACAGCACTTGTGCAAAGCTGTGGAAAACCTGTGGGAAAAAACCCAATTTTTTCCAAAAATTAGCGAAAGGCCCTACCAGATTAGGTAATTCAATCCAGGCTATAAACCCTTTAGGGTGTTTTTATTCCCTATTTAATTCAGATGGATAGCCGTGAAGCCCCATGGAACGGGGGCAAAAAAATCTGCCGCCTGTATTGACAAAAACTAAATCGGGGAACTTTTCAACAAGCATGGGAATTGAAGGGTGGATTGTCTGGTTTATGTAAGACAACCCACGCGATTTCAACTAGGAGAGTCTACCAGTTTGGGCTGGTGATCAAGACAATCTGGCTTTGTTTGATCTTGAAGGAACCGGTGTTTACTTTTTTACGGTCTAAGACTCTTACCGGGGCCGAGGCATCCCAGACGCCAACGGTGCCATCTTCGGCCAGATAGATGTCTACCTCACGTTGCATGGGGTCGACAAAGAACTCCTGATCGCCAAAATTCCAGATAATGTTCTTCTTTTCGGGTAGATCCTCGGGCACCGTTGAATCGTCGGTCTTAGCGACCACAATATGCCGGTCTTTGGCTTCCCCTTCGGAGCGGGTATCCAAGCCAAAACGGGTGGCTAACTGGTGGGTCAGGCGGCGGTAGTAGGAGTTCATCGCCGGGAGGTGCTGCTCTGATAGGTCAGACTCCATAAAAGTCTTCAATAGTTCGGCCACCTCGACCATGAACTCTTCTTCGGATAGCCGCGAAAAATCAATGTCTTCTGTCATTCGTCAAATCTCTGAAGTGTCTGGATTCAAAATCTAATGGGGCACACATTTGCCGATGGAACCATCGCCGCATTCACTACCGTCGACCCACACAGCACCCATCAATTCGGAGCCCTCAAAGGTTGCGCCCATGATGTTCGCGTCTTTGAAGGTCGCCCCCTTGAGGTTGGCGTTCTTAAACTGAACGTCTTGTAGGTTGGTCTCGTGGAAAATGGCCTTTTCGAAGTTTCCTCCTTCGAAGATGTGGCCGGAAAGGTCTTTGGAGAAGAAGTTACAACCGGCGCAATTGCCGGTAGCTTCAACCTTCTCTCGGGCTGTTTTGTAACAGACGCCAATGGAGCCTGATTGGCAGCGGAACCCCTGCAACCAGACCGCTCCGGAAAGGTCCGCCCCTTCGAAGTTAGCCCCGTCGATCTTGGCGTTGCGTAAGTTGGCGGTCATCAGGCTGGCGTTTTTAAAATTAGCGCCCGAGACATCGCTGTTCATCAAGTTCGCGTTAAACAAGAAGGCTTCTTCAAAGTTGGCGTTGGTCAACACCGAGCCTTCTAGCGTCATGCCTAACATCTTCGCTTTCGAAAAGTCGGCACCGGGCAGTTTGGCGTTTTTGAAGTAGCTGTTGGTCAGGTCGCAACCTGGACAATTATTGGTGGCGGTGAGTTTGTCGGCATCGTTATTACAGCCAACCATCAGGGTAGACGCCAGGAGTAGGATAAAAAGGAATAACTTGTTCATTGCGGTTTATGGGAGGGATAGGAAGGTCCTCTTTAATCACTAGTTCTATGCCAGGGACCCTGGGTTGGCAAGGCTTTTTCTTCGGCATTTAGGGCGCTGCGGGCTCCCCCCAAAAGGCCGCACCTAGGCCGGAGTGGCGCGTCGCGCTTTGACGTACCGCCTCTTCAAAGACTTCTGCGGACCCCAACAGACAAAACCTTGTTTTTGCGCGGGTCAGCGCGGTATAAACCAGTTCCCGGCAGAGCGGCTCACAAAAGACTTCTGGTAGCGCCAAGACGACTTGGTCGAACTCGGACCCCTGGGACTTATGTACCGTCAGTGCGTAGGCCGATTGATGGGCCGGCAAGAGGGCCAGGGGGACCGCTCTGGGGCCTTCGGGGCCTTCAAACCAGACCTTCAGCACTGCTTGAGCATCGGGCAGGCAAAGCCCCAGGTCGCCGTTCGAAAGCCCTAGGTGGGGGGCGTTTTGAGTGATCAGTATGGGGCGGTGGGGATAAAAAGATTGGTTATGCCCCCAAAGACCCTCACCGATCAAATTAACCCCTTCGACTCCGTAGGGACCCAGCCTCAAGGCCGTTAAAAGTTGAAATTTTCTTTGGGCTGCTAAAGCTTGGGTCGGGTCTAGGCTTTGGTGCATTGGCTTCAACCCCGCTTTGAGCAATCTTTCGACCTGGGTTTTAAAAGCCGCTGGGTCCTTTACTTCCAAGTGCTCAGTTTGTTCGCTTTGCAGTAGGGGGAGTAGGGGGCTGTGGTCCAGGCGCACCGCCTCAGCGAGCCGACCAATGCCCCGGTTGGGGTCAAAGCGATGGCTTTGCTTGAGCCTTAACCGGTGGTCTAATAGTGCCGGCCCGGCGGCCTCAAAAGGCCCCTCTGGGGCTAACTCCGCTAACTGCTCGGCAAAGCTTTGGCGCAACCCGCGCGGGTCTTTGTCTTGGGCTAGGTCGCCGAGCACCGCGCCCGATTCCACCGAAGCCAATTGGTCCGGGTCGCCCATCAAGATCACCTTACATTCGACTGGTAGAGCTTCTAATAACTTAACAAACAGGGGCAGGTCCACCATAGAAGCTTCGTCGAGCAGCAACAAATCCACCTCGGCTAAAAAACCCTGATGGTGGAGAAAATCTTGGGGGCTAAAGGGTTGGTAGCCCAAAAAGCGGTGGAGCGTCTGGGCTTGGTCCGGCAAGCTTTCGGCCAGCTCGCGTTGGAGCCCAACCTTTTGGGCGTTCATGCTTTCGCCCAGCCGGGCGGCGGCCTTGCCGGTCGGCGCGACGAGCTGGATCTTTAGGGGAGCTTGACCTTGGTCTAGGCGGCTTTGCTGCAACAGCAACAACATCTTAAAGGCGGTGGTGGTTTTGCCGGTGCCCGGCCCCCCGGTTAAGATGAAGAAGGGCATCACCGCTGCCAACAGGGCCGCCAAAGGTTGGCCTTGGTTAAGCGCCGCTAGACCGGCAAAAGCCTCCCGGTGGGCTTTTAATAACTCGGCGGTCAAGGGGGCGCTAGGCTGGGCTAGGCGGTCCTGGATATTGGCGATCAAGCGCTGTTGGTAATCAAAATACTTCTGGAAGTAGAGCCGCTTCCCGTCCCAAATGAGGGGTTTGTACTCCAGGGGAGCGCCCACTAGGGGGTGTGAGTTTAGGGCGGCCTCTAGCTCTTGCGCACTGGGCGGGGAGAGTTCTAAGACCCCTTCGGCCAAAGGCCATTGGGAGCGTAGCAATTGGCTCAGGTCCAGCCCGACATGCCCTTGGGTTAAAGCGTAACTCAGCAGGGCCAAAGCGGTTTGCACCGGCCCCCCTTCGGGTATTAAACGTTGGGCCAGTTGACGGTCTAGGGCGCAGAGAAGCCCGCCTTCACTAAGGCTCTTAAGGTCCCATTTCATCCTTCGGCTCCGCATAAAAGGGTCTCTAAGGCCGTCAGCGCCGCCAGACTAGGGCGTTGGAAATGGATCCCACTGCCGCTGCCCCCGCCGAGCCCGCGCAAGAAGAGGTAATAAGCCCCGCCAAAGTGCTGGTCGTAGTGATAACCGGGCAGACGGGCTTTAAGGTGGCGGTGGGCAGCTAGGCAGTAGAGCCAAGCCTGTAGGTGGTAATGGTGGCTGCACATCTGTTCTTCCAGCGAGACTCCGGTATAATCGGCAAAGTCCCCGCCTAAGTGGTTTGATTTATAGTCTAACAGATAATAACGGTCCTTCTGCCGGAAAAAGAGGTCTACAAAGCCCTTTAAATAGCCCCGGATCGGCACAAAACCTAACTGCGCGATTAACTCGCCGTATGGCTCAGAGAGATGTTCCTTAAAGACCTGCGCTAATCCTTGGGCCTTTAAGACTGACCGTTGCAGTGGCAAGGTAAACTCCATCTCGGCCAACCGGTCATTGGCCGCGATCTGCCCCAGACTGCCCAATTCGCCACTCAAAGGGGTCTTGAGCGCTGTTTCGGCCCAATCTGAAAGCGGCTCTAGCCAAGCCTCGACCTCGAAGTGGTGCAGCTTTAAAGACCTTTTCATTTGGACTTGGATCGCCTCTTTGTCGGCCGCTGCGAAGTCGAGGTTTTCAAAGAAATGATGGAAAAAATCCCCGGCCTTGGCACCTTTAGGGAAGCGGGCCAAGGGGATGGCACCGGTGGCCGGGCTGGTCTCTAAGACTTCGCCGTCGCGGTCCACACCGGTTTCCTGGGCATAAGCCGGGGCGGCCTTTTTAATCAACGAAGAATAACTGCCGATCCGGTAGAAAGGGTCTGGATGGCGCTCAAAGGGCCAATGGGCTAGTTTTTGCGGACCCGTCTTGGGCGGGAGGTAGCGCCCTTTGGGTCCGGGCACCAAAGGCACCAAGCCCAAACTATCCTCGATCCCGGCGGCCCGTTCTTCTAGTAGCGACCAAAGCGACTCTCCGTCCATTTCCAGGGCATATTCTTTAAGCAGTTTTGCCAGATCCGTTGCGCCATCATCAAACTGGGGGCGCAAAATCAGATAACCCAAAGGACTAGCCCACCAGTTTCCAATGGGCCCAAAGTACAGGTGCACCTGGTATTGGGCTCGGGTCAGCGCTACATAGAGCAGCCGCAAACTTTCGGCAAATTCCTCTTCAAAGGCCCAGTTTTGCGGTTCAGGAGCGTCGCCTAGACTCAAACAAAGCCGGTCGTCTTCTGGGTGGTGGTAGGTCGTCACCGGTAAATCACCGCGCTTCGAGTTATCCAGGCCGTTCCAGAGGTAAGGCAGGAACACCACCGGGTATTCCAATCCTTTAGATTTATGGATCGTCAAGATGGTGACCGCTTGGCTGTCCGTATCGGCCAATACTTCTTCCTTTTTAGACTCTTCCCCGCTGATGCACCGCTCTAGCAGGCGCAACAACTCAAGCGGCCCCTGGTGCCCACGACTGGTCTCGCTTTGTAATCTTTGGATCAACTGCAATAGATTGCTCCACCGCCTGCGTCCGTCGCTAAAGGCCATCAGCCTAGGCCCGATCTCCGCCTCTTCCAACAAAGCACCCGCCATGGCCGCAAACCCCTCTTCACGCCAAAGCTGGGCCCAGCGGAATTGGCGGCTCTGCCACTGGAGTAGTTGGGCGTCGTCTTGGCGGATCGCCGCTAGTTGCTGGTTGTTGAGCCCGAAGAAATAACCCGCCAAGGCGGCCATCAGCTTATCAATCCGGCGCGGCTCTATGAGTGCCACCAAAAGCCGCTGAAAGTCTCTGGCTTCGTCGGTTTGGTATAACCCCTGGTTACCCAAAAAGACGGTGGGGATGCCGCATTGGGCTAAAGCTTCTTGTAGATCCTGCCCCTGTTTGTTTTCGCGGACCAGCAAGGCGATGTCTTTGGGCATCAGCCGCCGGGGTGGTTGGCCTGCTAAAACTAATTGGCTGTCGCTCTGCAAGAGCTCTAAAACCTGGGTCGCCACTCTCGAAGGAAACTCGCGCCGGGCCCAGTCCTTCTGGATCGAGGACTTGTTTTTGCCATGGTCCGGTTGGTCTGTTTTGGTCTGAAAATGCAGGGTTACCGGTTTGTAGTCTGGCCGGTGGGAGATCAGCCGGTTTTTTTCCGCCTGGGCGCGAACCACCGGGTAATTGATGAAACCGAAGTGGAAGGGGCCTTGGATTTGCCTTGCCCTCTCGGTGGGCTCAAGTGGTTTTTTAGACCAGTTATACAGGCCATTTAGGGCGGTTATCACCCCCGGATCACTGCGCCAATTGACGTCCATATGATAACGTTGGGCTGAGGCGGTGGCCTGATGGTAGGCGAATACATCTGCCCCCCGGAAGGCATAGATCGCTTGTTTGGGGTCCCCAATCAGAAACAACCCGCGCCCTTCCCGCTCGAAGAGCCGCGTGAAGATGCGGTATTGTAGGGGGTCGGTATCTTGAAACTCGTCGATCAGGGCGGCTTGGTAACCGGACCGCTGGGCTAACGCTTCGCCCGAAGCTCCGGCCAAAGCCCGGTCTAGCCGGATCAATAGGTCATCAAAGCAAAGCAACGCGGCCCGGTCCATGTAGACTTCAACGGCCTTTTGGGCCTCCAGAATAAACTGCTGGCGAAACCAACGCTCCCATTGGCCAAATTGTTGGTTCAGCGTTTCTTCCTCAGCCAAATAGGCGTCGGCAGTTTCGCAAAAGGCGGGCAGGTCGGGCAGCACTTTATCTTTCTTGACCGCTGCTTGTAGCTTCGTGGCGCCGCAAAGATCTAACCGGATGCTCCGTACCGGCCATTTTGCTCCTTGACCCTGCACCCATTGAGGTAGTTCTTCGAGCAGTCCGGCGACCGTCGCCTTCCGGTATACATTACCGTTTAAGGAAGAGTGGGTAAGGATCTTGCCGAGTTGATCGGGGTTAAACTGAGCGCTTAATTGAGTAAACAACCGGCCCAATCGCTCTAGGCTAGGCAGGGTCGGTTCCTTGAGATTAGGGATTTCCAGTTGGGCATGGCTGCGGATTTTTCGCAGGTAAACCAACAGGGCCTCGGCGCTGTATTTGCAGAACTGTAAGTAGTCGAAGGAGCTGCGGGGCAATTCCACTGAGGCTTTGGCCCAAAAGTCATAACAGACCTGTAACAAGACCGGGTTGACGTCCGGTAGTAGTTCGGCGTCAAAGGCCTGCCCAGACTGGAAGGAGAAATCGCTTAACTGGCGGCGGCAAAAGCCGTGGATGGTGAAGATGCGCGCATCGTCCATACTCCGCAAAGCCAAAGCCAAGCGCTTACGGGCCAGTTCCCTTTGGTCCGCAAAGCGCTCAAGTAGTTCGGTGATCAGTACATCCTGGGGCGGCGCTTGGTTAGACTCAAAGGCGGCCAAGGCCTCGCGTAGACGGGTCGAAACGCGGCCCACCAATTCTTTGGTGCTGGCGTCGGTGAAACTAACGACCAGGATCTGCTCTAAGCGTAACGGGCTTTCCCCTTCCAGCAGCAAGCGCAAAACTAGGCCGGTGATGGCGTAAGTCTTACCCGTCCCGGCGCTGGCCTCCACCAGATGCACCCCGCGCAGCGCGATTTCAGCCGCGTTAAAGGGGATCGAAGGCTTCATAAAACCTCCTGTAGATGGTCGATGAGGGGCCTAAAAATTTGGGCCGAAAGGCTTAAAAATTCTTGGCGCTCCTTAGCGCATGCTTCATCGTACAGCAGGTCTCGTCCGCCCCAAATCCGCTGGTAAGACTCTAGATTCTTGGTGGCATAGTCCACCTTTTGGTTCCAAGGGCCCAGCGCGGGCTTAAAGGGGTCCTCACCCTCGGCGGCGGGCTTGGCAACCAACAAAAAACCCTCTTTAGGGAAGAAAGGCAAGGGCTGGATAAGACCCCGTTGGTAGATGCAGAGGAGGTCGGACAGCAACTTGGAGGCTTGTGGCGTGGGTAGCAACTTCCAAGCAGGCGGTTGGCCCGACTCCTGGCGCGGAACCATCAGGCTGGGGCGGGGTCCCCAGAGAGCGTTAGCGAACAGATGCTCGATCCACCAGCCTAACAAACGGCGGCCGTTGGCTCCACCGGAGCTGAGTTGCCCGCGGTCTTCACGGATCACTTCTCCGCTCAAGCGGCCCTGAGCCAAGGACAACTGGCCCATGCCGGGGCGGCCTCGTCCTTGGGGTAGTAGCGTTAAGAACCGGGCGGCTTGGGGCGCCGTCTCGGCGTAGAGGTCTTCAAATAGCGCTTCCCCAGACTGCCCTATGGGCAACAAACCTTCGGCAGAAAGCTGCCGGTGGAGGTAGTCGGCGCTAAGGCCGCTGGCTAATCCGTCTAATAATATTTGGCGGAGTTGGTATTGTTCTAGGTAGTCGAGCGAAAGGGGCTCGCGCTGCCCAGCGCTTGTGCCAACGGAGACCAACCGCAGCCCTAACCCCTGGGTCAAATAGGCTTCTTGGGGGTTTCTAAAGAATGCCAATAGGTCTTTTAATGCAAAAACTTCCTTTTCTTGCGGTTCAACAGGCCCTTGATAAAAGGCATAGGGGTGGCCTAGGTCGGGATTTAATTCGGCTGTGCGCCGATCCATGGGGTGCCGGTTGGCCAGTTGCGGTTGGGACTCATCGAAATTACGTCCATCAAAGGGCAACAGGGGAACCTCGAAGCAACAAGCCTGGGCTGCTGGAATTCCCTGGATCAGGTAACGGCGGTCAAGGTAGTCCATCAGTTCGCTGAGTACTACCGAAGGGGGGAGTTTGCTGGCGTCCTTCACGTTCCGGGCGGGATAACAAAGCACAAGGCGCTCCCGCACAGCCAGCAAGGCTTCTAAAAATAAATACTTATCGTCTTCACGTTTGGAGCGGTCGCCCAGCCGGGGCCATTTGGCGCTGAGGTCAAAGCTGGTCGGTTGGTTGTTGCCGGGGAATTGCCCCTCTCCGAGACCAACCATCACCACTAATTTAAAGGGGATACTCCGCATAGGCCGCATGCCCGAAAGACTCACTCCGTGGGTCAAAAAGCCTCGGCCCGAATCCTGCTGTCCGATCAGCTCGCCGACCAACAGCGCTAAGCCCCGCCGGTCCACGGTGACGGGGTGCGACTCAAGCCGGGTCAACCCTTCAATCAACTGACGAAATTCTAGGCTTTCCCAGTCCGCTTGATCGCTTTGGAAAAGCCCCTGTTCGGCTTCTAATAGAATTTCATTCCACTGGGCTAGGGTTTTCTCGCCCTGAAGTTGATTCAGTAGCTTAGAGAATCCATCCAGAAAGTCTAGCAAGGGGCCCAACTGCTCAAAATCCTTACCCTCTACGCCCGCCAGAGGAGCGGAGCCCTCAAACAATCCCTGAGGTGACATCACATAACCCAGCAGGACCCGTTTGAGCCCAAAGGCCCAGGTATTCTGCTCTAATGAAGGTTGGGCTAGACTGGCTCGATGGGTTCCATCCCGGCCCCACCGGACTCCAGCGCGGCTAAAGAGCGCTTCGGCCCATTCGGCGGCGTCTGGTTCCAACTTAAAGCGCCGCTGGACCGACTCAATCCGCAACCAGTCCAAAACTTCTGAACGCCCCCAACGGTTTTGTGGTGACCGCAGCAGTCCGAGCAGCGCCGCGATTAAGGGGCTTTGGGTCTCAAGGGGCTGATCGGCCAGTGAATAGGCCAGCTTGGGCTCACGTTCAAAAACCTGGGGGATTAAAGGGGCGTAGGTTTCCAAGTCGCTGATCAGGACCAATACATCCCGCAATTCCAGTTCCGGGTCCTCTTGGAGGGCCGCCAAGATGCGGTTTTTGGCCGTCTCCATCTCCCGTAGCGCCGATGGGCACAAAAAGATTTCTAGGCTTTGGTCGGCACCAATCTCCTCGGCTTGCTTTCGCGGCGGGTTGAGGTGGTAGAGGTCGCTTTGTAAGCGGGTCAGCAGGCTGGTTGGTGGAGCTAATTTAAAGGGGTCTCCGCCTGTTTGGTAGTGGGGTAATTCCTCTTCGATCAAGGTCTGGAACTCCTGGCCCATGCGGCCCAAGAAGGCCAATAGGGGGTTGTTTTGGGCGTAATAAAGCTCCTCAAAGCTTTGTAGCTTAAGATCCGCTTCGATCTCTTTGAGAAGCGCTTGGCGCGGCGAAACCAAATCAGCCCAAAAATCAGGCGTCGGCGAGAGCATATAAAAACTAAACTCACAAACCTCCGAAAGGCCGTCAAAGAGCCTCAAAAAGGATTCCGGCAGGGTCGCGAGGCCAAAGGCGGAGATACGCTTAGGCAGGGGGTGTTGGCTGCGGCCTTGCTTGAGGGCTAAAAGGAATTGATCGGTCAGTTCCACCATATGGGCCGCCGAAATCCGGCGTTCCAATTGGGCCCAAAGTCCAGCCTGCCACGGGGCATCGGGCTGGTCCAAGACGGGACCCTTGCCTTGCGAGAATTGCCGGATCCAATCGGGCCGGTAGACTAGGTATTGGTCAAATAGATAGGCGACTTTTTGGGCCAACTCCAAAGCTGAATCCCGGCCGGGGCGGCGGTGGAGATAGGCCTGTAGCGGAGCGTAACGTTCTTCGTCTGGAAGTTCGTCAAAGAGCGACAATAACGCCAGGGACATGGATTCGCGGCTCCAGTGGTTGAGTCCTTTGGCCACGGGCCCCAAAACCAGCCAGAAAACCCGCTCGATCAACCGCTTGGGAAAGTACCATTGGGCATGAGCCCAGACCCCAAAGGCTTCACTTAGCTGTAGGGTCAGCCATTTGGTCATCCCTGGGTTTTGGGTCACCAGCCATTCGGGCTCGAAGGGGTCCTCTAGCGGCTTGGATAGGTTCTTGACCAGCGCGTCACGGAGGGCTTCGATCTGGTTGGAGCGGTATAATATTAGAGGCATGGTCTTTAGATAGAGGTTCATTTGGTTGTAACAAAGCGCTTGGATTCTTGCCAAAAGAAAAGCGCCCTCAATTTATAGGCTAAAAGGCTCTTGCCAAAGGATTGAGAAGAGCATACTTGTTAAGGTTCAACCCCGCTATTTGTGGTTTTCCTCATTAGAAAATCAATGGACCAACCCTACAAGCCGCCGCTCACGACTCCGCTTTATAAGATCCTGCCCCAAGAGCCTTTGTTGCTGATGGGTGCGGGCCCGGTGCCGATCCCTACGGCGGTCGCCCATGCTAACGGGGTGGTGATCAACCACCTTGGCGACACCATGAACCAGGTGGTCGGCGAATTAAAACGGATGGCCCAGTACGCCTTCCAGACCAATTCGGATAAGGTGATGGGCGTGGCCGGTCCGGCCTCGGCGGCGATGGAGATGGGTATTACCAACCTTTTGTGGCCTGGCCGCAAGGTCTTAGCTTTAGTCAACGGAACCTTCTCGGCCCGGATGGGCTGTATGGCTGAAGCGGTCGGAGCGGAAGTGGACTACATCCGCGCCGAAGAGCCCTCGCCCTTAGATTTGGACGAGATCAAGGCCCAACTGGCGAAGAAAAAATATGATGTGGTCACGCTGGTACAAGGCGAGACTAGCTGCGGGATTTGTAACTACAACCTGCCCGAGATTGTCGCTGCTTGTAAGGAGCAGGGGGCTTTGGTGATGCTGGATGCGGTGGTTACTTTGACCACCATGCCCATGTGGATGGACAGTTGGGACATTGACGTAGTGGTCACCGGCGGGCAGAAAGGGATCAGTTCGATCCCCGGCGTCTCGTTGATCGCCTTTTCTAAGGCCGCTTGGGATGTGGTGGAGTCTCGTACCGCTTCGATGCCGCACTGGTGTCTAGATGCGCGCAAAGCTTACCGCTTCTGGGGCCATCAGCAATACCATTACACCGCCCCGGTGCCCGGCATCTTGGCGCTCTACGAAGCGCTGCGGTTGATTTGCGAAGAGACGCTACAAAAGCGCTTTATGCGCCATAAGCGTAGCTCCGAAGCATTGCAAGCCGGAATTGAGGCGATGGGCTTAGAGCTCTTTGTGCCCAAGGAATTCCGGCTCAATTCGGTGGTTAGCATCAAGGTACCCAAAGGGATCGATGCCTATCAGGTGCGCAAGCACATGGCCGAAAAGTTTAGCGTTGAAATCTCCGGTGCCTTTGGGCTAGACATCGTGCGGATCGGCCAAATGGGCGAGCAATGCCGTAGCCACGCATTGTTTAAGACCCTATACGCTATGGGCATGGCCTTTCGCCAGCTTGGTTATTCCGGCAACGTGGCCGCCGGTATGGCCGCTTTGGAGAACATCCTGGGTGCCGATTTAAACGACTTTGTGCCTTAAGTTATGAGACCCCAGGCCGTTGGGGTCTTACTGGCCCTGTTGTTTTGGGCGGTACCGCTAGAGGCCTCCGCCCCTCGTTATATTGGCGTAGACCGCTGTGCTACTTGCCACAGCGAAGCACCCAAACCGGTGACTTCCTTTTGGAGTCAAGGACCCCATGCAAAGGCCTATAAAACCCTTTTAGGGGAACCGGCCCGAGCCCTTGCGGCAAAGCTAGGATTAAAACATCCAGAGCAGCAGCCCGGTTGTTTGGCTTGCCATACCACCGCAGCCGGGGTGCCGCAAAGCCAAAAGTCTTCTAGCTTCAAGCTGGAAGATGGGGTCAGTTGTGAAGCCTGCCATGGGCCCGGCCAGCGATACGCCCGGTTTGAGGTGATGAGCAGAGCGGCCATGTTGCGCCTGCGTAAGCCGGAAAAGGCCAACCAATACGGACAGAAGTTCGGTTTGGTGATGCCGGACCAGAAGTTTTGTGCGACCTGCCACGGCCCCAGCCGAACCATTGCAGGAGCGAAGTATTTGAGCCCTACTTATAAGGGCTATGAACCCCAGGCTGCCTGGGAAAAAATCCGCCATTGGCCCTGATTAGAGGCTTGACAAAGTCACGCCAGATGGGCACATTTGCTTATTCAAGGGAATTCAACCTTTACAAGAAAAAGGATTTGAGATGCTGAACGGACTGTTAGGCAAAAAAGTGGGTATGACCCAGGTCTTTACCGAAGAGGGCGAACGGGTGCCCGTAACGGTTATCCAAGCGGGCCCGGTTACGGTGACCCAAAAGAAGACCGAAGAAAAAGAAGGCTACAACGCCGTTCAGGTCGGCTTTGACGAATTGAACGACGCTAAGGCCCGCAAGGTAACCAAGGCGCTACTGGGCCACTTCGGTGACCTAAAACCGACCCGCCATTTACACGAATTTGCCGCAGAAGATATGGCCGCCGTTGAAATCGGCCAAAGCTTCGACGTGACCATCTTCGAAAAGGGCCAAAAGGTCGATGTTTCGGGCACCTCAAAAGGCCGCGGCTTCTCGGGCGTTATCAAGCGCCACGGTTTTGCTGGCGGTCCCGGTGGCCACGGTCACCGCCGCATGTTGCGCAGTACCGGTTCGATCGGTCAGTCTGCTTGGCCTTCTCGGGTATTCAAGAACAAAAAAATGCCCGGTCAGTACGGCAATGCAGCGGTAACGGTTCAAAACCTAGAAATCGTTGAAATCCGCCCCGAGATGAACGCTATCTTGGTACGCGGCGCAGTCCCCGGACCGAACGGACGTCTGGTTGCGATCAAACACGCAGTAAAAGGCCGCAAGTAATCACTTGCCCCTTTTAGATCTTTGAAAAGGCGGCTGCCCGAACAGGGGAGCCGCCTTTTTGCGTTTTGGGGGTAAAATAAGATTTTTCCCTCTAAGGGGAAGTGAAAATCGTTATTAAATATACATGTAACTATTATAAATCGTCATATGGGCTGTAAAAAAATATTTTTATAAATGCGACTGCTGGTATTAATAGTGCTATTTAAATCAATTCTAGTGTGCTTTAAAAAGGTCGAAAAAATCTGCGTCATGTTCTAAAAATTATAGGTTGACCAAATTAAAAATTAGTTCCTTAATGAGGCTAAACCTTATTGTGTGTATAAGGGAACTTATCGACACAAGATGAAAAACGAACTGACCCCAAAAATTTCCTCTACGCCGTCGCTGCTATCCAAGTCCTACCGCGCTGCCCAAGATTTTCGGCGCGATCAGGCCTGGGCCGAGTTGGCGTCGATCTCCGTGGGCCAAGCCCTAGCCTATTGGCTCGAAACCTTGGGCGGCTATACACGCCGAAATTACTATAGCGGATTTAAGGCCCTAGCGGCTTTAGGTCTTTTTGACGCCGACTTGAGCTTGCAAGACTTTGCGCTGATCAACCAAGAAAACCGGGTCGACGAGATCAAACATTTGGGCAACTGGTCCGAAGCCACCAAGCAAGCCAGGGCCGCAGCTTATATAGGCTTTACCGGATATTTGCAACGGCGCACCCAAGGCTTGATATCTAAGGCGATTGCTAACCGAGAAGGGGGCCAACAGACCTTTTTTAAGGTCCGCCATAAAGTAAAAACTGAGGCGCTCAGCGAGGCCCAAACCCAGGCCTTTTTTGCTGCCCTGGCCCAACTGAACCCTCGTGACGCCCTTTTAGCCAAGATGATCTTACAGGGCGGGAAACGTAAAGGTGAAGTTTTGGGGCTGATGATCGAACAAATCGACTTTGAGCGCCGGATGGTCCGTTTCCTTCAAAGCAAGACTAAAGGGCTAATAAAAGAGACACATATCACATATCCTGTTCATTTGATGCAGGAATTGATAAGCTACTTAAAGGGACGCAAGCAAGGACCCGTTTTTATCACCCGCAATGGCCGCCCCCTAGCGGCCACTCAATTAGACCGTAATTTTGCCAAGGCCGGCGAATTGGCGGGTATCCCCTTTCGGGTTTCGCCCCACGTCTTACGGGTCACCCTAGTCACTAGACTTAAAGAGCGAAAGGTCCAAGATTCGGACATCATCAAAATCACCGGCCACGCCAGCCCCGTCCAGCTCTTAGCCTACGATAAAAGTGACCTCGCCGACAACGCCAGTAGCCGCTTTGACTTTGTCTAACCTAGCAGATTTTTGCCTATTCTTGACCGCAAATTCGGGGGCCGATATAATTAACTAAACGTTTAGTTAGTTATAGAGGACTTGATGAAACGAAGCGCTTCAGCCAGCCAAAAGGCTATATTAGATGCCGCTCAGCGGCTCTTTTCCGCCCAAGGATTTGAAAAGACTTCAGTAAGCGCCTTGGCCCAAGAGGCGGGGGTCAATAAAGCGCTCATCTACTACTACTTCCAGGATAAAAAGGGGCTACTGAGCGCGTTGATGCAACGGCTTCAAGAGCAAATATACCTGGGAATTCAAGATATTGCCGATCAGTCCCAGGGGGACCGGAAGCGCTTTGAAGAAGCCATGTTACCCTTCGTTTCAGATCTACTGGAACGCATGGAAAAGCAAACCCCCCTTTGGCGCATCCTCCTGCGTCAGTCCTTGGACGAAGACACCGCCCCCCCGTTGCTGGAATTTGCCACCCCCTTCCTCCAAGATCCCCGCAAGACCGAGGAACTGTTGCAAGCAGGTTTGCTCGATGCTCCGCTCGATCTCCGTGATTTTGCCGCTGAATTCTTTACTAGTTTAATGCCTCTCTTGGGGTATCTAGTCTTCCGGCATGCCTGGAGTGCGCGTTTCGGGGTGCCTTTAGAGCAATTGCGGTCCCATTTCCTTTGGGCTTACGAACGGACCCACATGGCCTACCACAAAAACCGCTGGAAGGAGGAATCATGAAGAAGTCCCTATTTCGGTCCCCCGGCGCGTGGGGGCTTCGTTGGGTGATTGACCACCGTTGGTTTTGGCTCCTTCTTTGGATATCCCTCCTGGCGGCGGCCTTGCCTGGATTGGAGCGACTCCACTTCGACAGTAGCAACGAATCCTTCCTGCCCGAAGGGGATCAGGTTGAACAGGTAAACCAGCGGTTTAAAGAAATCTTTGGCAATGAAGAGTTTGCCGTCGTCTTGATCGAAGCCCAAGACCCTTTCAGCAAAGCCTCAATATTGCGTCTTAAGGCACTCCAACGAGACCTGGAGGCCCATTTACCCTTTTTGGATGAAATTGATTCTTTGGCTGATTTGGAATACCTCGAGGCGGTCGATGGCAATTTAGAAAATAAAGTACTTTTTCCAGAGACCTATGGGGGGACACCAAGAGAAAAGGCAGGGGTCAGAGCTGCCCTGGAGCGCTCGCGCCTTTTTAAAGGAAAGTTGGTGACCGATGATTTGCAAGACAGCCTGTTAAGCATTCGTTTCCAGCACGTTCCAGCTAGCGTTTGGGTCCCAGCCCAGGAGGGATTTCTTCCCATCCAAGAGGCTCAATGGCCGGACGAAAAAGTTTTAATGGCCTCAGATCTATACTACAGTGTCGAAGAGGCTCCAGACGGGGCTGTGGAGGTATTAGACCCTCGCAAACTGGTGGCTCCGGCGTTAGACGTGATCTTAAAGCGGCACCGTAGCAAAAATTTTGAATTAAGCGCCACCGGGGTCTCGGTGATGGACTACCGCGTAGACCTTCTGGTCGCTGCTGAAAACGCTAAGGTGTTGGGCTTAGCTTTGGGTGCCAGCGCCCTGTTTTTGATGTTGCTGTACCGCCACTGGGCGGCTGTTATTGCCCCGCTGGCGGTGATTGTTTCAGTGGTCCTCTTACTTTTTGGCGGGTTGGGCTGGATCGGGGCCACCCTGAGTATGGCAAGCTTGATCGTAGGTCCCTTAGTGATGGTTCTTTCGGTCAGTTATTCGGTTCATTTGATCAATCATTTTAATTATGCCCGAAGGCTGGGGAATGTACGGAGGGACGCTTTGGCCTATACTTGGGACGAAGGCAGTTGGCCCGTCTTTTTGACCGCTTTGACCACTGCGGCAGGCTTTGCCAGCTTTTGGGTGGTGCCTCTGGCACCGGTCCGGGACTTGGGCCTTGCCTGTGCTTTAGGGGCGCTCTTGGCCTTCGGCCTAGCTTGGCTGTTGGTCCCCTTAGGTTTAAGCTTTGGTCCCGAAACCGCCCCGGTGATCGATTTTAGGAATCAAAATCGGCTGAGCCGTTGGCGTGAATTTGGCCAAGCCGTGACCGCACGAAGGAAAGCCATTTTATGGTTGTTCCTGTTGATTTCTCTGGCAGCAGTCCCGCTGGCACTATCGGTTAGGGTCGAAAGCGACATTGCCGGGATTTTGGGCGACCAAACGGAGATCATGATGGAAAGCCGCCGCATCACCGAGAAATTGGGAGGCCTCTACAGCTATGAACTGATGGTAGAACTGCCCGAAGCGGACCAGGCCAAAGACCCAGAGGTCTTGAAGGTAATGGAGCAAATGGCCCGGCGAGCCCAAGCGTTGCCCGGTGCTAGTTCGTCCTTTTCGCTGGTTGACTTGATCAAGGAGCTGAATGAGGTGATGAACGACCGGTCGGCGGGATCTTATCGGATTCCTGAAAGCCCTGAACTAATCGCTCAGTATCTCCTGCTCTACGAGATGTCCGGCGGTCAGTCGCTATATCAGTGGGTCGACTATGGGTACCGACGTCTACGCCTTTCGGTTCAAGTGGCGGCGCTGGGTAATCTGGGTCCCGAATTGGAAGCCCTTAGGGCGCAAGCCCAGGCCCAGCTCCCGCCGGGCACCAGAGTCACGCTAGTGGGCGACCTGCCCATTTTGTTGCGGGTAATGGACCTGCTGGTCTTAGGGCAGGCCCAGTCCGTCTTGGCCGCCTTAGGTTCGGTTGGTCTACTGATGATTCTGGTTTTAAAAAGCCTGAAAGCCGGTCTGCTGTCGCTTTTGCCCAATCTCTTCCCGCTGCTGGTCTCACTGGCTTTTATGGGGCTTTGCGATTGGAGCCTGAACGTCTTCACGGTGATGAACGCACCTATGCTGCTGGGTATCGCCGTAGACGACACGTTACACTTTTTCCTTCACTTTCGCCAAGAAACCCTTGAGAACGTCTTGGGCGAGCGGGCCATTGAGGCGACCTTCGAGAAAATTGGAGGTGCTCTGTTGGGTACGACGGTCGTTCTGACCTTGGGCTTCGGTCTCTTTACAACCAGCAGCATCCAGGGCTTGGTTGGTTTGGGTGCGGTCTCTGCGGTGGGTATTTTGGCGGCGTTAATCGCCGACTTCTTCCTGACCCCCGCTTTGTTGGCGGTCTTTAAGCCCTTTGAGCCCTGACCGGAGCGGCCGGACCTAGGCCCCGAAGGGAGTTCGCTTAGGCGGCCAGAACAAAATCGGTTGGTTTTGGTCTTCTACCCAACCCGACGGCGGTGCCAAATGGAGTAGTACCGGATCGAGCCGGGGGCGTGGCTGATTAAGGAGGAAACCACCAGAATGAAGCCCAAAATAGGCACCCGCCAAGACTCCAGAAAGGGCAATTGGACGATCAAAAACAGCTTAGTTAAAATCACCAAGCCTCTATTTTGAACCAACCAATTACCGCTGCCTAGGAAAAACAGCCCCGTTAAAGTTGCTCCAGTCAACACTACGGCCAAGAAATAGGGCATCAAAACAGCATCGGAAACGCCAAACCAGACTCCGCCTAAAAAGAGCGAAATCGAGGCAATATGGGCCGTTCTGGTCGCAATCCGCATCCAGCGGATCGGGCTGTTGTCACTGGTTTTAAAGGCCATTATAGGTGCCCCAAGGCTTGGTTTATGGCTCTAGCGGGGATGGGGACCCTGCCGGTAACGAGGTCCCTGCTGGGCCTTTAGGAGGAAGCAACTCGAGCTTAACACGATAGAGCGCCACAGTTTCTTCTGCATAATAGACGTTTTCTAAAAGCTCCAAAGCCGAGGGCTTAACGCTCTTAAGGCGGTGCACCCATATCACCCATTTAACCTCGTGGTTTGCGAGGAATTGGGCCGCCTCGGCAGAATCCATCTGGTCTTCAAAGTAGCGGTTCGCCAGCGGGGTAATGGCCGCGTATAGCGCTCCATTTTGATTGATCGCACCACCGGCGGTACTACTGATCACCGCCCGGCGGGCACAGAGGGAATTAAAACTCCAGTTCGAGGGGTAGCGATAAAAGTTGTGGAGTACCCAGTCGGTAGGTGCGCTTTGTTCCCTGAGCATATCACAAGCAACCATTTCGTTGCCGCTATGCAAGAAGTGATTAGTCAACCCGCGGAATTTATCTATATCTTTGTAAGCATAGCTATTCATTGCATAGCCGAAGAAAAAGACCAAAAAAGCAAAGGCGCCCCAGCTGCGTTGCTTGGCCATGCCCTCGGCAAAAAGCCCGACCGCCTGAGCAGAGAAAACCCAAGCCCCGAATAACAAGAAGTATTCGATCGAACTAGAAGACAGATTGTGGAACTTAAACAGGGTAATGATCGCCATACTAGCCCAGCCGCCAGCCAAAACAAATAGGGGGGCCGGGTATTTGGCCAAATGCCTCCAACCTAGTAAAAACAGACCGACTATCGCCAAACCCGTGTATTCCAGAGTAAAGAACGGAGGCAGAACCCAATGCAGCTTTGGCCCGCCCTGGGTGGTCTCAAGATAGTTGACTAGGGCGACGTACAGTTCGTTGTGGTAAGGGTCGGAAAACTGCCGGCTCCAAAAGCCTAGCCAATAGTGGTGCGGGTCAAAAACCAGGCTGCCTTGGGCCGAAGCGGCCGGGTTATAAATGATCAGCCAATAAATCCCCAACACCATCGAGATCAATGCCAAGGCGTGCAATCCCAGACTAACAAACGAAATATGGCGTTTATAAAGGGCCCATAGACCGATTAGAGGCAATATAAACACCAACGGGGTGACCGCCAATAGCTTAACTCCCGTGATTAAGCCCACCAACAGCAGAGCCATCTGGAAGTTGGCAATCCGTTCACCTTTAGAAAACTTTAACAACAGACTAATAGCGAGAAAAGACAACCCAAGGGCAAAGGTATTTTGCCTCAACGTAAAATGAAGAATTTTTTCTGCTCCACCAACCCCCTGGATTAAGAAATAGAAAACAAACAGCGGCAACACCACCCACCCAGAACGCCTCGAATGGGCTCCCGCGATAGCCCAAATACCTATAAAAACCAGAATCCAATTAAGGACCAATAACTCATAGAAATATATGTTTTCAATCGCCACACCACTAAATTGGGCGAGGTTGACGGCGAAAACTTCGGTAAAGTTGTAATAGTGATAGGTGGAATTTGGCGCGTATACCTGGAACTCCGGCGGCGGGTAGGAAATCGCGATGGCCTGGGCGATGGAGGCCCGTTGGTGTTCGTCTTGGAAGTAATACTGGACCGCTTGAAACTGGTACCCATAAAACATACCTCGAATAAAGATCAGCCCAATTAAAAATGCGAGCGCCGCAGAGGAAAAGACCTTTTTACCGGTCCTTTTAAGGGCCTGTTTTACAAACCTGCCCTGGTCCCAATGGCGGTAGATCCAATAACCTCCCGCAATTAGGTGCGCACCAGCGTAGACCCAATAATGCATGGGCACCCAGTGGCACAGTAAACGAAAGAGAATGGAAGAAAGTAGGTGGAAGACCAATGCTGCCGAAAGCCAGAAGACAGGGCTTAAAGGTTCCTTTTGTCGCTGTGCCCAAGGACTGGTAGACAAGATCCAAGCTGGTGTAAAGAGGTGCACCAGAAGAAAGGCACAGGTCATCAAGACTTCGTAGTTGCTCATAAAAAACCTTAAGAGTCGGCAGGCCAGCGCCAGGACCAATATTTTTGCGTTCTCGGTGTTAAGGAGCGGCGCGGCGGGCAGGACAGGCAATAACCCCCAAAGGCAACCGTGGAACGTTTCTTATGGGGGCCATTAGACAGCGGATGGGTTAAAAAGGCAAGATCGCTATTCTACTAGGAATTCGAGCGTTCCTAGCAATACGGCCATGCTCGCCAAACTAGGATCGTCTTGGTCTAGGTATTCACCCAATTGGATGCGGTAGGCTTGATTCCGGTCGTCTCTAAGCTTCAAAAAGGCGTGTAACCGAACCACTGGGTCCCCTTCTGCCTCTTGCAGGGCCGCCGACAGGATCTGGAACCGGATCGCCTGACAACGACGCACCAGGACGCCCCGGTGCCTTCGCTGCCATTCGGATTCCAACTTAAGGTTCAATAGATCTTCTTGTAAGCCATTGATTCGGAATCGGTCTTCTAACTCTAAGGACAAGGCCAAGGCGCGCCCCATAGGTAGTCCTAACCGGCTTGACAACCGGAACACCGGAAGGGCCTGATTCATCATAGGCAAAAAGGCAACCTGCCTAGAGAGGTCATCGTCAATCCCTTCACTTTTAAGTTCGGCCACCGAGCGGCGGAAAGCCCGCAGTTGGTCTTCGTTCATCTGCTGATAGGCGAGCCGTTCATATTCGGCAACCTGAGTGCTATATTGGTCTAGAAGCCCCCAGTTAAGCTCTGAGCCGCGGTAGCGCAGCAGCAACCCGACCACAATGGGGAAGATAAATTCCTCAAGTTTACGCAACAAGTCCAAGGCCAAATTGATGTCCCGCTGCCCCAATTGTGCAAGAATCTGTTGGCGGATCGGGCCTAGTTTAAAGAGGCGGTCGGCGGTGAAATAAGCGATCAACATGTCAACCGGCTCGGCATCAACCAATTCGCGCAGTCTGGCGTAGAGCGTAACGCCCGCTTGATCAATGATCTGGTTGACCAAGACCGTGCCGATGATCTCGGCCTTGAGGCGGTGGTCCTGCGCTAAAATCGGATAGTTTTGGCGAATTTTTGCTGGGAAATAGTTCAAATAAAGGTCGATCAACTCCGGCCCTTTTAAGAGTTCACGGCGCTTCATGAGTTCTTTGTAAAAGAACATCTTGGTATAGCTTAAAATCACCGCCAAATCGGGCCGAGGGATGCCCTTCCCGACCAACGAAAGTAAGGCATCGTCGCTGCTTAAGTGTTCTGTACGGCGGTTTAGAAGGCCGGTGGCGGATAGGTGGCCGATCTGCTTTAAATAGGGCGTCAAATCGTTTTTGCTGCGGCGTTCATCAATCGATAGAATACGCCCTTGGGACCTATTGTGCGCCAAAACATGCTCGGCAATATCTGGAGTCAACTCCGCTAAAAGCGCCTCACGAGCCGCGCCGGCTTGTAGAAGACCCTTTTGGATCAACTGTTCCACCAAGATCTTTAAGTTCACCTCATGATCCGAAGTATCCACCCCGGCAGAGTTATCGATCGCATCGGTATTGAGGCGGCCCCCTTGCTGGGCGAACTGTACACGGGACTCTTGGGTCATCCCCAGGTTGCCGCCTTCGCCGATAACCGCCACCCTTAGCTGGTCGGCCGTGATGCGGACCGCGTCGTTGCTGGGGTCGCCGACAAGGTGGTTGGGCTCGTTACTGGCCCGAACATAGGTGCCGATCCCCCCGTTCCAAAGCAACTCTACGGGCGCTTGTAACATGATTTTAATCAGCTCTTCACCGCTGGCCTCGGCTTGGTCGGTACCTAAAACCCGCTTGATTTCTGGCGTTAAGGTGATCACCTTGGCGCTGCGTTCGAAAATCCCGCCGCCCGAGCTGATCAACTCGGCGTTGTAGTCCTTCCAGGTGGAACCGGGCGTTTCAAAGAGCCGTTGGCGCTCCACAAAACTCGCCTCGGGGTCGGGGTCTGGGTCTAAAAATAGGTGGAGGTGGTTGAATGCCCCTACCAGCTTGGTTTGGCGGCTAAGCAGCATCCCGTTCCCAAAGACATCTCCCGACATGTCCCCGATCCCTACGGTAGTGAAGGGGGTCTGTTGGATGTCTTTACCCATCTCTAAAAAATGCAGTTTGACCGACTCCCAGGCCCCTTTGGCGGTAATGCCCATCTTTTTGTGGTCAAAGCCTTGGCTGCCGCCTGAGGCAAAGGCGTCTTTGAGCCAAAAGTTTCGCCCTACGCTGATTTCGTTGGCGGTGTCAGAAAGATGCGCGGTGCCCTTATCGGCAGCGACCACCAGATAAGGGTCCTCGCCGTCCAAGGCCTTGACCCCAACCGGAGCGACCACTTTGCCCTGCACTAGATTGTCGGTCAAAGACAATAGGCTATGAATAAAGTGCTGGTATTGTTTCTTTCCCTCGGCCATCAACTCGGCCCGATTAGCGCTCGGGCGTTTGCAGACAAAACCGCCCTTGCTGCCTTCGGGAACGATCACCACGTTTTTCATCATCTGGGTCTTCATTAGCCCCAAAACCTCGGTACGGAAGTCGTCGCTGCGGTCTGAATGGCGGATGCCCCCGCGCGCGATCATCGCCCCGCGTAGGTGGATGCCTTCCATGTGGGGGCCGTGGACGTATATTTCAAACAACGGGCGAGGTAAGGGCATGTGGTCCACTTCGGCGGAGCGGAATTTAACGGCCATAACGGCCTCTGAGGCCGGGGCGAAATAGTTGCTGCGCACCGAAGAGTTCATGAGATTCAACAACTGCTTGAAGATCACGTCTTCTTGCACCGTTTTTACTTTGAATATCTCTTGTAAAATTTCCTTCTTTAGCTCTTCTTCATTGAGGTCTCCGGGCCCTTGGGGATCGAATCTAGCCACGAAGAGGTCCCGTAGATAACCCACCAAAATCGGGTTGTTGATCAACGATTGGTTGATGGTGTCGCGGCGGTAAGGGGTGCCGATTTGCAGGTAATAATTGCGGTACAACTGGAACAGATTGATCTCACGCACATCCAACTGAGCCGTAAACAACAGCGCATTGAGTGGGTCCGATTCGGCCCGATCCTCTAAGATGGCTTGCATCAATTCGATCAGCCGGGCCTTGAACGCGTCAAATTGACTTGAGCCGATGGCTTCGTGGATCAGGTGGAACTGATAAAGGAAGACTTGCTGGCCCTCAAAGCGGAATTCAAATTTATTTTCATCCAGAATCGTCAACCCCATCCGGTGCAGGTGGGGAATCAGCTGGGTTAAGGTGGCTTCTTGGGCTAGGTAAATATGCAGGTTAGAGCGGGTGTCGCTGGGTTCAGGGCGCAGGTCTACTTGAGGACGTCCGCTTTGGTGGACCTGTTTTACCTGGATCAAATCGTTGATGGCTTGCTGGGGCGAAAAGAGCGCTTTGTAATAGCTGTCAAAGACATCCAAATAGGCCCCATAACCCTCGCGCAACCCTTGGCGCGTGACCATGCGGTTTAATTGTAAGTCCCAATCTAAAGTGACGCTATCGACCCATTGTTCCAACGCTTCGGCCGGGACGTTCTTTAATCCTCCGTTATTCTCGGGGAACCAGTAGATATGGTGGCTGTATAGGTTACGCCCGTAGCTAAAGTAATAGTTAACTTCCGGCTCACTGCCGAGGGTGGCGGTTAATTTCTTTTGGAGTTTTAAGAAAATATCCCGAGAGAAACGGCGGTTAGAGAGGCAGAAGGTCAACCGCAGATAGTTACGCTCCAGGTCTTGGTATTGGTGCAAGCGGCAATGCTCAAATTCGCGGATAAACTGCACCTGGTCTAAAAGGTTGCGTAGCTCATCGCGGTCCAAGCGGAACAGTTCGGTTTTGGGCATCTCGGTGAAGAGGTCTAAGGCCTCTTCATAGGCGTGGTTGCTGGTGGTGCCGGCGAATTCCTCGGCCACCGCCCGGGCCTTCAGGCGGGCTACGGGGATCTGCTCTGCACGGATGCGGGTTGCGCGGCGCGTGAAAAGGACCAAAAAATAGACCAAAATCTCGCGGCCCTGGTCATCGGAACGACGGGTCAAAATCAACTGCACCGGGTCGCGCCGGTGCACCACCGAAGGCATGTCTAACTCAAAGAAGTTCAAGCCCAAACGAGAACGTAAAAAATAGTTGCCCAACCGCGCAAACTTGGCCAGCAATTCTTGCTGCACCGAAGGGATACGGCAAAGACCCAAGGATTCGACCAAGTTCGCCGAGGTTAAGCTTGCCAGTTGGATTTCGTAGACTTCGCAATAGCCCAGCAGGATAGCGTTGCCCCGGCTAACCCATTCAAAAAGTTCGCTGCGCTCGGCCCGAATGTCTTCGGTTTCTTGCTCTTGGGTCTTCGCCCGGATGGCGCAGGCATGGCTTTTTTCAATCAACGGTGCGAAGTCATCGGTGACCACTTCGATGGTTTCTAAGAGGCTGGTTAGTTCCTGTTCCAACGCGCCCTGCCGGTCTGGGCTGAAGCCTTTGAGCACAAAGGTGATGAGGCTTAAAAGAGGCTCCTCCCCCTGGCCTTTAGAGGCATCCCAAAGATGTTTCAGGCCTCCTTGGCCGTCGTACTCTAAACGGATTAAGGGGTGGTTGAAGAAGGAAAGGGCTAGATTGCTGTTGTGGAGGTATTCGACCAGCGAATCGACTAAAAATTGGCGGTCCTGAGCTAAGACATCTACCTGCATCCGCATATCGCCGGGCAGCACCTTTTCGAGGACTTTAAAGCGGAGCTGAAAGGATTCGCCTTGGTAGTCTTGGATCAAGTTGAGGCTATTGCAAGCAACCTCGTAGGCCCGTTCAGGGGTCAGCTCGCGGGCGTGGTGGGTGTTGAGGTTCTCGTAGAAGATCGAACCGACCTGATAGACTTGGTCGGGGTCTTTACAACCCGGCTGAGCGGCGATGTGTTCCTTAAACTCCAAGCGTCGCTGGGCGACCAGCTCGGTTTTAATCATATTGATCGAGCGGCTGCTGGACTCTGGGTTCATAACGGGGTTCCCCTCATAAGATTGGCATTGGGCTAGGACGCAACCAATGTACCAGTCTAAACAAGGAATGACAAGAAGGGCAAAGGCGTTAGGTCGGTAGGTGTTGAGCGATCCAAGCGGTGATCTTTTCGGTCATCTGGCCTTCTTCTTTGTCATTTAATATCTCATGACCGGCCTGACTAAAGGCAACCAGTTCTTTGTCGCGGGACTTTACGGCCCGAAAGAAGGCTTCGATCTTAAGGGGGTTCACTACTTGATCGGCCCGGCTATAAAAGACCAATAAAGGGATCTTAAGTAAGTGGGCGTTTTTGTGCAGTAAATCGGACCAAGAAAGCATCCCTAAAAACAAGGCGGGGCTCAGCGTGGTCAAGCGTAGGGGGTCACTGGTGTACTCGGGGTGGCGCCATTCTAGATGGGTCAAGTCCTTGGGGTCTAGTGGCTTGGGGATCAGCCGGTCCGGCTGGTTTCGTCCTAAAAATTTCGCCAAGGCCCAACCAGCTGAAGAGAGCAACCCACCAAATCCCGTTAAAGGGCTGCCTAAAATCAGGCCTTGGAGATGTTGTTGCTTTTGGATCACCATATGGGCCGAGATCAGCGCCCCCATGCTGTGCCCAAATAAGAAGGTCGGGAGGTTTTCTTCTCGGTTGGGGTTTTCTTCGATAAACCACAGCAGGCTGTCGATATAGTCTTGGAAGCTATCAATGTGCCCCCGGCGGCCTTCGGCAGCGCCATGTCCGGGCAGGTCGAAGGCATGGACCGAGTAGCCCGCTAGGTTTAGATTTTGGGCAAAGCGGTCGTAGCGCCTAAAGTGTTCGGCGTAACCGTGGAGCACATAGACTTGGGCCTTCGGGGCCTCAGCTATCCAACTGGCAAAGGGAATTTTGCGGTGCCGCTTGTCGATCAATTCTCCGAATTTCATCAGGAATCCTTGGGCGTGGATTTGGACTTCAATTTGCCCTCTTCCCCGGTGATTAGGCGGCGGATGTTGGAGCGGTGCAACAGGATCAAATAAACAGACAGCAGAGCTGCTAGATAGATCTTATCATCCAAACCGTTGAATAGGAAGACCCAGGTGGGCAATAAAGCCAGACCCGTAAGCGCCGATAGGCTACTGATCCGCTTCCATAAAAACAAACCCGCCCAGATTCCTGCAATCGCCAAAAAAACGCGCCAATCGATGATCGCCCAAACCCCAAAGTTGGTGGCCACGCCTTTGCCGCCCTTAAAGCCCAAGAAGAGCGAGCGGGTATGCCCAAAGACCACCAAGAACCCTACCGGTAGGGCCAATACTTCGGGGGCTTTAAAGGCGTAAAGCGCAAGCCAAACCGCTAAGGTCCCCTTGCCAAAGTCCAACACAAAGGTCGCCAGACCGGGCCACTTGCCGCTGGTGCGCATCACGTTAGTCATGCCGATATTTCCGCTGCCGTGTTGGCGCGGATCGATGCCCAAAAAGATGCGTGAAATCAGCAAACCAAAGGGCACCGAACCCAGCAGGTAGGCCGCAATCAAAGGCACGTACCAGAACCCGTAGGCTTGGGCTTCAAAGAGATGATGGTTCAAATGTGCTAACATATCACCTTAAGATGGTTCCGCCGCCGACCAATAGGTCGCCGTCGTAAATTACCGCTCCTTGTCCGGGCGTAACGTCCAAGACCGGAGGGTCAAAATGCAAGACCAATTTGCCCCCTGCTACAACCTCGACCTGGACCGGCGCTTCTTTCATGTTATAGCGAATCCGTGCCGTTAGTTCCCGTTGCAGGTGTTCGTCTAAGGGCTGCTGAAACCGCAGGTCGCCTAAGACCACTTGACTGGCCTGGCGTGCCCCTTGGGGGCCTAAGACCACTTGGTTTTTTTGGGCGTCCAACGCCACCACGTATAAAGGTTCGGCGGCGCTGATCCCCAGACCACGGCGCTGACCGACGGTATAATAGGGCAAACCCATATGACGACCCAGTTGGTTACCCTCTAGGTCAACAAACTCACCAGGCAAGATGGCCTTCTCGGCGTGACGTCCCAAAAAGCCCCGGTAGCCGTCATCGCCGACAAAACAAAGGTCCTGGCTATCTGGTTTAGAGGCTACCTCAAGGCCCATCTCTTGGGCAAGACGGCGTACCTCGACCTTGTCCATCCCCCCTAAGGGAAAGAGGCAATGGGCCAGTTGCTCTTGGTCTAACTGGTAGAGTACATAAGACTGGTCTTTGGTGGCGTCGAGCCCCTTCAATAGGCGGTAGGTTCCAGCTTGCTCTTCTAAGCGGACATAATGCCCGGACACCAGCTTTTGCGCGCCTAGGCTACGGGCTTCGTCCATTAAGGCCCCAAAACGCACCTTCCGGTTACAGATCAGGCAAGGGTTGGGCGTGGCGGCTTGTAGGTAGGTTTGGGTGAAGGGCTCTACCACCAGTTCCTTAAAGGTTTCTTGGTAGTCCAACACATAAAAAGGGATGCCTAAACTTTCGGCCACGGCGCGGGCCTGCTCGACCGCTTCGGGGGCGCAACAGGCGTTGTCGCGGCAACTGGCTTCAGCCCAAAGCCGGAGCATGATCCCGATCACCTCATGGCCCGCTTGGACCATCAAGGCCGCAGCGACGGAGCTATCAACGCCGCCGGACATGGCTACCACCACTTTCATGAAGCCTCCATTAGGCCCTTCAGGCAGTGGACCAATGCGGTAACTTCCTCGCGGCGGTTGTCCTTCCCTAGCGAGAAACGCAACACAGATATGGCCTCGGCGTCGCTATAGCCAAGGGCTTTCATCACCGGGCTGGGTTCGTCGTTTCCTAAAGAACAAGCCGACCCGCTCCCTGCCTCAAAACCGGCCAAATCGAGCCGCATCAGCAGACGTTGGGCCCGAGCACCTGGAAACATAAAACTGTTGATTTGGGGGGCCTTAGGGGCCTCTAAGGGCAAAACCGGCTGGCCGCAGCCAGCCAAACTTTCATAAAGCAAATTTTGCAGGTTCCCCAGGTGGGCCAAACGGGCCTCTCGCTCTTCGGCCAAAAGGTCAAAGGCCTGAGCCAATCCCTGCGCAGCCGCTATATTTTCGGTTCCTGACCGTAGGCCCCGTTCTTGACCCCCGCCCAACAATAGGGGGCTCAATTCCAAGCCAGAGCGACAATAGAGCAATCCTGATCCTTTGGGGCCGTGGAGCTTATGCCCCGAGAGGGTCATCAGGTCAACTTGCCAGTCTAAGGGGTCTAAAGGCAACACCGCAGCCGCCTGGGCAGCATCGACCAGCAACAAAACACCGTTGCTTTGGCAAATAGGACCCAGTAGCTCAATCGGTTGGATCAGCCCGGTTTCGTTGTTAACCCGCTGGATCGCTACCAGTCTCGTGTCGGGCCTTAGCGCAGAGCTCAAGGCCTCTGGGGTAACCTGTCCCCAAACATCGAGCGGTAACCATTCTAATTCCCAGGCCGGCTGTTCGGCTAACCGCCGCAGGGGAGCTAACACCGAAGGATGCTCGGTCGGTGAGGCCAGAAGATGGCCACCGGGATGCGCGGCGGTAGCCCCGTATACCGCTAGGTTGTTGGCTTCGGTACCGCCGGAGGTGAAGGTAAGGTTTTGCCGGGCCACGGACAGATAACCAGCTAAGCGCTCGCGAGCTTCGGTCAGAGCCGTGGCGGCTTTGCGCCCACTGGCGTGGAGGGCTGAAGGGTTGGCGCAGTCAAGATAGGGGCGCATGGCCTCGAACACCCTAGGGTCTAAGGGAGCCGAGGCGGCATGGTCCAGGTATACCCTAGCGGTCATGGAGCTGTTCGGGCCGGATCTGGTCGATTCGGTAGCTCACTTGAGCGGGCAGAGCAACGCGTTCCAAAGCCCCGAGAACGTTCGCCTCAGGGCTAAGCAAAATCTGGCGGCCATAGACCGGTTCATCGTCGCCCTCGACGGGCAACACCAACAAACCCAAAACAGGCTCCCCCTTGCGTTCAAAATAGTTCAAAAACCGTCCGCAGTGGGACTCTAAGGCTTCTTGTTCGGCGGCCTTAAGGATCAGTCGGTAGATCTCCTGGGGCCGCTCTTGCATCAGCTCTTCGCGCGGGGCCAATTCCGCCGGGCTCCAGGATTCGCACCGAAAGCGGTCTGGGCCGGTGCGCTTGAGACCTTTCAGCTCAATCAAACTACCTTGTTTCAGAGCTTCAGCCCCGTTCAAACGAACCTCAAAGAGACCGTTTTCGCCGGTGATCAACTGAAAGTTGGGACGGAACTTATCGGGCAGGCGCAGGACCACCCCACCGGTTGGTTCTTCGTGCCGGTGGTGGCCGCCGGGGCGGAACTTAAAGGCAAAGCCTTCGCCGACCGGTAAAGCCACTAGCTGTTGGACGATGTCAAAATCCATCAGCGGCTTACCCTGGGCGCGGCGGCAGGGGTGCTGGGCCCAATCGCCATGGGCGCGGTCCAGCAGTAACGGGGCCCCGCCTTTGAGCAGGAAGACCAGTCCCTTACAGTTGGGACAATAAAAGGGCATTAAAATGTTCATGGGCTCCGGGGAAAGGTCATTAGTCTAACGCTAATGCCCCTCTTTGGCAATCCTTAGCCCCACTTTGGCTGGACAAAAGAAATAAAGTTGGTATGCTCTAAAAAAATCTTGTCCCTAATGAAACATGGCCGTTGAACGCAACTCTATTGTGGTGGAGGAATACCTCCAAGTCATCTATTCCGAAGCCCGCACCAGTGGGCCTGTCAAGGCAATCCATCTAGCCCAACGCTTAGAATCTAGCCCTTCGACGGTCCATGCCACACTCAACCGGTTGCAGCGCGACGGGTTGATCGAGATGGGGCCGAAAAAGGAAATCAAGCTGACCTCTGAGGGCATCAAAAAGGCCGAAGAACTAACCTACCGCCACCAGCTGGTAGAAAGCTTCTTGTGCAACACCCTGGGCATTCCTTGGCACGAGGTCCACCACCATGCCCACATCTTAGAGCACGGCCTAACCCCTTTAGTAGAAACGAAATTGGCCGAGTTTTTAGGGGACCCGGAGCGCTGCCCCCACGGCACCCCCATGCCCGGCAAAAGCAAACTCCCCGCAGAGATGGTCTTTTTGAACGAACTGGCCGCAGGGGAAATCTGCGAAGTGGTGGTGGTCCAGGAAACCTTGGAAGACGAAGCCGAATTGATGGAATACCTACAGCGCCACCAAGTGGTTCCCGGCAAAGAGTTAACCCTGCTAGAGCACATCGGCGCGACGGGGTCGATTATGTTAGAAAGCGGCGAAGACCGCTTCTCGCTACCCCAAGACGTGGCCGATAAGATCGGGGTCTTGCGCCGTTAGGCCTTGGCCTTACGGTTGCCTAAGAGGCCCAGCTGGATCGCCGTAAAGGCCAACAACACCAAGAAAATCAAATAAGCAGCCGCCGAGCCATAGCCCATTTCCCGTTTGTGGAAGGCTAGGTCATAAAGGTAATAGACCGCTGTTTCGCTGCTGCGCAGCGGCCCGCCCTTGGTCATCAACAACACCTCCCCAAAGACCTGAAAGGCCAAAATCGAATCCATCACCGCCGCTACGAGCAACGTAGGCTTCAGCAAAGGCAAGGTGATGGTGAAAAACTGGCGCAGCGCTCCTGCCCCTTCGAGCGAGCTTGCTTCGTAATATTCCTCGGGAATCGATTGCAACCCCGCCAGCAGCATCAAACAATAAAACCCAAAGCTCGCCCAGATGTTCATCAACATAATCGAAGGCAACGCCCAATTGGGGTCTTTGAGCCAATGCCGTCCGGGGCTGCCCCAGAGGCGCGCTAGGTCGTTCAGCAAGCCTTGGGGGGCGTAAAGTTCCACAAACAACGCCGCAATGACCATCACGCTGGTCACCACGGGCATGAAGTAACTTACCCGGTAAAAGGTCTTAAACCTTAATTTTTGATTTAAGATCACCGCCAAGACCACCGCCAAAACCAAAATCACCGGCACGGTCCCCAAAACAAAAAAGAAGCTATTGCCCATCGCGGCGAGAAAATGCGGGTCCACCACCAACCGACTATAGTTTTCCATCCCCACCCAAGCCGGTGCCCCCGAATCGGTTGCGCGGTAGTCCGTAAAGCTCAGGTAAATGGAATGGACGATAGGATAGAGCGAAAAGGCGACAAAAACCAACAGCCAGGGGGCTAAAAAGACCAGCGTATCCCGGCGGTAGCGTAGCCTTCGGGCCAGCTTGGCTTTTTGTGACCCCAAGGCCTTTTGATAGCCCCGCCATTCCTTGAAAGCCCATCCAGCCAGCCCTAACAACCCAAAGCCTAACAGACTCATCCAAGCGATACCCCAAGGGTCTTGGTCCGGCCGGGGGGGTCTGGGTTTTTCGTTTAATAAAAGGTTTAGGTCTAGCTCTGCTTGCCGCATCGCTTCTTGGGGCAGGTCCAAGCCATAAAGCGAGCGTTCCACTGCCTGAGAAAAGACTTCTTGGATGCTGACCCACTTTGGGTGGCTCGGCGGGGCGGTGCTATTTTTTAACACCTCTAAAAAGACCAAAAGTTCCCGGTGTTCCTTTTGATAAAAATCACTCTGCTCGGCGGCTTTATGGGCCGGGAATAGGGTGGTGATCCGGCGGGTGATCGCTTCGGTAACCTCCGGGCGGCACAAGAAGTGGATCAGTTTCAGTGCCGCTTGGGGGTCTGCGGCACCTTGCGTGACCGCCAGCATTTGACCGCCCGAAAAGCCCACCGAGGCTCCGCCGGTTACCGGCGGCGGCAGGGGGATCACGCCGAAGCGTAGGTCGGGGTTTTCTTTATTGAACCGCTCAATTTGGCCGGGCTCTTCGAGCATAAAGCCCAAATGCCCCTCTAAAAAGACCTTACGGACCACCGTATTGTCGTCAAAAAGCCCATGGTCTTTGAGCTGTTTATAGTATTCGAGGGCTTCGACAAAGGGGGCTTCGGTCAGGCCCAGGCGGCCGTCAGGATACAACAACCGGCTCCCCTTAGACCAAGCAAAGGGCAGGAATTTTTGCCAAGTTGAGTAAGACCCGGTCTTGATGCCGTAGCCATAGGTCCGGTCATCTAGTTGCTGGATCTTTTGGCTCGCCCGCAGTAGGTCGGCCCAGTTTTGCGGGAGCGGTTCCCCAACAAGGTCCAACAGGTCTAGGTTGACGTATAAGGCGGCGGTCGAAAGGGTCCAGGGAACGGCAAAGGTCGATCCTTGGTACCTTGCCGGGGACCAACCGTTGAGCCGGTCGGTCAGGTCGCCGGGATTGATGGGCGCTAAGCCTTCGCTCAAACCCGCCACCCAGGTGCTGCCGATTTCGATCACATCTGGCGCTTGCCCGGCGGCCATGCTGGTCAGGATTTTATTGAGGCCTTCGCTCCAGGTGAGGCGTTCCACCTCTACCTGGATGCCCGTTTCTTCGGTGAAACGGTCTAATTGCGGGCGCAGCCACTCTTCGGGCCAGAATTGCCAAAAGTGCAGCGTCTGGGCGCTGGCCGTCGCCGCCCAGAGGCAGGAGAACAAAAGCAGTAGCGCCCGCTTCATGGCTTTAAGAAACGTACTTGCCGATGATCAACTTCAGTTTCTCTTTAGTCGCCGCAGGGATCAAGTCCGGTGCCGTCACGATGGCCTGAGCCAAGGAGCTTGCGTGTCCGCAGGATTGGTCGGGCGTGAAGTTTTCAAAGAGCGCCTTGAGGATCTCTTTGGAGTTGCCCACGTTTTGGTGCATCACCTTTAAGACCGCTTCTAAGGTCACTTCTTCGTCATGCCAGCAGTCGTAATCGGTGCTCAAGGCAATGGTACCAAAGCACAACTCGGCTTCGCGGGCTAATTTGGCTTCTTGCAGGTTGGTCATACCGATCACCGAAGCCCCAAGGCTACGGTAGAATTCGGATTCGGCGCGGGTCGAAAACAACGGGCCTTCCATGCAGACGTAGGTGCCACCACGGTGGTAGGTTACGCCGACCTTTTTGACCGCAGCTTCAAGGCCGTCGCAAAGTTCGTTACAAACCGGGTCGCCGAACTGCAAGTGCGCCACCACACCTTCACCAAAAAAAGTAGAGGGGCGGTCTTTGGTTCGGTCAAAGAACTGATCGGGGATGACAATATGGCCTGGGGCAATTTCTTCTTTAAGGCTACCGACGGCGCTAACCGAAACCAGGTGGGTTACGCCGAGGCTCTTCATGGCCCAAATATTGGCGCGGTAGTTGATCTCGCTAGGCAAGATCCGGTGGCCACGGCCGTGGCGGGGTAAGAAGACCACGTCTTTGCCTGCAAAGGTGCCTAGGATCAACTGGTCTGAAGGGTCCCCAAAGGGAGTCTTGACCGTAATTTCCTGGACATTTTCGAGGCCTTCCATCTCGTAGAGGCCACTGCCGCCGATCACTCCATATTTCATCGTCACTCCTGAATCATATCAAAACTGGGTTTGTAGGCTTTCTGCCTTGGGTCAAGCTAACCTAACTTGGTCTTTGAAGACAAGCCTTTGTTGCCTTCAGCGGCCTTTTGCAGTTGCGCCTAAAGGTGGGTTGGAAAAGGGGTCTGGGTCGTAGAGTATAGATTCGAGGGTCAACCCATGGGGCGGGGCGGTCTGGCCCAAGCTACGCCGTTTACCGGACTCCAAGGCACTGGCCAGCCCGGCCAGATCGCGCTTACCTTGGCCGATTTCGACCAAGTTCCCGACCATAATCCGCACCATATGGCGCATGAAACCATCGCCTTGAACGGTAAACTCCATCTCCAGCCCGTCGCGTAGCTTGCGGGTTTGCAGTTCGAAGCGCTCGATGGTTTTGATCGGTTGGGGAGCTTGGCAGCCCTTAGCGCGGAAGGCGTTGAAGTTATGTTGCCCCTTGAGGATCTCGGCCCCGGCGCGCATAGCGTCAAGGTCTAGGGGGCGGGGCATCCACCAATGGGTCCAGCGTTCGAAGACGCCCAAATAATGGGCCTCGAAGAGCTTATAGCTGTATATCTTGGAGTAGTTTTCTTTGACCTTAAAGCCCAGCGGCACCTCCACCAACTGCCGGATCGCGACGTCGCCGGGCAATAGGGCGTTGAGGCCAACATAAAGGCGGCTTAAGGGGGTATCTTGGGGCCAGTCAAAGGAGCAAACCTGTCCCTTGGCGTGAACCCCCGAATCGGTACGGCTCGGTGCCACCACGCCGATGTGGTGCCCGGCTATTTGGGTCAGGGCCTTTTCGATTTCGCCCTGAGCAGAGCGCCCGTTGGGCTGACGTTGCCAGCCGACCAACAGGGCCCCGTAATATTCGACTTTGCAGAGAATTCGTCGCAAGGGCTGGTTCTCCGCTAATCGGCAGGTAACGGCTTAGGCAGCGCCTTCGACCATTTTCTTGATTTTACCGGGATCAGCACCGATCACCATTTCGGCCTGCTGGCCACCTTTGAACATGATCAAGGTAGGGATGCTGCGCACACCGAACTGAGCGGCGTACTGGGTGTGCTCGTCAACGTTCAGCTTAGCGATGGTGACCTTGCCAACCATCTCGTCAGCCAACTGATCCAAGAAAGGAGCAATCGCTTTACAGGGACCGCACCAGTCCGCCCAGAAATCAACCAAAACGGGCTTGTCAGCTTTGAGAACCTTTTCTTCAAAGTCGGAGTCGCTAAGGATCAGGATGTTTTCGCTTGCCATTTGATTCTGCTCTTAAGGGGGTTCGCTTCCAAAAAAGGAAGTAAATCTTTTTCGGATGATCTTATCCACTGACAGTGGATTTGAAAAGCCTTTTGTCTGAAGCTTCGCATGGGGCTTTACAAATGGGCAAGCCTAGCGAAGGGTCTCGTTCTCGGGCAGGCGGCGGTCCGGGCCGTCCATTGCCTGAAAACTGCACATCCCTTTGAGCCGCGAGTAGATCCTCGGGCCCACCCGTTCGGCCAAGGTTTTGGGGTCGCTGGCCTCTTCGCGGTTGGCGCGGTGTTCTTTGTAGGTGCTTTGTTTGCTTTCGGTATAGTTGGTGGTGAAGAGGGTGGTCTTTTTCTGGGCGTAGCGGTTGCTGATGATCTGGTCTAAAATCCCCACTTCCCAATCCGAACCTCGTCCTTTGCCCAATTCGTCGATCACCAAAATCTCCACTTCGCTGATCTTGGCTAACAGGCCGGTCTCGGAAATCCCCTGATCATACTGGCTTTTTATGGTCGAAAGCAGGGCCGTAAACTCCTGAAAAAGACAAGGAATCTGGTGTTTGATGGTCATGTCATGGATCAAGGCACAAACCAACCGGGTTTTGCCGACCCCGACGCCTCCCATCAGCAAAAGCCCCTTCCAGTCTCCCTTGAGGTAGTTTTTAATTAAAAAACTGGCCGACCGGTGGGCCTCTTTCTGTGACTTGTGTGCCTTGGTGTCAAAGTTGGCGAACAGCGAATCAAAGAACTGGGCGGGCATTTTCGCTTCGTTATAAAGCTGGATTTGGCGGTCAATCTGGCGGCAGCTACAGGGCTGGGCGATTTCGCGGCCCTTTTCGTCGGCGCTGAAAACATAGCCTAAATCACCGCAGAGCTGGCAACGAGCAAAACAATCCGGGCAGCGCTGGGCTTGGGCGTACATCCCCTTAGGTAACAATTGGATGCGTTGGTCGCCGCAGGTTCGGCAAATCTTGGCTGGTGACATGAAGGAGCTTACTTGAGCAGGGTATTTGGGGTTGAGCTTTTTACTCGACGCCGATAGCATACAACCAGAGACAGAAATCTGCAAAGCGTTCCCGCTTTCGAATTTTACACCTATCATTCCAATTAAATACCATGGATAAGCGGATCATCATCGGCTCAGACCACGCAGGCTTCCAACTCAAGGAAGCCCTCAAAAGCTATTTAACGGGTAAAGGCTTTGAAGTCCGTGATGTCGGCACCCATGAGGAAAGCTCGGTCCATTATCCAGAATATGGTAAAGCAGTGGCCCAAGCGGTCCAAGCAGGGGAGTTTGAACGAGGGGTCTTGATTTGTGGCACCGGTATCGGTATGTCGATCACTGCCAATCGTTTTAAGGGCGTGCGTGCGACTCTCTGCCATGACGTAGACACCGCCAAACTGTCGCGCGAGCACAACAACTCTAATGTCTTGGTCTTAGGGGCCCGCGTCTTGGCTAAAGAATTAGCAGAAGAGATGTTGCAGGCTTGGCTAGACACTTCCTTTGCCGGTGGACGCCACCAAGACCGCCTTGACATGATTGAAGCCTGATGCCGCTATCGGTAAAGGCGCTGGCCTTACAAGAGGTGATGTCTTACGCCGGTGCGCTGGCGCTTGACTATATCAACAACCTAGACCAACTAGAATTCCACCAAAAAAAACCCCGGGATTTGGTTTCCGAGGCGGACTTGGCAGTGGAAAAGCAGTTGATCGAATCCTTAACGCCCCTAGCCCCCGGCGCCGGTTTTTTCGGCGAAGAGACAGGCCATTCGGACAACCAAAAGCTCCGCTGGATCATCGACCCCATCGACGGCACCCATAGCTTCGTGCGGGGGCAATATTTCTGGGGCCTTAGCGTGGCCTTAGAGCGGGACGGCGAACTGGAACTGGCGGCCGTCTACGCCCCCAAACTAGGCGACCTTTATCTGGCCGAGAAGGGCAAAGGAGCCTATAAAAACGGCGAACCCATCCATTGTAGTAAGACCGCCGACCTCAGTGAAGCCATGATCAGTACGGGGTTTGCCTGTTTGCGCGCAGGCTTAGCAGACAACAACCTGCCGCGCTTTGGGCGGATCGCCTTGGCCACCATGGGCCACCGCCGCTTCGGCTCGGCGGCGCTGGATTTATGTTTGGTCGCCGATGGGCAGGTGGATCTTTTTTGGGAACAGGAATTAAACCTTTATGACGTAGCCGCCGGGGTCTTGATCGCCAAGGAAGCGGGCGCTTCGATCACCAACTTTGCCGGTGAAGACCGGCTCGACCCCAAGCAGCTCTTGGCCACCAACGGCTTACTAACGGCTCAGGTCTTGCCGCTGATGTGAGATCCCTTTAGTGGCCGATCTTCTCGATCATCAAAGCCTTGATCGCCGCCGCGTCAGAGGTGGACTCAAGACAGCGGGTTTCGGCTTGCTCTAGTTGGGCTATCTCTTCGGGGATCGTCGGTTGGCGGCCCGTTGCTTTATTGAAGGCCAACGAAAATTTGGCCGGATGGGCCGTGGCCAAACAGATCACTTCCTTTAAGCCCGCCTGCTCAGCGGCGCAGACCCCTACGGCGGTATGGGGGTCAAGCTCCATTCCCGCTTTTTCAAAGCGGCGCATCACCTCTAAAACCGCCCTCTCGTCAGCTCTGAAGGCCGTGATGCTGCGGTTTGCCCGCTCGATCACGTCCAGGTCAAAGAGGATCGCCCCCTTTTCTTTAAGCGCTTTCATCCAATCCAACACCTGGGCCCCTTGGCGGTCGGCGAGGTAGTATAAAAAACGCTCAAAATTGCTGGCCAATTGGATGTCCATCGAAGGACTTAAGGTCGCTTTCACTTGGGCGCTGCTGTAGTCGCCTTGATTAAAAGCACGGCTGAGGACGTCGTTTTCGTTGGTGGCGAGCAATAATTTCTTGATCGGAAGGCCCATCTGCTGGGCCAGATAGCCCGCAAAGATGTCGCCAAAATTCCCGGTCGGGACCGCAAAGACCGCTTCCTTCTCGCCGGTGCGCGCTTGCCAGCGGAAGTAAGCGTAAAAGTAATAAACAATCTGGGCCATCACACGGGCCCAGTTGATCGAGTTGACGGCACCTAAATGGTATTGGTCCTTAAATTGGTGGTCATTAAACAACTCTTTGACCACGTTCTGGGCGTCATCAAAATTCCCGTTGACGGCGATGTTGAAGACGTTTTCGTCTAAAACACTGGTCATCTGGCGCTCTTGGACAGGGCTCACCTTGCCTTTGGGGTGCAAGATGAAGATCTTCACCCGTTCTTTGCCCCGCACCCCATGGATCGCGGCTGAGCCGGTATCCCCGCTGGTAGCCCCGACGATGTTTAATTCACCACCGCTACGCTTAAGCAAGGCCTCAAAGAGGTTGCCCAGGAATTGGAGCGCCACGTCTTTAAAGGCCAGCGTGGGCCCATGGAAGAGCTCTAAAACCCATTGATCACCGGCCTTAACTAGTGGCGTGATCTCGCTATGCTTAAAACTAGCGTAGGAGTTTTCCACCAAATGGGCGATCTCGGCAGGCTCGAAATCCGGGGCCATAAAGGGCGTGAAGATCTCTAAAGCCAAGTCTTGGTATCGCAGTGCCGAAAGGCTCGCTAGGCGCTTGGAAAAGTCCGGAATTTCAGCCGGAACATAGAGCCCTCCGTCGCGGGCGAGGCCCTCTAAAACGACCTGAGAAAAAGAAAGTTCCGGTGCTTGGCCGCGGGTAGAGACAAATTTCATGATGAAGACTTGTTTTTAATACGGGTGCTGATCCATTGTCTAAAAGAGTCAAAATCATAGTTGATTTTGAAGAAATTGGCCAGCCCGATTCCCACGGCCAGCAACAGCGGGAAGTAGATCATCAAAGCGCTTCCGCGCCCCGAAGCCATCATGGCGCGGGCCTGGGCATAGAGGCTATAGTATAACACCACCATCACCAGCATATACACAAACCGCATAGTCTTCGGGTTGCGTGGATCAAAGATGCCCATGGGCAACGCAAAGATCCCAAAGACCAAGCAACTGAGCACCGTGGCAATCCTTCCGTGCAATTCGTCGCGGTATTCAAATTGATCCCGCGTTCCCGCAGAAGCCTCAATCCCGCCCAGTAGCTGCCCAATATTCATTTGCATGTCGTTGAGTTCGGGCCCGTTTTTTTCTCGGTACCGGCTAGGTAAGCGTCCGTTGTCTTGTCGGGGTGGGGCTAGGTCATAATCTAACTGAGCAAAATCCAAAATCTGGTGTTGGCGGTTTTCGCCTAATTGGTGGATGCGCCCTTGGTACAGGATCAATATCACCCGGCGGCGGGTTTCATCAAAAAGTATCCGGCCCTGTTCGGCCTCAACCAGACTTGATTCTTCTGGGTCGTCCCAATCGGCGATAAAGACGCCTTTGAGTAATTCTTCTTCTTTTTCAAAAACATAAATACTTTTACTGCCAAAAATATTATTGATCCGGCTCGATACCAGTTGGATTTTGGTTTGTTTTTTTAAGATGTCGTACTTGAGCTGTTCTAGGCTGCGGGTACCCCAGGGACCGGCCCAAAAGACCAACCAAGCCACCAGCAAGGCCGAAACCCCGGCAACGGCCAGCACCGGCCCAAATAGAGACCCTATCGACACCCCTGCGGCGCGCATGGCGATCACCTCATAGTCCTGAGACAGTCGGTTGATACCCACATAGACGCCAACCATCAAGGCTATCGGGGTGGTCAGCATCAAGATCGTGGGGAGGCTGTAAACCACCATCCATACCAAAGGCCCCGGCTCTAGTCCGGTGGCCTGCAAAAAGGGCATGAACTTGTAAACCTGATCCATCAGCATGATGGCCGAAAGCACCCCAGAGGACAACAATAGCGGAAAAACTAACTCTTTGGCACAATAACGGTAAAGGATCATGGCCGGGGTTCAAGCAGGTAGACCAACAAACGACGGGCTTCAAAGCCCCTTACCTGGGGCCTTATATCGCCAACAAACTTCCAGTCCAGATGCTGGGGGCGTTCACCGGCCGGGCGGCGCACACACCCCTGCTCAGGGTAGACCTCCATGCGCCACTGCATATTTTCAAGCAATTTGGGGCACTCGTAGGGATAACAGACCATCAAAGCCCCTTCCTCGGCCAGGGCTTGTTCGGAACTGCGCCCTTCGGTCCAAAGGTTGTGCTGGCATTTCTCATAGGTATAGGGCCAAGGATGCTGGGGCAAGTATAGGGAGAGCGCCCCCGAAAGCCAATATTCTCGGCTGACTACATAAGGCGGCATTTCGATGGCTTGGGCCTGTAGTTTGGCGTTTAGTTGCTCCGCCGTTTCTTCCCAGCCCAACACCGCAATCTTTTCACTAAGCTTTGGCCCCTGCCCAAAGGGATTGGTGTGCAGGGCTAGGTTAAAGGCCAAAAGAATGGCTCCGTTGAGCGCTAGGGCTCTCCAAAGATGGGTCCAAAGCCTTTCGGGCTGCTGTTGCTCTAGGAAATGGACCAGCAAAACAAAGAGCCCCAGATAGGCCAGGTTTACCCAGTGTGGGTCTGAGCCTTTGCCTTTTAGGCTGCTCAAGGTAAAGACCACCATCGGCGTCAAGCCGGTGACCAAAAGCAACCGATAAGTCGCCCGCTCCATACCCACACCTAAGCTAGGCATGGGCTTTTTCTTCAAGACGCCCCAAGCCATCCCCAAAAGCCGCCGCCAAAGCTGGGGCGCAAAATAGGGGGAAAACAGCAAAATATGCCCTATCAAGAAGAGGCTTCCGTTATAAAGCGGGTTGCCGCCGGTGAGGCCTTTCTTGAAGTTATAATTGAGGGTGATCCAGTCGTGCTGGGCGTTCCAATAGAGATTTGGGGCCAAAAGGCCCAGGCAAGCCAGCCCGCCCAGATAGGTGGCCGGGTGTTTGAGGACCCAACGCTGACTCGGCTCAATCGCCAAATAGAGGCCAAAGCCAAGGGGCAAAAAGGCCATGATGTATTTGGATTCAGCGCCGAGCCCGGCGAAAATGCCGAAGGCCAGCATCCACCATCCTTGACCGGTCTTCACTAAGCGCAATAAGGCCCACAGACCGCCGATCCAAAAGAGCATAAAGGGCTGGTCAATGTGCCAAAAAACCGAGCCTTGAGAGAAGTAGGCGGTGCTTTCCAGCAGCAGCAAAAAGCCCAAAGAGCCGCGCGGGCTTAAGACCTCCCTGGCGACCAACCATGCCGCGCCCAGGATCAGCGCAGAAAAGAGCGCCGAGCCCCATTTTAGGCCTAAAACCGGGTCCATCCCCAGCCAATGGATCGGGGCCATGGTCAAGGCGACCATGGGCGGGTGTTCGTAGTAGCCCCAACCGAGTTTTCGAGACCAGACCCAGTGGTCGGCCATGTCGGGATGGATGTCGGTCAGTAGGCCCATCAGACCCCAAAGCAGGGCATGCAGCGCCATGAACTCTAAAGGAGCGGTGCGGCGTGTGCTCCAACGGGTCAAGAAGTCGGACAGGGCCTGATTCATTGGCTAGGGGCAAAGGGGATATTCAACTAGACGGCTATCATGTCGTTGGCGGGCCTAAAGGTCAACCTTGCAGGTGGGCTTATTGATTTTTCAACGCCCGCTCGATCCGCTCGCGTAGCTCTTTGTGTCCGGCGTTTGATTCTCCTCGGGCTTCTAATTGGTCAAAATAATCTAACAGCAAGGCCTTTTCGGCGGGGCTAATGGTTGGGACTACCTGGGCGAAATCGCCTTTGAGCATCAATACGAGGCTTCCAGGTTGGCGGGCTCCTCGCAGGTCTAGTGCCTTGGTGCGTTGCGCTGGGGCCTTTTTCTGTTTGCTTTCGGTTTTTGCCGCGCTCAAGGCGGTTTTTGTGTAGCCTTTGTCGCCCAGCACCTTCTTAAGCAACATCATGCAATTGTTTTGGTCCGAAACGCTGCACTTAGCGTCTAAGATCAGCCAGGCAGTGCGGGCCATTTCCCCGCCGCCAAGTAAAGAACCTAGCGACTTCTGGCCTAGTTCAATCACGGCGGCTCCTTTGGGTAGTTGGCTGGTGGCGTTTTTTAAATGCCAGACATCGGCCTTGCCGCCCCCTTCCCACTTGGCTTTGTCGATTTTAGCCTGCAACTCGGCAAAGTGGTTGCGGCTCAACCCCAAAAGTGCTTTGAAGCTATCCGAATAATCCGCCCGTTTGCGGCTGAATTCGACCGAAGCCTCTAGCCGCGTTCCGGGCTTTCCTTTTTTGGTATTCGAGGCGATGCCCACGTAATACCATTTTTTCATCAACAGGTGGTGCAATGCATCTAACGCATCGTCCCAATTTCTGGTGATCGGGAGTTCGTGGCTCAACCCCTTGCTTTTGGCCATCGGTTCCGTATCCTCAATTTTGGTCTTCTAAGGGCCTTTACCGCCGGGTCATCAAAACGGATTTTTTAAACATTTGCCTTGATGAACTAGAGAAAAGCAACTATTCTCATCAACAGCAATACAACGCCATGCCCGGCGTTGAACAGTACTAATTCGCCTTTTTTATCGATCTGTTAACTTTCAGACAAGGACATCCATGAGTGTACTCGTTACCAAACAAGCCCCTGACTTCAAAGCCCAAGCCGTAATGCCGGACAACAGCTTCAAAGAAGTGAGCATCTCTGACTATAAGGGCAAATACGTGGTCCTTTTCTTTTACCCCTTGGACTTCACCTTTGTGTGCCCCTCGGAAATCATCGCCTTTGACCACCGCTTAAACGAGTTCAAGTCTCGTGGTGTTGAAGTTTTGGGTTGCTCTATCGACAGCCACTTCACCCACTTGGCCTGGAAAAACACCCCCGTTGAAAAAGGCGGCATCGGCAATGTTCAGTACCCCTTGATCGCGGACCTGTCCAAAGACATCGCTCGTGATTACGACGTGCTGATCAACGATTCTTTGGCTTTGCGCGGCTCTTTCTTGATCGATAAGGCCGGTTTGGTCCGCCACCAGGTGATCAACGATCTGCCCTTGGGCCGTAACATCGACGAGATGCTACGCATGATCGACGCCTTGCAGTTCACCGAAGAGCACGGCGAAGTCTGCCCCGCTGGTTGGCAGAAAGGCAAAGCCGGTATGAAAGGCAGCACCGAAGGGGTGGCTCAGTACCTAGCCGAGCACGCCAAAGAGCTTTAATCTAAGCGCTTGGAAGAGGCCCCCTTTACCTAAGGGGGCTTCTTTGTGCCATGAATCCCGCCCTGGCCCTTTTTGTTACTTCCCATGGCTTCGGCCACGCTGCCCGCAGCGCCGCAGTTTTGGAAGCCCTGTTCCCCTTGCTTGAAGGCTGGAATTTCGAGATTTTCACCGAAACGCCCCTCAGCTTTTTCCAGGCCTCTTTAAGCCGCGATTTTGGTTACCATCGGACCCAGACAGATTTAGGGTTGGTGCAAACCAGCGCCCTTGAAGGCGATCTAGACGCCACGCTCCGCAAATTATCCGCAGAACTCCCCTACCGTCCGGGGAGCGTCAAAGAGTTAGCCCAAACCTGCCAAAATCTTAACGTAAAAGCCATTATTTCCGATATTTCCCCCTTGGGGCTGTTGGTCGCTAGTCAGTTAAAAGCGCCCAGCTTTTTATTAGAGAACTTTACCTGGGATTGGATTTATCGACGGATTCCGGGGTACCCTACAGACTTCAACGAATTTGCCGACTATCTTGAAGATCTCTTTGGGCTGGCGCGCTGGCGGATTCAGGCCTTTCCGGCCTGTGAAGCCGACCAAGGAGACTTTACAAGCCGCCCCATTGCCCGCAGCCCTAGGACCCCCGCCGAAGTAACCCGCGCGCATCTGGGTTTACAAAGGGACCAAAAGTTGATTCTCTTGACTTTAGGGGGAATTGAAGGTCAAGTCTTGGCTCCGCCACGAGGATACGAACAACAGCCCTGGCTCTTCGTTAGCCCCACCGGGAGCGGAGCGACCAGCCTACAAGGCAATTGGTTGCAGCTAGGGGACGTCGAAGGCTACTTCCACCCTGATCTGATGGAAGCAGCCGATTTGGTGGTTTGCAAATTAGGCTACAGCACCCTGGCCGAGGCTTGGCAAAGCGGCACGCCCGTGCTCTATTTGAGCCGGCCGGATTTTCCCGAATCGCCTGTCTTAGAGGCCTTTTGCCGCTCCGAATTAGCTTCACAGCCCTTAACCCGTGAAGCCCTATCCAACGGAAACTGGCTGGCCCTTGTGGAAAAAATGCTGCATGATCACCCCAAAGGCCCTAATAAACCTTCTGGGGCAATACAAACAGCTCAATGGATTGCGGAGCAATTGAGATGAGTTTAAAGCCCAAAGCGAGAATCCTGGTAGTTGACGATGAGGCAGTTAACCTAAAATTAATTGCTGAGATCCTCAAGGAGGAATACGAGTTGGCCTTCGCAAAAAGCGGTGAAGAAGCGCTACAACTCACCAATACCCAGCCGGACCTGATCCTTCTCGACATCATGATGCCGGGTATGGATGGCTTTGAAGTGGCCCAGAAGCTTAAGCGCGACGGAAAAACCCAGAACATCCCGATCATCTTCGTCAGTGCCATGAACGAGACGGTTGACGAGGTAAAGGGGCTCGACCTTGGGGCGGTGGACTACATCACCAAACCCATCAACAGCCAAGTCGTCCGGCTGCGCGTCAACACCCAAATCAAACTGCTGCAAATCCAACGGGCCCTCCAACAGCAAAACAACAGCCTGGAGTCCGCCGTAGCCGACCGGACCCAAGAGCTGCAAGAAGCCCAGATTGAGATGGTCAAGCGGATGGGCCTACTGGCCGAATACCGCGACCCCGAGACCGGCGACCATATCGAGCGCATGAGCCGCTACGCCGAAGCCTTAGCCAGCGCTATGGGACTCGACCAAGCCCAGTGCGAATTGATCCGGATGGCTTCGCCGATGCACGACATCGGCAAAGTGGGTATTCCCGACCGGATTCTGATCAAGCCCGGCAAATTAACGCCCGAAGAATGGCGCACCATGCAGGCGCACAGCCTTATCGGGGCCACGATTTTAACGGGCGGACGTTCGCAGCTCTTAAAAACTGCCCATTTGATCGCCGCACACCACCACGAAAAATATGACGGCTCTGGCTATCCTATGGGCTTGGCTGGCGAGGATATCCCTATTGAAGGGCGGATCGCCGCCATCGCCGACGTCTTTGATGCCTTGAGCAGCAAACGACCCTATAAAGAGCCCTGGCCCCTTGAGAGGGTCTTGGACTTACTCAAAGAAGAAAAAGGGCGGCATTTTGACCCCAAATTAGTGGACCTGTTTCTGTCGATCTTAGACAAGATCATCGAGATCAAGGACCAGCACCCTAATTAGATGAGTCTCCTGCCCCGTTGGTCCCCTCTGGATAAAGCCGCCCTGGGCCTTTCGGCCCTTTCGGCCGGATTGATCGTCCTGGCTTTTCCCGACTGGGGCTATTCCCCGCTGGTCTTCTGTTTCGCCGTCCCTTGGCTTTGGGCCTTAGAAAGCGTGGGCCCTAAGATGGCTTACGGCACCGGGGTGGTCTTCGGCACCTTGGCCCTTTGGGGCGGATTCTATTGGATCGGTAACTGGGCGGCTTTGGTCTTAGAATGGCCCTGGCCGTTGAATCATCTGGTAGGATTTGGTTACGCGCTGGTTTGCGCTCAGGCCTTCGGCTTGATTGGCTGGCTGGTCGTTAAGCTCCGCCGCCCGCTAGGTCCCTTGGAACCCTTTGGCTTTGCCTTCGTGTGGTTGCTGGTTTTCAGCCTCTTCCCCTGGCTTTTTCCCTTCACGCTCGCTGATTCGCTAGGGTTCACGCCCCTACTGCTCCAACCCCTTGAGTGGACCGGACCTTGGGCTTTAGATTTCTTGATTTTGGTGTCCAATGGGGCCATCTATCTAGCGCTGCGCCGTCCCCCTTCTCGGCCTAACGGGGTCCCCATGCTGCTGGCGACGATCTTCGCCTTGACGTGGGTCGGCTTGAGTCATTGGCGGCTGTTAGACCTAGAATCCCAAATGGCCGGGGTATCCCAGCGCCGACTGGGACTGGTGCAAACCAACCGCCCGGCGAGTTTAAAACGCCAACCGCCCGAGCCGGGATTTTCGCCGGTTTACCCGCTGGAAATGAAGTTAAGCCAGTCTTTGGCCGAACAGGGTGCCGAGTTGATCTTCTGGCCTGAAGGGCATTTTTATGGTTATGCTTACTGGGTGGACGTAGAAGCGTCTTTCCACCAACTGACCGCCGAAATGGCGGTCCCTTTGTTCTTTTTGGATTCTGGCTGGGATGAGGGCCCCGAGGGGCGTAGGCATTACAACACCACCTTCTTCTTGACCGCTCAAGGGGAGTTGGGCGGAACTTATCAAAAAAGGCACCTCGTCCCCTTTGGCGAGACCACCCCGCTGGTTTCCGATTGGCCCTGGCTTAAGTCCCTTTTGGGGGCCTTTTTGAGCAATCTATCGGCGGGAACCTCCGATGCTGCTTTTGAAGCCGCCGGAATCCGGGTGGTACCGAAGATCTGCTATGAAATTCTCTTTCCGGTCGAAGTGGCCGAGGCTATCGGGACAGACGGTTCCGGCAAATTGATTCTGGTCCAGAGTCAAGACGGATGGTATGGTCAAAGCAGCCAACCGCGCCAACATTTGGCCAGTTCGATCTTGCGGGCCGTTGAAAACCGGGTCCCCTTGGTTCATGTAATCAACAATGGGCCGTCGGCGGTCGTCCTGCCCACCGGGAAGCTAAGCTTCTTGGCCCCAGCCTTCGAGCGGGGTGCTTGGATCGCTCCGCTGCCCTTTGAAGCGTCCCAAGGAGGTAGCTTTTACAGCCGCCACCCGGGATGGACCTTGGGATCCTTGCGTTGGTTGGGGGCCCTGTTGCTGCTTTGGGGTTGGTGGAGCTTGAGGAAATCCAAATGAAAGCCTTTGCCTTATTGCCGCCGGTCCAGCAAGTGGACCGTTATCTTGAACTAGCCGGGCTGCCCTGGGGCCCGGAGGTGCGTGATGCCGTCGAGGCGGCGCTGGACCATTTACGCCAAAATACGGGTTTCTGGAGCGATTGGAACCGGGAGCAACTGGTGGTTTGGATCGCCGAGCGAGCCTCTCGGCCAAGGGGCTTACGGCGAGTAATCAACGCCACCGGAACCATTGTCCATACCAATTTAGGCCGCTCGCCCTTTTCCTTTGAGCTACTAGAAGGTTTAAGCGAATTGTTCGGCGGTTATTGTAACCTGGAATATGACCTTGAAAAAGGTCAACGGGGGCAACGGGTGGGCGAGGCGGAACGGCTGATCTGCCGCTTGAGCGGGGCCGAAGCCGCCCTTTTCGTCAACAACAACGCCTCGGCCTTGCTGCTTTGTCTACAGGCCTTTGCGCTGGATAAAGAGGTGTTACTGTCTCGGGGCGAAATGGTCGAGATCGGGGGCAGCTTCCGCATCCCGGACATGCTGCAAACCTCCGGTGCTAGGCTTAAAGAACTGGGCACCACCAACAAGACCCACCTAAAAGACTACCAGCAAGCCATCACCGACCAAACGGCCATGCTTTTAAAGGTGCACCGGAGTAATTTTAAGATCACCGGATTCACCGCCGAACCAAGCCGTAAAGAATTGGTGTTATTGGCCCAGGAGCGGGGATTGATCTTTCTTGAAGACCTAGGGAGCGGATCTTTAGAGCCCTTAAACTTAGGAGGCGGCGTCGAGGAGCCCGGACTTTCAAACATCTTAGCCCAAGGGGCTCCCTTGGTCACCGCCAGTGGAGACAAGCTTTTAGGCGGCCCCCAAGCGGGGTTGGTGTTAGGCCGTGCCGATTTGATCAACCAGTTGCGCAACCATCCCCTTTACCGCTGTTTGCGCTGCGACAAACTCACCTTATACCTACTCGAGCAAACCTTGCGGGCCTACAGCCGCAAAGAAATCTCCGTGATCCCTACCCGTAGGATGCTAGAAGAATCGCCCGATGCGGTTCAGGCTAGGGCCCAAGGGGTCTTGGATTTGCTGCCCGGTCTGGGGCTAGAGTTGATTCAAACCCAAGCAACGCCCGGCGGAGGGGCCCTGCCTGAGGCGTCTTTACCCAGTTGGGCCTTGAGCCTACCCGGGGAAGCCCAAGCCCGGCATCAAGCCTTGCGCCAACTAAAACTACCGGTAGTCGGCCGTATCCGGGAAGGACGGCTTCTATTGGATTTTAAGACGGTCTTTGAAGGCGAAGTGACCTTGGTAGCCGAGGCGATCCGGCAGGTCTTGGCTAAGGGGTAACGCGCAGGGTGGTGTAGCCCACAATGTCCGAGCTGGTGTCGGTTACCGCAAAAGTGGCGGTCAAGACAAAGCTTCCAGCGGTCCGAGGGCTCAACAGGCCCGGCACTGCGGTACTGAAGAGATTGTCACTCGTCGAATCAACACTCCAAACCACCTCTTCGGTCAGGTCTTTACTATCTCCGTTAGAGTAGCTACCCGTAGCAGTGTACTGGATCGGCTCATCGTAAAGGGACACCGATAGCTTCTCTGGAGTCACGGCAATGCTGTCTAAGGTGCCGCTATCTTTACAGCCCCCTATCACCCATAGGGCTATGGCTAAGCTCAACCAGCGCTGAAGCTTCATCCGTCGATCTCGTCCTTTAGGGTTTCGTTTTGTTTGAGCACAAAAGCGCGCTTAACCTTTTGGTTTATTCTTAAATAATATTCCCCTTTAGGCAACATCAAGGTCTTGCGTTTGTCCGCATCGGTCAAATAGGTACGCCAGTTGCTTCCGGCCATTTTTATCTGAAATTGGAGCCGTTCCACCCCTTTGGTGAACTGTTGCACCTTGGTTAGGTCTAGCCGATAGGTACCGTAACCCAGGTTTTCAGCCGTCGGGACGAAGCTACTTAGGGTGGTGGCGTTAATTTTTGGTTCCGCTGCTTCCAGGGCAGACAAAAGGGCGAAAATTCGGTTGCGGAAGGTGTCTGGTTGCCTTCCCAGGCCCGAAAAGGCCCCAAAATCCACTTCAAAGCCACCTTTAAGGAAACGTTCTAGTGCTTCGGTGGGTAGATCAAAATAGAGCAGGTTTTTGGGCATCGCTGCTTTTTGGATGTCATTGTTGCAGTCAACAAACTCCAACTGCACCTCAGCTCCTTCTACCACCGATAGATCAAATACCTCGCGGTCCCAAACCTCAAAAAAACGATCGATCTTGGTTTTGGTGGTGAAGTTGTAGTCTCGATCCAAGAAAGTGGCCTTGCGGCCTAACTTAGACATCAAAAAGACAGCCTGAAGGTCTTGGCGCAACGAATAGACCTGAATCATCGCATAATAAGCCGCCTGATCGTTTAAGCGCTTCTTCAAAACAGCCAGAGCTGTGCTTTCGAGCTCAGAGGAGTTTTTACAGGTATTGGCTTCTAGCAAAAGACGGTTTAGGTTGTTTTTGAGCGCATTCAGCTCATGGTCTACAAAGACCACCGGCGGATCGAAGACATTGTCGCGCAGCGGGCCCGATGAGTCTTCCATAATGTCTTTTTCGCTGAACTCCTTGATCACCAGCGCGCTGGGTTCGCTCGGGTCCGGGGCGACGGTTTGTTGTTGGACTTGCTGGGTAGCCACCTCTTCAGCTTCGCTTTCGTCGCGCTCTAAAACCGGGGCTTTACCTTCAAAAATCTTTCTAGGCAGCCTCAACAGGTTGATCCGCCCGGTTAGATTACCCACGGCAATCAGTTTGCCATCCGGTGTCATCGCCAAGGCGGTGATTTGGTCTTCTTGGCCCGAGAGGGTACGGATGAATTTTCCGGCGTTGACGTCCCAAATCTTGATGGTTTTGTCTCTCGAGGCCGAGACCATCGCTTTGCCATGAGGGGCAAAGGCCATGTCACTGACGATGAACTCATGGCCCACAAAATCATTTTGGAGTTTCCCCGAAACCAGATCAAAGGTGCGGATTTTGGTGTCGTCGCTAGCGGTAGCTAAAACATCCTTATTGGGCGAGAAAGCGACGGCCCGCACTCCACGCTCGTGGCCGCTCAGGGTGAATAGGAGTTGCTGGTCATAGCTGCGGAACACTTTGGCGGTGCGGTCGGCGCTGCCGGTGGCGAACTGTTCCCCATCGCGGCTGAACCGGACCATATTGATCTGGCCGTTGTGGATCTCTCGTTTAAAGAGCGAGCGTTTGGTTTTTAGGTCCCAGTAGATCACCGTCTTATCGGCACCGACACTGACCAACTTAGGCTCCGTTGGGTGGAAATCCAAGCTGTTGATCTTTCCCTTGTGCCCCTGCAGTTCGTATTGTTCCTGTCCGGTGTTGCGGTCGAAGACCTTGATAACCGAAGCATTCCCGCCCACAGCGATCAACTTATTGTCAGGGGAAATGCGCAGACACTGGGCTTTAAAGCCCTTGGGCATTTCATATTTACGGACCTTGCTCATCTGCGTTAGGTCCCAAAGCACCGTCTCGCCGTCTACGGAAAGAGACATCAAGAACTTGCCTGACCCAGAGATGTCCAAGGCTTCGATGCTGCTTTTATGCTCGTCCAGGGCCTTTAAAAAGCCGTTATCCCCGAGGTTCCAGCCCCGCAGATAGGTGGTCTCGAAGATTGCCAGGACGCTCTTGGCATCGTTAGCAAAACGGCAACCAGCCACGGGTTTATCCACCAATTTAAGGCTTTCTTCGACCCGGTCACGCCGCAAGTCCCAGATCTTGATGCTGCCATCTTTGCTACAGGTGACCATATCCGTGCCCCTTGGGTTGAAATCAAAACCCGTAACCGGACCGGCATGAGCCAGCATTTTTTTGGCTAGCTTGTTATTTTTGAAATCCCAAAAAATCACTTGGTTGTCATGCCCGGCGCTGGCTAGGTGTTCGCCCGAGGGATGGAAAAGGACCTGTTCGACCCGCTTCCCATGTAGCTTGTGGGTGCTTTTTAGTAAACCCGCAGCGGTGTCCCAGACCTTCACTTCCCCGGATACGTTGGCCCAGGCAATGGTGTGGTTGTCGGGGTGAAAATCCAGTGAAACCACATGCCCGGTAGGTTCGATGATTTTCTTGGCAATCTTATAGCGGTCCAGTTGCCAGAGGATGATCGACTTTTCCCGGCCACCGGAAATCAACAATTCACCATCCCTCGAAAGGGCCAAAGCCTCAACCGGGCCTTCCTGGCCGACCAAAGATTGTACTCGCAAACCTTTAGCCACGTCCCAGATATGGATTTTTCCGTCTTTACCGCCAGTAAACAACAGGTGTTTCTGGGGATGGAAGACCGCGACTTGCGGTTTATGGGTGCCGGTTTTAATCGCCTTAAGCGGGCGTCCGTTGGCGTAGCGCCAAACGCGGATGGTGTAGGTTTTATCGATAGCGATCACGTACCGGCCGTCGCCGCTGATAGCACCGTCGTACAACATGCCCTTAGGCCCGTAGAAGCTGCTGTGCACGATGAAGCTATCTTTGGCCCAGGCAGAACCAAAGCAAAAGACCCACAGCAATAAAATTAAAGTCAGGCTTCGTTTAAGCATATTCGGCGAAAAGCTTGGTGAATTCTTCTTTATCCGCAATCATCACCACCCGATCTCCGCGCTCGAAGGTATAGTTAGCACCGGGATTCGACAAGATATGACCGCCCTGTTTCTCAATGGCTAAGATGATCACATTAAACCGCGAGCGTAGGTTGCTGTCCATCAAACTTTGCCCCACCAAGGGATGACCGGACTGTAGGTCTAGTTCTTCAAAGGTCAGGTTGAGCGTCCCGGTGTCGGTGGCCGAATCCAGAATTTTGCTGATCGTCGGTTTGATGATGATTTGGCTGATCTGGCGTCCGCCGATATGGTAGGGGTTGATCACCCGGTCCGCCCCGGCGCGCAGTAGTTTTTTCTGGGTTGATTCGTCTTCAAAGCGGCTGATGATAAATAACTTAGGGTTTATCTCACGCGCCGTGAGGGTGATGAAGACGTTCTCTGCCTCGGACTTAACGCAGGCGACCAGTCCTTTGGCGCGTAAAATTCCGGCTTTTTCTAAGACCTCTTCGTTAGACGCATCGCCGTGGAGCATAGGGATTTTGTCGGTTAAGTCGTCTTCTAATTCGCGGTTCAAGTCGACAACCACCACTTTGCGGCCCGCTTCAGCCAAATTGCGGGTCACGTCCCGGCCGATCCGTCCGTAACCGCAGACAATGTAGTGGTCTTTGATCTTGCCTAGTATCTTGTCCATTTTTTTTTGGTTTAAGACCATCCCCATAAAGGGATTTAGTATTTCCAGACTGAAGTTACGGAAAATGTAGGCCACGTTGCCGATCCCTACGATAATCAGGACTACCGTAAACATCTTACCACCGGTGCTTAGCGGGTGGGTTTCTCCATAGCCCACGGTGGTCAAGGTGATCACCGTCATGTATAGCGAGTCGAACAGGGTCCAACCCTCGATCAACATATACCCGCTGGTGCCTAACAGCAAGATCAACAGCAGCGGAAAAAGGCTTTGAAGCAGTTTGATTAACATGTTCCAGTCGATCCCCTACCCTGGGGCTTCTAAGAAGCCTTGACGAAGGGGGTAAAGGTCTTGAATTCTACGGCCAAAGCCCGTACAATCTAGCCATTATACAGGCTGAAATGATTTTTGGCCTTCTCGGTCCGCTTGGCAATACAAATTAGAGTCCAAAACCACTCTATTCGCGAAACTTTTTGATCTGCCTTTCAGTGTGGATCGGGATTCCTTGATGAAGCCGGAAAAACGGGTCGTAGACCTTATTTACATCACTCCCCCCAAATCCACTGAGGAGCTACTTAAAGAGTATCACCTCAAGATCGGCATCTGGGCCAAGAAGCTCAAAGAAATACAAGACTATTATTTCGAGCAAAACTACGACAGCGCCGGTGCGGACGTGCAAGAGGTGCTGGCAATGCGCAAGTTCCTCAACCAATTCCTAAAACACCGGGTTTCTTGGGTCGAAGAAAAGATTTCTGATGCCGCCCTAAAGAAGCGCTACCTACAGGTCCTTCCGCCCTTCCACCAAAAGGGCGCGATCAAGGCTCTGCTGTTCCACTTTTTCCAGCTCAAAGAGAGCCAGGACAAAAAACAAATCCTCTTCAACGCAGCCACGCCCCAAGAGCGGGAGGTGCGGATACTTTGGGACATCTACAAGCTGCGCAAAACCATCGAGTCGATCCGGGTGTTAAAAAAGGCGGTAGAAGAAGAAAATCCCTTCCCCTCCATCTTCGCCGCACCGACCCGAAAAAAACGGCTTGAAGAGTTAGAACGTGTTTTTAAGCTGATGTTCCAAATGGTGATCCGCCCAGAACACCAAAAAGAACTGTTTAGCGGACTGTCGCCCAAGCACATCCAGCCCGAGGCCATCATCGCACGCCAGGACGCCGGGCAACAGCTGATCTATCCCCATGTGTTAGAAAAGTTCAACTACCGCAACCACTTCTTTTTCGTATATTTTTACTCGGGCATGAAGGCAAAAGTAGGCGGTGAGTTGAAGGAATTTCATTTTAACTACCTGGATTTCGAAATCATCAAACAGGAATTCTTGACCCACTGGCTCAACCAGAAGCTCCAGAACAATCCCAACAAGCGGCAGGTATACGGACGCTATAAATTGGGTGAGAAAAACCTAGCGGACCTGATTGAGGAGCAACCGGCCAAGGAAATCGAGATCCTCCAGCAGTTGCCCTACGACGTCTTCAACGACATCACCGCCGAGGTCAACGAATGCGTTACCGCTGAAGAAAAGGTAGCGGTCGAGACCTTTAGTGAAAACCACGGTGAGTTTGCCGAAGTCCGCCAGCAGTTTGAAAAGGCCAAGAAGGTTGCCAAAAACTCGATGGCCAAAATCCGTGAACTTTTTGGGCCCTCTGCTGCTGCTCCGGTAGCGCCGGTTGCTCCTCCTGCACCGGAACCCGAGCCCGAACCCGAACCAGAGCCCGAAGCACCCAAAGAGCGTCGGTTTACGGTCACAAAAATCAAGAAAAACGAGATCGACTTCCCTTATTTTGTTAAAGCCATTGCCGACTTCTCTAAGCGGCTCAACCAAATCCGCGCGAAGATGGGGCCTGAGGGCTATAAGGAGTTCTCTAAACAAATGCACAAGCTGTTGAGCAATACCCCGGAATCAGCCATGATCCAGCGGCGCACGCCCAAACATGAATGGGTTTTGCCCTATTTGGTGAAGGAGTATCTCGGCGAAGACTTAGTCCAAGAGCATTTCTTGGTGCTCGGTGCTGAGGTCAAAGCCAAGGCTCTGGGTATGGGGTATTCGGCCAAATCGGGACAGAACGCCTACCAGTTCACCCCATACTTTGCCTATGGCTGCAAGGAGCAGGACCCGGAGTTGGGTTCCCCAACCGAAACACGCAAGGTGCGTGGTAAAGACTTCCATGAGTACAACCCACTAGAAGCAAAGGTCCGCGAGCGATTGGACCAGTTTTTTGAATTGATCAAAAACTAAAGTTAACAGGATGTTCATGACCGGAAAATTACGCAGCGCGCGCAGCACTGAAGGTAGAAAAATGGCTGGAGCCCGTTCCTTATGGCGGGCCAACGGGATGAAAGAAGATGATTTCGGTAAACCCATCATCGCTATTGTCAACAGCTTCACCCAATTTGTTCCCGGCCATGTGCACCTGCATCCGCTGGGCCAGCGTGTAAAAGAGGTGATCGACCGAGCCGGCGGCTTTGGCGCTGAGTTTAACACCATCGCCATTGATGACGGGATCGCCATGGGCCATGACGGCATGCTCTATAGCCTGCCCAGCCGCGATTTGATCGCCGATAGCGTCGAATATATGGTCAATGCCCATGTAGCCGATGCCATGATCTGCATCTCGAACTGCGACAAGATCACCCCCGGCATGATGATGGCTGCTATGCGGCTGAACATCCCTTGTATCTTTGTCTCCGGCGGCCCCATGGAAGCGGGGTTGGCTGGGGATCGCAAGCTGGACTTGATCGACGCCATGATTGCCGGTGGGGACAGCGTCACCAGTGACGCCGAATTGGACCAATTAGAGCGCTCCGCCTGCCCAACCTGTGGCTCTTGCTCAGGTATGTTCACCGCCAACAGCATGAACTGCTTGGCTGAGGCCTTGGGCCTTGCTTTGCCGGGCAACGGCACCTTGATTGCGACCCACGCCGAACGCTGGGGCCTATTCGAAGCCGCAGCGCTGCGCATCGTGGAGATGGCCAAGGCCCATTACCTTGAAGGAAAACCGGGGCTCTTGCCTCGCCAACGGATCAACAAGGCCAGCTTCGAAAACGCCATGGCCTTAGATATAGCCATGGGCGGTTCGACCAACACGGTCTTGCACCTTTTGGCGGTAGCCCAAGAAGCCCAGGTGGATTTCACCATGGCCGATATGGACCGGATCAGCCGAAAAATACCGACTTTAAGCAAGGTGGCCCCTAGTAGCCATTACCACGTAGAAGACGTGCACCGGGCCGGGGGGATCATGGCGATTATGGAAGAACTGTTAGAATCGGGCTTAGTAGATGGCCAAGCCGCCATGATCACCGGTCTAACCTTAGCCGAACAGACCGCTGCCTATAGCCTCAAAAAATCAGGTCCCCAGGCAAGCACCCTCTATTCGGCCGCGCCCGGCGGCTTCCGCACCACTGAAGCCTTTTGCCAAAATACGCGGTACCCTAGCCAAGATTTAGACCGAGAAATGGGCTGCATCCGTTCGGTAAGCCATGCTTACTCGAAAGAAGGCGGGTTGTGCGTGCTCTTTGGTAATCTGGCTGAGCAGGGCTGCATCGTAAAGACCGCAGGGGTAGACGAAAGCATCTGGACCTTTGAGGGGCCCGCAAAAATCTGCGAATCTCAAGAAGCCGCCAGCGAGGACATTTTGTCTGGAAAAATTTTGGCCGGTGACGTGGTGGTGATTCGCTACGAGGGCCCCAAGGGCGGGCCGGGCATGCAGGAAATGCTGTACCCCACCACCTACTTAAAATCTAAAAACCTCGGCAAGGCCTGTGCTTTGATCACCGACGGTCGGTTTTCTGGCGGCACTTCGGGCCTGTCGATTGGGCATGTTTCGCCCGAGGCGGCCAGTGGGGGCAACATCGGCCTGGTGGAGTCGGGCGACCGCATCCGTATCGACATTCCAGGCCGCAAGATCGAACTTTTGGTCTCCGACGAAGTACTGGAAAAGCGCCGCCAAGCGATGGCCGCCAAAGGGGAACAGGCTTGGCAACCGGCTTGTGAGCGCCCTAGGGTAGTAAGTCAGGCCTTACAGGCCTATGCCCTGATGGCGACCAGCGCCGACCGAGGGGCGGTGCGTGACTTAAGCCAAATCAAGCGGGGTTAACCTTTCATGATGCAAACCTATAAGGGCCTGGGTGTTTCTGATGGTGTAGCCATCGGTAAGGTCCTTAAAATCCACTCAGCTTTCGTCAACTATCCTCGTGTTGAGATCACCGATGAAGGGGACCTGCCCAAGGAAGTGGAGCGCATCGAGAAAGCCCAAGCCCTAACCGAGGCCCAGTTAGCCGAGATCACCGCCCAATCCAGCGAACTAGACGAAGACATCAAACAGGTTTTTTCTAGCTACCGTATGTTGCTGCGGGACAAACAATTTGTCCCCGAAATCATTGCCCGCATCAACCGAGACCAGATCAACGCCGAATGGGCTTTGATCCGCGTGGTGGCTTCGCTAGAAGACCGCTTTTCAAAAATCGACAACCCCTACATCAAAGCCCGGATTGCCGATGTGCGGCAGTTAGGCGAAAAACTGATGAACAACCTGCTGGAAAAGCCAGCGTTGGACATCTCCCGTTTTAAGCAGCCGGTCATCATCGTCTGCCACGATATCAGCCCCGCCGATGCATTCCACCTAAACAAAGACAATATTTTAGGGATCGTCACCGAATTGGGCGGCATGACCAGCCATAGCTCGATTTTGGCGCGGGCGATGAACATTCCGGCAGTGGTCGGTGTGCGTGACGTGACGCACCGAATCTTTGATGATTCGACCTGTATCTTAGACGGCAATACCGGCGAAGTGATCGACCAACCCAGCCAGGAGGTGATCGACGAAAAGCTGGATAAAAAAGAGAAGCTCAACTACCTCCAGTCCCAGCTCAACCTGCTGATTGGACAGCAATGTAAGCTCGCCGACGGCAGTGTGGTGGACCTTGCCGCCAACTTGGACTTCCTGGCCGAATTGCCGATGATCAAGGAATATAAGATCCCTTCGATCGGGCTGGTGCGCACTGAGTTTTTGTTTCTGCTCGAGGGGCAGTTCCCCACCGAAGAGGAACAATTTGAAGTTTACAAACAAGTGATTGATCAGTCCGGTTGCAACCCCATCACCTTTCGGACCTGGGACATCGGCGCCGACAAAACCACCAGCTTGATCGCGGAATTAATTGAAGAAGCCAACCCCGCCTTGGGGTTTCGGGGGATTAGAACCTGCCTACGCTACGAGAACATCTTACGTCCCCAGATACGCGCCCTGTTGCGGGCCAGTGAGCTTTGCCAGTTAAAGCTGATGATCCCGATGGTCACCAGGATCGACGAGGTTTCCAAAACCGCCAAGATCGTTGAGGAAGAACGCCGTTCTTTAGGGATAAAAAACCCCAACCTCCAGCTGGGCTGTATGTTAGAGACCCCGGCGGCGGTTTTTATCCTAGACGACCTACTAGACCTTTGCGACTTCGTGAGCATCGGCACCAACGACTTGATCCAATATTCCCTGGCCGTAGACCGGATGAACGAACATGTTTCGAACTTGTTTGACCCCTTCCATCCGGCTATCCTAAAAATGCTTGAGTCAGCAGTACGAACCTGCAACCGACGCGGCAAACCAGTGTCCATTTGCGGTGAATTGGCGGCCAATCCGATCATGCAAATGTTCTTGCTCGGTAGTGGTGAACTGACCTTCTCCATGAGCCCCAATATGGTGCTTAAAACCAAGCGGGTCTTAAGCAAAGTGGATAAAAGTTTCTGTAAAAAAACGGCCTTTCAGTTCGTTAACAAGCACAGCTCCGACGAAGCCAACCGGCTTGCCGAGGCATTGTACCACGAATATGTAGACGAACTAGCGAATCTAACCCAGGAGATCCAATGATTTCAGCCTCCGAAGCACTCACCCTGATCAAAGCCAACCCCAAAGTGGCCATTGTGGGTTTAAGCCCCAAAGAAGACCGACCGAGCTATCATGTCGGCCAGTTTTTAGCCGGCCATGACTTTAAGATCACCCCGATCCATCCGGCGCACCCCGAGATTATGGGATTTGCGGCCAAGGCTTCTTTGGCCGAATTGTCGCCTGGGGAAGTAGACTGGATCGACCTCTTTTTAAACCCCGACCGGCTGATGGACTTAGTTGATGAGATCAAACGGCTGAAACCCAAGTTGGTTTGGTGTCAGATTGGGGTGGTCAATGAAGAGTTTAACGCCCTCATCGAAGGGGCCGGTATCCCCCTGATCGCCAATGTATGCCCCAAAATCGAATGGAGCCGCCACGGATGAGTCCGATCCCTGAGCTATCCCAATATCGGTTGTCCATAGACCTATTTGACCGCGCCCTGCTCGACCTTCTGGCTGAGCGCGCCCGGATGGCTCGGGGTTGTAGCGTTTGCGTCAGTGATCGGGGAATGATCTGGCACGGCATGGGCCACAACCGAGAAGCCATGGCCCGAGGGCTGTCGGCTCCTTTTTTAGAGCAGTTTGGGGGCCTCTTGGACCAAATGGGTTCATGGCAAGTGCCGTCCCCCCTGACGGGTCTTGTCTTAGACGATCTCTTGGGAAGTCTGGAGGTTTTAGATCGGACTATTTTGATGATCCTTTCGGAACGATTTAAAGTGGTCCGGCGTATCGGGGCGCTCAAGCGAGCCAACGACATGGCTCCCTTAGACCCGCGCCGTTGGCACAGCCTACTGTCCGAACGGCTGGATAAAGGCGAGGTCTTAGGCCTCGACCGCGACTGGACCCGGCAATTGTTTGAAGCCATCCACGACTATGCCCTGCATCTCGAATCATAGGCCCATGCGCCCGCTGTTGATTCTCTTCACCAAATACCCCCGCCCCGGTGAAGCTAAAACCCGTTTGATCCCGGCTTTAGGTCCCCAAGGAGCCGCTCAGGCCCACCGCCAAATGGTCGAGCATTGCCTTAAAAGGCTCACCGATCCCCTATCCTGGGACTTAGAAGTCCACTATGGGGACAACACCAACGGCCAAGAGATGGCCTCATGGTTGGGTGAGCTTTCCCTGCGCGCTCAAGGCCCAGGAGACCTGGGGGCCAAAATGTTGACCTCCTTTCAAGAAGCTTTCGCGCGGGGATACCAAAGGGTGGTTTTGATCGGCAGTGACTGCCCGGATCTTGACCCCTCCTATATAAACCAAGCTATATCGGCATTGGAAGATCATCAGTTGGTTTTGGGTCCTACCCTGGACGGGGGTTATTGCTTGATTGCCTTGACCGGGCCCTACAGCTCTTTGTTCGAGCAAATCCCCTGGTCTACCGATCAAGTGCTTTCCTTAACGCTCAAAATCGCCGCAGAAGAAGGAATTAATACCTATTGCTGCTCCGAGCTTGCAGATGTCGATGAACCTCAAGATTTAGACCGTTTTTGGGCTCATTTCCCCAAACCATGAAGATCAGCCTGATCATAGCCTGTTACAACGAAGCCCAAGCCCTGCCCCTTTTGTTGCAAGAGGTCCAAAAGGAGCCTCCCTTTGAGGTTCTAGTGGCCGATGGCGGCAGCGAAGACGGCAGTCAATCCTTGGTCGAGGGCTATCCAGACGTTCAGTTGGTCACCTGCCCTAAAGGGCGCGCCCGGCAGTTTAACGAAGCAGCCCAAAGGGCCCGGGGGGACCTGTTGGTCTTTTTACACGCCGACAGCCGCCTCTCGCCGGGCTGGGCAGCTGAAGCCAGACGCTTGATGGGCAACCCCAAAAACCAATTGGGGGCCTATCGGTTTAAAACGGACCAGCAGGGTTTAGGCATGTCTTTGTTGGCTTGGGGCGTGCGGCTGCGGTGCTGGCTCTTTCATTTGCCTTACGGGGATCAGGGGTTGATCCTGCGCCGCACTGATTTCAACGCCCTCGGTGGCTTCGGCGACATGCCCCTGCTGGACGATCTCGACCTAGTCCAGCGAGCCAAACAGCGCGGCCGAGTGGTCCTTTCTGCGCTACCGCTGATCACCTCAGCCCGACGTTGGCGCAAAGGAGGCCTTTGGCAGGTTACCTGGATCAACCAAAAGGTCTTGTGGCTCTATTGGCTAGGTAAGGACCCTAAAGAACTCAAGGAACTCTACCAAAGTATGGCGGATAAGGAAAAAACGATTTGACAGCTTGAGGCACGCAGGCTACCTATTGGATTCACTTCTTGGGGCCTTAGCTCAGTTGGTAGAGCGCAACGCTGGCAGCGTTGAGGTCATCGGTTCGACCCCGATAGGCTCCACCAAGATCCCCCTCCGCCTTAGCTCTCCTAAAAAACTTGCTCTTAGCTAATGTTAGGCTTCTCTACGCCGGTGCATCCACCTTTTGGCGGGCTGCCCCAGTTCGCGGGGCTCGGTACCCTTTGACTCGATCAAAAATCCCCTAACCGGTCTCTCTAGTTTCTTAGGCCGCACAATATATAAGCCGCCCCTTGCGGGCTAGGTTAGTCTACCTTTGGGCCCTCTGCAATCAGGGGTTTGCAGTTATTCTCTCGATCAAACCAGCCTCTTTTTGCCTCCATTGCCGCTTGGTGGAGTTCATGGTAAACCGCCCCTCGGCTGGAGTGGTATTGCGGAACCGCCCAGCCGTCATTGATCAACTCTTCTTGCACGTCAATCAATTTAGCGGTGAAAACCGCCCGAATGAAGCGCCCATATCGATCTTTGTCGTCTCCATCGCGTTGTACATACAACCATTTGGTATTTAAAAGTTTTACCAATTCATCTTTAGATTCTTGGCCGCAGGTTTGCTTGACATGGTGGCCGTAGTCATAAAGTTCTGGGGCGTTGACGGCCGAAAGCCTAATTTTTACGGGTTTAAGCTGATACATCGCCGTGATCGTATCCCCGTCTATAACAGTCCCCAAACGAGCTATATGGTGGTAAGACCACCAACCGGCCATGATTGGTAGGGAAAAAATCAACAAGAGCCTTAAGGTTAGCTTAAAGAGTCTTAGTATAACTTTTTTTAGTTGAGAAATGTATTCTACTAATCTGTTTTTCATTGTTTTATGTGTTCAGAAAGGTTGCTTTGGGCGGTTGATAGGGTAAGCGGGGTTTGTTTCCTGTTCGGAGTCTCCCATAGATATTCAGTTTTAACCCAGCTTTATCGGATACAACAGAAGAATTGGGATCAACAGGTTACCGCTCGTTGAGTGGTTTAAAAAGCTTTTCTGTTTTGTCCCTGATCCCGCCTCGAAAGTCGGGTATTTTACAAAGGAATTTCCAGTTTTAAGGTATTTACCTGATCTACGCACACTAGGCGGACCAAGCTAGATACCCGTTGGGTAGAGGTTTAGCACCTAAGAAAATTAGGTAGCCCAATTTTTATCCACTTTAAAGTGAGTCGGTTGAATTAAAGACCAAAAATTTAACAGATTCGCTGATTGCGGCACAATAGTAAAACTTAGTATAGTTTTAAGAATATTTAGATATTTCATTCACCCTTTACCGATACGCTGCCATGTCGTTCATAAAAAAGTTTAAACTCACCCTAGCCGCCGGTCAAACCGTCTTAATCCTCTTGCTGTTGACTTTAGCGGCTATGGGTTACTTTGGCTTGAAGTCAGTTTACGAGGGCTTTGTTGAATACCGCGGATTGGCCCGAACGAGCAATCTAGCGGGAAGTTTAGAGAGCAACATGCTGATGGTTCGGATGAACGTCAAAGACTTCTTGATCACCGGGTCTCAAAAAGACGTGGAACAATTTGAGTCTTACGACCAGAAGATGAACGACTACCTATCCCAAGCCCGCGAGCACATAAAGGACCCAAAGCAAAGCGCTTTCATCAGCCAAATCACCCAAAGCGTGACTAGCTATGAACATAATTTTAGAGAGGTCGTTAAATTCCGGGCTGAGCGCGATAAATTGGTTTTGGACACCCTGAATCCAGTGGGCCTAAAAATGCGCCAAAACCTTTCCAGCATTATGGATGGCGCAAACCGAGACCGGGATTCACAGGCTACTTTTCTAGCCGCAAAGGCCCAGGAAAACTTGCTTTTGGCCCGTCTGTATGTTGTCAAGTTTCTTGAATCCAACCAAGCAGAAGACGCCAAAAGGGCTCACGACGAACTAAAGGCCTTACAGAGCTCTTTACCCCAGTTGGACCGCGCCATACAAAACCGCACTAGGCGCAATCTATTGGCCGATACGCGCAACGGATTAACAGCCTACCGCAATACCTTCACCAAGCTTGAAAAACTAATCGCCCAACGTAACCAGATTATCAGCGGTGAATTAGACCGAATCGGACCAGTAATCGCCCAAGCCGCCGCTGATGTTCAATCCTCTGTCAAAACGGCCCAAGACGAGTTGGGGCCTCGGTTACAAAGTTTTTCTCAATCCGTTTTAAATTGGACCTTAGGTATTGTGGTCTTTAGTGTCCTGATTGGAACGGTTATGGTGGTGCTGTTTGTCCGTTCAATCCGCAGCCTCACGGGTTTGATGAATGATATGGTCAGTAACTTGGGCCAAGCGGCTTCGCAAGTCGCCGCCGCCTCTAACCAGCTTTCAAGCTCCAGCGAACAGCTAGCCGAAGGAGCTACTGAGCAGGCGGCCAATTTGGAAGAAACTTCGGCGGCTACCGAAGAAGTTGCCCAGCAGGCGGAATCCAACGCAAGCATCGCCCGTGACGGGGAAAAAATGTCGCGCCAGATGGCGGAGTTGATCGCCCAGGCCAATGAAAAGACCAACAGTGTCGCCACGTTGTCTTCGAAGGCCATGCAGTCCAGTGACGAAGGGGTAAAAGCCATCGTGGGCGTGACCCACTCCATGGGGAATATCCGCACCACCAGCAGTAAGATCACTAAGATCATTGATGTTATCAACAGCATAGCCAATAACACCAACCTCCTCAGCCTAAACGCCGCCATCGAGGCCGCCAAGGCCGGGGAGCAAGGCAAAGGATTTGCAGTGGTCGCCGATGAGGTCTCCAAACTGGCGGCCCACTCCTCAAAAAGTGCGGCTGAGATTTCACAATTGATCGAAGAGTCGGCCCACCTCGCGCAAGAAGGCGACCGGGTGGCCCAACGGGCCGAAGAAGTTCTCCGCGAAATTGCCGCCAACAGCAAAGAAGTGAATGGTTTGATAGAAGAAGTGAACCGATTCTCGGCGACTCAGGCCCGGCAGATGGACGAGATGATGGCGATGGTTGGGGGGATTCGAACAGCGAGCGACGAACAGTCCAACGGCGTCACCGAAATCGCCCGCGCCTTGACCGAGCTAGACAAGGTCACCCAAACCAATGCAGCCAACGCCGAGGAGTCGGCAGCGGCTTCTGAGCAATTAAGCGCCCAAGCCGTTTCCTTACAATCGATTGTGGTACAAATCGGCAAGGAATTTGACATTGCCATCCAGTCATCCCAAGGCGGTCAAGTAAAGCATGCTAGGAGCGCGAAACCGGTAATGCCCCACCGCAAAACGCCCGACGAAACCGTGACGGATCGAAAGGAGTTTTCGGGTTTCTAAAAGGAAAGACTAGGCAAGAAAGGCGGGCTCCGGCCCGCCTGGATTGCGGCGGACCATTGGCGAAGACAAATTTAAGCGCTTACTCAGGCCTTGGGGCAGAAATGATCGCGGCAAAGCTGCGAAAGGCCGATTTTCGCGAGATTTACTTTGCGCAGATCCTCGGCCCAGTTGAGCGCCTGTTCGGTGGCCCGCTCGTCAAAGCCCAGCAGATTTGAAAAATGCTCTACAAGGTTTAATTCCCCGAGCAACAACCGCGAATCCGCAGCAGCGACCCGGATCATTTCGGCCAGCATATAAAAGGCCTTCTCAAAGCTCAAGCCCGGTAAGGGCGGCAAGGGGAACTTGGTTAGCTGCTCTAGCTCCGCCTGATTTAGGGCCTCTATTTCCTCTTTTTTGGTCCAATTCATGGCCTCGCGCAGGTCGATAAATTCTTCCGGCGAAACCTGACCGTCTACCACGATGATCTTCCAAATCGCTTGGGCAAACCATTTGCGCTCGGCTGCCGTAAAATCTTCTAAACAGACAACCATCTCTTTCCCCCCCTAAATTATTTATTCCTTCGTCCTAGCTTAGTCGTGACGTCCCAGCTCGATCCCGGTGACCAGGATACGCCGATCTAAAACCAACAGACTGACCCAATAGCCGGGATGTGTCGGTCCATCGGCCGGGGCTGCCTTGGCGTGGATTTGGTATAAGTTGGGCGTGTCGCCTTTCTTTTTTAAGTCCCGGTGTTCGCGTTGGTATTCGCAAACCTCCAGGATGCGCGACTTGATAGACCATGCCAAGTCTTTGCGATCAATACCACAAAGGTTTTGCATAAATTGCAAAGGGGCGTCTAGGTAATTAAACGGAACGGCCATTGGGTAGCAACTGAGAGATTTTTAATATAAGGATATTAGAATATATACTTTTTACTGAAAATTTGTAAATCCCCAAAATGCCCAGTCTAGCATTCTTTCTTCACCGTTAAGGACCTATTTTTATGCGCTAACCCTGCTCTACTAAATCCCTTAGATAGTCTAAAAAAGTTGTCAAAAAGGTGAGGTCTTTCTATCGTATTTATGACATCTCTAAAGCTTTGATGCCCAAGCTGACTACCGACGGGACTAGCCTTTGGATGGTTTGGACGGAAAAAGACGGATCAAAGGTAGATCAGGAACGAGCCGCTCAGCTGCCCTAGGTTTTTATAGAGGTCCGCTCAGGTCCAGGTGACCGGGCGGGCTTTTAGCCAAAAATAGAGCATTAGGTTGCTGGCCCCTAAGACCAGCATTCCCGCCGCACCCAGCAAGCCCCCCACTAACTCAGAGGCCCCACTGAGGTAGACCGTAGAAAGCCCGGCCACGCCGTTGATCATGCCGTGAAACAGTGCGGCGGCGGCCACTGAGTTGGCCTTGATCCGAACCCATTGGATCAAGGGACTTAAGCCCATGCACCAGAGGGTCATCATCAACACACCGATTGCTGGGTTTTGCGGGTAGTTGTGGCCCATCAAGATCAAAGGCAGGTGCCAAACGCCCCAGGCAAGACCGATGGCCAAAGAACTCCCCCAAAAGCCCCAGGCCTTCCATTCCTTCAGCAACAACCCGCGCCAACCCAACTCCTCGCCCATAGCGAAGATGGTGTTGATCGTCATCCCGCCGATCAGTGCTTGCAGCGCGATCATCCAAAAGGGGGGGACTTTCGCCTGGGCCTCGGCTATCTGTTCGGGCGTAAGATTCGGCCCCATCTGCTGCGCCAAACCCGCCATGTCCGGAGAAAAAGACACCCCCTCAAACAGCAAACTGACGCCGAAGCTGGCGGCGGCGAGCCCCACCGGCATCAAGACCGCCACCAGAAACCAAACACTTGGTGCTAGGCTGAGGGGAAGGAATTCAGTGGTTTTATTGTTGTAAACCAAAAGCACAATCAGCGCCGGCACAAACATGTAGACCACGCTCATGATAAAGCCCGGTACACTGCGCAAAGACAGGTCAAAGACATAAAATCCAAAACCCATCAGCCAACAAAAACCAAAGGTCAGGATCAAATAATTCTGGGCGGCGTAGCGTTTCTTTTTGGGCTGTTTTTTCCGGCTTTTTGGCGTTTGAGACATCTTATTTTGGGGGTTTAGTTTCTCTGTTTGTGCCAGATTGCCCCTAGACTGGCAAGGAGCAGCCAGTGATTAAGTCTTTTCAAAGCCAAGCGCCTTGGCATAGCATGCAAGAAAAACCCGATTGCAGCCCTGTAGATGCACTTAACTAAACGAAATTTCTTACTTTTTGCAGCCCTCACCTTCCTTGGCTTTTTAGGGAACCTAGCCAATGTAGAGATGTTTTTCGGGGTCAATCAGGTCTTCGGCAGCATGTTTGTGTTACTGATTGCTTGGCTGTTTGGCCCGCGCTGGGCTTTTGCTTCGGCGTTGTTGGCGCATGGTTACACCATCTATCTATGGGGCCATCCTTACGCCTATATCTCCTTCGTGGCCGAGGCGATTGCGGTCGGGTTTATGACCCGCCGGGGTTTACACCTTTTATACGCCGACGCGCTTTATTGGATCTTCGGTATTTTGTTGGTGCCCATCTTTTATGGTAGCGTCATGGGCCTCAGTAATGCTCAGGTCACGCTGATCGCGCTCAAACAACCGGCCAACGGCTTGTTTAACGCGTTGGGTGCGGCCCTATTAGCCTCCACGCCCTGGCTTTGGAATCGACTAGGCATCCAATCGCCCAAACACAAGATCAGTGAATTACTGACCACCCTGGTGATGAGCTTTGTGGTCAGTTCGCTGTACATTTTAGCGAACATCTCAACGGCTGCTAGTTTTAAAGAGAACCAAGAAAAGGTCTCGACCGAAGTGATCCGGTCTAATGCTCATCTAGACAACGAGTTTAATGCCTTCCATGAAAATAATCGATCCCAAGCCTTCTTACATCTCGAGCGGTATCAAAGAGAAGGGAAGGTCACCCTGCTGGCAGACTATATACCCGAAACGGCGATCTACTGGGCCAATACCGGCGAACTGCCAAAACTAATCGCCCAAAAAGCTGGGTACGCCCAACCAGAACTGCCCAGTCTGGCTAAAACCCATAGCAGCATCCATTTGCTCCAGATGGACCGACCCACCATCCAGTTGCATTATAACTACCAAGGGAGCGAGCTCTTCCTTTTGCTACCTATAGAAGCGTTAAACCACCTGCTACGACGCCAACAATCGGTCTACTCAAACCATGCAGTCATTTATTTAATCTATCAGGACAAGGTTTGGGCCTCTTCGGACGAATTGGCGATAGGAAAGCCCGTCGATAGCCTACTGTCAGGCGAACGGCACAATACCCCCTCCGGCGCATTCCATCTATTGCCCACCACAGCGGATTTACCCAAAATGTTGCGGTGGAAAGAATCTAAATTTGCCCATTCCTTCCAGCCTTCGGGCGAAGACTGGTACTTACTTTCGATCCAAAGCTTCGGCCCGCATATAGATGAGTTGCAACAGCTCTACATCCAGACCTTTGCCCTGATGCTGCTGATTTTCTTGCTTTCACTTTTGATCATCCATCAAATCTCCAGGAGCGTAGGATCTGCCTTTGGGTTTGTCTATGAAGCGACCAGCAACCTTCCGGGGCGTCTGTTAGCAAACCAAACCCCGCAATGGCCCGCTAGCTCGATCTATGAATTAGACCAACTGACCTCGAATTTTAGAGAAGTAGGCCAGTTGCTCGGGAAACACTTCAAGCAGTCAAAAGAACGTTACGACAAACTCTTTGAAAGCAGCCATGATGCCCTTTTGGCTTTGTCTCTCGATACCCTAGAAATCGAAGACGCCAATGCCAAAGCAGAGGAACTGACCGGTCTTTCGCGCGAACTGCTGATAGGGCGTTGGGTTGGTAATTTTTTACCGGGGGTGCATGGGGAGACCTTGTCTGCCATCGAAAATGCAGAAGACCAGATCCACTATCTGGCCGGTAGCCGGCAGACTGCCGTACAGGTTCGCTCTGTTGTCGTTGCTTCTGGAGAGCGGGAATTGTTGGTGTTGATCCTGCGCGATATGAGCGACCGAATCGAAGCCGAGGATCAATTCCATCTGATGGCGATGGTTTTTGAGACCACCACCGAAGGGATCTTGATCACCGATCCCCAGACCCGGATTTTAATGGTCAACCGGGGCTTTGAAAAGATCACCGGGTTTTCGGCCCATGAGGCAATAGGAAAAACACCGGCATTGCTGCATTCAGGCTGGCAGAACGACGAGTTTTACCAAGTGATGTGGCGCGAGATCAATCAGAAAGGCCACTGGGATGGTGAAATATGGAACCGACGCAAAAACGGGGACCTCTTTTCGGAATGGATCTCCATCTATGCAGTAAAAGACACCCAGGGCGTGATCAAAAACTTCGTGGGCATCGTGGTGGATATAACCGAAAAGAAGCGAACTGAAGAAAAGATCAGCCAGCTAGCCTTTTTCGACGCCTTAACCGGCCTACCGAACCGTACGTTGTTCTGGGACCGCTTCGATCATGCCATCGAAAAGGTCAAACGCGACCAGAGCCGTTTGGCCTTGATGTTCTTGGATCTAGATAACTTCAAGATGATCAACGACACCCTGGGGCACCAGACAGGCGACCAACTGTTAAAGGGCGTCGCGGCCCGCGTGCACGGCGAACTCCGACGTTCCGATACGATGGCACGTCTCGGCGGAGACGAGTTTACCTTGATTGTAGAAGAAATCGAAGGCACCGAGACAGTGGTCGGGGTGGCGGAAAAAATAATTGAGGTCCTTAAAAAGCCCTTCATCATAGATGGAAAGGACGTGTACACCAGCTTTTCGATAGGTATCTGTATCTTCCCCGATGACGCCAATAACGCCGGACAATTGCTGCAAGCGGCTGATACGGCGATGTACCGAGCTAAAGACTTGGGCAAAAATGGCTTCCAGTTTTATAAGGCGGAAATGAACCGCGAAGCTCTAGAGCAGATGCACCTAGAGTCCGGCTTACGCGATGCGATGAGCAATAACCAACTAATGGTCTATTACCAGCCGCAAGTGTGCTTAAGCAGTTTAAAAATTATCGGTGCAGAGGCCCTACTGCGGTGGAAACACCCCCAAGAAGGGTTTATCGGGCCCAGCCGCTTCATTCCAGTCGCCGAACTCTCGGGGTTGATCGGCGAAATTGAAGACTGGATGTTACGCGAAGTTTCTTCCCAATTAGGCGCTTGGCTGAAAATCATGCCAGACTTTAAGGTTTCGGTGAATATTTCTAATTATCAATTTGGCCGTGATGATTTTGTCCAGCGTACCCGCAACTCGATTGGTTACCAACAGGGCGACTCTTGCGAAGCGATTGAACTAGAGTTGACGGAACGGATCGTGATGGACGATTCAAGGGTCCGCCGCAAGCTGGATGCACTGAAAGAACTGGGATTTTTGTTGTCCTTAGACGACTTTGGGACCGGCTATTCTTCCTTAGGCTATCTGAAAAACTACCGGATCGATAAATTAAAAATCGATAAATCCTTTGTCGACGACCTAACTAAAGACCGCAAAAGCAAAGACATCATTCTGGCCATCATCAACCTCTCTGCCAGCATGAACATGTCCTGCGTTGCCGAGGGGGTCGAAACCGAAGAACAGGCGGAGATCCTTCGGTCCTTGGGTTGTCAGTTTGGGCAAGGTTATCTCTGGGCCCGGCCCCTGCCCACCGACCAATTCACCGCTATCTTAACCTCGGGTCTATCTCAGGAAAAAAGGGCTTAGTATCAAGTTCCCCCGGTCTGGCCTACTTTTTTGGTAGTTTACCCTTGCCCCTGCATAGTCTATGATCTCTCCAGACAGCGGTAAATTACTTATAGAGCGCCCTTGATGCTGAGCCCACGAAACTTTTTGATTCTCTGTCTGGCCTGTTTAATGGCTACCTTCGGGGCCAACTTAATGGCCCAGGAACGCCCCCATCGGGTCTTACTACTGCACTCTTACCACCCTAACATGGCCTGGACCGAGGGGGTCACCCAGGGGGTTATCGAAGGCCTCCGTCCCTTCCCTGGCCAGCTTGAGTTGGTGGTGGAATATATGGATACCAAGCGGGTATTCAATCCCCAATACCTGGAGGAATTGGCCCGGTTGCTTCGCCTTAAATACAAACCAGGCGACCTGGACCTGGTGATTGCCTCGGACAACAACGCATTGGATTTTATGGTCCAGCGCGGCAGCTCCGTCTTTGGCATTGTTCCGGTGGTCTTTTGCGGCGTCAATTTTTTCCAGCCTGAAATGCTGGGCAAAGGGGACTTACCGATTACCGACGTCCCCGAAGAGTTTGATGCCTTAGGCACCATCAAAGCAGCGTTAAAACTGCAACCGAACCTACGTGAAGTTCTGGTGGTTGCCGATCCTACCCCCACCGGGGTGGCTTGGGCCAATACGACGCGCGAGCAGTTAAGAAACCTAAAGGAAATTAACCTCCGTTTTGGCAACCAGGGTGCCTTTGAATCCCTACTAGACGAAGTCAAAGCGCTAGCCCCCGATGCGGCCGTATTGTTTACCGTCTATTTCCGTGACGCTACAGGCCAGTTTTTTCCTGAAAATCAGGCCCTTAAGCAACTGGCTGCGGCCTCACCGGTACCGATCTATGGCTTGTTGAACTTTGACCTTGAAAAGGGGATCGTCGGCGGCAACCTGATCAGCGGCTATTCCCAGGGCAAAGCCGCCACCCAATTGGTTGAACAGGTGTTAGGCGGCGTTCCAGCCAACCAAGTCCCCTTGATGCGCTCAGGCGTAAACGAAATGATTTTCGATTACAACATGCTGCGTCGCCACAACTTAGACCCTTCCGATTTACCGGCTGGTTCATTTTTGATCAATAAGCCCAAAAGTTTAGTCCAACAGAATCTCAGTCTGATCCTTTGGGTTAGTGGGTTTGTGATTCTACAGTCTTTGGTTTTGGTATACCTTTTGTGGTTGCTGAATAGCCGTCGGCGGGCCCGTGCAGTAGCCCAAAACCAAGAGGCTCAGTACCACGACTTAGTGGAAACGCTGCCCCAAGGGCTCTTGGAACTAGACCCCAAGGGAACCATCTTAATCGCTAACCAGGCGGCCTCAGAGCTTTTTTCCGTGCCCTTGACCGCCATGATTGGCCAACCGATCAGCCAGTTCTTCGTGCCCCTGCAATCGGAGTCTGCATCGGAACTCGTTGCCGAGTTGTACCAAGGGGTTTTCTTCCCGCCGGTGATTGATGCAAAGTTCTATGGTACTAGCCGTGAAGAACATTGGCTGGAATTGCTTTGGAGTTTTTCGCCCAGCCGGGACGGTCGATCAAAGGAATTGACCCTATTGGTTACCGAGGTAACCGAACAGCGCCGCGTAAGACAGCAGCTCGAAGAATACACTTTAAAGCTTGAGCAATTGGTAGAAGAAAAAACCGCCGATCTGTCGGGGTTGTTAGCCAAACAGCAACTGCTGCTCGACAACAGCATGGTGGGCATCGTGGTGACGCAAGGCCGAAGGCTTCGCCAAGCCAACAAACATCTTTTGACCCTGACGGGATATCGCATTGAAGAGATCCTGGGCGAACATGCTTTAGATTTTTATGGCACCGCAGAAGACCGAGATCAGGTATTTACCGAAGGTTACCCGCTCTTAGCACAGGGTCAAACCTACCGCGCCGAGGTTCAGGTTAAACGCAAAGACGGAAGTACCTTTTGGTGCAGTATGGCCGGTAAAGCCATTGACCCCGCTGACTTAGATAAAGGCATCATTTGGATCTTGATTGATGTCACCGAAACCCATCAAGCCGTTGAGGACCTAAAAACCGCCATGCGCGCGGCCGAAGAAGCAGCGCAGATCAAATCCGACTTCTTGGCCCGCATGAGCCACGAAATCCGCACCCCCATGAACGGCATTGTGGGGATGATCGAATTTTTAGAGGGCACTGAAACCACCAAGGAGCAAAAGGAAGCGCTTCAATTGATGGAACATTCTACCCGGACCTTGCTGGCGGTAATCAATGACATCCTCGACTTCAGCAAGATTGAGTCCGGAAAAATACAACCCCTTCCCTCCAAGTTCGCTCTCTTAGAAGAGTTGAGTAAAATCCGCCAATTGTACCACCTCGAGGCACAAAGCCGAGTACTGGACTTTAAGGTCTTCTTAGACCCCTTGTTACCCCAGTGGATTTGGATTGATGGCTTGCGGTTGATCCAGGTTTTGTCCAATTTACTAAACAACGCCTGTAAATTTACCGATCCTGGAGGTCAGGTCATTTTAAGATGCCAACTGGCCAGTGCACAGGAATTGGTCTTTGAAATTGAAGATACCGGGATCGGTGTGCCCGACGACCGCAAAAAGGCGATCTTTATGGCCTTCGAACAGGCCACGGATAAAACCAGCATGCGTTTTGGCGGCAGCGGGTTGGGTTTAGCGATCAGCAAACGGCTGATTGAAATGATGCAAGGGAGCATCCGGTTGGATGATGCCCCCAAGGGTGGAGCCCTGTTTAAGGTTCGCGTTCCTTTTAGTCCAGTAGATCCGCCAGAAATGCCGCAGACTTCCTCGGAAACGCCAGCCGACCTAGCGGGGCTTAAGTTGTTGTTAGTGGAGGACAACCTAGCCAACCAGAAGGTGGCCACCAAGATATTGAACCGCATGAATGCCGAGGTTGAAGTGGCCGAAAACGGCGCGGAGGCTTTAGACAAGCTTTCACGCCAAAACTTTGACCTCGTCTTGATGGATATGCGGATGCCGGTCATGGATGGGATTGAAGCGACCCAAAAGATTCGGGCTGGAGCCGGAGTTGTCTTAGACAGCAAAGTACCGATTGTCGCGCTAACCGCCAACGCCATGGACCAAGACCGTAAACTTTGTTTGCAGAGCGGCATGAATGACTTCATCGCCAAGCCCTTTAAGGCCCAAGAGCTGCTCGAAACCATCCGCCGTAATCTGTAAAGTAACCTGCCTCTGAGCCTTTTCGGTCACCCAGGAGGACTGTACAGCCCGCCTAAAAGTCTTTAGCATAGTTCCCGAGGCCCACAGATAGGCCGTAACCTGAGCAAAGAGATCCCTTGAACGCATTGGCCAAATACACTTGGGGCCTATTGGCCTATAACTTGGGCGTAATCCTTTGGGGAGCCTATGTACGTGCCACCGGCTCCGGTGCCGGTTGTGGCCGTCATTGGCCGACCTGTAACGGGGAAGTGATCCCCTTAGAGCCCAGCATCAAAACCATGATCGAATACAGCCACCGGTTCACCAGCGGCTTGGCCTTGATCTCGGTCCTGGTGCTGTTGGTTTGGGCGATAAGGCTTTATCCCAAGGGCCATCAGGTCCGTAAAGGGGCCTGGGCCTCGGTGATCTTAATGATCACCGAAGGCGGCTTAGGGGCTGGTTTGGTTCTCTTTGAATTGGTTGCCGGTGACACCTCTATGGCGCGGGTCTATTCGATGGGCCTACACCTGATCAACACCTTCTTGCTCTTGGCGGCGATTTCGTTGACCGCCTTTTGGGCTAGCGGCGGCAAGGACTTCTTCCTTAAAGGCCACGGGGCCATTGGCCGCAAGGTATATACCGGCTTAGGGCTGCTGTTATTGATCGGGGTCACCGGTGCGGTTACCGCCTTAGGCGACACCCTTTTTCCGCCCGAAGGGATCGGGGCTGGGATGATGGCTGACGGGGAAGGGGGCGTTTATTTCATCAAACGCTTGCGGATCTTCCACCCGATTCTGGCCGTAACCCTGGGCCTTTATTTCCTCTTTTTAGGTATGAATTTGCGCCGTCCCCGTTTTTCGGAACCGGTCCGGCGTCTTGCCGGAGGGCTGATGGCCCTTTATGTAGCGCAAATTGGGGTCGGCGTGGTGAATATCTTTTTGCATGTTCCCGTTTGGACGCAGATGCTGCATCTGCTCTTTGCCGATCTGGTTTGGATCACCTTGGTTTTGGTAGGGGCCCAAGTATTCACCGAAGGAGCCGACCAGACCGCATAAACGAAGGAGCCTAGATGGACTTCGATAGATTGATGGTCAAATTGGAAATCGAGCGGGTTTTAGACCAACTGGTCAAAGCGTTCCAGGACGTTGAACAACGCTCGCTGATGGAATACTACCACGAGCTTTTTCGGGATTTAAAAAGCCTCATCGACCCGATCTGTGAATTCGGTTCAGCGGCACATTTGATGGTCATGCTGCCTGAACGTTTGCGCGATATTGAAAAGGAATTGGGTAGACCTTTAGAGCTAGACCCGAGCTTTAAACAGTTGATCAAGTTCTGAGGCAGGCTGATTTGCGGCTTGGCAGTCTCATGGTAGGCTGCCGACTTCCTCTTTGGAATCTTCCTTGCATTTTATTCAAATACCCCGCCCAATGGCGGAGCTTTGCACCAATAAAATGACCATAATAAACCTATAGATTCAGTATGATATACTTGAATCCTGTAGGTTTTCTGGGCCGCTCAGCTCCGGCCCATCCCCAGCAAAAAAACCTCTAGCTCAGGCAAGGCGCGCAGTTGGGCGCGCAGGTCTTCTTTGTCAAAATGTTTTAACCTTTCGGTAACGCGGTCAAAGGCGATGCGCATGGCCTCTTCTCGGGCTTTTTCTAACTGAAGCTCATATTCTTCATTTAATTCAGCTCGCTGCGCGGCCAATTCCGTTGAATCCAGGGCTCGCTGGTTTTCCAAGGTAACCTTCCCCTGGGCCTGCTGGGCCGCGGCGTGGGGGTTGTAGATACCTACTAAGGTTTGCAGACTATACCAAAGCCTAGCCTTGTCTTGGGTCTGCGAAAGAAGGTTTTCCGATAACAACCACCGCTCAAGCGGCTGGCCAGCCCAAATATAGGGCCGTTTACCGAGGCGGTCATGGTATGCAAGGTTAAAATATTCCACCAAAGTTAGGTCATTCGGCCCCGGCAGTTCCAGCTTAACAAATTGGTTCTTTAGGTTCTCTACGCCAAAAGCGAAGTGGGCAAAGGTGAGCGGTAGTTGCATCGTTTCCCCGGAACGCTCTGGATTCGGAACCTCGCGAATCACCCAAGGCTGTTCCACCGAAGGGTTTGAACCCAAATCAAGGCAAGAACTCCAGGCAAACCCCTGGTCCGGGTCGTAGCGCATATAAGGGAAGGCGCGGCTGGCCAAGGCCAACTCGTCGGCCGCGTCATCGGGTCCTTCATAGATGGAGACCAAAGCGGGCCGGTTGGTTTGCAGCGCCCCCATAAGTTCTTGATCACACCGCCCCTTAAGCCCGGCACAAAGTTTTACCACATAAGCATTGCGCAGCCCTAAACCCAAAAAGCCCAAATCCGGGTGGGCCATGGTGGCAATAGCTCGTCCTTCTTCAAATTGGTGGAAGTTGATATGGTCTTGGAAAACCACCACTTTAAAGGGCACGCCTTTGGCCAGCAGGGCGTACAAATCGCCCGCTTGGGCGGCCCAATCTTCTAAGAAGTCCGTATAGACCACGAAGGGAGGGCATAACGAAAGCTCTTCATCACTCAACTGCTTCCATCCCATATTGGCAAAGAGCAGATCGTCCTGGCGGGTTTCATAGGCCTGTCCCACCAGCCATTCGATCATCCGAACACGACTTAAGACCTCGACCATTGGGGCGATGAACGCGCCGAACTGTTTGACCAAGGCCCCGGTATTTGACTTAAAGTCCACCAAACAGGGGCTGGGTATTTCATGCTGCCATTTGGACTGCCAACGCTCCAATACTTTTAGGGCCTGCTCAACGCGCAGGCGCTCTGCTTCGGTCGGCGGAGGTCCTTTGCGCATCCTTTCGGCTAGCGGCTCGAACAAGGGGCCATGGAGGGGTTTTATGTGGGCTAAGCAGTCCGGTCCAGAGCCGTCTAAAAACCCGCGACCCAACGCAAGCCCTCCTTCCAAGCGGGCCATAAGGTCCCGCGCTCGGCCTTGCCAATGTCGATAGATCACGGCCAAAACTTTTTGTTTCATCGAAAGCAACCCTGCACAAGATTTTACCTACCCATTTGGGCGAAAAAGCTGACTCAATCCGACCATATGGTCTAATGTTCCTGTCTTCAGAAGACACAAGAATTTTTTGACAGCATAACCCATCATTAACGTCGAAACAAGGTTTACTTATGAAGAGCTACCTAGGGCCAAAATAGACTTTCCCCAGCCAATACCCTATACAGGTACGTTTTTTGGGTCGGATTTTGCAAACAAGCTAGCCACTAAGCCAGAAACGGAACTAGACCCAATAAAACAAGAAAATATTTAGGTCCTTTTCGAACATCTAGGGGTTGTGAACCCTAAGCCCTGGCCTTAAGAGCGTTTATCATAGAATTTGAATATTTCCGCTCGTAGCCCAACGGACTGGCTTCTACAGGCTTCTCTGGTTGATCAAATTTGCCGACTTATGTTAACTTTGTCGTAGCGCACCAACGTACTTAGGATACTGGAAATGGCTGAGGAAGAAAAAAAAGACTCCCAAAATCACGCAGCAGAAGGGAACACCCAGGGCAAAGCGCCAGGGAACCAGATAGACCCTGCGTTGCTGGAGCGGATCAAAGAAGCTCTACCCCTACCTATTCCAGATGAGGACAATAGCTGGGATCTCCCCAAGTTAGCCAAAGGCAAAGAAAAGGGGGCCCTTTTTGGCCTGTTGAAGAAAAAAGAGCTTCCTTTTGAAACCTTGGCAGAACTACGCAAATCCGCAGTGATGTCTCCGGGGAATACCCTGCTTGAAGTCCAAAGGCTCCGCAAGAAATTCCCCTCCGACGCCACTCTGATGATGCTCTCGGCGACCTGCACCAACGGCATGATGACCAACTCAAGCAGCAAAAAAGGCGTGCTTGAAGGGCTTAAAGGGGCAACCAGAGAAGCCGGTGGAGCGCTGTTGGCCGACGGGTTGAGCCTGTTTAATTGCGACAACTTTTTAGCCATCTACTACAACTACCTCAACCGCCTCAAGCGCGAACAAGCCGCCGTAATCAAACAGATCATCAACGAACCACGGCTCAACTCCGAAAAGCTGAATATCGGCAAATCCCTTTCGGCTTGTGATTATCTTTCAGGCGATAAGACCAAAAATCAGGCCATTATGGGCCACCTGAAGAAAAAGATAAAATCCTCCAAGTTCACCACGCCTTGGTCCTTTAATGACATCCGCGGCGCGCTCAAAGCCATTGAAGCAAATAACTTAAAGGAAGAGTTCGGCATCGGTACGGCCCAAGAGTTGGTCAGTTTCACCTACGCCGTGATGGTCGCTTTTGCGCGCATCCCCATGCTTTGGCCGGTGGTGGAAACGGTCTTAGAGATGTTTCCCGAAAACAACATGCCCCTGTTTTTGCGCAAACGCTCGGTCATAGGCGTGCGTCGGATCAACCATGTAAAGATTGCCCAGGCGCGCCAAGACCGCACGGCTATGGCCAAGAGCGCCTCGGCCTTGTTTAAGGAGTCCCTCGCCGTGTTAGGGAAGATTGAAGGCCAGCCGGTGCGCCAGCCCTATGAATCAGAGCCCTACTTTAACCTGGCCTTAGCCGCGCAAATTGCTATGGGTACCTTACACCCAGAAGAGCAGCTTAATCTTTTGCGGACTTCCTTGAAGTACATGGAAAACTTGATCAAGTTGGACATGTCGAAGAACCACCGCTATACCGAAACGGCCAAACAATACACCCATATGTTGTCGGAAATGATCAACAGCTTTGGCGGCGACGGAAGCGGCGACGGACAAGCCGCTTCTTAGGCTGGGGCGAGACAAGAAGGCTACAACAACGACAGAGACCCTAAATAGGCAACCAACGAAACCAAGACGCTCAGGACAATGGCCTGGGAGGTCAGCTTTTCGTCTGCGCCCATCTGCTGGGCCATTATATAAGCCGCTGCAGCAGTCGGAGCGATCAGCAAAATCACCAAAATTCGCTGCTCCTCTTGGCTCAGGCCGATCACACGGGCAATCCAATAGCCGTAAAAAGGGGTCACAAAACACTTGATGACCGCCGCTATGACCGGCAACCGCCCCACCTGCTTCACACCGCTAAAGTCCGCACTAGCCCCCACGCCCATCAAGGCCAAAGGCAATACCGCAGCCGAAAGGACCCCTAAGGTTTTATCGAATACCATACCGACCGGCCAATTCAGCTCCCCCCAGATCAGACCCAGCAAAACCGAGAGGATCAAGGGATTTCCCGCCAGCTGCCGGGCAAAATGACTCCATGCGGCCTTGGAAAAATTTAAATCAGCCGAGGCCAGCAAGACCACCCCGAAAACGTTGTAGATCAGGATACCTGGGGCCAAGACCAAGAATATCTGTCCCTCCAGCTCCGGCGTACCCAAGCCCCTAGCTTGCAGGTAAAAAAGCGCAACCGGCAGGCCTACGAAGGCCAAATTCCCCCTGAATCCAGCCTGCATAAAGGCCGCGCGCTGGGGCCCCGGCAACCGCATAAATACCGCCAGCAACGCTGAGGTAAAAATGCTGGCCAACGAAGCCAGCAACAAGGACCAGAAGAAAGGGGCCACTTGGTCTATTTGGAATTCAAGGGCCTGGACCTTATGGAACAATAGCGCTGGAAGGCAAATCCAATACAATAGCGCGTTCAGGTTGCGCATAGACGAGGGCTCAAGCAGCCCCAATTTGCGCGCCAAAATACCCAGGCTGATCAAGATCATCACCGGAGCAATCGACCACAAGGCAATCATTTCATAGCTCCTGGGTGATGCTCAAATCGCCTTCGGCAAAGCTACAACAGGCCAAACTAATGCCATCGATTTCTTCTATCCCACTGATATGTACGCTATTGAGTTCCTCGTGGCGGTATTCTCCCGAAAGAACCCTTATTTTACAACGCCCGCAATTGCCTTTTTTGCATCCATGTTCTAAGACGGAAACCCCCGCCTCAATCATGGCCCCTAATAAAGTCTGGTCCGGTCTTGCGGGAAACTTCAGCCCGCTTGGCAATACGGTGATGCTGTAGGCAGATTCACGGTTCATGGCAAACTAGATGTTAAGAGGGTTGTTAGGGGCTGCGCCTGGAAGATTAAGCTTACCTTAAGTTCCCTTTCTGCCACCCCGCAAAATCTATCATTGCGACCAAAGTTTGGCAAAGGCCAGGGTCTGCAGCTCTTTTTTTTGGTTTATACAAAAGACCCAAAGGATTTAGAGGGAACAGGGAAAACAAAAATGAAATAGTTTCTTTGGCCTGATTCATAGCCCAGGCGGCTTTAACCAGGTCAGCTGGCTGGGTGCCCCCCTTTATGCTCAAATAGAGACTAAATTGTTTAAAAAACCTTGCCGGGCACATTCTAAATTTGGAATAATGAAGCCGAAGTACCTCGTTTGAGGTGGGCGTATCCATTTGCCACTTTAGTAATACAGGGAGAGAAGATGGCCGAAACAGCAAAAATTATCGTCGACGGCAAGGAAATCGAGCTACCGGTGATCAAAGGCAGCGAAGGTGAAATCGCGATCGACATCAGCAGCCTTAGAGGTAAGACCGGTGCCATCACCCTAGACAACGGGTTTGGCAATACGGGCTCCTGCGAGAGCAGCATCACTTTCTTAAACGGCGAAGAAGGCATCTTGCGCTACCGAGGGTATCGCATCGAGGAGCTGTGCCAGAAATCCACCTTCTTAGAAGTCGCCTATCTGTTGATTTACGGCGAATTGCCCACCCAGGCGCAAATGAGCGAATGGCAACAGCACTTGACCATGCACACCATGATCAAAGAAGACATCAAGCGCTATTGGGATGCTTGGCCCGAAAACGCCCACCCAATGGGTCTCTTGAGCTCTGTGACTTCGGCATTGTCCACCTTTTACGAAGACAGCTTTGACGTATACGACCCCCGACAGGTGGAAATTTCAATCCATCGTTTGATCGCTAAGATCCCTACCGTTGCCGCCTACGCTTATAAGAAGTCGGTAGGGCAGCCTTATATGTACCCGAAAAACAAGCTGGGCTATGTAGAGAACTTCTTGCACATGATGTTCGCATTGCCTACCGACGACTATGAAGTGGACCCGGTCATGGCCAAGGCACTCAATCAATTATTGATTCTTCACGCTGACCATGAGCAAAACTGTTCGACTTCGACGGTGCGGATGGTGGGCTCCTCTCATGCCAACCTGTTTGCCTCTGTGGCCGCAGGCGTATGCGCTCTTTGGGGCCCGTTGCATGGCGGTGCCAACCAAGCGGTTTTGGAAATGTTAGACGCCATCCACCAAGACGGCGGCAATGTGGACAAATTTGTTAACAAAGCCAAAGACAAGGACGATCCCTTCCGGCTGATGGGCTTTGGACACCGAGTTTACAAGAATTTCGATCCCCGGGCCACGTTGATCAAAAAGACGGCCGACGAGGTACTCGCCAAGTTGGGCATCGCCGATCCGTTACTAGACATCGCCCAGAAGTTAGAAAGTATCGCCCTGAAAGACCCTTACTTCATCGAAAAGAAACTGTACCCCAACGTAGACTTCTATTCAGGGATCATCTACAAAGCCATGGGTTTCCCGACCAAGATGTTCACAGTGCTTTTTGCTATGGGTCGGCTTCCAGGCTGGATCGCCCAGTGGAAAGAAATGATCGAAAGCCCGGCGACCAAGATTGGCCGCCCGCGCCAGATCTACACGGGCCACACCGAACGGCCCTATGTTCCGCTGGATAAACGTTAGACTCTAAGGAGCCAGTTTTTGGGCCTGCTCTAAGCAGGCACTGGCCTTTTGCGTTTGGCCTAGCTGTTCAAAAACATGGGCTAGGTTGTTCCAGGCGACCGGATATTTCCGGTTCGCCGCCAGAGCACGTAAGTAATACCGCCTAGCGCCATGCCAGTCTTCGCGCTCTAGGGCCAATCCCCCTAAAGCACTCCAAGCGGCAAAGTGTTTGCGGTCTAAGCGCAAGGCGCGGCGGAAGTCCAAGGCAGCGTCTTTGGGCCGTTTTAACCGGCGCAGCGCCAGACCTCGATTAAAGTAGCTACGCGGTTCTTGGTCATAAATATCCAAGGCTTGGCTAAAGCCCTCTAAGGCTTCTTCTAAGCGGTCCTTGCGGGCCGCTATATTCCCCAACGAAAACCAAACCCGCCAGTCGTCTCGGCGCAGAGAAAGGGCCTTTTCAAAGGCTCGTTGGGCGTCGTCGTATTTATGTTCGAGGTAGGCGGCGTCACCTAAGACTAAAACCAACTGATAGTCCGCCGGTTTGTTCCGCAGGCCGCTTTCGGCAATGCTTCGGGCCGCTAGGGGTTGTTCGCGCTCTAAGTAAAACTGGGCTAGTTGGTAATGGATTTCGGTATGTTGTGGATATTTTTTTAAGAGGTGCTGGTAAAGCTGCTCGGCCATTTCGGGCCGTCCGAAGTTGATCAGCAACCGCCCGAAGGGCAGTGAGTACTGCGCGTCGCCGACTCGCTGGAAGAGGCGCAGTTCGAGCCATTGCACAAACATTAGATCCTGGCCGATACTCTTGAAGTGCCGGTAAAAGTCTTCCCAAATTGCAGGGCTGTAGGCGGCGAGCTCAAAAACCTGATCACAGGCGTCTAAAGCCTCCTCAAAACGTTCCTCGGCGCAAAGACGAACCATCACCCGTTTCCAGAGCTGATAGTCGTTTTTAAGGGCCGGAGCGGCCTTTATGAAGTATTGGTAGGCCTTTAAGGGCAAATCCTTTTCTAAGGCCACGTGACCCAACCGGGTCCAGGCGGCGTGGTGGGCCGGATTGGCCTTGATCACCTGCTCTAAACAGTTAAATTCCTCTTCTAGCTTCTTTTCAAGTTGGAAGCTCTGCGCCAGCCGGTACCAAGTTTCGTATTCCTGCTCTGAAATGGTCAGGCAGTCCTGCAATAGTTTGTATGCCACCTCGGGACGGCCCTGGTTGAGGCGGATTTGGGCGATGGCGAAGTTGTTGTCCATGTCATAGGGATTGTGCTTCGACAGCTTGGCACGCACTTCCAACTCTTTGTCTTTAGCACCAGATTGGGCGTAAAGCTTCGAGAGTGACTTAAGCACCCTTTGGTTTTCTCCGCCTAATTCGATCACTTTTAAGAAGCTAGCCTCCGCCTCGGCCGGTCTGGCCTCCGCCTGCGCTTGGGCTAGAAAGGTCCAAGCTTCTAGGTCCTTAGGGTTCAGCTCCACCACCCGGGCGAAGGGCTCTACCGCCTCGGCCTTGGTGGTCGAGTGGAAGAGCAGCTCGCCTAAGTTAAACCAAGTATCGGCCAGTGAAGAATCGATCGACAAGGACTGACGGTAGGCATTTTCGGCCTCGGGCACTTGGAAGGCTTTTACATAAGCGTTGCCTAAGTTGTTCCAGATCGAGGGGTTGCTGTTGTCGATGTCCAGCGCCTTGGAATAACACTCAATGGCTCGCTCCCAATCGTTTTGAGCATGTGCCAACAGCCCCTTCTGCTCTAGGGCCCAAGGGCTATTGGCTTCGAGGTCCAAAGCCCGGTCCAAGACCTCTTCGGCTGCTTCATACTCACCCCGCAGATAGCGGTGCAGGCTCAAGCCTTTAAGGGCTTGAAGATTACGCTCGTTGACCTTTAAGGCGCGCTCAAAAAGCTCCAGGGCGCGGTGGGGCCGGTCGGTCTGCTCCATCAGGACCGCGAGATTGCACAGCGCCGCTTCGTCCCTTGGCTCTATGGCCAAAGCCCGTTCGTAGGCCTCTGCCGCGCGCTGCAATAGCCCTTGGCGCTGTAGCGACAAAGCCAAGTTATAGGCCGCCCGGAAGTGCTTGGGCGCGTTGCGTAACACTTCTTCAAGCTGCTCTACTGCTCCTAAATAATCGCCCCGCTTGATCGACTCTAGGGCGCGCTCGAATTGCCGTTCGGCAAACCTTTCTTTATGGGCTAAGGCGCTCATCTCATCTCTCCGATCAAGGCATTGTGCAGTAAAGGACGAAAGGCTTTCATTTCATTTAATTGGTGCTCGGCCCCATACCAGACCCGATGGCTTAAATGGATGATCACCCATCCTTCATGGGGGTCTACCCAAAGACCGGTGCCGGTATAGCCTATGTGCCCGAAACTGCCGGGGCTAAATAAGTCGCCGCAGGAGTAATACCCATATCCGGGCTCAAAGACGTCCCAGCCGATGCCTCGGGGTAAAAGGTTGACCTGATTCTGGTTGGCCAACATCCGCTGGATGGTGGTCGCGCCAAAAATCCGCCCTGCTTCGAACCGTCCCTTGTTGAGCAACATCCGCGCTAAGGCAAAAAGGTCTGCTGCGGTCCCGAAGAGCCCTGCATTGCCGCCTTCTCCGTCAAAGCGGGCGGCGTTTTGGTCTTGCACTTCGCCGACCAGGCGTCGCTGACGCCAGGGGCAATGGGCCGTTTCCAGCACTTCATGGTTAGGGCCGGGGTTAAACAGCAGGTCCGTTAACCCCATCAGACGATAGATTTGGTCCTGGCAATAGGTGCTCAGGCTAACTCCGCTGGCGCGGCGGACCACCTCAGCGAGCAGCAGGAAGTTCAGGCAAGAATAGATCACCTGAGCGCCCGGTGCTACTTTCAAGGGGGTCTTTAACAAAGCTTGCCAAGCCGCCTCGCGGCTAGGTTGTTGGAACAAAGGAGCCCAAGCGGGCAGTCCGCTGCGATGGGTCAGGAGGTCCAATAGGGTGATGCTGAGGGTTTCTTCGCGCTCCCATTGGGGCAGCCATTGATAAGCTGGCTGTTCCAGGTAAAGCTTCCCTTGCTCTACCAACCGCATCATCGCCAGGGCCGTAGCCAAAGGCTTGGTCAAGCTGGCCAAGTCAAATAAACGACCTATTTCCAAGGCGCTTGCCTTTGGGGAACCGCTTGTTCTACCATAGGCGCGGTGCAGCAGCAGTTCATCCCCTCGAGCGAAGAGGACTTCGATTCCAGGGAACAATCCCTGATCAAGGGCCGCTTCGATCAATCCTTCGAATGCTGGGAACTGCTTCAAACTGATTTCCTGCTGAGTAGTACATTTGCTGCTAGAACCTACATTTTCCTACGATTAAGCCCTTTGCTACAAGTAAAAAATCTTAGCACGTCTTTTGAGGTCGAGGGCCACTGGCAACAGGTGGTGCGCGGGGTTTCTTTTTCGGTGCAGGCAGGCCAAACCCTAGGCATCATTGGCGAGTCTGGCTGCGGCAAGAGCGTCACCAGCCTTTCCCTGATGCGCCTGATCCCTCATCCCTGGGGCCGGATCGATGAAGGCGAAGTTTTTTTGGCCGGAAAAGAATTGATGGGCCTTAGTGCTGAGGCCTTCCGCCAGATCCGCGGCCGCGATTTGGCCATGATCTTCCAAGACCCCATGACCAGCCTCAACCCGGTCATGACCATCGGCCAACAGCTTGAAGAGGTTTTGGTGCGCCGCCCTAAGCCAGGACGCAGCTTTATCGAGCGGGCCCTGGACCTGTTGCGTGAGGTCGGCATTCCCGACCCAACGGCCCGGCTAAAGGCATACCCACACGAGCTTTCGGGGGGTATGAAGCAACGGGTAATGATCGCTATGGCCCTCGCCGCCGAGCCCAAGGTGCTGATCGCTGACGAACCGACCACGGCGTTGGACGTAACCATCCAAGCCCAAATTTTAGCGCTGCTCAAGGACCTCCAAAAGCGCCACCAAATGGCCTTGGTCCTGATCACCCACGACCTCGGCGTGGTCGCACAGGTCTGCGACGAGGTGGCGGTGATGTACGGTGGGCGTTTGGTCGAGCGGGCGCGAGCAGCGCAATTTTTCACCGAGCCCAAACACCCCTACAGCTTTGGCCTGATCCGTAGCATCTTGAGCCTGACCGAACCGGGACGTAGCCGCCTTTTCACCATCGCCGGAACGGTGCCCCAGTTAGGTCAATTCGGGGCAGGTTGCGTCTTTGCTGGCCGCTGCGACTGCGCCCAAGCAGAATGCTTAAAAGAACATCCCTCATTGGTCGAAGGGCCGGACCAGCGGGCCTTGGCCTGCTATCACCCCGTCGAAGAGTCCCGATGACCGCGCCCATTTTAACCTTAAAGGGCCTCAGTAAATCCTTCCCTTTAAAGGGCGGGCTCTTTAACCGCGTCAAAAATTGGGTCCATGCGGTCCAAGAGGTAGACCTGGAACTACTGCCCGGCCAGACCTTGGGCCTAGTCGGTGAGTCTGGCTCCGGGAAGTCTACCTTAGCCCGCCTGATCTTGCGGCTGATCGAGCCCAGCGCCGGGCAGGTGATCTTTCGGGGCAAAGACCTAACGCAGTTAGGCCACCGGCAGATGATCGAGCAACGACGCGGAATCCAGATGATTTTCCAAGATCCCCTAGACAGCCTCAACGCACGTTGGAGCATTGGGCAGATCATTGCCGAGCCGCTAGAGATTCAGGGGCAACTAAACCGCCAGGAACGTGAAGCCGAAGTGGCCCGCTTGCTAGAATTAGTGGGACTAAGTGTGCAGGCCAAAGACCGCTTCCCTCATGAGTTCAGCGGCGGACAGCGCCAACGGGTGGGCGTTGCCCGTGCCTTAGCGCTCAAACCGCAGTTGATCTTGGCCGACGAACCGGTCAGCGCCTTAGATGTTTCTATTCAGGCCCAAATCCTCAACTTGCTTAAGGACCTACAAGAAGAATTGGGTCTTAGCTATCTCTTCATCGCCCACGACATCCATGTGATCCGCTTCATCGCCCAGCGGATTGCGGTGATGTATATGGGGCGGATCGTGGAACTAGGGGATGCTCAGGAACTTTCCAACCACCCCTTGCACCCCTACACCCGGGCCCTCTGGGCTGCGGTGCCCTCGATTGACGCCGGCCCCGGCCTCTGCGCCCCCTTACAGGGCGAGGTCCCCAGCCTAATCAACCCGCCCCAGGGCTGCGCCTTCCACCCGCGCTGCCCAATTGCGCGCCCCGACTGCTCCGTTGTGCGCCCTAAGTTAACCGAAATCCAGCCCGGTCACTGGGCCGCCTGTCCCTATGGGTCGCTGTAGGCAGTCTTTGTTTTGGGGAGGTATTGAACCAAGGCTTGGTAGAGGTCATCATAAACAAGGGGCTTGCTCAAAAAGCCATCCATCCCCGCGCTCAGGCAAGATCTTTCGTTTTCTGGCCCCACCTTAGCCGTGAGGGCTAAAATGGGCAGGTGGCCGTCCCCATCCTTCTCCATCAAACGGATTCTACGGGTAGCCTCATACCCGTCCATCACGGGCATCAGACAATCCATTAAAATCAAATCAAAACCGTCGGATTGAAAGAGCCTTAAAGCCTCTTCTCCGTTGTTGGCTACGGCTACGTCGGCTCCTAAATGGCTTAACAAATGCCCCATAACCCGCTGATTGCTCGAGTCGTCTTCCACCAACAAAACCTGAGCCCTTTCAGTAAGCCTTTGTGGCTGGTTTTCAAGGGTAACGTTGACCTTTTGACTTGGTAATTCCAAGCTCAAAGGGAAACGTACCTCAAATTGGCTACCTAAGCCTTTTTGGCTGGTTACGCTCAGGCTACCCTGCATCAATTCCAAAAGCTGTTTGACAGTATTCATCCCTAACCCCAATCCCCCATAGGCCCGGGTTGAGGAGTTGTCTTCTTGACTGAAGAGCTCAAAATTTCCCGCTAGGTACTCAGGGTCAATGCCGATACCCGTATCTTCGACCCGCACTTGGATCCAAACCTCAGAATCGGTGCGTTCGGCCAGCTGAACCAGCAAACGCACATATCCCCTTTTCGTGAATTTAACGGCGTTGGACATCAAATTGGAGATGATCTGATTGATTACCAGGGGATCTCCGCGCAACTGCTTGGGAATTTGTGGGTCTATTTCGAATTCTAATTTCAGGTTTTTGTTATAGGCAGAACTGTTGAACATCTTAACGACCCCCTCAACGAGCGCCGTTAAATCGACGGTTTTATCGACTAGAGCAAAGCGACCTGCTTCTAGGCGGGCAACGTCCAGCAGCTCGTCTAAGATGCTAACCATCGAAACACCAGAGTCGAAAATGATCTTAATTTGCTCCTGCAGGTCTGAGTCTAAGGGTTCACTTAAAAGAAAACTGGAAAGCCCGATGATCCCGTTCATCGGGGTGCGCAGCTCGTGGCTCATGGTCGCCAGGAAATTGCTTTTTGCGCGGTTAGAGGCCTGGGCCGCTTCTAGAGCCTGCTTTAAGGCTTCTTCCTGGGCCGTTTTTTCGGTAATATCCAGCAGCACAATCAACAAGTGCTTGGGCTTACCCTGGGAGTCATAAATACAGGAAAAAGACGCCTGTTTCCAATAGGGCTCTCCGTTTTTCTTGAAGCTCTTCCAAGAACGACTCCAACGTCCACCGGCACCTATTTCTTCGAACATGGAGGCTTGGTCGGTTGGCGAAAGCTGCAATATCGATTGGGCCTTTTTGCCAATCACTTCATGGGGGGCAAAACCCGTCGTTAATTGGTAGGCCGGATTGGCGTATTCTATGCGTCCCTGCATATCGGCTAACACTAATGCGGTAGGGCTTTGGGAGACCGCCTCAGATAAACGACGCAATTCTGATTGGGTATCCAGCCGTTGCAGGTATAGCCCCAAGCGAGAGGCCAATTCGCCAATCAACTGCTCTTCTTCGACAGAAAAAGCCTGGCCTAGGGATTCGTTAAGAAACGTAACCTTTAGGTAACCAATCAATAGGTTGCCCAAGTAGAGCGGTTCTTTGAGCTGAAAAGTAGTCCGGTGATCCTCAGGCCAGCAATAGCTCTTTTGTTCAATCTCTAAACAGACACAAACCGCTTCAGGTTCTTCCATCGCTTGTCCCAAAAAGCCAACCAAGTCACGGTATACTTGTTCTTTGGGCAGGCTTAGATCCGCACTCAGCAATGTGAAGCGATTGAGCACGCCTAAGGCCCGATTACGCGCCGCCAATTTCTTGGAGTGCTCCTTTAAATCGGCTTCCCGTTCTTTGCGCTTGCTGATGTCGCGGACCACCGCCACCAGCATATTCTCCCCCTTTAGGGTCGCCGAGCCCAGGTTAACTTCCATGGGAAAGCGCTGCCCCCTTTGAGTGATTCCGAGTCCTTCTACCAGTCGATTGGAGGTTTCCTTAGGCTCCGTTACGGCTGGCGTTAGTTGAAACGCTAAATCAATGGTTTCATCTAATTGAAATAACCGCCCAACTTCGAGCCCTTCAGCTTCTTGTGCGCTGTAGCCAAATATTCGACAAGCTGCGGGATTAAAAAACCGAACCCGATGGTCCTGACCCAGCAGGATCATGGCATCTTGGGCCGTATCGGTAATGGATTTTATGGTTTCGCGGCTATCGGCTAAGTCGTTTTCTATTTTACGGCGTTCCGTGACATCTTCCCCGCTCGAAAGAGTGCCGGTGATTTCCCCGTTTTCGTATAGGCGGGCGTTGTGCCAGAGGATGGTCCGGCGGTTGCCCTTCAGGGTAACAATTTGGTTCTCAAATTTTTCGAAAAATGAGTCTTCGCCAGACAGCACCGTCGAGGCTACCTGACGAACCCTATCCTGCTCTTCGGGCGGTAAAAACCGATCAAACCAATTTTGCCCCAGGAGCTCGCTTTCATTTCCTTCTAAGACTTGCTGGCCCTTGGGATTGATTAACTGGATGATCCCCTGATTATCCAGGACCATTAAGACCACTCCAGCAACCCTAAGATAATTCTCAGTCCGGTTGCGTTCGCGTTCAAGCCGTTGCTGGTAGCTTCGTTGCTCTGTGACGTCCCTGGCAATGCCTTCGACCGTAAGGCGGCAGTGTAATTCATCAGCGAACCTAGATTCGCTGATTTCAAAACACCGAAGGGCACCCTGGTGGTCTTCCAGCTGAATCAAGCCATCGCCCACCCAGCCAGCACCGGACTTGTATTGATAAGTTAAAGGGCTTTGGTTGATGAAGGGTTCACCGCTTTGCAAAAAATCGACTAAACTGACGCCCAATAACGGTCCCACACTTGGGCTAACATAGTTGATAACCCCCTGGGCATCGCGGCGGTAAAAGAAATATTGCCCATGTAAGTTTTCAACTAAGCGGCGGTAGTTCCATTCCGTTTCCACCAATCGTTCGCCTAACTGACCTCGTTCAGTAGATTCGCGTTGCAAATCGCGCATCCCCTGTTCAACCCGTTTCTCCAGGTTGTGGGTTAGTTGCAATAGTTCCGATTCAGCCTCTTGTTTTTGCCTAATCTCCTCTTTTAACTGATCCTTTTGGGTTTGGCTCTCGAGAAGTAAACCCAATAGATTCGACAACTGGATCAAATCTTGATGATAGATTTCAAAGCTATCGGGTTTGGACCAACGAAAAAGAATCAACCCCCAAGACTTTGAAAGGGTCTGCACCTCAAGACTCCGCCAAGCAGGATCGCGCTCCCAAAAACATTTAGGGCGCAAATCCCCTAAGCTCCATTGTTCTTGGCAGGTGGCGCAGCTGGCTAACTGAGCCTTTTGCTCCCCCGATAAAGGACCAAACAACTGGCCACCCAAACACAAAGCCACCTCTTCTAAATCAGCAAAGAAATCTAGCCCTTTGATCAAGAACTCGGCTAGCTGCTGCCGGTCTTGCATCAGGTACATGGAGCTCTGCATCAATAGCAGCTTTTCCAAAATATTTTGATCTCGTTGCCTAGACACAGGGTCCCCTATAAGTTCGTGGAGTCAAGGCATTCGGAATTGGACTTATTTGAGGTAATAATTGAGCGATTGCCGGCGTATTCCCAACAAAGAAGCCGCTTGGTTGCGGTTGTCGTCTGTGCGTTTGAGGGCCTCAGTTACCAGTAGCCGACGGACCTCGTGCATCGTTGGGAGTTCCTCTCCGAAATGGATTGAATTCGCATCCCCTGGCTTAGAGGCAAGCCTAGGAGCTAACTTTGCTTCAAAAAAACTGATTAAGCTTTTCAGGTCTCTACAAATAGCGGCCCCATCATACAACAGGGCTTTAAGTTCGCGGATATTGCCAGGAAAGGGATAACGGTCGAATACCGAAACCAAACCCTCGCTGGCCATCGCTGGCTTGCCATATTGCGCCAACGCCGAATTTAAAAAATGGTCAATCAGGAGGGGTAGGTCTTCAAGGCGCTCGCGCAACGGAGGCATCTCTATCTTGTGGGTCGCCAACCGGTAGTATAGATCCTTGCGGAAACGCCCCTGTTCCATATCGACGACAAGGTCTCGGTTGGTGGCCACCAGGATCCGGGCATGGCTTTGGTGGAACTGATCGCTGCCTAAAGGCAGGTATTCACCTTCTTGGACCAGCCGGAGTAATTTGACCTGCGACTCAGGTGACAAATCCCCAATTTCATCTAAAAACAACGTGCCGGACTCGGCCAGCTTGATTTGTCCACGGCGGGCTTGATCGGCCCCGGTAAAAGCTCCTTTCTGGTGGCCGAAAAGGGTGTCTGAGAAGTGGTTCGTGTCCAGCCCCGCCACGTTAACCGCCACCATCTGTCCAGACAGGCCCGAAGCCAAATGGATCGCCCGCGCCAGCAGGTCTTTGCCGGTGCCGGTTTCACCGGTAATCAAAACCGGCTGCCCGGTGGCGGCTACGGCAGAGGCGTATTCAAGGGCCTCTAATATCTTAGGCGAACGCGTCAGCAACTGCGCAAAGGGTCCGCCCATGCCTTTTAATTTGCGTGGTTGATCGTTAGGGTCCAGGCAGTCGCGCAGCAATTGCTCTAATTGCTTCGGGTTGATGGGCTTGGGAAGCAGGTTAACCCAATCTGCGTGTTTAGTAGAGCTTAAGTCCCCGGTCAAGATACAGCGAAGCTTCGGGTGCAGCCGTCTAGCGTGGCTCAAAAGCAGGTCAAGACCTTCAAACAAGGCGGGGATAATTAGCAGAACAATGTCGCGCTGCTCTAAAGTGGAGCGAATCGCCGCATGGTTGAAGGCGTGATGTATACGTATGCCCCCGTTGATAGGTAAGCGGTCAAGGGCGATTTGTTCGGCCAATTCCCGGTCCGCGAACAACAGTTGGCTTTGCATACTCAACGGGGTTTGATGGTTGGATCGGGGATTAGTTCTCTGATGGAACCTTTCAGCCCGACGCATTTTAATTTGTCCTGATCCTATCAGATTTGACTGAATTGTGAAATATTTTGTTCTTTTTTTCACCTGGAAACCCATTTTGGCCCCTTGGTTAAAATAGCTCAATATTATCGCCCAGGTCCTCTGCACCTTGCTGGGTCGTTGCTGCTTCTGTTGAAGGCTCATCAAACAATTCAACTTCCGCTTCGGCCTTCACCGTCTCGCCCCCCCCACCCAAAGCGCGTACATGTAATAGTCGTTCTTGTTCCATGCTATAGACCCGCTCTAGCTGGCTGCTGACCTCATCCGATTCACTCGGTAAGATCCCAAATCGCTGGTTGATCCTTTCAAAGGACGATTCAAAACGCTCCAGTAGCTCCAAGGTCAGGGCCATACCTTCTTTGAGGCGTTGGTGGTAACCCAAATTATCCTGTACTTCATGAAATAACCCCTCTAAATCGGCCTGAGCCCTGGAAACTTGCACGACCGCTTGGGCTTGACCGTCCAACTGATTGATCGCTTGATCGGAGCTAGTTTTCAGTTGATCGGTCTGCTGGATTTGTGTTTCCAACTGGGTGGCAAAGGCCTGCCCGAAATTGGTCGACAGTTCAACCAACTGGGCAATTTGAGATTGTTTTGATTCCACCATCTCCTGCAGTTGGGTCGAAATCTGGGAGATTTGTTCAGAAACCACGGCTAAGGTTGCGCCCTTCTGGCCGGCGGCAAAGGCCTGCAATTCAGAGTTGATGGCCAATAATTTTAGGGCATGGCGGTTCTCGTTGATCAATAAAACGCGCCCAGATAACTCCTGTAACCCCTCTTGCAACTCACCGGACAAACCGCTGATATCCCGCATTTGGGTTGACGTGGAGGTGAGTTGCCCGTTGGTAACTTGCAGCACTTGGGACAGAGCCGACAACTCAGACTGTTGCTGGCTGGCTATAGTCAAAAGTTGTTCGGACTGTTCTTTTTGATTACAGGCGGCATGAAAGATATGATCAAAATTTTGTCCGATCCGCTGATTGATCAAATCCGCTTCAGAGCTCAATCCTTCTAATTGCGCCTTTTGCACTTTGATCAAGCCCTGGGCCCAGCCGTGTAGCTGTTCGGGACTTTGGACGGCCACTTGTTTGGTTTCGGCTTCAGCCTGCTGCATCTGTTGCGCAATTTCTTCCATTGCTTCGGCCACATGTTCCATCCGTTGCCGAGAGGAATCATGAAATTGAAGGGCCTGTACCACTTGGTTTATTTGGGCTGAAATCTCTTTAGACTCCCCACCGATTGCTTGGCCCAATTCGAGTCCCCTTTGGTGGCACCGGTTCATGTTCCGGCTACCAGACTGTAACTGGGCCTGAATTTCGACGATTTGACGGGCAAAGCGTGCCTGTCGGTCCACCAGCTTTTTGCAGGCCAAACCCAAGCGTCCCCGGGCGGTTCTCGCCGCTTGCTCGATCACAGAAACATTAGAATCAATCCCCGCGACCAAGCCGTCTAAGGCATCGATGACCAGCAGAAAGTCTTCGGCTTCAAGCCGGGTCGTTTCGATCTTCAGCGAAACACCCAACATCTTTAAGGAACGACAGGCATCTTTCATCTCATAGTTAAATTCCCGAACGCTTTCTATCCTTTCGGTCATGTCCTTCAAATAGCGGATCAATTCGCCTATAGCCTGGCCTATCGACCGACCACCTTGATCAAATTGACGCAACAACTCAATGAGTTGGTCTTCTTCGTTTTGGTTGAGCCTAGTCAAAAAATCAGCCGCCGCTTGGTCATTGCCGCGGTTGGCTATCGAAAAGGCTTGCAGGCTTTCGCCTAGGTGCAAGAACTCGACTTCAGTGTCCTGGGCTAGGTGATTTAACCCCCGAGCCCCGGCTTTTAGTTGGTCGAACCACTCCCTACGGGCCTCCAGCAGCCCGCTAAGACTGGCGTCTTGCTGAGTTTTTTTTTGCAGCCAATCAAACATGCGCCCCTCGGTGCTGGTTGGATTTATCTTCTCGGCTTTGTACCTCTTGCGTTAACCGATTTAAGTCTAGGATCAACGCAATCGAACCATCCCCCAAAATGGTGGCACCTGATAAATTCTTAAGCTGTTCAAAGTACCGCCCCAAAGATTTAATAACCGTTTGGTGCCCGCCAACCACTTCATCAACCACAAAACCTATGCGTTTACCTTCTAACTGCGTGACAATCAGGTGCTGGATTGAAGGAAGTGAGCCTTCTATTTGAAGGGCTTTCCTCAGATGGACATAGGGAACCAAATCCCCACGCACTAGAGCCAGATTGCGCCCTTTAGCTTGTTCAATATCTGCCCGGCTTAACTCCACACATTCTTCGATGCTCGAAAGCGGTAAAACAAAAGGCGCTTGGTCGATGGTGACCAGCAGTCCATCAATGATCGCCAAGGTCAAGGGCAGGCGCAGCGTGATCAGCGTCCCCTGGCCCGGATGGCTCTCGATTTCGACGCTTCCGCGCAAAGACTCCACGCTCCGTTTGACCACATCCATCCCCACACCCCGCCCCGAAACACTGGTGACCTTTTCCTTGGTGGAAAATCCCGGTTGGAAGATCAAACCAAACAATTCTCGGTCGCTCAATTCGGCAGACTCTTGGATCAAGCCCTTGGAGATGGCTTTTTCCCGGATTCGCTGTGGGTCCAATCCTTTGCCATCGTCGCTGATACTCACCAAAACTTGCCCGGCAACATGCTGTGCACTTAAGCGAACCACTCCCTCTGGCGGCTTACCGGCAGCCGCACGCTCTTCGGGCGGCTCGATGCCGTGATCCAAACTGTTGCGGATGATGTGAACCAGCGGATCGGCCAGCCGGTCGATCATGCTTTTGTCTAGTTCGGTCTCGCCTCCGTCGGTTTCTAATTGGGCCTTTTGGGGGAGATCGTTTGAAAGGTCTCGCACGAGTCGCTTGAAGCGGTTGAAGGTGCTGCCGATGGCGACCATGCGCATGGTCATGGTCGTGTCGCGCAGGTCTGCGGTCAGGCGTTCGATCTCTTCGGCAACCGCCACCAGTTCTTCTTGCTCTTCTGAATTAGCCAGGCGCTGCAATCGGGCCTGTGCGGTTACCAACTCACCGACCAAATCCACCATGATATCCAACTTACCCGAAGATACCTTGATGTTTGAATCCTGCACAAGGTGCGGGCTCGGCAGCTTGGCCACTAGGTCAGGCACCCTGGCCGCCTGAGGCGCATCGGCCTGAGGTTCCAGGGGTTGGGGGACCGGCTGAGCGGCCCCAGCCTGATTCGGTACGGAGTCTTCTTGAAGACAAATATCTAACTGACATTCGTCTTCAACAAAAATAAACACGTCACGCAGCGCGTTTTCGTCCTGGTCCGTTTCTAGTTCGACGTTCCAAGCTAGATAACAGCTTTCGGGGTCCATTTCCTCAAGGGGCGGTAAATGGCTGGTGTCCACTTTGGTTTGCGCCTCCCCTAGGCTACAAAGCTCACTCAGCAAAGGACGGACCTTGGTTCCGTTTGAGAGTATGTTTGGGTGGGGCCTAAAGTGGATGGCCCAATGCCTAAGTGCACCGGACTCCGAGTTATCGGGCACAGGCATTGTCTTTTGACTTGGCTCCACTTCCGTTTCGGACCGGTCCGGGCGGAACCGGGCGAAACGCTCCAACAAAGGGGCTGGGTCTGGTGCTTGTGCGGAGGCACCCTGGGTTTCGCTAACCAACATGGCCTGGATCTGGTCATGGGCTGCAAAGGCGGCCTCAATCAGTTCCGGCGTAACCGGTAGGGTACCAGAGCGGACCGCATCAAAGCAGGTTTCTACTTCGTGGGTAAAAGACGAAATCCGATCGAACCCAAACATCGAACCGGACCCCTTGATGGTGTGCAAAGCCCTAAAGGCCTGGTTCACCAAGTCCGGGCTTTCCGGCTGGTCCTCAAGATTCATCAGCGCTTCTTGCAACTCTTCTAGCTTTTCAGCCGCTTCTTCAATAAAGATCTTACGGCCCTGCTCGTAGATTTCCGCATTGCTTTCCATAAGGTCCCCTAGACCAGTTTTTTAACTACCGCCAAGAGTTGGTCTGGATTAAAGGGTTTTACGATCCATCCGGTCGCTCCGGCGGACTTTCCTTGTTGTTTCATTTCGGCTTGTGATTCGGTGGTTAACATCACAATCGGCGTTGTCCGGGTGGATGACTCGGCGCGCAGGGCTTTGATCAACGAAATCCCGTCCATGTTGGGCATGTTGAGGTCCGTCAACACCAAGTCATAGGGACCATTGCCTAGCTTAGAAAGAGCGTCTTGCCCGTCTACCGCTTCTTGTACCTCATACCCGGCACTGCTTAAGGTAAACTGCACCATCTGCCGCACACTTGCCGAGTCATCTACGGTAAGAATTCGCTTACTCATCTCTTTTCTCCATGAGCTTATGTTCTCTAATCTTCTGCTCTGCCACAACATTTCGGTTTCCTAAGCGTAACAATGCAGGACCAATCGCTCCTAAGTCCAATACCTGATCCGCCGCCCCCAGCCGGATCGCCTCCTTCGGCATGCCAAAGACCACACAACTCGCTTCGCTTTCGGCGATCGTCGAGGCCCCTGATTGCTTTAATTCCAACATTCCCTTAGCCCCGTCGTCTCCCATACCGGTCAGGATGATCGCCACCACGTTCGGCCCACCGTAGCGGGCGGCCGAACGGAACAAGACGTCCACGCTGGGGCGGTGCCTTGAAACCAGCGGGCCTTCGCGGAGCTCCACAAAATATCGGGCCCCGCTGCGTTTAAGCAAAAGATGCTGGTTGCCTGGAGCAATCAAGGCCCGCCCCCTTACCACACTGTCGTTGTTGGCCGCTTCTTTGACATCAATCCGACAAACTTCATTCAACCGAGCCGCAAAGGCGGCGGTAAATTTTTCGGGCATATGTTGAACCACCACAATCCCCGGCGAATCTTCCGGTAACACCTCCAACAAAGCCCTAAGGGCCTCGGTTCCGCCGGTCGAAGCACCGATCACCACCACCCGTTCGGTGGACTGGATCATTGCCTTTGCGGTTGGAGCCGCCAAAACCACATCGGCACTCAATTTGGGTTGAACTGGGTGCATCCTCAGGGCGCTTAGGCGCTTTAATTTAGCTTGAGCCGCCGATTTGACAATATCCACCAGCCGAACCCGAGACTCTTCAAGGTGTTCCTTGGCACCGTAGCGGGGCTTAAAAAACACCTCTACGGCCCCAAATTCAAGGGCTTTAAGGGCGGTGATCGAGCCCTCTTCTGTCAAACTGGAGCAGAGCACCACCGGGATCGGGTGCTGGTTCATCAGCTTGCGCAGGAAGGTCAAGCCATCCATGCGGGGCATCTCGACATCCAAGGTGATCACGTCGGGAACCTCTTTTTCGATCAAAGCCGCCGCTTGGTAAGGATCTGCGGCCGTACCGATCACCCTAATATGGCTATCGCTGGACAACAGGGCTTGCAGGCTTTGGCGCACTACCGCCGAATCATCGACAATCAGCACTTTTATTTGATCCATAACAACCCTTTATATGCGTCGATAAACCATCGGATTCACCTGCTTAAGGGGCAAGGGAAGGCCATGTAAGGATTCGGCATGTCCGACCACCAAGTACCCGTTTTGTGACAACCGACCGCAGATGATATTTAAAATGGCCAGTCTCGTGGGTCGGTCGAAATAGATCATCACGTTCCGCAGCAAGATCACCTGCATTTTACCTCGTATATTTAGCTCAGGGTGCAGTAGATTCACCGCCATAAATTGTATGGGCGCGCGCAACTCAGGAGCGATTCGGACTAGGTTTTGACCCGCTTTTTTAGAACGAAGCAGGTATTTTTTTCTCCAGTCTATCGGAAGGTTTTGGACCTGAGATTCCAAGTATATCCCTCTCCTTGCCTGTTCAACCGATTCTTCAGATACGTCACTCGCAACCAGAACGAAGCGGCTGGAATCAAGGGTTCCAAAGGTCTCGGCCAGATACATGGCCATGCTGTAGGGTTCTTCACCAGAAGAACAGGCGGCACTCCAAAGTCGGATGGGTCGGGTGCCCTCTTGGATCAATTGGGGGATTGCCTGCTGTACAAGGTACAAAAACCCTTCGGGTTCCCTCAAAAATTCGGTCTTGTGGGTCGTTACCTTGCTGATAAAAACAGGCAGTTCCTTTTTTTTTCCCTCTTGGGTAGCTAGGTAGTCGGCATATTGACCGAACTTCCTAAACCCCAAGCTTTGGATGCGCTTTTGCAGCCGCGCTTCCACCAAAGTGATCTTGCTCTCAGGCAGGTACAGCCCCAACTGGCTTTTAGCCAAAGAAGCAAAGCGCTTAAATTCAGCTAGGCTCAACTGGATGGGCGGGTGATAGCCTGTGTGTTCCATCAGCTACTCCGAACTAGCCAAGGGCCCTACCCCAACCTCTATTACCTGAGACATTTCTTCGAGACTAAATACCCGGTCCAAATCCAAGATGATTAAAAAATGATCGTCCTGTTTGCCCATCCCTTTGATGAATTCGGTCTTCAGGCGGGTGCCGATGCTCGGCGGGGGCTCAATTTGATCGGCCTCCAGTTCAATCACTTCGCGCACAGAATCCGCCAAAGCGCCTAATAGCAGCCACTCGCCGTCTACTTCGATTTCGACGATGATGATACAGGTGTTAACCGTTTGGACCGTAGGCCCCATACCAAACTTTTGTTTGAGATCCACCACGGGAACCACCGCTCCTCGGAGGTTGATCACCCCGCGCATAAATGGCGGGGCTTGCGGGATTTTGGTTAACTTACCCTGTTCGAGCACTTCACGCACCTTGGCAATCTCTAGGGCGTAGACCTCTGCTTCCAAGGTAAAACTGAGGTACTGGATTGCTTCACTTTGCGTTTCCATTAGGGCTCCTTAGTAGCGTTCAAAGTCCTGATCGTCCATCGCCTCAACCTCATCCAGGTTTAACCGGACCCCCTCAACAGGAGGTTCTACAAGCTGGCTGTGGGGACGGCTGGCTTTGGTCGCCTGCTTGTGGTCCAAATGCGCAAAGGATATTTTTTTGGATTTTACGGGGACTTTAGGTTTAGCCGCAGGTTTTTCGGCCTTAAAGGCACTTAGGTTATTTTGGGATACCTTGAAATAGGCGATGGCTTCTTGCAGTTGAGCGCCCTGGCCGGACATTTCTTCGGCCGTAGAGGCCAGTTCCTCTGAAGCCGCGGCGTTTTGCTGGATCACTTGGTCAAGTTGCTGGATCGCCTGATTTATCTGTTCAACGCCGCTACGTTGTTCGTTGGAAGCGGCGTTGATCTCTTGAACCAAATCGGCGGTCTTTTGGATGTCCGGTACTAATTGGTTTAACTGCTTGCCCGCCTCCTCGGCGACTTGCACCGAAGACCCCGAAAGTTCGGTGATCTTACCTGCCGCCGACTGGCTTCGTTCGGCTAACTTGCGCACCTCTGAGGCAACCACGGCAAAACCTTTGCCGTGTTCTCCGGCGCGTGCGGCTTCAATGGCCGCGTTGAGTGCCAACAGGTTGGTTTGGCGGGCGATTTCTTCGATGATGTTGATCTTGTCGGCAATCTCTCGCATCGCCGCGACCGCTTCAACCACCGATTTTCCGGACTGCTTCGCGTTGGTCGAAGCACCGAAGGCAATCTTTTCGGTTTGCTGGGCGTTGTCCGCGTTTTGTTGGATGTTGGCACTCATCTCTTCCATAGACGAGCTGGTTTCCTCGACGCTAGAGGCCTGTTCGCTGGTCGATTGAGATAGTTGCTGGGCGCTGGAGGAAAGCTGTTCCGCCCCTAAAGCCACATTCTGGGCGATCAAGATCACCGTGCTGATTACCTCACTCAATCGTTCGGCCATATCGTTTAAGGAATTCGCCAGCACCCCCACTTCGTCTTTTTGGTCGATGTCTAAATGCTCGCGCAGGTCGCCACCGGCAATCAACTGGGCGAAGTTCACGCCTAAATTGATCGGCCCGGTGATCAACTTGGTGATAAATAAAGCGATGAAGACCGCCAAGGCGACGCTTAACAAGGTTACGATGATCAGCGCCATCTGGGCTGCATTTAGCTGGGCGTTGAAATGTTCGGTCGCTTCGCTGCGTTCGGCGTTCAACGATTGAACGATTTTTTCTAAGGGCTCAATAGTTTGACTCCTGAGGCCGTCGATCTTGGCGTCAATGGCGCGGATTTCTCTTTCGTCGATAAGCACGTCTTCGGCTTCTTTTTGGAGCGAGGCATTGATTTTAGATAGATTTTCCAAAGCCCGCGCTCGATGTTGGTCGATCAGCCCGTCTACCCGGCTGATCTGCGCCGCGCTGCCCTTGCCGCGTAGCAAAGGCATCATTTGTTGTCGGTAGACCGAAAGATAGGCGCGCAGCTCACCATTCACCTGTTCTGCCCATTCTTTCTCTTGGGGCGTATCAACGAGCTTTCTTAGCCATTGGATGTCAGCATCCAATTGGTCCTCATACCGGCCCATTTGTCGCGAAGTGGCCTCTAAATTGCGGTTGATCACCCCATCGGCCATCACAGAATAAATCCCTTCAACCTTTAATTCCAACCTTGCCACGGCCAGAGCGTCTTGCATGCGGCGCTCAAGGTTTTCACCTTTTTCTAAAATCGGTAAGGTTCCTTCTAGGTAGGCATCTAAATATTGGTCTAAACCTTGTCCAAAGTCGCGGGACCATGCCTTCTCTTCCTTGGTGTCCACCAAACTATCTATTTCGGCTATTAATGCAGGTTGGTGGTTATGAATTTTGTCCAGTTCCGTTTTTAATAGGCCTAAATCGCGGTTGATGATCCCGTCGGCCATGACGGGGTAAATTTCCTCAATTTCAATAGCGATATGCAACACCCGCTCTGCATCGACACTGCGCTCTGTGACTATTTGCGAGATCATGGATAGCTGGCGCAGCGTATAGACCTGAAACGACGCCACCCCAATGAATAGGACCAGCACCGCCCCAAACCCGAGGGAAAGTTTCGTTCCAATCTTTAAGTCTTTAAATTTCATTGGGCCTCCTCTGGTGGTCCACATGGGTCCCAGTCCGCAACTGACAGCCCCAATTGGGCCAGTGCTTCCTGAAGGATTTGGGGAAGTTCTCTGCGCAGGCATACTTTCTTGCCGCGCTTAATGGCCGCCTCTTTAAGGGCAATAAAAAGCTGAAGCGCTGTAAGGTCACAATCCTCAACGGAAGTGAGGTCGAATTCCAGCCGCTCAAACCGGTCTAAACCTTCGATTAAGTGGGTCCTAAGGGCTTGCGCAGAAGAAATCTTCAGGTCGCCCGCTAATTCCAGCAAACCGACCCCTGGATTTTCCTGTTCTTGCCACATGGTCTCATTCATGGTTTGCTCTCCTGGCTCAGTTCTTTGACTGCTGCTAGTAATTGCTCATAGTCCAGTGGCTTGGTGAAAACCTTCGAAGCCCCTAGGTGTTCGGCTAAAGCAAGATAGTTGGACGCCCGTCCTGAAATACCGATTACCGGGACCTGAGCACCGGTCTCCTTGAGTTCAGAGATCATCGAAATCCCATCCTGGTTCGGCATCGATAAATCAGTAATCACCAGATCCACCGGGTCATGGGCTAAGCAAGCGAGCCCATCACGGCCATCAGCCGCCTCGAGTACTTGATAGCCGGCTTCTCGCAGTAGGTTGCCGAGATAAAAACGGATTGATTTAGAATCGTCGACCAACAGAATCTTCGGCATAACCACTCCAGACAAAATTGGGTCTAAGGTTGCTTCCTTGGCCGTGAGCTATTCAAATCACTGGAAGTTACGTGCCAAAAGCTATCTGGCTGTTTTATTGCATTATTAGATATCTTGTGGCGGGACGAATGCAGAATATTCTGCAAGCAGAAAATTCATTAAGACCCTTTGAAAGGAAAAATAGAGGCTCTGTTGCCTTTGGCTAGGGATTTAGTTCGATGGAGTGCAGAAAATTTTGCGTATGCAAAAAATTCTGCAAAAAAAAATTTTTCGACTTTGTGTGGCCTGGCAACTGATTTGCATGTCAACACAAAAAGGTCTTTAGACCTCGAACACTCGTTCTTCTAAAGGAGAGGATCATGAAAAAGTGGATCATGGCCGCAGCGGCGCTGGCCTGTTTTGGGATTAGTGCTCAAGCCCAAGAGGAAGTTAGTCTCGATAGCTTCGATAAATGCAACAATTGGGCTCGCCAATATTGCCAGATCGGCGCTCATGAAACAGCGGTTAATGCTGAATTATTGCGTTTGAAGAAGGCGGGCGTTCCGATCACTGTAGAGCGGATCAAGATGATGGCCCAAAGCATCAACCCACACCGCGCTGAAGCACAAGCCCAACAGCAGTAACCCAGGAAATGCGGGCCAAAATCCGCATTTGCTTCGGTAGTATTGCTAGGTTGCCGCGCTGAGGTATCTGGGCTATCTTAAAGGTAAACCCAGTACGGAGGCGCGACTATGCTTACTACTAAAGGCCGGGTCGTCAACGGCCAGATTGTCTTAGACGAGCCGGGCATTGCCTTGCCAAAGCGCTCGGAACTGATCGTTAGCTTCGCCAATATAGGGCCCAATTTGGTCCACTACCAGAGCCGCGCCGAAAGCGACGGCATCGCCCGTGGCAACCGCCACTACCCCCGCATCCATACCGAAAGTCGTATCACCATCGTGGAACAGGACCATAGTTCCAAGACCCATTACCGCTTACCGCTTTTAGACGTCTCTCGTGGTGGTTTGAGTTTTCTTGCGAACCGCCAATACCTTGAAGACAGTCTAATCTACGCAGGCATCACCAACCCGGAAAACCCTGCCGATCTTTGGTTAGAGCTGGCCATGGAAGTCCGGGGGATTTCGCCCTATAGTTCGGGATACAAAGTAGGCTGTAGGTTCCAGAACAGTCTAGACGAGGGGATTTTCTACGACTTCAGCCGGTTTTTAGGCCAATGAAGCCGTTGTTTTGGCTTGGGTGCTTCGGTTGTTTTGCTTCGGTAGCCTGGGCGAGCCTCCCGGTAGAGCCGGGAGTTGATGGTCTAACCAAACGCAAGATGGACTGGCTCGAAAAAAGGGGAACGCCCATCCGTTATGGCTCTGACGATGCCCGTTGGGGCACCGTGGCCTGCCGCATCGGCAACAAAGTATACCTGCGCCGCCAGTGGGGCATTGAGCAAACCTGGGTGAACGACGAGGTAGCGACCTGCCCGCCCTTTTTTGGCCCCTCGGCCCCTTAACCACCCAGCAGTAGGCTGCTCTGATTATAGAAGATCCCGGCCACCGCCCCGGTCGCCAAACAAGCCATGGTGGCCGCCACCAGAGCCCGTAAGCCCACTTGGCTGATTGCTTTGGTCCGCTCGGGCACCAAGGCGCTGATCCCGCCCACGAAGATCGCCATTGAGGCAAAATGGGCAAAGCCACAGAGCGCATAAGAGGTAATCACCAAACTGCGCGGGTCCGTGATTTGACCTAGCTTCATGGCCTGCGCTAGGTCTTGATAACTGACCACCTCAGTCAGCAACAAACGTTCCCCCACAATCGCCGCCACCTGGGCCGCATCGCCGGTGGGGATGCCCATCAAGAGCACCAAGGGATAAAAAAGATGCCCCAAAAGGTCCCTGAGGGTCAGTGGCAGTCCCAACCAACCGCTGACGCCCCCAAAAATCAGGTCCAAAAGGGCCACCAAGCCCAAAACGGCAATCAGCAGGGCTGCCACGCCCACAATCAGCTGAACACCGTTTTGAGCGCCGTTGATCACCGCTTCAAAGAGGTTTGATTCCTTTTCATAATGCGGGTTAACCTTTTCGCCTTGGGTCTCGGGTTTTTCGGTTTCCGGAAGCAAGATTTTGCTCATCAATACCGCCGCCGGGGCCGAGATGATCGACGCCGAGATCAAATGCCCGGCGATAGCCGGGAAGACGTCTTGCAACGTAAAGACGTAGAGCGCCAAGATATTACTGGCCACCGTCGCCATACCGGCCGTTAAGACCGTACAAAACTCACTGGCGGTCATCTTGGGCAGATGCGGCTTGATGGTCACCGCCGACTCAACACCCACAAAGATATTGCTGGCCACCGAGAGCGACTCGGCTCCCGAAATGCCCATGGTCTTAGCAAAGATACGGGCAAAGAGTTTGACCAACATAGGCATGAAACCAATGTAGTACAACAGGGCCACCAGAGCCGAAAAAAAGATAATCGCCGGAAGCGTCTGGAAGGCCAAGATAAAGCCCAAGGACCCCTCGGAACCGGGGCCTGCCGCTAAGGGGCCAAACAGAAAGCTGGTGCCGGCTTGGGAAACGCTCAGCAGTTGAACCACCACCCCATTGAGCCACCAAAAGAACTGGCGGCCCTGGGGGATCACAAAGACCACCAGCCCAAACAGCAACTGCAACCCTAAGGCCCAGAGCACCAACCTTTTGTCTACTGCCCGGCGGTTGGTAGAAAAAACCCAAGCGAGGGCGATCAAGCCCAAGAGCCCGACCAAACTAACCAGATTATAGCCACTCATGTTCGGACCAACAAAGAAGGTTCAGGAGGCCAGATCGGCCACCAACTGCGGGGTGTGGGTGATATAATCGCTGGCCGTCAGGTAGCAGGCAATCCCGTCCACCATCCCTTTGGGGATAGACTCCCATTCATTTTGCATATGGAAGTGGCCATAGCTGCAACTGCGCACCGGGTACTGACAAATCAGTTTCCAAAAGGCTGTCTTTTCTCCGGCGGTAGTGAAGGGCGGAAAATGCATCAACAAATGCATGCCCCGCTGCTGGGCCCCTAATTCCATCGCTTGGTCTAACGCCGCTTTAAGCAGCCCCATTTCTTTTAGGTAGGTCTTGCCGTCCAAGGGGTCGCTACAGGGGTCGTTGGGTGCCAACCAACCTCGGGTCCCGCAGATGATCTGCCCTTCAATCTCCAACGCCGAACCCTGTAAAGCCAGCATGCCAGGAGGCAGGGCCGCCTGTAGGACCTCGCGTTTCTTCCACCAATGGTCGTGGTTGCCTTTAACCAGAATTTTATAGCGACCTGGTAGGTCATTAAATTGGCGCAGGTGCACCAGTGCAGCGTCCAGCTTGGTGGCCCAGGAGATATCGCCGCCAATCATGACGATGTCTAGGGGCTTTACGGTCTTCTGCCAATTTCGTTTGATTTGGGTTTCATGGTCTACCCAGATTTCGCCGTAGGCGTTCATGTTGCGGTCTACGCGGCCTGAAAAATGGGGGTCTGAAATGGCCCATAACTTCATGGCTTCAACCGTTCCATCAGCCTGGGGAAGGGGATCGCTTCGCGGATATGGTGGATACCGGCAATCCAGCCGACCAGCCGCTCTAAACCAATCCCAAAGCCCGCATGCTCGACGCTTCCGTAGCGGCGTAAATCAAGGTACCAGTCATAGTTTTCCGGCGGGAGACCGGCTTCGACAATCCGTTGGAGCAAACGCTCCAATTCGGCTTCGCGCTGGGAGCCGCCAATGATTTCACCATGCCCTTCAGGAGCGATCAAGTCGGCGCATTTGACCCGGTCGGGCCGCTCAGGGTCTTCTTTCATATAAAAGGCTTTGACGGCCTTTGGGTAATCCATCACAAAGCAGGGCAGGCCGAAGTGCTCGCCTAAGACCGTCTCGTGCGGTGCGCCCAGATCATCCCCATAGCTGATCGATTCACCTAGCTTATTTAGCAGCCTTACCGCATCGCCGTAGTCTAGCCGGACGAAAGGTTCTTCTGCGGCGCGCTCTAGGGCGGCGGGGTTGCGTTCTAGGACTTCTAGGTGATAGCGGCAATGTTTCAACACCTCCCTCAAGACGCGCCGGATCAGGTCTTCTTGTAGGTCTATGTTGTCCTGAGAATCAAAAAAAGCCATCTCCGCTTCTAACATCCAAAATTCAGCCAGATGACGGCGGGTTTTGCTCTTTTCGGCCCGGAACGTGGGCCCAAAGCAGAACACCCGACCATGGGCGAAGATTGAGGCCTCAAGGTACAATTGGCCGGTTTGGGCCAAGTAGGCGGTGCCTAGGTCGAAATAGTCCAGCGCAAAGAGCCCCGAAGGGTCCTCACCTACCGCCGTGGTCAAGATGGGGGAGTCCATCTTGGTGAATTGAGACTCCGCAAAAAAAGCCCCAATCGAGCGGATCACTTGGTCTCGGATTTTAAAAATCGACACCTGCCGCTTGCTGCGGAGCCACAGATGACGCAGGCCTAGCAAAAAGTCAGGCCCATGTTCCTTAGGCGTGATCGGGTAGTCCACCGAAGCGCCCAACAGGCGGATTTGGCGGGCTTGTAACTCGACCCCAAAGGGCCCTTGTTGGCTTTGCGTAACCACTCCGCGGACGGCAATAGCGGCCTCTTGGCGTATATCAGGCCAAAGTTCAAAAGCCTCTTCGGGCGTCTCGCCCTTAACCAGCACCACTTGAATCGTCGCGGAACCATCGCGCAGGCCGATGAACCGGATTTTGCTTGATTTACGACTGAACTGAACCCAGCCCTTCAACTCTACTTCTTCGCCTAAGTGCTGGGGTAGTTGGCTGATCAGTAAACGTTGGTTCCAGCGCATCAAAAACCTATGGAAGCGCCTAGGGCCCACATGGTTCCCCCGGCTTCTAGGTATTCGCTGCCGCTAAGGTACTTCAACTCCGCCTGGACTACGTGGTAGCTAAAATCCAGATTAAAGCCCACCGTGATCGGAATGCCCAGGCGCGCTAAGAACTGTAGAGCCGTACCGCGGTCATATTGCCCGGCATAGTCCCCTTTGAGGTTCACCGTACCGGCCCCAGCACCCATTGAAAGGTTCACAAAGGGTAGAGGGAAGGTATAAAAGTAGTCGACCAATAGGTAAGAAAATTTGTGTTCCCCTTGGTTCTTCAGCTTAACCTCATAGGTCTCAAAGCTCACTCCGCCCAAGACCGGTAAACTAGCGCTCAACAGCAGACCGGTGGGCGCCCCGTCGGCCTGGAAGCTATTCCCATCGTCAGCGGGGGAGAAGCTAAAGTCCATCGGAGTTTGGACTCCAATAAAAAGGTCGTCTGCCGCCCGAAGGGGGGTAACACTGCAAAGCAGCAAAACCAGAAAGGACCAGATCGTAAGACGCATGTTCTTAAGGGTTAGGGTTTTTCGACTACCGTCAAGGATGCCCCAGTAGGCATCTCCACCGTAAAAGATTGCGTGCCACTCAGGCTCGAGCCGACTTTATAAATAGCGCCACCGGTTGTGTCTAGGCTGGTTAAGCCGCTGGTGAAGATTTTGGGCCCCGTGCCGTAGCCAAACAGATTGATAGAGCCCGCGTTATAATCCACTCCATTCAACGTACTGGTAAAATAACTGCCTTGATTCAATTGGTAGTTCGTTGGGGCGTTGGTCTGGCTTGACAAAAGGACCGCCGCCTGAAACCGCTGGATCAACTCGCTGTAGCTGACTGTATAGCCCAAAGAACCCAGGGCGTTGACCACCGTGTTTTGGTTGTCGCCGCTGGTGGTCATCAAGGCTTTGGCTAAGGCAGCACCGCCATAGTTGCGCAACAAGTAGGCCCCGAAGACGTAATTGATGGCATATCGATACAAAACGGCATTGTCGTTGGCCCAGTAAGCCTGACCTAGGTAGGGGTAGTAATTGAACCAAGCCGGGCGGCTGCTGCTGTCGGTGCTGGTGCCCGCAGTGCCGTCATTATAAGCAACGCCGCGGGGGCCATTGACTAACATTTTATCGGACAGTAAGTCTTCGGTCATCATGGACATCATCTCTTCAATCCAAGAGTCCGTGTTGGAGCTAACCACCGAAAGCAACACGTTCTTTTGATAAAAGTGGATCATGTGTTGGAACTCGTGGGCCAAGGTACTGACCATCTCACCGGGCCATTCGTCGGTCACCTCCCAGGTCGTTCCGGTGGGTGTCGCGGTCATGACCGAATCAATATAAAAAACCAGCCGTTCATTTGAGGAACTAACAACGGTGCTCAGGTAATTGTCACGGCTGTAAAAGACGCCTAGGTATCCACCATTATCTGAGTTGTCCGATTGGATGTCGTACAACAAAATATCGATGCTGTTGGCATTGCTAGCAGGGATCAAAACCGAGCTACTATGGCTGCCCCAGGGGGTTCCGTAGAGGTTGGTGACCCAGTCATAGATATCGTTGTTGCTACCGGTCTGGATGAACTTAGTGGCCAAGGCGTCCACCATGGTCTGGGTCACGCAGTGTTTTTTTGAACAAGTACCCCAGGAGTCGTCAGCCACCCAAAGATTGACCGTAACGGTCCCGTCTGTGGTCACGCTACGCAGCGTCGAGGCCGGGGTCTCTCCGGAGAACACACCGTTAAAGGTGTGGGTATCGCCAAGGGCCGCAAAATTGGGTTCCTTAGGGGTCAGGCTGGCTTGATAGCGGGCCGATAACTCTTGTACCCGGTGGTTAAACTGGCTGGCCTCAGGAGTGCCTCGTAAGCCGATCCCCCGTTGGCGCGCCCAAGTGCCCATATCTTGACCTTGAAGGGACGCCTGAGGGATTTGGGCTGGGTCGAAAGGGGCCAAGTCAGCTTTGGGTGGAGCCTGATTGGCCGCCGTGGCGCTGAAGGTACCAGAAACGCTGGAACTGGTTCCGTTGGTGTAGATGAAATAGAGGTCCGCTTTTTGACTCATGGTCTGTGTATGGACGAAGGGAGCCCCCCCGCTAGCGCTGACATGAGTCACCGTACCCGTAGAGCTACTCGGCGGAGCCACGGTGGAGATGGTGGCGTTTTCGCTCTTGCAACCGGCAAAATAAAAGGCAATCAAAACCGCAATCACCCAGGATGCTTTCATTTAGGTACCTCAAAAAAGGGAACCTTTAGAATAGCCTCCTATCCTAATCCTGTCAAAGCTAACGGGCTCCGAAGATGGCACTGCCGATGCGCAGCATGGTAGCTCCTTCTTCGAGTGCCGCCTGCCAATCATGGCTCATGCCCATAGAAAGCTGATCCATCTGGGAGGACAACCCTAATTTGCTGGCAGTGGATTGGCGCAATTCGCGCAGCTGGGCAAAGAGCCGCCGGTTACCGGCCTCGTCAAACCCTGGATGACCGATGGTCATCAGCCCTTTGAGTTCCAAATGAGGGAGCTTTAAGATAGCTTCACAAAAGGGCAGCAGCTCGTCGGCCCGCCCAAGCCCAAACTTGCTGGCTTCTCCCGAAAGATTTACCTGCACCAAGACCTTGAGGTTCTGCCCTTTCTCAGCACATTTCTGGGAGAGCTTTTCGGCCACTTCCAGGCGGTCTAAACTATGGACCCAGCTAAATAGATCGGGGCAGTATTTGGCTTTGTTCGATTGCAGGGGGCCGATCAGGTGCAACTCGGCGTCCTCAGGAAGCAAAGGGGCCTTGTCGCGGGCTTCTTGCACCTTATTTTCGCCAAAGATGCGCTGGCCTGCCTGATAGGCCTGCAACAGCGCTTCAATCGGATGGGTCTTGGAGACGGCCACCAGCGTAACCGGGCGGCCTTGGGCGGCTTGTTCGATCTGTTGGAGCGTTTCTAACAGGCGCTCTGGGATCGAAGACATGTTAAAGCTTCTTGAAAACCAGCGTCGCGTTGGTTCCACCAAAACCAAAGCTGTTAGACATAGCCACGTTGATTTGGCGGGCCTTCCCCTGGTTCGGGGTGATGTCCAGATCACACTCGGGATCAAGGTTGGTGACGTTGATGGTCGGCGGGACAAAGCCCTCTTGCATGGCCATCAAGGTGATCACCGCTTCTAACCCACCGGCGGCACCCAAGAGGTGACCGGTCATGGATTTGGAACTGGAAATACTGACCTTTTTGGCAGCTTCTTCACCGAAGCAAGCCTTGATCGCCGTCAATTCGTTGATGTCCCCAGCCGGGGTGCTGGTGCCGTGGGCGTTGATGTAGTCTACCTGCTCGGCGGTGATGCCCGCATCTTTTAAGGCCATGCGCATCGCCCGCTCAGGCCCTTGGGCCGAGGGGGTGGTGATGTGGTAGGCGTCCGAAGAAAATCCATAGCCGGTCAACTCGGCATAAATCTTGGCGCCCCGTGCTTTGGCGAACTCTAATTCTTCTAAAATTAAGATCCCGCAACCTTCGCCGAGTACAAAACCGTCCCGTTCTTGGTCATAAGGGCGGCTCGCGCCTTCTGGGTCGTCGTTGCGGCGTGAAAGGGCTTTCATGGCTCCGAAACCGCCAATCGCCAGTTCGCAAACCACCGCTTCAGAACCGCCCACGATCATTACCTTGGCATCGCCGCGTTCGATCATCCGGGCGGCATCACCGATGCTGTGGTTAGAGGAGCTACAAGCACTGGTGGTGGTGGCGCTGTATCCCTTGGCACCGAATTCGATGCTCACATAGCCCGAGGCCATGTTGGAGATACTCATGGGGATAAAAAAGGGCGTAACCTTGCTAGGTCCGCGTTCCTTGATCACATTCGAATACAATTGGATGTTCGGCAGGCCGCCGATACCCACGCCGATGGAAACACCGGTTTCTTCGGCAATGTCCTCGCCGATCGTCAGGTTCGCGTCCTCCAAAGCCTCTTTGGCCGCAGCCAAGGCATAGTGGATGAACACGTCCATCTTTTTGACTTCCTTCTTTTCAATAAACTGAAGCGGATCAAAGCCCTTAACCTCGCCGGCGATTTGGGTGGTGTACCCTTCGGCGTCAAACTTAGTGATCTTGGTGATCCCGCTACGGCCATTTTTGATGTTGTCCCAGGTCTCGGCTACGGTATTGCCGCAAGGACTAATGGCACCCAGGCCAGTGATGGCGATGCGCTTTCTCATGCTCTGGTACTAAAAAGAAGGTTCGGCCCCCAGATTGGGGGCACTAAAGGCTGGCTTAACCGAGAGCGGCAGTGATGTGATCAATCGCCGCTTGAACGGTGGTGATCTCTTCTGCTTTGTCGTCGGGGATTTCTAAGCCAAATTCTTCTTCAAAAGCCATCACCAACTCAACGGTGTCCAATGAGTCGGCACCCAGGTCGTCGATGAAGCTGGATTCGTTTTTGACGTCATCTTCTTTAACGCCCAGTTGTTCTACGATGATCTTTTTTACTCTATCTGCAACGTCGCTCATTGACTACTCCGATGGTTCATTGTTTTGGCCAGGACTAGGCATCCTAATGCCTGGCCTGGGCAGTTTCCAATTATCTATTAAACTTGTCAAACCCTTTTGGGGCTCAATACATGCCGCCGTTAATGTGCAGCACCGTCCCGTTGACATAATCGGCCAAGGGGCTGGCTAAAAATAAAACGCCCCCGGCGATGTCTTCAACCTTACCCAACCGCTTCAAAGGGATTTGGGCCATCAGGGATTCTCTTTGGGCCTCGGGCAGTTCGTCGGTCATGTCGGTGACGATAAAGCCGGGCGCAATGGCGTTACAGGTGATATTACGCCCGCCCAATTCCTTAGCTAAGGACTTGGTGAAGCCAATCAAACCTGCTTTGGTGGCCGAATAGTTGACCTGTCCGGGATTACCCGTAGAGCCGACTACCGAGCCAATGTTAACGATCCGGCCATATTTGGCCTTCATCATCGGGCGGATCACCGCCTTGGTGACGTTAAAAAGGCCGGTGAGGTTGGTATCCACCACCTCGGACCAGTCTTCAGGCTTCATTTTCATGAACAATTGGTCTTTGGTGATCCCAGCGTTGTTGACCAGTAGGTCCAGCTGGCCGCCAAGAGCGTCCATCGCTTGGTCAACCAAAGCCGCACTGGCGTCGAAATCGGACACATCCGCGCCGAAGCCTATGGCCTCGACCCCAAGGGCCGCCAATTCCGCCTGGGCTTTTTGGGCCGACGCTTCGTTTCGGCCGCTAAAAGCGACCTTCATGCCTGCCTGGGCCAAGGCCACCACGATAGCGCGACCAATGCCGCGGGTGCCGCCGGTTACCAGAGCCGTTTTACCGGATAGATCAATCATTAAAAGCCTTGTCTTTAAAGATACTCAGAAATCAGGTCATAGAGGTTATCTGCCTCTTCGATGCTGCTGCAAGAATAGACCGGTTTGGTCTTATCAATGCGCTTCATCAGACCACTCAAAACCTTTCCTTCGCCGAATTCAATGAAGGCATCGGCCCCTTCGTCGATCATTGCGCCCACCCCGGTGTCCCAACGGACCGGAGCGGTAACTTGCAGGACCAAAGAGTCCAAGAAGTCGCTGCCGCGCCGCAGGTGGCGGTTCTCGGCATTGGTCACAATCGGCCAAGCGGCATCTTCGAAATTCAAGCCCTTGAGCCGTTCGTTCAGTAGCGCGGCCGCCGGGGCCATCAACTGAGAATGGAAGGGAGCGCTCACTTCCAGCAACTTGCCTTTGGCGCGCGCAAGCACCCGCTGTACGGCCTCTAAATGGCCGGAGATGACAATCTGGCCATGGCAGTTGTAGTTAGCCGGGGCCACAAACTGCCCTTTGGCTTCAGCGGCGCAAAGCTCTTCTAAATCCGCTGCGTTCATGCCCAGAATCGCCGCCATACCGCCCTGACCGACCGGCACGGCCTCTTGCATGTATTTGCCGCGATAATACACCGCTTCGACGGCGTCACCAAAGTCCAAGACCCCAGCGGCGACCAAAGCGGAATATTCGCCTAAGGAGTGTCCGGCGGCCGCCAAAGGAGTGATTTCCATGCGCTCGACCATAACCCGAAAGGCAATCACCGAAACCGTCAGGATCGCTGGCTGGGCGTGCTGGGTAAGCGTTAGTTGGTCGGCGGGACCTTCCATGCAGAGTTTTTGGAGGTCAAAACCCAAACGGTCGTTGGCTTCTTCAAAGGCTTCGGCGGCCACTTGGCTGGCTAAAAATCCGTCACCCATGCCGGGGCGTTGGGACCCTTGGCCGGGAAAAAGGAAAGCGATTTTGCTCATACCGATCAGGAGGCTTGGGGGTTGAGGACTTGTTGCGCCGCTTGCAGGCTATCGGTCATTTGCTGCACCAAGTGGGCTTTATCGGCCCAATGGGCAAACTGGATGCCGAAGTGGATCGCCGTTGCGTCGGAACTCCCGTGACAGACCACCCCCACGCCGTTGAGCCCCAAGAGGGGCGCACCACCGAAGTTCTGGTATGACGAACGGGCCTTGAGCGCGTTGAAGGCGGGCTTCATCATCGCCGCGCCCAGCATGCTGCGCTTAGATTTTTTGATTTCTTCTTTGAGTACACCCATCATGAACTTGGCTGCGCCCTGGACGGATTTCAGCAACACGTTGCCTGAGAAGCCATCGCAGACCACCACATCCGCATTGCCGTCGAAGAATTCTTTGCCTTCGAGGTTGCCGATGAAATTGATGGGAAGTAACTTGATCAGCTCAAAGGCCTTTTTAGAGCGTTCGTCGCCCTTGCCTTCTTCAGAACCGATGTTCAGGAGCGCTACTCGGGGGCTAGGGATCTGGTGGATCACCCGCATATAGATTTCGCCGAGGGCGGCAAACTGGACTAGGTGGGCCGGATCGCAGTCCATGTTAGCCCCTGCGTCCACCAAAAGGAGTTTTCCCTTGAGGCTAGGCATCAACGCAGAGATACAAGGACGGTCCACCCCAGGAAGGGTTTTGAGCACAAACTTACCAATCGCCAACATGGCCCCGGAGCTACCGGCCGAAACCACCCCAGCCACCTCGCCCGCCTTATGGAGGTCGTAGCAGACGCGCATGCTGGCGTCTTTTTTGGTGCGCATGGCTTTAACGATCGGCTCGTGCATTTCGATCACCTCGCTGGCATGGTGGATCACCAGCTTGGCGGCGTCGTATCGTTTGCCCTGCAATTCTTTCTTAAGTGCCTTTTCGTCGCCTACCAGCACCACAGAAGTGCCTTCGGAGACGGCCAGCAAGGCCGCCTCAACGGGGACGCGGGGGTAGTAGTCACCCCCCATGGCATCCAGAGCTATGGGCATGGTCAAAAGACCTATTCAGCCACTTCGACGATTTGCTTGCCGCCGTACTGACCGCACTTGGGGCAGACGCGGTGCGAAGGAGTCAGTTCGCCGCAGTTCGAGCAGGCAGACAGGTTGACGGGAGCCAACTTTTTATGGGTCCGGCGTGACTTGGTCACGGCACGAGAGGTTTTGCGCTTAGGTACGGCCATGGATTTCGCTCCTTATGTATCCTTAGAGGGTTTCCAGTCCTTCAAAATGGCGAAGGGACTATTTTCGTTGATCTCGCTGCAGCCACAAGGGCCTTGATTGAGATCCGCTCCACAGCGTCCGCACATGCCAAGGCAATCTTCCTTGCACAATACACGAAACGGCAGGTCGAGCATCAATTGGTCTTCGAAGTAGGGGTCTAGGTTGATCGCATTGCCCGAATAATAATCCATATCCGGCGAATCCACACTAAGCTCCACATCTTCGGGCAGGTCTTCCACCAGGCTCGCAGGCACCAGGATTAAATCCAGGTTACCTTCTTGCTTGATCCGGGCCGGGGCGGTACATACGTCACAGGGCAAGGTCAACTCGGCTTGGTAGTGCCCAGTGAGCTTGATCTGTTCTCGGTGCGCTTCGAGCCGAACCCGGCAGGCCAGGGGGCCGTGCATTTGCGCGCCTTCGATCCGCTCGGTCTCGAAGGAAAAGTCCAATTCGAGCGGCCCCGCTTCTAATCGGTTGAGGTGGATTTCCATCGTTCGAATAAATATTGCTTATTATCGGCCCGCGCCGGGTTCTGTCAACGGTTTTCTTAGCCAGAGGCCCGAGTTTCCAGGTAATTTTTACGGACCACAGCAAAGTGAGGGGTCACGTAGAGATGCAGTTCGCTGTATTGGTCCGCCTGAGTCAAGTTTAATCCGCCATATTTGGCTAATTCCAAGATCGCCATAAAGGACAAAACTACCTCGGGCTTGCCTGCACCGGCTTCTAGTAAGGATGTGAAGCGGTGGTGCTGTTCGGGTTGGAGCCGGGTAAAAAGTTCGGTGATGCGCTGCTCTAAGCTTTTTAATTCCGGGTCCACATGATGGGCCTTTTGGTAACCCTTTTTGGTCAAAGTCCCCTTAAAGGCTTCTAGCAAACGGTATACACTAAGATCGACAAATTCTTCGGTAACCTCGGATTCTTCTAACTCTAACTCAAAGGGGCGGACAAACTGGTCGCGACCTAATAGAGGCAAGCTATCTAAAGCACGAGCCAACCGGCGGTAGGTCTGGTAAGCTTCCAAGCGCCGCTTCAATTCTTCTTCAGGGTCCGGCCCTTCTTCTTCAATCGGCTCTTCCAGCGCCGGCAACAGAGATTTGGATTTAATCCAAACCAAGGTCGAGGCAATCTCTAAAAAGTCGACGGCCACCTCTAAATCAAACCGCTCCATCATCTCAAGATACTCAAGATAGGGCGTGCAGATTTCCGCTAAGTTGATCTGATGGATTTCCACCCGATGCTTGCGGATCAGCTCCAACAGAAGCGCCAGCGGCCCTTCAAAGGCCGTTTGCTGGACCTTGAGTAGGTCTAAGAAATTAAGCTGTAAGGGATGTTCGGTCTTTTTTTGGGCCATCCTCTCCTCCGGTGCCAAACCATAGACAGGTGCCGGACATCCTGTAAAGCGGCCTGCTGCCAAGGTGGATTTCGCGTTTACAAACTACCCAAAATGAGGTTACTGTTCCTAGTTCTACCAGATACGAGAGTGCCTACATTTAGCTCAAGATCTTGCTTTCCATAGACATATGAACCAAAACGCGCAGACTGCATTCGGCCTACCTGCTCAAAAGGGGCTATACAATCCCGCCAACGAACATGACGCTTGCGGCGTGGGGATGATCACCCAAATCAACGGCGAGAAGTCCCACAAGATCGTCCAAGACGGCTTGAGCATTTTGATCAATTTAGAACACCGCGGTGCGGCTGGCTCCGACCCCAAAGCGGGCGACGGAGCAGGCATCTTAACCCAGGTACCGGATCGTTTCTTTAAAAAGATCCTATCCAAACAGCAGATCGAACTACCTGGGGCCGGTGACTATGGCGTGGGCATGTTGTTCTTGCCGCCCGAGCCCAAGGCTCGTCAGGTTTGCATGCAGATCGTCGAAGAAGTGATCGCCGAAGAGCGCCAGACGCTGATCGCTTGGAGAGAAGTACCGAGCGACAACAGTGGCCTTTCCCCGGCCATGTTGGACATGGAACCTTCGGTCTACCAAGTCTTTGTGCGCAACCAATTGGGCGATTTTGACGCCTTTGAGCGCAAGCTGTACGTAATCCGCCGCCAAATCGAAAAGCGGATCGAAACTTCCGACATTTTACAAAAAAGTTTCTTTTACGTTTGCAGCCTCAGCTACCGGACCATTGTCTACAAGGGCATGTTCCTGGCCTATCAGTTGGGCCAATATTACCCTGATCTGCAAGACCCGGATTTCGAAAGTGCCATCTCCTTGGTGCACCAACGCTATTCGACCAACACCTTCCCGACTTGGAGCCTCGCCCAGCCTTTCCGTTTCATCGCCCACAACGGGGAAATCAATACCCTGCAAGGCAACGTAAACTGGACCAAGGCCCGCGAATCTCTGTTCGCCTCCAGCTATTTTGGCGAAGACATCGAAAAGCTCAAGCCGGTGATCCAGCCCGGCGGCTCTGACTCAGCTACCTTCGACAACTTCTATGAGTTGTTGGTCGCTACGGGCCGCTCGCTCGAACATGCCTTCACCATGATGGTGCCTGAGGCTTGGGAGATGCAAAAACACATGGATAAAGACTTGCTGGGCTTTTATGAGTACCACGCAGCCCTACAAGAACCCTGGGACGGACCGGCGGCGATGATCTGGACCGACGGACGTTATATTGGCGGCGGCCTGGACCGTAACGGCCTGCGCCCCATGCGCTTTGTCGAAACCTTCGACGGCCTGTTCATCATGGCCTCGGAAGTGGGCGTGATCGATGTGGAGATCCCCAACGTTAAAGAAAAAGGGCGTTTAGGCCCCGGTCGGGTCGTCCTGATCGACACCGAAGAAGGCACGATCAGCCACAACGAAGAGATCAAGTCCCGCTTGGCCCGCCAAAAGCCCTACACCCGCTGGGTGGAGGAAAATAAAATCTACCGCGACCAGCTGCCTGAGCCCGGCACGGTCAGCCAGCCGACCTTCGAGCAACTACGCCTGATGCAGCGGGTTTTCTTCTACACCTTTGAAGAGCTCAACCGGCTGATCAAGCCGATGGCCGTCAAAGGCGAAGAAACCACCTATTCCATGGGCAATGACGTGCCCTTGGCGGTTTTGAGCGAAAACCCTAAATTGTTGTTTAACTACTTCAAGCAACTCTTCGCCCAGGTAACCAACCCCGCCATCGACTCGATCCGCGAAAAGCTGGTGATGTCGCTGAAATCAAATATCGGTGGTTCGTCCAACATCATAGAAGAGAGCCCGACGCTCTGCAAGATGCTGGAAGTACCGCACCCGGTCTTGAGCAATGCCGAATTAGAACAGTTCAAAAAAATGGACTATTTTGGCTTCCGTTCTAAGACCGTGGACATCGGTTTCCCCTTCCAGGAGATGACCCTGGAGCAGGCGATCGACGAAATGTGCAAGCGCGCCGAAGAGGCGGTAGACGAAGGCCACCGTTTGATTGTGCTTTCGGATCGGTGCGTCAACGAAGATGTTGCCCCGATCCCGTCTTTACTGGCCGTTGCAGCGGTGCACCACTACCTGATCCGGCAGAAAAAACGCGGCAAGATTGGCTTGATCATCGAATCAGGCGAAGTGCGTGAAGTCCACCACTTCGCGATGCTGATCGGTTATGGTGCCGGGGCGATCAACCCCTATTTAGCCTTTGAGTCCCTAACCCAAATGGAAATCCACGGCGAATTGCCCTTGGATAGCCAAAAGGCGCAGAAGAACTATATCCACGCCGTCAAAAAAGGCCTGAAAAAGATCTTCAGCAAAATGGGCATCAGCACCCTAGCCAGCTATCAGGGTGCCCAAATATTTGAGGCTGTGGGCCTGAATTCGGAGCTGATCGACCGCTACTTTACGGGCACCCATTCGGTAGTCGAAGGGATCGGTATCAAAGAATTAGAAGAGGAAATCCGCATGCGGCATTTGCGGGCCTACGCCCCCGAAGCCCGGCACTTCCACAAGTTAATGACCTCCGGTGAATACCACTGGCGTGATCAAGGCGAATTCCATGGCTACAATCCCGGTGCGATCACGCTCTTGCAGCAGTCCACCACCAAAGGGGACTACCAGCTCTTCAAAAAATTCACCAAATTTGTGGACGTTGACTCCCCGCCCCAAGGCCTGCGCCACCTCTTCGAGTTGGACCTAGACCCTTCGCGGGCGGTACCCATCGAAGAAGTTGAATCCGAAGCCAGCCTGATGACCCGCTTTGTGACCGGGGCCATGTCGATTGGCTCGATCTCGCGCGAAGCGCATGAGTCCTTGGCTATTGCCATGAACCGCATCGGCGGGCGCAGCAACTCCGGCGAAGGCGGCGAAGACCCCGTGCGCTTCACTCCCGATGCCAACGGCGACCTACGCCGCAGCAAGATCAAACAAGTCGCTTCGGGCCGGTTCGGCGTTACCAGCCACTATTTGACCAATGCAGACGAGCTGCAAATCAAGGTCGCTCAGGGCGCTAAACCCGGCGAAGGTGGCCAGTTGCCGGGCTTTAAGATCGACGAATATATCGGCATGATCCGCCACACCATCCCCGGTGTGACCTTGATCAGCCCACCGCCGCACCACGACATTTATTCTATTGAGGACTTGGCGCAGCTGATCTTTGATTTAAAAAACGCCAACAACCAAGCAGACATCAACGTTAAGTTGGTCGCCGAGACCGGCGTCGGGACCGTTGCGGCCGGTGTATCTAAAGCCTTGGCCGACAGCGTGACGATCTCGGGTCATGACGGCGGCACCGGTGCCAGCCCGGCGACTTCGATCAAACACGCCGGTTTGCCTTGGGAAATCGGCCTAGCCGAGACCCAGCAGACCCTTGTGGTCAACAACCTGCGCGGCCAAATCCGCGTCCAGGCCGATGGCCAAATGAAAACCGGTCGGGATGTGGTGATTGCCGCCTTGCTTGGCGCTGAAGAATTTGGCTTTGCCACCAGCACGCTGGTGATCTTAGGCTGCATCATGATGCGCAAGTGCCACCTCAACACCTGTCCGGTTGGCGTAGCGACCCAGGACGTGGAACTTCGCAGCAAATTTAAGGGCGACCCGCAGCATGTGATCAACTTCTTTCAGTTCATCGCCCGCGAGGTGCGCGAACTGATGGCACAGCTGGGCTACCGCAAGTTTGAAGACATGGTGGGTCAGGTTGAGCGGATTAAGGCCCAACAGGCGATTACGCACTGGAAAGCCAAAGGGCTCGACTTTAGCCGCCTTTTTGTCAAGCAAACGGGCCGCGAAGGGGTCTACCGAAACGTAGGCCACCCACCGAAGAACCTAGAAAACGTGTTGGATCGTCAGTTGATCCAATTGGCCGCTCCGGCCCTAGAACGAGCCGAAGCGGTTCGTTTCCCCATCGAAATCCGCAACCGCAACCGCACCGCCGGTACCATGCTAGGTAGCGAGATCACCCGCAAATACGGTGCCGATGGATTGCCGGACGACCACATCACCATCGATATGCGCGGCACCGCTGGGCAAAGCTTCGGGGCTTTTATCCCCAAAGGTTTGACCCTGAACTTAGCGGGCGACGCCAATGACTATGTCGGTAAGGGGCTTTCGGGCGGCAAGATCATCATCCGTATCCCCGAATCGGCCAAATGGAAGGCTTCGGCCAACATGATTGCTGGCAACACGGTGCTCTACGGAGCCACCAGCGGCCGCGCCTTCTTTAACGGTAAGGCCGGGGAACGCTTTGCGGTACGTAACTCTGGGGCTGTAGCGGTGGTCGAAGGGACCGGTGACCACGGCTGCGAATACATGACCGGGGGCGTGGTGGTGATCCTAGGCGAGACGGGCAAAAACTTTGCAGCCGGCATGAGCGGCGGTATCGCCTTTGTTTACGACCAGCAGCAGAACTTTAAAAAGCGCTGCAACCTCTCTATGGTTGACATTGAAAAGGTAAACGACCCGAACCATGTACAGCTCCTGCACCAGTTGGTTGAAGAACACTTCAACCTGACCGGTAGCAAACGGGCCAAGATCCTTTTGGACAACTGGAATAAACATTTGCAAGACTTCGTGATGGTCATTCCCTTGGAATACCGCAAAATCTTGTCCAAGCTCCATAAACCCAAAGCAAGTTAACTAAGGCATGGGAAAACCGACTGGATTTCTTGAATATGTCCGAGAAAATCAGAAGAAGCAGCCTGTAGAAGAACGGGTCCAGCACTTTTCTGAATTTGAGGCCCCTTTAACGGCGCGCCGCCTAACCACTCAAGCGGCCCGTTGTATGGACTGCGGGGTTCCCTTCTGTAATTCCGGCTGTCCGGTGCAGAACCTCATTCCCGAATTCAACGAATATGTCTATCAGGGCCAATGGCACGCTGCCTACGGCACCCTGCAATCGACCAACAACTTCCCCGAGTTCACCGGGCGTGTCTGCCCGGCTCCTTGTGAATCTGCTTGTTGCGCCGGGTTGGTGGACGAGCCGGTGGCGATCAAACAGGTAGAGTTGGCGATCATCGAAAAGGCCTTTGCCGAAGGTTGGGTCAAGCCCAACAAACGGGTGCCTTCTACGGGCGTTCGCATCGCGGTGGTGGGTTCGGGCCCGGCTGGATTAGCGGCGGCTGACCAGTTGAACTTAGCCGGATATGAGGTCACCGTATTCGAGAAAAACGAAGTGGTCGGTGGCTTGTTGGCCCTAGGGATTCCCGATTTTAAGTTAGAGAAACGCATCATCAAGCGCCGCGTAGACATCCTTAAAGAGCAGGGCGTCGACTTCCGCACCAACACCCACGTGGGGGTTAACTTTGATGTCGCCCGCCTACAAGAAGACTTTGACTATATCTGTCTGACCGGCGGTTCCGAACGCCCCCGCGATCTACCGGGGCGTGACCACAACCTAAAGGGCATCCACTTCGCCATGGATTTCCTGACCCAGCAAAACCGCCGGGTCGGCGGGCGCGAGGTGCCGGGCGAAGACATCTTGGCTACCGGCAAACATGTGGTGGTGATCGGCGGCGGGGACACTGGCTCGGACTGTGTGGGAACTTCAATCCGTCAGGACGCTGCCTCGGTAACCCAAATCGAGATTTTGCCGGAGCCTCCGAAGGAACGCCGCGAAAACAACCCCTGGCCCGAGTATCCCCAGGTCTACCGCACCTCTTCTAGCCAAGAAGAAGGCTGCGTGCGCCGCTTTTCGGTACTGACTAGGGAATTAAAAGGCCAAGGCAAGATCGAAGCCTTAGGTTGCGTCGAAGTTGAATGGACCCTAGACGAAGCAGGGCAATGGAAGATGGCCGAAAAAGCCGGGTCTGAATTTGAGTTGCAAGCGGACCTAGTCTTACTGGCCATGGGTTTTGTTCACCCTGAGCCCGAAGGCATGCTCAAGCAATTGGGCGTCGAATTGGACGGACGGGGCAACGTGAAGACCAAAGACTTCCGTACCAGCATTAAAAATGTCTATGCCGCTGGTGACATGGCCACCGGCCAGTCCTTAGTGGTACGCGCCATCAACTCAGGCCGCCGGATGGCCCAGGCGCTAGATAGAGACATCAAAGGCTTCAGCCACTTAAGTTAAAGGAACCGATGGAGCAACCGATTCGACCGCGCCGCAACCGGCACACCCCGGCGATCCGTGACTTGGTTCGCGAAAATAGCTTTTCGGTCACCGATTTGGTGATGCCGTTGTTTGTTTTAGAAGGCGAAGGGCTCAAGCTCGAAGTCGCCAGCATGCCCGGCATCTTCCGCTATAGTTTGGACCTATTGATCCCTGAAGTTAAAGAACTGTGGGCCTTAGGTATCCGCTCAGTAGTGCTCTTTCCCGCACTTCCCGAAAGCCGTAAAGATCCCCGTTCCACCGAATCAGCCAACCCCGAGGGCCTCTACCACCGGGCTTTAAAGGCGATCAAAGAGGCAGTACCCCAAATCTGCCTGATCACCGATGTGGCAATGGACCCCTATAGCTCCGACGGTCATGACGGCTTGGTTAGTGACGATGGCCGGATTTTAAATGACGAAACTTTAGAAATTCTTTGCCAGCAAGCCGTTTCCCAGGCCCGTATGGGCGTGGATCTGGTCGCTCCTAGTGATATGATGGATGGCCGGGTTGCCGCCATCCGCGAAGCTTTGGACGATGCGGGATTCACCGAAGTGGGCATCATGGCTTACACCGCCAAATATGCCTCGGCCTTTTACGGCCCCTTCCGGGATGCGCTGGACTCTGCGCCCAAGAAAGGCGACAAGAAGACCTACCAGATGGACCCGGCCAACGTGACCGAAGCGGTCCGCGAGGCCCAATTGGACCTAGCTGAAGGAGCCGACATGATCATGGTCAAGCCGGGGCTGCCCTATTTGGACGTGGTCCGTGCCCTAGCTGAAGTGAGCGATGTGCCGGTGGCGGTTTACAATGTCTCCGGCGAATACGCCATGTTGCGCGCTGCCAGCCAAAATGGATGGATCGATTATAAGGCCTGTGTGATGGAAAGCATGATCGCCTTCAAACGGGCCGGGGCCAAAATCATTCTGACCTACCACGCCAAGGAACTAGCCCAATGGTTGGCCGAAAAGTAGGCCGCCATACAGCGCTATAAGGGGTTTTTATTACCCAAGACAACCTACAAGAGCCCGGCAACGGGCTTTTTTGGTTTTAGGGGCCTTTTCTACGCTTAATTCAATAAATCAGGATTTCTTCCAGTTGGATCTCCCCATTTCGAATCCCCCGCAACAACCTTTCCAAGTCTGCTTTATCTTCAGTGCGCACCGACTGAACCTGATAATCTTGCAGCAGTTGTTCTAATTGCCCCACAAAAGGCTTCAGTTGCGCCACCGCTTCGGCGATGCCTTTTTCATCTACAATCCGGTACACCGCCGCTTCTTGGGGAGTTAAGTTCTCAGCCAAGCCGCCGCCTGGAAGCAGCTGTACAGACCGGTCCCGATTCAATTTATAGACAAGACCATCGTCAAAATGCAATTCCGCCCAACCTTCTGTGGCCCGCAGGCGATCACCGGGCGACAGGGCGTCACCGACCTTAAGGCCAATCCAGGTACCTGGGGCAACCTGCTTCAATAGCTTTCCGTCCAAAGCGGTGACTTGACCGATCGGCGCTGAACCCGAGACGACCTCAAATTTTCGCTCGGCCTCACCGCGGCGCCCTTTAACCTTGAGCACATGAGAACCGGCCTTAAGGCCCAAGCGCAAGCTGCCTGGTCCGGGGCGGAAGGGTTCCCCGTCCAGCGAATGCTGTAAATCAGCCCCACGCGCAAACAGATAGACCGGTTTGTTTTCCTGCAACACCGCTGCTTCGGGAGGACTGACGATTTCGATGGGTCCCTTTGGGTCAGGTACCAAGAGCCCTACCTGTTCTGATTGAACCAAGTTTCCTTGTGCATCTAGCCCCATAGCACGAACCCGGTTGTAACCAACCGAAAAACGGTCCGTCTTTAAGGATTCACCAAAGCCGATCAGCCGCTGAACCCCTTCGACCTCAGCGGTCCAAATCACCAGCGGGCGCTGGCCCATTCCGTCGGCCCCAGAGGCACGCAGGGTGATGGATTGTCCGGGTTTTAAGACCTGATCTCCTTTAGGCTCTAAGAGCTGCATCCCCGGTTCCCCAGCGGCAATCCAGCGGTAAGAACGGCTTATTTGCAAAGGCTCGGGGCGGTCTTTGTGGCGGATTGAAGCGGTGACCACCAGATCAAAGGGACCGGCGCTCGGAGGCTCGTAACGGAATCTTGGGCCCCTTTGGGGTTCATTTCCCGCAACGCTCCACTGCCAATCCACTCCGGCTATCTCGGGCCCGATGATTTCGGCCCGGCTCTTTAAAACGCCACCAAAAGGCACCAGAAGGGGCGCTTGGCGGGGCGTCGCTAAGCCGGCTTCTAGCAGCTTCAATTCTTTACCACCTACTTCCGCTTGGGCCCAGAGGCGCAGCTCATAGGCAGCCGCATCGGGTGCCGCGGGTTTGGGGGAGGTGCTGTTCAGGCCGCAGCTTGCAAGGATACTCAATAAAGCCCAAGCTACCCATGCTTTGCTTTGCTTTTTTGGAAATCCTGTGAATACCATGTTTTTCCAATCCATTATCTAGGCTGTTTAATGTGGTACAAACCGCTGCTACTTCTTTTGATCCTGCTCCCTTGCAACCTGCAAGCTCAAATATTAGGTAGCTTGCTGCAAACCCAAGGTAACCTTACCCTTAACGGACAGGGCACCGCTCCGGGCACCTTGCTGCAACCTCCCTGGACTTTGGATGCACCGCAAGGAGCCGCCGCTGGCATTCTTTTGGCCCAAGGGGGGTTAATGGTATTCCAAGGGCCGGGAACACTGGTATCCGGTCCAGGGGGCTCCATCGGCCTACGCAGTGGCCAATTATGGGTCCAAAGCTCACAGGGGCTAATGGTTTCGCTCCCCTTTGCCCAACTCCCACCCGCCTCGGGAAGTTTTTTACTCTACCAAAACCCCAAAGAGCTTAAAATACAAGCCCTACAGGGCGCAAGGCCGCTAAGTTTCAAGGGGAAAGACTGGCGTCTCGAAGAGGGCAACCAACTAACCTTACAAGAAGACACCCAACGCCTTGAGCTACAGATCACCCGTATTCCAGGCCAACTCAACCTTAAGTTGCCCCCGGGAGCCAGCCTTCTGCTCCCGGCTTCGGGAGCCCTGCCCCAAAACCTACAAGTCCATTTGACCGGACCGGGGCCCTACCCCAAGGGTGCTTTCTCGGGCTTCGCTTTAAGCGACTCCCCCAAATTACTAGCGCCTTCTGGACCCTTATATTTCGACAACGGCCAAGGGGAATTTATGGTCCAACTAACCAGCCCTGGACGATCCCACCTGACCCTATTGTTTGCACCGCAAGATGATTTTCCAGGTGCCGTCGGAACCATCGAGCTAGAGGGATATTACCCCCCCGGTCAACGCCGCATCGAACTACGCACCAGTAGCGGAAGTAACATCGAGCTAGAATTGCGCAAAAAGCCCTAATCCAACGCCCCTGCGGCCAAAGCGGTCCAAGCCTCGGTCCGCTGAGGCGAGAGTGGATATTGCTGGATCAAACGCCGCAACAAGTCCTGCGCTCTCTCTTGCTCTCCTAACTCCCTTAGAACCTGAGCCGACCAGAGCAGCCAACGGGCCGCTAAGGGCTCGGGTATTTGGTGGCTATTTGATTCGATGGCTTTAACCCCCGGTTGCGCCAAGGTCCAGGCTTCTTTCCAATCCTGCCGTTTGATCAGAGCCCCTAAGGCTTGCTCTCGCTCTAACCAAGCGTCTTTTGCCTGCCCAGCCAAGGCCTTTAAATAGGTTCGGTCCCTTGAGTTTAAATCCAAGTCAAATTGCCAAACCCTACCGCCCGATTGCAAGGCCAAGGACCGGTCCGCTTGAACCAGTTCCCTATTGAGCGGAAATAGTAGGTAGTTGACTCCATCAGGCTGTACTTGCCCCAGGGCTTGACGCACCAAAGGACGAACCCGACCAGGCGGCTGGGTAAAGGGGCCTAGGTCAACAAACACTAATTCTAGCTGCTCGGGACGGTAACGGTAGTTAGGCTCCTGGGGGCTCACCAACTCCGCATCTAGGTAAATTACCTGCCCAATGCGGCTAAAGACCAAACGTTCCTTACCGGGCTGGGCTCTGCCCTGGGCTTCTAGAGCAACGCTGGGCAACGTTTCAGCCGCAGCCACCGGGGGCGGCCGGTGGGCCACCTCTAAAGCCAGCCGCCGCCCCTCAAGACCCAATTGACGAGTCCAGAGCTCTAGGCTACTGCGCAGGGCCGGATCGGAGACTTTCCATTGCTGGGGCGCGTCGCTGCGGCCTGAAGCCATCCAATCTTGTTGGGGTAGTCGCTGAGAAGAAGCCGCCAGTTTACTGCGGAGGGGATGATCCGCCGGGAGTCTGGCGGCCAGCAACACCAAATCACCGGGGCTTTGGCCCAAGCCGCCCCGCAACTCGAAGGATTTGACCTCTGACCAATCATTGGCCGATTTAGGTTGGGCCAAGTGCATGGGAGGCAAAGAAACCCCCTCTCCGCTGGCCCAGGATCGACGCAAAGGCCTAAGCAGGTCTTCGGAGGCGCTTAAAAGAGGTTGTGGATTTCTAGGTGACCAAATTCCATCCAGACCGGGCCGCCCCAACAAACTGCGCCCAAGTCGCTTGAGCAGTTCGGGTAGGTCTTTGCGGTTTACTTCTATAGAGATCGCCCGCTCGCCCCGGAAGTCCTGTAGATGAGTCTGCCGTAAAGATAGCCAGTGGGCATCGCGAGCTAGGCCAGCAAGTAGGCCTTTAAGACCGCCTAATTTTTCTAAGTTGCGTCGCAGGGTCAAGCCCGGCCCCTGGGTCATAGCCAGACCGCGCAGTCCAGGGCGGAATTCTAGTTGCCACCAGTCTAAAGGCGCACCACCAACGCGCAAGTCTGCCAAATCGGTTGGGACTAATGCCAGCCCGTTGCCCCGCTCGTCTAGAGCCCTCAAAGGCAACGCCAGTAGGTTATCACCGACCAACCGAACCGGTTGGGATACCAGCAGGGGTTTTTCTGCGCCTTGCAGGCCCCACCCACCGCAGAGCAACAGCCCGATCAGGCAAGATAGGGCGCGCATGGTTGTCAGTATAAATAGCGGAAGCTAATACCGGTCGCGCTCCCACTGAACTGGTTGACCCGCTGGGTACCGGTAGCATCGCTCAGGTAGCTGTCAACATCTGCCGACCCCAGGCTATAGATATCCAAACCAATACTTAAACCTTGGTTGATAAAAAATTCAGCCCCCAATTTGATACCCAATTGGCTGTTGCCCTCAACCATCGCCGGACCGAAACCTCCGTAGACGTACACCAACGGCTCGCCACCGATCAGGAAGGGGGCCCGATAGCGCACCAGCGGGGTGACCGCCACCACCGAAATATTCAAGGTTTCGGTGGCGCTGGTGGTGGTCGCCGAGAAGCTATCGAAGTCGATCCCCACGTCCATAGAATCCCAGAAAGTGGGGGTCAAGAGACGCAACGAAAGCCCAGAAAAGCTGGATACTTCTTCTTGTGAATGGGTTCCGTTGCTCTCGACCCAACCGCTGTACTTAAACCCCAAAAAGGGCGAAAGGCCAAATCCAATATGGGATTCGCGGTCACTGGGCCGAGCCAAACCCTGATCCGAAGCCTCCGATTGGGCGACTAAACTAGCCGTTTTGACCACCGAGCCATCACCGGTCCGGACCAATTTTAAATTCAACGCCAACACACCGTTTTTTTCATCTAACTCTAAAAAGCCCTGCAAGGTCGAGTCTATGTTCAACTCCTTGCCCAGCGCTTTATATTGCTCGTTGGTCTCTACGGTACGGCTTAAGATCAGTGAGTCTTGCTCAACATAAATCTTTAGGTTGGCACATTGGCGGCATTCAACCATTTCCAATCGACCATTAGCCACCAGGGCATGTAACAAGCGGTGGCGAAGGCGCAGCGGCCGAAGGTCGTAGTTAGGGTCGCCTTCAAGTTGCAACAGGGTTACCCGCTTGATGTTCTGGGGCAATTCTTTGAGTACCCCAGGAAGCTGGGTTAGGACTTGGTCAAAAAGCTTTTCAGTGTCCCACCGGCTGGCTGGGAGGCCAGCCCCTTCTTGCAACACCGGTAGTGCCAAGGCCTGTTCTTCGGCAGCTCTCAAAGAGCCGGGAAGCAACAAAAAGCTGGCCAACCACGCGGCACAACCTATTTGAAAAAAACGATTCATCCTGTACCCATGAAAATATTTAAACCCACCGCACTAGGCTTAGGGTCCTAACTAACTAGCATTATTAAGGGCGGTTCCTCAAGCGCAATCGCCTTGGCCCACTGGCCAATTCGGTGTGACTCAAGCCCTGGCCTTCGACCCGCCAATAAAGAGGTCGGTTTCCGTTTTGCGACAAAGACCAGATCAGGTTCCACTGCAATGCCGAGGGCAACTGCTCGGACTGCTCGGTCCAATCAAGCCGCAAGACCGTACCGCGCCCCTTAAAATCAGGGTCTGGCGAAAAAGCCAAACGGTATTTGCCCGATCCTACCGCGCTCCAACGGAACGACGGAGCCTGCCCGGGCAAAAACACCTGCATCTCGCTGGGGCTTTCGGCCCTTAAAGGGCGCACCGAAAGGTCTTCTTTACTGCGCGCCGCTAGTTGGTCCCCTTGGATCAGCAAACGGTAATTATCCTGGGCTAAGTCCTTAGGTAAGGACCAACGCCCTTCGATCAATTTAGCATCAGCACTCGGAGGCAGGGGAGCCAGCTTGAGTTCGCCTAAACTATAGGTCTTAGCGCCCACCAACGAAAGTTTAAGTGACTGGGATTGGCTGGTGGAATAACCGCTGTTTTCTATGGCCAACTTCAAGCGTAGTTCGCCGCCAGGCAGTAAGTCTTGCCCCAAAAGGTCCACAAATTTCACCTGGAGTTTTGCGGGGCCGGACTTGAGCTGTTCGCTAGCCAGCCATTCCAAGCCATCGACCTGCAACGCCACCCGGTAGCTACCTGCGGGGATGTCCGGGCAGGTCGCCTGTAGCGCATAGACCTGTTCACCTGATGGGCCCTTTTGGGCCTTGGGCAAAGCTAGGTTCCCCAGCAAAATTTTGCCCTGCGGCGACTGTAACCAAAGTTTCGCGGCACCTTTCGGTTCACCTTGCAACCGTAAAAGCAGGTTGAGCGGTTGCCCAGCAACCAAGCGGCGCTCGCGCAGTTCAACCCCCAAAAGCTGTAAATCTAAACCGGCACCACCGAGCGGATTCGCGCTAAAGGCTTGGTTATCGAGCGCCAAAAAACCTTCGGGTCCGTCGCTTTGGATTTGGGCTCGCAGCCTACCTGCCGGCAAGTCCTTTAGCTGCTCCCACCGGAAACTGCGCTGGATTTGGCGCTGGCCCACACTGGGCGCTAAATCGGGCAATTGGACGGTGGCCAACAAGAACTGCTCCCCGCCCTCGTTGGGATGATGCCAAAGCAACAATCGACTGTTAGATGAATCGCCACCGCCTAAGTTCTTCCATGCCAATTGGATTTCAATCTGAGCGCCTTTTCGGTGGTGGGCGAAGCCTTGAATCGCCAAATTGGCGGGGCCATGGAGCCACAGAGCCGGAGCCTGGGCCCGCGTCGTCCCAGCCAACCCTTCGCTCCAGGCCCGTAGGCGGAACACACCCGGCGGCAGGAAGTCTGGTAGCTTAACCTGCCGGTTGACCTGCTGGCGTCCTTTAGGCAGTCGGTTCACTCGAAGCGGCTGGTGTAGGTCTAAGACATAGCCCGACTGTTCCACCAGTTGGAAATGGACCTCAAGCGATTTTTCGATGGCCTGTTCTGAAGCCAAACTAAGATCAAAAGACAGGATCTGTCCTGGGGTTACCTTGGCTCGCTCCGCCAAGCCCCGAATGGCTATTTGTAGTTTATCGGTCTGGGGTAACGCAGGCTTAAGGGTTTTGAGGGCTTGCTGCGCCTCTTCGGGCTGTTTCTGGGTCGAAGCCCAGGCCTTCCAACCGGCGTTTAAGGAGCGCCAAGTAGCCGGCCTTGGGTCGGATTGGTGTAGCGGCGTCAAAGCCAACAACAACCCCTTGTCCGGCTGGAGCGCTAGGGCTTTTACTAAGGTCTGGCGCGCGGCGTTTGGTCGGCCTATTTTGACTTGCAACGCCGCCAGCTGGCTTGCGGTAGCCGGTTCTCCCGGCACCAGCGCAAGCAACCGCTGTAGGAGGTCTAGGGCCGTTTGGCTTTCTCCGGTAGCCGCTAATTTGGCCGCCAAGTTACGGAAGTCTTCAAAAGCGAAGCGCGCATCACCCAAGACCCCTTTGGCCTGCTCTGGGGTTTTAAGCGAAGCGGCCAACCCCCGTTGAGCTTCCCAGGGGAGTTGATCGAAGTAAGCAGAGACACCTAAGAGTAGCTGGACCCTCTGTTTCGCCTCGGCATTGAGGTGCGCCAAACCCAAAGACGCGCTCAGGTCGCTCGGCTGGGTTTGTAACCGCTGGGTCAACTCCTGGCGTGCTTGGGCAAGGACCCCACGCCGGTAGAGCGGTAAAATATGCACGGGCTCTGGTGCCAGGAGCTGGTTGTTGGCGGACTGGCGGTCTTCGGCTAGAGCGGCACCTTCCAAACGCGCAACTAAACGGTAAGCTCCTTGGGGCAGGTCGGTGCCTGGGCGCAATTCACGGTCCCAGCTTTGAGGTCCCGCGGCGGGATCTAGCCCTTTAAAGGGGTCCAAGCCCTCTAAGGGATGCTCGACGCCTTGATCGTCAATCAATCGATAACCAACGGCAAAGTCCTGGCTGCGTTGGTTGCCTTGATTTACCAGCCCTAATTGGATTTTAAAAGGTTGTCCTGGTTTAACCCATACGTCTTTTGGGGGTTGTGTCCAAGCCAATCCTAGGTCGATGAAAGGCGCAGTGTAGCGATAGGTCACCAAGGATTGGGTCGGTTCGGAATCGGCTAAGGGCTTGCCCTGCGCATCTAAGAGCCGCGCGGCAAGGTGATAGCTACCTTCAACTAAGCGCTCTGGTAGCGTAACCGAAGGCTCCCAGCTTTGGCTGGCTTGCGGTTCGCCTAGCGGTTCGAATAGCGGGCTCGTGACTAAGTTAACCTCTTGACCCTTTTGGTGGCGTAAATACAGCTCAACCCGGTAGGCCTGACTGGCCAGGAAGCCTTGATTCTGGATTTGTAGTTTGACACCAAAAGCCGCGCCCCGCTGTAGGTCCTGTTTTTGCGGCTGGTCTGTCAAGGCCACCTTCAAGTCCGCCCGAGGTTCGACAATGCCCAGTGCATACCCCCCGTCGGCGCGGTTGTTAGCTAAATCAACCTCGCTACCTTCGCCGTCCAGTTCCAGGTGAACAACCAAGCGGTAATTACCCGGAGGCGCATTAACAGGGACTTCTAGGCGCTTATTCCAGCGCAAATCCTGGGACTCGGCTTTTAGGCCTTCAAAGCGATCACTGCCCTGTAAGTCAAAGGCCAACTTGGCTTCATGCTCCAACCGATAGTGAACACGAAAGGCACCACTAGACTTTTGCCCGAGATTCCCGGCCTTTAGATCGACATAAAAACCCTGTCCCGGTTGTAGACCCCCAACCGCCGCCTTCTCGTCCAGCCGTACCCAGAGATCAGGCAAGCCCGCTAAACGAGCGGCTTCCAACTCGTTGTAAAGATCATCCAGTTCTTCTAATTCGTCATCCAAATCAGCATCCAGAGCGGCCTGTTTATTCTTCGCCAGAACCTCTCGGATGCCTTTGCGGGCCGTTTCGATGCTGTCTAAATCAGGCCGTTTTTGGATTACCGCAGATAGTTGTTTGAGGTTCGAGATTAGCTGTTGCAACGCAACCTCTTGCTGGCCCTGCTCAATAAAAGCTTCCTTAGCTTGGTTGTATTGCGAGAGGCCGCGCCTTGCCAGACCCATCCGGTAATAGATCATCGGATAATCTTGGGCCAAGGAAAAAAGCGACTGGAAGGCCGAAAGGGATTCTTCGTAACGACCTTCATCTAATAGTTTTTGCCCCAACTTGGCGAACTCTTCGATCAAGAAAGATTCGTCGCTTTGGCTGCTTAGGTTGCTCTTGCCTTCTTTCACCTGGGTTTTTAATTCCTGGTTCAAGGCGGCCCTAGCCGATAAAGAGATGCGGCTGAGCGAAGCGTTTAAGACATTCAAGGCGGTCTTTACGTCCCCTTGTTCGGCGTAGACTTTACTTAAGGATAGCGAAAGATTTAGGTTGGCGGGCTCCTCGTCTAATTGGTCTTGCAGGGCGGCGGCGATGCGGTCGCCGCGGCCTTCGGCCAGATAGAGGGCGATCATTTCTTCTCGGGCCTTAAAGTCCAAAGCTTCCAACTGCTTGGCCCGCTGCAGGTCTAGTTTCTGGGCCTGTTCCTGGTCGGCTATCGGGTAGGACAGTTCAGGCAGGCCTTTAAACAAGGTAAATTCCTCAACCCGCAGTCCGCTTAATTGTTCCTCAAGGCTGGGCTCCATCACCTGAGGCAGTTGGGGCACGGCTCTGAGCGTTTTGGAAGCGGGACCGGGACCGTCGGGGCCGATGGACCGTATACGATAATAGACCGCCTGATCGTTGGTCAGGTTTAGGTGCTCAAACTGGGGTACTTGCAGCTGTTTACTTTGAACTTTGTCTTGCGGCCACTGGGGATCAAAGCAATATTCTAACCGGTAACCTAGGGCCCCGGCCACTTCGGGCCAACCCAACAAAACCCGCTGATCCCCCACCTGTGCCGCCAAGTTAGGGGCCGACAGCTGGACCGGAACCCTCAACTTGACTGGAGCCGAAGCGGCACTCTCTTGGGCGTCTGTAAAAGCCGCCACCCGGCAATATTTGGTGGTCCCCACCGCGAGACCGCTGATCCGGTGACCTGGGTCAACGGGTTCTCCGGTTCCGGGCACAAATTCAAAATCTGCTTGGTCGCCGCAATACAACCGGTATCCGGTAACATCAGGTAGGGCTGGCCACGCCAAAACAAAGGCCCCCTCTTCTGCGGAAAGTTCGACTACCGGCGCACTTAGCCTGGACTCCTGAGACCAACCCGAAACTAGGTCGCCGGGCCGCTTAGCGGTGTTAGCCTGCCTGAACTGCGGCTCCGAGACGGGGCCCCCTGCATACTGTAGGGTGATTTGCTCAAGCGTCAGATCGTCGGATTTTAAGGGGGGTTGGTTGAAGACATAGTCTTGTGGGTTCGCCATCTGCCCACCCCGACGGTCTTCTACCACCACTCCCCGGCCATTAGGCAATTGCCTAAAGCGGAGCGATTGGTAGGCCGAACTTTTGTCTAACAGGGTTCCGAAAGAAGCATCAAAAAGCTTCACCTCCAACCAGGCTTCAGATTCGCGCAGAATAAATCCCGCCCCTAACCATAACTGCACTCGGTTGCTGGTTTGGTATTGCGGTGCTGATAGGGTGACCCCGCGCCAACGGCGGCGTTCACCTTGACTAACCACCACCAAGGCCACCGGTTCAAAGGATTTTTCAGACTGCCCTGTGAGGGTAAAAGATAGCGCGAAAGCCCGCCGTTCGGGATCATAGATAAAATCGATAGGCGATATTGTGATGTCTTGCCCTTTCCGATAGATTGGGGCTAAAGGTTTGATTTGGCGGTTCGGTTTGGGCGAGGAACTTTCGGTTGGCTCGGGAGGCTCGGCCAACGGAAGTGAGCTGGATTGCACCGGTAAAGGTTCTCGTTTCAGCGCACTAGGCTCAACAATTTGTTTTTTTACGGCGGGTTTTGGATCTTGGCAACTCGCTGCATATCCCAGACATAGCAACACCAGACCGCACTTGCGGCCATAGCTAACCCATTTTTTTATGCTGTTTAAAAACAACAAAGATTCTATCCAGATAAAAGTGGTTGCCGCTGTGGCGGGGGTCCTTTTGTCTTTGAGCGTCGCTCAGAGCCCGTCCCAAGCAGCCCAGTTGAGCGATAAACGTATCCAAGAAATAGGCCAATCTATTGAAAAAGAGCCATCATTTGAACGGAAAACCAAACTATTTCTATTATTGATCGAAGACCGTCAGTTAGCCAAGGATGCGTTGGGTGAAACGAAATGGCGCACCGCGTTAGAAGCCCAATTGGCGGCCCACCCAGAGGAACAAAAAAAACTTCGTTGGGCGAATTTGCTTTCGCTCGCCGCTGCCGCCTGGCAAGCCGAGCAAGCGCCCCAAGCCAAAGAAGCGCTCAACAGACTGCTGACGTTGCTGCCGCCCCAAGAAACTCAGGCCCGCTATTTAGCCCAGCAGCATTTGGCTAAAATCGCCGAAATTGAAGGGGACCTGAAGGCCCAGGAAAGCCATCTTTCCAAATATGTGTTGTCTTATGCGCCGGGCGCAGAGTTTTACGCAAGTGCTGGCGGATTCCCTCGATTAGTGCAGTTGGCGGCCAAGACCCAAAGCGGCAAAGAACACTTGTACTACCGTACCTGGGCCCAGGTGGCCGCCGCACGGGGCAAAGCAGAAGACCGCAAGCAGGTCTTAACTGCTTGGGTCAACTTTGCCGCCTCAGGTGCCTCAAATTACCAGCCCGAACCCTTTGAGCAATTGGCTGAGGTCTACCGCAGCGAAGGAGACTTAGAACGCTTGCGGGAATTATTGGAGCTACAAGCCCAACAAGAACCGGACGATCAGCGCAGGATGTCGGTCTTTGAAGCCCAAATTGCTTTGGAACGCAGCGCGGGCCGTCCCCCGAGTCTTCCGGTGGTCACCCGGCTGTTGCAGTTACGCCGTGCCGCGGGCTTGGAAGTGCGTGACTTGCTTGAGGAGTTGGCCCAACGCAGCGACTATTCGGGCCGCGCCGAAGCCTTGCGTGAGTTGGCCAGTTTAACGCTCAAGGCCGAAGACTGGCTGCCGGCGCTCAAAACCCATCAAGACCTTTTAGCGCTCACGCCCAAGGCCTCGCAAGAAGCGCAATTACTGTTAAATAACTTAATCCAAATCAGCGATAAGTTGGGCAAAGTCGAGCTTTCCATTTTGTACCGACGCCAAAAGGTCTTAGGCGAAGCACCGGGAGACCCGCAGAACAAAGCCGCCGCCTTTGGCTGGTTGATGGACCGCCTGTGGGCAGCAGAAGACCACCAAGCCGCCGTCCAGTTATACAAAGACACCACCAGCCGTACCTGGGCACAAGCCAGTTTTGAAGGCTCCGCTCAGTTGCATTATTTGGGCGCGCGGGCCTTTGAAGCCCAGGGCGACTTCGCCAAAGCCAACCTGCTTTATGGACAAGCCTTAGAACAAAACCAAGCCCAGGGACAAGCAGCCCAAGCAATCGCTTTAGCGCGAAAATTAGCGGCACTGGCTAAAGCCCACTTCCCTGGAGAGCCCGAGGCGCAGGCCCAAGAGCGGCTGCGGGATCTATATGCCGCCCAAGGAAATCCCTCTGGAGAAGCCAAAGCTACGCTATTATTAGCCCAAAAGCGCGAAAGCTTGGGCCAACAAAAGCTGGCCGTTTCCTTATACGAACGGGCCCTTAAGCTATACCGACAGGTCGGCGACCAGAACCGGGTGGATGAACTATTGACCCTTTTAGCCAACGCCCGAGGTGGAGCGCCTGAGGAGCGCTTGGCTCGGCTGAAAGAACTGGAATCGACCCAAGGGGAAGACCCCAAGTCGCAGATCGTCACCCGCGTCGAGTTGGGCCATCTATACAGCCAGCTAAAAAAGACCGACTTGGCGCTGGCCGCTTACCAAGACGCCTTCGCCATGAATCAACAAGACCCGCAGCTTCGCCTTCAAGCCGCTGAACGGGCGGCTAACTTGCTGGTTCAGTTAGGGCAGGCTCAAGCAGCCGACCAACTCTTTAGCCAAGCCGAAGAGCTCTTAAAAGAACCGCCCCAGGACCCCAAAACCACGGATCTTTTGGTTGCCCTCTTGCGGGCCCACGCCAACCAGCTAAACCTTCAGGGCCAATCTGAACGAGCCTTACAGCGCCTAGATCTTTGGCTTAACCGGCTTAGCGGCGAAGCCAGACTGGACCTGATGCAAGCCAAGGGCGCGGTCCTTCTGCAAGCCCAACGCCCTCAAGAGGCGGCTCAGCTGCTAGAACAAGCCAGCCAAGGCTTGCCCTACGAGCAGGCGCTGCGCCTCCGAGGCCTCTTGGCAAAGGCCCAATTAGCTCAAGGTGATTACGCCCCGGCCTTAAAAACGATCGAGGCCCTGTTGGAACAACAAAAGACCCCCTTAAACGAGGCCCAGGTTGAGTTGACCAGCCTCAAAAGCTATGCCTTAAACCGCTTGGGCCGCCTCAACGAGGCCTTGGCTAACCAGCAGGCCTTGGTCCAAAGCCTCACCACCCAGGGGCCCGAGGGACCCCTTTCGTCTGCGGAGCTTCAACTAGCGGGTTATCAGTTAGAAGGCGGCCAACCGGGAAAGGCCCAAGAGGTTTTAGAGCGGATCAAGCTGCGTGAAGGGGTGGGTGCGGAATTACAGGCCAAGGCCTTATTATTAGAAGCTAAAATAGCCCAACAACGCAGCCAACCCGCCAAAGCGCACCAGGCCTTTGAAGCCCTTGAGCCCCTCCTTGCGGGCGGGCAGTTCCCGGAGCTAAGCGCCGAGGCTCACTACCAACGGGGCTTTTTGCAGTTAAAACAGCAGCAATTTGCCCAAGCGCTTGAGTCCTTTAGCCAAGCCGAAAAGGAATACTTCCGCCTGGGCCGACCCCAAGAACGCGACCAATGCCGTTTGGCCCAAGCCAACTTACAAGCCCAAAGGGGTCAGTACAAACCCGCCAGGGAAGCGATTGACAAGGTCCTGAGCGAAGCCCCACAGGCCAGCCCATTGCGCGGCGACGCCTTAAACCTACGCGGCTTTTTACAGTCCGAGCAGGGGCAATATTCCGAGGCTCTAGAAACCAGCCAAGCAGCCGAGGATTTTTATCAAGCCCAAGGCCAAGAAGCCCAACTGCCGGAGGTACTTAACTCCCGAGGTCTGATCTACCTAAAGATGCGCGATCTACAGCAGGCCGAGATCACCCTGAATGCCGCCTGGGAGGCGGCCCAAAAGTCGGGTAACCGGGTCTTGATGGCTGAAGTGGCCAATAACCTGGGCGGGTTGTACCGAGGCTTAGGGCAGCTAGAAAAGGCCCAAAAAAGCCTGCTCAAGGCCTCGGAACTACAACGCGAATTGGGCTTGGATAGTCAGTTGGCCTTAACCTACAACAACCTAGGGGCCCTTTACTTGGAACAGGAAGACTACCCCCAAGCCCTAGACTTCCTCCAACGCGCCCAACAGCAAGCCCGAAGCTTTGACCTCAAGAAAGAAGAAGCCCTAGCTTGGAACAACCTGGGGATTTTACACTTCCGCCAAGACCAACGCCCAGCAGCTCAAAAGGCCTTTGAAGAAGCCATCAAAGGACAAAAAGTCCTAGGTCTAGACCTCGAGCAGGCCCGCTCGCTCAACAACTTGGCCTTTTTAGCCCAGGCCAGCGGCAACTTGGAGTTAGCCTTAGAGCGGGTCCAAGAAGCGGTGGCGCTGTTGTCCTTTAAGCCCTTAGATAAAAAAACTCGATTCCCTACGCCTGAAGCGGCTTCGGTTTTAGCACCGGATCTAATGACCGGCTTTTTGCTGAACCGGGGAAGTTTTTTGAAACAACTGGCCGATTCCAAAAAAGGCAAAGAACAACGTCAGTTGCAGGTTTCCGGCTATGAAAGCTTCGCGCTGGCCATTGAGCTATTAGAAACCCAGCGCAGCAGCATCAAAGGCGAAGAGTCCCAGCAAATGCTGATGCAGAGCAATATCGACCTCTACCAACAGTTGATCGCTCTGCTTTTTGACCTAGGAAAAAATGACCCCGGCGGTCCGTACCACCAAAAGGCCTTTTACTACGCCGAAGCCTCGCGGGCCCGTAGCTTTTTAGACCGCCTCCAAGAACAAGCCGCCAAAGCGAGCCTAACGCTCCCAGCGGATTTACGACAAAAGGAAGAGGGCCTGAGGCTGCGCCAAGAGGAACTGAACCTAGCGATCTTCGCCGAGTTAAGCAAAGAACCGGCGCTCAGGGACCGCAAAAAAATAGAACAGTGGCAGCTAGAAAAGGTTGAGGTGCAATTAGCCTTCACCAAGCTGGCAACGGCCATCGAAAAGCAGTTTCCGGCCTTTGCTAGCCTCAAATACCCAAAGATTATGGACGTAGAAGGGGTCCGCAAAAATCTATTAGATGCAGACAGCCGATTACTCAGCTATTTTCTTGGGGACGACCGCAGCTTTGGTTGGAGTATTGGCAAAGGGGGCTTTGAGATGCTGCAACTGCCCCCGGCCGGGGACATTGACGCTCTGGTTCGCTCTTACCGGGATACGTTGGTCAACCCTTTGGTGGACGAAAACGACGACTCCAATGAGCTGATTCAGGACATGACCCAAATCCACCTAGCCACCGGGCTTAAGCTCTACCGGCAGTTGATCGCCCCGCTGATTGAGAAGAGTGAAGACCACAAAAAGTTGCTGATCATCCCCGATGGGGTGTTATATTATTTACCCTTCGAGACGACGCTGGTCAAAATCCACGCCCCCTCGGATACCCGTTATCCTAAAGGACGCGAATATTTGCTCTTTGAGCATGCGGTGCGATACGCCCCTTCGGCTAGCGTCTTGGCGACCATTGAAGACCAGTTAGCGCGCCGTGACCCCGCCAAAACTAAGGCCCGTAAGGACTTTATCGGCTTTGGTGACCCAGAATATGGCCCCGAAAAAGCCGACGAAGCCAACTTTAAATTCAACCCAGCCTTAAAGGCCCAAGGCTTTTACGACCTAGCCCGTCTTTTTGGAACCCGCAGCGAATTGAACAACATCTCGGAAATCTTCGCTGATTCTAACCAGGTGTATCTACGCGAAGAGGCCCAGGAAAGCCGCGTCAAAAGCAGCCTACAGGGCTATAAATACGTCCACTTCGCCACCCACGGCATCTTGGACGAAAAAAACCCCGAGTTCAGCGGCGTGGTGTTGAACTTAGTTCAGCCAGATGGGGTAGAAGACGGCTTCTTGCAAACTTCCGAAGTGTTCGACCTTAAGGTAGATGCGGACTTGGTGGTTCTTTCGGCCTGCGAAACCGGCTTAGGTAAAGTAATCAAAGGGGAGGGCATGGTTGGCTTGACCCGCAGCTTTCTCTTTGCCGGCTCACCTTCGATTGTCGTATCCCTCTGGAGCGTCGCCGACGACAGCACCGCTCAGTTGATGATCCATTTTTACAAAAACCTAAACCAAGGGATGGGTAAGACCGAGGCGCTTCGACAAGCGAAGATCACCTTGCTCCGCCAACAAGACGGTGACTACCTCCCCTACGCGGACCCTTTCTTTTGGGGTCCCTTCATCCTCAACGGTGGTTAGCGCGGGCCCGCCTAAGCGGGCCTAAGACGCACCCCTTCGGATTCTTTAAGAAACCGCCGCGTTGCCTTAAAACTTAGGCCCCTTAACATTCTGGGTAACTTAAGTGAATCCAGCCCATGCATTCATCAAAAAACCTCCCGGTAGGGCTCGGATTATAGGCTTTTTAACTTAGCCCGCTAAGGGTCGTCCCGAGGGGCTAAGGTTCAAGATAGAAGCCGCCGATTCAGTGGAGTCAAGCTAGGTAAATTCCGGCAGAAGCTTTCTTCTGGTTACCTTTTCGGTTAGCTACCCCGACCAGGGAAAGGCGCTTTGGTTGGTCTTTGCGTAGGGACCTTTTCTCTTGCTGCTTTCTTGCTTTTTCCTCATCGATCGTACATCGTCTAGCTTGGCCTGATCGCCCCATTGGGCAGGGATTATCGACCGCCAAAGAATTTTAAGCCGCCCTTGGATTCTCGAACCTATTCGAAACTTGGAAGGGGCACCACCGCTGCCAACTTTAAGGGCCTCATGAGACCAGACTTGAATCTGAAAAAATGGCCCCAGAGCCAATTGCTTTGGTTTTCAAGGTTGGTGGTCTACGCCATCAAATCGGACCGCCGGATTTCGCCCATAGAAATAGACTATCTAGGGCGCATCGTTCAACTCATTGAAGATGAGGAACAAAGGTCCGAGTTATTAGACCTCGTTGATTCCGACCAACCGGCCCCCCTCCCCCAGCCGCCGGATTTATCTCCCCAAACCAGGGCTGCCGTCTTTACGGAGTTGGGGGCTTTGCTGGTCGCCGACTTTGACTTCGACCAAGCGGAACGGGATTTCCTACTGGTCCTTTCCGGGCAGTTTCGTTTTTCTAGCAAGTATGCTGAAGAGCTCATGGCTTGGTGTAACCAAGGTTGCCTTTGGAAACGGATTCAGTTGAGTTTATTGGGGTTAAGCGGTCCCGAGGATCGGGCTCCGGTGATTCCGGTGGACGATTTTTCGATGGAACAACGGCTTTGGTATGCCGAAGTCTGTGTCATTGCCATTGTCATCGACGGACGGATCACCGATGAAGAAGTGGCTATGCTGCGGACTACCCTGGGATTTGTAGAGAACAAAGTAGAAGCTGAAAACCTGATAAACTACATCAAAATACGCCTGCGCCCCCAAGTGCGGCAACCTAGCGGCATTTCTGATGAAGCTTTACGGCTGATCTATTTTGAAATGATCACCCATTTTGTTTTACAGTTCCAGATGAGCGATAAAGAGCAGGTCTTCATCCGCCAGCTTGCCTCCTTATCGGGGCTGAACAACGATCTACTACAAAAGTCACTGAATTGGTGGAAGATGGGTCTGGAATGGCGAAAACACTCGCTAGACCTAGTGCAGCAGGTTGAACTGGCCGAATAGGGCTCCGGCCAGCAAACAAGCGTTCGTCCCAGTGATTTTGCGTAAAATCATCCTCCCAGCCAGTTGAGAGAACCCAACCCCCGGCTCTAGCGCCTAAAGCGTTTCGCCTAGGCTGATCCGCAGGATATTGGGGCGTTCGGGTAGGTCGCGGGTACCGGCCCCGTAGCCGATCTTTTCGACCTTCATGAGCGGCAAGCCGGGCTCAAAAGCATGGGCCAAGGTTTTCGCGATCGCCGCGCCGGTCGGCGTGGTCAATTCAAAGGGGAGATGGCCGGAGTGGACCGGTAGGCCCTTGAGGATTTCTAAGGTAGCCAGGGCGGGGACCGGGTAGACCCCGTGACGACATTTAACCTCTCCGTAGCCTAAAGCCAGGGGCGAAAAGACGATGCGCTCCGGTTGCAACTGCTCGACCGCCAAAGCGACGCCGATCACGTCCACAATCGAGTCTATGGCCGCCACTTCGTGGAAGTGGACTGCTTCAATGGGCAACCCGTGGATCGCCCCTTCAGCGACGGCGATGGCTTCAAAGATCGCCAAGGCCCGCTGCCGGGCTCCGTCCTTTAAACCCGCTCGTTCGATCAACCCGACCACTTCGCGGTAGTGGTGGTGGTGAAACTGCGGGAACGGCTCGGCCAGCTCCATTTTCAACGCCGAAACCCCACATTTATCGACCCGCTTGAACTCCAACCGGATCGGCAAATCCGGGCTGAGTGAACCTAAGTCGGCCTCCAATTGTCGGGGGTCCACTCCTAAGTCCACCAATGCGGCCAAGGTCATGTCCCCGGCAATGCCAGCGGGGCAATCAAAGTAGAGTATTTTCATAAAGAGGTAGGTTATTGGGCGCGGGCAAGGATTTGGCGGCGTTCGCGTTCCAGGTCGTAGACACGCTCGCCCCAATCCATCAGCTCTTTGGTGGTGCTGGCGGGGATGCTGCATTTTTCGGCGGTAACCAATAAAAAGTTGCGCTCTTTAGAGGTCAATTTAGCATCCGCAACCATCAACAAAATCAACTCGGAAAAGATACTGGCTAGGGCGGCCAAGGAGAATCCGTCGGGCGGAACTTGGGTGGCATCGACGGGCGTTTTGGAACGCAGCATCTGGTTCACCCACAGGCGTTCTTTTTGATCTAAGAAATGAAGCATCCGGAAGATAAAGTCCATTTCATCGATATCTACCACCCCATCGACTCGGATCGCTTGAACGATCAATTCGACGTACCAACGACGCTGGGCGTCGGAAAATTTATCTACCGAGATATGCATAGGGCCGAGCCAAGAGGGATTAATCAACCTCAATACTAAAGCATGACCCGCCGCACTGGCAAGGCAAAAGGCCCTCTTCCAAGAATGCTAAAATTGGGTTAAAGCTAATCCTCAACTTACCTTTGGAGTCAATACCCTTGAAAACCACCCCCTTAAACGCATGGCACCACCAGTCCGGTGCCCGAATGGTTGACTTTTCTGGCTGGGAAATGCCCATCCAATATGACGGCATCATCGCCGAGCACCAACGCACCCGCACCCAAGCCGGTCTGTTTGACGTGAGCCATATGGGGGAGTTGCACCTTGAAGGCCCCGATGCGCTGGCCAATCTCCAGCGCCTCCTGCCCAATGACTTTAGGGACCTGCAAATCGGTCAGGTACGCTATTCTCCGCTGCTTTACGACAACGGTACCTGTGTAGATGACCTTTCGGTATACAAACTCTGCGACGAGAAATACCTGCTCTGCGTCAATGCTTCGAACATCGACAAAGACCGCGAATGGATCCAAAGCCATTTGCAGGGCGATGTCACCCTTACCGACAAAAGCGCCGAAACCGGCCAAATCGCCATCCAGGGCCCCGCAGCCCTGTCGATTGTCGAAAAGCTAGTGGGCCGAGATCTTTCGGCCATCAAGTATTGGTGGTTCGACTGGGCTTTGGTGGAGGGCAAAGAGTTGATGTTGGCCCGTATGGGCTACACCGGCGAAGATGGTTTTGAGATCTTCTGCAAGGCTGGCGATACCCAATGGGTTTGGGATCAACTGCTAATTTTAGGCAAAGATCAGGGTATTGGCCCGGTGGGCTTAGGGGCCCGTGATACGCTACGCCTGGAAGTGACCTTTCCGCTTTATGGCCAGGAATTAAACGAAACCCACCCCGCCTTGGCCGCCGGTTTGGGTAGCTTCATCAAGCTAGATAAGGCCGAAGATTTTATCGGCAAGGCCGCGCTGGTGCAGGCCAAACAGAACGGGATGAGCGAACGTTTGGTGAAGTTTGTGCTCGAAGGCAAGGGCGTACCCCGGCCTCATTACCGGGTCCTGGATCTGGAGACCGGTGAGCCGATTGGGGAAGTCACCAGCGGCACCCATTCCCCCATGACCAGCCAAGGCATCGGGATGGCCTACGTCAAGACCTCCTATGCCGAAGTAGACCGCCAGATTGGCATTGAAGTACGCAACCGAGTGATTGCCGCGAAAATCATCAAAGGCGCTTTTGTGAAGGTTGCACGCAAAGGCTAAAAAGGGCTTGATTTTTTCGGGTCAGTAAAATCATGATCAGGGCCTAAGTCGAACCTGCAACCTGGGAGAATAAATGGAAGTACGCGCAGAATTAAAGTACACCGAAGAGCATGAATGGCTGTCAATTCAGGGCAACAAAGCCACCCTGGGGATTACAGACTTTGCTCAGAACAAATTGGGCGATATTGTGTTCGTCGAGCTACCCGAAGTGGGCACCATCGTCGAAGCTGGTGAAACGATTGGTAACATCGAATCGGTTAAGGCCGTTTCAGAAATTTTTTGCCCCGTTGCCGGCGAAGTGACAGAAGTCAACAAGGACCTCGAAGACGAGCCCGACTTGGTCAACACCTCTTGCTTTGATGATGGCTGGATCGTTAAAATCCGCATCGACTCATCGGACCTAACCGACGCAAACTTGATGAGCGACGAAGAATACACCCAACATTGCGCCAACGAGTAACCAACCGCCCATGCGCTATTTCCCCAACGACCCGCAAACCCGCCAGGAGATGCTGCAACGCATTGGCGTCTCCCGGCCCGAAGATCTCTTTGCCGCCATCCCGGCGAATCTTCAGCTAACTTCACTGCTCAACATTTCGGCTCCGCGTTCTGAATACGCGCTGCTTAAGGAGCTAAAAGCCAAAGCCGCCTCTTACCCGAGCGAGCTGCCGAGCTTTTTAGGCGCAGGCGTTTACCGGCGGTTTATCCCCTCGGCCATTGCGCCTATTGTCTCTAGGGCCGAGTTCTTGACGGCCTACACGCCCTATCAGCCCGAAGTGAGCCAGGGGACGTTGCAGGCTATGTTCGAGTTCCAGACCATGCTGTCTTTATTGACGGGTATGGAAGTCGCAAACGCCTCGATGTACGAAGGTGCCAGCGCCACCGCCGAGGCGGTGATGATGGCCAAGCGGGTTTACGCCAAGGGAAGCAAAGTTCTGGTCAGCGCGGGTTTACACCCCGAATATTTAGAAACCCTACGGACCTACCTTTCCTTTGGGGATTTGGAACTGGTCTTGATCCCGCTGCAAGCTAACGGCCAGACCGATCTGGAGGCCTTAAAAGCCCAATTGGACGAAACCGCGCTTTGTTCGGTATTGCAACGGGTTAACTTTTACGGGGTGATCGAGGACGCATCGGCCCACGCCGCGCTGCTGGAGGGATTTAAGGCCCTCAACATTGAGGTGCTGCCCGAAATGACCGCCTTAGGCCTGCTCAAGACTCCCGGCGAACTGGGGGTAGATATTTTTGTCGGTGAAGGCCAGTCTTTGGGCTTACCGGTCAGCTACGGCGGACCGAACCTGGGCGTGTTCGCCTGTAAGGCTGAATTTATGCGCAAGATGCCGGGCCGCTTGAGCGGTATGACCGAAGACTCCCGCGGTGAGCGGGCCTTCTGTTTGACCCTCTCGACCCGCGAACAACACATCCGGCGCGAAAAGGCGACCAGCAACATTTGCAGCAACCAAGCCCTGATGGCGCTTTGGGTCACCATCTACCTTTCGCTGTTAGGCAAGTCGGGCTTACGCCAATTAGCCCAGACCAACCTGACCTTGGCCGACTACGCCCGCCAGCAGATGGGCGCTGCGGGCCTTAAGTTGCGTTACAGCGGGGCGGTGTACAATGAGTTTGTGCTGGAGCTGCCCTGTAACGCAGGGCTTTGGGTAGATAAAATCCAGCATGAAGGGCTCCTGGCCGGAGTCAATTTGAACCGCTTCAACGCCGAAGACGAAAGTGGGCTGTTGCTGAGTTTTACAGAATTAAACAGCAAGCAGGAGATCGACCTCTTGGTGTCCAAACTCAAGGAGCTGTTATGAGCGTCGGCAAACATGGCATGGTATTCAGCGAGCCCCTGCTGTTTGAACTCAAAGGCGGCGGTAAGTCCGGCATGGACCTGCCTGAATTAGACCTTCCGTTAATCGACGCCGCCGAGCTACTGCCTGCTGAGTTTTTGCGTGAAGCCGCCGAACTGCCGGAGTTGAGCGAGCCCGAGGTAGTGCGCCACTTCACCCGGTTGAGCCAATGGAACTATTCGGTAGACGGCGGATTTTATCCGCTCGGCTCTTGCACCATGAAGTACAACCCCAAGGTCAACGAAGTCGCCGCCTCTATCGAAGGCTTCGCCAATGGCCACCCCTATGCGCCCTATGGCTGCAACCAGGGGATCAAGCGGTTGCTCTTTGAATTCGAGCAAGATTTGGCCGAAATTTCGGGCATGGACGCGGTCAGCTTACACCCCGCCGCCGGTTCCCATGGGGAACTGACTGGGATGATGCTGATCCGGGCGTACCATTTGGACCGAGGCGACCTCAAACGCACCAAGGTCTTGATCCCCGATTCGGCCCACGGCACCAACCCTTCAAGCGCTTCGGTCTGCCACTTAGAGTCCGTAGAACTGCCTTCGGGGCCCGATGGCTTGATCGACATGGAAGCCTTAGACCGCTTGATGGACGAGAACGTCGCCGGGATTATGCTGACCAACCCCAACACCTGCGGCCTTTTTGAGACCAACATCGAGCGGGTCTGCCAGTTGGTGCATGAACGCGGCGGCTTGGTCTATCTGGACGGGGCCAACATGAACGCGATGGTCGGGGTGACCCGGCCCGGCGACATGGGTGCTGACGTATTGCACTTTAACACCCACAAGACCTTCTCCACCCCCCACGGGGGCGGCGGCCCCGGAGCCGGTCCGATTGGCGTCAAGAGCCTCTTGGAGCCCTATCTCCCCCGCCCGGTGCTCTTTGAAAAAGACGGACGGATTGAGATGGATTTTGACCGGCCCAAGTCCATCGGCAAGGTCCGCAGCTTTTACGGCAGCACCGGCGTCTTGATCCGCGCCTGGACCTACATCAAAACCTTGGGGGCCGAAGGTTTGCGGGAAATGACCCTGTGGGCGGTGACCAACGCCAACTACCTCAAAGCGCGGCTCGCCGGGGATTTCCACCTGCCCTTCGACAGCCAGCATTGCATGCATGAAGTCTTACTGACCGATAAGTTCCAACAGGAACGCCACGTCAGCACCATGGACTTGGCCAAGGGATTGATCGAGGCGGGCTTCCACCCGCCGACCGTCTATTTCCCGCTGGTCGTCTCCGGCGCGCTCTTGATCGAGCCGACGGAAACGGAGTCCAAGGAAACGCTGGACCACTTCGCCGACGCCCTTTTGGAACTTTCAAAAAAGAGCCACGAGGAACTAGCCGAACTACCGAAGATGCCGCCCGTCGGGCGGGTAGACGAGGTCCTAGCCAACCGCAAGCCCATCCTCCGCTGGCAACCGGAGTCCTAGCCTAAGACTTTCACGTCATACCCCGGCCCTTCACGGCTGGGGTTCCCCCCTGATAGAAATCCACTGTTTCCAGTTCCATAGGTTTAAATTCCTTGGAATTTGTCCACTAGGTATAAGATATATCTTTGTAATTACAACTCTAAAAAATCTAATATCCATTGAGCCGAGGCAGCAGTTCGCTAGAAATTGTGCCCCTTAAGAAATGGACGTCTTCGTCCACACCAAAAAGAAGGCGGAACCCTTGCGTAGTTATAATGCTTGTTGTAATGTATTCATACGACATACAGGAGAAAGGTCATGCAATATATCAGCGTAGACGATGCCCGCAAGCGGTTTGGGCAACTTGGCAAAGAGGAAGTCGCCGTCACCAATCGGGGCAAAATCGCTTTTTACATCTTACCGCCCGAGGACATGGCCGACTTACGCCTATTCCGGCGCAAGCAGCGGATCGCCGAATCTAAACAGATTGGTGAGGGGATGAAGGCAGGGACCATTGCCAAGGCTCCCTTTGATGAACTGCCATGAATCGGGTAAGCTTTAGCCCGCAGTTTTATGCGGATTGTGAAGTCCTCAAAGCCTTGGCCCCCAGTGTATACAATAGGGTCAAAGAAAACCTAGGTCTCCTTCGAAATGCCGAACCCGGGACTATAGACGGCGTGACCTGGGACCAGGAGGCTGAAGTCTATACTTGGGTCTTTGAACCCGCCGATACGGGGAGCCCTTTTTGCGTTGAGGCCGATTTTGTAGTAGAGGGTCATGAAATCTATTTAACCAGACTAGAATCCTTCGAGTTGCCTTTATAATACCACACAAAAACCATCCGCCTGTACCCTATACAAGGCTTGGCAAACAATCTCCAGTGGAGTGATAGCCCTGGAGGTTTCGGATATCTGGCCTTTTTTTTAATTAACTAACCGCAAGCTAATCCTTAAGGATAGACTTACATACAGTCTTTAGGAGAGGACTCAATGCGTTATATCAGCATCGAAGAGGCCCGCAAAACTCTGGGCTCCTTAGACCAAGAGGAAGTCGCCGTCACCAAGCGTGGTAAAATCGCTTTTTATACCATACCCACTGCCGAAATAGCCGAATTCCGCCTCTTCCAGCGCAAGCGCCGCTTGGAAGATTCAGCACGGCGCGTTGAGGCGATGAAAGCTGGGCAGGTCGAAAAATTGGGATTTGAGGACTTGCCCTGAACCGGCTAACGCTACCCCCGCCAGTTCGTCGCAAGCCAAGAGGATCATAAACAAACTCCCGGCGGCCTGAGGCACAGATTGTCAAATAGAACCATAAAATCTTGCCTTACTCAGCCAGCCAAGCCTTCATGGCTGCGATCAAATAATCTAAATCCTTGGCGGCGATGGTTTCGCGGATGCTGTGCATGGCTAGATTGGGGATGCCTACGTCTAGGCCCTTGATACCGATGCGGCGGGCCGTCAAGGGGCCGATGGTGGAGCCGCAGCGCAGGTCGCTACGGGTGGCGAAGCGTTGGGTGGGGATGTTGGCCGCCCGGCAGCGTTGGACAAAGCGCGCGCTGGACTCGGCGTCGGTGATGTAGCTTTGGTTGGCGTTGACCTTGACCACCGGCCCCCCGCCCAGTAACGGCGCATGGGCCTCGTCATGGAGGTCCGCATAGTTGGGGTGCTGGGCGTGGGCGTTATCGGCCGACAAAAACCAGCTTTGGGCCAAGGCGCGGCCACGGGCTTGGGGGTCCGGTAGGATGCGCTCTAAGACAGACTCCAAGAAATTACCGGCCGCGCCGCTCTGGGTGCCGCTGCCCACCTCTTCATGGTCGTTGAACACCACCATAGCGCTAGGATCCCCTTCTTGGTCCGCTAGGGCCTCTAGGGCCGAAAAGCAACTAACTAAATTGTCCAACCGGGCCCCGCAGACCAACTCTTCAGCTACCCCCACCAAGCCAGCCGCCTCGGTTGGGTAGAGATACAAATCAAATTCCAGCACCTCGGCCACTTGGGGGCCAAATTCCTTTTGGATCAAGGCGCGTAGGTCGCCCTGGGCTTCCTCGGGCAGGCGCAGGACCGGCGAGAGTTCCTTTTGGGCGTTGATCTTCCAGCCCTCATTAGCGCCAGGACGCAAGTGAATAGCTAAGTTGGGGATGATGCCCAGCGGGCGTTTGAAGTCAATCAACCGGGTTTTCAGGTCACCCTGTTCGTCTAGGTAAGCGATCTTTCCGGCAATCGAAAGGTCCCGGTCCAGCCAAGTGGCCATCAACACCCCGCCGTAGGTCTCTACGCCAAGCGTCCAGTGCCCCTGGCGTTTTTGGTCCGGTTGGGGCTTGACCTTCAGGCCCGGCGAGTCGGTGTGGGCCCCGATCAGGCGGATGCCGCCAGAACCTAAATCAGCCCCTAACTTAAAGGCGATCAGGCTCGAGCCATTGCGGCTGATCATGTACTTCCCGCCGGCTTTTAAGTCCCAGGCGTCGGCCTCGTTTAGGGCCACAAAACCGCTGTTTAACAACCGGTCCTGGGCGGCCAAAACCGCGTGAAAGGGGGTGGGGGAGGCTTTGAGGAATTGGATCAGGCCCAATGAGCAAGGATTCATGTTATTTTCCGAAGGGGTCCGGTTGGATTTTGGCCACCCAATGGGGCAGCCCCAAGCCCAGGTGGGGCTCAAGTTGTTTGGCGCGGCCCTGGCGGCTGCGGGCGTCGGGCGGCTGGGCCCCTGCGCCGAAGGCAAAAAGAATTTTATTGGTCCGTTCGGGCACCATCAGGCTCAAGATACGCCGATCAAAAACCTCGGCCAAGTGGTAATGGTTGATCTGGTAGCGGGACTGGGGCTCGGTCCACAAATTCAAAGCCACCAACCCGCCACGACTGACTAACCGGCCCAAGGCCCGAAAGAAACCGGGGCCCTGCACCGATTCGGCAACGCCCTCTTTATCAAAGGCATCGACCAGCACTAGGTCATAGTCAAAGCGCTTGGCGTGGACCAGATAGTCCTTCACGTCGGCGATGATCAGGTTCAAACGGGGCGAAGCGAGCAGGCCAAAGTGTTCCTGGGCTAATTGGACCACCGATTCACGCAGTTCCACCGCGTCCACCCGGCAGTTAGGGTAGCGCTGCAAGAGGTACTTGACCATCGAGCCACCGCCCAATCCAATAAACAGAACCCTTTGCGGCTCCTCATCCAGCAAAGCCAATGAACACATCATGGCTTGGGTGTAGTCGAGAATTAGCCGGTCTGGCTGAGACACGGACATGGCGCTTTGCTTTTCGGGCCGGTCAAAGTGTAAGCTCCGTTCACCCTTGCGCTCGATCACCTGGATTTCGCCCCACTCGTCTTCAAGGGATTCCAAAAGTCGCCCTCCGAAGCGGCTGCTACCCCAGTGGCCAATCAGTTCTTTTAGTCCCCTTTGCATACTTGCCTTTAAAAGGTTGGGCGGGCTAGTCTGCAGGATACCAACCTGCTGATGGAATGACAAATGGCAAAACCAACCCCCGATGACTTCCGCTTCAAGCTAGAGCTGGCGGTACGTGATTATGAATTGGACCTTTTGGGCATGGTGAATAACTCGGTGTACCAAAGTTATTTGGAACATGCCCGGCATGAATTCCTCAAGGAAATCGGCATCGATTTTGCCGGGATGTTTAAGGAAGGCTACCGGCTGGTGGTGGTTCGCTCGGAACTGGACTACAGACAAACCTTACATTCAGGCGATCGTTTTTTGGTCTGCGTCCGCCTAGAACGGGACTCTAAGGTACGCTTCCGCTTCCACCAAGCCATCTTTAGGCTGCCTGACCTTACCCTAGCGATTGAAGCCCAGATTCTGGGCACTTGCCTCAAAGAAACTGGCCGCCCCTGTTTTCCCCCAGGATGGGAATCTTTGGTTGAGCCTCTATAACCATATCCGCCAATATCTTTAACAAATCAAAATGACCCTTGAACCTGCCGCTTTGGTGCTGTTGATCTTTTTACTGCTTTGGGCTTTGGCTGCGCTCTTTTGGGGCTTTAAGCAAAAAGGGCGAGCGGACCTCAGCGAAGCCGGGGCCCAAAGCGCCGAAAGCAGGGCTCTGGCCTTAAGCCAAGAGCTGAGCGCCTTAAAGGTGGACCAAGAAACGAGCCGCGAAGAATTGCAAGAGCTTTTCAGCCAACGCAGCGGATTGAGCGAAAAGGTGGAGTCCGCCCAGTCTCAGCTATCCAAGGCTGAAGCACGCTCAGCGGCCTTAGAAGCCGAACTTAACCAAGCCCGTCAAAGCGAATCTAAGCTCAGCCGCCTGCTGGGCGAAGCGGAAACGAGGCTAGAAGACGAAGCCAAAGCCCGCAAAGAACAATTCGAGCGCCTAGAGGAACAGCGCAACCAGCTCAAGGAACAGTTTGAAAATTTAGCGAACCGGATCTTTGAAGAGAAGCACAAACGCTTCTCCGAGACCAGCCAAGAGGGCCTCAAAACGCTGCTCAACCCGCTACGCGAACAGCTAGGGGATTTTAAGAAAAAGGTCGAGGAAACCCACGAAAAGCGCACCAGCGACCAAGCCCAGCTATTGGAGCAGATCCGTAACCTCAAGGACCTCAACCAAACCTTAGCCCAAGAGGCCCACGCCTTGACCAGCGCCCTGAAGGGGGAATCAAAAACCCAGGGTGACTGGGGCGAACTGATCTTAGAGCGCATCTTAGAGCAGTCGGGCTTGACCAAGGGCCGTGAATACGACCTCCAGCCAAGCTACCAAAACGCCGAGGGCAACTTATCCCGCCCCGACGCGGTGATCCACCTGCCCGAGGGGCGCGACTTGGTGGTGGACTCTAAGGTTTCGTTGACCGCCTTCGAGCGCTTCCATAACGCCGAGGACGAGGAACAACGGGCAGCGGCCTTAAAAGAACACCTTAGTAGCGTTAAAGGGCATATCAAAGGGCTTTCGGCCAAAAATTACCAAGGCCTAGAACAGCTCAAGACCTTAGACTTTGTTTTGATGTTTGTGCCCTTAGAAGCGGCCTTTTTGGCGGCCCACAACCAAGACCCCGGCCTATTTAAGCTGGCCTTTGATGCCAACGTGCTGCTGGCGAGCCCTTCGACCCTGTTGGTGACCCTGCGCACCGTCGCCAACCTCTGGCGCTATGAGGACCAAAACCAAAATGCCCGTGAAATTGCCGCCCAGGCGGGGCGGATGTTAGAAAAGTTCAGCCTCTTTGCGGACTCTTTAAGCGAGGTGGGCAGCCGGATTGGGCAGGCACAAACGGCCTACGATACCGCTCTGAAGCGTTTCAGCGATGGCCGCGGCAGTTTGGTGGATCAAGCCAACAAGCTACAAGCCATGGGGGTAGAAACCAAAAAGAAACTACCGGCCCCAAATTTGGACGAATAGCGCCTCCTGAAGATTGACGCTCGCTTTTTTTTAGTCCTTTCCTTAAACTGAAAAGTTGAATCCAGCGGAGTGAGGCTATGGACTATCGAGAAATCTTAATCGTTCACCCTGAACAAACGATCCGGGGCCTAATGGAGGGATACCTCCATTCGGAATTCGAGGATATGATGGTCGTCGAAGCGAGTTCTTCGGAACAGGCCGAAGAGCTGCTGAGCGAAAAGGCTTTTGACCTCATCCTGGGTTCGAGCGCTTTGCCCGATGCCTTGGGCGTTCAGTTTTACGTCCGCGCCCGCCGCTCGCTACAAAATGCCGAGACCCCCTTTGTGATGGTCGTTGACGCCGACTCAAAAGAACCCAGTTCGCGGTTCTTCCAGCACGGCATTGAGCATGTTTTACACCTCCCCTTTAGTTCTGACGCCCTACACAAAAAGGTGCGCGCACTGACCAACCCCCGCAACAAGCGCAAGATGCCGCGCTTTTCCTTCCCGGGCATTGAGGTGCATTTGCTAGATAACAAGGAACGTTTTAAGGGCCGGGTGATCAATTTAAGCCAAAATTCGATTCTTAGTGAAGTGGACTGTTCCAAGGGCTTTCCTCATCTGCTAGGATCATCCGTTATGGACCTTGTATTTCCCGCTGAGTTAAACGGCATCCATATTGAGGGCATTTCCTGCCGTTTGTCTCGGGTGCGTGTGTTGGAGTGGAACGACTTCAACGGCCCCCAAAAAATCCGGGTCGCCTGGGCCTTTGTCTCTTTAGAAGGCAGAGCCGCCCGCGATCTCGGTGAAGCCCTCGACTTGATTGAACAGGCCTATATCGGCGTGGGCCAGTAGCCCCGCCAGTACCCAACCCCCCAAGGAGTCCCATGAAGGTTGCCATTGCAGGCGCCACCGGCGCGGTCGGCGCAGACTTGATCGACTTGTTAGAGCGGCGTAATTTTCCGCTCTCTTCTTTGAAATTGCTGGCCTCAGCTCGTTCTGTGGGCAAAAAGTTGACCTTCAAAGGGCAAGAGATCACCGTCGAAGAACTGACCGCAGATAGCTTCGAAGGGATTGATTTGGCTTTCTTTTCAGCCGGTGGGTCGCGTAGCGAAGAGTTTGCCCCGGCGGCCGTCAAGGCTGGCGCAATCGTGGTGGACAACTCCTCGGCCTTCCGCATGGACGAAGGGGTTCCCTTGGTGGTTCCTGAAGTCAACGGGGAGGCGGCCTTTAGCCACCACGGCCTGATCGCCAACCCGAACTGCACCACTATCCAGATGGTCGTCGCGCTCAACCCCTTGCACCAAAAAAGCCCGATCCAACGGATCGTGGTCAGTACCTATCAGGCGGTCTCGGGCTCTGGCGCTAAGGCGCTTGAGGAATTGAAGCAACAAACCAAGGATTGGGCGGCTGGAAAGCCGATGAAAAATGAAATCTACCCCTATCCGATTGCTTTCAACGTGATCCCTCACGTAGACGTCTTTAAGGAGAACGACTACACCAAAGAAGAAATGAAGATGGTCTTCGAAACCCGCAAGATCATGAGCGCACCGGACATACGCGTTTCGGCGACTTGTGTGCGGGTGCCGGTGTTCCGTGCCCACTCCGAGTCGATCAACATTGAGACCCGAGACAAGATCACCGCTGCCGAGGCGCGCGCGATTTTAGAGCAGGCCCCTGGGGTGGTGGTGTTCGACGAGAAGAAGCCCGGTGGTTACCCCGTACCCGCCGAGATCAGCGGCAAATTTGACACCTATGTGGGCCGCATCCGCGAGGATATTTCCTGCGACAACGGCTTAGCCTTATGGGTAGTCGCCGATCAGCTCTATAAGGGAGCGGCACTCAACGCGATCCAGATTGCCGAAATCTTACTCACCCGCCCCAAAAACCAAGGCGGCTTAGGCTAGGCAATTTCTACCGATCGGGCAAAGACCTGAAAGTCGGTAAACTAAGCCTTTAGAGAAAAAAGCCCGGTTACCTAATAGGTAACCGGGCTTTTTTTATTGCTCTTGGCAACGCCGCGGAGACGATCTGAAAGGTTCTTGCACCTTATCCCTTACGCTGGGGCCCAAGCTGGTGTCTCCGGTCGAAGCTAACCTCCCAGAGACAAAAAAAGCCCCGCCGCCCACTTGGGGCCACGGGGCTTTTTTATTTTCTTCGACCTGCGCTCCTCTACCAAAGCCGCAAATGGGCCTTTTATGCCTCGTAAAGGGGGGTAGAAAGGTATCGTTCGCCGGTGTCGGGTAAGATCACCACAATCTTCTTACCGGCGTTTTCGGGCCGTTTAGCCAACTGCATAGAGGCGAAGATTGCCGCTCCCGCCGAGATACCCGCCAAGACACCTTCTTTGGAAGCCAACAGGCGGGCCGATTGGGCCGCGTCGTCATCGGCCACCTGGATCACTTCGTCGATCACCTGGGTGTTTAAGACCTCCGGCACAAAGCCCGCGCCGATCCCTTGGATCTTATGTAAGCCCGGCTGCCCGCCCGAAAGGACCGGGGAGTTTTTGGGCTCTACGGCCACGATCTTGACGTTAGGGTTCTTTTCCTTGAGCACTTCACCCACACCGGTGATGGTGCCACCGGTGCCGACGCCGGCCACGAAGATATCCACCGTACCTTCGGTGTCTTCCCAGATTTCAATGGCAGTGGTTTCGCGGTGCTTGGCCGGGTTGGCGGGGTTGGCAAACTGCTGGGGAACAAAATAACCGGGGCCCTGTTCGGAAATCTCTTGGGCTTTGTCTATCGCACCGCGCATCCCTTTGGAACCATCGGTTAAGACCAACTCAGCTCCCAAGGCGCTTAAGAGCTTGCGGCGCTCTAGGCTCATGGTTTCGGGCATGGTGAGGATCAGGCGGTAGCCTTTGGCGGCGGCCACCCAGGCTAGGGCGACGCCCGTGTTGCCACTGGTGGGCTCCACGATGATGGTGTCTTTACTCAGCAACCCGGCCGCTTCAGCGGCTTCAATCATGGCTAGGCCAATGCGGTCTTTGACGCTGCCGCCGGGATTGAACATTTCCATTTTACCCAAAATTTGGGCGTCAAGCCCCTCACCCAAGCGGGTGAGGCGGACTAGAGGAGTGTGTCCAATGCACTCGGCGAGGCTCTGGTAAATTTTTCCCATGATTCTTCCTGCAAGGTATTCTAGATAACAGTTTATCGGAATTCTTGCGCGGAACTGGACGGGATGTCAAATAAAAGCGTTAAATTGCTATATTCGACTATTCAAAGTCTAATTACCCATAGGGCAAGCCCCCCCGGACTTGGAGGGGGGGGAATTAGACGGCCTTGCGCTCGCTGCTTTCGCGGGTCCTTTGCGGCTCAACCGGTGCTGTTTGCTCTTCGCTAGAAGAACTAGTGATCAGGGCTTCACGGGTAGTGTAGTCCGAATCGATCAGCACGTATTGGTGGCCGATATGCGCATCAGAGTTGATCACCAGCGGGCCTTGCAGGTTCACCGTAACGTCGGCGACCTCTTTGGCCATCGTGACGATGCAGTAGACCACCAAGTTGTCCGTATCTTCGGCCTTGATCAACTTCAAGTCATTCATGGTGACGTTGAAGTGGTAGTCTGGGCGAACCACCAAAGGATCAACCACCACAAAAGCCAAGGCAGGATTATCTAACGATTGCAGCATCATAAAGGGCTGCGAACGTTCTTCTTCCACCAAGGTAAAGCGGGTGCAATCCGGGAAGCCCAAGGGACCTTCTGGAAAAATCACGATGTCTTCATGCTCGACTTCGATCATCCCAAAACGGGTAGTTTCGAATTTCATTGTACGCCTCGAATTTGGAGTTGTAGCCCCTTACGGGGGGTGTTTAGGCCCAAGGCCCGAGTCTAAATCTGAATCTGTCAGTCTTTTTTCTTCCAGATATCAGAAATGCTTTTTAAGCTGAGCGGGCTTTGTTGGGCCGCCAGTTTGTTCTCCTCTTGAATCCGCTGGTAGATCTCTTCTCGGTGGATCGAGTACTTTTTAGGTGCCTGGATACCCAAGCGCACCTGTTTTCCTTTGATCTCCAAGACCTGAATCTTGATGTCGTCACCGATCGTGATCGATTCCCCCAGTTTCCTCGTTAGGATCAACATACGCCCTCCATGGCGAACGGTTAGCCGCGCCTCTTATTTCCCGAAGGTTTAAGAGGCCGGAGCTTCAAGCTCCATGCAAATTATCATTTCAAGAACTGGACCAGAGTCGGCTGAATTAAGCGAGCCGAAGCATCTAATGCCGTTTGGTGCTTTAATTCTGCTTTGTTCAAATCCAAAGCACCCTTGGCTAGATCCATATCCTGGATTTCCGAGAGCTCACCAGCTTTATAGTCCATGTTCTGCTTAAGCCGGTCTTCAGACGATTCCAACTCTAACACCCTAGAACCGATTTCGGAGCGGGCCTTCAAGAGCTGGTTGATCGCCTTATCCATATCGGAGATGGACTCCAATACGGCTTCCTGCTCGTCGTCTCGCAACGATTGGATCAGCCGGTTGAGCACCTCGAAGGTGTTGACCGAATCAGGATCTTCGTCGCGCTTCATGAACATCTCTGGCGCGGTGGTGTTCAAAGCAACTTTGATACCATTATCAATGGGCACTTGTTTGACCACGTCGTTTCCATGGTATTCTACAAACTCATTGCCTTCGAACTGGAACTCAACACCCTCTAAGAAATAAGGTTTGCCCGGTGCATCAAAAATCAACCGAACTTTATCCGACGGTTTCCCTTCTGGATTGTAGATTTCATTTTGCTTATTTAACACCTCTGGGCGAGACCAAGTCTCCCCCCCATCGTCGGAAACAACAAACCGCGCCGTGCCGTAGGTGCCCGCTTTTGAGACCCGGACCAAGTAACTTTCCTTCGAATAGCCCTTAAAGGTCGGCGAATAGGTTTCAAAGGGAATGGGCTCGTCGGTCGGCTTGGGCGCGTTGTCGCCCGCCACGTCCTCGGCTCCTTGTAGGGGTTGAAGCTGCTGATCTGCCGTCTGGCCTAAGAACTTAAACCCCATGGCCTTCACGAACCCGGTGGTGTCTTCGCCAAACTTAAAGCTATGCTGCGGGCTAGGGTCCAGATATAGATGCCCATCTACCCCGATCTGCGCAAAGAGGCGGGTCTTAAAGCCCACAGGACTCTCTGGATCTTCCATAAAGCCCTCGGCTTCAATGAAGGCGTCATTTAGCTTTTTAACCACCTCTTCAAGGCTCTCATCCCCCATCAAGTCGATTTCTACCGGCTTGGGACCGGCCTCTTCACCCTCCAGAGGCGGCAGGGGGTTTCCTTCGGCGTCTAATATAGGCGGCGGCTCCACAAAGAGCTGGAGTTTTCCGGGCATCATGCCTGGAACCACCTGATTGATCGGCTTGTCCTGATCCAAGGGGATCACCTCACGATCGGCCTTAATCCGCAGACCGTCGAATTGGATCTCTGCTGGTTTTAATTCGCTGTTTAACTTAAGCGGCTCCGTGAAGGTCTTGGTCCCCGAAAAGAGGAAAAGTTTGCCTTCGCGCTTGTTGGCCAGCTTGATGAGGTCATCGGTGATCATCTTGATCTCTGTAGACAACACGGCCCGCTGCTCTTTGGGGATACCACCGTTGGCCCCTTGTAGCGCCATTTCCTTGAGCTTCATCATGGTCTCAGTAATCTGGCTGGTCGCCGCTTCGGTGGCATTCAGCCAGACCTTGTCGGAGCCAATGTTTTTTTCCAGATTCTGGGAGCGGTTGATGCTGGTATGGAAGTCTTGGACCATAGCCGCGCCGACCGGGTCGTCTGAAGGCTTGTTCAACTTCTTACCGTTGGACATACCGATCATCAATTCCTGCAACTCCTCGGCATTTTTGCCCAGGTTTGCCGAAACGGCCTTATGTTTTGTCTGATCAGTAACGCGCATTTTGCCTGCCTTACATGTTGATCAAGGTCTGGGTCATCTGGTCCACCGTGCTCATATACCGCGCACTGGACTCATAGGCCCGCTGATACTTGACCATATTGGCCATTTCCTCATCCAAGTTGACCGAAGACACCGAGTCGCGCAGCGCCTCGTACTGTTGGAGCATGTCGCTGTGGTTAGAAAGCCCCTTTTGGCTGTCTTGTACCTTCAGGCCGATATCCGTGATTTGGACGTTGTAAAACTCGTCAAAACTTAAGTCGCCACTAGAGCCTAAGACCCCTTTCATCCGCAGGTCCGTCATCGCAGTAGCTACCGAGTTGTCGCCGGGGGTCATATTGTGGCCCGTGGCGATCTTCATTTCGTCGTCGAGCAATTCTTGGTTCACCCGGATGTCTCCGGCACCGCCTAGGGCCTGAAAAAAACCATTGAAGCCCAAAACCGCCAGCGCATTGGAGCTGTCCCCGTTGTAGTGGAACTGATGTCCCTGGTCGGCCTTTAAGTGAACCGCTCCATCGGCACCGATGTTGGCCAGGAACAGGGGGTTTTCCTTTAGTTTTTCGTTGCCCTCAGCATCGACCTCATAAGACCCTGCGGCCCGGTTGATCTTTTCGACCAAGCTACGCACGCTGTCCTTTCCGGCTTCTACCTGCACATTTATGGTTAGGTCCTGGTTTTGGTCTTTGTCGTAAAGCTTGATTTCAAAGGCCCCGTTTTGTAGGAACGGCAAAGGCTGGTCCAAGGCTTCTGGGTTGAGCGAGTAGGCGCTGGTTTCGGTGGTCTGTAAGGCATTGATGCCCGTACCGCCTGCGTGGATCGAGTTCACCTGAAAGGCTAGCTCTTTAGCCAGCAGGTCGATGTTTTGCTGGTACTGGCGCACGTTGGTGTCGCGCTGGGTGATGTACTCTTTGATCGCGCCGCCGGTGACAATATCGGTCACGTCGGCTTCTTGGCCCGTGGGGGTCTTTAAGCCCAAACGGAAATCACCCTTGAGTTCCGCGTTGGTCAGTGCGGTCATCTCGTAGGCCGTACGTCCATGGACAATCGCTTGTCCGTTGGGAATCTGGACTTCCATGGTGCCGCGCTCATTTTCGAAGTAGCGCACTTCCACCAGAGTCGATAGATCCTGTAACATCTTCTCGCGTGCGTCGCGCGCATCGTTCGCCGGGCGGCCCTGCTTTTCCAGCTGTTCCACCTGTTTGTTGAGTTCAGCAATCTGGCGGGCGGCTTGGTTGACCTCTAAAATCTTCGCTTTGATGCGGCCGTTGAGGTTGCCCTGCAATTCCTTGAGGCGGCCATCAAAAATATTGAAGCGGTCGGCCAGGGCGCTGGCCTTGGACAATAGGTTTTTGCGCATGGTCACCGATTCCGGCTCGTGGCCCAGGTTGTTCCAGGCATCCCAGAACTCGTCTAAAGAGCCGCGCAGGCGGTTGCCCTCCAGATCGGTGAAAATAATTTCCGCTTCGTTGAGGACCTTCTCACGGGTTTCCCAGCTACCTACCTTGGTCTGTTCGCCGATCACTTTTTCTTTGGTAAATCCGTCGGTATGGCGGCGGATGCCTTGGATGTCGACACCGTTCCCTCGGCCTCCGTTGTTCGGCTGGGCGCTGGTCTGTAGGACTTCCTGGCGGGAAAAGCCCTCAGTATCCACGTTGGCAATGTTGTGCCCGGTGGTCTGCTGGCCCTGCTGGGCAGCGCTTAGGGATTTTTTACCGACCTCGAAGGCCCCAAGAATTGACATGGGAACTTGTCCTTAAGAGTGTGTGACTGGCCGCCTTCTAAACCCGAACGGTCTAGAGGCCGCAAGACTCCTAAGGTCTTAAATGCAAAAAGCCGACACTTTGGCCGGCTTTTCTAAAAAAAAATGAGATTTTTGGGATTAGACCGATTTCTCAAGGAAAAGGGCTCCCTTGGGCTGGTTGACTTTGCCGTACTGGCTATAGGTCGGCTGGCGTTTGAAGGTCTTATGCAAAGAATTGCTGACCTCAGAAAAACAATTGGCCCGGTTTTGGGCGCGGCGCGCATTTTCTCGGGCTTGGGCTTGAATTGGCTCCATAAGGCCCAACAATGAACTTTTAAGTTCTTTAAGTAATTTGGCCTCGGCCTCGGGGGCTTTGGCGGCTATGGCCTCTAAATTAGAGTCCGGTTCGAGTTGATGTTCCCTAATAAAAGCGGTCACCATTTTCAGGCGGCCCTGCTCTAGCCCTTGGATCCGCTCGCTGATCCGGTCCCGTTGCGACAGCACATCTTCGATGTCACTCAAAGAGCTACGGGGGCCAATTTCTTGGGCCTCCATCACCAAAACCTGATGCAACAGCTGATGCCATTCCACCTGGGCTTTGAGGTTATCAATTAGGGATTTAAGGATCATCGGGGTTCCTTAGGTGTCTTCAATGGCTGAGTCTTTCAGCAAATTGGCCGCCAATTTGGCGCTATCTACTTGGTACTCGCCTTTCTTGATCCGCTCTTTAAGTGCTTTGACCTTTTCCAGATTAACGTCCGGCTCGCCGTCGATTTTGGCGCGCACTTTATTTAACGTTAGATTCTGGGTGACTGGGCGGTTTTCAATGGGGCCTTTGGCCTCCGCCTTGGCGGATTTCGAAGCCCCATCTTTTCCTCCCGGCCCTTGGACATTGCGATCTTGGGCGGTCGGTTTAGTGTATTGACCGTGAATCTTCATCGCTTCCCTTTGCTTTGAGGGTCCCTTGTGAAAAAACCTGTTGCTTCCTTATCGGAAGTCTTGGGAAAAACTTTAACAAAATCTTCAGGTGCCGTCATGTCATTTCCATTTAAGCCCTGATGCCTCCCTTATCGGCTAGCGGGACCCAAAACTTTAAGACTTCTTGGTATTTTCGTAAATCCAGTCCGAAAGCCCCAAGGAGCGGGTGCGCGTCAGGAGCTGAGAATAATTTTCATCCAGCATGTCTTGAAAAATCTCTTCACCGGCACCGCCGCTGATGAAATCTGACTTAAAAACATTGCTGCGCATAGACTGCAACATCTTCTTGGTAAAGATTTCTTCAAAACCGTCGCTGGCCACTTTCAACTCTTTGTTGAACTGCGCCTTTTCTGCGTCTCCTTCAACCGCATTCTTGCGGTTAGCCAGACGGGCGAGATCGTTTTGTCCACCCACCGCTGGGCGCCGCATCCGTACGGCGGAGATTTGGGCTTGAATATCGTTGAGCATAACCTTTCCTTGGTGTTGCTTGGACTATTTGATGATCAATTCGGCCTGAAGAGCGCCAGCGGACTTGATGGTCTTTAAGACCTCGATCAAGTCAGAGTTGCTGATGCCGATCTTGTTGAGGCCGTCTACCACTTCCTTAATGTCTACGCCGCCTTTAAAGAGGATCACGTTACCCTGTTCTTCTGGTTCCGGTGGCGGTTCGGGCTGGTTGCCTCGGCGTGCGTTGGGGTCAGCGACCTTGCGCTTCTCGCCGATGCGGATGTTTAGATTCCCGTAAGAGATGGCAATCGGCAAGATACGCACATGGGTGCCCATCACAATCGTGCCGGTGCGCTCGTCTAAGACCACCTTAGCGATGGCGTCGGGTTCGATGTCCATATTCTCAATCCGGCTCATCAACTCTACGGTTTGGCCTAGGTAACTCGAAGGTACCGAGATTTCCACGGTGCCGGCGTCCGAAGCGCGGGCCGAGCCGTCACCTAAATTACGGTTGATTACCTTGGCTAGGCGGAAGCTGGTGGTGAAGTCCGGTTCTTTAAGATTTAAGAAGAGGCGGGTGCGGGTGTTCAACTCAAGGTTGATTTCGCGTTCCACTAAGGCCCCACCAACGACACGGCCCACGGTAGGCACAATATTCCGGCGGGGGTCAAATTTGAACTCTTCAGCACCGATCATGGCGCGCGCCTCGGGCAGTTCCACACCCATCGGCACGTCCACTACCGGGCCTTGGGCGACTGCAAAGACTTCACGCGAAGGGGCCCGCAGCGGGGTCATGATCAAGATACCGCCGCGTAGGCTGACTGAGTCGCCGAGGGCACTGACGGTAACATCTAGTTTTTGGCCCTGCTTAGCGAAGGCCGGTAGGGTGGCGGTGACCATGACGGCCGCAATCGAGCGGCCTTTGATCTCGTTTAATGCCATCGAGACGCCCATCCGTTCTAAAGCGTTGCGCAGCGGTTTGCGGCTCATCAGCGAGTCGGGCGTGTCACCGGTTCCGTTGAGGCCGATCACAATAGAAAAGCCAATCAATTGGTTGTCACGCATCCCGCGGATGCCCGCCAAGTCTTTGATCCTAACCGCCCAAGCGGTGTCGGCAAAGGCCAAGAGGGCCATCAGGAAAATTATGCTGGTGCGTTTTAAACTGGCAGTGCTCATCAGCGTCTCGCTTCAGTGGGTAGTCGGTTGCCTACGGATAGGTCTTCTATCACTATAATGCACAGGCCGTACCTTTTGAACGAGGATGGCGGCATGATGAGCTGCGTAGAGCGGGGGCAAAAAAAAAGCCCCCATTTTGGGGGCCTCTTTTTTGATTGGGGGACGTTACTGGGTACCTACCGCCTGCTGGCGGTTGTCTGGCGTGGGGGTGGCAATGTGGCTCAAGCGGTCCAAGAAACCGGCCTTTTGCTGGCCCACCAACGGAGCCAAGGCCCCTAGGTTCAGCTTGCGGGCCTGTACTTGACGCTTGATCTGCACTTCTGAGCGCGCCAGCTTAAGAGAGCCAATCTCGTTTTTATCGCTCACGTCTTCGGGCCGGATGATCCCCTTGATCTTGGTCACGTACCGGATGGTGTTCTGTTGGCGGTAGTCAATTTTTTCGCCAATCACCACCATGTTCCCATTGGGAAGCACCTGGGTGACCCTAGCGCTGATCGTCTTGAGCGACGCCAACACTTCGTTTTGCTCTTCTTCAACCTTGTCTTCACCGGTCACGGCGGCGGCGACGTCCAGAATCTGGTTAGCCCTGGCTGCGGCGGCTTCGGCACCGGTTCCGGCCAATGCTTGTTCGGTCACCGGGGCGGGCTTCTTCTCCTTTTTGGGGATAATGATAATGTCCGTCAGATCGGTGATGGTCAACACGTCGTTTTTAAACCGGGCCCGATGGTCGCGCAGCAGGTTGCCCCAGCTAGATTCGTCGCGCCATAAGGAGCCTTCATAGCGGTTTTGCTCGGTCGGCACCGGCGCGCGCATGCGGTAGCTGTGTTCGCGGGTGGTGGTATAGTCCACTGCCGGTTTCTCGGGCGGCGGCGGCGGTGCAGTCATCGGCGGCAAGGGCATCGGTGACGAAGAACAGGCCGCCACAAGTCCCATGATGATCAAGCTCATCCAGATTGATTTCATTTTCATCTCCTCGCCTACAGGGCTACTTCAACACGTTTTTCGCTGACCACTTTCGCGTAGATGGTGCGTCCATGTTCACCTAAGATACGAACCGGAATCACGTCTCCCAGCTTAGCGCTACGCAGGGCAATGGCGGTGTTCGACAGAAACAGGCGCTCGGTCTCGTAAACTAATTGTACCGGCTGGCCTTTCTCTAAAATCACCGGTTCTTCTACCAGATGGCTGCGGATCGCCTCGTTTTTGGAGATGTCGCGCCGGGCCTGCTGGCCCACCACTAAATCAGCGTCCCGTTTGATCCCGCGCGGCTCGTTGGAAATGTCTTTGGTGAGGGTCGTTAAATCGCCTTGGGCGATCACTTGATCTTGAGGGATCATGCCCTTAGCCACCACCACCTCGTCGATCACCGACACCTTGGCGCGGACAATCAACTTCTTATAGAGCTTACCGTCCACTTCCAACCGCAAGGTCCATGAGCCCACGCCGCCCACTCTTTGGGGCGAGCCGATCCGGTTGATTTGGTAACTAGCCTCTCCTTTGGGGATAAACTCGTCACGCAGGTGGCTGCTGATTTCGACGTTGACCTCTTTATATTCCTTAAAGTTCTTTTTGATCTCTTCGGTGATCACTTCGGTCAATTGCTCTTTGGTGACCTTAATGCTCGCACGGCTGACCAGGACGTTTTTAGGCGTCTTGAGCTTAAATTGGTCCGGATGGATCAGGCCTTTTAGCTTAGCCGAAACCTGAGCTTCAGAAATCCGGTAGCTGCGTCCGGGCATGGGGCTGCGGCCAATTTCCAGCTTAGACAGCTTATCAATTAAATCAATATCAAAGCCGTCTAACTCGGCAATATCGCCCAGTGCATAGGTCTCTGAGTAGACCACCGACTCGGGCAGCACCCTAATCTCGATCTGATGCAAGGTAGAATCCGCCGGAGCCGCCCAGAGCAAAGGAGCGTAGATCAAGGCCAAAAGGCTAAAAAGTAGGCTGATGCGTTTCATGGTCATCCCCTTAGCGAACAATGTTCACCGCTGTTTGCAACATATTGTCTGAAGTCTGGATCGACTTGGAGTTCACCTCATAGGCCCGCTGGGCGACGATCATGTTAACCATCTCGTCCACCACACTGACGTTGGACTTTTCCAAGAAACCTTGGCTAACCAGTCCGATCCCGTCTTGACCGGGGTCCGCATTGACCGGAGCGCCCGAAGCAGCCGTGGCCATAAAGAGGTTTTTGCCGATTGGGTTTAGACCTGCGGGGTTGATGAATTTGGCTAATTGGATGTTGCCGATCCTAGTCGGGGTCGGGTCATCGCCCACTAAAATCTGGACCACGCCGTCTTGAGAGATCACTAATTTGGTAGCCTCAGGGGGCACCACGATTTCGGGTTCCATGGGGTACCCATCTGCATTAACCACCCGCCCGTTGGCATCGCGCTGCCAAGCCCCATCGCGCGAATAGCTGATCGAGCCGTTGGGGCGCAGGACCTGAAAAAAGCCGTCGCCATCGATGCTGATGTCGAGGTCGTGGCCCGTGTGGGTCAAGTTACCCTGACTGAATACCTTTTGGGTGCCGATCAACTTAACACCGTGGCCTTTATGTAAACCCGTGGGGCTGATGGTGTTGGAGCTAGTGGCGCTACCGGCGACGATCTCGTTAGAATAGAGCAGGTCCTGGAAGTTGTTGCGGCTTTGTTTGAAGCCGTTGGTATTAACGTTCGCCAGGTTGTTCGAAATGGTATCGATTTGTGACTGCTGGGCGCTCATGCCGGTCGCCGAGGTATAAAGTGAGGTCATCATGACGGGTTATCTCCTGATATTTGGTTAAACGCGGGCGATGTTGATCACCTGGCCGCTTAGTTCATCGTTGCTTTTAAGTGCCTTTTGAGCCGCTTCGTAATGGCGGTTCAGGGTGATCATTTCCACCATTTCCTCGACCGTTTCCACGTTAGAACCTTCATAGATCCCCTGGTGGATAACCACGTCGCTTTGAGGAATCGGCACCTGGGCGTCGGAGCCCGGTACCCAAAGACTGTTGCCCAACTTAGTCAAGCGGTCGGGCTGTTCGAAATTGGCGATTTTAAGTCGGTCTACCTTTTGGTTGTCTACCATCACCGAACCGTCACGACCCACGGCGAAGCTTTTGCCGTCAATCTTGATGGGTCCGTTTTCGCCTAAGACTTTTTCGCCACCGTTGGTGATCAAATAGCCTTGCGCGTCTTGCATAAACCGGCCGTTGCGGGTGTAGGCCGTGCCGTGCTCACCCTCTACGGTAAAGAAGCCGGATTTTTGCAGGCTTAAGTCAAAGGGGTTTTGGGTTGGCGTCATCTTGCCGTTGGACATGCGCGCGGCCACGTGATCCGGAGCCACAAATGAAGAGTGGCTACGAGTCAGCGGGGAGATAAACTGCTCATGGGAAAAGCTCTCTTGTTCGGATTCCAGATCTTGCATGGAGTATTCGTTAAATACTTCCTTAAAGAGCACCGTATCTTTTTTGTAGCCCGGCGTGTTGACGTTGGCCAAGTTGTTGGCTACCGCGTCCATCTGCCGTTGCTGGCCCTTCAGGGCGGACATTAGAGAGAAAATCGAATCCATGGCTTTAAGCTCCTTGGGGAAAGTAGATCTTTCTTCAAGGTTTGAAATGCATTGCCTATGCCAGCATGGAGGCCCTTAAGAATGGCTAGGGCCAAGCCAAAAGATTCCCCCCGCAAAGGGGGCCATAAAGGAAGGAGTATAAAGAAAGTTTAAAGCAGAAACCGGACCTAAGCGGGACCCTGTTGGACTTCTTCAAAGAAGAAGCGGCCCCAAAGCTCTAAAGATTCCACCAGCTTTTCGGGCATCAGCGGTTTGGTTAAATGTCCGTCAAACCCCTGGGTGCTGTAGGCCAACAGGTCTTCGGTCGAGGTGTTGGCCGTCAAGGCGATGATCTTAGGGCGGGCCGAACCCAACTGGTCCCAGATTTTCTGGGCCGCTTGCATGCCGTCTAATAGCGGCATTTGGATATCCATCAAGACCAAATGCACCCCACCTACGCAGGCCTTCTGGACCGCCTCTTGCCCGTCTTTAGCTAGTTCAACGCTATAACCAAGCCGCTCTAACATCTTAGAGGCTAACTTGAGGTTTAAAGGGTTGTCGTCGGCCACCAGAATGTTCATGGGGTATTTACGCCCCAAGTCAGGGTAATGGGTTTTCTCGCGTTTTTTAGATTTGGCCGAGGTGCCGCCCAAGGCGTGTTTGAGGGATTCAAACAGGGGTTTTAGGCGTACCGGGTTAGGCAAAGCCCAGGCGTCGCGTTTGGCATCATGCCCATTGCGCAGGTAACGCACCGGGCAAGGGGCCGACTGCTTGAGCTCAGCCACCAACGCCATAGCGTCCAACCCTTCAAGCCGATTATCCACTAAGATCAGGTCTAGAGGTTGTTTCAAGACCTCTGGGCTATAAAAACGCGAGGTCACCTGGGTAACCGAGAAGCCCCAGAACTCAAGCCGTTCGGTGAGCATATCGCGCTTGGGTGCCAAATCGCCGATCCACAAAACTCTTTTACCCAAAAAGCTCTCTTGGTGGGGGCGTTCCCATTCGCCTTGTAAGCGGTGGTAGGGCTTGAGCGGAATATCTACAAAAAACTCACTGCCCACTCCGGCCTGACTGTTTAGCCCAATCTGGCCATCCATCAACTGCACCAGCTTCGCGCTGATCGCCAAACCTAAGCCGGTGCCGCCATATTTTCGGCTCAATGAGCTATCCACTTGGCTAAAGGCTTCAAAAAGCCCGGACTGCTGTTCTTTGGTGATCCCGATCCCCGTGTCGGTCACGCTTAGGCGCAAGACACCCGGACTCGGGAGGCTCCAGCTTAAAGAGATCGCGCCCTGGTCGGTGAATTTGATGGCGTTGCCCGCCAAGTTCAGCATGATTTGGTTCAGGCGGGTTTCATCGGCCAAGACGGAAACCGGAAGCTCCGGTGAAATGCGGGTAAACAGTTCTAATCCCTTGGTCGCCGCCTGGACTTCCAACATTTCCACCACCCGCTCAGACAAATCCACCAGATCAACCCGGCTCTCGATCAACTGCATCCGACCGGCTTCGATCTTCGAATAGTCTAAAATACCGTTGAGGATTTTTAAGAGATTTTCACCGGACATCAAAATGGATTCAATATAGTCCTGCTGGTCTGCGTCGAGCTTGGTGTCGCACATCAAGTGAGACATCCCTAAGACCGAGTTTAGCGGCGTTCGTATCTCGTGGCTCATGGTGGCCAAAAATTCCGCTTTGGCGCGGACCGCAGACCTAGCTTCTTCGTTGGCTTGCCTTAGTTGGTTTTCGATCCGCTTAAGTCCGGTGATGTCCACCACAAAGGTAATCGCCTTGCGTTGCTGGTTTACGCCCGTAAAAAAGGCGGATTTGGACAAAAGACAGAGGTCTTCACCGTCTGGGCTGGTTAAGGGCCATTCGCGGGTTTTACCCTCGTCTTTGGCCGCTTCTGCGTCTTTAGGGAAAACCACCAAGTCGCTGGGGAAGTAGTCTTCAAGTTTACGGTCCGTCAGTTCCTCGGACTCTAATCCAAAATAAACCCCCAGGGCGGGATTGGCGTATTCGATGTTGTGGTCCGGGCTGCTCACCAAAATCCCCACCGGGCTATGCTCCACGAAGGTACGAAAGCGCAGTTCCGAAGCAAATAAAGCCTCTTCAGCCCCCTTGCGTTCGCTCAGTTCAAAGTGGATGCGGTGGTAAATCTGTTCCAATTCTTCGGTGGACTTGTTGACTTGATCTTCCAGCCATTGGTTGGCCAGTTTTAAGTCCCGTTCAGCGCGGCTCTTTTTCCAAAAATAAAAGGCCAAATAAAAGGTCGCCAAACCCAACAACAAACAAAGAAACATCACCAAAGCTAAGATCCACCCTGGGTAACCGGTTTCCTGGGCTTCGATCAGTTGCGCTTGGCTCGGCAATAGGCTCAGGTCAACATCTAAGACGTCCAAACGAGCCTGATCGTACCAAATTTCGCTCGGCCCGACCCAGACCGGCTCGGAGCGGCCCTGCTCTATTTGCTGCACCACTAAACCAGCCAGTTTGTGGCCCTGATCTTTCGCACTCAGCACCGGCCCGCCCAAAGCCCCCCAACTGATTTGGTAAGCATAGAGCGGTAAAACCGGTCGCTCTAAAAAACTATCGGGTAATTTCCCTTGGGCTTCGAGGGCGGCGGAGTAACCCAACACCACCATACTATCGGGTCCGGCCTGTTCAATCTCCGCGTCCAGTTGGGCCGCAGAGAGGCGATCTAAAAAGATGAACGTCTTATCGCTAAAAGCCAGGGCTAGCTGTTCGAAGCGCTGCCTTAAGTCAAAACCCGGGCCTAGGCTGTCGTTAACAACAAATATTTCTTGGGTATTTTTAAAGAGCCGCAAACCGGAAGTTAAAACCTGACGCAGGTCTGGCTCCATCCCGACACCGCTCACGCCGCCAATGTAAGACAAAGAAGAAATGGGATATTGGCTCCCGACCAAGAGCGGCGTCTCTCCCCAAAAAGTACGACCTTGGGATTCTAGCCAATTTAAGACCGGAAGATCCAAGGCCAAAATCACCGAAGGGCGTCGCTTTTTAAAGCTGGTGGACATCAACTCAGCCAGCAGTTGGGCTGAAGTGGGATCGGCGAGGTCTTGGGAATCTAAGAAGCGGTAGGTAACCGGAACCTTGAGCCCCATGGTGTTCAGACGGGCTTCAAAAGAATCGCGGACCGCGAGGTTCCAAGGATTTTCTACCCCGCGGCTCGAAAGCGCAAGTACCCCTTCGGCCCAGCAGGAGGGGGCCGCTATCAGGCCCCAAAGGGCCACTAGCAGGAGAAGGGTCTTGGTCTTCATGGGTTATCTAGGGATTAGTGCCTAGGTTTGTTACAAGAGTAACCCAGAAGAACCTCCTTGGCCAGTAAAAAAAGGGACCTACAGGCAATTTGGGAGACCTCTAGTAGGGTGTCTTAAGTATGCCCTAGTTTATCAGACCTAAGATAAAGGTCCTACTAACAGATATAATAGCCCTGGGACTATTCTGACAGCGATTTACCGAAACGCAAAATCCAACCAATAAACCGGTGGGTCCATCGGCCGTATGGAGGGTAAAAGGGGCCCATCAGGTCTAAAGCAGATTGGTGGTAGACCGATTTATCGTGGCTGAAGCTCAAGAAACCTTCACGCCCATGATACCGGCCCATGCCGCTAGCTCCAACGCCACCAAAGGGCAAGTCGTCTTGGGCGATTTGCATCAAACAATGGTTGATCGCCGCTCCGCCCGAATGCGTCGAACGCAAGACCCTTTGGGCCTCCCTAGACTTTTTAGTGAACACATACAAAGCCAAGGGACGCGGACGCGCATTGACATAATCAATAGCCTCTTGAAGATTTTGATACCCGATTACCGGCAATAGGGGACCAAAGATTTCTTCCTTTAGCAGGGCTGCTTCTGGCGGCACATCGGCCAGCACCACCGGGGCCACTTTGCGCTGCTGCTCGTAAAAGATAGGCCCGCGCACCAAACGGAATTCCGAGGCCCCTAGGCTCATCGCCTCGGTATATAGTTCCTTCATGCGCTCAAAGGCTGCAGGGGAAATCAAGCTGGTGTATTGCGGATTCGGCTCTACCTCAGGGATCATCTCTTCTGCCGCCGTCCTTAAGCACTGCAAAAAAGCTTCGCGCTGGGCGGTGGGGACCAAGACATAATCAGGAGCGACGCAGGTTTGCCCCGCATTGAGGAGCTTTCCGTTCAAGATCCGCTGGGCGGCTTTTTTTAGATCCGCCGCCGAGGTGACCAACGCCGGACTTTTGCCGCCCAATTCCAGGGTTAACGGCGTGAGGTTCTTGGCCGCCGCCGACATCACCATCTTGCCCACCTTAGTGGAACCGGTAAACAGGAGGTGGTCGAAGGGTAGGCTCGCGAAAGCGGCCCCAACATCGGGCCCGCCGATCACACAAGCGATTTGATCTTCCGAGTAATAACGCGCCAACAACTGAGCCAGCAATTCACTGAACCGGGGGGTCTGTTCGGGCAATTTGACCATCACCCGGTTTCCGGCGGCTAAGGCTCCGGTTAAAGGGCCTAAGGCAAGATAAAGAGGATAGTTCCAAGGAACGATCACGCCGACTACGCCCAGAGGCTGATACAATACCTGATTGCGGTTGAAATAAAACCAAATCGAACTGCTTCGTTCCTGGGGCAACATCCAGCTACGCAGCTGTTTGAGCGCATGGCGTAGCCCCTCTACACTCACCAAGACTTCCGAAATCCGGATTTCTGTGGCGCTACGCTGGCCAAAGTCGGCGCTAATGGCCGCTTCTAGTGCTAGGTGGTTTTCTTTCAGTAGCTGGATCAAGAGACGGAGGTTTTTCGCCCGTTCTTTTAGCTTAGGGTAGCGGTCGGCTTCAAAGGCTTTTTTTTGCTGCCAGAAGAGTTGTTCTAGCTGGGCGGGGCTGGTGGCCTTCATGGTTGGTTTGCGTCGCTTAGAGGCGTTTGTTGCCAATGGATACAGCTCCCCGAACATTGGTCCATGGCTTGCTGGATCAGTTCCGGTGAAGCCCCACTGGGCCGGTGGACAAAGGCGGTGCCATCGTCATCGGCTCCAAAGACTTGCGGTAAGCTGTTGCTACAATTACCACATTGCACGCAGGACTCCTGATCGATCCAGACCAAGGGCTGCAATTTTAAGCTGTTCTGCGGAGGATTCATGAAGTAAAAATACCGACCCCAGGTCTTTGGGGCAAGTTTAATCCTCGTCTTTCCAATGGATGCACTCTCCAGGACAGGAATCTATGGATTCTTGGATCTCCTCTTGGGGGGCACCGGCGGGATTGTGGACGTAGGCTAGGTCATCGTCATCCATGGCAAAAACTTCGGGCAACTCGTCTGTGCATAGTTGGCAACTGGTGCAGGCATCACGGTCTACATAGACCAAGCGAATGGGCTTATTCATGGCTCCTCCATTCAATAGGGTTTTTAATTCTTGGCTTTATTGTACCCAAAGAACTAAGCCCTTAACGTAAAGGGTTAGACAAAATAGTACCTATTCAGTGCCATATACAACCAAAGCCCGATCCAGAGAAACCACCATTGCCGCTCAAGCAATAAGACCAAACGGTGGATCTCTGGGGCTTCGGGCCTTTGGTTGCCGTCGCCGATCCAAGGGGCCTCATCTAGCTGCCCTTCACGCCAGACCGGCCCCCCCAGCTGAACCCCCAAGGCCCCCGCAGCAGAGGCTTCGCTCCAACCGGAATTAGGCGAAGCCGTCACCCCCCGGTCGCGCCAACCAATCGCCCAGGCGGCCTTCGAAGCACCAGCCAGCCCCCAAAGCAGCCAAGAAAGCCGCGCCCCAAGCCAGTTAAAGAAATCGTCCAGCTTAGCGGCCGCCCAACCATAGGCCAAATAGCGGGTATTTCGGTAGCCGATCATGCTATCTAAGGTACTGGTCCACTTAAATAGCAACAGGCCCGGCAAACCAAAGGCCAGATAGGCCAAAAGGGGACTCAGGAATCCATCCACCCAGTTTTCCGCAAGGCTTTCTAGGGTCGCTCGGACCATGGCGGGGGGGTCCATCGGGGCGGTTTCGCGGCTGACTAGATAAGAGGTGTGATAACGCGCGGCCTCTGGGTCACCTTCTAATAACGATCCAGCCACCTTGCGCCCCTGGGCGATCAAATCCCCGTAGGCCAGCAGTAGATAAAGCAAAAAACCTTCCAAGGCCCATGCGAGCCAGGGTTGGTACTTAGCCGCCAAATCCAACAAGCCTAGGGGTAATAAACACACCACCAAGCCGCCCAAAGCCCAATGCAGCACCCCGCCCAGCCGTTTTAAAGGATAAAACCAAGCCTCCAGTAGGTGCGAAAGTCTGCCCATCAAACGGACCGGGTGCCAACAGACCGGCGGGTCGCCCCAAATCCGGTCTAACAGCATGGCCAGAACCAGCAGCTCCATCAGCGCCCCCGCAGGTGGTCCACCAACGGCCCCAGTAGCTCAAATCTTCGTTCCCCCAACACCCAAGCACCGGCCTCTTGACGCAACACCAAGGTTGCTTGGTCGTCAATGCGCCAGTGGGCCCGCAAGACGGCCTGTTCGGCCCAACGCTTGGCGGCTCCCTCGACCTCAATGCGCAGTTGCCCCCCTGCGGGGCTGGACTCTTCGCTTAAGGGGTCTAACACCGGCGCTCCGAAGGCCCGCTCTAAAGCCCCGCTGAGCGCTAAATCCTCCGGAGCTCCTTGCAGCAGTCCCTCGGGACCCAGCAGCCAGAGGCGGTCGGCCAAGCGTAGGGCTAGGTCTAATTCGTGGGTGCTGAGCAGCACGGCCTTGCCCTCTGCTTGGGCCAATTGCCGCAGGAGCCGCAGCGTCGAGAGGCGGTGGGGTAGATCCAAAAAAGCGGTGGGTTCGTCGAGTGCTAAAACCGGTGTTTCCTGAGCCAAGGCCCGCGCAATCATTACGCGCTGCAACTGGCCGTCCGAAAGCTGGCCCAGATGGCGCATCCGCAAGTCCAATACGCCAGCACGCACCATGGCCTGTTCGATGGCCCCTTGGTCGGCTGCCGAAAGGGTTCCTCGGGCACCGGTGTGGGGCTGGCGTCCCAGCGCCACCAGTTCTTCAACCGGAAATAGCGGCGCTCTAGGTCGTTCGGTCAGCACCAAGGACAACAACCGAGCCCGGGCCTGGGCGCTGAGCTGGTGCATTTCTTGTCCTTTGAGCAGCACCTTCCCGCCTAAGGGCGGCAGCAACCCAGCCAAAGTCTTGAGCAGCGTGGTTTTGCCCGCCCCGTTGGGCCCTAACAGACAGACCAACTCCCCGGCGCGCAGCTGGGGATTTAAGCCGCTAGTTAAGGTACGGCCTTTGTACCCAATGCTCAGGTTTTCCCCACAAAGCAAATTCAAGGGGCCCTCCTCAAGACCACCCAAAAGACCACCGGCGCGCCGACTAGCGCCAAAATAGCATTGATCGGCAAGGCCGAGCTACTGCCGGGCATCCCAGCGACCCACTCGGCGGCCAAGGCCATGTCTGCCCCTAAAAAAATACAGGCAGGCAGCAAGATGCGGTGGTCAGCGGTCTTAAAGAGGAAGCGGCACAGATGCGGCACCGCGATCCCTAAGAAAGCGATGGGCCCACAAAAGGCGGTAACCGCCCCGGCCAACAGGCTTGCCGCCCACAGCAAACGCCGCCGCAACTGCTTGACCTCCACCCCCATACTAGCGGCATATTCCTCACCCAAAAGCAGCGCATTCAGCGGCTTGGGAAGTAAGAGTGCCAAGGCCAAGGCAGGCAAACAAATCGCCGAGAGGATGGCCAACTGCTGGGTGCCCAAGGCGCGGAAGCTACCAAAGGTCCAAAGCAAAAAGGCTTGGATTTGGTCGGGCTGGGCAAAGTAGATCAAAATACTGACCACGCCGTTGGCCATGGCCCCGAACATCAACCCCAAGATCAACAAGGTCACCGCCGACTGGACCCGTTCGGCCAGCAGGACCACCATCACCAAAACCAAGCCAGCCCCACCGATAGCCGCCGCCGCCAAAGCCAACCCGCCGCCTAAACTGGTCACCAATCCGCCAGAAGCCAAAACCAACAAAGCGACCCCCAGGCCCGCTCCGGAGTTGATCCCCAAAACGTAAGGTCCCGCCAAGGGGTTACCGAACAGGGTCTGCATCAACAACCCAGCGACGGCCAAAGATGCTCCAGCCACCAATGCGGCCAAGGCCTTGGGTAAGCGCAGGTCGTATAAAATCCGGCGGTGGACCTCTTGGGCCTCAGAGGAGCCGATCAAGGCGCGCCAAAGGTCACCGGCGCTGATCGAGACAGAACCCCAAGCCAGCAGGGCAAAGACCAGCAAGGCAGTCAACAAAGCCAAGGCCGCAATCATCAACCCCTTCATTGCAACCTCCGGTACCAATATAGCTGGTGTTCGGGTAGCAGTTCAGGGTGCAGCAGTTTGATCAAGTCCTTTAACACGCGGTTGGGGTAGGCACTGCCGGTTTCCCAATAGTCATTGCCACCCTTTGGGTTGAGGCGGTTGTCGTAGTTGTAAACCTGCCCGGTACGGATCGCTTTAAAGGCATCAAAGCGGCGCTCCTGCCGAGCAATCGAAAGGTCACGCCAGAGCGCTGGGTTGAGCCAAATATCCGCTGAGGCAGCCTGCATCAGGACGGCTTCGAAGTCTAAATGTAGGCTTCCCTGTTCGTCGTTATCGGCCCAGAGATAGCGCCCTCCGGCGTCTTGGACCATCGTCGATTGGTAGGTCTGGCCACCGGGAACGTACCAAACGCCCTTAAATTCGCTGCCCACAAAAACCAAAGGTTTGGGCTCCGCATTGCGGGCCTGGGTCACTAGTTGGAGGTATTCTGTTGAAATCCGGTCTAGATGTTCCTGGGCCGGGATTTGGGCGTCAAAGAGCGCGGCGAGCACCAAGATCCACTCGGCACGACCCAACGGGCTCTTTTCCAAGTGACCGCCGGTGATCACCAGGGGCATGCCCAACCGCTCCAACAGCTCTTTGCTGCGTGCCCCCCTCTGGCTGAGCGCGAAGCCTAAAATCAAGTCCGGTTCAAGGGTTACTAAATTTTCTAACTCCCCTTCCACCTCCGGGCCGATCTCTTGCAGTTTACCTGCCTCAACCAGTTGGCGGATTTGGGGGGTGTTGATGAAATCAAATTCCGTGGTGGCCACCAGCCGGTCCTGCTGGCCCAAGATCACCAACGAAGGGAGGTAGGTGGTCGATAGGGCCACCAAACGCTTGACCGGCACGGCGATGCGGGGCAGATCAGCCAAGTCGGCCGGAGCCGGACAGCCGCGCCGCAGCAATAGATATTGTTGGCTGTCTTCGGCGGCCTGCCAAGCCTTGGATACCGTTAAGATCCGGTAACCGGGACCGGCCTTAAAGCTAAAGCCTTGCGCCCAGCGGGGCTGGTCGATGGGCCGGGTCGGGCAGGGCTCCGCCGCCAGCGCGCCACCGCCCCACAGCAAACAGAGGATTCCCCACCAGAAAACTTTCACGCCAAATCCAGATCCAAAAACCACACACCGTCACGGAGCACCCGCTCACCGGGAACCACCTTTACTTCATGGGTAAATAGGGGCCCGTCTACCACCAGACTATGGTATTCGCCCTCTTCTCCGCAAGGATCGATGCCCAACCGGGCCAGTTCTTCTTTAAGGTCTTGGTCCAAAAGCCGACCCAGAAAGGCGGGGTCCATCACCCCGTCTTTGACCGCCACGATCATTGCCTTAAAGCCCGCCGCAATGAACTCTTCGAGCATCGCCACCCGGGCGTTGAGGTATAGGGGCAAATGGGCGGTCACTCCGGCGGCGGCGCAAACCCGCTCTTCCCAGAGCCGGTGGTCTTCGAGGTCTATGTCCCCGAAGACCATATGTTCGATGCCCCGCGCCTTGAGGCCCGAGAGGACCTCAATAAACCGGGCTTCATAGTCGCCCCAACTAGCCGCACCATGGACCAGTTCAATGCCCATAGAGGCCGCCTGAGCGGCGATCACCTCGGAGCGCAGCCCATGACTGCGGCTGCGCCCGCCCGTTTCGATCAACATGTTGACCAAGACCTGAGGCACCGCCCCGGCGGCTTTAGCCCGCCATAGGGCCAACAAGCCGTCTTTGCCGCCCGAAAAGGACAGGCCAAAGGCCGCCCCTTTGGGCGGCAATTGAGGCTGGTTCAAAAGTCCGCCTTGACACCCAAGAGGAAGTTGCGCCCCGGCGTACCGTAAGCCCAGGCCTCTTCGTAATAAGCATCGGTGAGGTTATCAATCCGGCCATAGAGGCTATAACGGGGGCTCAATTGGTAATCTAGCGAAAGATTGGCCAAGTTATAGGCATCTAATTCACTGACGGCGTTGCCGTCTTTGTCCAGGGCTGTGCCCGCTGTGGGACGCGCCCCTACCTGCTTGACGCCCAACCTGGCTTTTAAACCTTCAAGGCCCGTATAAATCGCGCTGGCCGAGGCTAGTTGCTCTGCCCGGCGGGCCAAAGGTTCGCCATCGGGATCCTTGGTTTTCGCCGCCGTCACCGAGCCATCTAGACTCCAATCGGTCCCCACCTTGCCCGAAAGGTTTAATTCGGTGCCGCTGGTTTGGGTCTGACCGGTTACGTTTTGGTAGTCCCCGGCAAAGGTGGTGTAGTTGTACACATAGTCGATGCGGTCGGTGAAGGTCATCTGGTAGGTGGTCACCTCCAGCATCCACTTACCTAATTGTTTTTCAATGCCTAAGTCCCAGCCGGTGGACTTTTCGGGGCCCAACTCGGCGTTACCGACAGTATATAGCGTACCGTAAGCGGTGTAGGTGCCAAATAGCTCATAAAGCGAAGGGGAACGAAAGCCCGTGCCGTAGCTGGCTTTCAGTTTCAGCCCCAGATCCTGAAACTTATAGGCCGGGGCAATGCGGTAGGTCGATTGGCTGCCGTATTTGTCGTGGTTGTCCATGCGGACCCCAACCAGAATTTCCAGAGCCTCGTCTAAAGCCGGGATTTGGTCTTGCAGCCAAAGGCTGTCGGTGCTTGCTTGCTGGTTTGCGTCCTCGGTGCCCACGCCGCTTGTGTAGCTGTTTTGCAGCAAACTTTCGTTTACGCGCCCTAGCCCCAAGGTCAGTTCCTGGTCCCCTAAAAAGAGGCTGCCCTGCCAGTTAAATTCTTGGCTGGTGCCGGTGAAGTCGTTGCTTTTTTCGTTGGTGGCGTCAAAGAGGTTGCGGTTTATCTGGCTCCCTTTATAAGCAAAGGTCGATTCCAACTCACCACCAAAGGCGCGGTGGCTGTAGCTCAGCCCATAAAAAAGCAAGTCGTTGGACTGGTGTTTTTCTAGGTCCCCGTTGGGGTCGGCCACCGCCGGGTAACCGGTAAAATGGTCGCCCAGATAGCCGTTGCCCGTGTCATCTAGCTGCTTGTCTGAGGATACCTTGCGTAAATTAAAGCGCAGTTGTCGCTTTTCGCCGAAGTCGTAGCCAAATCCCAAAGCGGCCGTTTGGTTGCTCCAAGCGTCAGCCTCGTTGGTGTTTCCGTCGTCGGGCAAAAGCGGGTTGCGCGCATCGGCGCTAGAGATTCCGTCTGAAGTGGTTTGGCTGATCTGGCCGCTCCAATCTAGGGCACCTGAGCGCCCTTGGTTGCTACCGTAGACCCGCTGGGTATTAAAGGAACCAGCCTCAACGCCCACCTGAGACTTGGGCTCGCCGCCCTTTTTGGTGAAGATTTGGATCACGCCGCTCGAAGCATTGGAACCGTAAAGAACCGACTGAGGACCACTGAGCACTTCGATCCGCTCAATGTTGTCTAGCGTCAAGTCGGCAATGTTAGCGCCGCGCCCCGAGTGGGAGGGATCGTTGACCATCACCCCATCAATCAAGATCAACACGTTCTTAGAGTCCGCACCACGCAGGAAGATCGAGGTCTGCCCGCCGGGTCCGCCGTTGCGGGTCAATTCAATTCCCGGTAGGTCGGCTAAAAGGGCCTCGACCTGGGTTTGGTTGGATACCTCAATGACCTCTTGATTGACCACTTTGCCCGAAACGCCGCCCTGGCGACCTGATTGGGTCCGGGTGGCGGTGATCAAGATTTCCTTATTGTCTGATTCCGCGGCCCAAAGGGGTCCGCAAGACAGGGCCAAACAGGCCACTGCAATGAACTTCTTCATGAAACTAAACCTACAGCTAACTCTCAAAGATTAATCCTTCAAGAGGCCGCAGCAGAGGATTTTTAGGGGGGATTCAGCACCCGGTTGGGCCGCTGGATTCCGTATCCTGTGCGCGAGGATGAAAAGAATTCGGAAGCTCTGACTTGTCACCGCTAAGGGTGCATCACAGTTGCGCGCCAGTGAGGGATTCTAACCCTACTTCCTCCGGAAATGTTACAGCGCTCATCATTGGGCAACGGGAAGGCCCCCGTCAAGGGAAACCGTCCCTAGCCTTTAAGTGGTTCAATATTTAAACCTTTGTGCTCACTTTAGCCCCCGAGAAGGTGGCCATTTGGTTGCTACACAACGCGGCCCCTTCGATCAAACAAAAGGCCAAGGCCGCACCGGTACCTTCACCTAACCTCAGGTCCAAATCCATCAAAGGCTTGATCCCCAGAGTTTCGGCAAAAAGGCGGTGTCCCTGTTCGGCCGAAAGGTGGCTAAAGAAAAGGTACTCCGCCGCTGCCGAGGCAATTTTTAAGGCCGCTAAAGCCCCCGCCGAGCTAATGAAGCCATCCACCACCACCGGTATCTTCAGGGCTGCCGCCCCCAGCACCAAACCGGCGATCCCGGCGATTTCAAAGCCGCCTAGAGCGGCCAGGGTTTCAGCCGGGTCCTTGAGCGCTGATTGGTGCAGCTCCAAACCCTTTTTGATCACCTCGATCTTGCGCGCTAACCCCGCATCATCAACGCCGGTCCCCCGCCCCACAATCTCTTGCGGCTGGCAGGGTAAATAGGCGGCAAAGAGGGCCGCCGCAGGGGTGGTGTTGGCAATGCCCATTTCACCGGTGCCCAATAACTGCACCCCATCGGCCTGGGCCGCTTCGGCCAGTTTGATCCCCGCCAACAAAGCCTGTTCGCAGTCCTCTTGGCTCATGGCCGGGCCTTGGATAAAGCTTTGGGTGCCCTTGGCCACCTTGGCTTGGATCAGGTTCGGGTGGGGCTCAAAATCAAAATCAACGCCCATGTCCACCACCTTCAAGTCAGCCCCGGCGTTTTGGCAAAGCTGGTTGATCGCCGCGCCTCCGGCCAACATATTCAACACCATTTGGGGCGTCACCTCGCGCGGAAAGGCCGAGACCCCTTCAAAGGCGACGCCGTGGTCGCCAGCAAAACAATAGAGTCGCTTGGAGTGGGTCTTTAATTCCAACTGCCCTTGGATCAACCCCAGTTTCAAGGCGATTTCTTCTAGGCGCCCCAAACTACCCAGCGGTTTGGTCAAATCGTCCAGATGGGCGCGGAGTTGGGGCTCAAGTTGGCGCTCAGGGGCCTTGATGCGGCTGATCCAATCGGTTAAAGCAGGGTTCATGAGGGTTCTTTGATGGTGAGGGGCAAACCGGACACCATCAGGACCACCCGGTCCGCCTGGGCCGCAGCCTGCTGGTTGATTCGGCCCGCTAAATCACGGAAAAAACGGGCCGAAGAATGTTCGGGTACCACGCCCATACCCACTTCGTTGGTCACCAAGACCACCGGGATGAGGCAGGTCAGAAGGGCCTGAAAAAAGCTGTCTACCTGGGGATAAGAGGGCAACTCTCCCTGATCAAACATTAAGTTATTGGCCCAAAGGGTCAGGCAATCGACAATCAAAAAATCAGCCCCTTCGGGCAAGTGGCTTAAAGCGCGGGCCAAGTTCAAAGGCTCTTCTAGGGTCTCGAACCGTTCGTCGCGCTCTAAGCGGTGCTTTTGGATGCGGGCGGCCATCTCTTCATCAATCGCTTGCCCGGTCGCTAAAAAGGCGATTTTCTTCGCTTTGCCAGCCAACTCCAAGGCCATGCGGCTCTTCCCGCTACGGGCTCCGCCGGTGATCAGCGTTAACATTCGATCCCCAAACGGGCCTTGACCCCTTTTTGGTAATAATGCTTGATCTCGCGCATTTCAGTGACCAAGTCGGCCCGTTCGATGATCTCTTCTGGGGCATTACGACCCGTTAAAACCAGCTCCACCCCTTCGGGCTTAACGTCGATCAACTCCAACATCTGCTCCACCTTCAGCAGGCCCAAGCTAACGGCCACGTTGGCTTCGTCGAGGACCACCAGTTTGTACTTGCCCGAGAGCATCTCTCGGCGCGCTTCTTCTAAACCCGCAGCGGCATTGGCCAAGTCATCGGCGCTGGGGTTGCCGAAGACCCAATGGTCGGTGCCCAGCTGGCGCAAGGTGACTTGTTCTTTTAAGGCTTCAAAGGACTTAAGCTCGATGTAGTCCATGCCTTTGACAAACTGGCCGATGTAAACCTTAAAACCCGCGCCCACAGCCCGCAAGGCCAGACCAAAACCGGCCGTGGTCTTCCCCTTGCCATTTCCGGTATAGACTTGGACATATCCTTTTTCCCAGACTTTTTTTGGTAAGGCCATGTGGACTCTTCTGTAGGGTTAACGCTCAAAACTAGGCACAAGCCCTTGCCTAAAATTTTTGCAGGCAAAAGGCCGCGGCTATCTGCCCTTAATGGGCGGCAACACAGGGATTTTGGGGGGATTCAGGGCCCGCAAGGGGCAGCTGGACTCCGGGTATCCTGTGCGCGAGGATCATTTGGATGCGAAAGTTCTGACTTGTCACCACTAGGGTGCTTCACAGTTGCGCGCCAGTGAGGGATTTTAACCCTACTTCCTCCTAAAAGCTTGAGGAGTTCATCTTTGGTGAAATGAAGAGCGCCGTCAAGGGAAGGGAGCAATTAAGATTTAAGCTTTTGTTTTTATGGAACAGAAACCATGTTTTTAAGCAAGATACCGGGCCAAAAATTCCAGTAGTTGCCTATTTTCGGCTGCTGTCTTCAGCCCCAAACGGAAGTAAGCGGCGTCTTCTAACCCTAAAAAACTACGGCCATCGCGCAGAAAAAATCCAGCCTGCAGGGCCGCCCCTAAGAGCGCATCTATATCCCCACCATAGCGCACCCAAAAGAAATTGGCCCGGCTAGGCGTTGGCTGGCACCGGGGCAAGGCGCTTAAGGCCCGAAAAACCTCCTGACGGCTTTGATTCAAATTGACCTGTAGGTTCGGCAAATAGTCGGCTTCCTCCGCCAAGGCCTCTACTGCCGCCAACGCGGGGCCGCTCAAACGCCAAGGCGGGAGTTCTGACAACCAAAAAGCCGCTTGGTCTTGAGGGCTAATCAAGGCCCCCAAACGCAGGCCAGGGCAGGCAAACTCCTTGGTTAGCGAAAGCAGCACCCAAAGGTTGGGGAAAGCCAAATCCAAGAGGCTTAAGCCCTGGGGGTCATCACTCAGGCCCAAAAAGGCCTGATCCACCAAAAAATTTACCTCCGGCCACCGGCCCAACAACGAGGCCCACTGCTTAGCATCCAAGGCCGTGCCGGTGGGGTTGTGGGGACTGCCCACTAAACAGGCATCACAACCGGGTAAAGCGGCTTCCAAGCTGGCTAGGTCAAAATCCGGGGCGACCAATGAGTGGTGCACGATCTCTTGGGCAAAGGGGGCCAAGGCCGCCTGATAATCCCCAAAGCCCGGGTCTAAGACTAGCGGTCTTTGGGGGCGCAATTTATGGGCCCAGAGGTAAATCCCCTCGATGGAGCCGTTGAGCGGTAAGATGCGTTCGGCCAGCAAACCGAAGCGCCGTTGGTAGTAGTCTATCAACGGTTGCCCCTGACGCTCTGGGTAACGGTCCACCACCTGAACCGAAGGGAGCGCGCGCAACATGGCAGGCGGCGGACCCAAAGGACTTAGATTGACACTAAAGTCCAAGTAAGGTCGGGGCTCAAGCCCGTAATCTTTAAAATAGCGGCCCGCCTCCCCGCCGTGTATGACCTCCGAAGGTTTCACAACCCCTCTCGCAAGATCGCTTCAATCTGGTCCAAGTCCAGGTGCGGCTCTAGGCCATCGGCCAAGCGGTCATAGGGGTCGCCGCCTTGATCGGCGTCCCAACTAAAGGCCATGACCTGCTCTAAGAACTCAGCCAAAAAGGGGCGGGATTCGAAGAGGCCATGCTGGTAGCTACCAAAGATTTGCCCATCATTCCAGCCCTCAGGCCCATCGGTTAAGGTCAACCAAGGACGTTGGGGCCCCTGGTAGAAGCTACGGCCTTGGTGGATCTCGTAGCCCTCGAAGGCGGTCCCTAAAGGACTGGTGCCCGCCGTGCGGGTTAGGCGTTTTTCTCGGCCAAAGCTCGTGGTCATCGGGATTAAGCCCAATCCTTCACGTTCCCCGCCGCCGGGTGATTCTAAGGCTTCGGGGTCTTCTAGCTTTTGGCCTAACATCTGGTAACCACCACAGATCCCTAAAACCTTCCCACCAGCCTTGCGGTAGGCCTCTAAGGGTTCTAACCAACCGCTTTGGCGTAACCAATCTAAGTCCGCTAGGCTGGACTTACTGCCCGGTAAAATCACCAGTCCATAGGGGCTTAAGTTGCGCGGGCCGCTGAGGAAGTGGCAAGCCAACCCCGGCACCTCGGCGAGGGGTTCAAAGTCCGTAAAGTTGCTGATCCGAGGATAGCGGATAACGGCGACCGCAGGGCCCTTGGGGGGCAAAGGGTCGATTTGGTATTCTAGGCTCTGGGCATCTTCAGAAGGCAGGCCGTGGTCCGCCAAGAAAGGCAATAGACCCAAGACAGGCAGGCCGGTGCGCTGCTCGATCCACTCAATCCCTTCTTGGAACAATTCGCGGCTGCCCCGGAAGCGGTTGATGAGGATACCCTTGATCATTGCGCGGTCTTCGGGCGAGATCACCTCAAGGCTGCCCACGATTTGGGCGAACACGCCGCCCCGGTCTATATCGGCGAGCAACAAGGCCGGAGCCCGGACCGCCTGGCAAAGCCCGAGGTTGATGAAGTCGCGTGAGCGTAAATTGACTTCCGCCAAAGAACCGGCTCCTTCGATCAGGATATTCTGGTAGCGGGCTTGTAGCTGGGCATAGTCTTCTAAGGCCGCTTGGCGCAGTTCGGCGTTGCGGATAAAAAAATTGCTCCCTTCCAAGCGCCCCACAGGCTTGCCGCGTAGCACCAATTGGCTGGCATGATCGGCCTCGGGCTTGATCAACACAGGATTCATCAAAACGTCAGGTTCCAGCCCGGCCGCACGGGCCTGGACAAATTGGGCGCGGCCCATTTCCAACCCGTCCCAGGTCACCCCGCTGTTGTTGGACATATTTTGGGCCTTAAAAGGAGCCACCAGCCAGCCGCGTCGCTTAAGCAACCGCAACAATCCGGCGGTGACCAAACTTTTGCCTACGTCGGAGCCGGTGCCCAAAATGGCCAAGGAATGATTCATCGCCACCCCGCCCACCAAGGGGCCAACGAGGGCCGGTAGAGCAGGGCAAAAAGCAGCAAGATGGCTTCGTTGATCAAGCAGGAAGCACCAATCAAGTCGCCGGTGATCCCGCCTAATCGTTTGGTTTGGGCCCAGCCAAAGAGGTGGGTAGCGCCCAGCGCCAACCCGAAGGCGGCCAAGGCACTGCCCCCAAATAGCCCGTAACACAGGCCCAAGCCCGATAGGGCAGCCAACCAACGCTGAACCTTGCCCGCACCGGCCATAAAAGCCCCGGCAGTCCCTTCAGCGCGGGCATTGGGGTAGGCCGTCATCAGCTCCACCATCATCGACCGACTCAACACCAACACCAGCACCAACCACCAGCGCCCATCTTGTTCCAGTAAAGCGGTGGCCAAGGTCACCCAAAGCAAGAGGTACAACACCAAAGCGACGACCCCAAAGGCCCCATTGGTCGAGTCCTTCATGATCAACAACGCCTTCTCCCGGTTGTTTCCGGCCCCATAGCTGTCGGCCCAATCGGCCAAACCATCCAGGTGCAAGGCACGGGTCAAGAGGGCCAACAGGAGGGCCAAAAAAACGGCCTCCCCTTGGGCCCAAAGGCCCCAAGAAAGCGCCTCAAAGCCCCAACCGGCGAGCCAAAGCAGGGTCCCTAAAATCAACCCCACCCAAGGAAAACTAGACAGCGAGCGCGAGAGCTGGGCGGTGTCGGTTCCAGGGACCGGAAGTAGGGTCAGGGTACGGATAGCGGTAATCAACGGTGCTAACATCTATTGCCAAGAAAAGGAGCGTTTACGAGCTTTTTACAGGGCTACCCCAGTTGCCCTCCCTTGGCAAGCCACCTCCCTTTGACAAAACCGAGCAATCCCTCTAAACCTTAAGGAAACCGAAGTTAGAGGCCCTATGCAAACGATCATGACCGACATCGTCTTTTTGGTGGCGCTGCTCTTAGTGGGCTACAAGACCGTAAATACTTGGCGACAGCTCTTTCCGAAGGGGTTTGACGTCTGGCTGGCTGAGCGCAAACAGACCCCCCCGGACGAAGGCTAACGCTTGTCTCGATTCAAAGCCTATTTACCCTTAGTGGCGCTGTTTTTGGTTTGGGTTGCCCTGACCGCTGTGGCCGAACATTGGGATTGGGACCTTCGCTTCACCTCCCTCTTTTTTGACGCCGAACGCGGCGGGTTTTATCTAGCAGAGCAACAGCCCTTCAGGGCCCTCTTCGAGGTGGGCACTTGGCCTGGGTTGCTGCTAGGTCTGGGTTCTGGGGTCGCTTGGGCGCTGGGGTACTTCCGGCCCTGCTGGGCCCCATACCGACGCCGCTGGGCGGTGGTGTTCCTAACCGCGATTGTGGGCGGCGGGATTTTGGTGAATGGATTTTTAAAGGATTATTGGGGCCGCCCCAGGCCTCGCGAGGTCACCCAATTTGAGGGACGCTGGCCCTACCACCCCATCGCCCAACCGGGCACCCCCGGCAAAGGCAAATCCTTTCCTTGCGGCCATTGCACCTCCGGCTTTTTGTTGGTTTCCTTAGGGGCCTTTATCCCGACCCACCCCATCCCCGCCGGGATCGCCGTGGGCACGGGCTTGGCCTATGGGGCCTTGATGTCTTCGGCGAGGATCGTTCAGGGAGGCCATTTTCTCTCTGATGCCTTTTGGGCCTTGGGGACCGTACTGATGACCAGCGGCTTTTTTTATGTCCTCTTAGTCCGCAACCGTGATCTGAGCCAACAGGCCCAATTAAGCCGCCGGGGAAAATGGGGGTTGGCTTTGGGGGTGACGGCCTTTTTGGTCCTGTCCACCGGTCTGTTCATGACCCGCCGTCCCTATTTTAAGACCTACCATGACGGCTTTGACCTAAACCCCCAGACCCGCCTCTTAGAGCTCCAGCTGAGCCAAGAGCCCCAAAGCTTTCATATCCGCTACAGCAACGTCCCTCGGATTATGCTGGTGGTGGACGTACAGGGATTAGGTTGGACCGAAGCGACCCACCGGATGTTTTACTTGCGCGAACAAGAAGGCCCCAAGCAGATCATCAAGGCCCGCTTCGTGCCGATCAACTATTTTAGCGAAATCAGCCACGACGTGGTGTTACAGTTGCCTTTAGACTTTAAAGAAAAAGACCTACAGATCGAAACCCGCTACCTGATCACGCCCCCCATACCTTAAGGCCCATGAAACGTTTGATCCAGATTCTGGGCGTCCACTCGGTCCGCGAGTTGCTGCGTTACAAGTCTTTTTTCTTACTGGTCTTTTTGCTTTTCTTGGCAGACCGGTTGTTGAAGCTCACCTTGGGTTCGGGAGCCAAGCCGCCGGGCTTGAGCGAGGCTAAGGCCTTAGGGCTAGACGCGGCGGGTTTTGTCTTTGAGCAACTGCCTAGCCTGCTGGGTGATTGGCTGCTCGATGGGCGGGTTTTGCTGGGCGCGCTGGCATTGTTTGTGATGAAACAACTCATTAGCATTTGGCCCAGTTCCGACATGCGCCGGATGCACCGCGGTGAGCGGCAGGGTTTCGGGCTGTTGGGTTCGCTGACGGTTTTACGTTGGCATCAGGTCCTTTGGGACCTGATCGCCGTCGGTAGCTTGAGCCTATTGACCCTCAGTTGGGCAGTGGGCACCTTTGTCTTGGCCAGGATTTGGTGGGACGCCCAAGGGGGCTTGGCGGCTCTGTTACTCTGGGCTGGGTTGCTGGGGTTGGTGGCCCCGGTGGTGTTAGCGGGGCTATCCTTTTCTTCGAAGTTGGCGGTCTTAAGCCAAGGGAGTTTCCGGCGCAAATTAACGCTCTACTTTAAGCTCTTTACGGATGCCCGCTTCTTTGCCAAGGCCTGGGCCTTTTATTCGCTGCGGACGATTTTAGAGGGGATATTTGTGGGCTTGGTACCGGCAGGGGCGTTGTTGTGGATCGAATCCTTTCCCCTGCGCATGCTGGTTGCCGCCCTTTCGGCGACGCCGGTCTATTCATTCGTCAAGATGGCGAGCTTTAAGTTCTTCTTGTTCCTGTACCGGGACTACCCGGAAGTAAAAGAAGAGTACGCCCGCTATTATGAGGAATTAGAGTTTTAGTCTGCCTGGGCGTCTCGGTAGGCGATCAACGCGGCCACGGCTTCGGTTTTGAGGTCCTCAAGAGCCGCCACGGCGGTGCTCAATCCTTCGCGGTCCGAGGCCTTGCCCAGGTTTTCCATCGACTTAAGGTGCGCGGCAAAGCGCTCCAAACCCAAATTAAAACAAAGACCTTTCAGGTCATGGGCCCGGCGTACCAATTGCTCATAATTGGCCGCTTCAAATAACTCGGCCAATTCAGAACAGGTTTGCTGGGCCTCGCTGGTGAAGACCTCAATGTATTCGTTAAAGAAGTCTAGGCCCAACTCATAGCGCGAGACGGTGACTTCTTCGTTCAACAGTTTAGGTAGGCTCATCATTCCCCTAATTTGCTTCTAAAGAGACGAAAGGGCATAGACAAACCTTTTTGGCTGTCCAAAAAGCAATGCGCCCCTTTTATCCCCTGGTTACGACATCTAAAACGGTAAGCCCGGTATGAGCGATCCATCGCCAAGCAATGGGCCTCTTCTAGCTGCTGGATCGTTAATTCGGGTCCTTTGAACCCCATTTCTAAAGACGCGAGGCAGGTCTTTCCGCGCCCTTCGTCGTAAACTATACGACCGCCGCCCTTTCCGTCGAACTGAAAAAACAGCCGTACGGGCTCGCGGTCCTGGTTGGTCAGACTGGTATTGCTGATCCAAAGCCCCTTCGAAAAGGCCACATCTTGGTTTTCGGGCAAAATAAACAGCCGACTGAGTTGCTCTTTTAGCTCCGCTAACTCCCGCTTAAGCCTTCGGTTCTCTTCCTCAAGCTCCTTTTGCGGGGGGCTGCAACTGGGCTCAGCCGGTTGGGCTTGGATCGGTCGGCCTTTCAGCGCCGCCAAGGCCAAATCAGCCCGCACCAAGGGACCGATGCTTTGGCCCGCTTGGCCCCGTTGGATTTCAGCGCTGTTTAAGATCAAGGAAATTGCCCGCTCGGCCGTTAATTCGGGCTCGGCGCTAAACATCAGCCCCAACACACCAGCCACCAAGGGGGCGGCCATACTGGTCCCGTCTCGAGTCCCAAAGCGCCGCTCCGGCAGAGCCCCAAAAATCCCTACCCCAGGCGCACTGAGGTTGACTTCAGGACCATAGTTTGAAAAGGAAGCGCGCGCACCATTTCGGTCCACCGCCCCGATGACTAAGCTCCCTTGCGCGCGTTTCATCGGGTCCAGGGCCGCCAAAAAATTATCATTACCCGCCGCCTGGACCACCACCGCTCCCTTATCGGCGGCGGCTTTAAAGAGGCGACGCCAAAAGATCACCTCTCCTTGGCTGGCGTTCATAAAAAGGTCCTTAACCCGCCGCTTTTGCAACTCTCCCATACCCGCAAAAGCCTCAGAAGGGAAAAAGCCCAAAGACAGGTTGATTACCTTGGCTCCCTTAAAAAGGGCGTAATAGATGCCGTTAGCCACCGAAGAAAGGGACAAATTCCCAGCGGCGTCCGAAGCCTGGATTAAGACCAACGAACAACCCGGACAAGCCCCGGCGGCCCCCAGGGTGTTACCCGCACGTCCGGCGGCTAAGGAAGCCACATGGGTGCCATGGATCTCCAAATCTTTAGCGCCCACCAACTCGCGCTTACGGGTCGATGCGTTCCAATAGGTACGCACCCGGCCCAAAAGTTCGGGGTGGTTGCGGTCAAAGCCCGAGTCGATCACCGCAATACTCACCTCGGGTAGGCCCAAGGTCTGGTCCCATGCGTTAAATAGGCCCATGCGCCGGTAGGGCCAGGCATGCGGTTTTTGGCCCGAGACCAATTCGGGGTCTAGGGGCACCAGTTGGGTGTCTAAAAGCTGTTCAAAAAAGACCGCTTCAATCAAAGGGTGCCCGCTGAAGCGGCTTTTCCATTGTTCGGCTTGGCTCGGCGGAACTTCGGCCTGCAAGACGTTGGTTTGCGGGTCTAAGCCCACAAATTTCATCGGCTCGCCGCGGTACTTTTTTTGTAACACCGCCATCAACTCGGTGGCGTCGGCACCGGCTTTAAGCAGCAAGACCAGGCGATTTCGCACCACCCGGCGTTGCAGGGGGTCCTTTAAATCAGGCCCGACCTGCCTGGGGTCGATGGGCGCATAGCCGACCAAAGAAGGGCCTGCCTTTTCGGCTACCCAGGCATCGGGGCCCACCAGCCATTGCTTTTGCTCAGCCCACAGGCTGGGGGCGTAAAGGAAGGCCAAAACCCAAAGCAGCGCGAACCTGTTCAACTTTCCTCTTGGGTGTTAAAAGGTAGGTTCAACGGCTGGACGTAGTTACCGGCGAAGTATTCTTCTTCGTGTGGGTTGCTGCAGAATAGGGCCCCGGCGCTGGGGTCCAAGCTAAGGCCGCAGTGTAGGCAGGCTCCGGCTTGTCGGCGGCGCTCTACTTCGGCTTTAACCCGCTCATCCGCCGGGCGGAAGTCGGTTTCTAAGCGCTTTGAAGGCAGGGGTTTAGAGCTTTGCAGGGTTTCTTTGGCGACTTTTTTGAGTCGCTCCGTAGCCGCTTGGTCAACCAAAGGATTTTGCTCGACCAAGTCGCTTAGCTGCTGTTCTAATCCAGCGATGCGTTGGTCCATTTGGACTAAGTGAGCTTCGATGCGGTGCAAACCATCTAGCCCCGCTTGGATCGAAAAGAACCAATGGAAAAACCGGCGCAGCAAGAAAAAGGTCAAACCGAAGAGCGCAAGCATCAGCGCGAAGACATCGGCGAACTGTAAAAAAAAGGACGACATAAGGGCCTCTTGTGGTGGTTTTTACCATTCTAATGCCCTCAACGCATCAAGGCAAGACAGCTACATGAAACCCCGCATTTTAGCGTTGGATGTTGAAGGCACTCTTTTGGTCCATCAAGGCCGGTGGGTCCATTGCCGCTCCGGCCTGTTTGATTTTTTAGCCTGGGCCTTAAGCCGCTTTGAACGGGTTCCCTTTTATACCCTGTTAAGCGAAGCCCAAACCCGGCATATATTTGAGTTATTAAGCTCCCAGGGCGACGTCCCGGCGGACTTGATGCCCCGCTTTGAGTTTGTGGTCAACCCTGGCTGGGGTAAAGATTTAACGGCCATCGAAGGGGCAGAACTCGACGAAATCCGGTTGGTCGACGATTCACCGGGCAACATATTAGAAGACCAGCGCCATCTTTGGCTCCCCATCAAAAGCTTTCGGGGACCCCAAGGGGTCAGTAGTGCTTTCGGCGCTACCGAGCCGGACCCGCCTGATACAGAGCTGCAGCGAATCCAAACTATTTTAACGCAACAATTAGCGGCAAATGATTGAGCTTTTTGGTTCTCTGAACTATGATCATCCTGCTTGAATCCTTAAGCTAAACTTAACGATAGGTCCCGCTCCAAATGCTCGAAGCGTTCCGCAAAAAAAGTCGCGGCCACGAAGATCAGGCCAACGAATTTCTGGAAAAGGGAATGGACATGCTCGACGGCGGCATGTTCAAGCAGGCCATGATCCAATTCCAGCAGGCCATCGATACGGACAAAAAAGTCGCCCTACCGGCGATCTACAAGCACTTCAAAGAAAAGATCAAAGAAACCGATTGGGAAGCGGGCTTGGCGCTGGGTTTGATCGTCATCAAATACCGCCAAGCCGACGCCGAATTGGCGAACTTGGTGGGCAACTGCTCTAGGCGGCAAAAAAACTTCAAACAGGCAAACAGCCTGTACCGGCATGCCCTCAAGGTAAACCCAAAGTTCCGTACCGCCTTCTTCAACCTCGCCGCCAGTATGGGCAAGGTAGACAAATACGACGACGAAGTACGCCATTCGATCGAGACCTACGCCAACATGCAGGAGTACCTCCTGCCCGATTATTTTGGCGATCCGCTGTTGATGGAAAAGCTAGAAGAAGAGTTGACCGTAAAGAAACGCGAAGAAGTCACCGAGCGGATCCAACGTTTAGAGCTAGAATTAGCCCAGGCCGAAGCCGACGACGACTACCTAGAACAACGCCGATTGAACATGGAGTTAGACCTCGCCACCAAGGCAGAGATCAAACCCGAGCCCGAAATGGTCTTTCCGGTCTTAGAAGAAAGGGTTCGCCAGGCGGAGAAAAAAGAGAACCCCAGCTTAAAAGAGATGGCCTTTGAATACATGAACCTAGCCATCTATTCGATCAGTCAAAACGACGGGAAGCGGGCCTTAAAGACCTTGATTGATATGGACAAGATGGGTTTGGTCGCCGAGTACCAAACCATGCTCAAGGCTATCGCCATGGACCTTACGGGCAGTCCCGAAGACGCTAACGACCTCTTCATGCACGCCCTACAAGAAGACACCAACAACCGCTACCTCAACCTCAACTTAGGGATCTTGCACCGCCGTCGGGGCAACTCGCTGCTGGCGACCAAGTACCTCGCTATTGGGGCCTCGTTGCTGGAGAAATCCGATGGCCTGTACCGCCTCAGCGAGCTGATCAAAATTGCCGATAAGTCCTACGAGCAAGGTAACATCGATAAAGCCCTGAATCTTTACCGGATCGTCTGTAACGAGGTGGACTACCCTGAGCCGTTCATGAAGCTCGGTGACATCCACCTCAACCGAGATGAGCTAGAAGAAGCCACCGGGGCCTTCCATCAGGTTTTAAACAAAGACCCCAACAACAGCGTCGCCCGCGAACGATTGCGCGAAATCCACGATTCTTACTTCGAAAAGGCCGAAGCCTTCTTTCGAGACAACAAATACAAGGCCGCCTCGGGCGTTTTTGAGCGTGCCCTTTCGGTGATGCGTTTACCCGAAACGATCCGCAAGACCGCTTCGGTTTATCAGGTGATGCGTAAGCCCCTGAAGGCTGAAGTCCTGATGAAGGAATACGAGGAGCTGAAGGAGCAAGAAAAGGTCTTACAAGAAGAAAAAGAGCGCCAATCGAACATCATCTTAGGCAAGGCCTACCTGAAGAAGAAACATTGGTCCAAAGCGATCGAGCACTTTGAAATTGCCTTTAGGATGAAGCTCGACAAAGACGTGTTTGTTTATCTGGCGACGATCTACCGCAACTTGCGTAAAACCGAAGAAATGCGTGACCTGCTCACTAGGTACAACCGCATGGTGGAGCACGAAGAGAAGGTTAAGCGTTTCGCCGAGTGAACCTGCGATTGAGGCCGTAAACCCCCGCCACCAAAAGGCCCAACACCGCCAGTCGAGCCCCAGCGCTCCAGCCCAAATCCAAAGAAAATAGGAAATATTGGTTTAATTGGTCATTAAGAACCAACGACTGATGCCAGCCCTTTGAAACCAGATTGGCCCAGCCGTAGAGCCAAGCCTCCCCCCATAGCCCTCCAAAGGGAGCCCCCAAAAGGCTCCAGCCCAAAGCCAACAGGTAGCTAGGCAGCACCACCCAAGCCACGGCGGAGATATGCACCAAATTATTCAGCGGCGAAAGCACCGAGTGCTGGTGGATGATCCGTTCGAGCACCACTAAGTTAAAGACAAAGAGCCAAGCGCTAATCGCCAAACTGCTCCAGGCCATTAGTTTAAAGTTTTGGGCCCAACTGCGGCGGCGTCCAGGCCGCGGCAGATAGGGCGCAATCAGCAAGATCCCAGCGACCGACAAAAAGGACAGCTGAAAACTCAACTGAGCGATAGCCCAGGGTTCGCTAAGCAAAATCATCTGCCCCACACCACCTAAAATCAACCACAGCGGTTGGCGGTGGTAAAAATGTTTGAGCAGCGCCCACCAAGCCACCATCATCCAGGCCCGCTCGGCGGACACCGGCAGGCCGATCATCAGCAAATAGGCCCAAACTAGACCTAGGCTTAAGCCATCGGCCCAAGCCAACACTCGGCCATCCTCAACCCAGTGGTGGGGCAAAGAGAGCAGGAACCGGCAGATAAAGTTAACCCACAAAAAAATGATCCCCGTGTGCATCCCGCTAATGGCCAGGAGATGGGCAATGCCCAACTCGCGGAAGATCCGTTTTTGGTCCCGGCCCAGGCTGCTTCGGTCAGCCGTCGCCAGGGCTTTTAGGTAGCTATAGGCCGAGGGGCTCAGGTAATACCGCGCTTTGGCTTGCAGGTACAACAACAACCATGAGCGGTTCTCAATCGCCGCTTGGCGGCTTAGGTTACTGGCTTTAGGTGAAGTCTGCGAATCCAGATAGCCACCCCAATATCCCGCTGGGTCAAACTTATCTAAGCGGATTTCAAGGCGGTCTCCCTCTAAAAACCAGCCCCCCAACCGCTCCTCTTGAGGCCAAGTGATCCGGGCCCAGGCGAGCTGGTGGCGGTGCCCATCGCAGTCGATTTGGGGCCGCAAGAAGTCGAGGTGCCCGGCGCCTGGTAAAGGCCGCTCTTTAGCATAGCCACTAAGCGTGACCGGGCCCAGACACTGAGGCGCAGCAGAATCGAGCAACCAAGAGGCATTAGAAAAGACCAGCCAGCCCAGGCAGAGCGAACCAAAGAAACGCCAGCTCGGCCTAAAGAGGGCCAGGAGGCAAAGCAAGAATTGCAGAGACAACAACAGCAACCAGAACCAAGGGGTCGCCAGCAAATAGAGCCCCTGGACCAAAAAAAGGGCTCCCAAAAAAAACAAGGGGCTGCGCCCGAAGCTCACGGAACCCAATGGAGACTTAAGGACCTAGGTCCAGCTAAATGACCTCGACAAATCCAGAAGGCCAAGTCTTCAAGGTGGCGCATGGCTTCGCGCCCAGCATATTTAAGGGCCAAGTCGCGGTTGCTCATTTCGATCAGGATGTTTTCTAATTCTTGGTGGTCAAATCCCCGGGCTTGGCCGATCATCTGCTTTAAGATCCAAGGATTGATTTTGAGGCGCTCGGCAATGGCTTTTTCATGTAGGTCCGCGTCGAGCAGCCAACGAACCTTAAGCAAGCGCCGAAATTGGCTGGCGATCAACCCAAAGAGGGGCACCGCCTCGGCGTGGCTTTCGCTCAACAAAGATTCGATGGATTCCACGGCGTTTTTCAGGTCCCGTTGGGCCAAAAACTGGCCCACCAAAAAGATGCTGAATCGTTTTGAATGGCCTACCTTTTCAATCAAATCTTGCGGCGTAGGCCGGGCATCCCGGCCCAAAGCCAGGACCAACTTTTCTAATTCATGGTCCAAATTGGTCAACTCGGCACCGGCAATCTCGATCAACAACTCAGCGGTACCGGCGTCTAACTGCAACCCCTTGTCTCTAGCGCGCCCCACCACCCAGCCGACGGGCTTGAAGTCGTCATAAGAAACGGTCAATTTCTTGACCTTGCCGCTGGTTTTGATGGCTTTTAGTAAAGCCTTCGGCAGTTCGTCTTCCTTTTTGATGTGAGCACTCAACAGAAAATCCACCCCCTCGGGCGGGTCTTCCAAATAGGCCAAAAGCACCTTCACAAAGCCCTGGCTATCCCCTAGCTCCTCACAAACCAGCGATTCAGGGGCCTCAAACACCACCTTCGACTTAAGCCGCTGGGAGAGAAATTCTTCGACCGCTATGGGTTCAGCGCTGTCGCCTTGGGCTAGCCAGATATTTTTGCCCTTAAAGCCCGGTGAAAGCTCCAAGTAAAACTTACCGGATTCGATGGGGAAGATCGAATCTAGCAGTTGCTTGGCCGTCATGTGATGGTGCCCTTGGGGGCGCTCGGCCAGGCTGGCTCCTTCAAACCACCCCTGTCCCTCTTTTAAAGGCATTTTAAAGAGGTGGATGGCCGCCAGTTCTTGGTCGATTTTTTCTAGGGGGGAGCGCCTTTTAGGTAGCTTTTCGAGATGCTTGATCCAAACCATCTTCTTGACGCTAAAGAAACTGACCGTTTCTACGGCGTTGCGGAAGTCTTGGATGCGGTTGGTCAGACTGCGTTGGTCGGCTTTGATGAAGTCGCTACAGTCGTAGCGGAAGAGGCCCTCCTCACGCTCGCTTTCGGCCAAAGCCGAAGCGACCGCCTTGAGCCCCTCTTCTTCCAATTCTAAGTCCTGATTGCCGAACAGTAGCGTGATCACAAGGGTCTTTCGGTTTAAGCTTTGAGTGGACAGCCCGGCAGCATTGATTTAACCTAGGCCCCAAGAAATCTAACCAATTTAAGGTAGATTGACCAGAGACAAAACCCAAGGAGCCCCCGGTGAAGGACAGCGAATTCGTCCAACGAACCCAAAAGATTTACGACCGCGTTTTTGACGCCTTTGACGAGATCGACCCCGATCTAGCCGAAGCCGACGAATCCAGCGACAATGTGCGGATCACCTTCGCCAATGGCGTGGTCTTTGTGCTCAACCGACAGCGCCCGCTGCATCAGGTCTGGTTAGCAACCAAAAAAAATGGCTACCATTTCAATTTAGATGAAGGTCAAGACGCCTGGATTTGCGACAAGACGGGCAAAGAACTCTTTAGCCTGCTCGCCGAGGAAATCTCAGGGCAACTCGGCAAACCCTTTAAAGTTTAATCCTCATGGCCTTAGGGGGTAGCGGGCAAAGCCGCTTTGGCGGTATTGGTGAATCCCTGCTCGAAGCGCGCTTCGACCCCAGGGAAAAGGACCTCTTTGCCGAAAAATTGGCCGATGCAGACGCGCACGCAGTACCTAAGTCTTACCCCATCCCCGTCCGGTTTGAGGCCAAGCTGGACCCCAAGGCCGAACAGGCAATCCGCAAGGTTACCTTGGCCTGCTTTGAGCAAGCCAGCGCCGTGGGCTTAGACCTCAAGCACCTACACCCGACCGTCGAGTTTTACGGCCCCCGCGAATGGGAGAAAAAAACCGGCGAATCCGCCTTGGAGCTAGAGTTACCCGCCGCTAAGTTGGATCAGTCCGGACGGTTCCCGGTGATCCAATTGATCCTACCCGAACGCATCCAAACCACTGAAGTGGTGGTGAAGACCGTTCGGTTGATGCTCTCCAAGCTCTTCGGCCACCTATTTTTTGGCGAAGCCGTCGCCGCCCGTGCGCCCTTCAGCTTGATACAAGACGATCTAGAGGAAATTAGCTTTGACTTTAAGGAAAAAGCCATCTTCCTGCGCTTTTTAGAAATCGCCCCGGCTCCCTTGGTGGCCGCCTTTGATCAAGAAGCCTTAAAGCAACAAATCCGGGGGCCCAAGGCCCGTGAAATCGGCCGAAAAGAACTCTTTAAGGCCCTACTCAAAGACCCCGCTTCCAGGCCCCAAGTAGCCCAGTTGGTGCAAGCACAATTTGAGCAACTGATCCGCGAATTGAAGGCCGATCCTACGACCACCTTCCTTCGCCTAAGCGGGCAAATGGACGCCGCCCTACCCAAAGGCGGGTTGATCTTGCCCCACGAGAAACGTCACTTCGATTTTTTCAAACAGTCCCATCAGTGGAATCTTTTCCACGCCCTAGAAGACCGGTTGCAGTTGGTTTTGGGTTATCTGGGGGAATTGAAGGAGTGTTACGACTGGACCCAAAAACTGATCGACCACCCCAATGAGCTGGACCCAGACCTTCTGCGGGCTTGGCGCAAGAGCTTAAAAGAGCGCAACCACCAGCTAAAGAAACGGGGTTTGGTTAAGCTTTATTTGATCGATGGGGCCCACCTAAACCGGCGACAACGTGGCGATCTGGTCCGGTTCCCGCTTTGGCTTTGGCAGCGGGGGTTGCTCGACCACCTCCCAACCGGGACCAGCCCAGAGAAGATGGTCGCCCGCCTAAAAGAACAATACCGCCACAGCCTCTATGCCAAGCTTTATGAAGCCGGCTTTCGCCTGTTGCAAGGTTTAGACAAAGTAGAGCAGACCGGCTCCACCTTGCATCTACGCGAACAGCCCCGCCTAAAGGCGCTCAGGTCTAGTTTAGGGTTGATCGAAGAGATCATTGAAGACCTGCTCAATACGGCGCGGATTGCGTCCAGGCTCGCCGGGGTAGCACGCCAAAAGCCGCAAAACAAAAAGTTGATTTTAAAGAACTATAGCGAAGGCTGGGCCTATTTTATATCCTTTGCTTTAGTACATCGTTTTTACCTGACCAATTCCAAAGAAGGCGAGCGAGCCGCCCAATTCCTTGGCTTGATCTCCGACTATACCAAAAGCCGGCTAGACCAAGAAGCGAGCTACCGAATCGCGGCGTTGCTCTTGGAGGTATACCGAAAAAAACATTTTGATCTGCGCCCGGTGATTGAGCTATTGACCAAAGACCATAAGATGCTCGACTTCTTCGCCACCAATCAATCCGAGTTGTTTTCCAAAAAGAAGGAAGAACCCAAAGATTTCATCGAAACCTACAGCGGCTTGGTGGACCAGTGGCAAAATGACCGTTTTGATAATTCCATCCAGCCCAACGAATTGGGCGGTTTTTCGGTCAAAGGTTAGCCAACGATGCCCCTACTTCTTAAAAAGGCCATTCCCTGGGCTTTAAAGATAGGTTTAACCTTATCCATCTTATGGTGGTTGATCACTCAAGACAAACTCAACCTAGAGCTTTTACAGCTCTTTTGGAGTGATCCCCTATTTTTGATCCTCTTAGCGGTCCAAATGGCCATTTTTATTCCGCTCAATACCCTGCGCTGGCGTTTCTTTTTGAAGCCCCTCGGGTTAGAACAAAATTTTTGGCGGCTGCAACGGGTCACCTGGGTGGGTTTCTTTTTTAATACCGTCTTACCCGGCGCGGTCACCGGTGATCTGGTCAAAGCTATGTATGTGATCCAGCCCGGTGTAGCAGGACAAAAGACCTGTGCAGCGACCAGCTTAGTCTTAGACCGCTTTACCGGACTCTTTGGGTTGATTATCATGGCCGCCGGGGCTTTAACGCTGCATCCAAGTTGGTTGACCCAGGGCAGCAATATGTCCGGGCTCGCCTGGAGTGTTTTAGTGCTCTTTGGGGGTACCTTGCTGTTTTACGGTTTGGTGCTTTGGCGCTTTGAGGAGGGCCGCGACCCAGTTTTACGCCTCTTCTCCAAACTACCCTTAGGTGAGCGTCTGGCAAGAATCTACAGCACCTTTAAGTCCTATGAGAACCATCCGGGCATTTTGGCCGGAACTTTGGGGCTAACCGTAGCAATCCATAGCTTGATTGCCGGATATTTTTATTTGGTGGCGCATGCCCTAGGGCTTCAAGGAGCCAGCTTTTTTGACCAAATCCTGATCATGCCCCTAGGACTGATCACCACCGCCCTACCGATCTCCCCCGGAGGCTTGGGGCTGGGCCATGCCGCCTTTGACCAACTTTATCAACTTTTCGGTATGAGCGGCGGTGCCGATGTGTTTAACTTTTATCTGGTCATCCAGCTTTTGGGCTTTGCCCCAGGCGGCCTGATTTATTTACTATTAACCAGAAAGCAGCCTTTGGAGACAAAAGATGTCCTTTGAACCCAAACTTTCGGTAACCGGCCTCGGGTACGGCGGTTTGCCCTTGGCCATGGTCTTTTCCAAAGCCTGGCCCCTTTGGGGTTTTGATACCGACCAAGCCCGCGTGTTGGCGCTACAAGACGGGCATGACTGGACCGGGCAATACGAAACGATCGACATCTTAGGGGCCCGGATTCACTTTACCTTTGACCCCAAACAACTACGCAGCTGCAACTTCCACCTAATCGCCGTACCGACGCAACTCAACGAGGCCGACCAACCGGACTTAGGCCCCTTGATGCGGGCCTGCCGCACCGTTGGGAGTTTCTTGACCCGCGGCGATATTGTGGTCTTCATCAGTACCGTCAGCCCCGGCACGACCGAAGAAATTTGTTTGCCTGAGCTAGAAGAGGCCTCAGGTTTGATCGGGGGGGTCGATTTTAAGTTAGGCTATAGCCCCAACCGAATCGATCCGGGACAGCGGCAGAACACGCTGCTGCACACCCCTAGGCTGATTGCCGCCGAAGATGAGGACACCTTGGATATTATCGAAGAGGTCTTCTCTAGAGCCATCAAAGCCCCTCTGCACCGAACCGGAACCATTGCCGTCGCCGAAGCGGCCAAAGTCTTGGAAGTCACCCAACTAGACCTCAACCACGCGTTGATGAACGAAATGGCCATCATCTTGGACCGGATGGATATTTCGGGCCATGAGGTAATCGCCGCCGCCAGCAGCAATCCGGCCTTTAAGAGTTACCTTCCGGGACTGAATTCTGGACGCTACAATGCCGCCGCGCCTTATTATCTAGCCCAGCGTTCGCTGGCTTTGGGCTATACGCCTCAGGTGATCCAAGCGGGGCGACAAGTCAACGACCACATGAGCCGCTTTGTCGCCGCTAAGTGTATTAAAGAATTAGTCAAAGCAGGCCAGCGGGTCTTGGGCGCTAGGGTTACGCTGCTGGGCTTAACGCTGGCACCGGGTTCTTCGGATTTGCGCCACACCAAGCTGAATCGCTTGACCGAAGAGTTAGAAGACTTCGGTTTGGACCTGCAACTGCACGACCCCATCGCCGACCCCAAAGAGGTCAAAATCCGTCTCGGCAAATCTTCTTGCTCCTTTGAGCAACTAGAACCGGCCAACGCACTGATTTTGATGGTAGCGCATCAAGAGTATAAAGATATTTCGGCCGACGTTTTATTGGGCCTTTTAGAGCCTAGAGCCGCCGTTATCGACCTGACCGGAACTCTAGATCCTAAGCCGTTAATCGCCAAAGGACACCGCTGCTGGGGCCTTTAGCGCTTTCCAAAGGTCTAGTTAGTGGATATACTTAAGCCCGATCCAAAACTAGAGCGCCGATGAATAGGGAAAATAAGTTTTTAATCAAAAGCCCGGTATACCTGGACTGCCGCCACTTCGACGGTAGTGGCATCGGTACCTACATCGGCAACCTGTTGCGCCATTACAGCCAACTGGACGAACACTACCCAATTGAAATTTTAGCTCGCTCTGAGCATATCCCAGGCATCCAAGCCTTCTCTAAGTTCAACGTCCGCCCCTACAACGACCCCATCTATTCGGTGCGAGAGCAGTTTAAATGGGTCAGCAAGATCGACCCCTTCGGGTTGTTGCATGTTCCCCATTACAACGCCCCGCTCATTTATCCTGGTCAGTTGATCACCACCGTGCATGACGTCTGCCACGTCGCCATGCGCCAGTTCTTTCCGGGCTTTTTAAAACGCGTTTATTCGCGGGACTTCTTGCACCTCGTCTTGCGTAAAGCGGACTTTGTGATCACTGTAAGCGAGTTTTCCAAAGCCGAAATCATCAAATATTTCAATATCCCTGAAGATAAGATTCGGGTGATATACAACGGTGTGGATCCCATTTTCCGCCCCCTAATCGGTGAAGAAGCCCAAGCCGTATTGCGGCGGCACGGCCTACCCCAAGAGTATCTGCTGTTTATCGGCAACGTAAAGCCCCACAAAAACATCAGCGGCTTGGTCACCAGTTATAAAATGGCCTTAGCGGATCAGCCAGACCTCCCCCCCTTGGTGATCCTAGGGCAGTACAAAAACCTGCTGACCGGGATTCCCGGCTTGGCTGAGCAGGTATCTGATCCAAGGTTACGCAACAAGATCATCTTCACCGGCTACCTGCCCACCGAAGACCTCCCGGCGATCTATTCGCAGGCGATGCTGTTCTTGTTCCCTAGTTTTTACGAGGGTTTTGGCTTGCCTACCTTAGAGGCGATGGCCTGCGGCACTCCCGTGATCACCTCCAACTGCGCCTCGATCCCCGAAGTGGTGGGGGATTCGGCCCTGTTGGTGGACCCATACAACCACGAGATGATGTCCCAGTCGATCTTGGATCTGGCCGGGGACAGCCAGCTACAATTAAGCTACCGCAAAAAAGGCCTAGAGCATGTAAAAAAATTCAACTGGGAACATTCGGCCCGCGAACACCTCGAGATTTACGCCCAAGCCCAAGCCCAAGCCAGGGCGCACAAGCTTCCGGCTAAATATCAAGACCGCCGCCCTCGCCCCGAAAATCGGGGGAATATATTGTTTTTAGATCAATACGGGGATCGGATTGGGGGCGGACAGGTGATTTTGCTGGATATTCTCGAACGCTTCCGGGCGTCTAATAACTGGGATATCCATATTTCGGTGCCTAATGAAGGCAGCTTTACCCGAAAGTTAGAAGAAGCCGGCTTTAATTACTGGTGTGTGCCGACCTGGCAGCCCTCTCCTCACAAGGGCCTAGTTTCCGAACTGAGCCGTTACCTGTTTAGCTCCGTAAAAAGTACCTATCTTCTCAGCAAAAAGATTCGGCGTTATAACATCGACGCCATTTATTGTAACGGGGGGCGGACCTTTCTTTCAGGAAGCCTACTGTCCCTGTTGTTCCCGCTAAAGGTGTTTTGGCACCTGCACTTGATTTTGGACCGACAGCAAAAGCGCGTGGTCACCTTCTTTGGCCGTTTACCGAGCGTCAAAGTTATCTTGGCCGTTTCGAAAACCCTCGAAAGCCAATATAAAAATGACTCCATAGCTCCGAAGTTACGCACCGTAGCCAACTGGGTTTCGCCTCAGCTCTTTGCAACGCCGCGGATTCAGCGCAAGGCTCAGTTAGAACTACCCATGCGGATCGGCGTAGTGGGCCTAATCTGCCGGGCCAAGGGCCAGTGGACAATCTTAGAGGCGCTCAACGCCTGCCCGGAGATTTTACCGATCCAATTAAAGATTTACGGCGAACCCTTAGTCACCGAAGCCAAGGACTGGAACGACTTTGAGGGCCAAATGGGGCAGCTCAAACAAAAGGGTTGGGACGTTGGCTACGCGGGCTTTGAAAACAACACCTTAAAGATCTACGATAACCTAGACATCTTGGTGGTGCCCAGTATCGTGCCCGAAGCCTTTGGCTTAACGGCTATCGAAGCTATGGCGCGTGAAGTTTTAGTGATTTCAAATCGTTCCGGTGCGCTCAGCGAAATCATCCAGCACCGCTCGAACGGATTTTTATATCAAGCAGACCGATACTCGGAATTACCCCAACTACTTAAAGACCTAGGCACTGGAAAATACGAAATTCCGGCCATCCGCGAAGCTGGCTTGCGGACCGTAGAAGACCTTTATCACCCTGAAGTGCAATTAAACAAATTGCATGATTTGATCCGCAACGAAGTAGAGGTGACCCCTTAGGGGCTTTCGTCCAAAAAGACCAGCAGGTGGCCGCTGCGATAGCGCAACCTGACTTCAGGTTGGCTGACTTGATTGCTGGCACTTAACACCCCGGTCGGGTCCAAGGTCGCGTCTTTTAGCCGCCATTTGACGCCCTCTAAATCCAACCCAGAAACTAGGCCGCCCAGGGGCAATAAAGAAAGGCGGGAGCCAGGCCTAGCTTTAAGCGTAAACCGCCTAGGAGCTAAAAAAATCCGCTCACTGCCTTGGCGGAATTCCAGGCTTAGGTCGGGGTGGCGCAGAAATAAAAAGAGGTTGTAAAGGCTCATATCGGCGCGACCGCCCAGGCCCCCAAAGATCAGAACCTGCCGGAGTCCCTTTTCTCGTAAATAACTTAAGGCTTTATCCGCATCGGTATCGTTTTGGTCTTCCAAACGCAACCGCTGGACTTGCGGCAGTCGGGCTGAATCCTGACTATCTAAATCGCCAATCACCAAGTCAGGCACCAAGCCCAAGGGCTCTAACCAATTAATCGCCCCATCAGCGGCCAAACGGGTAGGCGCGGCGTTCCACAACGGCTCGATCCACTCTAAACTCGGTGGCTCGCCATTTAAACATAAAATTGCCGCCCCGTTCATCAGAGCCCCCGGTAGATCAACACCTGCACCAAACCAATCAAAAAGCCCAAGACCCCGCCGACATATTCGATCATTTTAAATTCGTTCTTTAAAATCGAAAATAATATTTCTTCTAGCTGGCTCACCTCAAAGGCCTCGATCTTATCGCGGATGATTTCCTTGACCTGGATCAGGCTTTCGAGGCTTTCGGCAGCGCCTTCCATCAAGTGCGGCAAAAAGGACTCAAATTCCTCCATCAATTTCTTGCGGAGCCCTTCGATCATGGCTTCGGGCAACAGGGCTAACATGGGGTGCAAACTGGTTAAGCGCTCCGATAAAAAGACATCTAGATGGCGCTCTAAGATGGGGCTTAGTTTGCCCACAAATTCCGGCGAAGTCAGCTTTTGGTGGATGTCGTCGTGGGAGAAGAGCTTGTCTTCGATGATCGAACCCAGCCGATGGGCCAGTTCGTTTTGGCGGCGGTGGAAGATGCCATGCAGGGTAAACAGACCTAAGTTGATCGGTTGTTTGGGGTGGAACAACATCTTGATCGCCACCCAATTGGTCAGCCAACCGATCAAGGCGGCGACCAAAGGGATCAAGATCATTTTATAACCTTCCTGCTCGATCAAAAATTCCATGTCAGTTCCGGTAGATGCGCGGCACGCGTTTGGAAATATTGCAACAGACTTCGTAGTTGATGGTTCCCATCATCTGGGCCAACTCACTGGCCAAAATTTCTTCTTCCCCCTGACGCCCAATCAAGACCACTTCATCATCTAGAGCTACTCCCGGTAGGTCCGTCACGTCAACTAAGGTCAGGTCCATACAGACCCGGCCGACCACCGGAGCCCGCTGGCCTCGTATCAAGACCTCGGCCTGATTCGATAGCAACCGGGAATAACCGTCACCATAGCCCGCGGCGATCACCGCAATCTGGCTGGGGCGCTGGGTAACAAAGGTGCCACCGTAGCTTAAAGGTTGGTGGGCCTCAAAGTTTTGCAGTTGGGCGACGCGGGTCTTAAAGGACAGGGCCTGGCGTAGGTTCGGAGGGAATCGGAGTTGCTCCGAGGGCATTTGACCATACATGCCGATGCCGATGCGGAAGAGGTTCCCCCGGTCTTGATTGAATTCGGTGGTCCCCGCCGAGTTGGCCAAATGCAGCCAGCGGGGCATAAAGTGCGCGTCCACTCCTTCTTGAGCGGCCCAGAAGCGGTGGATTTGGTCTAGCGTGGCTTCATCTTCGCCTTGATCCGCGCAAGCTAGATGGCTTTCTAACCCCTCAAGGTAAAGGGGGCTCCAATCTTCGGACAAAAACTCACGCAATTGGCTCGCATTTAACCCTAAACGGCCCATACCCGTGTCGACCTTCAAATGGGCCGGTTGGCGGTAATGTTGCTTAGCCGCAAAGTCGCGCAGCCGCTTCGCCGCATCCAGGCTATAGAGCGTTGCGCTCAATTGGTACTGTTCGAAGTAAGGCAGGCTCTGGTCACTAAAGGGCCCAAGGACCAAGATCGGTAGCCTAATCCCCTGTTGGCGCAATTCTACTGCTTCTTCCACCAAAGCCGTACCAATCCACTCGACCCCTTCTTCTTGGGCGGTGCGGCTGATTTCAAAGGCTCCATGGCCGTACCCATCGGCCTTGACTACCGCCATCAGCGCCCCGTCTGAAGGCAAGGCGGCGCGGTATTGGGCCAAGTTGTGGCGGATTGCGCCGAGGTCAATTTCTAGATAGGTATCGCGCAACATCGCGTTTAATAGCTGCGCGTAAAAAGCACCGCGACCCGCTCCAAAGCCAAGGGCACCGGGGGGTTGGGTTTAGAGAGGCGGATTTTAGCGGACTTGAGACGCTCAAAGCGGCTCAGGTCATCTAATATCTGTAAAGCGAGGGTTTCAATCAATTCCACCGGCTCACCGGTGACCCGTTGGGCCACCGCTTGAGCTACTTCACCGTAGTTTAAGACCTGATCCACGGCATCGTTCAAAGGCTCCCCGGCTTCGGCTTCAAGCCAAAGATCGACGATGAACTCCTGACCCAGGCGGCGTTCCTCGGCGAAGACGCCGTGATAACCGTAAAGGGTCAGGCCTAAAATTTCGATGCCATAGTGGGCCATGTTTAGCCCTGGTTGCGGGCACGATGCAACACGCGGTAGGGCAGCGCATTCAGACGGATAAAGCCGTTGGCGTCTTGGATGTTATACTTGCCCTGATCCTTCTCCATCGAGGCGATGTCCGCGTCGTATAGGCTATAAGGCGATTTGCGGCCCGTGATGTTCACGTTGCCTTTATACAACTCCAAACGTACCTGACCGGTAACTTGAGTCTGGCTTTGGGTGATCAAGCTGCGGATCAACTCCATTTCCGGCGTGAACCAGTAACCGGCATAAGCGCGCGCCGCGAAACGCGGCATCAGGCTGTCTTTGAGGTCGATCACGTCGCGGGTCAAGGTGATGGACTCAATGGCGCGGTGCGCTGCGAGCAGCACCGTACCGCCAGGGGTCTCATAGACTCCGCGGCTTTTCATGCCCACATAGCGGCTTTCCACCATATCCACCCGCCCGACGCCATTGGCTCCGGCAATCTGGTTTAATTTCTCTAGCAGTAAAGCGGGGCTAAGGGCCTCACCATTAATCGCCGTAGGCACACCGTCCACGAAGTCCAACAGCAACTCTGTGGATTGATCTGGGGCATCCTGAGGCGAAACGGACAGCTCAAACATCTCGTCTAAAGGCTTGGTCCAGGGGTCTTCGAGCATCCCCGCTTCAAAGCTGATATGCAGGAGGTTTTCGTCGGACGACCAGGGCTGTGACTTGGTGGCCTTAACGGGGATGTTGTGCGCCTGAGCGTACTCAATCAACTCCGCGCGGCCAGGATAAGCCTTATAAAACTTTTCGATCTTCCAAGGAGCCACAATATGGACATCAGGCATCAAGGAAAGGTAGCCTACCTCAAAACGGACTTGATCGTTGCCTTTGCCGGTTGCGCCGTGGCCCACGGCGGTAGCACCAAAGCGTTGGGCCGCTTCGATCTGTTTTTTGACGATCAACGGGCGCGCCAAGCTGGTGCCTAACAGATAGACCCCTTCATAGACCGCGTTGATCTGGATCGAAGGCAATACGTAGTCTTTAACAAACTCTTCGGAAACATCTTCCACGATCACTTCACTGGCCCCGGCGGAGAGGCCCTTTTTGCGGATTTCTTCTAAGTCTTCGACCTTCTGGCCGAGATCGAGACACAAAGCAATCACATCGTACCCCTCGTCGGCCAGCCAGCGAACGATTACCGAGGTATCGAGGCCGCCCGAATAGGCGAGTACCAGTTTTTCCTTACTCATGGATAAAATAGGGGTCAGGGGTTCAATCGATGGGCTTCAATTTGCGGACTTTGTCGAGAAATTCCGCAGCAAAACTTGGGCTAGGCGCTTGGCTCTCACTTTGAGGCGCTAAAGCGGCAGCCCGACTCTGTCGATATTCTTCCCTTAATTGGGCAAAGTCAATGGAATCTTGGCCCGCTGGGCCGCGGTTGCCCATGAACTGGCCAAAGTCCTGTTTGTCCACCTGGGCGATCACCCCGATCTGGGTCGGCGTAACGCCACAAGCAAAGGCCATATCGTTGACCTCTAAAACAACCACACGTTGCTTGGGACTTAAGAAGAAACTAGAAGCCAGGTTGATCTTATATTTGCCGCGCCTAAAAGACATCTTGCGCAGCACAAAGCGATTATAGGCCCAAAGGCCTGTGTAGATCAGGGCCAAGATAAAGGCCAGAGCAGCCAACGTTTGGATCAGCGTTCCCATCCCCATTCCTTCAAATTTGGGGGCTGGGGCCTGGGCCGAAACATCGCCACTGGCATCAGCATGGACCTGAGGCGCGGTCACTGGACCGGCGATCAACTCTGGGGCCGGTTGGTGTTTAAAGAGCTTAAAGGTTAGCTGCTCAAAGGAGGCTTCATGAGTTACCTTTCCGGCCGCTGAAAAAGCGGGATCGGCGTAGCGCACCTCTAAGATGCTGTTGCGGCCTTCGCGCCGCAAGCGCACTTGTTGTACAAAGGGATTGTTAACCCGCAGGTTAGCTAAAGAGGGGTCAAACTGACTATCGGGCAAAATCGCCGAGAAGACGCCTGGATCAAAGAGATAGCTGATCGACTGGCTGTAGTCGCCCTTAAATACAAGGCTAAGCTGTTGGGATTCTTCGCCTAGTTCTTCATGTAGCTTAACGATATTGGCCAAGGGCTCGGGCTTTTTTTCTTCTTCTAAAGGATCGGCTGCCAGAGCTATCCCGGTCAGGGAAAGTAAGATCAAACCGAACCACAGGCATCTACGGATCATCCCTTCAAACTCGCCAAGCGCTGCTCTTTATTCATGATGTCGGTGATCTTCAAGGCAAATTTTTCGTGCTGGATCACGATCTCGCCCTGAGCGACCCGTTTTTCGTTGATCAATATATCCATCGGCTCGCCCACGTTTTTGGCCAGTTCCACAATCGAACCTAAGTCCAACTTGAGCAAGTCCTTGATCAGCATCCGCGTTTTGCCTACCTCGACCCGCAGGGTTAAGGGGATGTCCATCAAGAAGTCGACCGAAACCTCGCCCTCTTCGTGGACTTCCTCGCCGCCGTGCAACTCGGCGGGTAAACCGCCAAAATCATCCCCGCCGCCGGAGGCCTCGGATTTGATCATCTCGCGGTTTTGCTGGAGTTCCGCCTCTACGTCGGACCAATCAATTTCGTCCGACTCCTCCATGTTGGAGAAATCCAGTTCGCCATCAGCCATGGGGGCCTCCTGTTAGTTGAGGATGAACTCAGTGATCAAGATTTTCTTCACTGGGGTCCGGTCTTTGGTCTCCGAAGATTCCACAAATTCCTGGGTGAAGATGCTGTTGACCTTTTTATAGAGTTCCCGTTTGACCAACTCGGTGCCCGCACGGGTGCGCAAGTCTTCGGTGGTCAGGTTTTGCAAAAATGAAATCACCATGTCGTCGATCAAATACTCCCGACTGGCCAAAAAGCCCAAAGCCATGGGGTCTTCTAGAGCAGCGACCAGTTTAATCGACAAAAAGTGCTTCCCATCGCGCAGGTTCACCGTATATTTACGCGGCGGCGTAAAGACCGGGTTGGTCAATTTAACCACCTCACTAGCCGAGGAAGCGGCAATTTCTTCTTCTAATTTGGATTGGGGTGCGCCCGCACCTTGGGGAACGGCTTCGTCTTCGGGGGTGCCGCCTAAAAACATAAAGGCCCCGACACCAACACCCGCCAACAGCAAGAGAACCACCACCAGGATCAAGACGAGTTTCTTTTTCCCTCCGCCGCCGGATTCCTCAATTTCTTCGTCTGCCATCTCACTCCCTTACGAAATGGGCGCGTGCGCCCGGTATGTCTGTCGTTGTTATGCCTAAGATGATAGCCCAACCTTGGCCCTATTAAAAGGGGCAAAGGGGCCGTAACGGCATTAATGCAAATGCAGGGCCTACAATCAATTAAAGCCAAAACGCCGCCGCCAGCGCTTGGCATAAATAGCTCGTTCGATGGCCTCTAAAGAACGGATAGCCGCCGCTTCGCCGCGCTTAAGACAAAGGTCGAGTCTAGTGAAATCGGCCCAATGTAGATCCATGATATCAACGGTGATCCGGTGGTCGGCTCCGGCCATACAGCATTCCTTTAAGCCCATCCGGCTGGCTTCTGAAGCCCGCAATTGTACATCCCAACCCGAAAGGTGCTCTTGTGGCCCTTGGTCTTGGCTTAAAGTTGGGGCGACGTCTACCGCAATCACCAAGTCGGCACCCATCTTGCGGGCCAAGGCGACCGGTACGGGCACTAACCAGGAACCATCCACAAAGCGCCGTTGGTCAATCTCAATCGGCGGAAAGACACCGGGAATGGCGGCAGTGGCCATCACCGCTTGCATCATCTTACCGGTCAAAAAGTCCTTCTCCTTACCGGAATGAAGGTCCATGGCCACGAGCCCCAAGGGAATCGGGCAGTCCTCAAGATCGATTTTGGGGATCAAGTGGCTCAGGTTCCATTCAAAGGTTTCCTGAGAGATAAAACTGGAGCGGGTGCTGGAGATGGCAAAGAAAAAGCCGGTGCTGATCAGTCGCTTGAACTGGTCGTAATAACTCTTAGACTGTTGTTTGGACTCTTTGATGAAGTCCAGGCGGGTCTGGTTAAAGTCCTCGGAGTTCAAAAAACGGCGGATATTGGTGATCGAGGTGTCGATCTCGGGGTGGGCAGCAAAGATCGACCCAATGATCCCCCCGATGCTCACACCGGTGATCAAATCAATGGGGATCTTCGCTTCAACGAGGGCCTTGAGCACCCCTAGGTGGGCTAACCCCCTAGAGGCCCCGCCACCTAAAGCAAGCCCAACCTTGAGCGCCATCTAGTCTCCTAGGTTGGCTGTTTTCGCAGCGCTAGATTCAATTCGCGGAGTTGCTCTACTTCCACTTCGCTGGGTGCGTCGGTGAGCAGACAAGCGGCTTGTTGGGTCTTGGGGAAAGCGATCACGTCCCGAATCGAATCGGTCCCCACCAAGAACATCATCAAGCGGTCAAAGCCCAAGGCAAGGCCGCCGTGGGGCGGTGCACCGAACTCAAGGCCGTCTAACAAGAAGCCAAATTTGGTCCGGGCCTCTTCTTCGGTCAGCTTCAGTAGCTTGAAAATGCGCTCTTGGATGTCGCCGCGGTGGATACGGATACTACCGCCGCCCAGCTCGACGCCATTGAGCACAAGGTCGTAGGCAATGGAGCGGATTTTGGTGGGCTCCGAGCTCTCGTATTGCTCTAGGTCCGTCAAAACCGGATGGGTGAAGGGGTGGTGGCAGGCATGATAGCTTCCGTCTTCTTCAGACTCAAACAAAGGGAAGTCCGTGATCCAGCAGAAGTTAAATTCCTTCTCGTCGATCAGGCCCTTCTTCTTGGCGATTTCCTTGCGCAGGTTGCCCAGGGAATCGTTGACCACCCACTTACTATCGGCCCCAAAAAGCAGTAAGTCGCCCGTTTGGGCCCCGGTAGCGGCTAAAATCTGGGCCTTTTCTTCATCGGTGAAGAACTTGGCAATCGGGCTCTGCCAACCGTCAGGGTTCAGCTTGACCCAAGCCATCCCTTTGGCGCGGTAAATTTTCACAAACTCGGTCAAGTCGTCTAGTTCCTTGCGGCTAAAGGTAGCGCCACCGGGGACGCAGATGGCTTTAACCATCCCATTAGGGGCGTTGGCCGCGTCATTAAAGACTTTAAATTCCACACCTTTGGCCAATTCGGTCAGGTCCTTGAGCTCTAGACCGAAGCGCAGGTCTGGCGCATCGGAACCAAACCGTTCCATTGCTTCTTGGTAGGTCATGCGGCGGACCGGCTGAGCCACTTCGACCTGTAGTGTCTCTTTAAAGATTTTCGCCACCAAGCGACTGACCACCTCGATGATCTGCTCTTGATCCACGAAACTCATCTCTAAGTCGATCTGGGTGAACTCGGGCTGGCGGTTGCCACGTAGGTCCTCGTCACGGAAGCATTTAACAATCTGAAAATAACGATCATAGCCCGACACCATCAACAACTGTTTAAAGAGCTGCGGTGATTGGGGCAGGGCGTAAAACTTGCCCGGATTGACCCGGCTAGGCACCAAATAATCCCGCGCCCCTTCGGGGGTAGACTTGGTCAGGACCGGTGTTTCCACCTCGAAGAAGTTTTCTTCGTACAAGAAGTTGCGGATCACCTGAGCCGCCTTGGAGCGCAGCATTAAAGAGCGTTGCATCTGCGGGCGGCGCAGGTCTAAGGTGCGGTGCTTGAGACGGTTTTTTTCGGTGATGCTGGCGCTGTCGTCATTGATCTGGAACGGAAGCGGGACCGAGGTGTTGAGCAAACGCAGTTCTTTAACGAAGATCTCGATTTCGCCGGTCACCATCTTGGGGTTGACCGTTTCGTCACTACGAGCACTGACCACGCCTTTAACGGCAATCACAAACTCCGAGCGTAGACCCTGAGCTTGTTCAAAAGCCGTGGGTTGGTGCTGGGGTCCGAAGACTACTTGGCTGATTCCCGTATAGTCGCGTAGATCCACAAAGATCACGCCGCCGTGGTCGCGCCGGTTGTGGACCCAACCCATTAGGGTCACTTCCTGGCCGATCTCGGCCTTACTCAGGTGGGTCAAAAAATGGCTTCGTTTCCAGTCGCCCAGGGTATCCAGTTGGGTCATCGCTTTCGGTATTTGGTAGGGTAGGGTTTTCGGCCAATCATCCAGGGCAAAGGGCCCAACGTCAAGAGTTGGCCGATAGGTCGCGCTTGATCATGTCGGTTAGATGCCGCATATCTTTGGCAATATGAAACAATGCCAAGTTCTTTTCGGAGATAAACCCCTTCACCACCAGATCATTGATCTGCTGTAGAAGGGGATCAAACAAGCCGTCACCGTTGAGGATGTACAGGGGCTTGTCGTGTTGTTTGAGTTGGGCCAAGGTGATCACCTCGAACAACTCGTCTAGCGTCCCGAAACCGCCGGGTAGGACCACAAAGAGGTCCGAATATTTGAGCATGATCGACTTACGGTCGAACATATTTTCCACCTCGATCATCCGGCTCACACCGGGATGACCGATCTCAACGTTGTTTAGGTGGGTGGGGATCACGCCGATCACCTCGCCGCCTTCAGCCAAACAGGCATCGGCAATCACCCCCATCAACCCAATAGAACCACCGCCAAAGACCAATCCATGGCCTGCCCCGGCGATCCAACTGCCCAAGGTCAGGGCCCATTCCTCATACTGAGGATTGGTGCCCTTCTTGGAACCGCAAAAAACACAAATTCGCTTCATGGTTATTCGTAAAAGCTCTTGAGCATGCGGCTACGGGTTGGGTGGCGCAGCTTGCGAAGCGCCTTAGCTTCGATCTGCCGGATACGCTCACGGGTGACGTCAAAGTCCTGGCCCACTTCTTCTAAGGTATGGTCTTTCTTTTCGTCGATGCCAAAACGCATCTTAAGGACCTTTTCCTCGCGCGGAGTCAAGGTACCCAGCACGTTGCGGGTGACATCGGCCAAGTAGGTGTTGACCACTGACTCAGAGGGCAACACGGCACTTGAGTCCGGGATGAAGTCACCTAGATGCGAATCGTCTTCATCGCCAATCGGCGTCTCTAGACTGATCGGCTCTTTGGCGATTTTCAGCACCTTGCGGACCTTATCCACCGGCAGGTCCATCTTTTCGCTGATCTCTTCGGGGCTCGGCTCGCGGCCAAACTCCTGGACCAGATGACGGCTGGTGCGGATCAGTTTGTTGATCGTTTCGATCATATGCACCGGGATGCGGATCGTGCGGGCCTGATCCGCAATGGCGCGGGTGATGGCCTGACGAATCCACCAAGTGGCATAGGTCGAGAACTTATAACCCCGACGGTATTCAAATTTATCCACCGCCTTCATCAAGCCGATGTTGCCCTCTTGGATCAAGTCCAAGAACTGCAAGCCCCGGTTGGTGTATTTCTTAGCAATGGAGATCACCAAGCGGAGGTTGGCCTCGACCAATTGGCTCTTGGCGCTACTGACCTTACGTTCAGCAATCTTCAGCTTCTTGATCTCAGCGCGGAACTTGTCTAAAGCTACGTCGGTCTGGGTGATCATCTTGTCGATCCGGCGGTTACCGGCCTGTACCTTTTCTAAGATACGCCGGGCGACCCGGAAGCTGTGGCCGGTGATGCTCTTAACTTCCGCTTCAACCTTCTGGCCCTTTTTGGGGTCTGTATCGTCCCACTGGGCAACTAACTCTTCAACCTTGCCCACCGGAGCGCGCAGGTCGCGCTGGTAGCGGGAAAGCTGGGTGAAGGTAAGGTCGATCTTGTCGTTGTGGTGCAGCATCACCCGGAACATGGTGTCGATCTGCTTGGTGTTGAAGTTGATGCTACGCAGCACCTTAAGCAACACAAAGCGGCCCTCTTCCACGTCCTTTTCGACTTCCGCCCGTTTCTTTTCGTCTTTTAGGCCTTCGAGCTTCTTAGACAACTTGTTGCGCTCATCAAAGGCTTTTTTGGCTTCTTTGAGCTTGTTTAAGACTTGGTCTGCTGCTTGGCTTTCTTCTTCGATCACCTGATCATCTTCGTCGATACCGCTGACAATGTCGCGGGCGCGGGCCTTGCCGAAGCGCAGCTTTTTGCCTAAGTCAAACAGGTAGTTAACGATCAGTTCGCTCTTGAGCAAGATATCCAACATTTCGTGTTGGCCTTTCTCGATCTTCTTGGCGATCTTCACTTCCCCTTCGCGGGTCAGTAGCTTGATGGAGCCCATCTCACGCAGGTACATCCGTACGGGGTCGTCGGAATTCTGCTCGAGCGTTTGGACCTCTTCTTCCTCCTCTTCGTTGTCAAAGTCCGAAGATTCTTCCATTTCCGAGTTGAAGTCTTCGTCGGTAAATTTAGACTTCTTCGTGGTGTTGACGATCTCTACGTTGTTCGACTCTAGGTGGTCGATGATCGAAGATTGAAACTCCTTGGGCAATTCGTAAGGAATCAAATCGCTCAATTCGTCTTCCGTCAAAAAGCCTTTCTCCTTGCCCTTGGAAACGAGGTTGCGGAACAGTTTTTCCAGTTCCTTTTCCGAGGGGAGTGCTGCTTTTTTTCCTTTCTTCGCCTTTGCGATCTTCTCTGCCATATTCCAGCCTGGGTACAGGTTGCGTGGGGAGGGCCTCAAGCCGTTCCACTTTCCTTGGTCTTGCGTTGTTTCATCATCGCCATCACCTGTTCACGTTCTGCGTCACTGCCTTTGACAGCCCGCAGGCGCTGCTTGGTTTTGCCTAGATGAAACTCTTCGATCAGCTTGGCCAGTTTATCTTCCGAATAGCTCTCGGTGCTGTAACGGTTTGCGCTACGCTGTAATTGCGTGATCACCGAGCTGTGTTCCGGAAAAAACCGGGGCATATCGAAGGGATGGATTTGCTCGTATTCGACGTCTTCTAAAGAGACGATCCGTTCAAATAATTCCCTTAAATAAATATTCGTAAGTTCTTCGGTTCCAACCTCCCTTCGGATGGTTTGTAGGGCTTGATGTTGCTCAATGAGGTAACAAATCAATGCCTTTTCGCTCGGTTCAATCTGCCTCAAGTCAATTCCCTGAGGCAGCCTAATCCCGGCCTCTAAGTTAGCCCGCGCCGGTTTGGGTGCGGATTGGGCACGACTGGTAAGCCGCCCCCTATCGACGCCAAATTTCTTGGCGACGAGATTCAAAAAGATGTCGCGCTTATCGGCCGACTGAATCTCCCGGCTTAAGGCCACCAACTCCGAAGCTCGGTTGGCCTGCTGGGTCAGTCCCTTATCGCGCACCTCATCATAGGCCCGGTCTAGTAAGTATTCATGGTCCCTAGGTGCCTCCTCTAAGAGGCGTGTCATCTGGGCGCTAGAATACTTCTTAAAAAAGTCATCCGGGTCCAATCCTTCGGGCAGTACCGCCACCCGCGCATCCAAATCATTTTCCACAAACAATCGCGCAGCCTTGGCTGCCGCAGTCTTGCCTGCTTCATCGCCGTCTAAGAGCAATTCTACTTCCGTCACACCTAACCGGCGCAAGGCCCGTACATGCTCTTGGTTGAGCGCCGTCCCGCAACCAGCAATGGCCCATTTAAAGCCCTGTTCATGCAGCCGGATCACGTCCAAGTACCCCTCGACCAACAGCGCCTTCTTTGAGCGCCGGATTTCGTCGCGGGCCTCGAAGGCACCGTAAAAAACGCTGCTCTTCTTATAAAGCTCCGTCTCGGGCGGGTTGAGGTACTTCGGTTCCCCATCGCCCAAAATCCTTCCCGCAAAGCCCAGGCACCGCCCTTGTACGTCGCGGATCGGGAAGATCAGGCGGTCGCGTAGCCGGTCGTACCAGTTGCCACTCTCGCCTTGTTTGATCAACCCCGCCGACTCTTGAACCTTCTGTTCTACACCCTTGAGGTTCAAATAATCATGCAGCAAGGTCCAACCTTCAGGGGCCCAGCCCAACTGAAACCGGTCGGCCAATTCCAAACTCAACTCTCGCTGGGTCAAATACCGGCGCACCTTTGAATCCGCCCCGCCTTGTACCAAGCGGTTGCGGAAGTATTCTAAGGTCTGATCCAGACAGCTCCGGACCTCGCCAAATCCCTTATAGGCTTCGCCGCCGCCCTTGCGGTCCAGCTTATAGCCAGCACGGTCAGCCAAATATTCAACGGCTTCGATGAAATGGAAATGCTCCACGTCCATCAAGAAGCCAATGGCGTTGCCATGGACCCCACAACCAAAGCAATGGTAACTTCCGCGCGACGGCGAGACCACAAAGGAGGGGGTCTTCTCCTGGTGGAAGGGGCATAGCCCCATAAAGTTTTGGCCCGACGCCTTCAGCGGCGTATAACCCGAAATCAACTGGACCAGATCGGTGGACTCTACAATGGCGTCAATCTGTTCCTTGGGGATGTGGCCCTTGGGCTCCATAGCTCCCCTACACGAAAAGGCCTACGCCATCGGCGGCAGGCTCTACCAATCCTTTCTTAGCAGCGGCTTCAAAGAGGCGCTCGATCGCTTGGCGTCCTTCGGCGCCCAAATCCTTACTGAACTCGTTTACGTAGAGACCAATATGGGCATCGACCACCGCTTCGCCCATTTCCTGGGCATGTTCGCTAATAAAGCTCCTGGCCGCTTGTGGGTGAGCCTCGGCGTACATGATGCTTTCTTTGATCAGAGCTTGGATCGCTTGCTGGTCGGTTTTGGCTAGGTCACGGCGGACCAAAATCCCACCCAAAGGAATGGGCAATCCGCTGGTTTGCTCCCACCAGGCCCCTAGGTCGGCGTAACTATGCAAGCCCTGATCCTTATAGGTGAACCGCGATTCATGAATGATCACCCCCGAGTCCACTTCGCCGGACAAGACCGCTGGGATGATCTGGTCGAAGACCATCTGGACCGGCTCAAACTCACCTTCTTGAGACAGTTGGAACAAGAGATTGGCCGTGGTCCAGTCGCCGGGCAGCGCGACCTTTCCGCCCTTAGGGACTTGCTCGGTTTTGCCGATCCACAAGGGACCGCAACCACGCCCTAAAGCTCCGCCAGAACTGAGCAATTGGTACTGATCCAGCAAATGAAAATACGCGTGGATTGAGGCCTTGGTGATGTCTAGTTTTGCTGACCGCGCCAGTTGGTTTAGCTCCTCGACATCGTGTATATGGGGCACGAAGGCATAAGGGCTGTTGAGGCGTCGATGGACGAGGGCGTCGAAGATGTAGGTGTCGTTCGGGCAGGAAGAAAAACCGAGGGTCAATTGACTCATCATCAAAACGCCGAGGTGGGCCGAGGTGTAACCAGGAACCCCGGAGTCCGAAGACTCCGGGTGCGAGCTTGTCTGCTTAGGCCAGCGCCTTGTTCAGCATCAGCGTCGTGCGCGACTTCTTGCGTGAAGCCGTGTTCTTGGTAATCACCCCTTTACTCTGGGCCTTGTCGATCACTTTGTGGATCGCGGGCAACAGCGTTTGGGCTTCGTCCTTCTGACCACCGTCGACCAGAGCAATAAACTTTTTCAGTTCAGTGCGCAGGTTGCCCTTGATGTCGCGGTTGTGCAGGCGGCGCTTGGCGTTCTGGCGGGCACGTTTGATTGCGGATTTGTGGTTTGCCACGTCGTCTTCTCCTAAAAGGCGTTTTGCAAGTGTTCCAACCTAAGTCGTTCGCCGTCGTTAGTGACGGCGATTACGTCGAACCGAGGCTGTAGCCCTCGGATCTGTTTTTCTTCCAAATAAACCAAGGCCAGTTGGCGAATCTTTTTCGTCTTGGCCTGGGTCATCTGGAGCAGGGGGTCTAAGTCGGTGCGGGTTTTAACTTCCACAAAGACTATATACTCCCCCCATGTTGCCACCAAGTCCAACTCGCCCAGTTTGCACCGGTAGTTGGCCTCTAAAATCTTGTAGCCCTGCTTCTTCAGGTGCTTTTTGGCCAATTCTTCGCCCCTTTGGCCCAGCCGGTGGGCTGGGTTTTTGGGCTTTTTCTTGAAAAGGCCGCGCACCCTTAGCGGGCCCGCATCTTCTCTTGAATCCGAGCGGCTTTACCGAAGCGATCACGCAGGTAATAAAGCTTCGAGCGGCGGACCTTACCGATGCGCAGGACGTCGATGCTGTCGATCTTAGGCGAGTGCAGGGGGAAAACCCGCTCAATGCCGAAGCCGTTGCTTACCTTGCGGACCGTGAAGGTTGCCTTCAAGTTTTTTGCGCCGCCGTGCATGGCGATCACCACGCCCTCGAAGGGCTGAAGGCGTTCTTTCTCACCCTCTTTGATCTTGTAATAGACCTTAACGGTGGTGCCCACGTCGAAACGGGGAAGTTCGCGTAGTTGCTCTTTTTCAATCTGATCGATCAGTTTGCTCATTGCCGCTCCAAATCCAATAAGGAGGTTGTTGCCCTTAGGGCCTCGGGTCCAAGAGGTCAGGCCGCTTGTCCCTGGTTGTCCGACGGCTCTCATCAAGCCGCCAGTCGTCAATTTTTTTATGGTCCCCGCTCAGTAAAATCTCGGGAACGCTCAGCCCGCGGAACTCCGCAGGTTTCGTGTATTGGGCGTGTTCTAGGCTAGGGGTCTCGAAGGATTCTTTTTCCAAAGAGGCCTCATTGCCAATCACCTCCGGCAGCAACCGGGCCACCGACTCCAAAACCGCCATGGCGGCCACTTCGCCGCCCATCAAAATATAATCGCCGAGGCTCAATTCTTCGTCGACAAACTGACAAATCCGCTCGTCAAAGCCTTCAAAGCGCCCGCAAATCAAAGCCAGGGGCTTATCCATTTCAGCCAACCGGTGGGCGTCCGCTTGAACGTACTTCTTAGCCCTAGGCGTGATCAGCAGGCGGTGGGCCTTTTTGCCTTGGGCCAACTCAGCGGCTTCTAAGGCTTCAATGATCGGCTCTGGGCGTAATACCATCCCAGCTCCGCCGCCGTAGGGCGTATCGTCCACCTTCTTGTGTTTGCCCAAACCTTGGTCGCGGAAGTTAAACCGCTTGACCTCCAGTTTGCCTTCTTCAATCGCCCGTCCCAGCAGTCCTGACGCCAAATAGGAGTCAAATAATTCGGGGTAGAGACTAAAGATCCAGAGTTCCTTCACTTCGACTCGTTTCGGTTGCTTTCGGGCCGGTTCAGTTCGCGCATCCCCGGTGCTAGGTCCAAAGTGATCCGGCCAGCTTCGACGTCGATCTCTTGGAGCACCTCGCCTACGGCGGGGAAAAAGAACTCTCCGCCTAAGACATCGGCGACCTTATAAAGCAACTGCCCGGCGGTCTCTATAAAATCGACCACCTCGCCCAGTTCTTCGCCTTCTAAATTAAAGGCTTGGGTCCCGATCAGGTCATGCACGAAGAACTCGTCTTCTTCGAGCGGCTTCAGCCAGTCGTCTGGCACCCAAATCCCCATCCCCTTGTAGCCTTCGGCTTGGTTCAGGTCGTGGATTTCAAGGAACCGAAAAAGCCAATGCCCCTTAACGGGGCGAATCTGTTCAACCTGGGCCTCAAAGGCTTCGCTTTGGTCACGCCCATTCCAGAGCCAGACCTGTTCTAAGCCTTCGAAGAGTTCCAAGTCGTCGGTCAAGGGGTTGGCCTTCAGCTCTCCCTTAATCCCATGGGTGCCCCAGATCTCACCGATCTGGGTCATCCGGTCCATTGCCAAGGCTTAAGCCTCTTCGGCGGGGGCCTCGTCGCCACCTTTTGCCGCTTCAGCATCGGCTGCGGGCGCTGCATCAGCAGCCGCCTTAGCTTCTGCGGCAGCAGCTTCTTCGGCAGCCTTAGCTTCAGCAGCGGCAGCAGCTTCTTCAGCCGCTTTTGCATCCGCAGCGGCCTTTGCTTCTGCGGCCTTAGCGGCTTCTTCAGCAGCCTTAGCGTCAGCAGCGGCCTTTTCAGCAGCCAACTTGGCGGCCAGCTTACCGGCCAGAGCTTCGCGGCGCTGCTCGGTAAAAACCGGCGCGATTTCAAAACCGTTTTTGATCAACAACTTGTTGACCGTTTCCGAGGTACTGGCCCCATTGTCAAGCCAGTACTGGATGCGCTCCTTTTTGAGCTCCAGGTCTTTGCTTAAAGGGTTCCAGGTGCCCAACTTCTCTAAGAAGCGGCCATCACGCGGTGAGCGGATGTCCGAGGCGACCATGCGGTAAACCGGCTTTTTCTTGCTGCCCGTACGGGCGAGGCGAATTCTTACTGCCACTGAAAACTCTCCATTCGACTGTTTAGGTCTGTGTGATAAAAAAGCCCCTTAGAAGGGGCCCATGCCGCCGGGGCCACCCATCATGTTCTGCATGGCCCTCATGCTTTTCTTGCCGCCCATAGAAGAAAACTTTTTCATCATCTTCTTCATTTGGGTAAAGTTCTTTAAAAGGCGATTCACGTCACTTACCTGGGTTCCACTGCCTTTGGCAACCCTTACTTTTCGGGGCCCGCTGATGACACTAGGGTTTTCCCGCTCCGCCAAGGTCATCGAATTGATGATCGCCTCAACCTTGACCAGATTCTTGTCGTCCAGCTCCCCGCCTTGGGGGAGGTTAGCACCCACGCCGGGGATCATCTTCATCAAGTCACCCAGGCTGCCCATTTTGCGGATCTGGCGCAGTTGGTCGCGGAAATCGGTTAAGGTAAAATCATTTTGGCGGAGCTTCTGTTCCATCTTCTTGGCATCGGCCAAGTTGATGTGCTCCTGGGCTTTTTCGATCAACCCCACCATGTCGCCCATCCCCAAGATACGCGAAGCGATCCGGTCGGGATAAAAGGGCTCCAAATCTTCAATCTTTTCGCCTACGCCTATAAACTTCACCGGCTGCCCGGTGATGGCGCGGATCGAAAGGGCCGCACCGCCGCGCGCATCGCCGTCCATCTTGGTCAGGATAAATCCGGTGATCCCTAACCGTTCGTGGAAAGCGTTGGCCACGTTGACCGCTTCTTGACCGGTCATGGCGTCGGCGACAAACAAAATTTCGTCAATAGGCACCCGGGCCTTGATGGCTTCCAGCTCGGCCATTAACTGGTCGTCGATCTGCAAGCGGCCTGCGGTATCGATCATCAAATAGTCCGCCAGCTGCCTTCCCGCTTCCTCGTAGGCCAACATGGCGATATCTGCGGCGGCTTGTTGGCTGTTAGAGTCGTAACAAGCAACGCCCACTTCCTTCGAGAGCACCTTAAGCTGCTCAATAGCCGCCGGACGGTAGATATCCGCGCTGGCCAGAAACATCTTTTTGCCGTCTTTTTTTAACCGGCGCGCCAATTTGGCGGTGGTGGTGGTCTTACCAGAACCCTGCAAGCCAACCATCATCACCACCGTGGGCGACTTTTCCGAACGGTTCAGCGCATGGTTCTCGGTGCCCATCATCTGGGCTAGTTCGTCGTTGACGATCTTGATGAATTGTTGAGCGGGGCTCAAGCTACCCATCACCTCTTGACCTAAGGCGCGTTTCTTGACGGATTTCAAAAAGGAATTAACTACCCGATAATTGACATCCGCTTCGAGCAATGCCATTTTTACTTCCTTCAAGGAAGCCTGGATATTGCTCTCGCTCAGCACACCCTTGTTGGTGAGCTTCTTGAATGCGGAGTTAAATTTTTGGGTCAGTGAATCAAACATCCTTTTCGCCTGTCGACGATCCCATTCAGGTAAATCCTAGAGCCTAGTGATGAAAACTTTCCTTGTCAATCCCCTGCTTCGCTGGGGCTGGTTTTTTTTAATTCTGCTGGGAGGTTGCGGATTCCAACTAAATCGGAATCAGGTAGGATTACCGGCCGGTGCACGCCATATTAGCCTAGCCGAGGTCTCTAACCAGACCTTCATCCCTCGGCTCGACATTGACCTCAAACAACGGCTGGCCGGGCTCTTTAGCCGCGCTTCGGTGCCGGTGAAGTCGGTCCAGGCCGCGGATCTGGCCTTCAAGGTGGTTATCGTTAACTCCACCCAAAGCCGCGAAGACCTGGCCGAGTTCAACGGGCAAACCTACCGATTTGTGGTGATCCATACTGCCTTGTTGAGCGTAACCGACAACCGCACCGGTAAGATGCTTTTTGACAAAGCCCCGGTAGATGGACGTTTTGACTTCGAGACCCAGTCAACCCAGCTAACCACCGACCAAACCCTAGAAGCTCGGCGCAAGGCGCTTGACCAATTGGCCCAAGGGCTGGCCAACAAATTGACCCAAAACTTTTAGTTCGCCCGCTTTTCGGCCCGCTCGATCAGCAACAAGGGAATTCCCTCTTCGATCGGGTAATGCAGTTGGCAAGCGGCACATTCCAAAGCACCGCCATCGGTATTTTCGCTTAAGTCGCCCTTACAGGCTGGGCAAGCGAGTAGCTCAAGGTATTCTGGGCTAAGGCTCATGAGGGTTGGCTCCGTTGGTGGTAAAAGTTTAGCTGTGCGGCCGTCGAGGCATCCTGCTCCGGTGACACCTGCCCGGACTTTAAATCTTCTAAGATCCCTTTAGCCAGTTGTTTACCCAGCTCGACGCCCCATTGGTCGAAGGAGTAGATGTTCCACAAGATCCCTTGCACAAAGATTTTGTGTTCATAAAGGGCAATCAACGCCCCCAGGCTTTCGGGTGTCAACTTGGCGGCCAGCAGCGAGGTGCTCGGGCGGTTGCCTTCAAAGAGCTTAAAGGGAATCAGCTCCTCTGGGCAGGACTCCGCCTTGAGTTCTTTGATCCCCTTACCAAAGGCCAGGGCCTTTTGCTGGGCAAAGAAATTAGCCATCAATTTTTCTTGATGGTCGCCCAACTCGTTTAAGGGCTGAACAAAGCCGATGAAGTCGCAGGGGATTAGCTTGGTGCCCTGATGGATCAACTGATAAAAGGCATGTTGCCCACCGGTGCCGGGCTCGCCCCATACGATCGGGCCGGTCTGGTAGTTGACCGGGCGGCCTTGGCGGTCCGTTCCTTTGCCGTTTGATTCCATATCGCCTTGCTGGAAATAAGCAGGAAAGCGGCTGAGGTATTGACTATAGGGAAGCAACGCGACCGACTGGGCCCCAAAGAAGTTGTTGTACCAAAGTCCTACCAAGGCCAGATTGACCGGCAAGTTTTCGGCCATGGGGGCTTCTAAGAAGTGTTGGTCCATGGCGTAGAACCCGGCGCGTAGGGCATCGAAGACCTCAGGCCCCAAGCCCAAGACCAAAGACAAGCCAATGGCCGAAGTCAGAGAGTAACGCCCGCCAACCCAATCCCAAAACTCAAAAACATTTTCCTTGGCAATGCCAAAGGCTTGCACTGCCTCTAAGTTGGTCGAAAGCGCAACGAAGTGCTGGGCTACCGCCTTTTCCTCGCCCAAAGCCGCCAGCAACCAATCTTTAGCGCTATAGGCGTTGGTCATGGTTTCTTGGGTGGTGAAGGTCTTGCTGGCCACGATAAACAAGGTTTCCTCGGGGTCCAAACCCACCAGGGCCTCAGAGATATGGGCTCCGTCGATATTCGAGACAAACTCCACCTTCAAGTCCCGCTTGGAATAAAATTTTAGGGCCTCATAAACCATCTGGGGCCCCAAATCGGACCCGCCGATCCCGATATTGACAATGTTTTTTAGTTTTTTGCCCGTAAAGCCCAAGAACCGGCCCTCATGCACCCGATGGGCAAAGGAGGTCATCTTTTCAACCACCGCCACCACACCAGGCATAACGTCTTGCCCGTCGACCATCATCGGCTTGCCCGAAAGGTTGCGCAGCGCCATATGCATCACCGCCCGATTTTCAGTGCGGTTGATCTTTTCTCCGCGGGCCATGGCGGCGGCCTCCTGGGGCACCTTAAGGGCGACAGCTAGATCTTGCAGTAGCGATAAGGTCTCGCCGGTCAGGCGATTTTTAGAGAAGTCCACCCGCCATCCAGCGGCTTCAAGGGTCAGCGCATCGACTCGGTTTGGGTCGGCGGCAAAGAGGTCGCGCAAGTGGAGGTTTTCGACCTGGGCGTAGTGCGCCTCAAGTTTGCGCCACTCGGGCGTATCGGTAGGATTCATCAGCAGCCCCAGACAAAAGGTTTGTTTAGATCATACCCATCATTGCTGGATTTGCCTAGTCCAAAGAAACTTGCCAATTTGTTGGAGTGCGCTTAGTCTAGGTAAACTCTTAGCGCCGATTTATCGAGATGAATTTTTTCGACCTGACCTTTCTTTTAGTGACCCTTTTCTTTGGCCTATTGGCTTGGTTTAAAGGGCCGATCTTCGAAGCCATCGGACTAGCGGGCTGTTTGGGCGGTTTTTTTGTCGCCGAACGTTTACTTAGGGCCGGTAAACTAGCGGAACTAACCGGCGGCTGGCTTCAATCCACGCTCATGAACTACGCGGCTATCTGCCTAGCTGGTTGGTTGGTCGGGCTGCTGTTGGGGCGATTGGCAACGGCCTTGGGCCTGCACCCGCCTAAAGCAACAGGCCTAAAATACTTGGCTTTGTTCCTGGGGCTTTTTAAGTCTCAGGTGATCAACGTGATGATCTACGCGTTGGTAGTGCTTTACGTACCTTCCTTTGACGATGACCTGAACCGCTCCATGCTGCGTGGCTGGCTGGGCGGAATGCACCATCTGCTGGGTGGTGCGAAACTTGCTTTGATAGGTTAGGATAACCAACTAACGCCCCAGGGACCGGCTTGTAGCACAAAAGCCAGACCAGTCCGCCGGGTAACAACCGCCAAAGCGAATCCGGGCCAATGTCCAAATCCCAGGTTCTTCAAATTATGCTCACTGCTGCCCTGCTCACGGGTTGCGGCTGGTTCGGCTCTGATCCGAAGCCGCCGGAGTCTGCCCTGAGTAGTAACGCAACCGCAGAACAGCAAACCCCCGAAGAATCCAGTTGGTTCGGCAATCTTTTCACCTTAGAAAAGGACCAAACCGCGCAAGCGCAACCCCCAGAAGCCGCCGCAGCCCCTAAATCAGAGCCCGAGCCCCCAACGGAGCCGGTAGCTCGCCAGTCCAACTGGACTCTGGCCGGCTGGATCAAAGGGCTATGGGGTAGTGCTAGTGTGTCGGTCCCGATGAACGAATTGGGCGGCCTAGACGAAATTGCTGAGGGCAATGAAGCGGACCGAAAAGCCAAACTCCAAGCCTTTATCGCCGCTAAATTGCAACGGATTGACCGGATCTACGTGCAGAGCTTTACGGGTGAAAACTTAAGCGAGGTCCGCAAGGGCCTGTTCGCGGCCCTAGAGCAACAAAGTCATTATGAGGTGGTGGAGATATTGCCCGATGATATGGAATCCACGGCGGTCCTTCGGATCAAAGTAGAAGACTACAATATCTGGGACAGTGAAGAAAAATTCGACCTCCCCAAAGCGGAGCTCTACGCTGAAGAAGCCCGCAAGTTGCTCCCACGCCAAATTGTACGCCGTAATGCTCTGGTGGGCGTCAGCTTGTCGCTCTTTGATGCCCAAACGGGCATGCCGCTGGTACGCGGGATCTATTCACAACCCTTCCAGCAAATTTACGTCGGGGACGATATCGCCAAGATGCCCAAAGCACCGCGTGAGATGCAACGTCTGACCACCATCTTGATCACCAAAATCCTCAACGCCTTTAACGCCAAAGAAACAGATCTATTCGGCAAAAACGATTTAGACCTGGAACGGGGCACCAGTTGGGGCTGGTTTGCCGACGAAATCCACGACCCAGGAGATCGGCGTATCATGAAAGGGATCAAGCTCGCCGAGGTCGGCGAAATCGAACAAGCAGTCGGTCTGTTTAAGCTGGTTCTTTACGCACCGGACCGAACAGAGCCCCAAGAAATTTACCGCAGCAACCGGGCCAGCGCCTATTACAACCTAGGCATACTCTACCAATCCCAAGGCGACCATCTCTTTGCCGCCAAAATGTTTTCTCAGGCCAACCGCTTGGTGCAGAAGCTAAAATATGCCCAAGCCTGGGGCGATAACATGCACGCCTGGATCGACCAGAAGTCGGACAGCCAACGCAACCAAGAGATAGAGGTGGTTTTGCCTGAGCCCAAGGATGTGCAGGACCCCCCGAAGAAACGGCCCGATGTAATCCAGATTTTAGAGTCCAATCCCAATTTATTGCTGAATGCCCAAGACCTTTGGCCCTTGGAGCCTTCCATTAAAAATGCCGAACCCGGCCAGCTCAACGGAACCCAACGCAGCAGCCTGGACGCTCCGGCGCGACACTTTGACAAGCAAGGCTACATCGACCGCGGGCTAGACGATCAGCCGCCGGCTCCGCTGCCTTGGCGTAAGCCCGACCCCATGTCGGCGTCGGAGAGCCAGCAGATGCCCCAAAACCAACCGGGCGGTGGGTTGATCCTGCCTGCCAACTAGCGGACTTGCCCCTTAAAGGGCTTTGCACTAAACTAGCGCAACCCCACCACAGGAGATGCGATGAGACCGGCAAGATTTTTAACCCTACTGCTCGCCTTGATGTTATTGGCCACCCCCCTTTGGGCCGACGTAATCGGCAAAGGCAGCGCCGAGATATTCAACGGCAATGAAGGAGCCGCCCGCTCCCAAGCGAAACGCAACGCCCTACGCGATGCGGTAGAAAAAGGGGTCGGCACCTTGATCGACGCCAACACCCGGGTCGAAAACTGGCAGGTGATCCGCGACGAGGTCTATACCTCCGCCCAAGGGTTTGTTTCTAGCTACAAAACCCTCAAGGACGCTAAAGAAGGCACGTCTTGGGTGGTGGAGATCGACGCGGTAGTCTCTACGGAGATGCTCAAAGACAAGCTGGGGGAGCTACGGATCCTACATAAAAAGATGGGCAACAAACGGTTGCTGGTGATCTACCGGGCCGAAGACGACAAAGCCCTTGAGGATGACCACCCGGCGGTTAATGCAGCCCAAGGGGAAATCCAAAGCCTGCTCAACGATGCGGGCTTTCGGGTTTTTGACGCTAAGTCGGTGGACCGGATCAAGGCCATGCGGCGTGGGGAAGCGGTTCGCGGGATGGAGGAGTGGATGAAGATCGCTGCCGAGCAACAGGCCGATATCTTGGCCGAATTTGAGCTCTCCACCAATCTAGGCACCCGTGGCGCCTTTGAGGTACAGGCCGCCAAGGTGGCTATGAAGATGCGGGTCTACGACGTGAGCACCGGACGGCTGATCGCCACCCAGTTTGCCGAACAAAAACAACTGACCAACGCCCGGCCCGGTAGTTTTGACTGGCGCAGCGCCCTCAGCGGTGCGGCCCAAAAAGCGGCCGACCAAGCGACCGGCGAGGGCATCCAAAATATCGTCAAGTTTTACCAAAAGGTAGGCGACCTGGGTAACGGCTTCTACATGCGCTTTACTGGCTTTTCCGAAGACGAGGAAGACCAAATCTTAGCGGTCTTGGAGAACTTAGACGGTTACCAGAGCCTTTCGGAGCTGAAAAACGATACCGAAACCATCGAGATCGAATACTTCAGCAGCCTCCAAAAAAGCCAACTGCGCCGCAAGCTAAAGCTCAAAGCCAAAGAGAAGGGGGTGCGGATCAAGTCCCAAGAAGTCAGCGGCAACCGCTTCGACTTCGTTAAACAGTATTAGGCCCTTTAAGCCCCGCCCTGCGGGGCTTTTTTTTGGCCTAAACCTTGGCGGCCAAGGGGGTGATGCAGTACACCTCGTGCCAGCCGCTGACTCCCTTTAACTTTGCCTCTTGCGGCTCAGGTAGGGGGCCTAGGGACTGCAAACGGCTCAAGACCTCGGGCTGATCCATCACCGGACGGGTGAAGCGGATTTCCCCCGCCTGTGCAAGTCCCTGAACCCGAGCGGCAATGTTGATGGTTTGCCCAAAAAAGTCTAAGGACTGATTGGCGTTGACCGCAATAGCTGCCCCGGAATGCAACCCAACCTTCAACCCCAAACGCCCCGCCCCGAGTCCTTCGTTAAATTCCTCGATGGAACGAAGCATGGTGAAGGCCGCATCCAGGGCGTCTGAAGCCTTAGAAAAGCTAGCCATGATGGCGTCGCCCATGGTTTTGACTAAAGCTCCTCGGTGCTGGCGTACTGCTTGGGTGAGGAGGTCAAAATGGGTGTGGACCAATTGGTAGGCTTGGCGGTCGCCGGTACTCCCGTAAAGCTCCGTGCTCCCCTTAAGGTCCGTAAACAAGATGGTCAAGTCCCGCAGGTTCAAGCTCAAGTCCACCGGCAGATTTTGGACCGGAAACAGCTCGCGGAAGGGCTGATGGTTCAGCATGTCTTTACCGGAAACAAAGGGCGTAAACTGGGGTGGTCCAGCCTGGATTAGACCAAACAAATGGGCTTGGTCGGTATAAAGCAGCAAAGCCCCGGCGCGGTGGCCCAATTCGTTGCGGAGGTTCACTTCAAGCGGCCCTGGACCGACCTCGACACCGATGGGTTCGAATCCGGCGGCGGTCAAACGGAGTTCTACCGGGCCCAAGGGACCGCCTTCGACAATGTTCAGGTAGACCCGGGCATCATTTTCCAGGCTGATCACCCGGAACCGCTCTCCGACTTGGGCAAAAGCGGTCAAATGGCCGGTTTCGCCTGGATCCAGCCCCACAAAACCCCGTTTAGCTTGGTTTTCAATAAACTGCGCCACGGGCTCCGAACGGCGCAGGTGTTCAGAAAAGCAATAGGCTTCATAGGAAGGGGCGTCCTTAAAGGGATCAAAATCTGGCTCGCCTAGTTCGCGGGCTAGGCGGAAGTTGATTTCCACCTGATCGTCCAAATGGGCAGTCATGTCGCCTTCGCAAAGGGTGCAATAAAAGCCGGTGTCCAGCAGATTCAGACTCCCTTGCCCATGAACCAAGCTCCCGCAATAACTACAATGGTTATCCCAAGTCATCTCCAGCAACCCAGCTTTGACGCCCACCAAAAGTAAGGGGTTGAGCCGGTCCGTCTCTATACCCAAGGCCTGTGCCAGATGAGTGGGCGAGAAACGAGCGAGCTTGGAGGGCGGCAATTGGTCGAGCTTTTCTAACACCCTCCGGGCGTTGCTCGGGTCTTCTAAGAGCAGATTCAGAAAGCGCTCTTTAGCGCGTTGGTAAGCGATGGCGTCGATCATGGAGCTTCCTTCAGGTCCGGGAAGAGGGGGTAATCTTGGGTCTTGCGCTCTAGCAGTTCCAGTGCCCAGAGACCCAGCTTGGCGGCCTTGGGGTCCTTTTGCTCCTGCCAGCGCCGCTGCAATTGTTTCAACTCACCCACCAGGGCTTCCGGCGGTAGCTGGGCCAGACGCCGAAATTCGCGGTCCGCCAGCGCCTGGGTCAATTGTGCCCAATGAGGGCGCAGCAGGGTCAGGTTGGTCTGGGCCCGCTCGCTAGCCTCCCCTGGGTCCAGTTGCTGGACCTGTTCAAAACGAGAGATCGCCCAAGTCAGCAGCTCTAAGGCTTGAGCCGGGTCTTGCGCCCGCTGGGCTGATTGGGCGTATTTTAGCCCCAATTCATAGCCAATTCTAGCCCGCAAGGAATCGTCTAAGTCCGAAGATGCCAGAAGCTGTTGCAGCGCCTCTATCTGTGCGGCAGGTTCAAGCTCTTGGGTCAGGGAAATCCGGTTGAAGGCAGCAAGCGGAGCTTCGGCTTCAGCCGATTGGGCGGGCGGCGCTTGGGCCTGCCAAGCGTCCAATTGGCGGATTGGGCCCAAACCGGCCCAAATCCCCCAGCCGGGACCTAAAACAAGGCCCAGCGCCAAAATCGACAAACTTAAAATGAGACGCGGTGAGGGGCGGGTCATGGAGTCGCAAGCTATAGGTCGGACCCCAAAAAGCGTAGAGGGGCCAAGGTTTTTTGTAGTCTAAAACCTTGAGCCCTAATTGGGCAAGCTAGAGCATGCGTGGAGCGCAACTGAAGCGCAGGCCTTCGTCGCGTTTATGGTCCAGGTAGGTCCAGTAAGAAAGATTGCATACAGCACCGTCAGTCTCCCACTTCCAACTCCAAAGGATATGGTTGTCCACCAGCATCTTCTTGGTTTCCCCAATCCCCAATTGCTTGAGCTTGGTCCAGAGGTCAGCAAAGTTGATGTCAAAACGGTTGCTGTCTTTGCGCATCACCAACACCAAGCCCTTGTCGGTCCACTGCATCAAACCGGCCTTTAAGGCCCGCTGGATGGAGCGGGGCGGCTTGCCCATCGCTTCAAAGGAAAGGTTGGCGAGGCCGTCGGGGCGCAACTGGTCCACAAACTCACGGGCGCTGGCCAAGTTTAGTTGCCGTGGGTCGCCAGCGCTGAGGTCTAGGGGGACCAATCCCTGTGGCATCTCCGGGTCGGTGGCAACGGTGACCACCTGGGGCGGTACCCAGCTTTTTAACCAATCAACAATAGGCGTCAACATAGGGCCTCCTTAGGGGGTTTCTCTCCCTAAGGATACAAGTTCCGCGCCAGAGCGGCTCTAATTTTGCGCCGAGGAGACCCGCTTGGTGCCCAGCTGATTCCCCTGGGCATCAAAATAGACCACTTTCTGTGGGTCATCATCCTGATTATAAAAAACATGTACCGATTTATAACCCAGCTTTTCGACGGCCGATTCCTTAAAATCCACCTCGGCGTAGACGATCTTGCCACTCTCATCAAAGCGGCGCAGGTAGCGAAGATATTGGCGTTCGTTGGGTAGTTCCTCGGGCGAGAAGCGAAGGTCCTCTTGGATCTTGCCCATTTCAAACCATTTGACCTCCTGGCGATTAAAGCCCAAGTTGGCGGCGGCCTCCTCCAGGGGAATCCGCACCTCAAACCGCTCGCGGCCTTGGTCATCGTAGTAAGTGGTGCGCTCCTGCAATCGAGAGCGCAGGTCCTGGGCTTGGCGCAGCGTCTTGCCGCCAAATTGATTTTTTTGCTCGATGACCTCCCCTTGCGGCTCACAAGCAGCAACCCACAACAGCAAGGCCAACAAAATGGCTTTAGAGATCAAAACCCAAGGTGATTTTGGCAAATACATCGGCGTAAGGTTGGTTGCGGCCCCACAAGATGCCCAATCCAGGCAAGGAGACCTCTTTTAGGTAAAAATAGCCCCCCAGGCCCCAGGCCTGATAGGTGACTTGACGGTTTTTGCCGCTCAGATCAATCCAGCCAACATCCACAAAGGGTGCGACCGTAGCGATCCCTAAGCTAGAATAGACGATGGGCATTTGATAATCAATGGAGGCGGTCAGATACCGCCCACTCCAAAGCCCCATCCAAGGCACGCCCCGAGCCCCCAGCGCCCCACCGCCCTGAATGGCTAGTCTCGGGTCATCTCGGTTCAGGCGGTCGGCTTGCAGGCGCAGTTGCAGCGCCTGATCGCGCCAGATTGCCCCTTGCCAGCCCAGGTCTAGCCGGGTGACCCCGTTTTGGCTCCGGGTCTCGCTCTGGTATTCTAATTCCCCTTTAAAACCTTCATCAAAATAAAAATGGTAGGTCGTCGGGTCCCATAACAATAGGCCTCCAACCCAAAGGGGGTCTAGGTCTTCGGGCCGACTCCCGCCCTGTAGGTCATGAAAGCGCAGCCGCTGGGCACTGACCGAAAGGGCCGCCCGCAAATCGGGCCCCAGGTTGCGGCCCAACCTTAGGTCCAAACGGAGGCGGTCTTCGTCGCGCCGATCCAACACTTCATCTTCGGCGGCCCGCAGGGACACTAACCGCCGATCTGAACGCAAACTAAACCTTAGGTAACCCTGAGCCGACAAGAAATGGGGGTCTTCGAGCAGTCCCAAATAGGTGCTGCTCTCGGGCCCCACGATCCCCCCACCGAGCAGCAAGACCCCATGCCCCAAGAAGTTGCGTTCCGCCACAAAACCGCCCATTCTAGTTCCCTGGCCTTCGGTGGCGACCACCACCGGGATAGGCAGCAGGCTCCAACGATCCCGCACCTCAACCCGCCACCCCGAAGCTTGGGGGCGAACCTGGACGGTGGTAAAGAGTTGGGTATTTTTAAGGCAAGCCGCCAAGGCACGGGGGCTTTGGGGCCCCAGGTCGGCCAGGCATTCTTCGAATACCTGGGCCACATGGGCTGGGTCGCTGTAGGTCGTGCCCAGGACCTCCACCGCAGCCCAGACCGGATGAGCCATCAAGAGGGCCCACAAAAAGAGGATTGTATTTTTCATAGGAACCGGGAACGCTGGCAACAAGCCCCCTAAAGATATGCCCTTTCCACCAGTCTGTTAAGCATGGATCTCTTCGATTTCGCCGCCGAGGAACGCGAACGCCGCCAAGCCCCCTTGGCCGCAAGGATGCGCCCGGCCAACCTAGAGCAATTTATCGGCCAGGAGCATATCTTAGGTCCCGGTCGGTTGCTGCGCCGGGCGATCTTGGCCGACCAGTTGACCAGCCTGATCTTTTATGGCCCACCGGGCACGGGCAAGACCACCTTGGCCCGGATCATCGCCGGGCACACCCAGTCGCAATTTATCGCCATCAACGCCGTCTTGGCGGGCATCAAAGACATCCGCGAAGCCATCGCCAGCGCCGAGACGCTTTCGAAAGAGCAGGGTCGGCGTAGCATCTTGTTCATTGACGAGGTCCACCGCTTCAATAAAGCCCAGCAAGACGCCCTCTTGCCCCATGTCGAGCGCGGGTTGCTGGTCCTGGTGGGCGCGACCACCGAAAATCCCTACTTCGAGGTCAACAAAGCGCTGGTTAGCCGCTCTAGGATCTTTGAGCTCAAGAGCCTTGAAGACCAGCACCTAGTGGCCATCCTCAAACAAGCCCTGGCCGATGAGGAACGTGGCTTTGGGGGCCGCCCGGTAGAGGTCCTTCCCGAGGCGTTACTCCATCTGGCCCAGGTAGCCTCAGGCGACGCCCGCGCCGCGCTCAACGCGCTGGAATTGGCGGTGGTTTCGACGGAGCCTGACGCCCAAGGAGTCACCCACGTAGATTTAAGCATAGCCGAAGAGTCAATCCAGCGCAAAGCAGTGCTTTACGATAAAGACGGCGACGCCCATTTTGATGTGGCCTCGGCGTTCATTAAGTCACTGCGCGGCTCGGACCCCGACGCAGCGCTCTACTGGATGGCCAAAATGCTCTACGCCGGAGAAGACCCGCGCTTTTTGTTTCGGCGGATGATCATTTTCGCCAGTGAAGATGTGGGGATGGCGGACCCCAAGGCCTTAGAACAGGTGATTTCGGCGGCTCGATCTTATGACTACGTGGGCCTGCCCGAAGGCCGTTTCCCTCTGGCTCAAGCCTGTATCTATCTGGCCACCGCCCCCAAAAGCAACAGCGCCTTCGCTTTTTTCGACGCCCTCAAATCGGTAGAAAAGGAGCGGGCCGGTGAGGTCCCCAACCACTTAAAAGACGCCAGCCGGGACGCAGACGATTTGGGCCACGGTAAGGGATACCTCTACCCTCATGCCTTCCGCGACCATTGGGTGGCCCAGCAATATCTCCCCAGCGGATTGCAGGGGCGGCTTTTTTACCAGCCCAGCGAGATCGGCTATGAAGCCCAGATCAAAGATCAGGTGGAGGCGCGCCGCGAAACCCAACTAGCCGCCATGTTAGCAGCAGGCAAAGCAGGGACCCAGGCCTGGGAGGAGCGTAGCCTTGAGGGCGGCGGGGAGCTACTAGCCCAAGTGCGCCACCATCTCTTTGAAGGGATCGAGTTGGGGCGCGAGCCCCTAACACTCTGCTTAAATGAATCCAGCGGGATCTTGCTCGGTCAATTATGCCGTTTGGCTCCTTTAGGCAGCCACCATGCACAAACCGAAACGGACGAAGGGGCGGCGATTTTAAGGGCCCAATTCCAACGCGGACGCCTAGAGGACCCTCAAATACATTCCGGGGCCCTGCCTGGGGTGTTGGCGCAACTGGGCCAAGGGGGCTTAAGTTTCGAGTGGATCTTTGCCTTAGAGCCCGACCCGCAAAACTTCGCGGAGCTGGCTCAGCTCCTGGCACCGAAGGGACAGCTGGTCTTCGCTAGACGGCTACCCCAACAGGGGCAACGCCTTTCGGCTTGGATGTCCGAAGAGTTTAAGCAGAGTGGGGCCGGTAAAGCGTTTTTGGGCCTAGAGGAAGAGCTTTTTAAGGACCCCAACAACCCAAAGATGGCCTGGGACGAAGCCAAATTGGCGGAGCAGTTAAACCAGGTGGGATTGTTGCCCCAAGGGGCCGGAGTGCAACAGCTCGAATATCCGGTGCGGGTCACCGAAGAGCGCTTACAAAGCTGGTTTGAACCGACCAGACCTTTTAGCTATGGGGAACGACTAAAAGGCCTGGGGGCTTTGGAGTCCAAGGAAATAACGGGTCACCTTCGCAACATGACCCTCGGCCAAAGGCTCCCATGGAAGAGCCCTTGGACCTTTTTTCGGGCCCTAAAGCCCGAATCCGATCCAGACTAAGAAACCTTCAAGGGAAGGCCCGCCTGATACCAGCTCATCACGCCGCCGGTAACGTTAAAGGCTTGATCAAAGCCTTTATCCTTCAGCATAGCCGCCGCCGTGAAGCTCCGGTTGCCTGAACGGCAAATCACCAAGATTTCTTTGCCTTTATGCTCTTCTAATTCATGGATTTTTCCGGCCAAGTCTTGCACGGGGATCAGCACGCTACCTTCCACATGGGCTTGCTGGTATTCGGCTGCGGTGCGCACATCAAGCATGAACACCTCGTTGGGCTTCGTCGAAAAGCGTGAGTGGGCCTCTTCAACCGTCACTTCGTTTACAGAGGAGAAGCCTTTCATGAATCCGAACATACACCATCCTATATCTAGGTTACCAAACTGCGATGCAACTTGCTATATCGCAATATATGAATATAATTTATTCTTCCTTGTCAGTTTTGTCTAGCCCAAAAATAAGCTGTTAATTCATCGGCCAAGAGCAATCCTTGCGGAGTTAAGGAGAGCCGACCCCCAGCCAATTTGAGCCAGCCTGCCTGTTGGGCCCGTTCAAAGTCAGGTCCCCATTGCAGGTTAAAGTCCGCTAACAAAACCCCTTCGGGCCGCCTCAAGCCCAACATCCAGGCCTCGGACTGGGCTTCTTCTGCCCCTAAGACTTCGTCTAAATCCCAGGGAAGCTGCGCTGATTTTAGCCCCTGGCGGTATTCTTTTAGGCGGCGGTGGTTGGCGTAGCGTTGGTCGTCTACCAAGCCATGAGCCCCCATTCCCAAGCCTAAATAATTTTCCCGATTCCAGTTGGATTGATTTTGGCGTGACTCAAAACCCGCAAGAGCAAAGTTGCTTACCTCATATTGCCGCATTCCGGCCTGCCTAATCTGTTCGATAGATTGCAAGTAGGCTGCGGCAATGTCCTTTTCTTGCGCTTGAACCCAGGCCGCCCACTGGGGCTTAACGGCCAGCTTGCTGCCCGCCTCGATGCTGAGCGCGTACAGTGAAAGGTGGGTGGCCCCGCTGGCCAAGGCTCCTTTTATGTCCGCCCTAAGCTGAGCCGGGCTTTGGCCTGGATAACCAAAAATAAGGTCTAGGTTAAAGTCCTTCAACCCGGCGGCCTCTAAAGCCTCTAAGGCCCGGTGGTTGTCCTTTGGCCCGTGCACGCGGCCTAGGGCCTTGAGGCAACCGGCGTCAAAGCTTTGTACCCCCAGGCTCACGCGGTTGACGCCTAGCGCCTTAAGCCCCTTGGCGTAAGCGAGGTCTACATCTTCGGGGTTGAGCTCCATACTGACTTGCACCGCAGGACCCAAATCCGGCAGCATAGCCAAGAGCGATTCTAACTCAGCTAAGCTTAAGCGGGATGGGGTCCCGCCGCCCAAATAGACGGACCGAAGGGGTGCAAAATCTAGCGCAAAGCGCTGGCCCAGCAAAGCCCACTCAGCCCGCATCAACTCCAGATAAAAGTCTTTTTCCCGACCCCGGTCTTTGAGCACCGCAAAAGCACAAAAAGGACAAATTTCTCGGCAGAAAGGCAGGTGTAGGTAGATCGAATAAATGGGGCTCACCAGTCTTTCTCGACCGGTTGGCTGCCGCCGCGGTAGAGGCCCATACGCTCGCGGCGGTCCGCTTTGGCGTCGGCTGATTCCTTTTGCAGGCGCAACAAACGTTTCAGCGCCTCTTTGGCTTTCATTTGTTGGGCCTGCTGGTCGCCGGGGTGGCCTTCTTGATCGGCCTGAGAGGAGGGGGTATTTTGGGCCTCCTCTGGGGGGGATTTTTGACCGGAACTTGGCTTTTGTTCCTTTTGAGCCGAGTCCTGGGGCGGTTGCTTTGAGTCGCCCGATTGACCCTGGTCCGGTGGCGTCTGGTGCTCTGAGTCCTGCTTTGGAGAGTCTTGGGGGGGCTGTTTGGGTTGTTGTAACAACCTTAAGGCTGCGGCGACCGCTTGCTGCACTTCAGATTGTTGGCGCGCCGCCGGTTCGGGTTGTTGGGACTTTAAAGATTGCCCGACCCTTGCTTGGGCGGCCAACGAAGCCTCCAAGAGGGCTAACACCTCTGGCCCCTTAGGGTTTTGCTGTAGGCTGGGGTCTTGTTGGCCTAGCTTTAGGGTCGAATCTAAGGCCTCATACAGCCGGTTCGACTGCCCCAGGGGGTTTTGGCTGGCCAACGGTTTGGGAGCCGCTAGGATCGCTTCTAGACGCTGGGCCAAAGGGGCTAAACGGTGTTCGAGCCGCGCCAGCGCTGGGTCGTTTGGGGGTCTGTTGGAAGACAAAAAGCCCTGACGCAGCGGTTCCAACTCGGGCTCTAGGCCACCTGCGGCCCAAAGGCCAGCTGGTTGGGCCAACCAGCCTGAGGTCCAAAGCAAAACAATAAGGGGCCGCATTAACTTCATAGCGCTATTTTTCCGTATCCCATCACTTTTGGCAAGCCGCGTCGAATGTGGCCTAGTACCCTAAAAAACAGTTGCCCCTACAAGAGTTCTGTGAAAGCATCCACATAAACCATTTTTCGACCTAGGCGCTGAACCAAGATGAAACAAAACGCGGCGAAACTTCAAGAAGCGTTAGATCTCCTATTGGTAAGCCTTCCCCAGGACAAAAGCGCCGCTTTGATGCCCGGCCTGCTCGCCCAGATGGGCCAAGTGTTGGCTCAGGCGAGCTCGATGGACCCCGAAAGTCTTTCTGAACTAGTCGGCCGGTGGGAAACTACCGCTGAGGACCCGCTTTTTAACGAATTAGGTCAGTTGTTGCGCCGCTTCCACGACAACCTAACCCACCTACCCGATGCACTTCCGGCGGGGTTGGGGCAGGTGAGCGCCGATGAGGTCGGCTCGATGAGCGGCAAGTTGCGCCATGTCTTAGAATTGACCGAAGGTGCCGCCAACCGTACGCTAGACCTTTCCGAAGAGGCCTTAGAGGCACTGCGCGAAGAAGCCACTGAGCTAAAGCAGCTGAAAGTTGGGCTCAACGACTTAGCCCAGGAAAAATGCCTGACCCAGCGCGCTGCGGGCAAAATTGAGGCCGCCATGGCTCAAGTTGAGCAGGCCCTAAACAACAACCAGAGCCACAGCGAACGGATCGGCAACATTCTGGTTACTCAAGATTATCAGGACCTCAGCGGTCAGTTGATCCAGAAGATGCTGGACCTCATGGCAAGACTGGAAGCAGACCTAGGCTCACTGCTGGGCCGTTATGGACAAAAATTACATCCAAAAGCCGAGGGAGTTCCCCTTGAAGGCCCTTTGAAGGATGACCACCAAGACCGCCACGACCAAACGGATGTGGATGCTTTGCTTGACCAGTTCGGATTTTAGAAATATGCCCTACCGACTGTTTCTCATTGCTTTGTTGTTGGCCCCCCAGCCCGCCTGGGCCGCCAAGGAACCCCAGTTCAACACAAGGGTCAGCACGCCTTGGAACGACCCCAGCCAAATCCGCGTGGAACCGGCGCGCCCGGCTGAAAAGATGGCTTCCCCCACAGAGCCCACCGCTCCGGCAAATCCAAAGCCCCCAGCCCAGCCGAGTAAAAAAGCTCCTGCGGCGCCTCTCAAGGCCCCTAAAGTTAAGGCCTTAAGTTCTAAGTCAGCCCCCTTAAACCCTTATTGGGTACAAGCCGGGGCTTTTATCCAAGACGCCAACGCCTACCGCTTGCAGGCCCAACTAAAAGACGAAGGCTACCCTGCTAGAGTCCATGTCACCCAAGATTTAGACCGTCGGGTCTACCACTTAGTGCTGATCGGTGACTTTGAAGACAAAGACAAAGCCCAGGAAGTGGCCAAAGCATACACCAAAAAACGCCAGGAAAAATCCGTAGTTATCCATAAAGGTGCCATCATCCGGGTTTTCAACCCCGACGCCAAGTTAGTGACCCACGAGAAAATCCCTCGGGTTTATGCAGATCCAGGTGAACACTCACCCACCTTATTGGAAATCCCCGAAAATATTTATCAACCTGTAGAAAACCCGGAAGCTAAGTTTATTTTCCAGGTAGGCGGGCTCTATAAATTAGAGGCGGCCAATAAACTGGCCAAGGAATTAAAAAAGCGCGGATACCGCCCCTTGGTAAACAAGAAAAAAGATATCAACCAGTTAGACTGGTGGTACGCGGTGGAAATCGGTTTCTTTTACACAAAGGCGGAGGCTGAAATGGCCGCTTCGGCCTTCTTTGAAAAGGAACATTTACAGGCCGAAGTGCCTCCGATCCGCTAAAGTCTTTTATATTTTTTCCATAAATTCATAGATTATTGGGTGCTCAAGACCCGATTCAGGTTGACAAGCGCCCTGCTTCAACGATAATCCGAAAGAGAAAACCTTCAGCTCGGGGGGCGGCGGTTTTGCCGGTTTTCTAAGAAATGAAGGAATGCTCAGATCCCAGGGAAACACAATAAAATGCGGCAGGCGAAGTACCAGGAAGGTCGAGTAGTTGTAGGGCTGGACATCGGCACCACAAAAATTTGTGTCGTCGCTGCGGAAATCACCGACAAAGGCAAGATCCGCATCATCGGCTTTGGCCAATCCCCCTCGGAAGGACTCAACCGAGGCGTGGTGACCAATATTTCTGCGGCGGCTAGCTCGATCCGCAAAGCGGTCGAGGAATGCCAACTCAAAAGCGGGATCGAGATCGAATCGGTCTATGCTGGCATCGCCGGGCACCACATCACCGGTCTCAACCGGGACGGTGTGGTCGCGGTTCGCGGTGACACCATCACCGAACACGACATCCAGCGCGTCATTGAGACCGCCAGAGCCTGCAACTTCCCAGACAAAGAAATCTTACATACCCTCTGCCAAGAGTACATCGTTGACGGCCAAGACGGCGTCAAGCAACCGGTGGGTATGGCAGGCAAGCGCCTTGAAGCCAAGGTCCATTTGATCTTAGGCTCGGTCACCTCGGCAGCCAACATCGTCCAATGTTGCCACAACGCCGACCTGCACGTGAACAACGTAGTGCTGGAGCCTTTGGCCAGTAGTTTGGCGGTGCTCGAAGAGGAAGAAAAAGAATTAGGCGTGGCGCTGCTGGACATTGGCGGCGGCACCAGCGACATGGTGATCTACAAAAACGGTTCTATCGTACACACCAGCGTCTTGCCGCTCGGTGGACACCAAGTCACCAACGACATCGCCATCGGCCTACGCACCACCAAAGACGAGGCGCTGCGCGTCAAACACGAGGTGGGTATCGCTTTGGTCAGCATGGTCAAAGACAAAGAGACGGTGGTCCTCAAGGGCATTGCCGGACGCGAAGACCGGATCTTAGAGCGCCGTTTGTTGGCCGAAGTGGTCCAGGCGCGCTACGAAGAAATTTACGACCTGATTTTAGACGACATGCGGCGCTCGGGCTATCTGCCCTCGATTGCGGCCGGCGTTGTCTTGACCGGTGGTTCTAGCCTGATGAAGGGCGCGGCCAAACTAGCTGAGCAGATGATGCAAATGCCGGTGCGTATTGGTACCCCAACCCACATCGAAGGCTTAGACGAGTTGGTAGATTCACCTATTTACGCCACTGCTGTGGGTCTGGTAAAGTACGGTGCAGAAAACGACCTCGACACCACCTTCACCCGCAATACCAACCCAGAGAATATCTTTTCTGAGGTGGTGACGAACATGAAAAGCAACATAAAAGGCTTCTTCGATTTGTTTTAATAATCCTTTTAGGGATTTGTCCTTGCATTTCGGCCTAGGGCGTTTATACTCTGGGCAATCGGTTTATTAGTATTTCAGGGCGGCACTTTTCGCAACTAAGGGTCAACATGGTCATCGAATTCGATAATTTTGAAGCGGAATCCACTGATACCGGGCTCCCGGTAATCAAGGTGATTGGTGTCGGCGGCGGTGGCGGCAACGTAGTCAACCGCATGGTCCGCGACGGGATCAAGAAGGTCCAATACGTCTCGGCCAACACCGACGTGATGGTCCTCAACTCCTCTTTAGCCGACATCACCATCCCCTTAGGTTCACAGATCACCAAAGGTTTGGGCGCAGGCATGAAGCCCGAGGTTGGCCAGATGGCCGCCGAAGAAGCGACCGAACAGATCCAACGGATCTTAAACGACACCGACATGGTCTTCATCGCCGCCGGTATGGGTGGCGGTACGGGCACCGGGGCAGCCCCGGTGATCGCTGAATTGGCCAAGGAAAAGAAGATCCTGACCGTTGGTGTGGTGACTACCCCCTTTAGCTTTGAAGGCTCGCGCCGCGCCAAGCTCGCAGCCAAAGGCATCGAAGAGCTACGCAAGCACGTTGACACCCTGATGGTGATCCCCAACAACAAACTGTTGGAAATCGCTTCTCAGAAGACCACCATGAACGAAGCCTTCGAGATCGCCGACGATGTGCTCAAACAAGCCATCAGCGGTATCACCAACTTGGTGAACCTCGAAGGGGTAATCAACCTCGACTTTGCCGACCTCAAGACGGTCATGAGCAACAAAGGCCGGGCCATTATGGGTACCGGTGTGGGCCATGGCGAAAACCGCGGCCTAGAAGCGGCCAAAAAGGCCATCAGCAGCCCGCTGCTCTCGGACAAGCCCATCTCCGGGGCGACCGGCGTGATCATCAACATCGTTGCCGATGACGCCTTTGGCCTGCTCGACGCCCAAGCTGCGGCAGATTTCATCCAAAGTACCGCCGACCAAGATGCCGATGTGATCTTCGGCTTAGTTAGTGACCCCACCAAGGAAGACGAAGTGGTGATCACCGTGATCGCTACGGGCTTCGATTCTCCTGAAGACACCGCCCGCCCGGTACACCATACCCCGTTGCGCGTGGTCGACAGCCTACGCAACAAAAAAGACGAAGACGAATTGAGTGGCGACCAAGAAACTGACGAAGTGGCGGGTGAAGAGCAAATCGCCAAGTCGCCAGCTCCCGAACGGGAAAAAGAAGTTGAAAAGGAAGTTGCAAAAGCTCCCCTGGAGTCAGTGGAAAACCACCTCTACTATCCCGACGAAAAAGATACCGACCAAATGAAGGTGGAGGATTATGAAATCCCCAGCTTTATGCGCAAGCAACGGATCCAACGTTAAGGGTCGAGCTACCCTTAATGATCCAATTGACCGGCCCCGCTCCTGCGGGGCCTTCCCCCGATACCGCCACATGAAGACCGACGTTAAACCCTATCTGTGGGCGGCCCTCGCCGTCAGCCTGCTCAGTTGGGCGGCCTTAGAATTCCTCCTGCTGGTGACCCAGCAGTTTGGCGTTCAATACCACGCCTTTTTTGCCGGTGCCGTCGTGGGTGGGGTCTTAGGGTCCCTCTTAGCAGGCATGGACGGCTTTTTAAGCCAAGCGCCTAACAAGATCAAGGCGGGCCTAAAGTTCGGTGGAGCCATCGGGGCTTTTGGCGGGGCCTTGGGTTTTTATCTATTAGAACAAATCGCGCTACGTTTTGGGGCCTATGAGCTTTCTGCGGGCCTCGAAGGCATGGTCTACGCCCAACGTTGGTTGGTTTTAGGCATCTTTATCGGGGCCGCTTACGGCGCGGTGGAGCAAAGCAACCGGGTGACTACCCGCAACATCATCGCGGGCCTGTTCGCTGGTGTTGGCGCTACGCTGATCAACGGCTTGGTGGCCGGATTGATCACCTATCCCTTTGTGCTTCGCGGTTTAAACCTAGTGGTCTTCACGCTTTTATTCTTAATGGCGCACCGTAAGTTAAGGACCTACAAGCGAGAGCAATGGCTTTTGTCGATGAACGGTAAACACGAAGGTGCCGAATTCGAATTAAACAAGCCCATCTACTATCTAGGTACCCAAAGCAACGACGACATCAACCTAGACAGCTACGAACAGATCAACTCGACCCACGCCAAGTTGATTAAGTTTGATTATGGCTATTCGCTGGTGGATAACGACCCCTTCTGCCGCACCTTCGTTAATTTCCGCAACATCAACGAGCAGCCCCTGAAAAACGGCGACGTGATCAAAATCGGAACGGCCCTGTTCCAATACTGTAGCCTGGCTTAAGATGAAACGACTGACCCCGATCTTCCTCTTCTTGACAACCGTCCAGACTGCCTGGGCGAAAGACCGTTTTTTAGGCGAAACCGACACCGCCGATCTCTTTTTTATCCTGCCTCTGCTGGTGGCTGGGTTTGCCTTTATCTTCTTTGCGAAGACTCGGTACTTACAGCCGCCCAAAAAACAGTTGGGCTTTTGGTCCATTACGCCCCATAAGCGCCAACGTTTTTTTCCGGTCGATGAGACAATTGAGCATATGGAGCCAGTAGTTAATGCCCTGGCTGAGCCGGACACCAACGTCTACAGCAACCTATCCAAGATCACCCTGACCCACAAACCTCAGGGCGTCTATTTGGAAGAAAAAAATTATAAGATCAGCATCCTGATCAACCGCCGCCGGAGCCGCCGCACCTATTTAAACGACGGCGACATTTTGGACATGGGCGAATTGACCTTGATGTTCACCAGTACCGAACCGCCCAAGTACGAGGACAAACCCCAGACTACGGGGCACCTGATCCCCCGTATGCGCCGCGCCCAGGGGCGTCCGATCAAGGCCTACCCGAGCTTGATTCCGGCGGACTCACGCAAAAAGACCTACTACCTGACCAAGAACTTAAACTTCATTGGCCGCAGTGACACCTGTGACTTGGTGAGCAAGGCTAAGTCCATCGCGCCGCGCCATTCGAAGATCGAAAAAGTGGCAGGACGCTATAAGATCAGCGATCTAGGCACCACCGGTGGGACCTTCGTCAACGGCCGCCGGGTGGACCAGAAATTCCTCAAAGACGGCGACAACATCGCTTTCGAGTCGGTCAAGTACACCTTTTCACTTAGTGGACGGCCCCGCTAACAGGGCTGACACCCTCCCCGCAAAGGTCGATGTCACATTCCTTTAAAGCCCCCCGAGGGTTTCGCTTCGCCGGAATCACGGCGGGCATCAAACAATCAGGCAAAAAAGACTTAGGGTTGGTCCTGCTTGAGCGCCCCGGCGCTATGGGCGGGGTCTACACTAAAAACAAATTCCCTTCGGCGCACGTAGACTATTGCCGTAGCCTCACCCCCACTGACCGTTTCGCGGCCTTGGTGGTCAACTCAGGCAACGCCAATGCCGCCACCGGGGAAGAGGGACGCCGCCGTAATTTGGAATTTGCCCAGCTCTTTGCCGATCACTTAGACCTACACTTTGATCAGGTCTTCACCTCTTCAACCGGAGTGATCGGCCACCAGCTACCCATCGACACCATCCGCACCACTTCTAAGCAGGTGATCGACAGCCTCGGCACCGACCCCATGCCCTTCGCTGAGGCGATCACCACCACTGACCTGACCACCAAGATGGCCCAGCGTAGCCTAGAGATCGGCGGCGAGAGCTTTCATATCTTGGGTGTCGCCAAGGGTTCGGGGATGATCATGCCCAATATGGGCACCATGTTGGCCTATATCTTTACCGATGCACCGCTGCCGCCAGAGCGCATCCAAGAGTTAACCCGGGAAGTGGCCGACCAAAGCTTCAACTTAGTCAGTGTGGACGGCGACAGCTCCACCAACGACACCTTGATGGTGGTCACCAACAACCCCGGCCCGACCACGGCCTATGAGCGGACCGAACGGGCGATTTTAGAGGTCGCTCAGGAATTGGCCCAAATGGTCGCCGCTGACGGCGAAGGGGCCGAGCACCTAATTGAGGTTTCGGTGACCAGCGCTCCGGACCGAGGCATCGCCAAACGGGCGGTGATGGCGGTGCTCAACTCGCCGCTGGTCAAGACGGCGGTACATGGCCAAGACCCCAACTGGGGCCGTTTGATGATGGCTTTGGGCAACGGCTTAGAGCCTGTCGATGGATTTTGGCACCAACCGGTCACTATCTCGATCCAAGGGGTTCCGGTGTTCGTAGCCGGAGAACCGGCAGCCTTCGAGCGCAAACAGCTAAGCCAGAAAATGGGTGAGTTTAAGGTCCGCATCGACATCGACCTTGCCGCTGGTGAATCCAGCCTAGTCGGTTGGGGTTGTGACCTGTCGCGCGAATACATCACCATCAACGCCGACTACCACACCTGATGCGCATCTTAGCGGATCGGCACATTCCCTGGGTGGAAGAGGCTTTTGGCGGTCTGGGTACTTTGGTTTTGCTCGATCGCTTCACCCCCGAAGACCTGATCGGGGCCGACGCCTTGTTGGTACGCTCGACCCAGCAGGTTGACCGCAATCTGTTCGCTCTGGCTCATCCTCGCTTCGTGGGCACCGCAACGGCCGGACAGGACCACGTTGATCTCGAATTCCTCAACCAAACGGGCATTTCGTACGCCTACGCGCCGGGCTGCAACGCCATGGCCGTTGCCCAATGGGTAATTGCCAGCCTGCTGCGCTTTTATGGAAGCTATGAAAAATTACGTAGCCTAAGGTTAGGGATTGTGGGCCTAGGTGCTGTGGGCGGACGGCTGAGCAGCCTCGCTTTGCTGTTAGGTTTAGAAGTGCGGGCTAGCGACCCGCCCAAAGAGCGCGCCTCAGAACCGGGCCCCTGGATGCCGCTTGAGGAACTATTACGCTGGTCCGACATCGTCACCCTACACACCCCACTCACGACCGAAGGGGCAGACAAAACCTTCCATTTGATCGCCGCCGAACAATTGGCCCTACTCAAACCCAAATGCCTGTTGGTCAACGCGGCGCGCGGAGGGGTGGTCGATGAGCAGGCCCTTAAGCCAGTAGCCAATAATTTGGGAGGCTTGATCTTAGACACTTGGGAATCAGAGCCGGAGCTGGACCGAGAGTTGTTGGCCCTAACCAGCCAAGCCAGCCCCCATGTAGCGGGCTATAGCTTAGAAGCCAAGTTAAAGGGAACCAGCCAGATTCAAGAAGCCTTTTGCCGCTTTTTTGAAATGAACGTGCCGGCTTTAAATCCCAAGCTCAACCACTTCCGCGCCGATGTCGCGGTGGGGGTGGCCCCGTTGATGGACCTGATCGGCGGCATGAGCCGCGATGATGCCGCCCTGCGTAGCGGCGGAGACTTCAAGCAACTGCGCAATCTTTACCCCCTAAGGCGAGAATGGTCCTCCGTAGAATTGAGCGGACACCAAGCCTTGAGCGAAGCCCATGGAGACCTGTTGGCTAAAATGGGTTTCTTGCTGGTTTGAGAAAATCAAACAGAGTTTCAAAACCAAAAACAACCTTTCAAACAGGAGCCATCTGGCCCGCTAAGCCCCCAAAACCCGCCTTTTGACCCCAAATGCGCCGGTCATTTCGTATTCCTACTTACAGCAGTACGGTTCGGCTTGACATGATGTATCCCACTTGGGATTATTGCACCGTTTTGCACGCAGGTTTGATAAAAAACTTCCGTCTACCCAAAAAGCCCAAACCTTTAGGGGCCGGTTCGCAGGCAAAACAAAAAACGATCGACTCACTTGACCTGAAAACGCCTTGGTGACCTAGGCAAAAAAGGAGATGTACATGGCCGATACGAAGATTATCTATACCAAGATTGATGAAGCCCCCGCGCTTGCGACTTACTCTCTACTTCCGATCCTACAGGCGTTCTCTAAGGGAACGGGTATCGAGTTTGAAACCAGCGACATCTCTTTGGCTGGCCGGATCATCTCGGGCTTTCCTGAGCGCTTAAAGCCCGAACAGCGCATCGACGACAACCTCGCCAAGTTGGGCGAGCTCGTCAAAAAGCCTGAAGCCAACATCGTCAAGTTGCCGAACGTCAGTGCTTCGGTCCCCCAGCTTAAAGCGGCGATCAAAGAATTGCAGTCTCAGGGCTACGACCTGCCCGACTACCCCGAAGAGCCCGCTAACGACAGCGAAAAAGAAATCCAGGCTCGTTATTCTAAGTGTCTGGGCTCGGCTGTTAACCCGGTGCTCCGCGAAGGTAACTCAGACCGCCGTGCCGCTTTAGCCGTCAAGAAGTTCGGCCAGAAGTACCCCCACCGCATGATGAAGCCCTGGCCTGAGCAGTCCAAGGCCCGCGTAGCGCATATGACCGAAGGAGACTTTTTCGCCAGCGAAAAGTCCACGGTTATGGCTCATGCGGAAACGGTTAAAATCGAGTTTGTCGCTGCCGATGGGAGCATCCAGGTATTAAAAGAAAAAACCGCTTTGCTCGAAGGCGAAGTGATCGACAGCTCGGTAATGAACGTCGCCAAGTTGCGGGCTTTTTACGCTCAGGTGATCGAAGAAGCCAAGCGTGACGGTGTTTTGCTTTCGCTGCACCTCAAAGCAACGATGATGAAGGTTTCGGACCCGGTGATGTTTGCTCATGCCGTGGAAGTTTTCTTTGAGAAAGTCTTCACCAAACATGCAGCGACCTTCAAAGAGTTGGGCGTAAATACCAAGAACGGCCTGGGTGATGTCTATGCCCGCATCCAGAACCTGCCCGAAGCCAAGCGCCAAGAGATCGAGGCTGATCTGGCCGCTACCTACGAAGAACGTCCCGCTTTGGCCATGGTGGACTCTTCAAAAGGGATCACCAACCTACACGTACCCAGCGACGTGATCATCGACGCTTCGATGCCCGTCGTGGTCCGTGACGGCGGGATGACGTGGGGTGCTGACGACAAGCTGCACGACACCGTAGCCATGATCCCCGACCGCTCCTACGCCACCATGTACCAAGTCTGTATCGAAGACTGCCAGAAGCACGGTGCCCTTGACCCCGCCACCATGGGCAGCGTCGCCAACGTCGGCTTAATGGCCCAGAAAGCCGAAGAATACGGCTCTCATGACAAGACCTTCTTCGCGCCCGGCAATGGCATCATCCGCGTGGTCGATTCCAAGGGCGGCGTCTTGCAAGAGCAAGCTGTCGAGACCGGCGACATCTTCCGTATGTGCCAAACCAAAGACGCCCCGATCCAAGACTGGGTCAAGCTGGCCGTTAGCCGCGCTCGTTTGAGCGGCAACCCGGCCATCTTCTGGCTCGATTCAAAGCGCGCCCACCACGCCGCCTTGATCGACAAGGTCAACCAGTACCTACCCCAGCACGACACCAACGGCCTCGACATCCGCATCATGTCTGTAGACGATGCGATGCGCTTCTCGCTTGAGCGTATCCGCAAGGGTCAAGACACCATTTCGGTGACCGGCAACGTGTTGCGCGACTACCTGACCGACCTCTTCCCGATCTTGGAATTGGGCACCAGTGCTAAGATGCTTTCCATCGTCCCCTTGATGCAAGGCGGCGGTCTTTTTGAGACCGGTGCAGGCGGCTCGGCTCCGAAGCATGTGCAGCAGTTCGTTAACGAAAACCACCTACGCTGGGACTCCCTAGGCGAGTTCTGCGCCATGGTAGCCAGCTTCGAACATGTGGCGAATGCGAACCACAACCCCAAGGCGCAGGTCTTAGCCGACACCTTGGACGAAGCGATTGGCGAAATCTTAGAGAACGGCAAGTCACCTTCTCGTAAGGTTAAGGAACTGGACAACCGGGGCAGCCATTACTACTTGGCCCTTTACTGGGCCCAGGCCTTAGCTAAACAGGACAAAGACGCCGAACTCAAGGCCCGCTTCGCCAAGCCCGCCGCTGACTTGGCTGCTAACGAAGCCAAGATCAACGAGGAATTGGCCGCGGTCCAAGGCCCCTCGGTCGACATCGGAGGTTACTACCACGTTGACGACGCGAAGACCGAAGCGGCCATGCGCCCCAGCGCCACCCTCAACGCGGTGATCAACGGCCTTTTGAGCTAAGTCCGGCGACCCAACTCGCTAGAGCGTTATAAATCAGGCGGGTTCCCCCAAGGGAGCCCGCCTTTTTTTTTGCCCTCCCCAAAGCAGATGACTCCTGTTAAGTTCTCTTCATGCGATTAGAAACCAAAAATTTAGTGAAAACTTACGGGAAGCGGACGGTCGTCAAAGACGTCAGTTTCGAGATCAGCCAAGGCGAAGTGGTCGGGCTATTGGGGTCCAACGGGGCCGGAAAGACCACCAGCTTTTACATGGTCGTTGGCGTGGTGCGCCCCACCCAAGGCCAGATCTTTTTAGACGAAAAAGAAATCACCGGCCTGCCCATGTACCAACGGGCCCGCCAAGGGATCGGCTATCTGCCCCAAGAAGCATCGGTGTTCCGCAAGATGTCGGTCGAAGAAAACCTGCTCAGTATTCTAGAGACCCTGGGTCTCTCCAAAGCGGAACAAAAGGGCAAAGCTGACAAGATTTTAGATGAGTTACACATCCAGCATATCCGCAAAAACATGGGCTATAGCCTTTCTGGCGGAGAACGGCGGCGCGTAGAAATCGCCCGCGCGCTGGTGACCGACCCGGCCTTTATCCTTCTAGACGAACCCTTCGCGGGGGTAGATCCGATCGCGGTGATTGACATCCAAGGGGTGGTCAAGGAACTAGCCGAACGAAATATCGGGGTGTTGATTACCGACCACAACGTCCGCGAAACCTTGGGTATTGTGGACCGGGCTTACATCATGAACGATGGGGAAATCTTGGTGGCCGGAAAGCCCCAGGAGATCATCGAGAACGAAACGGCCCGTAAGGTCTATCTAGGCGAACACTTCAGTTTATAAGATGCGTCTGTTACGGCTCGAACTGCAAGGGTTTAAGTCCTTTCCGGACAAGGTCTCTATCGACTTTGTGCAAGAAGGGGTTTCGATCATTGTAGGACCCAATGGTTGCGGCAAGTCAAATACCGTAGACGCCATCCGGTGGGTCTTGGGCGAGCAGAGTGCCAAGCATTTGCGCGGCGCAGCCATGGAAGACGTGATCTTCTCGGGCTCTTCGAGCCGCGCGGCGGTGGGCTTAGCGGCGGCGACGTTGGTCTTCTCGAACCCCGAACACCAGCGGATCGGCAAATATGCCGACTTTGCCGAAATCTCGGTAACCCGCAAGCTCTACCGCACCGGCGAGAGCCAATACCTAATCAATAAAGCCTCTTGCCGCCTCTCGGATATCCGCGACTTGTTCATGGACACCGGCATCGGCGGTAAAGGCTACAGCATCATCGAACAAGGCAAGATCGACCGTATCGTCACTTCCAGCGCCATCGAGCGGCGCTCGATCATCGATGAGGCGGCGGGCATCGTTAAATTCAAGAGCAAAAAGGCCGAGGCCCAGAAGCGCTTCGCCCAATCGCGCCAGAATCTAGACCGGGTGGAGGACGTCTTGGGCGAATTGAAGCTCCAAGAAGAGAAACTGGTCGTGCAGGTGGTCCGGGCCGATGAATATCTGACCGCCAAGGGGCGGATGGAGCGCTTAAGCCAGTTGCAAGCGGCCCATAAATGGGCGGCGCTGCGCGCTCAAGGTGACGAAATCGAAGCCAAACGGGCGGGCCTAAAAGAGCAGCGCAAGGACCTAGAACTTCAGTTAGCCAACCTTTCCACCAAGAAAAGCGGGGCGGGGCTCGAACAGGTCCAAAAGCAAGACCGCCGCGAACAACTAGGCGGGCAGGTTTCCAAGGCCCGTGAAGAGTTGATCAAGCTGGACAGCCGGATCGAGACGGACCAAGAAACCTTAAGGCATTTAGACGATTGGCACAACAAGGGCAACCGGGAGTTGGACAGCCTACAGGGGCAAATCCAAGCCCTGTTGGAACAAGAAGAAGCCCTCTTGGACGCCCAAGAAGCCCTTCAAGTGGAACTGAGCGAACAGACCCAAGCGATCCAATCGGCCCGAGAATCGCTTAAAACCCAACAAAACAAACTCGAGGACCTCAACCGCGCCACCAAAGAACGCCAAGGCGAGTTGGTAAAAGCCCAATTGGCCTTGGGCGATAAAAAAGGGGAAGTCCAACGTCAGGCGGACCGGTTAGAAGAGGCCCGCGCGCGGGGCTCAGAGGCCCAAGAAGCGCTGATTCAAGCTGCCGAACGCCTGATTGCCGCCCAAGAACAACGCGGCGACAGCGAACGCGACTTTAAGGAAAAGACTAAAGAGAAAGAAGAAGTCGGCCTGCGTTTAAAGCTCGCCAAGGCCAAACAAGAAGAGAAAAAACAAGCCCTAGAGGTACAAAACCGCAAGATCGAAGAGACCGAGCGAGATTCACACAAAGTCGAAAGCCGCCTCGAAAGCCTCAAACAACTAGAACAAAACCACGAAGACTTTGCCCCTAAGATCAAGGCTATCTTAGACCACTTGGCGGGCCATCCCGAGCGGGCGGCGGACTTAGGATTTGTGGGTCCCCTGGCCGATTTAGTGGAAATCGGAGGGGCTTTGGAATCTTGGGCCGAAAACCTTTTAGGCCGCTTCTTTAACCTCCTTATCTTCGAGAGCCATTACCACCTACCCCAAATCAAGACCTTGATGGAAGAGTTGGGTGTGGAATATTTAGAGATCTATTTCTTGGATCTTTGCGAGCAAAAGACCAGCAACCTGGACTTCCTGATCCCCTGGCACGACAAGCCCCAGGGCCTGTTTCTGGCCGGGCATTATCAAGCGCTAGAAAAAAAGACCTACCAGATCGAGCCCGAAGACCTGACCAAGGGGCGCAACCTGTTGCTGACCGACAAAAGCCTAGTGCGCCAAGACGGCGTCTTCCAGCTAGGCTTACCGAGCGAAGCCAAACAGCTAGAAGGCTACCTGAAACGCCAACAGGAATTCCATCAGCTAGGCGACCAACTCAAGCAGATGAAACAACAACTTGAGGACCTCGTCTACGACAAGGGCTGGATCAAAGAAGAGTTGGATGAGCTGGAGTGGGAGGTCACGGACCTGACCCAAGAGGACCAGCGGCTGGCCGTTGAATGTGGTGAGCTGGGCAAAGAGTTGGAACGATTCAACGCCGAGGCGGACCGACTAAACCAAGAAAAAATCCGCCTTGAAGAAGCGCGGGACCGTCACCAAGCGATGGACGAAGAGTTGGCCCAGCGCCGAAGTGCGCTAGAAAGCGAAATTGGGGCCGCCGAAGCCGCTGTGCTCGCGCTGAGCGAGCAGATGGAAACGCAGCAGGCCGGGCAAGAAGACCTGGTCTTAGAGCTTGAATTTAAAAAGGGCGAGGTCCAAGCCGCCGAGATCGGGTTGGCGGGCTCCAAAGAGAAGGCGGGCCACCAAAAAGAATTGCTCAGCCGCATCCAGGCGGACCTACAACGCCTCCAGGGTAAACTGACCGAAACCAAAACCCAGACTGAAGACCACGGCAAACGGCGCGAATTGCTTGAAGCAGCGATCGATGAAAACCGCAAGCGCCAGCCCGAATTGGTCGAACGCATCCAGATTTTAGAAACCGAATACCGCGAACTTTCAGACCTATTAGAACGCCAGGGCCACGAAATCCGCGAAATCGAAGAAACCGAGAAGAAGTTGCGGGCCCTCGAAGAAGGCATCAAAGAGCAGAGCCACCAGCTAGAGGTCAAGCTGGCTCAGCTGGCCCAGGAAGGAGCCGGCCTCGAAAACGCCCTCTTAGAAGACTGGGCCATGCGGCCCGAAGAGGTGTTGCGCCAGTTACAAGAAGGAGAGTTTGACGCTGAGTCGGCGCCGAAGGAGCTGAGTCGGCTCAAAGCCAAATTAGCCGGATTGGGTGATGTAAACCTCGGGGCCAAAAAGGAATATGAAGCCCTAAAGGAACGTTTGGACTTCTTAGAAGCCGAGTCAAAGGACCTCAGCGAGAGCATCACCGCCTTAGAAGAGTCGATCTCCAAAATCGACGCCGAATCGCGGCGGCGCTTTGATGAGACCTTCCAACGGGTCAACCGGGAGTTTAAATTGCTCTTCCCGCGCCTTTTCGGCGGCGGGGACGCCTTCTTAAAGCTCAGCAATCCTGAAGACTTATTAGATTCGGGGGTGGAAATCATCGCCCAACCGCCGGGCAAAAAGTTGCAAAACATGACCTTGCTTTCAGGTGGTGAAAAAGCCATGACCGCTTTGGCGTTGATCTTCTCGATCTTCCAGTTCAAGCCCAGCCCCTTCTGTTTGCTCGACGAAGTGGACGCCCCGTTAGACGACGCCAACAACCGGCGTTTCAACGATCATGTACGGGCCTTGACGGCGAACAGTCAGTTCATCATCATCACCCACAACAAAAAGACCATGGAGATTGGTGACGCCCTCTTTGGGGTCACCATGGAAGAGCCGGGTGCTTCAAAGATCGTGGCGGTGGACTTTGAGCGGGGCCAGAAGCTGTTGGACGGACCCCGTAAGAAAGGAGCTTAGCCCATTCAGGCTGGATTTGCAGCCTACCTCTGGAGTGCGGGGTCGATAACCACCAACGGCCGCAACCAAAAGCCCCTGGAGATTGGTGACGCCCTCTTTGGGGTCACCATGGAAGAGCCGGGTGCTTCAAAGATCGTGGCGGTGGACTTTGAGCGGGGCCAGAAGCTGTTGGACGGACCCCGTAAGAAAGGAGCTTAGCCCGCCAGGGCGTGTTTCTGCCGGTATGAAAGCCGGTCTAGGGCGTTGCGGTAATGCCGCTCTACCTCTTCTAGCTGGGCAAGATTCGCCGCAGACTCTTCGCGGCCCAAAGAAGCGTCCAGAGCACAAAGCGCCAGGGACAGTTCATCAAATCCCAGCTTCTGGCCAGCCCGCTCGAAACGCCCCACTAGGTCTCGGGCTTCGGGCCAAGCCCCATCCCTTAGGTGGCGTTCTAGGGCCATCAGGTATATCTCGCCGGTCAGGGCAAAATCTTCCCGGTCCGCGCCGACGGAGCGACTTACCTCTGCGCGGTTGCGTAATACCTCTTTCAGCGGAAGGACCAGCTCAAAACAGGTGCCTTCACCTGCTTCACTGGTGACCCGCAACTGTCCGCGCATGATTTCCACCAAACGTTTGACGATGGCCAGCCCAAGGCCGCTGCCCTGGTTGCCCCGGCTACCAAATTCTTCGACCTGCCAGAAGGGATCAAAGAGGCGCGGGATTTGATCGGCGGCAATCCCTCGGCCCGTATCCTTAACCCTCAGGCTCATGCCGGTTACCTGTCCGCCTTCAATCTGCGGGGCTACCGACAAAGTCAGTCCGCCAGATTCCGTGAATTTGAGGGCGTTGCCCATGAGGTTAACTAAGATTTGGCGCAGCTTCGGTTGGTCGCCGACCAACCATCCGCTAAAGCCCTCAGCAGCCTTTATTTCTACCGTTAAACCCTTCTCCTCAGCCAGCGGCAAGAACCACATGCGCAATTCGTCCAACATGGCCCAAAGGTCAAATTCGCGGGGTTGCAGCTCCACCTTGCCTGCCTCTAAACGGCCCCAATCCAGCAGACCGTTGACCATTTCCAGCAAAGACTCACCGCTGCGGCTCAGGGCGGTAATAAATTCCTGCTGTTCGCGGTCCATGGCGGTGTGCGAAAAAAGGTGCACCATCCCCATCACCCCATTGATCGGGGTGCGGATCTCGTGGGCCAAAAAGTTCAGCAGTTCGGATTTTTCCCTGGCTTCCTTCTGGGCCAGGTCTCGCGCTTCGCGTAACTGTCGTTGTAGCTCACAAAGTACGGCCCGTTCGTTGTTAGCGGCGGCGGTCGTTTCTTTGAGTTCCAAATGCCGCTCACCGACGCGGTGGTGTAGCCAGATTCTTTCTAGCAACCCCTTGGCGCGGTGCAGCGTGAGTTCCGGGTGGTCCGGCTCGGTCAGGTCCCAGTACTTTAGCCTCAAGGGCGGTTTGATCGGCTCTGAACCAAAGACCAGCACCCCGTAAGGGAACCGGTTGAGCTTCTCTTGATGGGCTTCAACCCAAGCCGACATCTGCGCGGGAAGCAAGATCAACCCACCGGGACCAACTTCTAGGCGCTTTAGGGCGCTATCGGTCCTCAGGGGCAATAATCCTAAGTCCAAATCGGAGGCGAGTTGTCCCGCTGAATCGATTTGTCCCAACAAGATCAGTTCTAGTCTAAACATGGCTCCTCCCGAGGAGGCTCAAAAAAATTTAAAGCGTCTCTTCTTCTTGGCTGGCTTGAAGCTATCGAGCAACACATCGATGATCTCACCTTTGACCCCTTTGAACTCAAGGGCGACCAACTTACGTTCCAAACAACGACGGTGGCAGGATTCCTCCTCATCGCTGATCCAGCGTTCTTCTTCGGCGGTAATTTCTTGGCCGCAAAATTCGCAGGTTTCGGACATGTCTTCAGGTCGGGTCAGTTCAAATTGGGGGTTCTCTTAGGGAAGAAGAAGCAAACTCCGCGCCAGGGCTCCCTTCACAAAGGGAATCAAATAGGCCCCCGGCTCTGATATACCGCTAACCTGCTCACCCGACAGTTTTTCTAATCGCTCGATCAGTAGCGTAAATTCTTTACCTTCGGGGTTTACCAGCCCTAATTGGACCGGAAGATTCAAGCTGATTTCAAGTTGGATCAGGCAGTAAGCCCCTTTAGATGCCTCTAACACCTCGCCAACCTGTTGCCCCTCTACCTGAGCCAGACGGGCGTTGGTCAGGCGTTTGACCGGACGGTCGGTGCGGTTGGCGCAAAAGAAACCGGCGGTGATCTTACGGGGCCAAGCTGCTTTGAGCGCCAGAAAATCACCTTGAGCGGCCTCAAAGGCCTGCCACTCCTTAAGCTCGGCAAACTCCAACCGCACCCCACCCACTCCGGCGGCTTCGATTGACGCCAACCGGTCGAGCAGGAACAAATCCCGCGAATGTAACATACAGGTGCCCTGAGGGCTTTGCCAGAGGCGATTGACTTGCCTCGGCCGCTCCAAACTGACCGCTTCTAAGGCCCGGTAGGCTTGGTCCGCGTCCAACAAAGGGCGGGAACTAAAAAAAACTTCCAGCGGACCTAAGGCCTGAACTTCCAAAGGTGGCAGGCCTGTTTTGTCCAAACCAGCCACCGCTTTTATGGGCAATTGATTGGACAAGCAAATCCGCGCCGGGTTCAATTCGGCGGCCCAGCCGTGGATCGTGGCGGCATTGGGGCTGCTTAGTTCCAAGCTCAGGTGTAAGGGCAGCTCGGGCCAGTGCCGTTTCAACGCCCTAGCGGCACCCAAATCGGCCACCTTCACGCCTCTAAGCTTGCTCACCCAAGGCTCTAGGATGGTCAGCCCCCTAGCTAGGGCTTGATCAGTCAACGGTAAATCCCACAACAAAATGGGCGAGCCTCCGGCGGCTAAAATTTTTTCTAGCACCAAAGGCGTCTCATCCACCTCAAATTGTCCGCGCCGCGAGAGTCCCTTAACACCCCATAGTATTTCGGGCTGAGACAAGGCCAATAGCGGTTCTAAAAGCGATGGATGTTGGATCGAAAAGCAATAGTTCAAGGGGCAAATTCCAATGAGGTTTAAACCTTTGTAAACCACCTCCTTTACCGGGTAAAGCTGAACTGAACAAATGGCGTTCTAATTACGCCGCAGGGCCGGAATTATTCGGTTGAAAGTTTTCCGTACCTGCACTATTGTTATTAGCCGAACGACGATATGGTGAGGCATTTGCCTCCTAAGTAGCGATAAGCAAATTCGCTAGACTTAAAACTAGGACCTCAACCAAAAGCCGCAATGAACGACACGCTTCGACTGCAAGAACTGGGTAATGTAGTGATCCGGTTTTCCGGTGACTCTGGAGACGGGATGCAGCTTACGGGCAACCAGTTTACCAGCGCCGCTGCCAATATTGGTAACGATGTAGTAACCCTGCCCGACTTCCCTGCTGAAATCCGCGCCCCAGCCGGCACCATCCCGGGCATCTCGGGATTCCAGCTCCAGATTGGGGACCATAAGGTCAACACGCCGGGCGACTTCCCGGACGTTTTGATCGCCATGAACCCCGCAGCCCTACGGGCCAACATCAAGGACCTACGTCCCGATGGCTTTGCTATCACCGATGCAGACGCCTATGACGAACGTGCCATCGCCAAAGCTGGTTACGCTGAAGGAATCGACCCCTTCTCTCGCGAAGAAACCCTAGGCAAACAAGTGATCGCCGCGCCGATCACCAGCCAAACCTTGGCGGCTTTGGAAGAATTCACCGAGATGACCAAGAAGGACAAGGAGCGCTGCAAAAACTTCTTTACCTTAGGTCTGCTTTTCTGGCTCTACGACCGCAGTCCTGACTTCACCATCACCTGGCTCAAGGGCAAGTTCGCCAAGAAGCCGATGATCGCTGAAGCCAACATCAAGGCCATGAACGAGGGCATGATTTTCGCCCAGAACTCCGGCCTCTTCCAGTCTCAGTATAAAATCCCCGGTGCGGTTACCAAACCGGGTACCTATAAGTTCCTGACCGGGAACGAAGCCGCTGGCCAAGGCTTGATCGCCGCCGCCGAGAAGGCTGGTTTGAATCTCTTCTTAGGTTCTTACCCCATCACCCCGGCCACGACGATCTTAGAAGAAGTGGCGCGCCACAAGAACTTCGACGTCAAAGCCGTCCAGATGGAAGACGAAATCGCTGGTATCTGCTGCGCCATTGGTGCTGCCTGGGCCGGTGACTTGGCGGCTACCAACACCTCGGGCCCCGGTGTGGCGCTCAAAGGTGAGGCCATGGGTTTGGTGATGATTCTCGAGCTGCCTTTGGTGATCATCAACGTCCAGCGCGGTGGCCCTTCGACTGGCCTGCCCACCAAGACCGAGCAATCGGACTTGATGCAAGCCATGTACGGTCGCAACGGTGAGTCCCCGATTCCGGTCATTGCCGCTAAGAGCCCTTCGGATTGTTTCGATATGGCCTTTGAAGCATCCCGGATTGCGCTCAAGTACATGACCCCGGTCATCTTGTTGACCGATGGTTACCTAGGCAACGGTGCCGAGGCATTCCGCATCCCTGATGTCAGCGAATTGCCCGAACTGCCCACCAATTTCCGCACCAACCCCGAAGGGTACCAGTCTTACGCCCGCGACCCCAAGACCATGGCACGTGAATGGGTGAAGCCCGGCACTCCCGGCTTGGCCAACCGCATCGGCGGTTTGGAAAAAGACCAGCTTTCCGGTGCGGTCTCGCACGACCCGGACAACCACGACCACATGGTCCGCGCCCGCGCAGCCAAAGTGGCCAATATCGCCAACGACATTCCGGACTTGGAGATCCATGGTGACCAGGATGGCGGCGAAATTGTGATCATCGGTTGGGGCTCCACCTATGGGGCTATTAACAACAAAGTCAACAAGTACCGCGCAGAAGGCAAGCCGGTATCTCAGGTCCACTTCTCACACATCTTCCCCTTCCCCAAGAACACCTTGGAGGTATTGAAGAAGTTTAAGAAGATTGTGGTCGCTGAAATGAACCTGGGCCAGCTAAACAGCCTGCTGCGCGCCGAGTTCACCGTCGAGACCATCCCGTTGACTAAGATTCAAGGCAAGCCATTTACCGAAGACGAAATCGCCGCTGTGGTGGACCAACTTTTGTAGGAGAGACCCAGAATGAACGCTGAAAGCAAATACACCAAAAAGGACTTCGTACCCCCCGGTGATGTAAAATGGTGCGCCGGTTGCGGCGACTACGCCATCTTGGCCCAGGTACAAAAAGTTCTTGCTGAAACGGGCATCAGCCCCGATCAATTTGCCTTTATTTCGGGTATCGGCTGCTCTAGCCGCTTCCCCTATTACATGAACTGCTACGGCTTGCACGGCATCCATGGCCGTGCCTTGGCCATCGCCACGGGCACTAAAGTCGCTAACCCGGACCTACACGTTTGGGTGGCTATGGGTGACGGTGACGGCCTGGCTATTGGCGGTAACCACTTCATCCACGCAGTGCGCCGTAACGTGGGCATCAAGAGCATCTTGATGGACAACCGCATTTACGGTCTGACCAAAGGTCAGTTTAGCCCGACCAGCCAACGGGGCGCTAAAGTAAAGACCGCGCCGATGGGTACCGTTGAGGACCCCATCGATCCGATCTCTTTATCCTTGAGCCTAGGCGGCAGCTTCGTGGCCCGGACCACGGACCGCGACGTCAAGCATATGGCCGAGGTGTTACGCCGCAGCCAAGAGCACGATGGTTTCTCTATGGTCCAGGTGCTTCAAAACTGCCCGATCTTCAACGACGGGGCCTTTGACACTTGGGTTTCCAAAGGCAAGGAAGAGTATGTCTTGAAGTTGGTCCACGGAGAGAAGATGATCTTCGGTCTGGACAACGAAAAGTGCATCGTCCGCAACGGCTTCAGCCCCAAAGTGGCGCTGGTAGCAGAAGTAGACGAGAAGGATATCATCATCCACGATGAGTTTGCCACCGACAGCGGCTTAGCCGGTTTCTTAAGCCAGCTCAACGGTACCAACGGAATGCCCATGGCTTTGGGTATTTTCCGCCAGATTGACCACCCTGCCTTTGAGGCAGAGTATCGTCGGCAAAACGCCGAAGCCGCCGCTACCAAAGGCAAGGGCGACTTGGCTACCATGCTGCACGAAGGCGAGACCTGGACTCTTTAATTCCTTAGGAGGGGCCCCCTATTTGGGGGCCTCCTTCGAACCCCTCTCTTTTCCTCATGTCCGCCAAAGAAAGATCAGATTCTTTACGTCTTTGGCATCTTCTGGCCATCCTGGGAGTTTTCTCTTTCCTAGGCTTACTGGTCGGTTTTATGGCCTTCCGCAGCCATACCATCGAGCAGTTTGAGTCCGCCTTGGCCGCTCAGGACGACAACACCATCTTCTACGACATTGACGGTCAGCCCTTTCACGTAATCCAGGGCGAACAGGACCGTAAGTATGTACCGCTCTCGAAGATGAGCCGCAATCTCCAAATGGCGGTGGTCGCTATCGAAGACGCCCGCTTCTTCCAGCACTTCGGCTTCGACCCAATCCGCATTTTGGGGGCGATTGTATACAACATTAAAAACTTCCGAGCGCCTCACGGGGCCTCAACGATCAGCCAGCAACTGATCAAATTGACGTTACTCAGCCCCGAGCAGACCTTAAGCCGTAAGCTCAAAGAGCTATTCATATCGATTGCCATAGAAACCAAATACTCCAAGGCAGAAATCCTTGAGTTTTACCTCAACCGGGTCTATTTAGGGCACCGCAACTATGGAGTCGAGAATGCAGCACTCAACTACTTCCATAAAAACAGCAAGGACCTGAGCTTAGCCGAAGGAGCCTTTATTGCCGGGCTGATCAAAAAACCCGAAGGCTATTCCCCCTTTGTTAACCTCAAGGGTGCACGAACCCGCCAAATTTTGGTGCTGATGCGGATGCGGGCTTTAGACTGGATCAGCAAAGAAGAATACCAGCAGGCCCTTAACGAACACATTCTGATCCGGCAACGCCGAAAGTCAGACCTCAACCTAGCGCCCTTCTTCACCAATCAGGTTCTTTCAGAGTTAAAGCAACGCTACACCGTTGAGCAGATCTACGGCGGTGGGCTACGCATATACACCACCCTTAACCGACGCTACCAAGAAACGTTAGAGGCAGCGATCCACGAACGCCTCTCTAGGGCCCGCAGCTTTGAAGAGATCGGGGCGGTCAGCATCGACCCGGCCACGGGCTTTGTGGAGGCCTTAGTTGGGGGGGCGGACTTCAACCAAAGCGAATTCAACCGGGTCACCCAAGCCCGGCGTCAGCCCGGTTCCGCCTTTAAGGCAATCTTGTATAGCGCGGCCTTGAGCCGAGGCCTTAAGCCCAACGACGTATTTTTAGACGAGCCCGTCCAATACGCCAACAGCAACGACGAAAACAGCACCGACTTCTATGCCCCAGAAAACTACTCGGGCGAGTATTCGGGCGAGATCACCCTGGCCCAGGCCCTTAAGGTCAGCAACAATGTGGTCAGTGTCCAGATATTAAAAAAGATCGGGATTCAAAGCTTAGTTGAAGTGGCCGAACGCTTTGGCCTCGAAATCCCCCGCGACCGCGGCCTTTGCTTGGCCCTTGGCTGTGCGGAGGTATCTTTATTGGAACTAACCAACGCCTATAGCGTCTTCACCAATTCGGGCATGAAGTCTGAGCCGGTCTTCATCCTTAAAGTGACCGATTCCTTCGGCAACCTCTTACAAGAATACAAACCAAAACCCGAAAAGCAGGTGCTTAGCTCCGGCGTCGCCTTCCAAATGAACCGCATGCTCCAGGCAGTGGTCACTTCGGGCACCGGACGGGCCTCGAAGATCGAGGAAACTTCCGGCGGCAAGACCGGCACCACCGACGGCTTCCGAGATGCTTGGTTTATTGGTTATACGGCGGGATTGGTCACCGGTATCTGGATCGGCAACGACAACAACGAACCGATGGACGGCGAGGTCGGCGGGCGGACCCCGGCGCGGCTGTGGAAGGCTTATATGAAGGAACTCCCGGCTACGGGATATGAGCGGACCTTCCCGATCAACGATGAGTTTGAAGATTTTAGGCTTTGTGATAGCTCCGGGCTAAAGGCCACCGAGTACTGCCCTAAAGTTTCTTGGTATCCGCTGCGGCGCGATACAGCTCCGCTGCGCGATTGCGACATCCACGGACCGCACACTCTATTCGAAGAGCCCTCCATGACCTTCGAAACCGACGCAGAGCACCAATTAGACCCGGCGACAGACGTTCCCATGGTAACCTTTCCGGAATTTTATCCCGCCAGTCCTTAAAGCAGGGCCTCGATCGCCTCTAGCAATTCGGTGCGGCCCATCTTTTTAAGCGCCGAATGGAGGATCAAGGGCTCCGAAGCCCCTAGAGTCTTGCGCAACTTGCTGGCCTGTTGCTGCACTTGGCTTTTGTTGAGTTTATCGGCCTTGTTGCCGATCAGGCGGTAGGGGAGGCCACCTTCGACTAAGCTCATATTAAACTCCCGGTCCTCTTTGCTGGGGTCATGGCGCAGATCTAAGATCTGGAAGATCATCTTCAGCGGCTCATATTGGAACAAGAAGTCCCAAATCATCAGCATCCACTGCTCCTTGACCGCTTTGGGCGCCGTAGCGAAGCCGTAGCCCGGCAAATCCACCAAGTAATAGGCCTGATCGATCAAGAAAAAGTTGATCAGTTGCGTCTTGCCCGGTGTACCGCTGGTTTTCACCAACTTGTTGCGCTGGGTCAGGTGATTGATCAGCGTCGACTTGCCCACATTTGACCGCCCAATAAAGGCAAAGGCCGGTAAAGGCGGCAGATCGATGGACCCGACTTTGGTGAAGGACTTAACATATTCTGCGTTATGGATCTCCATGAGGCCTCCTGTTGCGTTACCCTAGCCGAAGGACGGCTCTGGGGGAAGCCCCAGCGGGAAAAAAGGCTTGGCTCCCCTTGTAAGAACGCGTTCTTTCTGAGATTCTCAAGACCAACCCTAAGAGGCCTATGACTGAACCACCACGCTCCAATAAAGCCCCCTTCCAGCTGATGCAGCTGATGTCCACCGCATTTGGGCAATACCGGGCGCAGATCTTGCCGCTATTGGTCTTGAGCCTGGTCAGCTTCCTCCCCTTTTGGGCGATCAGCCAATTCAGCCAATTTGACTTAGGCGACCTATCGGAACTGTTCCACGGTTTCTTGTTGGATATCTTGGTTTTCTTGGCCTTGCCTACGCTGCTGAGCTTCAACCGGATTTACCCGATTGAAACCCTCAAGATCTTCACCAACTTCTTCGCCAGTTCGATCTTGGTGGTGCTGCTGCAGGTTTTCGGGTTGTTCTTTTTGCTGCTCTTTTTCTCGGGCTTTGGGCTGCCCTTTATGTTTTTTGGTCTCGTGCCTTTTATCTTCATTCTCTTTGTGGGCCAGTTTTCCTTGGTCAACAACGCCCCGAAGATGTTGGAGCTAAAAGACAACTTCATCGATAGTGTGCTGCTGATCCGCAAGCACTTTTGGGCGGTCTTTGTGGCTTATTTGAACCTATCGACCTTGATGATCCTGCCGATCCTGATTTTCAGCTTGGTCTACATGCGCAGCCATCCCGAGTTCGTCAAACTGACCGACACGACGGGGCCCATGGACGGCACCGGACTTTTTGAGGCCATCCAAGCGGTGATGAACGAGACGGGCTACCAAATGGGCCGCATGGGCATCCACCTCGTTTTTCGGCCCTTTAAGGCGCTGGTGATGGGCTTGATTTTGGCTAAACTGCTGGAGCAGAGCATGCCCGAGAAACACGCAGCCTACTTCAACATCACCGAGCCTCCGGCCGAAGACAACCCTTCGATCGAACAGAGCTGGAACCCTAAAGAGTGAGGTCCCATTGGCGACGTTGGACAAGATCGGAAAACCCAAGATTTTAACTGAGTCGGACCGTATTCTGACGGATTTGAGCCAGGAATTGGCACAGTTAAAGGACCGGATGAGTCAGCTGGAGACCGAGCAAGAGGAAAGCCGCCACTTGATCGACCAGATCAGCTTTGAAGAGGCACTGGCCAACAAGACCATCCAGGTCCAAAAACAAGAGATCACCGCCCATAAAGAGAATTATCAAGTCATTGCCGGGGTGATGCACGACCTAAAAACCCCGGTCAATAGCGTGATGCAAAACCTGGCGAGCATCATCCAAGAGATCGACGACCTAGAGACCCAAGAAAGCCTAAAGGACTGTATGAATACAGCTTCTAGCGTCTTGGAAGGCTTTACGGAAGTAGAGGAGTTTTGCCTCTTTGAGTCCGGCGACTTCTTAGCCAAACAAAAAGAAATCAACCTACGCGGATTCTTTACCGAATTGGTCAGCAACTTCCAGATGGACCCCGCCTTAGGCCGCAAACATAAACTGTCCTTGGTGGTGGATTCAAAGGTGCCCGATTCGCTTTCGGCTTATACCGAAACGCTCAGCTTCGCGACCCGCTCGCTGATTGAAGAATTGGCGGGCTTAGCGGCGTCTAACAAATTAACGGTCCAAGTAAAGCTAGAAGAAAGCACCCAGGCCCATGGCTTGGAGTTGTCGGACTTGGTGGTGGAGTTGAAAATTGAAGGGGGGACTTTGTTGGCTGCTGACACCTCTTGGGTCAATTTCGTCCGCGCCCATGGTTCGAAGTTGCGCCAGAGCGGTTTCAGCCTACTTAAAACCCGCGACCGAGCCCGGCAGACTGGCGGGCATTTAGAGATGATTTCGGGGGAGTCTCATCTAGAAGGCTTCCGGTTGATCCTTCCGATGACCTATTAACGGCCAGTTCGCGGTAAAGTCGGCCATCTTCGAGTTGGGGGTAGAGCTTTTGGTAGTCTTGCCCCAACTGATCCAATCCCACCCAATCACCTTGGCGGATCGCCCGTTGGGCCAACAACTCCAACCATTCTGGCCGCAGCTGGCTGGCCAGCACCCAAGGGCTTAGCTGACGGTAAGGCAGTTTCCAGCCCAACCGCTGCCCCAGTTGGCAATAGCTGGTCTTAGGTGAGGGCAGACCCGCGTTTTGTTGTTGGTGGCAAAGCTGGTCTAGACCCTTCCAGTCTCCGGAAGCAACCTGTTGCTCTACCAGTTGGTCGAGCAGGGTGCTGCTGCTGGGGTAGAGTAAAACCCAACGGTCCATCTCCTCTGCAGACAGCGGCAAGGATTGCCAGGGTAGATAAAGGGTCTTTTCTCGCATCTGGTGGGCCACTGCTAAGGCTTTGGCGTCCTCTCGCTTCAAAAATTCCAACCAAAATTCCAAGACCAGATGCTCTAACTGAAGCGCTTCTTGCTTGGGTTGTGCGCCCTTCAAAAAACTCTGGGCCAAGGCTAAATCACCGAACCAAAGGGCCAGAAGGGCCCGTTGTTGGTCTAGCTCGGCGCTCTTGAACGCCGATCCAGGCTTTTGGGTGAGGGCCGCAAAGGCGGCACCGTAAAAGCCCTGGTAGGTTAAATATCGCACCTGATGGGCCAGCGCCTCGGCGTTGGGCGCGGGGGCGCGGGGGTGGCGTTCTAAGGTAAGGAGGTAAAGCTGGGATTGGCGGACCGATGAGTCCACCGGCAAGCGGCGGTATTCATCTTGTGCGGAGCTATAGTCTCCGCGGCGCTCAAAGCCTAAAGCCCGAAGATAGGCCGACCGACGCCCGTCGCGCAGCGGTTGGGCCGCTTGCAGCAGGGTAGGGGTGAGCAAGAGAGCACATAAAAGCAGAGCTTTAAACATCAACAACCCAAAAAAAAAGGGACCCGAAGGCCCCTCTTTATTTCGCTAAAATCTCACCAGGAAAGAGCCGGAGTAATCCGGGTCTTTGCGGAGTTGAGCCAAGACCTTCTTGGCCTCTCCCCTGGAGTCGTACGGTCCCGCATAAACTTTGATGCTGTCGTAGTCTTTGCGGACATGTTCTAGGTTAAAGCGGACCTTGTCTTTTTGCAGTTCCTTTTCTAAATAGAACTTCAAGTCTTTAGCCCGGTCTAAGGCCGGGAAGGTACCCATGGTGATGCGGTAACCATTAGACTGACTGGCCACACTCGCTTGGCCCGGCTTGCTGTTGATCCGGTTGATCTGGTCGGCCAACTGTTTGGCGTCACGGTAATTATATACATCACCGGTAATCAACTCAATGAAGTCAAACTTTTCGCCCACCTGTTGGGTAAAGACAGGCTCGCCTTTTTTGCGGATCGCATCGGCGTAGTCTTCTTTGCAATTCTCAAAAGAGCAGGTTGCCACCTGAATCAAGTATTGGGCCCTGGGCTTAGCGGGCATCGCCTGTACCGGTGGCGGCTCTTGAGCCGGTTCGGGCTCGACCATCACCGGAGGGGGAAGCTGCTTTTTGAACTTAGGCATCTCCAACTTAATTTTGGGCTGTTCCATGCGGACCACTTCTTCCTTGAACTCGCTTTCCATGGGCGGCATTTCGTCCATAACCGGCGTTTCGGGCTCGTTCATGAAGAAGTACCAACCAGCGCCGCCACCGGCACCGATCAAGATCAAGAGAATCAAAACAATCCATTTGCCCTTCCCACCGGACTTCGCGGCCGCCGGTGCAGCCGCTGGGGCGGCTGCAGCCGCCGCTTGCGGGGCAGCTTGAGCCGGGGCGGCTGGGCTAGGTGCAGACCCACCGCCGCCGTCGCTGTCCATATCTTCAATCGAGGAAAGATCTTCGAAGAAGGAGTCTAGTTCGGAATCGCCCGATTCACCGCCACCTCCACCGCCACCAGATCCGCCATCGTCGTCGCCAAGGGCATCGTCCAGGGAACCGGCAAAGTCGTCGCCGCCATCGTCATCGAGTCCCAGGTCGTCGTCTAAGTCGAAATTTTCGTCATCACCCATGGTTCTCTCTCTGTTGATCGGTTCGCGTCATCTTTGAGCCAGTCGGGCCAGCCCCAACAGCGTCAACCCTGGTTCCAGGGCGTCTAGATTGGCAGTTTGGCGGTACATGAGATCGGCCAAGCCACCGGTGGCCACGCGGAAAATAGGTGCCCCATGGGAGGCGGCAATTTTTTCCAGCATGGTTTCCACCAGCGAAGAGTATCCAAGAAGGATACCAGATTGTAAGGCTTCCTTCGTATTTTTTCCAATAATTTCGGTGGGAAACTCCAGAGGGACCTCATAAAGCCCCTCGGCGCTTTCCGCCAGCGCCTTACGACAGAGTTCCAAGCCTGGAAAAATAGCGCCACCTAAAAAGGTTCCGGCTTGATTGATCACGTCAAAAGTGGTGGCCGTGCCCAGGTCTACCACCACCAAATCCCGACCATATCGTTGCCAAGCCGCCCAAGCGGTCAGCAAGCGGTCAATTCCGGTTCCTTCGGTGGCGATAACCAAGCCTTCGGCTTCCAGCCAAGCTGGAGTCACCGGCTTAAGGGCAAAGCCCAGGTCCTTAGACAAGCTCTCAAGCAGCGGCGCGATGCTAGGCACTACTGAGGCATAAATTAAGACCTCGAAGGGTCCCCAGGCGGCCACCAAAGGGGCCAACTGGTCGCGGTAAAAGGCGGCTTCGCGCAAGGGGCGGGTGGGCAGGCGCAACTCTTTGAGCAACTCCAAGCCGTCGAACCAGCCAAAATGCAGCGTCGAATTGCCGGCATCTAGAACCAACCGCTTAGAAGAAGCCATGGTCCTTCAAAAAGGATTCGTTCAGTTTCGATTCAGGTTGGTTCTGCGCCCCAAAGGACAACATGCGTTCCACATAACGTCCAATCAAATCCGTTTCGAGGTGGACTAGGTCGCCAGGGCTCAGTTCGCTCAAGTTCGTTTCCAGATAAGTATGGGGGATGATGGCTACTTCTAGTTGCTGTGAGTCGAGCTTCGAAAGGGTCAGGCTGATGCCGTTGATGGCCACCGATCCCTTGGGGATAAAATATTTTTCTAGGGCCCCATCGAAGCTGAAAGCGAGTCGGTAAAAATTCCCCTGTTTCTCCACCAACTCGCAACGACCGATCCCGTCCACATGCCCTTGGACCATATGCCCACCTAAACGGTCGCCCATCCGTAAGGCCCGTTCCAGATTGAGGCGGGCTCCGCTGCGCTTGGCGGCGAAGAGACTTTTGTCTAGTGTTTCACTAGACAACTCAAAAGCGGCGCTCTGGTCATCGAAGCGCACCACCGTCAGGCAAACCCCATCGATTGCCACCGAGTCGCCTAGCTTCAGGTCCGATTGGATCAAGCGGCAGCGCAGGGTCAGTTCCTTTTGGTTCGGGCCGATGCCGCGCAGGGCCTCTAGCTGGCCCACTTCTTCAATCAATCCGGTAAACATCCTCGATCCTTCGGTAGTACTCTAACCCCAGGTCTGGGCCCAACCGCTCGACGCCACCTAGGTGCCAGCGTGGCAGGTCCGATAAGTTCTGGCCCAAGCCGGCATCGCCCGCAAAACCCGGCGCGCTCGACTGCCCCATCACCAAACCTGCATAAAAGAGACACCAACGGTCTACCATGTCCGCCTTGAGAAAGCCAGCGATCAAGGCCGCTCCCCCTTCAAGCAGCAAACTCACCAGACCCAGCCCAAACAACTGTTCCAAGGCCCAACGAGGAGGTATTTGAGGCGTCGAGGCAACTAAACAATCCACCCCCAAAGCTTCAAATTCGCGGACCCGAGCAGGTAAAACTCGACTGCCCAAGAGAATCACCTTTCGGACCCCCTCGCGGGGCTGAAAAAAGCGGGCCGATGGATTTAATTCGCCTAGGGTTGAGAACACCACCTGTACCGGGTTGCGCGGCCTATCGCTGTGGCGGTCCGTCAGTTGGGGGTCGTCCTGATTGAGCGTGGCGGCACCTACCCCAATGGCTTGATGGGCACTGCGCAACCGGTGGCCTGCCGCACGAGCCTCGGGCCCGGTAATCCATTGGGATTGCCCGGTTGCGGTGGCGATTCGCCCGTCTAAACTCACCGCCGCTTTAGCACTCACATAAGGCAGCTTTTGAAGCATCTGTTTATTAAAGACCCGGTTTAAGGCATAACAGGCTTGCGCCAAAGGTCCTTGTTGCACCGCCACGCCTTGGCTGCGCAGCCAGTCCAGGCTCTTACCGCTCATCTGGGGATTGGGGTCAAGGCTCCCAACCACCAAATTTTTGACCCCCTTTTCTAAGATCAACTGGGTGCAGGGCGGGGTACGGCCTTGATGGTTGCAGGGCTCTAGAGTGACGTAGAGGGTCGAGTCGGCAGGTACTTGGTCCCAATCGGCCAAGGCGTTGACCTCCGCGTGGGGCTTCCCGGCCAGGTGGTGCCAACCTTCAGAGAGGATTTCCCCGGTACCAGAGACCAACAGGGCCCCCACCATGGGGTTGGGTTCGGTTTGGTTTTCGGCGCGGCGGGCCAGTTCGATGGCCCGGGCCATGTAATATTCGGGAGGATGCTGCGCAGCCAAAAGCTTATTTAACCTCGGCCAGACGAATGATCCGTTCTTCGGGGCTCAAGATGGCGGTAATTTTGGCCCCAAATTTCTCGTTAACCACCACCACTTCGCCGGTCGCCAGGAGGTGTCCGTTAACATAGACCTCCAATTCCTCACCAACCAATCGGTGCAATTCGATTACCGAGCCCTGACCTAAAGACAACAGGTCACTGATGTACATCTTAGCCCGCCCCACCTCAAAGGTTACCTTGAGCTTAATGTCCATCAGAAAGTCTAAGTCCATGGTGCCGTCGGCACCAGAACCGACCCCCGAGGCAGTCATGGTTTTTTTAGCGCCCGGCACTACGGCCCCTTCAGCGGGGTCTTCAGGCGGGATGCCGTCTTGCTCCAAGGCCGCTTGTGCGGCCTCAAAGGGGTCTACCTCACCACCAGCGTCCTCTTCCTTGGGGGGGCCATCGCCACCGCCAAGTTGCTGCATCGCCGCTTCAAAAGGGTCCAATTCTTCAGCCATCAAGACCTACTGGGCTTCGGGTTGCTGGGACTGGTTCTTTGGGATCGCCGCATAACGACCGGCGCAACGCATCTGGGTCGGTGCTAAGAAGGATTTATTGGCGTCTCGGTAACGATCCCGCACCGGTTTCATGCACCAAAAGGCCTCACCGTCGACGCGCTTGAGCACACAGGTATATTTTGCCTTATAGCATTCGGGTGGGCGGATATAGTCCTGCGCCGAAAGGGGCATTTCCCTCGACAACGCTAGGCTCCCCACCAGCATTAGCGAAACCGCCAGGAGCATCAATTTACCGATCATCACGTTCCATCATTGAGTTTTGGAATCAGGTTCGCCACAGGGGCTTACCTGAATACCAAAGCAGGTTTTAGGCCAAACCGGCCGTTAACCTACGGCAAAGAAATCGTTCCCTTTGTCGTCTACGATAATAAAGGCCGGAAAATCCTTTACCTTGATCTTATATATAGCTTCCATGCCCAGCTCGGGAAATTCGATCAACTCCATTTCGGTGATGCACTCTTTACCTAAGATGGCGGCGGCTCCGCCGATGCTGCCTAGATAAAAGCCACCATATTGGTGGCAAGAGTCCGTCACCCCTTTAGACCGGTTGCCCTTGGCGAGCATCACCATACTGCCGCCCTCCTTTTGGAAGACCGGCACATAAGAGTCCATCCGTCCGGCGGTGGTGGGGCCGAAGCTACCTGAGGCAAAACCCTCAGGGGTCTTGGCGGGACCGGCATAATAGACCACATGGTCTTTAAAGTATTGGGGTAACTCCTCGCCGTTGTCCAGCCGTTCCTTCAGCTTCGCGTGGGCGATGTCGCGCGCCACGATGATGGTGCCGCTGAGCATCAGCCGGGTCTTGATGGGGTACTGGCTGAGCGTCTCTAAAAGTTTGGGCATGCCCATATCTAGGTCAACCGCCACGGCGGCGGTACCTTCGGCGGTATGGGAGGGCAAGTACTGGGCCGGGTTGGTTTCGAGTTGCTCTAAAAAGACCCCTTCTTTGGTGATCTTGCCCTTAATGTTGCGGTCGGCGCTGCAACTTACCCCCAGGCCCACGGGGCAAGAGGCTCCATGCCGGGGTAGGCGGATCACCCGGACGTCATGGGCAAAGTACTTGCCGCCAAACTGGGCCCCTAGGCCCAAATGGCGGGTGATCTCTAGAACCTGTTGTTCCAGTTCCAAGTCTCGGTAGGCCCGGCCGCCTTCGCTGCCGCTGGTGGGCAAGGTGTCTAGCTCCTTGGCGCTGGCGAGCTTGACGGTCTTTAAGACCATCTCGGCGCTGGTGCCGCCGATGACAATGGCCAAGTGGTAGGGCGGACAAGCGGCGGTACCCAGCCCCCGGATCTTCTCGCTCAAAAAGGGGAGTAGGGTCTTAGGGTTAAGCAACGCCTTGGTTTCTTGATAGAGGTAGGTCTTATTGGCCGAGCCGCCGCCTTTGGCGATAAAAAGAAACTTATAGGCATCCTGCCCCTCGGCGTAAAGATCGATCTGGGCCGGAAGGTTGGTGCCCGTGTTTTTTTCTTCATACATGCTCAGCGGGGCCACCTGGGAATAGCGCAGGTTGGTTTCGCTGTAGGTCTTATATATACCAGCGCTCAGTGCCTGGGCATCACCGCCTTCGGTGATCACACGCTCGCCCTTCTTGCCCATCACAATCGCCGTACCGGTGTCTTGGCAACTTGGGAAGATTCCCTCGGCGGCGATCACGGCGTTTTCGAGCAGGTTGGTGGCCACGAAGCGGTCATTTTCGCTGGCTTCGGGATCTTCTAAAATGTTTTGCAAAGACTTCAAGTGCGCCGGCCGTAGCAAATGGGAAACATCTTTCATGGCCTTCTCGGCCAAAAGCGTTAGGGCTTCGGGCGCGACTTTTAGAATTTGGTGCTCCCCCCAAGACTCCAAGCTAACATGTTCGTCAGTTAACTTTAGATAGGGCGTTTGATCGGGTCCAAATTGGAAGAGGTCTTCGTATAGGAATGAGGGCATCTGGGGGTCCGTTGGGGTTGTCTAGAATGTTTATCTGCCTATTTTGCCAAACTTCAAGTCCCCTTGCTACCCCTTTCTTGACTAACCTGCTTTGGGGAATAGGTTTATATACCTAAATCTTTTTTAAATATATCTCTTGCTAAAAGCCGCGCGTTTCGTTAATATATTACCAACAGAACATGTCCAACCCGCCTTAGGAGGATCAAATGGGAGTCTCAGGATTGGTGGGTCGCGAAAGGTATTCCAACTTCAGCGCCCAAGAAATTACCCACTTTTTTATGGAGTGGGGCAAGCTGACGACCGTGCCCAAGGGTACGACCCTATTCACCCCTGGAGAAAGGGGCGATCAGGTTTACTACGTTACCCACGGTGAAGTGAAGATCTATCGCTCCACTAATGAAGGCAAAGAGATCATCATGGAACTATTGGGGCCTGGTGGCGTGATCGGTGATTCTGAAGCCTTGAGCGGCTTGGAGTGGAAAAACACCGCAGTAACCAAGCGCGACACCATTGTCCACGTATTGAGCCGCCGGACCTTGCTTGAGCGGATCGAAAAGGACCGCAAAATTGGTGCTTGGTTGCTTGAGCGGCTGGCCCGCAAGCAATTGGAGACCGAAAACCTGATGGAAGGCTTGCTCTTTAAGAGCGCCAACGCCAAAGTGGCGCAGGTTCTCTTGGACCTCTCCGAGCGTTACGGTGTAAGCAATGATGAAGGCTTGTTGATTGATTATTTGATCACCCATCAAGAAATTGGCAACACCATCGCCACCACGCGCGAAACGGTGTCTTATGCCTTCATGGAATTCCGCCAAGCTGGCTTGATCGATACGGTCAAGCGCCGCACGGTGATCAAGGACCGCGAAGCTTTGCTGGCCGTAACCCAGCAGTAGAGGTTCCAAAAAGGGTATTATACCCCTGGGCCCGCCCTCTTCCCCCAACCACTGGGGGGCGGGTTCCCCTTTACTGCAAATTCCCCCCCATTGCGCTTTTTCCAGCTTTGTGCAAAGCTGAGCGTCCACCGAAAAAAAATGACCCCGATCCCCGTATAACGGAGATGTACAGCACTAACGAATTCCGCAAGGGCCTCCGCATTGAGGTTGACGGCAACCCCTACATCATCGTAGAGAACCAGTTCGTCAAGCCCGGCAAGGGCCAGGCCTTCAACCGCGTAAGGATCAAAAACCTGCTCAACGGCAACACCATCGAGCGGACCATGAAGTCCGGCGAAAAAGTGCCCAAGGCGGATATTGTCGATAAAGAGATGCAATATCTCTATCTAGACGGCGACAAATACCACTTCATGGACACCCAAACCTATGAGCAGATCGAACTGACCAAAGATCAGCTAGGTGACAACTGGGCGTGGCTGAAAGAACAAATGATGTGTCAAGTCATGCTGTACCGGGGCGTCGCGGTTTCCGTCGAGGTTCCCAACTTTGTGGAACTCGAAATCACCTACTGCGAGCCAGGTATTAAGGGCGATACAGCCACCAACACCACCAAGCCCGCCGACATGGAAACGGGCGCACAGGTTCAGGTGCCTCTTTTCGTTACCCAGGGCGAGAAGATCAAGATCGACACCCGCACCGGCCAATATGTGGAGCGGGTCATGTAGATGCCTTCTCGCGCTCTTAAGGCGCGGGCCGATCTACTGACGCGGCTGCGTCACTTTTTTGCACAGCGGGGGCTGACCGAGGTCAGCACCCCGCTGCTCTGCTCCTACCCCAACCTAGAAGCTCATATCGACCCGGTCCCAGCAGGCTCAAACCGCTGGCTGCCCAGTTCTCCCGAATATGCCATGAAACGCCTGTTGGCGGCTGGCTCGGGATCGATCTACCAGATTTGTCCGGCCTTCCGTTTGGGCGAGTTGGGCGCTAAACACCAGCCTGAATTCACGCTCTTAGAGTTTTATCTAGTCGCCCAGGATCATTGGGGCCTGATGGACTTTGTGGACCAACTGCTGCAAGAGGTTTTAGGTTGGCCTGCGGCCCAGCGGATTGATTATGCAGAGGTCTTTAGAGATACCCTGGGCATCAACGCCTTGGCCTTAGAGATGGACGCCTTCGCTAAGGCCTTAAAATCGCGCCAAATGGCGGTTCCTGAATTTCTGATGACCGCCAACACCACCCAAACGGACCGGCTGGATTACCTCTTTTCGACGTTGATCGAACCCGATTTAGGTACCGACCGGCCGGTTTTGTTGACCGGTTATCCCCCCTTTATGGCCGCGCTGGCACGCATAGACCAAGGGCGCGCCGCGAGGTTCGAGGTCTTTTACCGGGGACTGGAGTTAGGCAATGGTTTTTGGGAGCTTAAAGACCCCGCTGAACAGCGAGCCCGCTTTGAAGAAGCCAACCGCCAAAGGGTAGCTGCGGGAAAGTCGGCCTATGGGGTAGACGAACGATTCTTGGCCTGCTTAGACCAATTGCCAGATTGTGCGGGAATCGCCCTAGGTTTAGACCGCCTGCTGATGCTTTGGCTGGGCGTTGATTCTATCGACCAGGTTTTAACCTTGCCTTGGGATCAAATCTAACGAGGTGCCGCAACGAGCTTTTCGCTGGCTCCCTGGCCCTGTAACGGCTTACCTTTGGGGCTTTGTTGAGCCTTTGGCTTGATCGTCTTGGACTCATCGTCCGCCGGGGCCCCATGGAGCTCTTCAATCGCTCCGTCGAGCAGCATCAGCGCTGCTTCAATCAAATCTTTTGAACCATAGCCCCGCTCGACCAAGCAGTGGACGAAGCTCTTGGTGACCAAGGCCAATTCCTGGGCATTGGGCTCGCCGCCGCTCATTTCGGCTTGGGTCTGCTCTGGGCAGCAAGGTTTTCCCGTAATTTTGGACATCTGGTTCGGTTTCATGAGAATTAGAGGTTCAAGTTCCATGCCCTCACGACCCAAAGAGTTCAGCTCTGCGTTGCTCGAATCCCTTGGACTAGTCTACCTCTTTACTACCCCCTGCGCAAATCAAAGCCTTGGTAATTAAGCTGCTTAAGCCAGCCTTCGGCTTCGGCAGAGGTTTCGTCAGCACAACTCGCCACCACCACCGCCGCCTCACTTTGGGTGAGCATCTGCCTAAAAAGCTCCTGCATCGGCGGGTCTAGCGGTCGTTTATGTAGTTCACTGATCAATATAAGCCCACTTTCTTGGAAGGCCAGGGCGCAGAGCACAAAACGGAGTTTGTCTTCGCCATGGAGCTTATAGATCGGGAAATGCCGTAGATGCCAAGCTTTGATCTGCTCCATCAGGTGCCGCTTGGCGGTACGGCGTCCGCCGAGGCGGGTGAAAGGTTCGGATTCTAAAGCTAGATAACCTCCGGCATGACGCCGGTATACCTTTTCGCCGAGCAGCAATCGGTCAGACTGGCAAAGATACTCTCTCGCTTTGGTCACCACCCCACGATCTGGCCGGTAGCGGCCCTCTAAGATACCAAACAGGCAATTGAGCTGGTCGCGGTGGTCAAATAGGAGGTGGTAGCGCCGCCCCGATTCGATTTCTAAGCTAACCCGTTGCAGCCCAAATTCCTCACCAGCAAAAAGATCTATATTAGAGAGCTGTGCCACCAAGGCCATAGATCACTCCCAGCCCAGCGCTTGTCTGGAAATTTTTTCCAAGTGTTTTTGGTAGGCTGCCATTTCCGGGTCCCCTTCGGCGGGAGCCCAGGGAGCAAAGTCTTTATCGCTGATCTTAACGTAAGGCCCATGTTTGACTTCGTAATAAACGCTGCCGGGCTCAAAAGACAAGATGGCATGCCAAGTTCCCACCGGCACCTCGACCCCGTAATCTAACGAAGCAGGGTCCAGGGGAAAAAACTGAACGGCTTCGCCGGAATCGTCGAAAAAGATCACCACACCGCGTCCTTTTAAGCACAAAAAAGCTTCGGCTTTGGGCGGGTCGAGATGGCGGTGCGGCTGGACGTAGGAGCCGGGCTCGATGGCGTTTAACATACGCTGAACCAAATCATCAGCCGATTGATGAAAATTGAAGTTGGTTCGGCCTCGGGGCGTTTCAGCTCCCTTCTTAGCGGTCGTTTCGAGTAGATTCCGGTTGATGGCGATGCCGGTCATAGGCTTGGCTTAATTGGTCAGTTAACAAACGGCGCCTGCGCGCTAAGGCAAGCGTTTCACGTAATTTTAAGGCCAACAGCAGAACCAACAGCAGCACCACCAAAACCAAAGCGCCCAGCGCGACTTCTTGGAGATGATCAAGTAGCCACTGGAGTTCCATCAGCTGGCCTGGGGGCGGTAGGACTCAATGAATCCTTTGAGTTGGTCTAAGTCATAAGGCTTGATCAAAACACCCGTCGCCCCAGCATTAAGGTAAGCTTCGGTTTTGTCTTGGGCGGTGGACATCAAGACCGGCAGGTTTTGGTATTCTGCTAGGCTACGCAGCTTACGTAGCAACCCCAAGCCATCACTAAAGGGCAGGTTGACGTCTAAAATCACCAAATCCACGCGGCTGCTGGCCCGCAGTAGGGCGTAGGCCTCAAAGGCATCGTGGCACAGCAGCGTTTCAACCCCGCCGATCTTGGATAACACCTTGGCAATCAATTTGATTTGCGGTTGGCTGTCTTCAACTAGCAATATCTTCAAATGAGTTTTAAATAGGCTCATGTAGTGTTCTCCTTAGGTGACTCAAAATCTAGCGCCTCTGGGTCTGTTTTGCCAAGTCTTAGCTGCGCTTGGCCAGTTTACAATCGAAGGCATCCATCGTATTGTGGTAGGAGCACCCCTGTTAGGAGTTGAGTGAATCCACAGACCCTTTTTAGTTTCGGATTGGAGCCAGTTAGCGACCCATCCCTATGGGCTACCCTCTTTTTGCTATTCGGCCTCTTTGTGCTGCATGTGCTGATCCAAAAGCTTTTGGCTCCGCGTTTTGCAGACTTGCACACCCGTTATTTGGTGGTCAAAAGCAGTTCGACGCTGCTGCTCTTTTTGACTATCTTCTTTTTTGCCAAGTTGTGGTTCAACAACTTTGTCAGCCTCGCCACCTTCATGACCATGATCTCCGTAGGCTTGGTGATCGTGCTCAAAGAGGTGTTGCTCAATTTTTTCGCCTCCATTGTGATCCTCTGGCGCAGCCCCTTTAAGCTGCGCGACCGCATCCAGATCGGCGAAATCACCGGCGACGTAGTGGATTTAGGGCTCTTTTACTTTACGGTCTTAGAAGTCGGCAACTGGATCAAGGCGGACCAATCGACAGGCCGCACCCTCAAGGTGCCCAATGCGCTGGTCTTAACCCAGCCGATTGCTAATTTTAGCCGTGGCCTGCAAAGCATTTGGAACGAGATCCCGGTGCGTTTTGCCGCCGGGACGGACTGGGAAGCAGCCAAAGCGGTGATGCTTAAAACCGGCACCCGCGAGTCCCTAAAAGCCATCGACCATGCAAAACAGGCCATGAAGCGCGCTGAAAGTGAGATCATTTATACCTGCTTGACACCCACCATATACACCCGGTTTGATGATGAGGGCATCACCCTCACCCTTCGGTATTTGTGCAATCCTAGGCAACGTAGAGATAGCGAGCACCATATATTTGAAGAGCTTCTTCACGAATTTATAGGGCACAAGAAGATTATTTTGATGTTAGACAAAAAAAAGGCTTGATTAAGTCCTTTTAAGCCTCCATCATCTCTTATTCTTTCTTGCTACACCGCCTTCTGCGGTGCCGTTCCTGAAACCCCGGTCGGGAGCCGTGTCTTGAGACAAGTCATCCATATCATTGCGGAATATATCGGCTGTAAAGCCAACCACGAGCTTTTCACCAATCTCGATGCGTTGATGGCAACGCTTCGCGAGGAAGTCCGCAAAGCTGGTTTAGAAACAGTTGCCGAAGCTGGTTATTCCTTCGGTGAAGGCTGCGGGGTTACGGGCAGTATTGTACTGGCCGAATCTCACATGAATATCCACACCTGGCCTGAGCGGGATTTTTATTGCAACATCGATATTTCGGTCTGCAATTATTCCTGCGACAACTTTCCTAAAGCCCTCGATTTGGCGAATGCGCTCAAGACGGTTTTCAAGCCCCTGGACGTTAACGAAAAAATCATTAAAGGCTACCGCGACTTTGAAGACGACAAGTACACCGAGTACTTCTCCTCTGACAGCGGATTCTTCATCAAGCCCAATCAGGTGCTGTACCGCAGCGCTGATGAGCTCCAGCAGGTTGAAGTATACGACACCAAAGACTTCGGTCGGGTGCTGCGCATCGACAACTTCTTCCAGACCTCTGAACGTGACGAGGCCTTCTACCATGAGCCCCTGATCCACCCGGCCATGATCGCGCACCCCAACCCTGAAAAGGTGTTGATCATTGGTGCTGGCGACGGCGGCGTGTTGCACAACGTGCTCAAGCACAAGTGCGTTAAAAAAGCGGTGATGGTCGAAATCTCTGACATGGTCATTGAAGTCTCTAAGAAGTACCTGCCGATGGTACACAAAGGTGCTTTCGAAGACCCACGTGCTCAGGTGATCATCCAAGACGGCTTGGAATACATCGCCGGGACCGACGAAAAGTTCGACGTGATCTTGCTAGACCTGACCGACCCGATCGGTCCGGCCCGCGCACTCTATACCAACGCATTTTATGCCAAGGTAAAGAGCGCTTTAAAAGATCAAGACGGCATTTTGGCTTTACATACCGAGTATCCCTTTTACCACCCTAAGGTATACGGACGTATCAATCAGACCCTGCGGTCTTTGTTTAAGAAAGTCACCAATGGCTTCAACTTCGTACCCATCTACGGTACGATCATGGGCTTTGGCTACTGTTCTGACCGCACGGACCCCAAAGCACTCAGCCCCGCGGAAGTACAAAACCGCTTGGTCGAGCGCGGTGTGACCGACCTCAAGCTGTACAACAGTGAGATGCACTTTAGCTTCTTAGCCGAACCTGCTTATGTGAAGCAGATTTTGTCTCAAGAACATGAAGTGATCACCCCGGCCAAAGGGTTGGACGAATTCATGCAAACGTATAACGTTGCACGAGATTAACGGCACTCTTACCTGAGGTTGAGCATGAGCCAAGCAAACAACCCCGAGCCCTGGGGCTGGTCTACCTCGGTGGACCTGTATGGGTGCGATCCCGAAGCGATTCGTTCGGAAGTAAAAATCAAAGAGTACGTCAAGCAATTGGTGGCGTTGCTCCAGATGAAAGCTTTCGGCGAAACACAGGTAGTGCATTTCGGCGAAGATGAGAAGGTTGAAGGCTTTTCGATGACCCAACTGATCGAAACCAGCCTGATTTCCGGTCATTTTGCCAACGCCAGCAACGCGGCCTATTTGGATATCTTCTCCTGCAAGGCCTATGATGCAGAAGAAGCCGCCAAATTCTCTAAAGAGTTTTTTGGTGCCAAAGAAGTCAGCATGCAAATGTTAGTGCGGCGCTAGTCGTCAACCGGTCGAGGGCTTGCCCCTTGACCGGCCCCCGCCTTTTTCCGAACTCCCCGCAATTTCCCCCTTTAGCTTAAACAGCGCGCCCATCTACCGTTGCGAAAGCCATAAAAATCGCGCATATTGATAACCAAGACTTAAAGGATGTGTTCACCTGCCTAGGAACTCCATGCAGCCATTGCAGCTAAACCGGTTTTATCTCTGGAAGATCTTTTTCTTGATCTTCTTGCCGGTAATGGGTTTCATGGCCATTTTGCTTGGGTTGTTTGATCGACATCACCTCCACGAGACTGAAACCCGCCTGATCCAGCGGATCGAACAACACCACCACCTCCAACAACAACAGATCGAACGTCATATTGGCCAGCTGCTGTCGGATTTTTATTACCTCAGTCAAGACCTAGACCTCTTCAACCACCTAGTCAAAGGTAGCCCGCCCGACAAGGATCAGGTTAAACGCTTGATGTCCTTTATCATGTCGCGGGAGAATGTCGACCAATACCGATTTGTTTTGCTAGACGGACGTGAGGCCTTCCGCATCAATCAACCCCAAGTGGGTCTGCCGGTTTTGGTCCCCCCGGAAAAGCTTCAAAACAAATCCAGGCGTTACTATTTTGTTAATGCAAAGGATTTAGACCCAATGCATTACTACATCTCCCCCTTAGACCTCAACATAGAACACGGGGAGTTGGAGTACCCCTTCAAACCCATGCTGCGCGTGGCTATGCCTGTTTATAGCCACCAAAAAATCGGCGTGTTGATCGTCAACTATCTGGGTGCCAAACTGCTTGAAGACATCCGCCGGACCACCTACCTAGACGGTGGCCAATTGATGATCACCAACGAACAGGGCTATTACCTTTTACATCCAAACGAGGAGATGGAATGGGGTTTTATGATGCCCCAACGCAAAGATTCATCTTTCGGCCAGCAGTTCCCTCGTAGTTGGGCCGAGATCCAGGCGCGAAACAACGGCTACTTCCACAACCACGAAGGCCTCTTCGTTTTTGATAAAATCGACCTAACCCGGTTGATCATCAGCAACCTTCCGATGAGGCCCTCTAACCAAAACCTACCGAAATGGACGGTAATTAGCCAAATTTCCCAAGCGGCCATCCTCAGCGAACATTACCAGCAAATGCTGGGCATCTACTATAGCTACGCCGCACTTACGTCACTCTTGGCGGTTTTCTGCTTTTACTTTGCCTGGCATCAGCAAAAATTAAAGGCCTCTCAACTGCTCAACAAAGAACAAACGGTCACGCTAAAAAAGCGGATCAACGAACTGAATTGTCTATATGACGTGACCCACTTGACCGAGTCCGAAGAATCGAGCTTTGAAGAGATGATGCAGCGCCTAGTCAACCAAATCCCTCAGGCCTGGGAATACCCTGAATACTGCTCAGCTCGTCTGGTCATAGGTGCTGACATTTGGCGAACGCCCAACTATAAAGAACCAGAAATGAGCCAGAAAGAGGAGATCTTCAACGATGGGGTTCGGCTCGGTTTTCTGGAAGTAGGCTATAGCCTCAACACGGGCCGAAAGAGGTTTTTAGACGAAGAGCTGTCTTTGTTGCAAGCCTTAGCGCTCAGGGTCCGCAAGGTATACCAATACCAATCGGCGCGCGAAATGATCCAAAGCCACCAAGAGCAACTAGAACGCCAAGTATCCCAAAGAACCAGCGAGTTGGCAGAGGCCAATAGCCGTCTGATCCACGAAGTGGCCGAAAAACAGCGGCTGACCGAGGTCTTAGCCGAAGCGAAGCAACATGCCGAAGAAGCTACCGAGATGAAGACCACCTTCTTGTCCCTGGTGGCCCATGACCTAAAATCCCCCTTCTTCTCTATCTTGGGCATCTTGCGGCGCATCTTGCGCAAGGAAGCCAACCTAGACCCCAAGCACCGCAACCTACTCGAAAGCTCTATTCTCTCAGGCCAGCGGCTGCTGGATATGATTGATAAATTAATCAATATCAATAAAATCCAAACCGGCGGCATCCAGCCAGATTACCAGGAGATTCTGCCCCATGACATGGTCGGTGAAATTCTCGACCAGTTTGCCGATGCAGCGGATCAAAAGGGGATCAGCTTGGTCAATGACCTCGCGCCTAAAATGGTGGTAGAAACCGATCCTTTTTTGCTTGGTGAGGTGCTCAGCAATTTGATTTCCAATGCCATCAAGTTTTGCAGCACCGGTGATCAAATCCGGGTCTACCGCGAAGGCACCAAGGGCCTTAAGTTGGTGGTTGCGGACACGGGCCTCGGGATTGAGCCGCAGGTGATGCAAATGCTCTTTAAGGAACAATTCTCGACGACGACCACCGGTACTTTAGGGGAAAAGGGCACTGGTTTGGGCCTGCCCTACAGTGCCGACATCATGCGCCTGTTGGGCGGTGAAATCTCTGTGGAATCCGAAATCAATCAAGGCAGTCAATTCATTTTGTCCTTGCCTAGCCACCGCCTGCGACCTTCAATTTAGTCCTTGAAATGAGCGCAAGAGAACTACAAAAAAGTGTTGATCAATTCATCCGCTCACAACGACGCAAGCGGATCCAGCCGGCCGAACGGGACCTGCCTTTAACCCGACTGATTGAGGAAACGGGCCCTCTCGACCCGGATTGGGTGGAGCAGATTTCTCAATCCAAGGGGGTGGCGCCCAACCAATTCCAGCCGGGCAAGCAGGCCTTTGTCGAGGCGATCAAACGCCTCAACGGGCTCAACGCAGCCAAACGCCTCTTTGTGCTCGAAACGATCAACCTGCTAGGTAGTCCTGATGCGATAGACAACTTGGTCACTTCCTTGTTTAACGGGAAAGCCGAAGAGCGCCGCCGCCTAGCCATGAGCTTCATCCTTTCCTTCCGGGGAACCGACCGGGTCACCGACCTATTGGTTAAGGCCAAACATCTCTTCAACGCCAAAACCATTGACTCCCAAACTCATGGATTGGTGTCTTTCCGTTTTGAGATGGCCGAAAAGCTGATTTTGTTTTTCAGAAAGTCTTATGTGCTCGCAAGGGCCAAAGAGCTAGGCATGGACCCAGAGCTCAGCTTGGACCTACTACGAGGCATTTTAAAAGACGGCGACCTAGTCAACCTATCGAAGTTTTTGATCATTGATGAGGAGTTAAAAGAACGGTTGCCCGAAGTGATCAGTGCCATCCAATCGCACCGGATGTTGCCCATCTACGCCAAGAAGCGTTACGATTTTTTACGGGACTTTTTTGTTCATCTTTCGGAGCCAGGGAAGTTTCTGGGCGTAGATGGCTCGGACGTCTCGCGGATCTGCGCCGCCTTTTTGTGGACCAACCGGCAGTTGATCCCCCCGCAAAACTTGGTGGCCGCCATGTTAAAGACCGCCGAATATTCCCTCCCCGCTACCCGCACGCAGCTGATGAACTTCTTAGAGCAATTGGCCCCGTCGACGGTGGATGCCTTGATCAAGGATCTTAAGGACATCTTTAAAGCGCTCATGAAAGAGCCCTATGCCGACCTAGGCGCGCTATTCGCTTCGGCCAAGTCCAAATACGACCAAGGCGAAGAAGACTTAAGCCTCTTTGGACAGGTCTATGCGGGTCTGATGGATATGAAAGCCAAGGGCTGGTTAGCCATCAAAGGAGTCGAAGAGTTTTTCGAAAAGGTGCGTCATGACCTAGGTGCCGGTGCGAACCCCCAACAGTCCCTTGACGACATCTTCAACGCCGCCCCAGACGTGGACAACGTCGAACCGCCGATGATGATCGAAAAACACTCTGAGTTCAACCGGCTGTTCCGCAAATTGCGGCCGGTCAACACCACCGTTGATGGTTTCAGAGGGCCCCGCGAAGGCGCGGGTAAACGGGCTGCCCAAGCGAATCTGCGGGTCTTTGAAAGCCAAGAAAACATGACCCAATTTAAAGAAGGCATGGAGGTCATGTTGGAGTATTTCAGTAAAAACTGCTCGGCAATCCACGCTTATGAATTCAAGCCGCCCAAATTTCCTCGGCAGGTAATGGAGCAGCTAGGAAGCTTTCTGGCCATGGACGAGGATGAGGAACCCCTGTTGTTGTGCTTCGGCATCACCTACTTCGAAGCCGACGGCGCGGGAGGGAGCGGAGAGATAGAGGACCTGATCACCCGGCATATGCTGCCCTACTTCTTCACTATGGTCAGCAGCAACTTCAACACGGTGCTCCACGCCCGTAGCCGCAAGATCGATACTGATTTTAGCAATGAAGATGAGGAAGATGGAGCCTATGAAGCCAATCTGGGCATGCTGGAGTTTAAGGCCGCTGACCTGACCTACGCCGAATACTTCCGCTCCGCAGCCCAGCATTTACTAGCACTCTTCCATGGCCTGCCTGAGCCCGCATGGCGTTCTGCCGAGGTTCAAGGTTCGGTGGCCTTTTTGTTCGACAAACTCAAGATTGCTTACTAAGCGACGCTCCCCCTACGATCCGCGCCACCTGATCCACCAACACACGCAGCGCTTCGGCTTGGCTTTCCAATTGCGTTGCTGCTGCCGAAGACTGTTCCGCAGCGGCGGCGTTGCTCTGGGTCACCTCGTCTAACTGCCCCAAGGCCAGATTGATTTGCCCTAAGCCGGTGGATTGCTCGTCCGAAGCTTGATAGATTGCTTCGACTTGGCGGTTCATATCCTCTATCCCTTGGTCTTCTTCACGCGATAACACCTCAAGCTCGCCCATTTGATGCGCCAAGGCTTGAGTTTGCGCAAGAATTTCTTGCAGCGCTTCCGCCCCCTTTTGAGCCAGTTGATCTCCCTGTACCGCCGCAGCGGCATTTTTTGTTATTAGTTGGCCGATTTCTTTAGCTGAGGATTTGGAGGTTTCCGCTAGACGAGATACCTCGTCGGCCACCACCGCAAAGCCTTTGCCTACCTCCCCAGCCCGTGCGGCTTCAATCGCAGCATTGGTGGCCAACATTTTGGTTTGCTGGGTGATCTCATGGATCAAAGCCAATACCTCTTTGATTTCTTCGCTGCCCTGGCGGATTTGCCCCATAGATTGGACAATAGAGCGCATCTCTTGTTCCCCCTTCTCGGCAGATTGGCTAGCCTGCTTTGCCGCACTAGCGGCTTCACCAGCCATTACCAGGGTACGGCGGACTCTGATAGCCGCTTGAGACATCCCCTCGGCGGTGCGCCCGGAGCGTTGCGCATTGCTTTGGGCTTGCTGCGAGAGTTCCTCAAGGGTGCTGGCGGTTTGCTCTAGACTGGCGGCTTGTTCGGTCGCACCAGCCGAAAGACTGCTGGAGGTGCGCGCGATTTCTGAGGAAGCCCCGGAAACCTCCTGGGCCGCCCGGCTTAAGTCCTGAACCAACTGTTCCAGTAGGTTGGTAATGGTTTTGCCCTGCGAGAGTCCGACCCACAAAGTTACCAAAACCACTAATCCAGCAACTCCATAAACCCATAAGATGGCGCTTTGCATCTGCTCGGCATAACCCAAAAGATCCCGCCCCAATTGGTCTTCAACCTTCTTGAGTAGGTTGATTTTTAGGGTCATTTGCTCGAACCAATAGGTTGCTTCGAAGGTGAAATTAGGTTGCGCCAAAGGCACCAGGGTCAAACTCCAAGCCGCTCGGTCCTTGACTGCTCGGTCCTTCAAGACACCGATCTGGTGCCAGCGGGCCTCATCTTCTGCCATCAACATTGGCGGTTGAACCCCCTGGATTTGCTGAAAAAAGGGCCCCCAGGGCTCTGATCCAGCAGGTAGAGCCGCCAATAGGCCTTCAAAAAACCTAGCTTTTTGGGTTTGTCCTAGCGCATCGGCTTCAATCTGTTGCACTAAATCCACCGCGGGACCAACAATCATTTCTTTGGCCCTTTGGCCATTGTTACGGGTTGCTAGCGCCAGATACTCCTGCCAATAAGCTTCGTGTTTGGAACGCAAATTTAAATATCGTTCGTATAAACCCGGAGCAAAGGCACCGCGTGCCAGGGTATTGCTCAAGACCGCCCGCATCACCCCGGCCTGTTCCTTGTGTTGCAAAAAGGCCGCATAGGCGGCGAGCCGCCGGGCCATCTCGGCATCCGGCGTTTTCTGGATCGCCGTTTCAACGGCTCCAATCAAATCGGCGATGATCCCGCTGTAATAGCCCAACGCTTGCCCAATCGGCAGCTTTAGCTGGCTGATCTCTTGCCTAGTTCGCGTTAGCGCCGCTAAGCTGGCCAAAGCCGCCTGAGTTTTTCCAGTAAAGGCATCACCGCCCATGGCTTGATCAAAGTCTTCCCAAAATTGCTGCAATGCCCTCAGGCGTTCGTCGGTCAGCTTTCTTTGCTCGCCTAGAGCTTTTCCAAAGTCTTTCCCGCCGGAACCCAGGTACCCGGCGCTCATGCCCCGCTCCTTTTGGAGCTCATGGACCAGCGCGCTGGAGACGGTAGAAAAAACGGTCAGCCCTCGGACTTGCTCAATTTGGCCAGAAAGTTGGTATTGACGGCTCAACTCGACGGCGGCAAACCCCATCAAACCGATCAACGGGAGGGACACCATCCAAATCAGCCGCATCCGAACGGTCATCTCATTAACTTTAAACATAAGGTACCGCTGGGCTGTGGTTGGTTCGGCATCTTCCCTGATTCGAGCCCGAAGCAGCAAATCGCCTCAAGACCTTACGGGGCCGGTTGGAATCCAAAAATTCCGGTGCATAGGGCCTAAGCGGGCGCTCCATCAGGGCTCCTTGGCTTGGGCAGGCATCCTTGGCATGGACCAAGTCAATAAAAGACCCTTTGGAATGCAGCGGTTCAAGTAGGGGATTAAAGCCGGCCCTGGCCCTCCAGTGGGCTGGTCCTCTTGGGTCAGGATCGAAGAACCGCTCCTGAAGACGGGTCGAACGGAAAGGGGGCGAACTGGCTTGGTTGCTTTATTTAACACCCCGCCCTCTAGCCGGGCGTGGCCCAGTTCTTTGGGATAGCGCGGTGTCGATTCTAGGGCCCAGCCTTTCCGATCATGGACCTGGTGGGGGGTTGGTAAGATGCCAACGCCAGGCGTAAGGATACTTCCGTTCATGGGGCCTCCGGTGAATACTTTGTTCAATATTCACCTTCCATGATAAGGCATAAAAAGCACTTTGCAAGTCTATTTTGCGCTCAACCCTGAAACCACTAGATCCATTACCGCAGCAAGTTGCTTTTCTAATTCTTTCAGAGGCGAGGCGTGCAGCATCAAGAAGTGGGGCATTAAAAACTTGATTAGCGCGACAAACAGGGCTTCGGCCGTAACCTCCAATTGTTCCACTTGAAACTCACCGGACTCGCCTCCTTGACGCAGCATTAGGGCTAACATGCCGCGCTTGATTTTCATGTGCTCTTTGGCCATGTCCAAATGCTCGGTGGAAATGAATTGGACTAGCTCAAAGAGGTGGAATTGTTCGGAGAAGGTGTGGTGGTTAAAACGGAGCGTTTCGAGCACAAAACCTTCAATCCGCTGGCGGTTGCTGAGCCCCTTAGCCTGGGTAAACTCTTCGGCCAAACTGCGGCTGTGCTCAACAAACCGCCGAACCACGCCCACTCCAATGTCGCGTTTGTTGGTGAAGTACCGGTAAAGATTGGCGGTCGACATCTGGCAATCCGACGCAATCTCAGCCATCGCGGTCTTCTTAAAGCCATACTTCACGAAGCGTTGGTAGGCAGCGTCTAGAATCTGGTCTTGCGTTTGGTCCCGTTTGGCGTTCATCCTTCAACTCTCTTAGGGTCTTTTAAAGCGTTTAAAAACAAATATCCCAAGTAAATATGATCACCCGCCAGCCCAAGGCCTGCAAAAGCCAAGATCACCGGTGAGGACAACAAAAAGCCCAAGGCCAACAACCCGAGTGCTACCAGCAATGCCCAGGACTCTCGCAGCTGTTGGGTTTCGCTCATCAGGTCGCCCAAAAGGGGGGCTCCTGGTTTACCGATCTGGTGGCTGTACCGATGGAACCAAACCAGAAAAGTAAAAATCTTATACAACATAGCATGGGTTGCGGTGAGCGCAAAAGCGAACAAAAATAGCAGTCCTGCCGCTTCACTTAAAATCAAATGGTTAGAAGTCAATCCAACCAAAATCCCCGCCAAAGAGGTGGCTAAACCCAGCATGGCCCACCGGAGCAACTTCAACGCCGGGTCCATCCGCTTGCGCCGACGTCCCATCACCACCCGCCTAAATTCCACCAAATAAAGCCACAATCCAGCGGCGATAAAGGCCCCGGCAGGCAACAGCCAAGGCCCCGAAGCCCCCAATCCGAGCGAAACCAACAGACCCAATAAGCCGTAGGCGATCAGCCGCAAGACCCGGAAGGCTCGGGTCGGCTCAAAATGGGGACAAACATAAAACATGGGGATCAGGTGGTAACTGACGCCGATCACCAAAAAGCCGACCCAGCCGATCAAAGCCACACTGAAGTGGGCTTCTCTGAGCGGCCCCGGCAAGGCAAAGTACCCGGCCAATTCGCCCAGCCGGGCCCAACCAAACAGCCAGACCAGCAACAACGAAGCCGCCGAAAGCCGCATGGCCAGCAAGGTGGGTCGGTGGGTTCCAGACACCCGGGCCAGGGCCACCGCAATCTGCACCAAAAACAGGCCCACCGCAAGACCCAGCCCCGCCAGGGCCGCAACGGCCCAAAAGGAAGCCCAGGTCTCAAAAAACAAGACCATCGAAAGCGTGCCGCCGGCCAGTAATAAATATACCCAAAGAGACCAGCCCGGGAGCGGGACCTGACCGCCGATCATCACCGGGATCATCTGATAAAAGGCCCCAAACATGACCATCGCCAGCCAACCTAAGGTCCAAAGATGCACCCAAGCAATGGCAGGACCCAGCAGGGGCGACGCCAAGATTTCCTCGGCCCGCCCCGTAAGGTACAGCCCGCCTAAGCAACCAAAGGCCGGAGCGGTGACAAAAAAACGAAAGGGCACCCAAAGGGGAGGCGCTTGGTCTAGACTGACGCCGCTATACATCACGGTGCCAGATCAACAGTTCCACTAAGTCCGCCTCTTCGATCTCAAAGGCGTAGTCAAATCCTCGGGTGGTCAAAATCGGTAGCAAATGGACCGGACGCATCCGGTGGCGCATCAGCAGCTTCTTACCTTTCGGGAGCGCCTCAAGGGCTTCCAGCACCAAAACCATCGGCTCCGGAGGGGGCAGCTCACGGCAATCAACCAAAAGCGGATCTTTAAGCGCCATCGCGCAGGGCCTCAAGTTGCGGGATCATCTCGTCTTTAGCCAGTTGCTGGTCCAGCATAGGGTACAAAATATTTTCTTCTTTGAGGTTGTGCTGCTGCATCAGAATCATCAACGTCTCAGCTGGTCTCAGGGCTGCCTGAGTGTCCCCTTGGTCCAAGGAGCTTTGCATCTGGGCTAATAGTTGTCGCATCTGTTGGTGCTCTTGGCGCATCACTTCGGTGGGGCCCATGCCCTTCATGCCCGTTTTGTCTTCAAAAACCGGGAACAGGATGGTTTCTTCCATGTCAAAATGGCAGGCCATGGCACCCAGAAAGGCCGACAACTCTCCGGCACCCCCGCCAGCGTCCAAGGCGTCTTCGGCCTCGGCAAAGAGGTGGTCGCAGCGTTGGTGGTCTTGGTGCATAAAAAGAGAGATATTCATGAGGCAAGTCCGGTATTGGGTTGGAAATCTTGAGGAGATTTTACCAGATAGCTGGCCCAGACAAAAGCCAAATGTGAATATTTTTCAATATTTTCACATTTGTCCGAGGATCTTGCGGGAATTTAGTAGTCGAAGGCCAGCGAGATGCGCGCCATGTCTTGGCGGTAATCGGCAAGGAACGGGCTGTCGGTGTAGCGGTACATCCACTTCAATAAAAGCGGCGAACCCCAGATTTGGGTTTCCCCTTTATATTCGTAACGCTGCAACAGCTGTCCGCTCGAAGACTCTACCCGGTAAGGGGCAGATTTATCTTCACTGTCGTAGGTAACCTTCAGGTTGCGGCCAATGAGGGCAAAACCAAACTGGTTTTGGGAGTCCCAAAGAAAAAAACTAAAGTCCGATTCAACCTTAGCTTCAATGCCGGTGGTGCCCACCAGAGAAATCCGGTCAAAGGCAATTCTAAACTGCTTCCAATAGGCTTCTGGCCCCGGCTCAACGGGCCTACGGTCATAATACTCAAAACCGTAAAGAAATTCTGCCGTATCGGGATCAATTTGGGGGTACTCCTGACGACGCTTTCGCGAATAACTACGCCAGCCCTTCTGTTTGCTGTTATATGCACCCAGGGCGAATTCATACCAAGGGTATTGCCGCCGTTCAATCTGGCCCCCGGTTGCCAGCCGGCGGTCCAAATCTACCCCGCCATTCACTTCAAAAAACTCGCGGTTCTTCTCGGTTTTGATCGCAAAATGGTCGGTGGCGTACACCCCCGGCTCGGACCAATCTTTCTGGTAACTCCCTCCGGATTCGGTCGGGCTCTCAAAACGCCGCCATAGGCTCAATTCTAGATTGCTGTGGCGAAAGTCCCACCTTGGAGTGACCACCTCATAACTTTGGGCTTGGAGTTGATCCCCTGCGCCATTGTAGCCTTCTAAAGTAACCCGTTCGCCTTGAACGGAAAAATAGTGGGCACCTAAGCCAAAGCCAATCAAGCCAAATTGGCTGTGTTCCGATTGGCGGTAGTCTAGCGAGCGCCCTTGAAGCAAGCTTTCTCGCTGCCAATACTGGTCTTGTTTGAGCTGCGCACCGACCTCTGCCTCAAAGGCCCAGGCCGGAGCTGCCATGACCATCCCCAAAAAAGCTAGAATCAGCGCTTTGAGTCTCATGGAGTTTCCTTGGAGAGTTCAAATCGGCTCTGGTCCTCTAACTCGGCCCGAGTGATCTCTTTGACCAACCGAAAACCAACCCGACGGTCCATCTCTGAACTCATGATAAAGCTTCGTTTAAAACAGCGCAAGGCTGCGGCCCCAGCATCATAATGACCACCCCGGACGACCTGTGCATCGGTGCTGCCTTTTTGGAGCAGCGGTTGGTTCACCTGGGTCTTTTCGTAGGCCTGGGGGTCCCATTGGTCGGCAACCATCTCGGCTACGTTGCCGCTAAAGTCGAAGAGTCCCAAATTATTGGCCGGAAACATCGCCACCGTTGCGGGCTCTTTCCAGTGCATTCCTTTGTGATAAATCGGGCCGTCGTCTTTGAGTTGGAGACGCTGTCGGTTGGTATCCAGATCCGCATTAAAGGCGATTTCCTTGGGGTTCGCCAGGTTCTTCCCGTTGCCAAATCGCTGCTTGGCCCCCAAATCACGGCAGGCATACTCCCATTCGGCCTCGGTGGGTAGGCGTACTTTCCAGCCCGAAGCGGTGGAAAAGGTTTCCACAAAGCGGGTCACCTCTTGGACACTGACATTTTCCACCGGCATCAAGCCCTTTTTTGACTGGTGGTAGCTCGGGTTATAGCCCATCATCTGTTCAAATTGCGCCTGGGTGACTTCGGTCTGGGCGACAAAAAAGTCCCCTAAACACACGCGGTGGACTGGGGCCTCAAAGCCCTGGTCCTCCTCGAAAACATCGCCCATCAAGTAACATCCCTTAGGCGCCTGCACAAAGACCATGCCGGACTTTGGCTCGGTAAGGGTGGGGAAGATGGCTCGTTGGAATTTAACGCCCGTAAAGTCCGTGTTAAACAATAGAGCCTTAGAAAAATCGGTGCCGCTCAAGTCGGCTCCCGAGAGGTTCGAGTCGAGCAGTAGGGTGTCTTCTAGGGTAGCATACGAAAAGTCGGCTCCCGACAAATCAATGGATTTAAAGCTCAACCCCTTCAGCCAAGCCCCCTTAAAGTTGGAGTTTCTAAGGTCTAACCCTTCTAGCGCGACTCGGGTGATTTGGGCCCTAGGAAACTGAGGTGCTTTTAACTGAGCCCCGGTAAAGCGGGTCCGCTCGATCACTACGGCGCGGAAATTGGTCTTGAGTAGGTTAGTTTTGGTCAGGTCCGTATCCACCAAAGAAGCGCCTTCAAAGTTGGCCCCTTCAAGGTTCGTGGAATGGAACTTGGTTCCGCGCAGATCCGCACCGGAAAAGTCAGCACCGCGTAGATTCTGGTTGGAAAGATCCATCCCGGCCAGATTGCTGCCCTTAAAGCTAACGCCCGTTAAAATCGCATAATCAAACTTGGTCTGGCGTAGATCGGTGCCCGAAAGATCGCCTTGATTTAGGTCCGCACCGGTAAAGTCGGTCTTTCTTAAGTCCGCCCCAGCAAAGCTGGTTTGGGTCAAGTCCCGGTGTTTGAAATCATACCCCGACCAGTCGCTTTCGCCCACCAGAGCACCCCGTAGGTCCGCCTCAAACAACAGAGCCTGCGCCAAATTGCTACGCCGCGCGTCCACCTTCTTTAAGCTGGCATTGCGGAAGTCGGCATTTTTCAGGTCTGCCTCGCTGATATTGCCGCCCGTAAGGTTGGCACCGCGGAAGTTTACGCCATGTAAATCGGCACCGGAAAAATGCACGTTACGCAAGTCCCAGGCCCCAAAATCCATCGCCTGATAAGGGCGGTCGCCTGCATGCTGCTGGCGTAGACGCTGGTCTACGCTGACGCAGCCCAAAAGACTACCCAACAGGGGGATCAAAATAAAAAGGGGACTAAGTCTCAGCAAAACAACACTCCAAAGTTTGCCTGGAAGATACAAGGATCATGCCGAGTTGGGGCCTCGCCACACCAGGAATCCTTTACACGAGAATTCTTGTGCAAAGTTGCGCCAACTTGTTATGCTGAAACCTGAAAGAAACATTCCAATAAAGGAGCATCAAATGTCCGATCAGGTATACAAAAAAGTTGAGATCGTTGGGACCTCGGCCGAGGGGATCAGCGAGGCAGTCAAAAACGCCATCGACAAGGCTGGCGAGTCTTTACGGCATATGTCTTGGTTCGAGGTAAAGGAAATCCGCGGCCATATAGACGCCGACAAAAACAACCAGGCCCTATTTCAAGTGACCTTGCAGATTGGGTTTAGGCTAGAATAGGTCACCAAGGAATCGATCGTCCCTGATGGCTCATAAAGGCACCGTTGTCTGAGGCACTCAAGCGTTCGGCCTGGGCGATCATCCCCCGGGCCGAATCTTCTGCACTCAAGGGGGCTCCCTGCCCCCCCATACGGGTGCGGACCCAGCCGGGACAAAAGAGGGTGCAGATGATACCTCGAGGACCCAAGTCCTTCGATAAAGTCACAAAGGTCATGTTCAGAGCCGCCTTAGAGGCGCGGTAGGCATAAGAACCACCCCCTTGGTTCTCTGATAGACTCCCCATGGTGCTGCTGGTGGCCAATAACTTCGGCTCACTACCGGCCTGTAGGTGTTCCCCAAAGGCCTCGGCCATCAATAAGGGCGCTAAGGCATTAACGGTCAGGCACTCTTGCCAGCTTTGGGCGTCAATCTGCCCTAGCCGGCTCGCCGCTTCGGCGTATACCCCCGCATTTAGCCACAAAATATCAATCGACCGCCCTTTTAGCTGTTGGGCCAGTTGCACGGGCCCCTTCGGGTCCATTAAGTCCAGCCTGAATTGTTCGATCTGAGGGGGCAACGCAGCGCCGAGCTGGCGGACTGCCGCAAGCACCTGCCAGCCCCTTTGGTGGTACTGCCGGGCCAGTGCCTCTCCGATCCCACGGTTGGCCCCGGTGATCAAGATAGTCTTAGACATGGAGGCCTCTAGTCTTCGCTGCTTTCAGCGGCCTTTTTGGCTTCTTTGGCTTCTTTGGAATAGTTACGCAGATGGAAACCGTCCAATTCTTGTTTCTCGTAGAATTCACGGCGGTCCCAAATATTTTTCACATCCGTAAAGATACGGTTGAATTCGGTTTGTTCCTCTTTTTCCAAAAAGTCGAATTTGTCCGTTTCGAACCGGCGGAAGAACTCGTAATACTGCCCCATATTCCGGTCGTCTTTAAAATACAACGCGCCAAGCAACAAAATGCGCGCACACCGGAAGACCAAGGGATTGTTTTTAGAGCGGATATAAAGCCGTTCGGACTCGGCCAAGGCGTCCTTCAATTTGGACTCGGCTTCTTTAACGTTTCCCTGTTTCATCAACACTTCGGCCTGATGCAGCCGCAGGGTCACCACTTGACCGGCCCAGTTGTCTGAATCATTAGCCAACGAAATGGCCAAGGCGGCTTCGATGGCTAGTTCATAAGACTGCACCACCGTAAAGTCCGAGCGGTGGATGTCGAATAGCTCGTCTTTGTGTTCGCCCAGGCGCTCCATGCGGCGGTCCTTACCCTCGACCCAGGGGTCTTTAAAGCGACTAATCCCCAATTCAGTGGGGGTTTTATCGCGGTCCGAAAGCAAGAAAAGCTTGCGGTGGATGGTGGCGAAGAGACAGTGGGGGCAGACTGTGACCTTGATCCGGTTGAAATCGATCAGGTCAAAACCCTCGGCTGCGCCTTCATAGGTCTGGATATAAAAAATGTTTTGGCGCGGTTTCTGGCTGTGCTGTTTGAGCTGAAAGAAGCTAAATTCACCGGGGTTGTCGCAAACAAAACACTTAACCTTGCGGACCTGGACCGAGTTGTTGGACGGATGCCTACTGAGCAACCCTTTGGATTCTGCTTCCTGGTCTTCTAAAGACGTATTTAACCGGACGGCGGCCACCAACTGACGACGGCGCAATTTCCAGGCAATCATGCGGTTGCACCAGTCCATCACGTCCGTATAACTCTTGGTGGGCATCCGGCTTAAATCGGCCATCAGCTTGAGCAGCTGGCTGCCGTGGTAGCCAATATCCCCTTTGGAAGTAAAGATCTGGATCACTTCCATGAAGATCATGATCAACAGCTCCTCGTGCATCTTCGGCGGACGCTTGAGCGGAGGCCGGTGCTGCTTGAGCACATGATGCCGCAGTACGACCTGCTCTTCCTTGGTGGTCGCTGAAAGCAACATTTTCTTGAGCAAAGAGACCTCCCGTTCCTCTTTGACTCCTTCGATAATCAGCGCCGCAACCAGCACGTCTATGTACCACTTCTTTTGTTCCGTATCCAGCTTCTTGACCGGAACGATAAACTCCTCGTCGTTGATCTTTTTTGAAACCAGTTTTTGTTGGAAGGCTTTGACCTCCAATCCCTCGCGGCCCCAATTGAGCATTTCGCGGGTGTAGACGTCGTGGAAGTCGAAGAGGCGGCCTACTTTTTGGAGTAGCGCTTCTTCACGCTTGATCAGCTCCAAATCAGAGATACAAATCTCCACCAATTGGCTGTGGATTTCGGCCAGTTGGAATTTATTAAAGCCCACCGGCTGGGTCAGCGGGGGAAGCGTGCCGGATTCTAAGTTGCTGACCAACTCTTTGCGGGCACCTTCATCGTTGACGTATTTGAGGGTGGACTTGATGAACTTCACTTCCGAGGCGGCAATCTCATCATCGGCCAGAATCGTCGTCTCCAATAGCTTGGCATACCAAACGATTTGCTCTTGGGTCAATCTGGTGATGTCCAGGCTCATAGGTTCCGCATTGTTGGGCCTTGGTTTGACACCAAGACAAGGGCCCCAAAGGGGCGATAGATCGGGTGCAACCTTGCTGGTTGCTCCCGCTAGGGTTATCAAATTTTACCGGCAAGCTCTACTGCTTTTTAGCCCTGAATTGACCTCCCCAATCCAGGCTATCAGTCCCCTTTTTTGTAAAAGCGCCATTCTTTGCCCACAATCAACCGAGAGGGCCGCCCCCTTGAGAGGTAAGCCCAGGCCCACTGGACCACCACAAAGAAACGATTTTTAAAGCCCAGCAGATAATAAATATGGATCACCAGCCAGGTGATCCAAGCAAAGAAACCCACAAAACGCAGCGGTCCTAACTGGATGATCGCCTTGCTGCGCCCGATGGTCGCCATCTGGCCTTTATCGATATACTTAAAGGGCCTGCGTGGCTTCCCGTCCAGTTCGGCCAAAATATTCTTGGCCACCGCGCGGCCCATCTGCATGGCTACCGGAGCCATCCCCGGCAAGGGGCCGCCGGGCTGGTGCGAAAAGTTGCACTGGTCGCCGATCACAAAAACTTCGGGCTGGTCGGCCAAGCATAATTCTTCGGTCACCATGATGCGCCCGTTGCGGTCCCGTTCCACCTCAAGCGCTTTGTTCAGCCTCGTCGCCTGGACCCCGGCTCCCCACAAAACGGTTGAACAACGGATGCGTTCGTCGCCCACGGTGACGCCTTCCGCGTTGACGTCCGTTACGGTGCTAGAGTTCCAGACCTGAACCCCTAAACTCTCCAAATCGCGCACCACCTTGCTGGCCAAGCTGGGGTGGAAACTGGGCAAAATCCGGGGGCCCGCCTCAATCAAGATCACCCGGGCCAAGGTCGGGTCGATATGGAAGAAATCTTTGGCCAAGGTATAGCGGCTCATCTCCCCGATGGCTCCGGCCAACTCCACACCCGTAGGGCCGCCACCGACCACAACGAAAGTCAAATGGTGCTTCTGCCGGGTTTTGTCGGTTTCTTTTTCCGCCAGTTCAAAGGCGTTTAAAACCCGGCGGCGGATTTCGGTTGCTTGTTCCAAGGTCTTTAAACCCGGCGCAAACTCTTCCCATTCTTCGTGGCCAAAATAGCTGTGCTGGACGCCGCAACCGAGCACTAGATAGTCGTAAGGATAGCGCCCGTGTGGGGTGAGCACTGCGCGGCCCTCACGGTCCACGGCGATGACCTCGTCTTGTAAGATGCGCATGTTCGCTTGATTCGAAAACAGCGCGCGGATCGGTTGGGCAATCTCGGCCGGACTCAGGCTGGCCATGGCTACCTGATACAGTAAGGGCTGGAAGAGGTGGTAATTACGGCGGTCAATCAAGGTGATCTCAACGCTTTTTTTATTTACCAGCGCTTTTGCGGCATTCAGCCCGGCAAATCCTCCGCCGACGATCACCACCTTTTTGCGTTCCATAGCTCTACAAGAAGAATAGTTTGGGGCCCAGTTTCGGGCCGAAGGGTTATCCTAGGCCAGAAGCCACATTCCCGCAAGAGTCCTTAAGGGGATTTCCCGTCTATTGTAGCAAGCTTCGCCTCGGCCTCGGGATATCCTAGGTGCGCCGCTTGGCGTAGGTATCTTTCGGCCTTGGCCGGTTCTTGTTTTAAGTAGAGTTGGTAAGCCGCCCAGGCAGCGACGGGAAGGCTGGCTGCGGCCTGCTCGACCCAACGAACGCCGATGCGCAAGTCTTCGTCATTTTGGCGGTGCTTGACCAGCATTCGCCCCAAAGCGTACTGAGCCAAATCCAACCCCGATTTGGCGGCCTGCTGATACAGCGCACCGGCTTTGGGTAGATCGGCTACTTGCCCGAAGCCCTCTTCCATAGCCCTGCCGGCAAAATAGATCGCATAGGGATTCCCTTTTTTCACTAAAGGCCCCAACAAGGCAAAACCCCCTTTAATATCTTGCGGGGTGCCCCGACCGCTGACTAACATCCCGCCCAGGTAGGCCGCCGCGTTTTCATCGCCCTGTTGTTGAGCTTCACTAAACCAGCCAAAAGCCAAGTCATCGTTTGCCGGTAATTGCCGTCCCTCGGCAACCAGGCGGCCGATCCAAAAGGCGGCCCCAGGCTCTTTTTGTAGGTACCTTGCATAGAGCGGGCGCAACAATCGATCTTCACGGGTCTGGTCAAAAACCGGCTCTTTTTTAAAATCATGCCGCGACTGCCCCATCAGACTCAATCGACCTTGTTCTAAGTTCCAATCGCTGGTCAGGCGCGGGCCCTGGGTCTGTAAAAAATCGCCGTCTAGGTCCTGCACTAATTGTCCCAGATGGTCGCTATCTTGGCCACTAAGGGCTTCGGCCAAAAGCGGCCATTGTTCAATGGTCAAACTGCCCAACAAGAGCCCCTGGTTAAGCCAGGAATTCAGAAAAAACCGGCCCGCATGCCCTTGATCGGTGCGGCTCAAGAAAGAAAGGTAGCCCAATTCCAGGGGGAAATCCGCACCGGAGCGACTCCGGGCCAATTTCAAGTTCAGGGCGGCCGACTGGTCGAAGTGACTTAAGCTGTCCAACTCAAAGCGGCGCGGCCCACTCAACTGCCAAAGCAGGGCGTAGCCTTGCGTTACATCGTTCCCGCCGGTCTCGAATGCCTCGCGGATGCCCGCCAAGTCCAATCCTTTAAGCCGTAACCGGCCCGAATGATCCATCTTCGAGAGCACCCCGGGCATCTCGGGCCGCTCCCCCTGGGCTTTCCACTGTGCCTCTAGGTCCAAGGCCCCCTGGGCCGATGCACCCTCCCCCTTAAAATTCAAAAAGTCTAGAATCAAAGGCTCAGGCCCTCCCAGCGCCTTAAGCCCCTTCAAATCAAAGGCCCAATCAAATTCAACGCCTTCTAATAATTTAAGTAAGGCCCCGAGGTTGCGCTGGTTATTCGGCAGGTCATGGTAGGCTGAAAATTGGGGGCTTTGGTAATGACTGCGGCTCGAAGCACTTAAGCGCGCCAGTTCCCAATGCCGCCCCAGCAAATCGGCGACAAATCCTTGAATCTCAAGACTAAAATCTACTAGATACCGCTTTGCGCTAAAAAAGCTACTTTCCTTGCCCTGTTTCAGGTCTAACTTGGCTTGTTTAAGCTCCAACAACTCACCGGAGCGCGGGTCTTGGTAGTGCAAGCTATTGATCTGGTTGTGGCTATTGAGGCTACTGAGGAGTTCATCAGACAACCTAGCTTGGGCCTCTGCTCTGGCGTCTGAGTCGGCGGCCTGCAAGAGATCAAGGTAGGCTTGGTGGCTGAAGCTCAAGCGGTTTTCGCTGGTCCAGCCGGTCAGTTCCAGTTCGGGGCTCTGGATGGCCAGATGGAAATCCAGTTTGCCCTGGCTCATTTGGTCTTGGGGTTTCAGCCCGAAGACTAGGCGGCTCAATTCAAACTGCACCGGCACACTGAGACCCCAGTCAACAAAGAACAGCAACCGCTTTATTTTTAAGTCGCCCGCTAAAGGACCCGAGGGGCTTTGGCTGTATCCTTCTCCGGCTTCTGCGCGCCAATCACGCGAACCGAGACTCTTAAAGGAAAAGCGGTATCCGCTCACCCCGTCGGCGCTCAAATCTTCGGGTCTGAAAGATAGTTCCAGGTCTTTGCCTTGAAACCCGTCGGGGTCCTTAGCGCTAAAGGCTTTAAAGATATGTAGAGTAACCCGTTCGGGCCGGTAGTCTAGCTTCGCGCCATCAATTTCCAACCGCTGGCCCAGTAATTCCAGTTGTCCTTGTAATAGGTGGATTCTTTGGGCTTGGGCGTCCACCTGGGTCGAGGTGGTGACGAGGCGGATAGGGCCAATATTGAGCGGCTTGGCTAGCAGCAATTGGAGCTGTTCAAAACTCAAGCTTGCGGCGAAGAGCGGGGCCGCACAGAAGCCAGCCACCAGGGCGAGACTGAGATTCCGTAAGATCCTAAACGTCATACTTGGGGCTTGGAGCGGGTTGGCGATGAGCCAGGGTAACAACTTCGCTGGGCACCGCCAAGGGAAAGTAACTACGTTGCCCTTTGGCCGGGCAAACGAAACTGATTGATTTCTCCGTTTAGCTCCTGGGCCAAGTCACGGATCTCTTCGGCCCAATCGGCCACCTCGGCGGTGATCCCACCAAGCCCCTCAATGGCCATGCTGTTTTCTTGACTCATTTGCCCTAAACGGGCGGTGTCGTTGCGGACCTTTTGGATCTCCGTTGATTGGCGGGACATGGCTACAGAGATGCCGTGCACCTGCCCTGAAATGGCCGAAATAGCCTCTCGGGTGCGGCTGTAGCTAGTCCCGGTTTGGGTGATCATGTTCTCGCCCTCTTGTACCCGCTCGCCACTGGTCTCGATCAATTGCTGGGTCCGGCTGACGGCCTGAGAACTTTGGTCGGCTAATTTGCGCACCTCGTCGGCGACCACAGCAAAGCCACGCCCGGCTTCACCCGCCTTGGCCGCTTCAATGGCCGCGTTGAGCGAAAGTAAGTTGGTGCGGCTGGCGATTTCGGTGATCGTTGAGACGACTTGGATCACCTCCCTCGAGCTGTTAGCAATTGCGGTCATGCTGTCGTTGAGTTTTTCTAAAGACCGGGCCGCTTGGGCAGCTTCGGCTTCCACTTGATCAGCCTTACTTTGGGCTCCGTCGGTTACCTGGGCGACCTCATCGGCTGCTTCGAGCATTCGAGCGATCGACTGGGCCGCCGTCTCCACCACCAAAGCCATCTCACGCGAGCGGGTTTCTAAAAGCCTCATCTCCTCTTTAAACTGCTCGCCCATTTTCTCTAAAGACCTGGAAGCCCAATCGAGCCCCGTGACGCTGCCTGCCAATTTCTCGACCATACTGGACCAGCGCTTACGCATGTCTTCTAAGGCCTGAATGAACCGCCCGACCCGGCAGTTGGAGACCGGCCCTTTTAGTTCAAAGGTCAAGTCACCGCTGGAAAGCACCTCGGCCATCTTGATCCCTTCGCCCATGGTCTTGAGCAAAGTTTTTTGGACGATATATATATTGATCACCCCAATGAGTGAACCGGCCAGGATGCAGCCGATGTCAAAATACAGCTTAAGGCCCGGCTTCCAGTCCACAAAAAACTGGGCATAAAAAGGAAAAATAACCCCCATCAGGACTCCAAAGCCCAACATGGATAGGTATAAGCGGGTCATGATACTCATGGTCTCTCCAACCGCCAAGGAAAGCGCCTTGGGCAAGGTGTACAGCGGTCCAAATCAAAATATCTCTATATTCAGAATCTTAAAGGCACTCGTTTTTAGCTGACTGCTCAACGGTTGTCAATGACTTCAAAAAACCAGACCTTTGGTTCAGCGGGCCAAACAAACTGTATCGATCGAGGATGAGGCCTTGAACTGCCCGTTCGACCCATATAAGATAGTAGGCAAAACTCCTTAAGGGAAATAAAAAGATGGCAAAAAAAATCGCCTTGATCACACGCCACCGACAGGCCGAGGCCATGAGGATGGCCTTGGGACTCACCCTGCTCGAAGACGAAGCGGAAGTGTTTATTTTGCAGGATCTTCTAGATGACGACGCCACGGCCAACCAACTGCGCCAATGCCAGTCGGTGGACCTTCCGGTCTACTGCACCGCCCAGGGCCCCGCAGGCCTTCCTTACCTCGACCTAGCCGAGGCGGCCCAGCGCTGGACCCAGTTTGACCGTTTGGTGACCCTTTAACCTCCTCAGATAGCTATGAAAATTCTATTGATTCAAAAGACTGACGCCCTGGAACCGGCTTTACAGACGCTGCTCGAAGCCCATCAGGCGGCGGGTCACCAACTCACCCAAATACCCCTGCCCCCTGCGGACGGGGACTTCGGCCCCCTTTTAGAGGCCATCGAGGAAGCCGACCAATTACTGACCTGGGAGCTAACATGAAGCTAGGTATCTTAGCGGTGAACAACGGATACGCCGACCAACTGGTGGCACTCGCAAGTGCTGCCATGGAGCGAGGCTGGGGCGTTAAAATCTTCTTAAACGACCAAGGCATTCATTTGGCGGTAGACCCGCGCTTAGAAGAGTTGGCCCTAAAGGGGGCGGGTATCTCCTACTGCGAAACCAGCGCTAGGGCCTTCGGTTACGATCCCTTGAAAATCCCGCGCAAGCTCAAACGAGGCACCCAACTGCAACATGCCATGTTGCAGCAAATGAGCGATAAAGTGGTGGTCTTATGATCTGTTTAGTCTAGCTTATCAAGCCGCAAAAAAAAATTTACCAGTATAGTTTGGGAACTTTACTTGTAAAGTCTAGGTAGGAATTGATACAATTGATTAACGACTCAATATAAATTTTCCCTGCTTGGCCTCGAACCAGTCAAGTAGAACGGCAGCAAACACCAAAAGCGAGGTGGGTATGGAAGGGCAAATGACCTTCAATAAAAAGGTTAACCTGGGGGTGGTGCTGATCGCTTTGATCAGTTTAATCCCTATTGTTATCTTGGCCTTTCTTTCGATCAACGCTGCTGAAAAAGCGCTGGAACATCAGGTCCAAAACCAACTGGTTTCGGTCCAAAAGATCAAGTCCGAGATCCTTCGGGACTACTTTATAGGCGTAAAAACCCAGACCAAAATCCTGGCTGCATCCTTGCACCCTTACGAGGGAAAATATGAAGAGGCACACAAGTACCTTGAAGGCTACGAAAAGGATAATGGTTATTATGACCTCTTCTTGATCCGACCCGACGGATATATCTTTTACTCTGTCGCCAAAGAAGCAGACTACCAAACCAACTTACAGACCGGTAAATACCGCGACAGTAACCTAGGAAAGCTGTTCCGCAAGGTATTGCAGACCAAAGAGTTTGCTTTCGTTGACTTCGAGCCCTACGCCCCTAGCAATGGCGACCCTGCTGCCTTTGTGGCCTATCCGATCCTCGATAAGGACCAAATCGTTACGGTCGTCGCCCTTCAGCTCCCGCTCGACGAAATCAACCAGACCATGCACCTCAAAGAGGGCATGGGCGACACCGGTAAGACCTATCTGGTGGGGCCCGATAAGCTCATGCGCTCCGACTTAAGAGAAGACCCTGAGAAACATTCGGTTTTAGCCTCCTTTAAAAACCCCGAAACGGGGAAGATGGACACCCCAGCGACCCAGGCAGCCCTAGCGGGCAAAAGTGGTGTATTGCCCTTATCGATGGATTTTAACGGCGACCCTGTGGTTGCGGTCTACGGCTCCGTTGACGTTTTCGGTATGACTTGGGCTTTAGTTGCTGAAATGGACATGGAAGAGGTGGACCGGCCGGTGGTAGCCCTCACCAAACAGGTGGCGGTCATTGCCGGGGTCGTCTTGGTGGTGGTCATTTTGGTGGTGCTGCTGATTGTTTACGCCGCCCGTGGGGAGGTTCGTTTCTTAGGCCAGATTGTGGGCAACCTCCGGGGGGCCTCGGACCAAGTGGCCGCGGCTTCGGACCAGATTTCTTCTGGAGCCCAGCAACTCTCCCAAGGCGCCACCGAACAGGCAGCGAGCTTAGAAGAACTCTCGGCCAGTACCGAAGAGATCTCCAGCCAAGCCCAAGGCAACGCAGCTGGCGCAGAACGGGCCTCCAATGCGGTGGGTGAAACCGGCGGGATTGTCTCACAAACAGCCGACAACGCGACCGCTGCCGCAGGCCTGGCCAAAGCCGCCCGAGATGCCGCCGAAAAGGGTGCCCAGGCGATGGAGAAGATTTCGGTGAGCATGAAAGAGATCACCGATACCAGCACCAAAGTCGCCGATATCATTGAGGTGATCAACGAAATCACCCACCAGACCAAGATGCTGGCTACCAACGCCGCCATTGAGGCCGCCCGTGCGGGCGAACAGGGCAAGGGCTTTGCGGTGGTCGCCGATGAGGTCAGTAAGCTGGCCGAATCCAGCAAGTCTTCAGCTAAGGAGATTGGGGCGCTGATCAAAGAATCCAATACCAAGGCCAAGCAAGGCTCCCAGTATGTAGTGGATGGTGAAGCGGTCTTAAAAGAAATCTTAGAAAAGGCCCGAGAGGTGGCCAGCTTGGTAGACGAAATCTCTGGCTTTGCCGTTAGTTCGAAGCGCAAGGTAGAGGAAGTGACCCTTTTGGTGGATGACATCAAAACCGCCTCAAACGAGCAAGCCAGAGGTATCGAACAGGTTTCCGACTCGATCACCCAGATGGACGAAGTCACCCAAAACACCGCCGCCAATGCCGAAGAGTCGGCCAGCGCCGCCGAGCAGCTAAACAGTCAGGCCGAATCGCTCAAGGCCCTGGTCGCTGAGATGGCCCAGCATTTTGGCGTCAAATCTGAGCGCTCGGTCCAAAGCCGGGTGAACCCGCCGGCTGTGCACCGTCTTACTAAATCAGAACCGGAGCCTAAGTCTTCGCGCACCAACCACCCGGTCCAAAAGGCTTTGCCTAGTTCGGGTGCCTCAAAGGTTATCAAACCTTCTCAATCGATCCCTATGCGAGATGACTTCGACGAATTTTAGCCCCAAAGGCGGATAGGCTCAAAAAGTAAAAGGGATGGATTTTTGTGGGGGCCCTGTTTATGCTTTAGGTACACCAACCTATCGAACCTGACGCTAGGCCCCCATGAAGTCTACCGGAACCGACCTTCCCGCGCAGTTTATCGCTTTACTCGAGGGCCTTTCTAAGGGCGGCGAACTACCCCCTAGCAAAGGCCATCCGCTGGCCGAGGTGATCCAAGCCCTTTCGCGCTGGGCCCCGAGCGAACAAAAATACAAACACATCTTCGAAAATATCCAGGATATTTACCTTGAGGTGGATTTCGCTGGCCAAATCTTAGAAATCAGCCCTTCGGTCAACACCTACCTCGGGTTTACCCCCGCCGCACTGATCGGAACCCCGGTGGAGTCCCTCTTTGCCGATGATCAAGAGCGTGACCGGCTCACCGAATGGATCAAGCGCAACGAGCGGATTTCTGATTACGAGATTGAGTTGCGCGACCGCACCGGGCGCGCCTGCCTCTATTCCATGAGCGCTAGCTTGCTGCGGGACTCCAAAGGCGAACCGATCGGTATCGGCGGCCTGCTCCGCTGCGCCGAAGCGCGCCGGGAGTATGAGGAACTGCAACGCCAAAAAGTAATCGCCGAGGCTTCGAGTGCCGCAAAAACGGAGTTCTTGGCCAACATGAGCCACGAAATCCGCACGCCCCTAAACGCCATCATCGGGATGACCGAGTTGGGACTCGAAACGCGTCTGACCGAAGAACAGGTGGAGGTCTTTGAGACCATCAGCCAAGAGGCGACCAACCTGATGGACATTGTAGACGGTATTTTGGACCTCTCGAAGGTAGAGGCTGGAAAATACGAATTAGACCCCATCCCCTTCGAAATGCGCTTGGTGATTGAGGAACTGGGCAAAGCCTATGGACGCCGGGCCCAAAAGAAGGGCTTAGAGTTCATTTCATACCTTTCGCCCGACCTCCCGTCGCGCCTGATCGGCGACCCTGTCAAACTACGCCAAATCTTAAACAACCTGATCGGAAACGCCTTTAAATTCACCCACGAAGGGGAGATTCTGGTCCATGGGAAATTGGTCGAAGACCGAGGCGACTGGGTCAAGGTCCGCTTCGAAGTGCGCGACACCGGGATCGGCATCGCCCCGGACAAGCTAGAACAAATCTGGCTAAGCTTTACCCAAGCCGACAGCAGCATGACCCGCAAGTACGGCGGGACCGGTCTGGGCACTACCATTGCGCGCGAATTTGTGCAGATGATGGATGGAGAAATCGGGGCAGACAGCGAATTAGGCAAAGGCAGCCGTTTTTGGTTTGAGGTCATCTTAAAGAAGCAGCCCAAAGAAGAACGGCTCGAAGAAAAGCCCCAAGTGGAGTTAAAGGGGCTGCGGGCCCTAGTCGTTGACGACCGAGACGCTAACCGGCATGTGGTGATGGGGTATCTGCGCTTTTGGGGCGTTGAGGTGGTAGGCGCGGCGAGCGGCGAAGAAGCTTTGGGATACCTAGGTAAGCTCGATAACGCCCAAGCAAACCCCGACTTGATGGTGGTCGACATCCAGATGCCGGGCATGGATGGCTTTGCGCTCGCGCGCCGGATCAGGGCTATGCCGACCTATAGCCAAACGCCCCTGTTGGTCACCACCACAGCGGGCATGAAAGGCGACGCCCGCAAATGCCTAGAAATCGGCATTGATGGCTACCTCTCCAAACCGATCCGCAAAGACGACTTATACGAAGCGCTTTGTTCGATTCTTGGGTTCCAGCCCAGAGCGGCCAAAAACTCCGCCCACTTGGTCACCCGGCACACCCTAGCCGAGGCCCGCCGAAAGGAGGTCCAAGTTTTGTTGGTCGAAGACTATCTGACCAACCAGAAGATCGCCCTAAAATTCCTCGACAGCGCCCAATACCAAGTCACCTTGGCCGAGAACGGGGCGGCCGCCGTAGAGGCTTTTAAGCAGCGCCCCTTTAGCGTGATCTTGATGGATGTCCAAATGCCCATTATGGACGGCTTTACCGCGACCCAAAAGATCCGCGAAATAGAAGCCAAGCTTTCTGAAGAAACCACCGAAACACCCAGGGTGCCTATCGTCGCCATGACCGCACATGCCATGAAAGGCTACCGGGAAGAATGCCTGGCAGCCGGTATGGATGACTATATCAGCAAGCCGCTGCAACGCCGCGACTTCTTGGCAATTGTAGAGAAATGGGCCAGCGGCGGTGGGGCCACCAGCAGCCCTGAAGAGCCCGGACCTGAAAGGGAACCGGCCGCTGATTCCACCGAGCAACCGATGGACATTGAAAAGGCCCTGTCGGAATTTGAAGGCGACCTTCCGCTCCTCAAAGAGGTCATTGAAGGCTTTTTAGAGATCGCCGCCCACCAGATTGTCCTGTTAGACAAGGCCTTTGGCCAATCGGACTTAACAACGCTGGCTTCGGAGGTTCATTCCATTAAAGGCGGTGCGTTGAACCTCACAGCCATAAATTTAGGGCAAGCAGCGGCGGCGCTTGAAAATCTGGCCCGTTCGGGTACACTTAAAGGTATAGAGGAGGCGCTAGGGTTGGTACGTCGCGAGTATGCCAACCTAAGTTCATTCGCCACGGCCCGTTTGGGCGAAATTGGGGGGACCCAACATAGGGGTAAAGATACATGATCCGGATCCTGGTGGTTGATGACGAATTGGTCAGCCGCAAAAAGATGGCTAAAATATTAAATGCCCTGGGTAAGGTCAAAGAAGCCGAAACGGGCAATGGCGCGATCAAAGCCTTTTCTGACGCCATCGACGCCGGGGAACCCTTTGATCTAGTCAGTCTCGACGTTGGCTTACCGGACCTTAACGGTACGGACCTGTTGGTTGAGCTACGTGACCTTGAAGCTAAGGTGGTTACGCCGGGCTACAAGCCCGTCAAGATCTTGATGGTGACCGCCCACTCGGACCGCGACACCGTGCTCACCAGCATCCAAGCCGGTTGTGATGAATATGTAGTTAAGCCCTTCACCTCCGATCTGGTGATGCGCAAGTTGCGTCAGATCGGCTTTTTAAGTAAAGAGGGGGACCGGTCCAAGGGCTCTAAACCCAACGTAAATCCTCTATTAGATCCCAAAAACAACCCCTGGTCTTAGCCTTAAAGTTCCAGCTCCAATCGACCAGCGCGCAGATTCAGCCCCCGCGCCAGTCCAGCGTCCACCTTACCATCCGCCATTTGGATCAAATAGGGCAAAACCGCCTCGCTCAGCGCGGTAGACGCAGTGCGCGGCACCGCAGCCGGAAGGTTGGTGATCGCCGAGTGCAACACCCCCAACTCTCGGTAAAAGGGTTCTTTGTGGGTACAGGGGCGAGAGGTGGCAAAACAGCCTCCTTGATCGATAGCAATATCCACCGCCACCGAACCTTCGGGCATCAGCGCCATTTGCTGTTCGGTCACCACAATCGGGGCGCGCTTACCGGGCAGATAGACCGCCCCGACCAACAGGTCCGCCTTTGGCAACAAGCGCTCTAACAATCCTGGTTGACTGACTTCGCAGTGCAGACCCGCTGCCGCCTGATGAGCACGGGCCATCGCTTCGGCAGCCAAATCAATCAGCCAAACTTCGGCGCCCATCTGCCGCGCTAAAACCGCCGCTTCGGTGCCGGCCACTCCCGCGCCCAAGACCACCACCTTCCCGCTAGAATGGTCCAAGGTACCGCCGAGCAGCGTCCCCCGGCCCCCTTGGGAGCTATGCAAGAACCTTGCGCCCAACTGCACCGACAACCTCCCGGCCAAAGCCGACATCGGGGCCAAAAGGGGCGTTTTGCGGTCCACCCCCACAGTCTCAAAGGCATAGCCAGTCAACCCGATCTGGAGCAGCGACTCGGTCAATTTGGGGTTCCCGCCCAAATGCAGGTAACAGAACAAAATATGGTCCCGTCGCAGGAGCGGTAACTCTTCAGGTTGGGGTTCCTTAACCTTCACCACCAACTCCGCTTTCCCATACAACTCAGCGGCATCGAGAAGGATTTTCACCCCTAAGGAGGCATAGTCCTGGTCCTCAAAACCGGCCCCTTGGCCAGCGCCTTGCTCCATCACCACTTGGTGCCCCGCAGCCAGCACCTGCGCGCAGGCAGTCGGGGTCAGGGCGATGCGGCGTTCGGCGGGTTTTACTTCTTTGGGGATGCCGATGATCATGAAGGTCTCCTAAAAAACAAGGGTTATGTCTAAGAGGGTAGCCGCTAACCTCCTGACTGCCAAGCAGAATTAACTCAATTCAAAAAACGTAATGTAGCTACCAAAAAGTTCAATTCAGTCCGGTGAGGCTCGCCTTACGCTCAATATGATGTTAGGCTAAAAAATCCTACTTTTCTAAACAAGATAAGGAAACTTATGCTCAAATCACTAAAAATACGTGCCCGGCTGATCGGTGTCTTCGGGCTGTTGATTCTATTCATATTGTTAATTGGGGGTATCAATTTATATAACATGAATCATTTGGCGGATTTGACCAACAAAATGTACAAACACCCCTTTGCGGTGAGTAATGCGGTTTTGAGTATTGAAGTGAATATCCTCTCCATGCACCGGGGAATGAAGGACGTAACCTTAGCCAAGAATCCAGAGGTAGCTAAACAGGCCGCAGCAACGGTGGCGGAGGATGAAAAAAAGGTATTGGCGCAATTTGAGATCGTTTACGACCGGTTTTTGGGTGACAAAAAGATGGTCGATGACGCCCACCAAGCCTTTCTCAACTGGCGTCCGCTCCGTCAGGAGATAATCAAATTGATGGCCCAAGGCAAACGCGAAGAAGCCGTGGCTTTAGAGCATGAAAAAGAAACGGTAATGGTCGGAGAACTCTACGAAAAGGTAGAAACGCTCAATCAATTTGCCCAAACGAAAGGCGTGGGCTTTTTTAAAATGGCGGTGGAGACGCGGGATCTGGTTTTTGCGGAGACCCTGGGCCTATTGGTGGTGGTCGTGGGGTTAGCCTTAGTCTTGGCCTTTGTGGTGAGTCGCTCGATCACCGTGCCTTTGGTCCACCTCAATGCCGTGATCACGCGCATCGAAGAGCAAGGCGATTTCACGCTACGCGCAGATATAGCAGGCAAGGACGAAGTAGCCCAAAGCGGCCAAGCGCTAGATAAATTGCTCGCTACGCTGCAACCGGCGATGCGCAATATCTTAAGCGAAGCTGAAACCCTTTCGGCCGCCGCCGCCCAACTTTCGGCCTCGACCACCGAACTGAGCCGCACGGCTGATGAAGTCAACGGGGGTATTGAAGGCCAAGCCGCCGCCATCACGCAAGCGAACCAAAACATCATCGAGCTAACCCAGTCGATCCAAGACGTCAGTGCCGGAGCGCGCCAAGTGCACCAAGCGGCTGGAGAGGCTGATAAAGCTGCCAGCAACGGCGTATCGGCGATGCAAAACACCAAGGCGGCAATCACCAAGATTTCCGAGTCTTCGGGCAAAATTGTGGGGATCATCAATGTGATCACCGAAATCGCCAACCAAACCAACCTACTTAGCCTCAACGCCGCCATCGAAGCGGCCAAGGCCGGAGAGTCGGGCAAGGGTTTTGCGGTCGTCGCCGACGAGGTACGGGTCTTGGCGGACCGCTCGAATACCCAGGTGGAACAGATCCGAAACCTGATCGAAATCAGTAGCCAGAACGTGACCGAAGGGACCCAAGTGGTCGAGACCACCGCCGAATATTTAACCCAAATCACCACCCAAGTTCAACAAATCGGCCAACAGATCGCTAGTATAGCCGACGAACTAACGGCGCAGGAACAACGGGCCGACGAAGTTTCCAAGGCCACAGAAGAGATCAACGAGATCAGCGAAACCAACGCCAGCGCCATGAATCAAGTCAGCGTAGCGGTGACAGAAATCGAAAAAACCAGCGAAGAACTCAGCGGCATGGCCGAGAAGCTCAAAGACCTAGTCCAAGTCTTTAAGGTTTAACTTTAGGCAAGCCCCAGCCGCCCCCACCGGGCGTTTCGATCTTTAGTTGGTCGCCCCGGTGGACCTCTAAACTGACCTTTCCCGCTAGGGCCTGCCAACCCCCTTGGGCGGGGCACCAGCTATTGACCCCCCTTTGTCCGTCTGTCCCGCCTTGCAAGCCGTAGGGCGCGTATACCCGGCGCTCCGAGAGGATCGAAACCTTCAGGTCCTTTAAAAACTCCAACTGCCGCACCAACCCTAAGCCCCCGCCGTGCAAACCGGCCCCACCGCTGCCTGGACGTAGACTAAATCGGCGCAAACAGACCGGATAGCGGGACTCTAAAACTTCGGGGTCGGTGATGCGGGTGTTGGTCATGTGGCACTGAACCCCGGACTGTCCGACCCAATCGGGACCGGCCCCCGCGCCCCCGCCGATGGTCTCATAGTAGCCAAATTGATGGTCGCCGAAGGTCAGGTTGTTCATGCAGCCTTGGGATGCCGCCGCCGCGCCAAAGGCCCTAAAAATCACATCCACGATCCGTTGGCTGGTCAATACATTTCCGCCCACCACCGCGGCCTCAGGGCCGGGCCAAAGCAGGCTACCGGGCCGCAACCGGATTTCTACGGGCCCCAGACAGCCCTCATTGAGCGGGATTTCCTCGCCCACCATAGCCCGCAAACAATACAACACCGCCGAGGTGGTGATCGCCGGTGGCGCGTTGAGGTTACCTTCAAGCTGGTCTGCGCTGTCGCTAAAGTCAAAGAGGGCATGCCCTTGCGGGTCTAAGGTCAACTTCAAGACAAGGGGGCTGCCATCGTCTAGGTAGTCAACGGCCTCCAACTGGCGGGTCTGCTCGATCCCCATTTGGCGGCAAAAATGCTGCAACATCTGGGTTACAGCAGTGGCGGCCTGATCCATAATGTAACCCATATAGGCCAATACCACCGCTTCCCCTTGTTCTTCCATCAGCTGGTTCAACAACTGCACACCCCGCTGGTTGGCGGCTACCTGGGCTTTTAGGTCCGAAAGGTTGTCCGCTAGGGCTCGACTACCCTTAAGCAACCGGGCGGCTGCCGCTTCATCAAACTGGCCTTGGGCCACCAGCTTAAAGCCCTCGATCGCCGCCCCTTCTTGTTCCAATCGGGTCGAAAAGGGCGGCATGGAACCGGGGGTGAGCCCGCCGATGTCGGCATGGTGGCCTCGGCTAGCCACCAAAAACCGCAAGGCCTTCGAGGTAAAGACCGGGGTGATCACCGTTAAGTCCGGCAGATGGCTGCCGCCCAAGCTGGGGTGGTTGCTTAAAAGATGATCCCCTGACTCCAAGTGCCCCTCAAACCGTGCCAACTGGGCCCGCACCGCTGCGCCCATACTGCCCAAATGCACCGGCTGGTGCGGCGCGTTGGCCACCAAGTGGCCCGCCCGGTCAAAGAGCGCGCAGGAGAAGTCCCGGCGTTCTTTGATGTTCGTCGAGATGGCGGTGTTTTGCAGGCTCCGGCCCATCTGTTCGGCGATGGACATAAAGAGATTGGCAAAGATCGAAAGCCGGACCGGGTCTTGCTGGGTCGAACCTTTCTTAGGTCGCACCGCTCCGCTCAACAACACCTCCAAATCCCCACCCGCATTGAGCTGAGCGCTAGACCCCGGCTCTAACAACAGCGTGCTACCGGCCTGCAACACCAAGGCCGGTCCGCTAATCACCGGCCCCGGAGCCAGCGACTCTAGTGAGTAACAAGGCAAGTTAACCCACCCCCCATCAAAATAGGCGCGCGAGTGGCCCAGCGGTTGGGGCTGTGTATTTTGGGCGTTCAGCAGTAAGGGTTGCGGCACCTGAGCCACACCGCTCAGGCGAACCCTCAACTCATCTAAAAGCAAGGGCCGCTGTAAGGTAAAGCCAAATTCGCGCAGATACTCCGATTCAAAGGCCGTCTGGATTCTTCGATGATCCAAGGGCACCATCAACTGCGTATCGGTCCCCTGATACCGCAGAGCGGCGTACCTTTGCCGCCCTTCAACCGGCCCTTCTAGCCCCAAACTGGCCTGGGCTTCAAGTTCTTCAAACCGGCGTTCCAACTCTTCGGGCCGCACCGCGTCCAGCAAACCAGACCCAGGGCGGCGCGCTTCACTGACCTGGGCGGCAGCGGCGATGCCATAGGCCGACAAGATACCCGCATACCGCGGCACTAAAATACGGGTCATGCCCAACTCACGGGCAATGGCGCAGGCATGCTGACCTCCGGCCCCACCAAAACAACCTAGCCAATGCTGGGCGGCGTCAAAGCCCCGCAACACCGATATTTCACGGATCGGGCGGGCCATGGCGGCGTTGGCAACCTTGAGAAACCCCAGGGCTACTTCTTCGACACTCATCGGCGCTAAACCCCGCGATTCAAGGTCCCGATTGATCTCTTCACTTAAGCGGGCAAAACCTTCGGCGCTAGCGCTGGGGTCTAGAGGTTGGTCCTGTTTGGGACCGAAGACCGGGGGGAAATGTTTAGCCTGCAAGCGGCCCAAAAAAAGGTTGGCATCGGTCACACAAAGCGGCCCGCCTTTACGGTAACAGGCCGGACCGGGGTGGGCCCCGGCGGATTCGGGGCCCACCTGAAAAACTCCCTGGCGGTAACTCAACCGCGAACCCCCACCGGCGGCGACGGTTTTAATGTAAAGTTGGGGGGCCTGGATGCGCACCCCGGCGGTTTCGCTTTCTTGGACCTGCTCAAGCTCACCGGCCCAGCGCGAAACGTCCGTAGAGGTGCCGCCCATATCAAAACCGATCAACTGCGGCCGCTCGCCCAGCGCGGCCGAACATGCCCCTAAACCCACCACGCCCCCGGCGGGACCCGAAAGGATGGCGTTGTGCCCAGCAAAGCGGTCGTGGGGTACTAAGCCGCCGTCGGATTGCATAAACAACAAGGAGACCCCTTCTAGCTGGTCGATAAAACCAGCCTTAAAGTCTGCGAGATAGCGCAAAATCTTTGGTGTCAGATAGGCATCCACGCAGGCCGTATCGCCTCGGGCCACTAGTTTGGGCCGGGGCATCACTTGGTGAGAAAGAGAAATTTGGGAAAAGCCTAGCTGCCGGGCCAGTGCCCCAATCTGGCGTTCGTGTTCGCCCCAGCGATAGCTATGGGCCAACACCACGGCCAAACCGCTCACCCCCTGTTCCAATAGGTTGCTCAAGGGCGCACGAAGGGCCTCTAGGTCCAAATCCACCAAGCGCACCAAGTTACGTCCGTCGGTCCCTTTAAACTGGGGTAGGTCTTTATCACCGGGCCAAGCGGGGCGGATGCGCTCTTTTACCTCCAAGACGGCCTGATATAAAAGAGCCGGTTTTTCGACCTTTAAATCAAATAGTTTGGGGCGGTTTTGGTTGCCGATTTGTAGGAGGTCGCCAAAACCCTGGGTGATCACCAAGGCCATAGGCTCGCCTTTGCGTTCCAACAACGCATTGGTCGCCACCGTGGTGCCCATGCGGATAGAAAGAATCGGCTCGCTAGAGAAGCGGCCCGGTGGTTGGGGCTGACCGAGCACCTCCTCTAAAACCCGCCGAATCCCTTCGGTCGGGGCGTCGGCATAAGCACCGGGATTTTCGCTTAAGAGCTTTAGCTGGCGCGGACCCAGAGGGGTGGTGGCGTAGATGTCGGTGAAGGTGCCGCCCCGGTCGATGGCAAACCGGAAGCTACGTTGCTAGTTCAAAGGGAGCCTAGTTGGGGTTTCCCCTTTGTAACAAATCGACCTCAAGGCGGAAAGTACCAGCTTAAAAAACAAAAAACCCGTCTCTTCCGTGCAGGCAGAAGAAACGGGTTTTTTGGGTTCCGAAAGACCAACCTGGTCCTTTAGCAGCCGCCAGCTCAGCTGAAGCCAGAGGAACCGCCAAAAGAAGGCGCTGAGCCGCCCGACCCACCACCGCCACCAAAGGCGAAGGCACTCACCTCGCGGTGGGTTTCAGCGCTGCCGCATTGGGGGCAATTGAGGGGCGCGTCTTTCTCGTCGCCTTTGCGCAACTCGGTAAAATCGTCGCCGCAGGCCTTACAATGGTAATCAAACAGAGGCATGGGAGTGATTCATAAAGGTTATGTGAAATAACTATATTCGAATATTAATATATGTTAAAGGGCTTGGCAAGACTTTTTTTGCCAGTCTATTCTAACCCAACCCCGACCTAGGGCTTAGGTAGGTGGTGGTGACGCTAAAGGGGGCAGGATGATCCAGATAAATTCAGGCGGACAGACCGGGGTGGACCGTGGGGCCTTGGATGCGGCTTTAGAGTTGGGCTGGGCGGTCGGCGGATGGTGCCCCCAAGGCCGCCTGGCCGAAGACGGCCCCATAGAGGCCCGCTACGGGCTCAAGGAGCTACCCGGCGCAGGCTATGCCCAGCGCACGGTTAAAAATGTGGCCGACTCGCCGGCCACGGTGATCTTACACTTCGGCCCCCTACGCGGCGGGACGGCCTATACCGCCAAAGTGGCACGCCGCTTATCCAAGCCACTTTTATTGCTAGACGCCCACAAACTGGATTTAGCTGAGCTGGTCGAAGGGTTTTATGCCTTCCATCTAGAGGTAACCGCCGCCGCTTACAACCTCGCCGGGCCCCGAGCCAGCAACCAGCCGAGGGCCCATGAGTTGGCGCGGCAGTTGGTCTTGGGCTTTGCGGCCCGCCTCAATACTGAAGACGGCGGCTAGCCAAGTTTGAATCATTGGCTTAAACTGGATTGAGGAGGAACAGGACCCCTCTTTTTAACCCCGGAGTCGTTATGTCCCAAATCATTCCTTGCCCCGCTTGCCAAGCAAAAAACCGCGTCCCCGACGACAAGCCCGCCCAAGCGGGAAAATGCGGCCAATGTAAGTCACCCCTTTTTACGGGCCATCCAGTCAACTTGGACCTCAAAAGCTTTGACGCCGCTATCGCAGGCGACCTGCCGGTGTTGGTCGACTTTTGGGCCGAATGGTGTGGCCCCTGTAAAATGATGGCACCCGTCTTGGCTGAAGCCGCCCAGACCTTAGAACCTCGTTTACGCATCGCCAAAGTAGATACCGAAAAGGATCAAATCCTAGCGGCACGCTTTGGCATCCGCAGCATCCCGACCTTGGCCCTCTTTCGCCGCGGTCAGGAACTCGACCGGATCAGCGGAGCCATGCCGCTAGCCCAATTAAAGGCTTGGCTGGACCAAAAACTAGGCTAAGCTGCAAACCGCTCTTTGGGAACTAAACCAAATACTTGTCAATTAATACGGCAAAGGGTATGTTCGTTACCTAATATCTGGCCTTATATCGTTCTTTTCGGTCTTTTATGAAGTGGAATGACATCATCACACCGATCGAGCATTTTTCTGCTAAGGAGATGGCGGATTTTATGCGCCAATCACCGCTAGGTAGCTATGAGCTGCTTGATGTGCGCCAGCCGGCTGAATACGCTGAAGGCCATCTCCCGGGCGCTAGATTGATCCCCTTGGACCAGTTGTTACAGGGCCAGTTCGACTTCGACCCCAGACACACCTTACTGATCTACTGCCGAGCCGGTAACCGCAGCCTAGCGGCGGCTCAGTACCTAAACCAAATGAACAGCGGTCGGGTGGTCAATTTGGTGGGCGGGATTATGGCCTGGGAAGACAAGATGGCTACCGGACCCTACGAGCACAACCTCCAGCTCTTTGATCCAGAAACGGAATTTGAAGACGCCCTGTCGTTGGCTTATGCCATGGAAGAAGGGTTGCGGCGCTTTTATATTTCCTTAGGTGAACGGATAACGGACCCGAAGAGTCAGAAGTTATTAGAGCAACTGGCGGAATTTGAGGAAAACCACAAAGCCTCTTTAGATGCCAGCTCCAATTTACCCCAAGGCCCAAAAACCCACCCGTTGCACGGCAAAATTCTAGAAACCGGAAGTCTGGTGGACGAGCTCTTGGGGCGGGTGGAGTGTTTCATCAACGGCCCGCTGGACGTTTTTGACTTCGCCATGGGGATTGAGGCCCAGGCCTTTGATTTTTATATGCGTCTTAGCTACCGCGCCGAAGAAGAAGAATCCTCGCACCTCTTCCGCGACCTAGCCGAAGAAGAGTTAACCCACCTAGACCTGTTGGTCCAAGAAAGTAAGGCATTCCACCGCTCAATGAACTCCGGCCTGAACTAACGGCGCAGTTGCCCCTTGTGGAATCGCGATTCGGGGATCTCCTGATCAAACAGCAACTCCTCGACCGTAAACTCCGTCCCCTGCCCGGATTTAAGTACATCCTTAAAGCGCATCCGCTGGGGGTACCATCCCTTGGTGGTCTGCATGACTTCTAGGGTTTCTAGCACCTTGAGCAACTTGCCGCTGGCGGCGAAAAGCTCTTGGCGTAGCGGGACGTATCGTTCCTTATCAACCCACAATCGGATTTTCTGGTAGGCTACGTCGGGCACCTGAGCACTCAGTAGGATGCGGTAGACCGGGCGTCCTTGAATCTCTTCCTCGCCCTCTAAAAGGGCCTCGTACAGCTCCTCTCGGGGGCGTCGCTCCATCATGTCTTCGTAGCTCATATCGCTGCCCATCACCTCGCGCCGCAGCATATGGCCCGAAATGTTAACCACCCGGTCGGCGCTGGGGTAATAGATCCAAAGCTGATCCCCCAGTTTAAGCATCTTGGTGCCCCGCTCGCGGGCCGGGGCTAGATATTCGGTAAAGGATTGGTCTTTGCCTAAGATCCAGCTTTTTGATTCGATGCTGCGGGTCGCCCGTTTGCCGTGGATCACCATGGTGGAGGTGATCACCTGATTTTTTGAATTCAACGATTGGTCCATCTTGCGGACAATGGACATCGCCTCTGGTGCGGCCTTTAAGGAGGTAAAGGTAAGGAGCCAAAGACTTAGTAAGATCATTATTTTCATGCCAACTCCTATACCTCTAGTTCCACAAACAGGCGGGAGGTGTCCCGCCGGAAAATCCCCAACCCCGAAACCAACGCCCCCAACAAAGGCGCAGCAATGCCCGGCAGTAACCCGGAAACAAAAGTGGCGGGCACCACCTGGGCCCGGATGCGGTCCTCAAATAACATGGCCATCTCGCCGGTCATCATCGCAGTGATGTCGATCCCCACCTCTTGCATCCAGTATGCGGGAATCAAGCCCAGAGCGGTTCCGATCAGGGTACCGCCCAACCCGATCAAAAGGCTTTCTAACAGCAAGGTTCCATAGACCTGCCGCTTTGTTTCACCCATCGCCAAGCGCACGCCCATCTCCGAATAGCGCCGGATACCGCTCATCAAGCCGGTGTTCCACAAGACAATGCCCATGATCAAAATAAAGATCACATAAACGTAAGTCATCACCTGCGCATAGATCGCAAACAGAGATTCCAGGTCGTCTTGTTCTTCGAGCATCAACATCACCGGGCCGTAGGGGTCCGAGTCGCCCGGGTGCTGGGCGTTGAAGTTGCGCACAAGAGCTTCTGGGCGGTGGTAAAAATAGTTTCCATCACGGTAAAACCCGAAGATTGCGGTCGCACCGTTGCCTAAAGCCAAGAATTCCTGAGCTCCGCGCAATTCCATCACCAGCGCGCTGCGGTCGAGCGCGATCACGCCAAACCGAAGGGTACCGACCAGTTTAAAATTCCCCACCGCCATACCCCCGTTGACATCCCCGCCAATTAGGGTGATTGGGTCACCCAACTGAAGGCCCATTTTATCCATAAAAACTTGGGCAATCAGCAGTTCACTGGGACTTTCAGGCAACCGCCCTGAGGCCAAGGATTTTTTTAAGTTCAACGTCTGGACCTCGCTTCGCGGGCTCAGCAGGTCCACGGCGGTCACCGAAGCGGTCGCCTGGAACTTGGTTTCTCCTGCCGCATCGGGCGCATCGAGCAGCGCCCCAAAATAGATGCGTTCGTGCCAACTCATCTGCGGTATCTGTTCCTCAAGCTGGTTTAACAAGGGGCCATTGCCCAACAGGGCAAGATCGGGGCTCTGTTGGTTGGCTTTGACTGCCGCTTGGGTCAAGACCTTGACATGTCCGGTGTTAAAGCGGGCCGTAGAACGGTATAGCCCCCCGACCGCGCCGGTGATGTAGGCCTGCATAAAAACCACCATGGCCACGCCCAAGGAGATCACCAGGAGGGGAAAGAAGCTGCGGGACCGGTCCCTTAAGAGACCTTTAAATAAAAAACTAAGCATCATAGCCTCCCACTCAGCGCGTTAGCGGGGCTCATTTTCGCGATCACGCGCACTGGCCAGAAGCTAACGAAGACCACCATGGCGTTGACCAACAACACCGCGGTTAGAACCTTCCCCCAGCCAAAGAGGGGATAAAAAACCTGCCCAAAGGCCATCCCGAAGTCCTCACCGCTGATGCCCATATCCAAACCCGTTTGGGTGCTCCAATAAAACAGCGGCCCTGCCCAAACTAGGGTCACCAAGCTGGCCAAGATACCCTGCAGGGACCCCTCGACCACGAAGAGGTAGGTTACCTTGGCGTTGCTCATGCCTAAGGCCATGAAGGTGCCGATCTCCTTCTTGCGGCGGAAGACCGCCAAGGCCTGGGTATCGAAAACGGCAATCAGGCCCAAAAGCAGCAACAAAGCAAAGAAGAAACTTTGCCCCGCACTTTTGGTCTGGACCATTTCCAGGGTGTCGCGCATCAGGTAATCGACGTCGCGAAAAACCCATCCACTCGGAGCCGAAGGGGTAACACCCGGCTTGACCCACAACAGGCTGGTGAAGCTTTGGGTCTGGTTCATCTGGTTGAGCTTTGAATAACTCAAATATATTTGCCCCTGATCCATAGCGGGCACCTGAGTCTCCAGCAAAGCCACCACCTCCGCGTCCAACGCGTTGATAGCCCCGGCTTGGGTCCGCCACCGTAGCGTGACGAGGTCGCCGGTGCTGACCCCTAAGTTCTTGGCAAAATGCCTCCCAATCATCACCTTCAAATTCCCGTCGCTCAGTTCACCCGCAAGGGGTGAAAAATCCAATTCCAGGCAGTTCTGTTCGGGGTCCACCCCCTTCAGCAAAACATTCTTAAACCGTTCCTTAGCATAGATCCCGCCGGAGAGTAGCAACACCGGGCAGGCCGAGCCTTGGGCGACCAGTGGGCTCAAAGCGGCCGGTTGCAATGAGCGTGAATCCTCTAGGGTCATGGGATCGAAAGGGTCGTAGCTCTCTTGCCAGAGTTGGCCGCCGCCTATCTCTTCGGCAACGCGCAGGCTGCTCATTTCATCCAGCATACCGGCCATGAGCCCCTGCAAGAAGATGATGCTCGCCAGCGTCAAGGAAAGCACAAAAACATTGAGCCAAGTCCGCAGCCCTGCGGCAAAAAGGTTTTTTAGCGCGATCTTGAATATCATCAGACCTCCGCTGGCTGCGGAACCTGGGTCCGGTCTTCGGCGACGCTGCCGTCTTTTAAGGTGATCACCCGCCGCAGGTAGTTGATCACCTTCTGGTCGTGGGTCGAGAAGAGGAAGGTGGTGCCGGTCTCTTGGTTGATCTGCAACATCGCATCTAAAATATTGTAGCTATTTTCGCTATCCAAGTTAGCGGTGGGCTCATCGGCCAAGACCAACTTCGGCTTCTTGACCATCGCCCGGGCGATAGCCACCCGCTGGCATTGCCCACCCGAAAGCTGACCTGGGCGGCTGTTGACCTTGTCACTCAAGCCTACCCACTCCAAGGCCTCCATCACCGCGGCGCGTTTTTGCGTAGCGCCCCAACCGGCTAAGATCAACGGCAGTTCTACGTTTTCGTAAACGCTGTAAACATTCAGCAAGTTAAAGGTCTGGAAGATAAACCCAAAGTGGTCGAGCCGCAATTTGGCCGCCTCACTGGCCCCCAAACCGGAGATTCGCCGCGAGCCCAGCATCACCTCCCCGCTAGTGGGTTGGTCCAAGGCCCCGATGATGTTAAGCAAGGTGGTCTTTCCCGACCCCGAAGGCCCTACCAACCCAGCGAATTCCCCGGCCCCCAAATCCAAATCCACGCCCTTGAGGGCATAAAAGGCCTCTCCGCCCATTGGGTAAATTTTGTTTAATCCACGAATGCCCATCAATTCGTTCATCTGATCCCTTAATGGTTGTACTGGACCACCAACCCCGCCCCCCAGCGGGCGTCATCCTGGTTAGTATTGAGCTTAAATACCGAAAGATTCCAAAGCAGATTATCGTAGCTACGCTGCCAGTCGAACCGAGCCTGCTGGGCTTGGGGTTCTTCGGTGGTGAACCAACTGATCCGGTAATTATCCAATAGGCCAAACCCCAGACTGGCCATCAAGGCGTTCGATTGCGCACTCCGGTTCCAGGCGGCCCCGCCGCTCCGGGTGTCTTTGCGGTAGTGTTCGGCGGTTAGCAACAGCCCTTCGAGCCAGTTGATCGAAGTATCCATGCCCAGCGTGCCCCAACGCTCGTCCTGCGCCGACGGACCCTCCCGCGCGCGGGTCAAGCCGACCCCTTCTACCCAAGCCCCCAGGTAGGTAAAGTCCGCCTTGGCGTCGAGGGCTAGCCGGCTTTCTGGAACTGACTCTTGGCCGGGTAGGGACAGGGTTCTTCGGTGCAGCGTCAATCCCGCCTCGAGGGCTTCAAAAGAAAGCTGGGCACGTCCGCCCCATTCTACCCGATGTTTCTCAGAGGCGTAAGGAGTCAAGGCATATAGATCCTGATTACCACCCAGCGACCAGAGCCAAAAGGTCGAGTTTTCTTTCGTGGAGACCCGCAACAAAGCTCCTTTGACCCCTTTGGTGAAGCCCGTAGGGTCCAGGGGGTCTTTCTGGTCAAACCATTGTAAACTACGCAGCAACACCGCCGGTCCGAAGCTCAACTCTTGCAAGCCCAACCGGAGTTCGGTGTTCGGGTCAAAAACACGGCCCCAGGCCCGCAACAGCTCCGCTTCGGTTTCTAAAGCCTGAGCGTTGGTTTGCTGGTGGTATAGGTAACCGGCCAACTGGGCATCCCAAGCCCAAGCCCTTTCTCCGGCTCCCTCTAGCTCCCATTGCGGGAGGTAGCGCAGCTGCCAATCCGATGTTTTTTGATCGACCATGCCTTGGCTCACAAAAGCGGCTTCGCCCCGGTAAGCCCAATTTTGGGCCTCAACCAAGCCCGGCATCCCCACCAAACAGAGCCAAAGCCCAAGCCATTTATAGCCCACCTTGTCTCCTCCGGCGTTGCCGCTCGATCACCCGTTCGACCAGCGCTGGCCATTCTTCTTCTAAAGCGGCGTAGAGCTCTTGCATTTCCTCTAACATCCGGCGGCTGCGACCGGCATCTTCAGGTAACATCTGCAAGCCCCGCTGGGCTAGATCCCGCATGATCGAAAATTTCATGTTAGAGCCCTGCAATGAGGCGGCCCAGGGGTGCGCCGCAGCGCGGTAATAGTCGGCCCTTTTGCCGGGATAAGCACGGCGCTCCACAAAGGACAACAGCTCTAACATCTTTAAGGCCGTACTCACCGAGCTTTTGGCGGCCTTTAGGTTTTTCACCATATCGCCCATGGTCTGTTCGGCGGGCTCACAAACCAACAGGTAGCCCATCACCCGGCCGGGCATCCGGGGAACGCCGAATTGCTCGAACACCAAACCAAATTCTTGAATAAACTGTTCAGGCCCGCTGAGCTTTCGATCCATGAATTCCTTCTGATCCTAGTTTATTTCATAGTATAAAGTTCTCAGTGTTCGGTCAATACCGAACACTAAAAACCAATATCCTAAAAGTAGCAGGAGGGGGATTTTATATATCATTCTCTTTCCATTTCTAGTTTGGACGTATATAGTGAATAGTCTGTTCGTCCTTAAGGGACGTCACCTTAACTAGAATAGAGGAGTCAATGAGCGTTAAAACACGCCTGATCGTTTTGGGTGCTTTAGGTTTTGTAGCCATCTTGGTCAGTTTTGCTGCCGGATTACTGGTTGGCGGGCCCGTTGCCTTTGTCGCGATTGCCGTCTGCTTGATCGGTTATGCGGGATTCTTAACTTTTGTCTTCACCTCCGTCAGTGGTGCCTTCAAGCAATTCATCAGCTGTATGGACGAGGTTTTAGAACGAGGCGACCTATCGGCGGCTCAAGATTTCTGCGGTAAAAACGAGTTTGGGCATATTGGAGACCGGCTCAAAAGCTTTGCCGATCAAGTCCATTGCAAGATCGAAATAGCTGAGCGAGTCGCTCACGGCAACCTTTCTGCAGATTGTCCGGTGGTCTCTGATCACGACCGCTTGGGACTCGCCATGTCTCGGATGATCCGCAGCCTCCAGCAAAAAGCCAAAACCTTAGACCTCCTCTCCAAAGGTAACACCACCGTGGTCTTCAAACGCGACTCTGCCGAAGACGATCTGGGCACGGCGATGGAGCACCTATACAAGAATCTACTGGCCAAGACTGAGGTCACCTCTAAGATCGCCACCGGCGACCTCTCGCTAGATATTTCTTTGGCTTCACCAGAGGACTTTTTGGGTAAATCGGTGCAGAAGATGACCACCGATCTGAACAACATGATCCGCGACGTCACCATTGCCGCGCACCAGCTAAGCAACAACACCGACGACATCAACCGCCGGGCCTTAAACGTGGCCGAAGCGGCGGACAACATGAACGACACCATTGCCGGGGTGGCCAAAAGCACCGAGGAAATCAACTCGGCCATCAACAGCATTTCTGCCGCCGCCAACCAGATCACCAGCACCATGGAAGGCGTCGAAACCTCCGTAGTGGGCATGACCGACTCGATCAAGGACGTTGCCTCAAAATCCAAAAATACCACTTCGGTGCTTGCTTCGGCGCGCAAGATGGCCGCCGACGCCGACAAAGGAATGCAGGCCTTAAACGATTCAGCCATGGAGATTAGCTCGGTTTCGGGCATGATCCAAAAAGTGGCCGCTCAAACCAACATGTTAGCGCTTAACGCCAACATCGAAGCGGTCAGCGCCGGTAAGTTAGGCAAGGGATTTGAAGTGGTTGCCCATGAAGTCAAAAGCCTAGCCGTTCAAACGGCCACCAGCGCAGAGAACATCTCAAATAAGATTAGCTCTGTACAAGAGCAGGTTCGTTCGGTCACCACGGTGATCAACGAGATCGTTGAGATCGTCACGACGATCGCTAGCTCCTCCGAAGCAATCAGCGACGCGGCGGAATCCCAGAGCATCACCTCAATGGAGATCACCAGCAGCGTCAAAGAAACCAGCAAGGCTATCGCCGAAATTGCCCACCTGCTGGCCAACTTGACCGGTGGCGCAGAGAAGCTATCGGGCAGTTCGTCTCAGATGGCTCAAGGCAGCGCAGAGGTGCTCGACAGCATGCAAAACATCACCGAAAGTGTGCGCCAAGCCGAAGAGGTTAGCAAGAACCTGAGCGAACTGATCAGCCGCTTCAAACTCGCCGATTCAACGATCTTCGAAAAGGCCATCGGCGACCATATGGTTTGGAAGGAGCGCTTAGAACGCTTGATTTCAGGCAACGATCCTTTAGAAGACGCCCAATTTGTTTCACACCGCCACTGCCGCTTCGGCAAATGGCTTTATGATGGGGCTTTAGAAGAATTCGCCCAATACCCGCAGATGGCTGAGATTGAACCGACCCACGAGGAGATCCACAACACCATCCGCAACGTGATCGAGAGTCTACAAGCCGGTGACGAAGCCAAGGCGCGCAAAGAACTGAACAGGTTTTATCCGCTCTCTGAAGAGTTGGTGAAGTTGCTGCGCGAAATCCAATCAGCCAGCCAAAAAGCGGCCTAAAGGCTAGACAGACCGGAGCACCCGGTCTGTCTTAGCTAAACTAGGTCCAAAGACAATCGCAGCCAAAGGGACTCACGAATTGATAGGCACTCAGCCCAAACTGCGCTATTCTGAGGCGTAACCTTAAGCAAGAAAATCCTTATGGTCCATCGTCTGATTGCCAACCGTCCCCGTCGTATCTTATTACTAGACCCCCTTTGGCCCGCCGCGCATAAGCTGCTCGACCATGTGGCCGATTACCACCGCCTCGAACCGGCTAACCTGGACCACCCGGAACTCTGGGAGCCCCTTCCCGACGTAGTGGTCCTCGCGGTAGACCATCCCGACTTTGATGCCTGGAGTTGGTTAGAGCAGTTCAGCCAACAAACCCAGTCCTTTGATATTCCGTTGGTGCTTACCGACGGGAGCTATAGCGCCGAACATGCCTTAAAAAGCTGCCATGTCGGCGCCGAGGACTATTGGGTCCGCAATGAGGACCCTGAATTTACCAACTGCCACTTCAAGCTATTCTTCCAGCGCCATGGACGTAAGCTAACGGATTTGCAGGGTTTTTTAGGGGGGCTCTTCCGCAACCTGCCCAATACCGGGGTGCTCTGGTTCGATGAGAATCTTGACGTCTTGCTGGCAGGTGGTGAATTGCTCTACAAGTTGGGCCTAAGCGGCACGGAGATGTTGGGCAAGCCCATGAACCGGGTAGAAATGGAAGGCCTGCAAGAGGGCTTTATCAAGTATTGCCGCTTAGCGCTCGACGGCCAAGGAAGCGCCATGGAGAGCCGGGCCGAAGACCTGGAGCTGTTTCTGCACTTCCTGCCCCAGAGCCTTTCAACCGGCGCGCTTAGCGGTCTGGTGGTACTGCAAGACGTAACCCCCCAACGGGCCGAGGGGGAACACCGCATTTTAGAAGGCATCGGCGACAGTTTGGATCTCCTGATCGCCTATGTAGACCACCGCGGAAAATACCTCTACGCCAACCGCGCCTATTGTGACTGGATCCAGCGTCCCATGTCGGACATCCTCCATAAAGAGGTGGCCGTGGTACTTGAGCCGGGATATTACGAGCGCCTCAAGCCCCACATCAACGCCGCACTCAACGGCGAGCGCGAGCAATTTGAACTTAAGTACCACTTCAGCGGCATCGGCGAGCGCGATATGCTCTTGTCTTATACCCCCCACGTAACCCACGGACGCGTGCAGGGCTTTTTGGTGATTGCCCAGGACGTGACGGCTTTACGCGAGTCGCACCGTAAGTTGAAGTTTTTTTATGAGTTGTTAGGCCAAAGCAACGATATCTTCGCGGTGCTGACCTTTGAAGACGGGCGTTTCATCGACTTCAACCAAGAGGCCTGCAAACGATTTGGATATAGCAGTGATGAGTTGTTGAAGCTCAGCATATTGGATGTTGATGCTAAGCTACATGACCTAGCCCAATGGCAAGGCATTGCCCGCATGACGAGGGACAAAGGCGACCGCCTGATTGATTCGGTAGGGATCACCAAAACCGGCGACCGATTTCCCGTAGAAGTTTCGAGCCGCTACGTCGCCCATGACGGCAAAGAATTTTTTGTGGTCAATATCCGCGACACCACCGAACGCCTCAAGCGTGAGACCGCCGAGTTGGAACGGCAGATGGAATTAAGCAGCATTTTCAAAGCCTTTGGGGATTTATATCTGTGGATGAACCGAGAAGGCGAAATCAAGGGTTACCAAGTATCCAGCTTCGCGGACCTAAGACTGCCGCCCCACCGTTTGATTGGCTCAAAAATCGAAGATCTTCTGCCCACCGAAGTAGCCGAACGGATTTATCAAAGCATCGCCGCCTTAGGAGAGGGCCACGAAATCCACGAGATCGAATACTCCCAGGAATTTGAACTGGGCATGCGGTATTATGAAAGCCGCTTGTTACCGGTTTTAGGTAATCAGATCTTATTGATCGCCCGCAACGTAACCGAACGCAAAACGGCCCAGCAAGCGCTGGGACACTATAAAGAAGAGTTGAGTTCCGCGCAAGGGCTGCCGCGGCTGGGAATTTGGGAGTTTCATTTACCTGAGGCCCAGTTGCACTTCTCACCAGAGCTTTGCCAATTCCTTGGGTACCAAGGCGAAGAAGCAATGGATCTTTTGGGCTTTTTAAGCCATGTGCCCGAAAAGGAGCAGGAGGAAGTGAAAGACTACCTACAGAGCATCTCGGAAAAAACCGAGGGCTTCAAATTCCGCCACCATTTAAAGGATCGGCAAGGGCGAGAGCATGAGATTTTGCACTACAGCCTACCCATCCAGCTTGAAGAAGGTGAACCTACCAAGTGGCTGGGCTTGATCCAAGACTTAGATACCTTGCCTGGGCCGCAGACCAAATAAGCCTGCTTCGCGGCAATTTTAGGCCGTCTACTAAGCTGCGGATAGGCTGTGGCTCTTGCCTCTTGGCGGTTTATCCGGTAGCTTCAGCTTAAAGGCCTGGGACGCGAAAGCTGTTGGAGGAGGTTTAACTTCTCTCACGCCCCAGGCCCAATCTAAAACTTGGGTCTTTCATTAAGCGGTAATCTAACAAACTCAAGTGAAGACTTCCAAGTTGTTTTGCGGGTCAATTAGGGTCAAAAGGGCTGCATCGGTGAATAGCCACGTTATTTCAGTTGCTAGCCATAAGATATGGCTTCTGGTGATGGGGGTTTTGTGCTCCTTTGGGGCTAGCTTTGCCCAGGCTTCCCCCTCAAATGACCTATTAGAATTATCCGTCGAGGCCCAAATATATAGCGCCCCGAACGAAGCCATGGGCGTCGACGAAGCGCTTATTTTGTTTCGTCAGAACAAAGTATTACCCAACGAAGGACTGCATTTCGGGGTCTTTTCGGGAGTGCAGTGGATTTATCTGCGCATCCACAACCGCTCCCCGGCGGCCCAAGAATTTTACCTGCAAGGCAGCTATGCCTCGGTAGAGTATTTGGACTTATACCGCATTGGCCAAAGTCCGCTGACGCCCGAAGCGCACGGAATATCCATCCCGGCGGCGCAAAGAAAAACCCAGCACCCCTTCCCGCTGCTTCGATTCGACCTCCCGGCGGATACGGAGCGGGAGTATTTAATCCGCGCTCAAAACCTGGGGCAGATTCCCTTAGGATTTGATCTACTGAGCCCTAGCGAGCTGGAGATCAAACGCGTCCATTCGCACCTGTACCACGGGATCTTTTATGGGTTGCTGGTGGTGGCCATTCTGGTCAGTTTGATCACCTGGATTAGCTTCAAAGAAAACTATTTGCTGGTCTTTTTTCTGCTGTTGATCACCGAGTTGTGGTTTATTTCCATCGGTGATGGATACTTTCGTTTGATTGTTGCACCCCATGCAGGGGCAGCTGAAATCAGGGCTTTTTTGATGAGTTCGCTGGGTGGGATGTTGGTCTTTTCTTTGGCCCTCACCAACAGTTTTTTGGATATCCCAAAAACCCAACCGAAACTCGCCCAGTTCACCTACTTCTTGTCGGCGGCCATTGTCTTGACCACCCTTTGGGTGGTGCTGGGGGCAAAAGCCAACGGGAGCATGCTGGCCTTAGCTTTGGTCTGTGTCGCTACCATGCTGGTCGCTACAGTGATCGGCATCAAAAACCGGGTGCCGGCGGCCCCATATTTTGCCTTCGCCTTCTTGAGTATCGAATTGGCCGCTGCGGCGCAGGCGATGAAGTTTTTGCGGATCACCGAGCCCTTGGAGCGGCTTGAAGATGTTGATATTTGGTTGCACTTTGGTTTTGGGGCCGAGGCCTTATTGTTGGTCTTTGCGCTGAGCGGGCGTTTGCGGAATCTAGTGATCCAGAAACAAAAAGCCCAAGAGGCCCTGATCGCCCAGGAACGTGAGCAGGTCACCACCTTGGCCCGGCTAGACCGGCTAAAAGACGAATTTTTAGCCAACACCACCCATGAATTAAACACACCGCTCTTTGGGATGTTGGGGTTACTCGAAAACCTGCAAACCACCGCCGCCGAACGCCTAACGCCCACCGAACGACGCCAGATCGACCTAGCTACCGCCACAGGGCAAAGATTAACCCACCTAATCAAAGACATCCTTGATTTTTCGGCATTAAAAAACAACAAACTAACCCTAAGACCCAAGACCTTTAACTTAAGCCTGCTCAGCGACTTTGTCCTTTCTTTATTGAGGCCTTTGGTCGGGGTTAAGCCTTTGGAACTTGAGTTGATCAAGCCATCCCAGCCTCTATGGGTCGTTGCCGACGAAAACCGATTGCAGCAGATCTTATTTAATCTGGTGGGCAATTCTCTAAAATTCACCCATCAAGGAAAAATCACCCTGGAATTGAGCCAGGATGAAGAGTTCGCCTGGGTAAGGGTCCGCGATACAGGGGTCGGAATCCCCAACAGCAACTGGAACCGGCTATTTGAACCCTATAACCAAGAACACCCCGAGGTCGTCAGCCAGCTAGGCGGTAGCGGTCTAGGCCTTTCGATCACCCTCAAGTTGATTGAGCTACAAGGCGGGCGTTTGGAGATGCAATCTAAACCGGGTGAGGGCACCTGCTTTGCCTTTTGCCTCCCCCTAGGCAGCCCCGCGCTGGTCGAGAAGCCTCAACTTGAGGTGCCCTTAGCTGAGCCTTCTCTAGAGCCCGTCCAAAAAACCAACAACCAGGGCCCCCAAATATTAGTGGTCGACGACGAGCCGGGCAATCTATCGCTGCTCAACGATCTATTAAATGCCCAGGGATACCGTCCGGTCCTTATGCCCGGCGGGCCAGAGGCATTGGAATGGATCGAAGAGAACCGGCCCGATTTGGTTTTGTTAGACCTGATGATGCCCTTTGCCAACGGATTTGAAGTCTGCCGAGAAATCCGGCGGCACTACAACGCCGAGGAATTGCCCGTCCTCTTATTGAGCGGACGCAACGCGCCAGAGTCCCTACAAGACGCCTTTGCCGCCGGGGTTAACGACTACATCGGCAAACCGATCATGGGCCAAGAGCTGATGGCTCGCATTAGCTTACACCTGCGGATACGCGAGAACCACAGCCTGCAAAGTCGGGTCAAGTTACTCGGGGCGGTCCAAGAAGACCTCGCCCAAAGCCACAGTGGACTCCGCGAAGCGTTGGAACACACCAGCGAGCCGGTCTTGTTGCTCAATGAACACCTGACTCCTTACTTCATCAACCAACAGGCCCGCCGCCTTTTGGGGCTAAAAGACGAAGAGCGCCCCCTTTTGAGTTCACTCTTTGAAGGGGCCAACGAGGTCCGACAAGTGGCCGAACAGACCCCCACCGAAGGTCAGGTGGTCGCCCTGCAAAAAACTCGACTCAAAGGCAGTCAAGCACACCTTTCGCTGGCTCGCCTCGCCAAAGGGCAGTGGATGTTAAATATCCACCAGAACAGTGAAGAACGCCAGGACCGCAAGCTAGAATTCCGCGAATTGCTGGTGAAGGTGATGCAACAGTCCCTAGACCTTTGGGAACGCGCTAGCGGGCAGAATAAATTTGACCTCGCCGAACGCAGCGGTATCTGGCGCATCTACCAGGATGAAGGCCGCTTGCGCACGCGCATATTAGACAAGTATTGTAGCCTAAAAACGCTGCCTAAATATCCTAGATACATGGACGTGCTGCGCACGGCGCTTTTTGTGCTCTCTGAGTGCCCTGAGTCCAATGCGCAAACCAACGAATTGCGAGAAAACCTAGAGGCATTGCAGCTTTTGGTTTAATCAACTCTGGGGGGCTGAAGCCTTTAGCAGCCCTTTTGTCGGCCCCGGTGAACGGGGCCGTTGGGCCCGCAGATTCCTTAGGCCCAGCCCTTAAACTGGGCCCGGAACCGAAGGCGGCCAATCAAACCTAAAACATCACCTCTAAAGATAAAGTTGCATGGTCTTTGTCTTCGTTTATGGAACCCTAAAGCAGGGCTTTGCCAACCACCACTACCTTGCGGGCTTGGAGATGAGGCCCGGCTGGGTCGAAGGTTACCAACTGCACCAAGGCCCCGGATATCCCTACGCCGCACCTGGGCAGTCCCGAATTTATGGGGAGGTTTACCCCGTCGATGACGCCCTGTTAGCACAGCTAGACGCCTTAGAAGAAACGCCCCACTACTACCGCCGCATAGGGTGCCAAGTCCATTTTGGAGGCGGTGAAACCTGCCCAGCCTACCTATACGTCCGCCCCGAAGCGGCGGGTCTGCCGGTCATCCCTCAAGGCAAGTACAACCTCACCTAAAGAGGGTTTACATGAAATAGATTTGTCTTCTAGGGCTTATTCAGGTAAATTGCCATCGTTAACCGAACCTATCGCCGCCCCACTTAGGAGAGATTTTGCGAGTCAAAAGCTTGGATTACGAAAACCCCATAGCCATCCTACGCGATGTATATTGGGTCGGCTTTTATGACGCCGAAGCGGACCTGCATTGCAACCCCTTCTTGCTGATCGATGAAGAAGAGGTGGTCCTCTTTGATCCCGGCTCGATCCCGCATTTTCCGGTGGTGATGCGTAAAGTGATCGACGTGGTCAACCCTGAAGAGATCAGCCATCTGGTCTTAAGCCATCAGGACCCCGACGTTTGCGGCAACGTGGCGGTTGTCGAAGACCTGATCGACCGCAAAGACCTCTTGTTGATCAACCACAGCAGCCAAACCCGCCTGATCCATCACTATGGCGTGCGCTCGGATTTTTATGAGGTCGACAAACAGGACTTCAAACTCACCTTAAAGAGCGGTCGGGTTTTAGAGTTCCTACACACCCCCTACCTACACAGCCCTTTCGGGATTGTGACCTACGACCACAAAACCAAAACACTCTTTAGCTCCGACATTTTTGGCGGGCTTTCTGAGCATTGGTCCCTCTTCGCCACGAGCGACGCGATCTTTGAGTCCATGAGCCGCTGGCACCGGCTGGTGATGCCTTCGAGGCGCATCCTGGCCGATTTTATCCGCCGCTTAGAACGCTTTGACATCGAGCGCATCCTGCCGCAGCACGGCTCGATCTTAGAAGGTGAATTTGTCCCCCGGGCTATGGAGCATTTGCGCAACCTCGACTGCGGCATTGACCTCAGCGAAGGCCGGTTATGAAGGAGTCGATCTTATCTTTGGGCAACCGGCATGTGACCGATATGCGTGACATCAACCGTTCTTTGTCCGAGAAGGCGCTGAACATGCGGTGTCAGGCTTACATGAGCCAAGTTAAGGCGGAGTTGTTAACGGCGACGATCTACGGAATCAACCACAGCAAACAAACGTTGCGCCGTGAACTAAAGGAAAAGTCCCAACTAGAGCGCGAGTTACGCACCGCCAACCGCACTAAGGACCGTCTGCTTTCTATCATCGCCCATGACCTCCGCACCCCCTTTGCCAATCTGGTGGGCCTTTCGCAGACTTTGAGCGAAAATTTTGAAGGCCTTAGTGAGGCGGACCGCCGCGAGTTTCTTGACCTGTTGCACCGCTCGGCCATGGGGGCGATGGAGTTGGTCGATAACCTTTTGGAATGGACCAAGAGCCAGTCAAAAAACCTAACGCCCCAAAAGAGCCCGCTGCGACTCTTTAATTTGGTCCGTGAGGTCAATTATTTCTTCTCTGAACTAGCTCTACGCAAAGGATTGGAGCTAAAAAACGAGATCGACGAAGCCGAGGAAATCCTGGCCGATCCCAACATGCTGCAAGCGACGATGCGCAACTTAATCAGCAACGCCATCAAGTTCACCCCTTCGGGTAGCGTCACCATCTCGGCGAACCGGCAGGGTTCAGATCTATTGATTGAAGTACGCGATACCGGAAGGGGGATGTCGCCGGAGCTGTTAGAACAGATTTTTGATTCTGAATCGCTCAACAGCCGTCCGGGCACAGACCAAGAGATGGGGGCCGGTTTGGGACTCTTTTTGATCAAAGGCTTTTGCGAAGCCCAGGGCGGACATATCTGGGCCCAGAGTAGCGAAGGCAAAGGCAGCACTTTTACCGTCTCGCTACCGCAGACTTAAGCGTCCCTTAGCTTTGGGTCTTCTCTTTTAAGAAGTTACCTAAAAGCCGGTCAGAACCTTTGATATGCTCCACAAACCAAAGCTCTAAATCTAAACTCAAATCCAACCAGGGATTTAAACCCGAATGATCCCCTTCGGTCAAAGCGCGTCGGTAAAGCAAAAACTCTTTCTTGGCCCGTTTGAGCATTTGCACAAAGGTCTTGTGCTCGGCTAGGTGCTCCTTCTCCTGAGGATAGCCCCTTTTGCTCATGTAGGCCTCTTCGGTACTGAAGTGGTCTTCAACGTAGTGTTCTAATTGCATCAAGGCCTGGGCGAAGAGTTTCATGTCTTCGGCTTCTGAAGAGCGAGTCAAAAGGTCGCGGATCTTAAAGAAGCGGCGGTGTTGGTGGTCTTGCCAGAGAATCCCGATCTCCAGATCAGAACTCCATTGTAGTGGTGTCATAGCGCCCCAAAGTAGTTTTTCATTTCAAGCTATCCCAACGTGCTAGACTGGTCAATCTAGCAGAAACCACTCAGGCGCTCACCCTACCCTGGGCGGCTTCTAACTCAGCCTGGACCAACACAAAGGCCCGCTCTAAAAGCATAAACTTTAGGTTGTCGCCGCCGTGGTCCGGGTGGCAGGCGAAAACTAAGGCGCGGAAGGCGGACTTCAAATCCGACGCCTCATAAGGAGGGGTAAGGCCTAAAAAACGCCGCGCTTGGGCTATGTTTAGTTGCTGGATCAGCTCCCAACTGGGCTTAAGGGGTACCTGAGGGGTTGGGTCGGGGCTTTTTGGGGCCAGCGGTTGGGCCGGGTCTCGGTGGTCGCTAAAATAGCCCCCAAAGGCGCGGCAATAGACGCTACCCTTAGCCTCCAAGGTAATCCGATCCACCGCATAAACTTCGCCTGAGAGGGCGGCGGGGTCGCGTGGACCTTCAAATAAAAAAGGAAAGGGCTTTCGGTAGACGAAGAGGTTCTTCGCGCTGCGCCCGACGATCTGGTACGCGCTCCATTCTTGCTGGGCCAAAGCAAAGTAAGGTGAGGCATTGCCGTAGACAAAATCCTTCGGGTCCAACGCCACCCCGCCAGCCCGGTCTAAACTACGTTGGTAATGTTGGGCGGCGAACTCAAAGGGCAGACCTTGACCCGGATTTCCTCCGGCAGCATCCAGCCCAAGCTGGGCGGCCTCCCGCTCGATAGGGGCGCGGCCCTGTTGGACCGGCTCATGATCCGCTAAGAAATCAAAGATCGACTCCCAAAGATACCAGACCCACTCACGGGGCGCCAATTCCAACAAAGAATATACCGGAGCCATTGGGTTTTGCACAAAGGCGAACCTTGTGGGCTCAACGGGATTGGCGTAGGCGGGCCAGAGAGGGTTTTCGATGTAGCTGCGGGCGTAGCGGTTGACCGCCTCGTGGTGGGCAATAAAGCGGTGGATGCCCTTCAAGCGGCCTTCTCGTAGCAGGGTCGGGTAGGCCACCAGATTGCGGGTCTGGGCCTGGGCGGCCGCTTTGGTGGGCACAAAGCCACTGATCAAGGGCGGGTGGGTGTCTCGCTCCCAAAGGGCATCCCAAAGGCCCCAAAACCAGCCCCATTGTTTTCCCGCAAAGGCATATCCATAGAAAAAATTAAAGTCCTCATGGCCCAAGGCTCGGCTCCGAAAAAGGTGAGTTTACCTTAACTTGCCTAGCGATTCAAAGCAATTGCCCCGTTGGCTTGACAGGTCCACGAGGCTTTCCCATAATCCCACCCAAGCGAGGAGGCTACCTATTTATGCCGAAGAAATCCGGCAACCATTCCCAACCTATCCAACTGTTTGCGAAGCTTATCAGCTGGCCTATACTGCCCCTTGCGCTGAGTTTATGGCTAGGGACCAGTTGCGCCAAATTGCAGCACCACGACGACTTCCAAAAGATCGCCCAGACCGGTGAACTACGCGTGGGTTTTTGGGTCACCCCCGCCGAAGGGGGCACCGGCTTGGTCGATCCCTTAGTGGCCGAAGGGCGCAAACTCACCGAATTTGCGCTAGACCTTGGTTTAACGGCAAAATTTATCTCCTTTGAGGGGCCTGAAGAAATGGCCCGCGCACTGGATCGGGAACAAATCGACCTAGCCAGCTTCGGTATGGAGCCCGGCCCTGCGGCAAAAAACTTGGCCGCTTCAGTGGCCTATTTACGCCGCGATTTGATCTTGGTGGGGCCTTCGGGCACCCTTGCAGGCACCTTATGTATCCGCAGACAAAGCCCCCAAGCCGCTTTGATCCGTCGCATCGGCCCGCCTAAGGGCTTTAAACTCAAAGAGCTTTCGCCCTTTTTGAGCCACCATGACCTGCTTGAGCGCCGCTTAGAAAACCAATGTGATGCGCTGTTATTAGACTCCTACTACTGGGCCCAGCGGGCCGCAGAGTATAAAGACCTAAAAAAGCTGGCCGTCTTTGCCCCCGATCAGCCGTTGGCCTTCTACTTCCGCGACCATTCCACCGGCCTGCGCCAAAGGGCCAACGAGTTCTTGATTTATCAAGCCCTGGCCGGGCAGGGGGACCCCTACCAACAGCATTCGGGCTCCAGGCGAAAGCTGCGGGTACTGACCCGCAACCACTTGATGAGTTTCTTTTTATCTGAAGGGAATCATTACGGCCTTGAGTATGAGCTACTACAGGACTTCGCTATTAAACAGGGGTACAAGTTGGAAATCCTGGTACCCAGCTTCCACTCGGACCTGATCCCCTGGCTGATAGAAAACAAAGGGGACCTAATCGCCGCGAGTATGAGCATTACCAAGGAACGGGCCCGACAAATCGCCTTTTCCCGCCCCTACCACCAAACCCGTGAGCTGGTCGTTTTGCGCCAAGGAGACCGAAGAATCGGCGGCCTCAAAGACCTAAAGGGCCAAAAAATCTGGGTCCGCCGTTCCAGCTCCTATTACGACTCCTTGATCCAGGTGCAAAAACTGGTCGGGCCCATTGACATCCAACTGGTTGGCGAAGATGTGGAGACCGAACAGCTTTTTGAACAACTCGAAACCCGACAGATTGACGCTTTGGTGGCCGATGCGCACCAGTTAGAAGCCGAACGCACCTTTGGGCGTAAGGTATACGGGGCGGTGGGTTTGCCCTTGCGCAGGTCCCTAGCCTTTGGCATGACACCCAACGACGTTGCGCTGAAGCAGGAGTTGGACCAATATTTGGCCCAAGTGGACCGCAACGGATTCCTAAAGATCATTAAAGAAAAATACACCGAGAACCGCACCTTGATCACCAAAGCCCGCTCCCTGGCGCGAGCCGATACCCACGGGGAGATTTCGCCTTTTGATCAGACCATCCAAGCGGTGGCGTTGGATTTTAACCTGGACTGGCGGCTGGTTGCTTCGCAAATGTATCAAGAATCGCGTTTCGATCCCTTACGCCGCAGCCAAGCGGGGGCCTTGGGTCTGATGCAGGTGATGCCGGCTACGGGCCGTGAAATGGGGCTCAAAGTGCCTGAAATTGACCTAAAGGAACCTCAAAAAGCCATCCAAACAGGGGTCAAGTATTTACGTAAAACCTTTGACCGTCTCGAAGAAGTGCCCCGCCTTGAAGACCGCATTTTCTTTTCTTTGGCCGCCTACAATGCCGGTTATGGCCATTTAACGGATGCCCGCACTTTAGCTAAACGGTTGGGCTTAGACCCTGACCGCTGGGCTGGGCAGGTCGAACGGGCCATTCTTCTGTTAGAGCAGCCAAAGTACTACCGGACCGTTCGTTACGGCTACTGTCGAGGTTCCGAACCGATCAACTATGTCCGCGAAATCCAAAAACGATACGTCATGTATACGCAATTCGTACCGACTCCAGGGTGGTGATGAAACTTTGGGTGACCTGTCTTTTCTTATTTTATGCAACCCTCGCTTGGGCGGCGGTGCCCGATGGGGACTACCGCGAAAAGGGGTTGAGTTACCCTTCGGGGGATCAGTTTTTTGGCCAGATCAAACAGGGGATGCGCCAGGGGGCCGGTAAACTGGTCTTTAAAGACGGCCGGGTTTTTCAGGGCACCTTTGTAGATGATCAGTTCCACGGCGATGGAGAGATCCGTTACCCGAGCGGCGAACATTACCAAGGCACCTTCAACGGCGGTAAAAAAGCGGGCCTAGGGGAATGGACTTCCCGCTTTGGTGAACGCTACATTGGTGAGTTTAAAGACGGCTACCGCCACGGAAAAGGTCTGTTCATCCAAACCAACGGCGACCGCTTTGAAGGGCTCTTCATCAAAGGCCGTAAGCAGAACCAAGGCCTTTATCGGTTCAAATCAGGCGACCGCTTTGAAGGCACCTTGATCAAAGGAAAAAAGCAAGGCCGGGGAGATTGGCAGTCAGACGATGGCACGCATTACCAAGGGGGCTTTAAAGACGACTTATTCCATGGCCAAGGCCTACTAGAACAACCCAACGGAACCCGCTATCAGGGCGGTTTTTTTGCCGGGCGCTACCACGGCCAAGGCGATCTGACCAACCCCGCCGGAGACCATTACCAGGGGCAATTCCAAGGGGGCCAGATGCAGGGCCCAGGAAAAATGGTCTGGGCCGATGGGGACCGCTATCAAGGGGATTTCGTCGCTGGACTGCCCCAGGGCAAAGGGCAACTGATCCGCGCTAACGGAGACCGCTACCAAGGCGACTTAGTGGCCGGTGCATTTGAAGGGCAGGGCAAATGGGAACGAGCCCATGGTGAAAGCTATCAAGGCCAATTTTTAAAGGGGAAACGGCATGGCCAAGGTAAGGCCCGCTTCCCTAATGGGGATCGTTACCAAGGGCGCTTTGTCGCCGGCGTCATTCAAGGCTCAGGGGTCTACCGCTACGCCAACCAAGACCGCTATATAGGGCACTTTGAGGGCGGCCGTAAGTCCGGAAAGGGGAAGTTTATTTTCGCCAACGGGGACCGCTATCAAGGCCCCTTCCGGCAAGACCAATTTGAAGGCCAGGGCCTGTTTACCTTCGCCGCCGGACACCGCTATGTAGGGAGCTTTAAAAACAACCAATTCGCAGGCCCCGGCAAATTAACCTTTGCCAATGGGGACCGCTATGAAGGCCCGTTCCAAGGAGGTTTCCCCGAAGGTAAGGGGGTTTTTACCTTCAGCCGAGGCGACCAATACCGAGGCGGCTTCCACCGGGGATTTTTTGAAGGACAAGGGGTCTACCATTACCCCAGCGGGGCGCGGTATCAAGGCGAATTCCAAGGCCAAATGAAACAGGGCCAAGGCAAACTGACCCTAGCGAACGGCGAAGTCTATGAAGGAGGCTTTGTAGCCGACCGGTTCGAAGGAAGCGGGGTCTACACTTTTAAGGACGGCAGCCGCTACCAAGGGCAGTTCCACCAAGGTCAATTTTCAGGGCAAGGCCAGTTCACCGACCCCCGCAAGGGCCAATATCAAGGGGAATTCTCCAGAGGGCAGCGCCAGGGAAAAGGCAAGGCCCAATATAAAAACGGGGACCAATACCAAGGAGAGTTTGCCTCGGACCAACGGCATGGACAAGGGGTCTACCTTTACGCCCGGCCCCAAGGGGTTTATAGCGTTTTCGAAGGTCATTTTTCCGAAGGTTACCGACAGGGAGAAGGGCGGTTCACCTCGATCAACCAACTAATTTTAGAAGGAACTTGGTACCATGAACAGTATTTACACCCCTAAACCCTGGCTTATGGGCTTTTTGTTGGCCTGCCTTTTGGGGGCCTGTTCCTCACCGGGCCCGGCCCGTTTACAAGGCCCCGCGCCCATAGAAGGCCCCATCCGGCTATACCTGCGAGCCCCGGCCCCCGAGGTGGCCCCACTAGCCAAGCCCCAGCTGCGCCCGCTGCCCCAGCCCTCAGAAGAGCCTTAGCCGGACTGAAGTACCAAGCCACCAACCCGAAGCCGGTGCCAATCAAGCACCAAAAAAGTGACCGGGAGACGGTACCACAAAACCTAGGTTCCCTTGCTTGCTTGAACCCGCTGGTCGGAGCGGGATCAAACTGGAATCAACAGGCCCAATCCGCGGGCAGCTCAAAAAGCATATCCAACCGTCAAATGAGTGTCTGAGCCGCTGTGGCTTTCGATCGAATCAAGCAAAGCTTGATTTTCCGAAGACAATTGCCCCGATCCCCCATAGACCATCAAGCCAAACAACCAGCGCTGCCAAGCCGTATAAGTCACGCCAAATTGTAGACCCGTTCCGCTCAAGGCTAGGCTTTGTTCTGTTTGGTTGTCCAATTGCCAAGTATAGTCACCACTGTAACTGCCCAGGCCCATATAAAACCGGAAGTTCCCCCAAAAGCTGTCGGTCAGTCGCTTAAAATGATAATTGTAACCAACATTCAGATGGCTTGAATTAGCGGTACCCACCAGACTGAGCGGGGCCAGTTGGACCACCCCATCGGCATCGACTCGATTGACTGATTGTAAGGTACCCGAACTGCCACCCAAATCCACAAACCATCCATCCTGCTGTAACACCATAAAGGCGAAACCCGAGCCGTTGCCGTAGCTAAAATCGCTGGTGCTACCGTCGATATAGGTCAAGTGCAAGCCTGGACCCCCCACTTGAAAGGTCGGCACCCAGACCAAATCTTCAAAAAAGCTGCTTTTGCCCTCAACCGAAGGCTTCGATTCTTGCCTCTTAAAGGACTGCCTAGGGGCGGGGGCAGCATCCACTGGGGCGACTTGACGGCCCGCGGTCATTTGTCCGGCTAGTTTATCGGCCAATTCTCGTAAGGCCTGTGGGAGGTCTCGGGCCCTGCCGTTGGTCTCTTGGGTTTCTGAGGCCAAGATGCTGCCGTCTTCGATACTGATCACTTTTGCTGAAAGATAAGCGAGGTCTTCGCTCATCCGGGCGTAACCCAAGGAAATCACCAGATCCACGCCCAATTGCTCTCCAATCACGGTGGCGCATTCGTCTCGGGTACAGCCCGTCGCTTTTTGGATCGAATCGGGGTCCATCTTATCCACTTCGGCGCTGCTGGCGATTTTAAAGTGGGCGCGGCGCAGTTGGGTGCGGAAGATGTCGGTAAAAATTTGGCGTTGCTGGCGGTTATAGTCCTTGGTATCCAGATCCAAGACGGCAACCAGTGAATCCGAAAGGTCCTTTTGCCCTTGGACCACCACCTGGGTCTGACCTAAAACCTGTCCATCACCCAGGCTTTGGATAGCTGAAAATCGCAGGATCATCCGTTTACCCTGGGGCTGGTAACTCCCCTTGATCAATACCGCCCGCTGGCCACTCAGGCCGGTCAAAGATTCGTTTAACTGATGGATCGTAAAGCGAGACTGGGTACGGCTCAAGGCCAGCATAAAGAGGGTTTCAATCTTTTGTGCCATACGGTCTCGGCGTTGGGAGCTTTCGTTTTGTACCTCCAAATAGACGGCCTTTTCTTGGTTTAATCCTTCCACTTCCTCAGAGAAGTATCGGGCTGCGGTTTCCAGGCCTTCTTCCAAGCTTTCGGCCCGCAAGGGTGCCGTGTTCAGCAAACATAGGCCCAACCCAAGACACAGGGTCCTTAAAAAGTGTTTTTTCATTTCTTTTTAATGCTGTTTTTGGCTCGGCTTCACTTGACCAGCCATAGGATTAGGGCGAAGATGAATCCCTCTTTAACACCCAAACCAAAATTAACATGGACTGGAAAGTTTTTGCTACTACCTTCGTCACTTTGTTTATTGCCGAGATGGGTGACAAGACCCAGTTCGCCGCTCTGGCGGCCTCCGCCGAGACCCGCAGCACCTTCAGCGTGCTTTTGGCGGTGGTGTTGGCCTTGAGCCTTGCCGGATTGCTGGGGGTGGTGGCCGGAAGGGCCTTGGGGAATTTTGTGGAACCGACGATGCTAAAATATATTTCGGGGCCGCTCTTCATCGCCGTGGGCATCTGGGTCTTGGTGGGGCGTTGAACTCAGTGACTTTGCGTATACTACTTTGACCTAAAGGGAATATAGGCCTAATGTAATATTTATAAGTTTTTTCTATAAAAAAGGCCGCTCCCTCAGGACCCCCCATGAAACTGCTCGTCTCCCTGCTTTGTCTTTTTTCCCTTGGAGTTGCCCAGGCCTCGGCAGCATCGCTCCTCTTGGCTGCCGCCGAAGTGCCTTTGTCGATGACCTTTAATTCAGGCAGCAACGGACAGCTAAAAAGCGACGGAATGCCTCAGGGCCTAATTTTAACGGCCGAGGTCCCCTTGTTAATGGCGCTAGGGGTCGAGTCCTACGAAATCAAATTAAAAGACACCAACGGCAGCAGCCTGCAAACCCAAATGTATGATGCCCTTTGGATTTTACCGCTGCCCTTGGTCAGCTTAGGGATCGGAGCCGGGTTTGGGTTCCAGAACCCCACCGGGCCCCTAGCCTCCGCATACGATTCGGCCAACATCAGCCAAGTCATGTTACGCCTAGGCTTACCCGTCTTCGGCCCCTTGCAGGCCCGCATGAGTTACCAACGGATCTACTCTAGCCTAAGCAGCAAAACCGGTGGCAGCGATCTGCAAACCGGTGGGTCGCTCATCGCTGCGGGTGTGGGATTTGATTTTTAAGCAAAGGTAAGCGGCTAGAGCTAGCGCTTAAAGTTCAACAGCGGGCCCTGGTCGCCCGGTGCCCGTCCGGCGTTCATCCCAAAGAAGATACAGGCCTGAAAGTTGGTGGGGCCGTCTTGGTCGCTACAGGTGCCCTCGGTTTCGGCGCACCTCTTTTGGCAAAGTTTTACGGGCTTAAAGACCACCTTAGAGTCCAGTTGAGTTAAGGCCGGGTTGCTTTCGCACATTTTCTTACAAGAAGCGACCGCCGGGCTGTCTTCGCCCAACTGGCAACCGACCAGCAATACACTCAGTAAAATCCAACCAGCCAGTTTCATCAGTTTTGACCCTTTTCCCTTAAGTAACTAGCCATCCGGGCATCGGTGCCCAGAATGTGTTTGGTCAGCCATTCTTTTAAAAAATTCAGCAATGAATTCGAGAGGTCCATTCCACCTTCCTTTACGCTGCTATTCAAATAAGCCACCTTCTCAACAAAGCTAGTGTGCTCGGCTTTATGGGCGTCCATATCCGGGTAATGGAAGACCCGCATCATTTCTTCTTCGACCACAAAATGGGTGTGGGTATAGTGGGCTAGATTCGAGAGCACGGCTCGGATCAATGAATCCTTTTCGTCCAAAGGCTGTGCCTCATCGTTACAGACATCAAAAAGCACGTTCAAGTTTTCAATCAAAAACTTATGCTCTTCGTCGATCACGAAGATGTCCGTAGCTAGCTTGTCGTCCCAGGCAATAAAGGTCATGGGGTTTCTCCTATGGTTAACATCATGCTCTGGATTAATTATATACGAACGCCTCACTTTGTCATCATCTTTTGTCCCTAAATGCTTATCTGCTTGTGTTCGGAAGGCAGCTGAGACAAACTATAAATAGCCATTAACAACGGAGTGATGATGACCCCTTGGGTCCCGAATATCCTGTTGGTTGACGACCTACCAGCCAATCTTGAGCGCCTTGAAGGGCTACTGTCGCCTTTGGAGGTAAGGGTGTTCTGCGTCCAAAGCGGCCGCGAAGCCCTCAGCCTACTAAACCATCACTCCTTTGCCCTGGTCATCTGCGATCTGCTGATGCCCGAGATGGACGGTCTTGAGTTGGCCCGCCGGATTTACGCTCACAAGGCTACCGGTGCCCTACCTATTCTCTTCGTTTCTAAAGCCCAGCTAGCCCCCGACACTATCGCTGAGGTGTACCGCCTAGGTGCCGTGGATTTTTTAGAAGGCCCTATAGACCAACATATTTTATTGGGTAAAGTGGCGGTGTTCTTAAAGCTAGAACGCCAACGCTTCGAATTGGACCAAAGCTTAGGCGAGTTATCGGCGCTCAACCAACAACTCCAGGCGCAAATCGAAGCCCGCAAACTCGTCGAGCAGGCCTACGAGCAAACTCAAGAAAGCCTACAAACCATAATTAACAGTCTCTTAGACGCCATCTTAATCTTAACTCCCGATGGGCGTTTGGTTGATCTCAACCAACAGGCAACCCAACTCTTCGGGCAATCAAAAGAGGACCTATTAAGCGGCTACGTCGATGAGTTGTTCCAGACTCCAGGCTTAAAAGAGCCTTTGATAAAATGGATTCAAAGGGCCCCCAAAGGTGAGCTGATCGAATTGCAGGTTATGGGGAAGTCGGCTAAGCCCCTAGACTTAGAGCTCTCGAGCAAGCAGATTCAGTATAACGGGGAGCCGCGCTTGCTGCTTACCCTACACGACATCAGCCACCGTAAAGCCTCCCAAGACCGCCTGCGCAAGCTGTCTCAGGCCGTCGAGCAAAGCCCGGCGAGTATCTTGATCACCGACCTAGCGGGCCACATCGAATACATCAACCCCCGTTTTACCGAACTGACCGGCTACAGCGCCCAAGACATTCTGGGGAAAAACCCCCGGATCTTGCGCAGCGGCCAAACCCCGCCCGAGGTCTATCGGGAACTTTGGCGGCACCTCAAAGCAGGACAACCCTGGACCGGCGAACTGATCAACCGCCGCAAAAATGGGGAAACCTATGTGGAATTGACCCACCTGTCACCGATCTTTAATGAAGCCAACCAAGTTACCCACTATCTGGGGATAAAACAAGACATTACCGACCGAAAACAGGCCGAAGAGGCCCTGATCGAAGCCACCATAGAGGCCAACCAAGCCAATCAAGCCAAGAGCGAATTTCTAGCCAATATGAGCCATGAAATCCGCACCCCCATGAACGCAATTCTGGGCTTTTCGGAAATTTTGCAGGAACTGGTTGAAGACCCCCAGCAAAGTGAATTTCTCGGAAATATCCGCAGTTCCGGTGAAGCCTTGCTAACCTTGATCAATGATATTTTAGACCTGTCTAAGGTCGAGGCGGGAAAACTTAAGCTGGAATACCGCCCGACGGACCTCAAGGGGCTGTTAGAGGAAATGGGTCCGATCTTCGCCAAGAAGTTGGGTGAAAAGGACCTATTGTTTCATCTGGAAATAGACCCCCAACTACCCCCGGCTCTGGCCCTAGATGAATCACGTATCCGGCAGATATTGTTAAACCTCATCGGCAACGCCGTCAAGTTCACCCACCAAGGTCGTATTCACTTAAAAGCGATCCAAGAAGCCCGCCGGGGACAGTCCTTGGACCTTTTGCTGGTAGTCGAAGACACCGGCATTGGCATCGCCCCTGAGTCTCAACAAATAGTCTTTGGGGCCTTTGAGCAGGTACCGGGCCAGGGGTCGCAAGTGGGCGGCACCGGGCTGGGGTTAGCGATCACCAAACGCTTGGTCGAAATGATGGGCGGCCAAATCGACCTGAGCAGCCAACTCGGCCAGGGGAGCTGTTTTAACGTCCACCTTCGGGGCGTTGAGATCACCGAAGCGCCCCCCAGCGTCGTTGAAGAGACGGCCGAAGCGAGCTTTACCCTCGAAGGCTTTGCACCGGCGCGTCTGCTGGTAGTGGACGATATCGAGATAAACCGCAAGCTGCTGATCAAATACCTCAAAGCCGCTCCCTTTGAGGTTTATGAAGCCTGCAACGGAGCCGAAGCGGTTGATCAAGCCACCACCATGCTGCCCGACTTGATCTTAATGGACATGAAAATGCCGGTCTTAGATGGCTTCGAAGCAACGGCCCGGCTCAAGTCCCAGCCAGCTACCGCCAAGATTCCGGTGATTGCGGTGACCGCTGCGGTGATGAAAGACGAACGGGTGCGGATTCTCGCACTTTGCGACGACATGCTGTCCAAGCCCCTAAGCAAAGGGGCTTTGGTTAAGAAATTAGGACTTTACTTAAAAAGCGTTATCCCAAAGAATGGTGCGCTACCTGCCGCAAAAACCTTGCAGGGCAATTGGCCCCAGCCCCAGGCCGATGATTTGGCCTGGTTGCTAGAGCAAACGAGCACCAAGTGGCAAGCCCAATGGGCTGAGCTTAACGACAGCCTGACCTTAAACCTGATCGAAGATTGGGCCGCAAAGCTACGCAGCGAAGCCAGTCGAGTGGGTTATACGCCGCTGTACCAATGGGCCGAAGAGGTCTATAATCTTGCACGAGCCTTTGAAGCCGACCAACTGGCCCAGAAAATGACCGGTTATCCTGATTTGATCGAACCTTTAGCCAAAGCCTGCGCGAACGCCACCTCATGAACGCCACAGCGCCTGCCCGCATTCTGATCGTCGATGACACCCAAAAGAACATCCAGCTTTTGGGAACCCTGCTGCGTAAAGAAAACTTCTTGCTGAACGTTGCTTACGATGGGGAACAGGCCATTGAAATCGCGCGCAAGTTAAAACCCGAATTGATTCTTTTAGACATCATGATGCCGGGCATCGACGGATATGAAACCTGCGCACGCCTCAAAGCGCTAGAGGAAACCCAAGAGATTCCGGTGATTTTTTTGACCGCCAAGACCGAAGTACGCGACATCATCCGAGGCTTTGAAGTCGGTGCGGTAGATTATGTCACCAAGCCCTTTAATGCGGTGGTGCTACTCTCAAGGGTCCGCACCCACCTAAAACTACGCCGGGCTCAAATGGAACTGGCGGAAAAAAACGCAGCTTTAGAAGAGATGGTGATGATCGACGGCTTGACCGGGCTGTACAACCATAAATTCATCTTCGAGGTTTTAAGCAAACAGATTGCCGATTCAGAGCGTTACGGTCGCCCCATGTCGGTGATCATGTTTGACTTAGACCACTTCAAACGAGTCAACGACAATTACGGCCACCAAGTAGGGGATGAGGTCTTGGTCAAAGTGGCCGCCTGCATCAAGAGCTCTGTGCGGCAGGCGGATTTAGCCGGACGCTACGGCGGCGAAGAATTTTTGGTGGTCTTACCCAACACCTCTTTGGAAGACGCCGCAAGGGTGGCCGAAAAGATCCGTTCGGCCATCGCTTCAATACCCTGGGACCACGAAGGTTTAGTGATCACCATCAGCGGGGGACTAGCCCAGTTTAGAGGGGAAACCGAATTGGAGTTGATCGACCGCGCTGATAAGTTGCTCTACGAGGCCAAAAACAACGGCCGCAACCGCATCGTCCAAGAGACCAAACCCGACTGACTTAAAGTATGCCAAAAATCTCCGGAAAAATTCTGCTAATCGAGGACAGTAAGCCCAATCTGGCCCTGCTGTCACGAATCCTTGAACAACAAGGGCACCAAACCGTTTCTTGCCAATCTGGTGTCGAAGGGCTCGAGTTAGCGGCGTCGGAGTCCTTTGATTTGGTCCTGTTAGACATTGTGATGCCCGGCATGGACGGTTTTGAGGTCTGCCGCCGGTTGAAAGGCTCCCCGGTTACTCGCGATATCCCGCTGATCTTCTTGACGGCTAAAAGTTCCATGGACGATCTGGTTCAAGGCTTTGAGCTAGGTGCCGCCGACTATGTAACCAAGCCTTACAAAGGCCCAGAACTCCTGACCCGAGTAGAAAACCAGCTGCGGTTGCGCCGCAGCCACCAAGCTATGTTCCGCCAAAACCGCGAGTTAAACCTCGCGGTCTCCACTAGAGATAAATTTTTCTCGTTGATTGCCCACGACCTCCGCACCCCGATCAAAATTTTGCATGGTATGGTTCAGCACCTACGGGACCCGGAGGTCTTAAAGGACCGGGCCGAGTTGGACCATACACTTTTGCTGTTGGAACAATCTAGCCAACAGACCTCGCAACTGCTCGACGACCTGCTTGAGTGGGCCAAAACTCAAGTTCAGGGTCTTCATGCGACCCCAGTTGAGCTAGATATCCACCGGATGGTTGAGGATATTTGCCAACTCTTAGAGCAATTGGCGTTACCCAAAGGCATCCAGTTGGACAATCAGGTAGAAGCCGGATTGAGGGCCTGGGCAGACGAACAAACGGTGGCTACGATCCTGCGGAACTTGATCACCAATGCCATCAAGTTCACGCCCGGTCAGGGCTCGGCTAAGATTCTGGCCCGCCTCGAAGGCCAAAGCCTTTGGATTGCCGTTGAAGATCAGGGCATCGGCATATCCCCGGAAAATCAGGCACGGCTGTTCCAGTTAGGTGACCAATTCAGCACGCAAGGGACCGCCGGCGAAGGGGGCACCGGTCTGGGGCTGCTGCTGTGCCGCGAATTTGCCGAACTCAATGGCGGCAAATTGGGTTTTTCCAGTACCGAAGGCCAAGGCAGCCTCTTTTGGTTTACCTTGCCCATCGGCCCCACGCCCTAGCTCTCTGGCTACAGCCAAAAAACACAGAAAAAAAAGCATGATTTTCCGGTCAGTTTTCTGTATTGGAAAAGTTACGCAATCTGAAGCGTAATCTAAACCCACCACCTAACGTACTCACGAAAACGTAACATGAAAAAACAACTACAGTTGCTGGCCTTGTCGCTAGTCTTCGCTGCCTGTGCACACCAGGTTGGCGATATGGAGCACGGCGAAAAGAGCCACGCTAAAGGACACGGCGCTCACTGGACTTATGGGGGCGAAACGGGCCCGATGCATTGGGGCGATATGTCCGAGCAGTTTGCGGCCTGTAAAAACGGGATGGCCCAATCGCCGATCAACATCACACAAACCACTCCGGCCAACCTACCGGCCCTTGAGACCGGGTACCAAGCCGTGGGCCTGGACCTCATCAACAACGGCCACACCCTGCAACTCAACACCGCCGGTGCCGGCAGCGTAAAGATTGGAGAGGACCGCTATGAACTCCTCCAATTCCACTTCCACCTGCCCAGCGAAGAGCAAATCAACGGGGAAAATTACGACCTCGTCGCCCACTTGGTCCACAAAAACCAAAAGGGGGAATTGGGCGTAGTGGCCGTATTGTTTAAAGAAGGTGAGGAGAACCCCTTTTTAGCCAACTTCTGGGACAAACTGCCCACCGAAGCTGGCGGCAAGTTCGCCGACGCGGCGGTGTTGATCAATCCCATGGAGCTCTTGCCTAGCGACTTGGGTTACTTCGGTTACATGGGCTCCTTGACTACGCCGCCTTGTTCTGAAGGGGTGCATTGGCATGTCCTCAAAACCCCGGTGTCGATCTCGGCAGCTCAAAAAGCCGCTTTTGCCAAGCTTTACCACGGCAACAACCGCCCGGTTCAACCACTGAACGGTCGCGAAGTAAAAGCCAGTATGTAAGACTTAAGTTCCGTGGGGGCCCGGCTGGCCCCTACGGAATTATACCTAGCCCCAGAATAGCCCTAAAAGGCTGCAAAATATTTCCTCCTCCAAAGCTCATGGGTACTTCTCGCGTTGTAATTTTCCCAGGTATCGGTAAACTATCTTAAGTTTCCTACCTGGACCCCATAACGCCGAAAGTGCCTGATGGCCAAAGTAATCCAAAAGATATTACCACTCGAAAAGCTGGTGCAGGGCATGACCATCCTGTCCATTGTCGGCTTTGATGAGGAGTACCGTCCTTTGGCGGAGGATCGGGCCGCTTGGGTCCGCCTCAACTTCGAGCAAGCCCGCCTTAAAGTCCGACGCGATACCGAAGAAATCCAACTAGCCGGAAATGAAGTATTGGTGGGGGACTTTGTCCAACAGATTGACCAGTTGGACCAAATGGACCGGTCCTTTAAGATAGAGGACCTACGGCTTGTTACCGAATTGGGTCGGCGTGGCTTTACGCTCTTTATTGTAGAAACTCCGGCGAAGTCCGAAAATCTGCGTGATCTAGTCAAGCAAGAGCGGGTCGCGCTGGTGGACCGCATCATTGAAAAGCTGGACCACGGCCGCAGCCTGAGCCGCGAAGCAAGCCAGCAGCTTGGTGAAACCTTCGAGGCGCTCCGCCAAGAAAAAACAGACCCCCAAAGCATCCATAACCAAGTAGACAGCATCTTAGCCAATCACGGACTGGAGGTGCTCAATATCCTCAGCCTGTTAGAGCAAAACACCAGTATATACCAGCACAGCCTGGAAGTGGCGGCCCTGTACCACAGCATCTATTTCGACTTCATCGCCCGACGGGGCATCAAAAGCAGCTTCAATCGGCGGCGTGAAGTCTTTTTAGGAGCCTTTGTCCATGATTTTGGCATGGCGCGGGTGCCCAAATATATTTACGAGAGCAAAGACAAGTTTGAACGGGGTAGCAAAGAATGGAAGCTACTGCGCCAGCACCCCGAACTGGGGGCCCAAATGCTTGGGCGGATGGGCATGCCTGAGGTGATCGTCAACATGGCCTATTACCACCATGTCAAACTAGACGGTAGCTTGGTCAGTAGCTATCCCGAGCAAGCCCGCTTCAATGACGCTCTGCCCGAAACCCGCCTGCTGGGCATGATGGATATTTACCAAGCCTTAACGGGACACCGCACCTACTCAAAGACCTGGACCCCACCTTCGGCAATGCGGTTTTTAGACGCCTTAGAAGGAAGTGAGTTTGACTCCACCACTTGGTCGATCTTTTTAGACCTAATGGGGCGCTACCCGATAGGCTCTTTAGTGGAACTCAACACCGGTGACTTGGCCTTTGTGGTAGGGCAATCGCCAAACCAAAACAACCGCCCCATGCTGGTACCGGTCAAAACCGCCGGTGGCGAAGAACTAACCCACCACCAGCTAATTCTGCTGGAAACCGAAGAAGACCTGATGATCACCGACGATCTAAGACCCCAAAACGTCTTTGGCGAACGGGCCTTAGAGGTCTTCTCCAAAATTCGCCTCAGTTAAAAGCCTTTTCAGTAGTTCCCCTAAGGGCCGTCAATAGGGTACCATCTCCCTAAGTTTAAAAAAATTGTATCTAGGACCGGAGAGCTTATGATCGACCGCGAACTATTAGACACCCGAAAGATCTTAGGGAAAGAGTTTTTTGAAGGGTTACTGGTAAAGTTTGAGCGGGATTCGGTGCCCATGCTTGAGCAGCTAAAGGAGCTTAATAAAGCCCACAAATTATCCGAACTAAGCGATGCAGCCCACCGGATCAAAGGCATAGCGGCCAATGTGGGGGCAAAGAGCTTAGCTGAACTTTGTTATAAAATCCAGCTAGGGGCCGAAGCGGGAGAAAGCTCTAACCTGACCGCTTGGATCGACCAATTACCTTCACAACTGACCGAAGCTATGACAGAGTTGAAGGAATATATGAAAACCTTTTGATCCCCATGAAAACCAAAAAGCTTGATTTAGCCATCATCGGTGCGGGCAGTGCCGGGATGGCCGCCTATTCTGTCGCCCGCCACCATACCGAATCTTTGGCGTTGATTGAGGGGTATCAATACGGCACCACCTGTGCCCGAGTCGGCTGTATGCCGAGCAAGCTGCTGATCGCTCCGGCCGAGTTGGCCCACCGCACCTCGGGCGCAGAGGCCTTTGGCTTAAAGTTATCCGGCCCTTTACAGATAGACGGCCCCGCGTTGCTCAAACGGCTGCGCGCCGAACGGGATCGGTTTGTGGGTTTTGTTTTAGACAGCATCGACGAAATCCCCGCGGAGCATAAGCTTTGGGGCCAAGCCCGTTTCATTGGCCCTGACCGGTTGCAGCTTTCAGAAGACCTAGAAATCCAAGCTAAGGCCTTTGTGGTGGCTACCGGCTCGATCCCGGTGATCCCGCCGCCTTACCGCGACTTGGGTGATTTACTCTTAAGTACCGACGAGATATTTGAACTAGAAGACCTACCTCGTTCGGTCGCTGTCATTGGCCCCGGTGTGATTGGCCTAGAAATAGGTCAAGCCTTATCCCGCTTAGGTGTAGAGGTAGGACTGTATGGATTGGGCGGTCTCTTTGGCCCCTTTAGTGACCCCGATATGCGCCAATTGGCGCTCAAGGCATTCTCAGAAGAACTCGAAATCCACGCCGATGCTCAGGAGCTAAAAGCCCAACGGATTGGACAGGAAGTAGAAATTAGCCACTTGGTCAACGGGCAGGTACAACGCCGCCGCTTTGAAAGGGTCTTAGTGACTACCGGCCGCAAACCCCGACTAGAGGGGTTGGACTTGGCAGTAACGGGCCTAAAGCTAGACAAAAAAGGCAGGCCCCCGCTGGACCCTAAAACCCTACAATGCGGCGACTTGCCCATTTTCCTGGCCGGAGACGCTAGCCAACTCAGGCCCCTGCTACATGAGGCGATTGAACAGGGAAAACAGGCAGGAAAAAACGCCGCCCTTTACCCAAAAATAACCGGAGGATGGGACCGAACCCCGCTGGCGGTGGTCTTTTCGGACCCCCAAATCGCCATAGTGGGCAAAGGCTTTGCCGACTTAGAGCCCGGATGTTTTGCCCAGGGTGAGGTGGACTTTGCCAACCAAGGCCGCAGCCGAGTTATGCTAAAAAACCTGGGGGTACTCAGGCTTTATGCTGCGATGGCCGACGGCAAGTTACTCGGGGCCGAGTGCTTCGGGCCCGATGCGGAACATTTAGCCCACCTGCTGGCCTGGGCCATTGAGGTAGACTCTACGGTGGATCAGCTCTTGCAGCGCCCCTTTTATCATCCCGTCATCGAAGAGGGATTACGGACCGCCCTGCGCGACCTGCGTAAAAATCTGCACCAACCAGGCCGGACCGACTGCCCTTGCTGCCCTGGGGAGTGACTAAAGGCCGAAGCTGGCCAAAAGGTCGTCCACTCCGGCATTGTCGGCCTTGGGTTCAAGGGTCTTTGGCGCGCTTTCATTGCTTTGGGTGGACTTAAAGAAGGCGGCAAACTGCTCGGCTAATTCCCCTCCGGCGTGATGGGTCCTCTGACGTGGAGCCACATGTAATTGGCCTAAGAAACTTACGGTGCTCGCAATCACCTGATTGGCGGCCCCCATCATCTCGATCAAGGCTTCGCAAAGCAACAGCGCCAGATGGGCCATAGCAAAGTGGCTGGTGAAGAGTCCCTGCTCTTCGAAGCGGCGAATCAAAGCGCTGGGACTCCAACAGCCGCGCTCGTCTTGGGCGGCCAATAATTCTTCTAGGCTCACCGGGCGAGGTAAATTGGCTTGAGATAATATTCTTTGGTGCAGTTGGCCTAAACAACGGGCCATCATCATCACTTCAGGCAAGTCTTCTAAGGACTGTAAGCTCTGTTTATAGCCCGGCAGATACCTAGCGGATTCACGCAGCCGTTTGAGCAATTGATAAAGCCATTCCTGATCCGGCAAGCGGCCCAGCGCCTGCTGGGCTACCAAATCTTCGTACACCCGGCGGCTGTCCACTTGATTTTCAACGACACATTCGTCTCTAAGTCGGTGGCCCAAATCGCGCAGAAAACGCTGCCAAAGCCTGGGTTGGCGGAGTTCGGTTTGGAGGTGGTTTTCCACCAGTTCGTTAAAGAGCCGGGTGGTGAGCACCGCCTTTTTGTGGATGCTGGCGGACTTAAGCATCCCCCGAGCTTTGTAGCTTAGTTTGTGTTGGTCGTATATTAGGCGCTCTAGGCGGCCAAATAACACTTGAGCCACCACCAGATACATATCCAGGTTTTGTTCGTACTCGCCGTCTTCAAGCCGCTTTGCAGGGTCTTCAAGGCCTTCGAGAAGGTCCGGCAGGGAAGAGAGGTCCAACCCCAATAATAAAACCTCACCTGAGGCTTGGATACTCGCCCCGCGGGGCTGTCCCAAAATACAACGTTCGCCAAAGAGCGTGAAGGGCTCGCCAAGGCTATCAATTTGTTTTTCCTGGCTGTCCCCTAAGCTGATGAAGACATCTAACTGCCCCTGCAAGAGCAAGTAAATTTCTTGGTCAAACATCCCTTCCTTCACCGGGCGGTCGTGGTTGCTTAGGGGAACAAATTTGGCGTAATCGAAGATGCGGCTGCGCAGTTCTCTGGGTAGGCCTTTAAAAAGTTCCAGTTTACCTAACAGTTCAATGAACTGCTCACGGCTTCCGGGTGCCGTATTGCGCAGGTAGTTGGTGCTTGGATGATTCATGTCCCCTCAAATCCCCTATTAAATCAGATTAGCCCCCCAAATCTTCCGCCTTGTTTATTACCTACCCCGAACCCAAGGCCCGTTCAAGCTCCTTCAGTAACCTAGCGATTCCCTGGATATCGAAGCGGTTGCATTGGTCGTTGAGCGCCTCGGCCCAGTCAACTAAGTGGTCATGTTCAAAGTCACGGGCCAACTGGATCAATTCTTGGGCAAAGGTTTCGATGTCGTTGATCGTTTGGTATTCTAATAACTGGACGCCTCGCGGGAGGTAGTCTCTGGCCAACAGGCCCGCTAGTTCCGGTTGCAAGTCAAACTGCCCTCCGACTAATCCCGAACGGGGCGCTTGGCTCGTTTGCTCTTGATCACTTATTTGGTGGTTTAAAAACCGGCAAAGGCAGTTGAGCAAATCGTTACGGACCACGGGTTTGGGCAGGTAACCGTCAAATTGCTGGCGCAGCAATATTTCCTGATCGGTCATCACCGAAGCCGTAACCACCACCACCGGAATCTGGGCGGTGTCCGGGCGTTTTTTAAGCACTTCGCGGACCTCCAGCCCGCTCATTCCAGGCATCTTGAGGTCCATTAAGATCAAATCGGGTCGGTAGTGCGAAACCAGCTCCAGAGCTTCAGCGCCGCTACTGGCCTCGATCAGCGACAATTCAGGGTAAGGCAAAAAACCCTGGATCAGCTGGCGGTTCTCAAATATATCGTCAACGACCAGCACCAAAGCGGGCTCAAAAAGCAACGAAGCGGGGTCCACTTGGGGGTTTTCTCGCTCCAATCGATGGACCTGTTGGGCTACTTCTACATGAGGTAAAAAGACCCGGAACCGGCTTCCGAGTCCGAGGTCGCTTTCTACTTGGATACGCCCGCCCATCACCTCGATCAATTTTTTGGTGATCGCTAGCCCAAGTCCGGTACCGCCGAACTTTGCCGAGCTTTGTCCCGATTGCTGTTCGAAGGCTTCAAAGATCCGGTCTTTTTGCCGGGGCTCAATCCCCACACCGGTATCGCGGACTTCTATATCCAATTCGACCGAGCGCCCCTTAGTCTTTGATTTTAGGATCAGGGTCACCCCACCTTTTTCGGTGAACTTGACCGCGTTGCCGACCAGATTTAATAAAATCTGCCGCAACCGCCCCTCGTCTAAGGAAACATAGCGGGGTACTGTTTCCTCAACCTCAATTTGGAAAAAGAGGTTTTGTTCTAATAGTTTTTGCCCAAAAATCTGGTGGACCTCTTCAAGCAGGGCCCTTAAGTCCAAGGGGGCATACTCTAACACCAATTTGCCCGCCTCTACCTTCGATAGGTCCAGGATGTCGTTGATCAACGACATGAGACTCTTTCCCGAAGATTGAATGCTGCTTAAATATTCGCGCTGTTTCGGGTCCAGCACCAAACTGCCCAGAATTTCGGTAAAGCCCAAAATGGCGTTCATGGGGGTGCGGATCTCGTGGCTCATGTTGGCCAAAAATTCCGATTTGGTGCGGCTCGCTTGCTCGGCCGTTTCTTTGGCCTCGAACATAGCTATTTCGGCCCGTTTACGGCTGGTGATGTCTGTGGAGACGCCCAGCACCTGCCGCGCCACACCGTCAGAGTCAATCAGGGGAATCTTGATGGTTTGCAGAAAGATGTCTTCCCCATAGGTGTTTTGGATATGCTCTTCAGGAATAAACAAAGGTTCTTTATTCCGCATCACCCTACGGTCCGCGTCCAAGTATGCGGCTACATCTTCGGCAACGGGATTAAAATCCGCGTCGCTTTTACCCCGCAATGCCTCGGCGGTGGTGCCGTAGGCGACGGCTAACGCCCGGTTGGCCTCGACAAAGCGACCATCCATATCCTTGACGTAAATCAAGTTGGGGTCTGTATCTAGGATTTGCCGCAGAAACTGGGCTTGTCTTTGGTATTCGTGATTGAGTTCCTCAGTGGCTCGGTCGTCGTGCAAAACGGCCATATAGGCACAACCCCCAGACCACTCAAAGGGGCGTAGTTTGAGGGTAACCACTAGCCCCAGGGGCTCGTAGCGGCAGGCGGAGTTAGCCAAGAAACCTGCGCCCCGCAGCCCGGCAATACTCTGTTCCGCTTCGCCGCAATGGGCCAAAAAGTCTTTCCAGTGGAGGCACCACTCATCCAGGTCATTGACCCCAAATAAACGCAAGCCCGCTGGATTGACGCAGAGCACCGCGCCATCGGAGTCCAATAAGGCGGTGGCTTCATCTAGGGATTCAAAGAACGAAACCAGCGATGCATAGCCCGGTTCCAAGGAATCCTTGCGTTGGCAGGCATCTTGGAGAGGATGGCTCAAAGGGGCTCCAAAGGGGAATCCGCCGCTTGAGAAAAGCGGCGGAGCCGGGATTACTTCACCGAAGAAAGGTATTCGCCGATGGCCAAAGCTTCCTCAGCGGTCAAATTCTTAACGCCGGGATTCGACTTCATGGCGCCCGTCATTTTGCTTTCACGTTCACCAGTTTTGATTTTCATGGTTTCGTCTGCCAAAAATTTGGCGTCTTTACCGGCCAAGCTGGGGAACATCTTGCTGGCAGACGTTCCATTAGCACCATGGCACATGCCGCATTTCTTCTGGGAGTACAGCTCCTTACCGTCCATGGCCATTGCGGGAGTAGCCAAAATCGTCGCCAACAGGGCAGCAAATATCATTTTTTTCATCGTAGACTTCCTAAACAGGATTGCAGGATTTCCCCCCGAGGAACCCCCAGGTCGAAATATATGGCCTTAGATTAAAGAACTGTAGGCCCCGCGTCAAGCATTCTACATGCCCTTTAAGCAAAACCGAGCCTCAGATAGGATTAAACTGTAAAGTCAAAGATTTCTAAAAAAATTCAGTGATTTCCCCTAGCTAGGCCAGGGCTTCAATTTGCTTCAAGCTAAGGTCCAAGCCCCAGTTCCAGCATTTCACCTTAGGGGGATTGTTTAGGGAAAATTCAGGATTGATAAGACAGGTGATTTTGCGTAGGTTTAGGAAGAAAATAGCCCCAAAATGGTTATGGCCTTAAGTGGCCCGTGGACTGCATATACCAGTGTCCTCCTGTCCAAGCACTCAGAGCAACCTAGCTCTGAGGTTCGCCGCCTGGGCCAAGCACCTAAAATATTTGTTCTTTACTGATGACCGAACCAGCTGCTCAAGCTACAACACAACCGCCCGGCAACAAAGCCCTGGACCAGTCACTGGCCCGCGGATTTATGCTGCTGCGTGGTCGGTTGATGAAAGCGGCGTTGAACGAACTGCAAAAGGCCCTAAAAATCGACCCGAAGGCGGCCAAAACCAGTATGAACCAGCAGTTCGGTCGGGTGTACCAGCAAAAGAGCTTCGAAGAAGCCCTCAACCTAGGCAAGTTGCTGCTCAAGATTGAGCCGCGCAATTATGTGATCCTAAACCATATGGGCAGCTGCGCGCGCCAACTCAAGTTGCGTGACGAGGCCGAACAATATTACCGCCGCGCCCTCCAGTTCAAACCTGACTACCTCAAGGCGATTTACAACCTAGGGGCCAACCGGGCCAAGGTGGATTGGTACGACAACGCCGTTGAGGAAAACATCCGAAAACAATTGCCTCGGGTCTCCTGGTGGTTGCCTCCCTTCCAAAACACCTCAGACCTCATGTCCGAAGTGCGCATCGAATTGGCCGAACAAGGAGAAACCGAAAGCTTCACTTCGGTCTTTAACGTCTTAACCGCACGAGTAAAAACCAACTGGAAAAACCACCCGCCCGATAAAGTGCAGCAGGTGATCCAGGGGGACAACTTCAATCTGGCGCTTTACGTCTTTTTAGAAGGCGAGTACCCCCGGGCCGAAGAAATCTTCTGCCATTTGGCCAAACAGGCTTCTACGCTGCCTGAGGTGGCGTCTTTTTGCCTGATTTCGCGCATCATGCAAGACCCTTCGCCGGAGAATATTGAAGCGGCCGCCAAGCTGGCCGCCGAAACGCCCCACAACCGGGCTTTGCTGCAAAACCTAGGGGTGGCCTTCTTAAAGCAAAACCACCCCATTGAGGGCTACCGCTATCTTTGCCAAGCAGCCTGCCTTCTAGAGCGTTCTGAAGGGCTATATTCGGCCGTTGAAATCGCCCAGCGTGCTTCTGAATATTTGGAAAATGAGCATTTCGATATAGCCCTCTCGTTGTACGAAGAGGTCTGCCTGATCGCCGAACGAACCGAAATCCGCGCCAAAATGGCCGAGGTCTACCGCGCCCAAGGCGACCACGACAAAGCCATGCTCAGCTACGAAAAAATGCGCGAGGGCGGCCAAGAAGACGACCTGACCAAAACGGTGATCCAAGAGGCGCACGATGCCTACCTAAAATTGGCCGAGCAGGCCTTAGAGGATAAAAAGTTTAAGCTCGCCCAAGACTTTAACGCCCGCGCGTTACAACTGCGCCAGGAAATCGATACGCTGCGCCAGAAGGTACGCATCTTAAGCGTCCTGAACCAACATGAGGAGGTTGAAAAGCTCGAAGAAGAGATCCAGCGGCTCAAAGTCAAGCGGGACCAAGAGGCAGCAGAGATCAAGCGGCAGAACCTGATCCGCGAGGCAAAAGTTTTTTATAAATCCAAAGATTTTTTAAAGGCCGCCCGAATCCTTGAAGATGCTTTAAACATGAAGAAGGACCGGGATGTCTTCTTGTTACTGGCAGGAATTTATAAAGGAATTAAGCACACTAGGTCCTTGAACAACCTACTCTATAAGTGGAAGACTATGCCCGAGCCCAAGGTCGAAGAAGTGACCGAAGAGGTGGTTGAAGAAGAGGTGGCAACGCCTAAAAAGGAACTGGATCAGGTTGAAGAAATCACCTCACGCCCTCAGTTTGATTTCGATCTAGACCTGTAGTGGACCCTACACCCTGGCATAGCTCGGCCCATGGCACAGACTAAAAACCACCAGCTTAAAGAAAGCACTCCTTCGGTCAATACCAGCTTTTCTAGAGCCCAACGCCCGACCAACACCCGGGCGGCTTTAGAGGCTCAGAACTCGGCCAAAGAGCTTTCGGATATTCTGGGTTACTTCCCCTATGGACCGGGTTTTTTGGGCGACAAGCTGATTTACGCCAAAGAAAAGAAAGGACTCTTTTCCCGCAAACCCAACAAGGACCTTAGCGACCTACGCCGCGAAGTCAACAACTTCACCAACAAACAAGGCCTTTCGCAGTGCCGCACTGAAATCAAGAGCCTGATCAAAAGTTACCCTACCTGGGGCGAAGTCCACGCGCTCAACGCCATCTTGGTCTTCAACGACGCCATGCAGGCGGGCTCTCAAGACCTCAACAAGCTCAAGATAATCCGTGATTCGCTGACCGAATTAGCCAAGGCCATGCATAACGGCTCGCTCAGCCTCTTTAACGTGAACTGGCTGATGGCCATGTACACCTCCTATTTGGGCTTCTTGACCGACCGCCTCAAAAGGCTCAACTCGGCGATGATGGAAATCAGCGACCCCGAAATGAACCGGCGCAAAAAGGAGTTGGATCAGCAATTGATGATGATCCGGCACTTAGGGGTGATCCAAGAACGGCAGAAGGGGCTGCGCAAGCTCAATTCGGTCCTTAAAAAGACCGGCATGTTCGTCAAACCATTGGAGCCTTTGATGATCGGCAAGGCGGCGCAAGCTTACTTGCAAGGCGGCAAAGAAAAGACCGTCGGAGATGAGCGGGTCAAAAGCGGGTTGATCTTGCAGATGCACTTCATGTTAGCCAACCTACTGGGCCACGCGCCGATCATGTCTAACCTCGTCAAGTCCATGTTGGATATGGTCCCCGAAATCCACCGGGACTTTGTTCTGCAAAAGCGCATGGTCATGGCCAATGAGGGCAGCATCGAGTTCTATTTGGCTTTAGGCCGCAACGATACAGAGCATGCGCGGGCCTTAGTGGACCAATTGATGCTCTTCCACGCCGAAACCATTGCCCAAAACCTAAACGAAGCCTTGCTGGACCGGCCCTTCATGATCGACCCCATTTTAAAGATGGGCTACCTGATCAAAGACGCCCAACACATTATCCGTCCCGACCAACTAGCCGCAAAGGCCCAGAAGGTGTTACCCTACCTGCGCGTACTGCTCAGTGAGCGCTGTCAGGTAGCTGGCGGTTCTCAGGTAGCGTCGGTGCTGATTTACGACATGCAACGCATCCTGGCCCGGCTGGGCTATTAATTCTTGTTTCTTAAGGACGCTTTATGAGGTGGCCTTTTTTTTCTGGCCGCAAATTGGCCTCACTCTTGTTGACCCTCAGTATTCCTTGGACTCTACGCGCCGAGTCGCCCTGGGCCGTTTATTATTCCAACCAGCTCCCCCTAGAGACCTTCAAGCCATACGGCCTGCTGGTCTTAGATTCCCAATACCACCCTCCGCTTGAACCCCTGAAGGCCCAAGGCAAAAAATTGCTGGGTTACATCAGCCTGGGTGAAGTGGAAAAACACCGCCACTTTTATCCCGAGGTCAAGGCCGAGGGGATTTTGCTGATGGAAAACCAGTACTGGAAAGGGAGTTATTTTGTGGACGTCCGCGATGCCCGCTGGACCCGTCGGGTGATCGAAGAGTTGATCCCCGCTTTGCTGCAACGCGGTTTTGACGGCATCTTTATCGACACCATGGACAACCCCTCCCACCTAGAGCGGATCAGACCTAAAGCGTATCAAGGAATGACCGCGGCGGCAGTTAATTTACTGCGGACCATCCGGGTCCATTTCCCTAAAATCCCCATCATGCTCAACCGGGGCTATGACCTTTACGACCAAGGCGGGGCCTACGTAGATATGTTACTGGGCGAGTCCCTTTATGCGGACTACAACTTCGAGCAGAAAACCTATCAGTTGGTAGAGCCCGAGTTATACCAACAGCAGCTAGCGATCTTCCAGAAAGTTAAATCAAAATATCCTAAATTAGAGTTATTTAGTTTGGATTACTGGGACCCAGAAGATGTCGCGGGAATCCAGAAAATTTACGCCGAAGAACGCAAAAACGGTTTCCGCCCCTTTGTTTCGACCATTAAATTAGATATCGTCGTCCCTGAACCCCAATGAAGCGGCTGCTGCGTCTTTTTCTGCTAGCCTTTCTTTTGGTCCCCAACCTCCGGGCAGAGCCCTTGCCTAGGGTCGTGGTCGGGCTTTATGATGGCTCAATGGGGGCCTTTCAGTTCAGCAACATCCACCAACTAGCGGAGATGCCGCTCAATCACTTGGGGTTGATCATTCGGCCCCACGACCTCCGCGACGGCTTACCTGACTTAAGCGATGACCCACAGGTTCGCGGAATCATTAGCTGGTACCCCGAGGGGATTCAATTAAAAAACAAGCTGGCCTATCTTAAATGGGCCCGGCAGATGGTCCGCGCCGGTAAGCGCCTGGTGATCATGGGCGATCCGGGTTTTTGGGCCTCCAGTTCAGCGGAGCTCAATGTAGAGCGCCTTTCAGGGCAGTTGTTGTCCGAAATGGGCATCCGCAATTTAGAGGACTGGGTCGAGTTGACCTATGACCACCGGTTCAGCTACGAAGACCCCAAAATGACCGGTTTCGAGCGCCAAGAACTGCGCATCAAACACCCCTATGCCCGCCTTGAACCGATCGGAAACCAAGTCCACAGCTACCTAGTCATCCAAAAGGGCTTTGATCCAGACACCGCCGCTCACTTAGCCATGGCCGGGGCCAAAGGCGGCTACGTGGCCACTGGATACGCAATGTTCCACGAGCCCGAATCCGATAACCCGGTACGCCAGTGGTTCATCAATCCCTTTGCTTTTTTTGCCCAAGCCTTCGGCACCAGCGACCTACCCAAACCCGACACCAACACCCTGGCTGGTAGCCGCATCTTTTACAGTCATATTGACGGAGACGGCTGGAACAACCGAACCCAGATGGAGGCCTACCGCCAAAGACCGATTCTCTCATCGGAGGTGATTGAAGAGGGGATCTTAAAGGCCTACCCCGACTTTCCAGTTAGCGTCTCGGCCATTGCGGCCGAATTGGACCCCCGTTGGAGCGGGACCGAAGAGGCCGAGGCGGTGGCCCGGCGTATCTTTGCGCTACCCAACGTAGAAATCGGCACCCATACCTACAGCCACCCGTTCCAGTGGAGTTTCTTCGCCGATGGCGACCCGGACAAGGAAAAACCCTACCTCCACCGCTATAAAGGGGGCGGCTGGGGCAACCGCAAGGTGATCAACAGCCTGATCTCGCTCTTCACCAAAAGCGACGAGAGCAACGTCTATAAAGAAGGATTGGGCCTCAGAGAGGATTACGACATCCCCCGGGCCTACGCCAAGCAACCCTTTGATCTGGATTTGGAAATCTCTGGGTCGGTCCAGTATATCGAGCAATTAGCGCCTAAGGGCAAAAAGGCCGCCATTTTGATGTGGTCCGGTAACACCAGCCCCTTTGAAATGGCACTCACTAAAACCCGCCAAGCGGGCCTAGCCAACATCAACGGCGGCGACTCTAGGATGGACCGCAAATACCCCTCTTATGCCTGGGTTTCTTCCCTTGGCCGGGTGGTCGGCAAAGAAGAACAAATCTATTCATCCAATAGCAACGAAAACACCTATACAGACCTTTGGACCGGCGGGTTCCATGGATTCCGTTACTTGGCCAACACCATTTTTAACACCGAGTCCCCGATCCGCGTCAAGCCCTTCAATATCTATTACCATATGTATTCGGGCGAACGGCAAGCGAGCTTTAACGCGCTGATTGACAACATTGAACTAGCCAAGTCACAGCGTTTGGTGCGGATAGAGGCGAGCCTGTATTCCCGCTTGGCTTCAGGCTTTTTCTCGGCCCAAATCCTACCGCTAGGTAAAGACCGTTGGGAGATAGGCCAACGCAAAGACCTACAAACCATCCGCTTTGATCAAGCCTCGCTTAAAACCGTAGACTATCGGCGCTCTAGCGGTGTGGTGGGCCACCACTACCTACAAGGCAGTCTCTATGTCTATCTAGACCAAGCCCACAACAGGCCGGTCATCGCGCTCAAGAATTTTGACCTCAACTTTGAGCCCCAAAGGGGACAAATAGCTAGGCTCGACTGGGGTACCTGGATCGTTACCGACCTAGAACGAAAGGGCCGCCAGTTTCAATTCAAAACCCGTGGCTGGGGACCGGGCCAACTGCGTTGGGTGGTGGACCCGAAGATAAAGTATCAAGTGCGGCGCGCCGATGGCGGTGCCCTAAGCTCTACCCTGGACAAAGGGATGCTGATGATCCAAATTCCCGGCAACCAGCCTGAACCCATTGCCCTTATTGTAACCGAGATGCCATGAATCTGGCCCGGTACAACTTTTTTTATTACGCCGTCTTGATCTTGGCTGCCGTGGGGATTCTCGGCGCTTTGAGCATGATCCCTTCAGAAGACGAGGTGGCGTTCCTAAACTTTAAAGACAAAAACTTTAAAGACGCCTTAACCCGCTACGAAGCCCAATACGCCGCCGGAAACCGCTCGCCTTCACTGATCGGCCCGCTCTGCGATCTTTACTTGCAGTATGGCCAAGTCAACGCAGCCATCACCGTCTTAGAAGACAACCTCGAGCGCCTCCCCGACCAGCTGGAGGTACGGCGGCGGCTGGCCAAATATTACCAATACGCCCAGCGCCCAGCCGACTATTTGATCAACCTCGAAGCCCTCAGCCGCCTCAAACCGGACCGGGAGATTCTGCGCCAGTTAGCCCAGATCTATAACTACAACGAACAATACGACCATCAAGCCGAGACCCTGCGCCGCATTATCTCCGAATTTGAACCGACCCACGAAGACTATATAAATCTGGCCTATCTTTACGCCGCCCAAGGCAAGATCGAAGAGGCCTATCAGGTGGTGCTAGAGTTATTTGACCAACGCTTTGCCCAAGTAGAACCGGCAGAGATCGACTTCGCTTTGAGCTTAATGTTAGACCTAAACCGCCGTGATGAAGCGCTAAAACTGGCGTTGCGGGTGATTCAAGGTAAATGGGTCGGGCAGTTAGAGCGGATCACCAACCTATTCCAGCAAAAAGGGGCCTCCAGCATTGCCTTTAAATTACTAGAACCCTTTGAAGCCCAAGAAAACCTCCCCCAGGGAATCCTCCTGGCGTTGGTTTCGATCCAGATTTCACAAAACCGCCAAGAGGTGGCACTGGAGCGCCTGCGCCAGCGCTTTGACCAAAGAAACCTGCCGGTGGCCTTGGTCGAAACCTATCTGGAATTGATCCTTGAGTTTTCAGACGCCGAGGAGTTGAGCCGTTTTATCGCCCAAGCCAATTTAACCCTGCTAGACGAGTCGCACCACTTTTTGATCGCTAAGCGTTTGGTACGCACCGGCAAATTCGGCGACGCAAGAATTTTAAAACAACGCCTAAGCAAGGAATATTTAGAAGAAAACTGGCTGGTGAGCGCTGTATTAGAAGTGGTTTCAGACGGCTATGATTCAGCGGCGACGCAGTTGGCCATCTCGCGCAACCGTAATTTGGAAGACTGGCGGCGTTTGTTCTTGGCCCGGGTTTATCACGAATTGGACCTGCCCGAATTGTCCAAGGATCTGTTGATTCAAGTGCGCAAGTTGTCTAGCGTACGGCACCTGAGCATGAACGAGGTAACGGAGATGTATCTCTACCACGACCTCACCCCGCTAGCTTATCAATTATTGAACCAGGAAAAAAAGCGGGTCGCCGGGCAGGAACTCTCTTACCAGTTGCCGGTGCTCTACGCCTGGATGAGTATTTTAGGGGCCATGGGCCGCAGCGAAGAAATATTGGCGGAATTAAGACAAATCGAAAACCCACCGGCCGATCTCTTCCGCCAGTTATACTTTATCGGCGTGCGGTTCCAACAACACCCCCTGGCTCTTGATGCTGCCCGTAGCTTCGAGGCGCTAGAAAAGAGTCCTGAAGCCACCGGCTACCTAGCCAATGCGCTGGCCTTAAACGAACAGTATGAAGAGGCCATGCCTCTGTTGAGCGGGCTTTATGTCAGCAACCCCGTGGAATGGATGGACCCCTATGCCAAAGGGCTCTGGGCTTTGGGCCGAAGGCAAGAATGGCTGGATCTTTGGTTAAATGAACTGAACCAGCCGGGCGTCACCGACCCCCGGCGGGTGCAGATCGCCTTCAACTTATTGGATAAAAATTACAAACAAGAGGCCGAAGCGATCTTCTTGACCCAAGCTCAAAACCAAGGCCCCACCGGTCCAGCGGTGCAGCAGTTGCTTTTCCTTTGGGGCCTGCGCCCCGAGCCGGGCCAGATCGAGTGGTTGCAGCGCCGGGCAGATGCCGCGAGCGGCACCGAGCAAGCAGGCTGGTACCGACGTTTGGTTGAGGTCGGTGAAGGGGCGCGGTTAGCGGAGCTCGTCGAGGCGAACCAACCCTGGAGCAACCAACCCCTAATCGATCTGTATCTAGAATACCTGGGCAACCAACGCGACCGCACGGATTTCTACCGACAGCTTTCCAAGGCCATTGAGTTGGAAACGAATTTGGAGCGCTTAAAAAAATTGGCCCGCATGGCCGGGAACCAACCGCTGGCTGAAGCGGCGTTCAAGAAGCTCCTGGCCGCCTTGCCGAGCGATAAAGAGGCCTCGGCCCAACGGGGCATCACCGCCTTTTTGCAGGGTAAATTCAGTAGTGCTGAAGGTTACCTAAGCGACGCAATCGACCAGGGCATAGTGGACGCCGAAGTTTATTACTATTACGGTCAACTGCTGTTGCGCAAAGACGACCCCAAGGGCAAAGATTGGCTACGCCAAGCGATGGCTCTCTTTGAAGTGAGCGGTAAAACCGGCATCGAGGTCCAATTGTTTCGGGCTCAAATCCTTTGGGATCTCGGGGAGCGCAAACAATGCATCGCGATTTATCGTCAGTTGATCCAGGCATATCCCTTGGAAATCGGGCTTAAGGCCGACTTGGCCAACCGCTTGATCGAAATGGGGCGTATCGGGGAAGCAGAGGAGTTGATTGGTGGTAAATAAAGCACTGTTTTTATTGTTGTGTTGCTGGAGCTTTTGGGGCTCGCTGCCGGTCTACGCCTTGGAGGTGGAGATTCTCTGGGACCGCAAGCCTGAGTACCTGGACCTGACCTTAAAATGGAGCGAGCCGAGCGAGCCGAGTGTCTCTTATGACCGGCAAAACAACGAACTCCTGATCCGTTTCCCCGAAGGGATCAGCATGCCGGGGCTGCCGAGTGCGGAGCCGATCATGCAAGGCTGGGCCGAGGTGATCAGCCTCAGCTTCGACGCCCTCTTCATCAAACTACATCCAGACCTCAAGGCCCAAGTTTCCCCTTCGGCGCAGCAACTGACGATCCGCTTAGAAAACCCTTACGCCGGTCGGGTTCCCTTGGATCAAAACACCTTGGCTTACCGTCTGGTGCAGACCCGGCTTTGGATGCGTCAGGGCCGGGTGTTGGAGTCTATGCACCGGCTAGAAGAGCTGCGTAAAAACAACCCTAAGTCCGTCTCCGTCCTGACTAGTTTGGTGGAAGCCCATCTGCTGCTGGGCAATTGGGCTAAAGCGTTGGAGATGGCCGAAGCGGCCATTGACGAAGACCCCTTAAACGAAGGGCTCTGGGACCTCAGGCGAGAGATTCTGCAACAACGAGGCAATGAAATCACTCTAACCGCACGTAGGCGTTGGAGCGACGGACTGTTTACCGAAAACATCCGCGAAGCCAGTTTAAACCTTCGTTTCTTCGAATATCTTTACTTAGGTGTTCAAACCGAAGAAAACCGGTATAATCTGCAGCAGTTGCGCCCTATCGCTCCCCTGGTGCCTGCTGCCGCCCAAGGGAGCCAGAGGCGCAACACCATCTACCTAGGGATGGACCTACCCTTTAATGTGAGTCTCAAAGGGGCCCAACAGACCCAAGAGGAATTGACGGGCCAGCAAGTTAGTCTGTACCTTTATGACCTGCTAGGCGAAACCCGACTGATCAGCGAGCAGACCCTGCCTTACTGGGGCATCCAAGAAGGACTCTTGGGCAACAGCAGCCGCAGCCAAACTAGGCTGGAACGGGTCCTTAGACTGGGGCCAAGCTTTGAGATGATGTTAGCCCTTAGCGCTCGGGACTACGCCCTGATTGGTGATAATCTAGCCTCAAGCAGCGCGGTAGACGGGTATGCTCGCTATAGCTGGCGCAACCCTCGGGGGTTGGTCGAAGCAGTGCAAAGCAATGCGCGGCTTGAATTTGAAATCGATTGGGTTCAAGAAACCGCCCACAGCGTCCAGGTCCAATTGGACAGTTTCGCCAAGGCCTTTGACCAGAAATCGGTGATGCTCAAAGGGTTGATATCGGTCAGTTGGCTTGACGAACTCACCACCCAGGCCTATTTGGGGTATGGCATCAACCTATTGGCCACCAACGCCCCGCTGGCTGGATTTGACATCTTTACCATACCCTTTAAGCGAGGCGAATTGAATCTGGGCTATAACCGCTACATCGACCGACAGATAACTTCAGAAGCTTATTTAACGGCAAGATGGAAGTTTTAGAGCAACCCAAAAGGACAGCGCGCCGCCGCAACCGCCTCAATCTCTGGGACCGGCTGATGGCGCGTCCGCGCCTGTCGGCCTTTTTAGAGATTTTACTCTTTTTGGGTTTGGCGCTGCTGTTTGATTACCTGGCCGGAGCCGGTGAGCGCTTTTGGAATGTGAGCCCACACCCCTTTTGGATCATTATCCTCTTAATCGCCATCCAATACGGCACCAATGAGGGATTTTTGGCGGTAATCGCCGCCAGTGTAGCTCTGCTCGCCTGGAATCTGCCGCCCCAATCGATCGACGAAAGCATCTACGACTACTTGATTCAAGTGGTCTACCGCCCGATGTTGTGGGTGATCGCGACGGTAGTGGTCGGTGAGATGACCTTCCGCTTGCGTGAAACGAACCGAGAGTTGGCTCAAGACCTACACCAAATCCGCCAGCGAGAGGCGGCCATCACCAAAGCCTATTCACACCTAAAGCAAATCAAAGAAACCATGGAAACGCGGCTGGTCGGCCAGTTGCGTAGCTCCATCGACAGTTTTAACGCCGTTAAAGCCGTCGACAACCTCAACCCGGTCCAACTGCTTAAGGGCATCGGCGAAGTGGTCCGCACCATCACCGGACCCGAACAATTTTCGGTTTACATCTTCAGCCCCAACGGCTTTGAAATGATCTCCCAAAAGGGCTGGGCCGATGATAACGAGTACGCCCACCGCATCTTCCCCGACAGCCCGCTGTTTCAGGCCCTGGCCGGTGGCCAGCGGGTGGTCTGCGTCATCAATAAAGGCGACGCCGAATTGCTCGACCAAGAAGGCATCATGGCGGGTCCGCTGATCGACCCGGTCAACAACACAGTTTTTGGGATGATCAAGATCGAGCGGCTCGACTTTTTGGCACTCAACCAAACCAACTTAGAAACCTTTAAAATGATGTTAGAATGGGCCGGGGCCACCTTTGCCCAAGCCCGCCAATACCAAAAAGCTTACGCCAACCTGATGCACAGCCCCAAGTCAGGCGCGCTTTCGACCAATTTCTACAAATATTACCGAGCCTATCTCGAGCGGGTCGCCCGCATGCATCAGGTGTCCTTTTTTCATCTTGAGATCAGACTTGAGGACCGGGAACTGGTAGAAACGGCGGTGCGGGTCCGTTTTGGGCGGCAGTTGGTCGAATATGCCAAAGATAGCCTACCTAGGGACCTTTTGTTGTTTGTCATGAAACGCAACCACAGCCAATTTGCCCTGATCCCCATGGGGGCTGATCAGGATGAAATCGAGCAGATTGAAGAATCGCTGCGGACCTTCGTGACCGCCGTTGCGCCTAGTTTTCCTGACCTAACATTTCAGGTCCACCAAGAGCAAATCGGATGAGCGCCACCGACCCCCAACAAAACGAAGCCTTGGGTCTTGCCTTCGGGTTAGACGAAGAGGGCAATAACCTGCTGGCCTTGAGGTTACGCAAGCGAGATTGGGCCCTGCATCTGGGCTTGATCCTGCCGGCCTTGGCGGTGGAGTGGATCGCTTCGTTGAGTTTCTTAGACCGGATAATCAGCCTCCAAAACCTTTTGTGGGTTCATGGAGCAGTGGTGGCTGTGATCTTGGGGGTTTTTCTTTGGACTCAAAAACATGACTACGACCCTATTTTCTTGTTGCTGTTGTTGATTTTCACCGCCTCCATGGGGCCCTTTGGGCCCATGATCATTCTGCTCTCTTTTATTGTTTTTTGGCGCTATAGTAAGGAACGGCGGAGCTTTGCCGATTGGTTCGCTTCTCTTTTTCCCGAAGAAGACTTAGACGAAACCGAGGAATTGTTCCAGCGCATCCTCTCGGGCCGTGACGACTTGAGCGAAAAGGGCGGGATCATGAGTTTTCAGGATGTTTTTGTGGTCGGGACCTTGGCCCAAAAGCGGCTGGCACTCACCAAAATCGCCAAGCACTTCCGCAAAGACTTCGCCCCAGCCCTGAGGATGGCGTTAACCGACGAATCCAACGCCATCCGGGTTCAGGCGGCAACGGTGGCCGCCCGGATCGAGCAGAGCTTTGTCTCCGATTTGATGCGCTTGACACAACAACACAAAAAGCAACCGACCGATGCGGAGGTCTTGCTGCAATTAGCGCGGCAAACAGACAATTATTCTTATTCGGGCATCTTGGATGGCGAACGTCTAGAAGACATGATCCAACTGACCATAACCTATTATCAAGGCTACCTGGAACTACGCCCTGAAGACTACCAGACTCGTTTTATTTTGGGCCGGATTTTACTGCACCACAATCAGGCCGAAGAGGCTCAAAATGCCTTTTGGGCCTGCATCAATGAAGGCGGCATGGACCAACCTTCGGTGCATGTCTGGTACCTTCAGGCCCTATTCCAGCTGCGCGATTTTTGGGCGATCCATGAATACATGGAAAATTACCAGATGCCGGTGGTGGAACCGGGGAGTATGGCCTCCCTGGCCGCTGAGTTTGGCCTGCTGGAGTTCTGGAAGAAAGGGGCCAGCGCAAAAGAATTGAAGTTGGAGATGCAATGAACTCCGACATCTGTTTGATTTTAGAGGGGACCTACCCTTACGTTTCTGGTGGAGTTTCGGGCTGGACCCATGAATTGATCAAAGAGCAACCAGACAAAAAATTCTCGCTTTTTTGTCTGGTTCCACCGGGCTCCTTAAAGAAACTCAAACACAAATATGAGGTGCCGCCCAATGTGGTGGAGATCGTTAACGTGGAATTGCAGCATCTACCACTTTACAAGAAATCTATCTCTAAGCTAGAACGCCGCCGCTTGATGAAACGCTTGCATGAACCTTTGATGAAGCTGCAAACCAACGCGTCTTTAGAGGACTTAGAACATTTACTGGGGCTTTTAAAGGCCTCAGGAAAGAAGCTGGGGCGCGAGACCTTAACGGATTCTAAAGAAGCCTTCGGGTTGCTCTGCGACATGTATGAAGAAGCCCTGCCGACCAGTAGCTTTTTGGACTATTTCTGGTCCTGGCGAGCTTTGCTGGGCGGGCTCTTTTCGGTGCTTACCTGCGACTACCCGCAAGCCGCCTGTTATCACTCCCTTTGCACCGGCTACGCAGGATTATTTATGGCCCGCGTTTCGCTCGAAACCAAACGCCCCACGCTGCTGGCCGAGCATGGAATCTACACCAACGAGCGCCGGATTGAAATCGGCACCGCCGAATGGCTGGATGACCAGCAATCCTTAAACCTCAACGTAGACCTGCGCGCGACCCGCAAAAGCTTGCGGGATTTTTGGATCGATAGCTTTATTGGCTATTCGCGCCTCGCTTACCAAGTCGCTGAATGGAGCATTACCCTTTACGAGGGGAACAAGGAACTGCAATTAGACGACGGGGCGGACCCCAAGTATTTAAAGGTAATCCCCAATGGGATCGACTTTGAAACCTACAGCAAAATCCCGCGCAAAAGCGAAGGACGCCCAACGGTTGGCTTTATTGGACGGGTGGTACCGATCAAAGACCTCAAGACGCTGATCCGTGCTTGTGGCTTTCTGCGAGAATCGGTGCCGGATGTGCAAGTTTGGATCATGGGACCGACCGAAGAGGATGCGGAATATTACGAGGAATGCCTAGACTTAGTGCAGCATGGCGGGCTTGAAGAGGTTGTCCGTTTTTTAGGAAAAGTCAACATCAAGGAATATTTAGGCCAAATTGACGTGTTGGTCTTAACCAGCCTTTCAGAAGCCCAGCCCTTGGTGATCTTGGAGGCTGGCGGGGTGGGGGTGCCTTCGGTGGCTACCGATGTAGGTTCTTGTAGCGAGTTGATCTTCGGCAGCCCCACCGAAGACCCACCGATCGGACCGGGCGGTGCCATCTGCCCATTGGCTTCGCCCACGGCCGTCGCCGAGGCTCTGGCCAAGTTGCTCAATGACCGAAAGGTTTATGAACGCTGTAGCCGAGCGATTAAAGAACGAGTGGACCGGTACTACCGCAAAGAGTTACAGCACCAAGCCTACCGCGAGATGTACGAACAATTGATAGCCCAGCCCAAGGTGGATACCTTGGCCCGGATGGGTGCTCGAATGCCCGTGGAGGACTGATGGCAGGGATCGGCTTTGTTCTAAGACGCTTGAGCCGCCAAGACAATCTTTTGGGCTTGATGCAGGCCTATGTCTATTCGGCGCTCATCTCTACCGGTCCTTGGATGTTCACCATCCTCTCTTTGGGCTCGATCACTTTCTTGGCCGGAAAATTCACCAGCATCGACGTGCTCTCAGAATTCCGGCGGGTGATCATCTACAACTTCGCCTTTTCGCTGGTCTTCAGTGCGCCGATCTTTATGGTGGTGACCCGCTATTTGGCCGATGCAATCTATGCCAAGGACGTCAAACGTACGCCCGGACTGCTGATCGGCGGGACGCTGCTGATGTTTGGGACCCAACTTCCGCCGGTATTGATCTTCTATTTCGGCTACGCCAACATCAACCCGGCGCTGGCCTTTGCCGCAACCATCAATTTTTTGCTGATTTCCGAAATCTGGCTGATCAGTGTGTTTGTTACGGCCCTAAAGGACTACAAAACCGTAACCCTGGCCTTCGGGTTAGGCATGGGGTTCTCGGCGCTCTCGTCGGCCTTCTTGGTCGAAACTTTGGGGCTGATCGGGTTGTTGACCTCCTTTAGCTTAGGCTTGTGTATCATCATCGCCCTTTTGGTGGCGCGGATTTTAGCCGAGTATCCCTACCGATTCGAAAAACCTTTCGACTTTATCCAGTACTTCCCGCGCTACTGGGAGGTAGCTGCGGCCGGGGTGACTTACAATAGCGCTAGTTGGGTTGATAAATGGATCATGTGGTTTGCGCCCGAGGGGGACCACTCCCCGACGGGCCTCTTTTTGTATCCCAACTACGACAGCGCCATGTTTTTGGCCTACCTGAGCATCGTCCCCTCGATGGCCATGTTCATCATGAGTGTGGAAACCAGCTTTTTTGAAGCTTACCTGCGTTTCTACCGGGACATCCAAAACAAAGCGCCGCTATCCCAGATCCGCCGCAACCACAAAGCCATTCTGGATTCGCTGATCAAGAGCGCTCGGAACTTTTTGGTGATCCAAGGCAGCGTTTCGGTGATTTGCATCTTACTGGCCAGCAAAATATTCCTGAGCATGGGGATCAACTTCATGCAGATCAGTATCTTCCGATTTGGCGTTTTGGGTAGTTTCTTTCAGGTCTTGACCCTCTTTGTGAACATCGTGCTCTCTTACTTCGACTGCCGGTCGGCTTACCTAAAGTTGCAGGGCTTTTTCCTGGTCAGTAACGGGGTCTTTACGGTCCTTTTCTTGATGGGGGGCTTTAGGTTTTACGGCATGGGGTTCTTTTTCGCCTCGGTGGCTACCTTCGTGGTTTCCGCCAGTTACATGATGTATTATCTTTTACGTTTGCCCTACCACACCTTTGTGACCACTAACGCCTCGGTCAACTCAGACTAGGCTTGTGGTTTGCATCTCTCCTTCCGCACAGTAAGCGGCTTTAGGGAAGAAACCTTAAGCAAACTTTCAGCTTGCTTTCTGTCGATCAGCCTTTAGTATAGATCAGACTAGTCCCCTCAGAAAAATAGGGAACTGACTTGGGGCGTAGAGGGTTTGTGAACCTACCTATTGGTCATTCTATGGAGCAACGGCGCAACTCGCGGATCCAAAAGCAATTCGCCGCCCTGCTGGAGAATTTAGATACCGCAGAGAGCACCACCGGACGGATTGAGGACATCTCCGCCAACGGCGTTCGCGTAACTTTGTCCGAAGAAAACTTCGCCCAAGAAGGCCACCATATGCGGGTGTCCTTTGAATGCGAAGAACTGCACTTTGAAGAAAACGTGGTGTTGGAGGTCTTTGTGCGCAGCATCTGGACCGACAAAGCAGGCGACACCAACCTAGGCCTTCAGGCCGAAGAAAATGCCAAAGGCCTCAAGCGACTTGAAGAAACTTGGCTGGCCTTGATGTTTGATGAGATCCACAAAGACGACGATATTTCCTACTTTTAAGTCCCATCCCCCGAAGCCTTCCGCTTAGTCTTGCATCAGACCTTCGCGCTTTGGTATAATATGTCAAAGCCAAGAGCCTTTTGGTTCTGCAAACCATACCCTTGTTAAGGAGGCCCCATGAAACGACAAATACTTATCCCTCTCGACTCTAGTTCGGTTGGGCGAGACGTGATCCACCTAGCGGATCAGTGGGGCCAAATGTTTGAAGCCGAATTGATTTTTTTACAAGTCAATCCGGTGCAACGGGGCGAAAGCGACCAGACCCTTTTAGAGTCGGTTTTAGCGGCTGAAAAAATCACTGCGCCTTACCAAGCCTACGCCGCCTACGGCAATCCGGCCCAGGAAATATTGGAGTTAGAGCGCCGCCTCAATCCTTGGCTGATCATGATGGCTGCACACAGCCATTCGGTGATGGCCCGCATCCTTTTAGGCAGCAACACCGATTATGTGGTCAACCTCTCAAAGACCAGCGTGCTGGTCTACAAAAGGTCTCTAGAAGCCTTAAAAGACGTGATCCTGGTGCCCGTCGACTATTCGGAGGTCAACACCAAGACCATCGCCTGGGCTGACGAACTGGCCCAAAAGATGGGTTTAAGCCTGATGTTCTTGCATGTCTACAGCCTGCCCGAGTTTGCCCATTATAACATGGAACATGGCTGGCAGTGGGATCAGATGGAGATCGAGCGTTTCCGCCAAGAAGAGGAAAGGCGTTTGGAAGGGTACTTAACTGCTAGGGGCATCAAAAGCCCCTACCAGTTTGAATTGGGGCTCGGCAAACCCTATGAGCAGATCATGCTGCGCCAACAACACCTCAACGCCCGCTTAATCGTCATGGCTTCGCACCAACACAGCCTGATGGAGCGGGTCCTTTTGGGCAGCAACACCAAGTACTTGCTGCACCAAGCCAACTGTCCGTTGTTGGTCTATAAAGACGCCGAGTAAACCAGCGCCGGGCCTCTCTTGAGGGGCCCGGCAGTCGGCTGGCTAAAAGACCCAGCGCATCGTATAGGCACCAGAGCCCGTGATACGGACCTCGCTTTTACTGCCATCGTCCCACAGGATGTCCATCCCGCTGCTGTAGCCGCCAAGTTTAAAACCTAATTCTAGGTTGTCTTTAACCCGCCACATAAACGGAATTTCCACACCGCTCATGCCGCCCGAAGCCGTATAGCTGTTCGAAACACTATTGCCCAACAGCGATGCGGTCAGGGTGGTGGTCCCCGTGGAAGAGCCGATCAGCAAAGAAGGGGTGATAAAAAAGTCCTTCGACGCTTCGATGCGGTAGCCCCCACCGATCAAAAAAGCTACTTGGACATATTCCACCTCGGCGGTAACCGTCCAGCCGTCAATCACGACGTATTCTGTTCCCGTCAAGGCCCAAGAGTTGTATTGGGCTTGAAATACAAAGTTACTGTCAAAAATATATTCATAGGTCGGTAAGTCCAACCGGGCACCTGCCAAAGAGATATCTAAATTCGGTTCGTGGTACGTTCCGCCAGCAGAACCTACGGAAAAGCCAAGTTGATGCTCGCCAGCAAAGGCAGGCGACAATCCGCAAATAAAACTAAAAGCAAAAAAAACTACCGTGATAATTGATTTCATGAATGGCTCCCAAAGTTATAATAAATGGAGCCATAGCTATAGCGGCCAATTTGGATATAGAAAAGACAGTGCCCGGTCAAAGTCGGCTAAAATTCTAAAAACCCGCCTCAATCAAATTCTTTTGAGGCCCGGTCAACGGGGATTTAAGCTCAGTGGCTTCCACCCAAAAAGTTGGACCCCGGCCCGCCGGGCGGCACTCAAATTTTCGCGCCAATTGATCTATAGTGCCTCAGAAATAGACGCCCTTGAGCCGGGGGCCGGGGTCCAACTCGCCGCTGGTGACGTAACGCGCCACCGCCTGAGCCCCGCGGGTCATGTCGTTGATGCCGATACCGTCCCAACCGAAGCCAAAAACCGCCAATCCGGGATACTGGCGCATCAAATCGGCCCGCCAAGCCAGCCGAGCCGGGTGTCCTAATTCAGGCTGAGGGATGCCCTGGGGTGGCCGCAACAAATGGGCAAAACGGGGGGGCTCCGGTAGCGGCAACAATTCGGCCAAGTCTTTCAGCGCTAAATCGATGATCTCAGAGTCTTTTAAGCCCAAACGCTCTGGGTAAAGCCTTCCACCCACTAGGCACTCCAGTAAAACCCCGCCAGCCGGGCACCGCCCGGCGAACATATGGCTCGAATAGAGACAACCTAGGGCAAAACGCTTTTCCTCGCGCGGCGCTAGGTAACCAAAGCCAAAAGGCACCTGAGTCGGCGGGTCGAAGGCCAGGACTAAATTGGCAATCTGCGCTTCCACCGGTGCCGGGCCCGGCGGTTCAGACAGCGTCGCCAACAAGGGCCAAGCTCGACTAGCGGGCAACGCCACCAATAGCTGGCTCGCCTGAACCTCCAAATCAGCGGTCCGGGCGACCCAGAAGTCGCCTTCTTTGGTGATTTGGGTGACCTCTTGCCCATATAAAATGGGCTGGCCTTCGGCGAGCTTTTGGGGCAAGCGCTCCATCCCCGCTTTAAAGCTGATCATCTCCGGCAGGCGGCGCGGTTGTCCTTTGCGGTCCTTGGCACGAGCCTTTAAGGCCCGGATCACAGAACCCGAGGCCAGCTCCATTTGCCTCAACCGGGGCATGGCGGCATCTATCGAGAGGCGCTCCATATCACCGCCATAGGTTCCGGTAACGGCGGCGTCCACAAAGGGGGCCAGGGCCGGACCAAAACGGCGGCGGGCCCAGTCAGCAATACTTTGATCTTCAGTTAGCGGCGCGGTCCACAGATCCCCCAAAACCCGCAATTTGGCACTGAGCGGCAAGATCGGGCTGGCTAGAATCTTCGGCGGGCTTTGGGGGATCACCTGCAAGCGGCCCTGGCGACAGATGAAGCGCACAAAATCTTTTAAGGGTGCCCGGGTCACTTCGCCCGCCAAACCCAACTGTTCGATCAACAAAAGGCTTTCGGGCCCGTTGTCCAAAAAACCATGAGCCCCCCATTCAGCCTGGATGCCCGCCTCTTTAAAGGTCCTTATAGCACCGCCGGGCCGCTGGGTTTTCTCTAAAATCAAGCGCTCTTTTTGCGGCACCATCTGGCCCAAAAAGTGCGAAGCTGCCAGGCCGCTAAGGCCCGCGCCCAGTATTAAGATGTCCGTTTGTTTTTTTTGCATGGACCCAACATAACCCGAAGCAGGATTGAAGAAAAGAACCAATCCAAAGGCCCTTTGGGAATCAATCCATTATTGGGCAAACTTTTTACCCTTGGAAGGTCTGGTAAAATCGTAGTAATCTATACATGGGCGTTGATCAAATCAGCGTACCTCCTATCGTCTTTGTCCCGTTTCCAACTGGGTCTCACGCTTTAGGGGCCCTCCAGCAACCTGGGGGTCAAAAATGTTAACACGCATCAAATACAAGATCCTGGGCCTCTTCATGGCCATCTTCCTGCTCAGTGCTCTGGTCACGTTAACCCAACAATATACCCGTATTGTGGCCGAAGTGGACCAACAAACGGACCGCGTCCTTGGGCTGTTTGAGAGTTCTTTGGGGGATTCGCTTGAAGCCTTATCAAACCAAATGACTTTGGGGGTCGAACAAATGCTGGAGAATCAAAGCGTGACTCAGGCATTTGCGGAGGGAGACCGAACTCAGCTTTCTAGCTTAACTTTGGACTTTTTCGAAAAACGCCTCAAACCGCAATTCGGCGTCCGTCAACTCCAATTCCACACCCCCAAGGGCTTAAGTTTCTTTCGGGCTCATGCACCCAAAAAGTTCGGCGACGACCTCACCAGTTTCCGCAGCACCGTGGTCGCCGCCAACCGAGACCAAAAGCCGCAAATTGGTATGGAGGTAGGACGCGGTGGATTGGGGATGCGGGTGGTTTATCCCGTATTTTTCCAGGGGCAACACCTGGGCAGTGTCGAATACGGCGGCAGCATCCAAAAGGCCCTGGACCTGGCCCGCTCACAATCGGGAGCCAGTTATGCCATTGGTATCTATGCCCAGGTCTTTAAAAATGCCCGTCGATTTGAAAACAAAAAGACCGACGTAATATTTAAAGATTTGGTCTTTTATCAAAGTGAAAACGAAGCCACCCACCGGATACTGCCCCACCTCCTCCCCGCCTCACCAGGTAAACTAGAGGTAGAAGGTCGGAACTTCAGCACCCGCTTCATAACTCTCAAAGACTATTCAGGCCAAGAGATCGGTCGTTTGCTGGTGCTTTTCGATCAGACCGAATTACTCGCCCAATCTCAGGCGAATTTAAAGCAACAAGCAATCATCATTGGCTTCATTCTACTGTTAGGCCTCGGGCTGATGGTCTGGTTCGGGATCGCCATCACCCGAAGCCTCTCTAACCCATTACAACGCTCTTTCGGTCAGATGGGCTCAGGGGCCGAGCGGATTGATTTAGCCTCTGGTGAAGTCCATCTGAGCGCTGATTCACTCTCAAACTCAGCCAGCTCACAGGCAGCCAGCCTGCAAGAGGCTTCGAGCAGCATCGAACAGATCGACCAGCAAGCCAACCAAAACGCGCAAAATGCGCAAGCCGCCGAATCCGCCATGAGAGAGGTGTTAGAAATCACCCAAACAACCGGGCAAAGCAGCATGCGTGTAGCAGAGCTTGCCCGGCAATCCACCGAACAGTCCAAAGGTGCCGATACCACCATGGGCCAATTGGTCCAAGCCATGACCGAAATCGCCGAGAGCAGCCAGCAGGTGGCGGATATGATCGAATTGATCAACGAAATCACCCGGGAAACCAAAATGCTGGCCACCAATGCTGCGATTGAGGCCGCCCGTGCGGGGGAACTGGGCAAAGGGTTTGCGGTAGTTGCCGATGAAGTTGGGCATCTGGCCGAAAACTCCAAGTCCGCCGCCAAGGAGATCGCGCACTTAATCCAAGACAGCTCCCAAAAGGTCCAGCGGGGCAATCAGCTAGCCAGCGAAGCCAGCCAAAGCCTCAAGAAAATCTCACGGAGCGTGGAAGAGGTGTCTAGCTTGATTGAGGTGATTAGCCAATCCAACGCCACCCAGGAAGAAAAAATCAACGCCATGAGCAACCAAATCAGCTCTATCTCAAGAAGTTCTGGAGAACAGGCCGAGGGGGTCGGGCAGATCAGGCAACTGGTGGTGGGCTTAGATCACCTCACCCAGCAAAACTCAGCCCAAGCCGAAGAGTTATCCTCTGCTTCGGGTTCCTTGAAGAATGAGGCCGATGATCTAAAACAGAAAATCACCAACATCTCCGTTGCCCTGGGACTCAAATCAAGTCTTGGCCAAGAGAGCGAAAGCCTGCCCTTGTTACCGGGCTAGATTGGCCACTAGTTTACATCTCTTGGGGGTTATTGGGGGTAAGCTAAAAGAAAAAATGGAGGAACTATGGAAACCTTAAGCGCCTTTGCTTGGTTGGTCTTCTACCTAGGAGTCATCGGGGTCGGTATCTCGATGTTGCTGTCCTTTATTTTTGTCGTCTCCGTTGGCTATTGGCAGGAGCACCACCCTTCTTAAATCCCCCTTGGGGGCTTGCCCTGTTTTTATCGGTGGGTTATTATGTAGCCAACCTCTTCAAAAGGAGTTTTATGTTGAATCAAGCTGTGGAGCTTGCGTCGTAGAGAACCCTCGGCTCTTTAAACCAGCCCTGGATTCTCGCCTTTGATCCTATTCCCGCCTTGGGCGCTTGACGTCCGGGGATCATTGCGACCTTGATCAGCTTAAAGACATGAAACCTTCAAAATCCCAGCAGGCCTTGGGCCTGACCGCTTTTTTCCTCGACCAATCTAAAAATCCGTCCCTGCTGGCCCGCGTGGCTGGAGGTGCCCATGGCCTTTATCGGCTTTGGCGGCCCGAGGGACCCGAGTCGCTCACCCGACTGACCGGGAAATTGGCCCAGAGCGGCCAATTCCCTCAGGTCGGTGACTTTGTGGAGACCGACGGTCCGGACGGCCCTATCACCGAAATTTTAACCCGCAAAAACCAACTGGCCCGCTGGACCGGTGTAGAACGCAAGGCCCAAGACGGAACCGGTCAATTGCAGGTTTTAGCAGCGAACTTGGACCTAGCCTTGATCGTCGCCGCCTTTGGTGAAGAATTAAACCTAAGACGGATCGAGCGGTATTTGCTGCTTTGTTTTGAACAAAAAATCCAGCCCGTGGTGTTACTCAATAAAGCCGACTTAGCCGAAGACCCCCAAGCGGGGGTGGCCGAGGTAGCCGCGCTTTCGCCGGGTTTGCCGGTATTTGCGGTGAGCGCCTTACTGGGGCGCGGTTTGGAGCCCTTAGAATTATACTTAGAACCGGGCAAAACCTGGGTCCTATTGGGTTCTTCTGGGGTCGGCAAGTCCACGCTGGCCAACTTTCTTCTGGGCCAAGCCTCCCAAGAAACCGGCGGGGTGCGCGAAGAGGACCAAAAGGGCCGACACACCACCACTTCGCGCAACCTACTCAAGCTGCCCAATGGGGCCCTTTTGATCGACCAACCAGGCATCCGCGAGCTATTGCCCCAGTCCGGCGAACGGGGTTTAGAGGCGACCTTTTCGGAGGTCGAAGCGTTGGTTCGGGCCTGCGGGTTTAGCGACTGTAGCCACCAGAACGAACCGGGCTGCCAAGTGCAAGCGGCCCTAGAAAACGGAACGCTCGCGCCGGAACGCTGGAATAACTTCGTTAAACTGCAAGCGGAACTAAGGCACCAATCGAGCCGCCAGGATAAGGCCAGCGAATCAGCCGAAAGGCAGCGGCAAAAAAAGCTGCACTCGGGCTACCGCCAGATTCTCCGGGGCAAGCAGCGCCGCCAGCAGGACGGTTGGGATTAACGCCCAGGGGGATTGCCCCGAACCCCTGGGGGTGTTAGAACCAAAACATACCCCAGAGGTGCCTTGATCGGATTTAACATCAGCCGCGACAAACTACTCCAAATGCCGCCCCCGCGCCGCCACAAATGGCTAGCTCGTTGGTTCGCGGAGCTGTACGTCCAGTTGACGGCCCTTCAGGCCCAACCGGTCACCCCCCAAGCCTTGGCTCTTTTGGCCCAAGACTATCGCCGCGCCCTGGGCTGGATGGACTGCCCCGCTCCCCCAACCCCTCAAGGGCCCTTGCGGGCCTGGCAGGAATGGGCCAGCGACCGCTTCCACCACCACCAACAAGAAACAGGCTTGGGCCTAGGCGAAGAGGGTTATTTGGTCCCCCAAGGCGACCTAGAATCAAACGAGCCCTGGCAGCCGCGCTTTGATTATTGGGTGGCCGCCGAAAAAATCCGCAGCGCCTTTAATTTAGGCTCTTTGATCCGCAGTGCTGAGGCGCTGGGCTTGGCGGGTCTGTTGATCGGGCCCGACTGTCCGCCGGTGAGCCACAACCAAGTCCGCAAGACCGCCATGGGGGCCGAAGCCTGGTTCCCCTGCTTGCAGCCCCCAGACTTTTGGGACCATGTCGAGAGCCTGTCGGCCCAGGGTTATGCCTTGATCGGGGTCGAGCGTACCGCCGCTTCTTTAGACTACCGCCAATATCCCTGGCCGAACCGTGCGGTTTTGCTCTTGGGTAACGAGGAGTTTGGCCTCAGCCAAAGGGCTTTAAGCGCCGTGGTCGGGCAGGTGCATTTACCCATGCGGGGGCGCAAGAATTCGGTCAATGTGGCTTCGGCCTTCGCGGCTTTAGGGTTCCATTTAACCTCGGCATTGGAGGCGCGTCATGCTTAGCGGCCCGTTATTGATGGTGACCTTCCGCAAAGAGCGGGCCAGTCCTAAATTCCTTAAGGGCGAGCCCGAACAATTGAGCTTGGCCGAAGGCCTGCTCAGCGCTATGGAAACGCTACACGGAGAAAGCCGCGAGACCGCCGAGGAGGTCTTAAAGGAAGCCCAAGAGGGCAACCCCAAGGTGATCGAAGGGATGATCAAAATCCTCTTGGAGCGTGCCAAATTCCGGGCGCCGGAAACCGATGACCCGGCTTTACTGCGTTCTCAGGTCTTTGACGCCGCTGCGGACTATTGGTCCCACCGCGCCGAGCACCACGAGCAACTAGAAACCCACCGCGAACGGATCTTGGGCCCCTTGGGCTTAAACCAGCCCGAGCGCCTGGAAAACCCCTTGGTTTGGCTCTTTTCGGACCTATCGTCCAATCAAGAACTAGAGTCCTTTGAGCCCATGACCCCGGCTCAACTGATCGACCGCTACAACCTGGAACAGGCCCAAGGGTTGATGTTAAAAGCCACATCCTTGCAATTGAGCATCCGCTCCAAGCAATCGCTGCAACCCTTGATGCAGATGTTGAAGTTTTTTGGCCTACTCTTTCGGGTCGAGCAGAACCGCCCCAGCGTGACCAGTCTGGTGGTCGACGGGCCCACTTCGGTACTCGAAAACGCACGGAGTTATGGCCTAGAACTGGCCAACTTTTTTGGGGCCGTGGTTAGCCTGGCGGGGCCCTGGGAACTAAAAGCCGAGATCCGCCTGCCAGACAAGAAGGGCCCCTTTTATTTTATGGTCGAGCACAATTCGGGCTACCGGGTTCCTCGGCGGATTATGGGTCAATGGTCCCACGAAAAAATCTTGGCCCTAGAAAAACGCTTCAACGAGCAATACGATCCGGGGTATCATGCAGAAACCTTGACCGAAGTGGTTGGCTTGGCCAACAACCGCTACCTCTTGCCGGACCTGAAAATCACCCAGGGCAAAAAGCAGCTGCGGTTGCAATGGATTCGCTACCTTAACCCCGAAAGGGAAGCTTGGTTACGTAGCCTAAAGGCCGATTTACCCAAAGACTATTATTTTGTGGTTAAAGGCAAGCCCGCCCAGCTCAAGTCCTTGGTGCAGGCTATGGACGGTCGGTTGGCCCTGGTGGCCACGGAAATCACCGCCCCCTTTCTCAAACGACTCATCGAGCAAGCATGATCCAGCGCGACGGGCATTTTCATACCCAATTCTGCCGCCATGGCAAAAGGCAGCCTACCGAGGCCATGCTGGAACGGGCAGTGGAGTTGGGTTTTCAAAGGGTCAGCCTGACCGAACATGCACCGCTGCCCGAAGGGGCGGTGGCCGATGCCCGGTTACTCGACGAACTGGCTCTGCGCCCCGACGAATTAGAGCCTTATTTGGAGCATTGCCGCCAAATGAAGGCGCAGTTTAAGGGGCGTTTGGAGGTTTTGGTAGGTTTGGAGTTGGATTTTGTGCCCGGCTTTGAGCAAGCGACGGTCGATTTGGTGACCCAATGGGGTGAACAGCTTGAAGACAGCCTGCTTTCGTTGCATTTTCTACCGGGCTCCGGCGCGCCCAAAATGCTCGATTTTAGCCCCGAAGACTTCACTCAGGGTTTGCTTAAGGACTACGGTACCCTAGAGTCGGTACACGCTGCTTATTGGGAATGGCTCACCGCCAGCGCCCGGTGGGGTTTTAAGTCCCACCGGCCCAAGAGAATCGGCCACCCCGGCTTGATCTATAAATTCACCAAGGTCTTAGGCGGCCCCGAAGAACCCAGTCCAGCCCAGGCCGAGGCCTTTTTAGACGCCGTCCAAGCCCAGGGATACCAGCTGGACCACAACCATTCGGGCTACAGCCGCGCCACTTGTGGTCGGGCCTATTTACCGAAAAATATGGAGAACATGGCTTTGCAGCGTGGCTTGGAATTGGTATATGGATCAGACGCCCACGGGATTGATTCGGTGGGCGGTTTTTACCAGCTCTTTCCCCCAGAGGCGCGGTGATGGAAATCCAAGAGCCCGGCAACCTGCTTTCGGGCGAACGGCCCGATCGATTCCACCCGGAATTGATCAAGATCGTCTTAGGCCTGTTGATCCTCTTGACCTTAGTCAGCCAGGGTCCCTGGGACCCGGACCCGATCAACCTACTTTGGCCTTCGGCGGGTTTGGAAAACTGGTTCGGCCTGCCCGGCGCCCTCTTTGCGGGCTTCTGGTGGCGTTTTTTTGGCGGCTCTAGCTTGATGTTGGTGCTTTTCCTGCTCTTTTCACAGAGCACCCGCGCTCGCTTTAGTGCCGCCTTTTTCGCCGCCCTGGTGCACTTCTTGTCCTTTTCCCTTTTGGTGGGTTTGGTATTTCCGCCGGGCCATCCCTTTTTAGAGCGAGCCGCCGGGCTTTACGGCCTGATCGGTAACCAAGCCTTTAGCCAGATGGGGTTCCGGTTTATGGCGGTCTTATTGTTGACCGCCTTCTTGATCAAGGCCTCTCTGGGTTATCGCCTCAAAGGGCATTTTTTGATTTTCCTGGCCCAAGGGGTGATGGGAGTGGTCGCTTTGTTGCTGCTGGCACGAGAAACTTTTCAGGGGCTCAGGCTTTTAAGCCCCAAACAATTGGGCGAGGCTTTAATGGCCGAAGAAGAACATGCCTTTGGCCGTAAAGCCACGGCCTTCGAGCCTGCAGCACCCCCGGAGGGGCAGGCCTTGATGCGCCGTGCCAAGGAAGCAGCGCGCAGAAATGAGGCCCAATCGGCCCTGATAGATGAAGATGAGGAAATTTAAATCTTGACGGGCTGGGCTCAAGTTCGTTAGCCTTGCTGCGACTGATCCGATCTCCTGCCTGTATGATCGCGATTCCCAAAGCTATCCCTATATCTATTCTCTTAGTACCCGGTTACCCGGGAAGCCACGCAGCAAAACCCTAGACCTGATTGTAACTGTGCCGCCGAAAACCGTCCCCGCCAGGAAAAGTGCCCCCAAAAAGTCGCCCCGTTCGATCATGAACGAAGCGAAAACCATCTCTCCGGACACCAAAAAGAAACTAACCGTTAATGGTGTTGAGCCGCTGATTCTTTCAGAACTCAAACGGATGGATATCAAAGCGCTGGAAAAGCTCGCCAAAGAATATGAGGTGGAAAACGCCACCAGCATGCTGCGCCAAGACCTGATCTTTGCGCTGCTCAACGCACAAACCGCCAAGGGCGGGGCGATCTATTCCCAAGGCGTCTTAGAGACCCTGCCCGACGGCTTCGGCTTTTTGCGCAGCCCGGACTTCAACTACATTCCGGGCCCTGACGATATTTACGTCAGCCCCAGCCAAATCCGCCGTTTTAACCTGCGCACCGGCGACACCATTGAGGGCCAGGTCCGCCCACCCAAAGATTCGGAGCGTTATTACGCTTTGCTGAAAGTCGAGAAGCTCAACTTTGAAGAGCCCGAATACAGCAAAGACAAGACCCTCTTCGACAACCTCACCCCTCTTTACCCCGACGAAATCATCCGTTTAGAAACGCCCAAAGGCGACAAAACTTCGCGGATTATCGACATGTTCTGCCCTATCGGAAAGGGGCAGCGGGGCTTGATCGTGGCACCGCCGAAGGCCGGTAAAACCACGGTACTACAGAATATCGCCAACAGCATCACCGAAAATTACCCAGACATCTTTTTGATCGTGTTGCTCATCGATGAGCGGCCCGAGGAAGTGACGGACATGAAACGTTCGGTCAACGGTGAGGTGATCAGCTCCACCTTTGACGAGCCCGCGACCCGGCACGTCCAAGTGGCTGAAATGGTTATCCAAAAGGCCAAGCGCTTGGTGGAGCACAAACATGACGTGGTGATCCTGCTCGACTCCATCACCCGCTTAGCCCGCGCCTACAACACCGTGATCCCGCCATCAGGCAAGATTCTTTCGGGTGGTGTGGACGCGAACGCGCTGCACAAACCCAAACGCTTTTTTGGTGCCGCGCGCAACATTGAAGATGGCGGCTCCTTGACCATCATGGCCACTGCTTTGATCGATACCGGCAGCCGGATGGACGAAGTGATCTTTGAAGAATTCAAAGGTACCGGCAACATGGAATTGGTGCTCGACCGCAAATTGGTCGAGAAACGCGTCTTCCCGGCCATCGACATCGACAAGTCTTCTACCCGTAAAGAAGAATTGCTGCTGCCCAACTTGGCGGATGTCTGGAAGCTTCGTCGCCTCTTGATGGCCACCAAGTCGCAAGAGAGCCTGGAATACCTGCTTGACAAAATGAATAAATTCCCCTCAAATGATGAGCTTTTACGGATGGTTAATTCTTAACCTTCCAACACCAGCGGTTCGTTGACCTCCCGGCACGGTGCCTGGGTGAACTCGTGACCCTTTAGGAGCCCTATGAAAGCGGATATCCATCCCAAGTATATTGACACCACTTACTCTTGCGCTTGCGGTGCTGAGTTTGTCATCCCTTCAACGACTGGCGGCATTGTCAAAGTGGACGTTTGCTCACAGTGCCACCCGCTTTACACGGGCAAAGAAAAGATGGTTGACCGCGAAGGCCGCATCGACCGCTTCAAGAAGAAGTACGAAAACTTCACTCCCGGCGGGAAAAAGTAGAAATCCCATTGCAGGGGCCGCGCCCGCGGCCTCTGGGATATCTCCTTTAGCCCATCTATGCTCGAAAAACTCGCCAAAATCGCCGACCGCTATGAGGAAGTCACCGCACTTCTGAGCCACCCGGATACCGCCAACAACAGCAAAAAGCTACAGGAGCTCTCTAAGGAGCAGTCCAAGCTCATGCCGCTCTTTGATCTCTTCACTCGTCTGCAACGCGCCCATGATGACCTAGAAGGGAATCAGGCGATCTTGGCCGATACCAACGAAGACGCCGAGATGAAGGAGATGGCCAAGGCCGAGTTGTCGCAATTAAAGACCCAAGTAAGTGAGTTGGAGAAGGAAGCGCAGTTGATGCTGCTACCCAAAGACCCGGACGACGACAAAAACGTGATCCTAGAAATCCGCGCCGGTACGGGCGGGGACGAAGCGGGCATTTTTGCTGGGGATCTGTTCCGGATGTACCAAAAATTCGCCGAGATCAACCGGTGGAAACTGGAAGTGATCGACTCGAACCCCGCCACCCAGGGGGGCTTTAAAGAAATCACGGCCACCATCGAGGGGCACAACGTCTTCGCCCGCATGAAGTTTGAAGCAGGCACCCACCGAGTCCAGCGGGTTCCGGCCACCGAAACCCAAGGCCGTATCCATACCTCTGCCTGCACCGTGGCCATCTTGCCCGAGGCCCAAGAGGTGGATGTTCAGATAGATGCAGGGGACTTGAGGATTGACACCTACCGCGCCTCAGGGGCCGGTGGACAGCATGTCAACAAAACCGAATCGGCGATCCGCATCACCCACGTCCCCACCGGGATTGTGGTGCAATGCCAGGATGAACGAAGCCAGATAAAGAACCGCGCCCGTGCGATGAAGCACCTCCAGGCTAAGCTGTACGAACAGCAAGCCGAAGCCCAGAACAGCGAATTGGCGGCGCTGCGTAAAAACATGGTCGGCTCTGGGGACCGCTCGGAGCGCATCCGCACCTACAACTACCCCCAAGGCCGGATCACCGACCACCGCATCGGGTTTACGCTCTATCGCCTCGAAGAGGTGATGAATTCCGGTGACCTCGACGAAGTGGTTGATGCCTTAGCAGCAGACCAACAGGCCGACTTACTCAAGTCGACGACCAACTAACCCCCTAAAACAACAGGCCCGCCGAAAGGTGCCCGCCTGTCTCTAGGTCGTTATCATCGGCCGGGGCCCGCTCATAGCGGGCCCCGGTAGAGAACTTTTCGGCGGGCATCCAACTGAGCCCGAAGGCCGCCAACTGATCACCCACCACCGCATACTGATGGCCCCTATCTGACTGAGTAAACAAGGTCTAGAACAGTTCACTGGTGTAAAACTCCCAGGAGATTCGGTTACGCTGGTCCCCATATTGCTGGATGCCAGAGCCATCAACGGGGTCATCTTTGCGTAGTTCCGAATACTCGGCACGGAAGGATTTGGGCTGGTAAACCGCCAGACCCAAAAAGTTTTCTTCCCATTTATAGTCATCAACAAAGCGGGCCTCGCGGCTATATCCCAGATAAAACCAGTTCCCTAAGCGTAGGCTTAGACCCGCTCCGGTACCGGTCTGTTTGACCGGATACCCAAGGGCATCGCCCCAAAGTCCCAAGGAAACCGTCTTTTCGATCACCTAGGCAAGTGATTCCCTTTTTGTAAAGCTAGTGCTGTTGCTAAAGGTAGCGGCGCTAACCTCATGCCCTTTTTCGGTCACCTCACCCCCGAACCTTCTAGACGCAAATCCTTCCAAAAGAGCGTCGCCAAAAACTCGTTGGTCTTGCGGCTGTTCTCAAAGGTCAAAGTGCCTGAACTGTTATAAGTCGAGCCGTCGTGGTTACTAGCGGCCAGTTGTAGCGTCATGGCTGCACGCCAACCAATGGCCGGAGCAGCCCAGAGGGGCTCCGAAGGGTCCAAAGAAGGGGTGGCTACCTGAGCCTTAAGGCTAGGCACCAAAAAGGGAGTTAGTACCGCCCCCATAAACCAACCTTTGGTCCTAACAGTCCTTTAAAAACTACGCTAGATCCGGTACCGACTTCAGACAAAACAACCTCCATTCCTACCCAAGTGAGGGGCTTCAAGGAGCCAAAAAACTTGGCTTTTATTTTGGGACTCAGACCGCTATGCTGGTGCAAACCTTTTTTGAGCGGAGTCTTGATGTCTGATTTCCTGCCCCACTTGATCCGTCAAGTCCAAGCAAACTGCGACCGCGCCGATGCGCGCAGCGCGCAACAGTTCACGCTCTGTACTTACCTCCTAAAGATGCGCGAGTTTTATCGCTGGCGGCAAGGTTTAGGGTTTTCCGCAACGCTACAAAAGCGAGAGCTGAACCATTGGATTGTAGACCACGAAGAGCTTTGGGAAGATTTGGAGGAACAGGAATTTGAACCGATCTCCATCCAGGGCAAACGCTTTGATCCCTATGACCAAGAAGCCCTAGGCGGCTTGTTGGCCGCCGAAGGGTTTGTGTACAACGGCGGCCTCGGGGCAAAGTCTTGGCCCCACTTCTTCTTGGCCGAATTAGAACGCGAAGAAACCATCGACGGCGTAGCTTGTTTGGTAGCGGGCAAGGAATTGGCCCGAGGGATGGTCGCTCCGCCTGCATTCAAACAGGGCGAGAGGATCTACCTACGCCGCGACACGCTACGCTTTTGGGTGCATGCCAAGGTCGAAGAATGGCAGTTTAAGAAACGCGACAACCCCATGGCCCGCGCCCTATTGGGCTTTAATTTAGAGTCGGCCTTAGACGAAAGCGTCGAAAATCTAACGGAGCGGATTTTACCCTGGGTTTTGCGGCATGAGTTGGGAGAAGTCGAGATGGGCCGGCGGCTGGGCCCCGCCTGGGGAGAGATGTTAAGTGATCTGGGCCGCAGCCCTACCGAGCTGGTCGCCCGGACTGCCCGAGACCTGGCCGCAGACAGCCTCTGTGTGTTGCCCCAACTGATTGAGAGCGGTGATAACGTCGCGCTACACTGGTACTTCGGCAACCACCAAGGCATGCCCACCACCCTTTGGCCGGGCCTACAAGCGGCCTATGAGGAGTTTAAGCTCAAAGGGGAACTGCAAGGGCTAGCGAACGAAGCCGCCTCAGGAGCCCAGAGATGGCCGCAGCTTTGCCAAAAAATCCTGGCCAGCCATCAGTCCCAAGACCCCTGGAAGGAGCCCGAGTTGGCGGCGGCCTTGAAGCTCAGTTTGCCCTAATTTAAGACCACCACGCGGTTGCGCCCCTGGGCCTTAGCCTCATACAACGCCATGTCCGCTTGGCTCAGCAGTTGTTCCAAGTTATCATGGTTGCCTTGCATCCCCACCAAGCCAATACTTACGGTGACCCCAACCTGTTCGTAGCTGCCCTCTAAACGAGCCGATTCCACAGACGAACGGATTCGTTCGGCCAAAATATGGGCTGATTCGGTCGAGGTTTCGGGCAAGACAATGCCAAACTCCTCTCCGCCCAAACGCCCCACTAGGTCTGCATCGCGCACCAGCTGTTTGCAGGTGCCAGCAAATAGTTGCAACACCTTATCCCCAGCTTGATGGCCGAATTGGTCGTTGATCTTCTTAAAGTGGTCCAAGTCGAGCATCAGCGCTGAAAGAGGCCGCTGATATCGCTGCACCACGGTGATCAACTGCTCGGCGCGTCCAAAAAAATGACGGCGGTTATAAAGCCCCGTTAAGTCATCGGTAGTGGCCAAACGCAAGAGCTCGTCTTCCATCTGTTTGCGCTGGGAGATGTCCCGCGCCACCCCTTCGACCCATTTAGGCCGCCCCGCTGGGTCGAGGCGAACGGCTGCATTGGTAGAGACCCAAATCGCTCGTCCCGATTTGTGGCGCAAAGCGGCCTCAACTTGTTTGGCCCGTCCCCCGCCGTCAACAATCGCTTGAGCAATTTTGGCCCGTTGCTCTGGGTCATGGTAGAAATCAGCCATCGGCTTGCCGATCATTTCTTCAGGTCGGTATCCGATGGCTTCAAAACAGGCCGGCGAGATCATGACGATTCGACCTTCCATATCGGTACGGTAAAAGACGTCCGGCAATTGGTCTAAGATGGTCTTTAGTTCTTGTTGGGACTGGGCCAGTAGCGCGAAGGCTTGCTTTTGTTCGGTGATGTCTTTAACGCTGCCAACGGTGATGGCTTCTCCATCGGGACCTTGGCTGAGGCCCACACTCAAGAGCACATCAACCCAGCTCCCGTCAGAACGTAGCGCCCGGACTTCGTAATCCACAGGAACCGGAAGGCCTTGGAGGCGAGCCTCGTAACGTTCTTGGACTAGGCTTAAGTCGGCGGGGTAAACTAGATCCGTGAAGGACCGGCCTTGTAATTCTTGGGGCTCGTAGCCTAAAAGTCGGCTTAGGAATTGGTTGCTGTACACCACTTTCCCGTCGACCAGCGCGAACAGGCCTTCTTGCAACCGGTCCACCAGGATCTTGTAGTTGCCGCCTTCAAGCCACTGGTTGTAATTGGTCATCTGCCCCCTTCATTGGTATTGATTTGGGCTAGTATAGGTCCATCATAGGGAACAGGGGAAGCGGACAATAACATTTCTTTTGGAAAAAATTAGTTGTCCGAAAGGACCTTTTCGATCTTTTCGCCCAACAAAAAGGAGTCGAAGGGCTTGAGGATGTAGCCGGTAACCCCTTCTTTTGCGGCTTCGATGATGTTATCTTTGGTCGCTTCGGAGGTGATCATCACTACCGGCAGGGTCTTATATTTGTCCTGGGACCGGATCTCCCTCAAAAGGCTGATACCCGTCATCTTGGGCATCTGCCAGTCCAGCAAAACCAGATCGATCCCCTGACTTTCTAAAACCTTTAAAGCCTCTTCGCCGTTCTCTGCCTCAAAAAAGTTTTTAAAGTAGAGTTCTTCTAAGGTCTGCCGGACTAAGTGCCGCATTGGAGCGGAGTCGTCGACAATCAAAATATGGATTTCGCGGTCCGTAGCCATTAAAGGTCCTCGTCAGGTTCTTCGACTGAAGCTTCCAGGCCCGTGGGCCGGTGGAATCCATCCAGTTTGGTTTTGTTTAGTTCTTCGCGGTCCTCAAAGTCCCGTTTGACTTCATTGAAAACCCCCGTAAAATGGGACTTTTCAGCCCCTTCCATGTCCTTGAACTTATCATCTTTAAGACGAATAAAAAAGTTCAAATAGTTGCTCGCCGAGCTTTGATTGCCTTGATAAAGCGCTACCTGGAACAACAAACGGGCCGCTTTGAGGCTTAAGAGATTGTCCCTAGTCGAAAGCATCAGGTCTCGAGCCATCCGCTCAGCATCCATCAAATAACGCTCGGCCTCAGAATTTTGGCCGCCTTGCATCAACTGCTCGGCTAGGGTGAGGCTGCAATCGACCTTAAGCCAAACATTGGCCTCTTCGGGCTTAAAGCGCTGGATCATGTCGATACTGTGCATGGCCAACTCAAAGGCGGTCTGCACATGCGCCAGCCCCGGCAGGATCAAGTCGCGTTCTTCTTCAATCAAACGATACTCCGCCTTGCGCCGTTCCTTACCTTCAGACCAAAGCCGCAAAAACTCGCGGTTGCTGAATACGGTGGGGATGCGCGCCGCCTCTTTGGGCCGGAACATTTCCTTTTGGGTAGAGGCAAAATAACATTCCGGGCAGATATGCACCTTGATCCGGCTATAGTCCAAGGCATCATCCTTTTCGGTCATGGGCCCCAGGTAATAGGGCACGCCAAAGAGGTTGGTGCGGGACTTTTGAGACTTAGGGCGCAACCGGTAAACCCGCACCGGTTGCTCTGAGTCACAGGCGTAACAGCCCTGTTCCCGAAACAGCAGCGCGTTAGACTCAGGGTGCGGCAACCAGCGGTCTTCGGATTTAGATAGGCTCGAGCCCGCCGTGCCGTCTCCAAAGCTGGCTACTTTAGCCAAGCCTTTGCGCTTCTGCCGCCAACTGATCCCGCGCTTGCACCAGACCAAAGCCCGCTCTTCCAATAAAATGGGGAGATTGCAGGCCCGTACGTAATCGCCGATGAACAGAACTTCTTTATTGGCTAGGTCGTCATTGAGCGACAAAACACGCAGGACCTCAAAAAAGATCAAATAGATGGTTTCGAAGTCCAAATTAGGCGGGGACAGCAAGGAGGGGCGCAGGCGGTTCTTCACAAAACCCACCAACCGCCTTTTCTCTACTGCGTCGTCCACAAAGTTCAAGGCGGTACGCAATAATTTCAGTTCCAGGTCGTCTACAATCCCGTCGATCATCACCGCACCAATCAAGACCTCGGCGTACCAGATCTTTTGGGCTACATCCATGCGGTGCAGCGGCACCCGGCTGTTGGTCAGTTCTACTTCCCGGGGCAGTAGGAGCTTTTGGTCTTCTTGCCAACGCAATCCCTCTTGGGCCCATTGCAGCGTACGGGTGCGGTAGGCCCGAGAAAAGTCAAAGAGTGCGGCCAGTTCGTCTAAAAAGGCCTTCTCTTCATCGGCCAAGTCCCAGTCACAGATCGCAAAGTTGACCAGCTCCAAATAGATTTCGGGCAAGATACTACGGTCAATGTCTTCAGGAAGGGTGAGGGGGTCGGCCTGATTGTTTTCCAGTTTGCGGATCAGTTGGGTCTTGTCGCCCAGATTTTTCATAAGCGACAAAAGCCGCTGAAAATTCTCGAATTCGCTCAGAGCAATCCGCCCATCTGCCCAAATGGCATGGATCGCCATATTGGCAAACCAGGTTTGGTGGGCCGGGCTTAACGCCTTCATTAAGGATTCCATCAAAGCTCCAAAGTAGAGAAATCGAGCATAAACCGCCTAGACCATGCCCCAAGCGGATCGTTTCAATTTAACGTGGAAAAGACAAAGGGGCAACCGCTTTAGTGGACCGTTTTTTGGGGTGCTCACCCTAGCTGAACCTTCGGCTTATGGTTCTTTGCAGAAGTTTGTTATCCTTCATCTAGCGACCTGTTGTTTTCATCTGCTGAGGGACCCTGATGATCCGTGTTGTTTTATTTTTAGTTCTTTGCCTCCAATCAGCCCCACTTTGGGCCAAGGTGGTCTTGTCCGAGCGGACTTCTATCGACCTAGGTCCTCAGGTGGAACTTTTTGAAGACCCCAGCCGCCAGCTCACCATTAGCGAAGTTTCCACGCCGGACTTTGCCGAACGCTTCAGGCCCAACAAAAAAGATTCGGTGTCTTTGGGCTATACCAGCATGGCCCTTTGGGTAAAAATCGAAATCGCCAATCCCTACGACAAACCGGTCACCCGTATTTTAGAACAGGGCTTTGGTAGTCTGGACCTGCTAGACCTATACGAACCCAATGGTCAAGGCGGCTGGATCGAGCGGGTCACCGGCGACACCTTGCCCTTTTATGAGCGGGAAATCCAAATCCCCCAGCAGACCTTCCGCCTAACCTTTGCGCCAAGAAGCCAGAACACCTATTTTTTGCGCGCCGTCAGCAAAGGGACCTTGGCCCTCCCTTTACGTCTGGTTAAAGCGGAGGGCTATGTAGAGAGCCTGTTACCCGAAACCTTACTGATCGGTGGCTTTGCCGGGCTGGTTTTGGTAATGTTCATCTACCATATCGGCATCTTCTGGGGCACCAGAGACCCGGCCTACCTTACCTATAGCTTTTTTATCTTAAGCTTGATGGTCTATAGCGTTTCCTTACGGGGCTTGGCCTACCAATACCTCTGGCCCCACTCGCCCGGATTAAATGCGATGATCCCGTCGGTCAGCGTAGCCTTGGCTTTCTTGTGGGGTTTGTCCTTTATCCGGCTTTACCTGCACACCAAGGAAACCGCCCCGGTTTGGGATAAAATATTACTGGCACTGATCTTCCCGGCCTTGGGCATCCCGCTGGCTAATTTCTTTTCCGGGCCTGCGGTGGGTATTTACATCACCACTATGGGCACCGTGGCCCCGCCGATCCCCATCATCTTAGGCATCGTGCTCTTCTTACGGGGATACCAACCGGCCAGCTTCTTCTTGATCGCCCTGGGTGGCTCGATGATGTCGATCTTGGTCAGCAGTATGCGCAGCTTTGGTATCTTAGGCACCAACCTGTTCACCCAAAATTCCATGATCTTCGGCACTACCTGGGAGATTGTGGTGCTCTCCTTGGCGCTTTCTTACCGTATCCGCAAAATGCGCGACGAACGCTTGGCGGCCCAGACCGAGTTGTTAGAGCAGGTGAAACGAGAAAAAAACCTGATCGAAGAACACCGCAGTACCTTAGAACGCAAAGTTTTTGAACGCACTTCCGAGATCAAAGAACTGATGGACAACACGGGCCAGGGGTTCTTTTCTTGTGGCGCAGACCTTAAGGTACGCCCGCAATATTCCAAGGCCTGTGAGGAGTTTTTCGGTAAGCCTATCGGTGGGTTGGAGGTCTTACCGCTAATTTACGCGCACCGCTGGGCCGAGCACCTTGAGGTGGTCCAAACGCTCTTCGCCACACGGGGCAGCATGAAAGACCTGATCGACCTTCTGCCCACCGAATCCCAAATCAACGGGTTGGTTTTGCATCTGGAGTACCGGTTGATCCTGCAAGAAGAGGCGTCCCAGGACCGGCTCCTGATCGTGGCCACCGACGTGACCCGAGAGCAAACCCTGCGCGCGCTGCTGCGAGCCGACGAGGGAACCAACAAGATGATCCTGGCCGTAGCCCGTGACAAAGAAGGCTTCTTGATGGCTTTAGAAGACGCGCGGAGCATCTTGGCCGGTATCAAACAAGCCTTAGTGACTCCAGCGGGTGTCACCCGCCAAAGCCTGATGCGCTCGTTCCATACCCTAAAAGGGGAGATGTCTTGCTACGGCCTCACCCAAGTAGCCGATGCGGCCCACCAGATTGAGAGCCGGATCGTTGAGGTGCTCGACGAAGACGAAGCGCTTGAATTGGAGCATATCAATTACTTAGAGCTACGCACTGGCGAGTTAGAACAACATTTAGAAGCTTCGCTGGAGCGCTTGCGCGAGTTGGTCGGGCTCGAGGAACTAGACGAAGGAGGGCACCTGCGGATAAATGTACCTACCGAGCGGGTGGAGCATTTGATTGCGCTACTGCGGGCCGGACGTAGGCTGGGTAGGCCCGAATGGACCACCGCCTTAGAAGACCTTAAAAATCAACCCCTGCGTCCCCATTTGCGCAAATTGGCCTTAGAGGCCGAACGGCTCGCCGCCCCCATGGGCAAAAAGGTCAAAACCTTTATCGATGCTAGTGGTGTAGAAGCAGACATCCAGGCGCTTTCTCCGCTACTCAATGCGATGGTGCATTTGGTGCGCAACTCCATGGACCACGGGATCGAACGCCCCGAACTGCGCCAGTCCCGCAACAAGTCAGAGTGCGGACGTCTGACGGTCACGGCCCGCCAAGAAGAGGGTCTGTTGCTGCTAGAGGTAGGTGACGACGGCAACGGCATCGACCCCCAACTAATCCGCGAATTGGCGCTGGAAAAAGGCCTCCTCACCGCCGAGGAGGCCGCTTCTTTAGATACCGAGGCTTCGATGAAGTTACTCTTTAGGCCTGGTTTTTCTTCGAAAGAAGAGGTGAACCTTATCTCGGGCCGGGGGGTTGGCCTAGACGCCGTTGAAGCCGAAGCCCAACGACTGGGCGGGCAGTTGAACGTTCGCTCAGACAAGGAACAGGGCACCTGTTTTCGAATCGAGCTACCCCAGCGTAAACTCTCGCCACTCTGGCGCGAACAGGCCCCGGACCATGAGATGGAGTCCAACGAGCCGCCTTCTTCGGATGGGGTCCCAACCTGAAGTACCCTGGACTTCAAAAATCCCGCCGAAAAGGGGTTGATCAAAATCGGGTCGAACCGATAAGTTGATTCTTTACCAACTAAAATTGTGCCCCAACCCTCCGCTGCCCCTTACGATGGACAAACCGAATTACCTGCAAGACTACCTCGCCACCTTGGGCGGAGCTTCCGCCAATCCTGCTTCAGCGGCTTATTATGCCTCTTTAGATCAGGTTGCCCAGGTCAACCCTTTGGTGGTCCAAGGGATCGTGGGCGAGTTACGCGACCAGCGCCGCAACCTGAAACTGATCGCCAGCGAAAACTATTCGTCGCTCGCCACGCAGCTGGCTATGGGTAACCTATTGACCGATAAATACGCCGAAGGCTTCCCGATGCACCGCTTTTATGCCGGTTGCGATAACGTGGACCTGATCGAAAGCGAAGCGGCCAACAAAGCCAAAGAGCTGTTCGGCGCCGACCATGCCTATGTTCAGCCCCACTCGGGTGCCGATGCCAACATGGTGGCTTTCACCGCCATCTTGCTAGCCAAGGTGCAGACCCCGGCTTTAGAACGCCTCAAGGAAAGCAACCCTTCAAATCTTTCACGCGAAGACTGGGAAACAGTCCGCGAAGAAATGCACCGCCAGAAGTTAGTGGCGCTAGATTATTACTCTGGCGGTCACTTGACCCACGGCTACCGACACAACTTCAGCGCCCAGATGTTCGACGTGGACAACTACTCGGTCGACAAAGCCACCGGCTTGGTGGATTTAGAGGCCCTACGCGAGCAATTGCACCGGGTCAAACCGCTGATCTTCCTGACCGGATACTCGGCCTATCCCCGCTCGCTCAACTTCCGCAAAATGCGCGAAATGGCCGATGAAGTCGGCGCGGTGTTCATGGTAGACATGGCCCACTTTGCGGGTTTGGTGGCCGGTAAGGTCTTTAAGGGCGACTTCGACCCCGTCGCCCACGCCCATGTGGTCACCACCACCACCCACAAGACCCTACGCGGCCCCCGGGGCGGCATGGTGCTTTGCAAGGCCGAATTTGCTGAATATGTAGACAAAGGTTGCCCGGCTATCTTAGGCGGTCCGCTACCGCATATGATGGCGGCTAAAGCGGTTGCCTTTACCGAAGCGCTCAAGCCCGAGTTTTCCAGCTATGCCGCTAAAATCGTTGAAAACAGCCAAGCCTTTGCTAAGGCTTGTGTGGACTTAGGCATGCCCGTGGCGACCGGTGGAACGGACAACCATTTATTTCTGGTAGACGTACAAAAGGGCTTTGGCCTAACCGGACGCCAAGCCGAATCGGCGTTGCGCGAATGCGCCATCACGCTGAACCGCAACAGCCTACCCTTTGACGCCAACGGCCCTTGGTACACCAGCGGCCTGCGTTTGGGCACCGCCGCGGTGACCACCTTAGGCATGGGGCCCGCGGAGATGCAGACGATCGCCAATATCCTGCACATGGTCTTGAGCAACCTCAAGCCCGCAATCATTGAAAAAGGTGCCAATCAGGGTAAGCCGAGCAAGGCGAATTATGTCCTAACCGATGGCATCCAAGCAACGGCCCGCCAGCAGGTCGCTGGATTATTAAACCAATTCCCGCTCTATCCCGAGCTGGACCTGGACTTTTTGCTTAAGCCCTGGGGCTTGAAGTAAGAAATTAAGGCCCGCCGCAATGGCGGGCCTTTTTTTACCCCGCCTAAAGATTTTCTACCCAAGGCCCCCCCAAAAACATTCCCCGATATTGCCCAATTTTTTCCTTCTGGATTCCACCGACCGGGCAAAATGGGCTTCTTTTTTTCCTTTATCGCGCTAGGCCTGTCCGTTCTGTCTGACAAAACAGGTTCTTTTTAGGGCTAAACCCCTAGAATGCACCTTCTCTGCGGCCCCTAAATACGGCTATCTAGAGAGGGTAATCCGTAGTAATACCGACCGCAAACAAGCCATGGATCGGGTTTTAGGTAATTCTACGAATTGCTATATTAACCAATTTTGACCAAAATTATTCTAGCCTGTACTAGGTCAGTAGTTTACCCTAAGCACCAAGGTTGTCCGACTCCTGCACCTCCGTCGAGCTCCAAATTATGTTAAAAAAAGCTGAACCCAGTTTAACACCGGAACGCGTCATCAGGCGGGGCCTCAACTACTTCCACAAAGAGGCCTATGCTGAAGCGAGCCATTACTTCAGCAAGTCCTTCGCCCAACTGAACCCCAAACAAAGCGGCGAGCTCCGCGACCAACTTCAAATCCATTTCAACGCCGCCGTAAAAGCGCGCCGATGGGCCGAAGCCGCTGCCGTTGGGGTCCCCTTATTCGAGGCTTTTGCCAAGGACTTTGAGTTGGCCAACCGGGTGGGCAATGCCTACCGTCGTCAGAATATGACCGACCTAGCGGCGGATTGGTATCAAAAGGCATTAGAGCTCAACCCTCGCTACCTAATGCCCCGCTACAACTTGGCTGCCCTAGACGCCCAGGTAGACAAATACGACCACGAAGCCAAGGCCCTCTTGGAGCGTTTTTCTAAGGTACGCGAGTTTTTCTTGCCCGGCTATCTGGGCAGCGAAGACCCCATCACCGAACTACGTGCCTCCTTAGAAAAGACCCAACGCACCGAACAGGTCGAGCAGCTCACCGAACAAATCCGCAAAAAGGCGCTTAGCGGCTCCCTCGAAGAGATTGAAGAGGCGCTTGCGCTTTGCGGTCAAGCCGACGAGTTAGAAACCGCCCCCTTTGAGGCGGGAGTAGCCGAAATGATTGATTGCCTGTCCAAGCGAGCCCATAGCTGTCTGTTTCTGACCCCGAGCAATCCCGCTTTCCGTACTTTAGAAAGTAACTTGGTCAACCTGGGGCTTTATGCGATGAAGCATCAGGAAATCGAGCAGGCCGTTGAAGCCTTGGAGCAGATTAAAGCTAAAGAAAGCAACTACGCCTACTTAGACATGCTGCTGAGCCTCTGCAAAGCGCGCCAAGGGCGCATGGAGGAAGCGGCCAATGACCTAAAAATCCTGGCTGAAACTCACTCAGAAGACCGCTACATCAACGCAAACTTAGGTTTGCTTTATAAAGAAATGGGCAATAAGCGCGCTGCAACCCGTTATCTGATGCGCGCTTCGGCTTCCGTAGAAGAGACCGAAGGGATATTTTGCCCCACCGAACTCAAAGAGCGGGCCTTGCAGTTAAACGCCGATGGTCATTCCGACACCGCCTTAGAGTACCTAACGGTCTCGGTCCAGCACCTACCGAGGGTCGAGACTTGGTTGGCCTTGGCTTCGGTGAGCTTAGACGCCGGTCAATTGGTGATGGCCGAGGATGCGTTGGTCCAAGCGACCGCCCTCGCCGAAGGACCCAAAGGACCTGACAAAAAGGTGCTCGAAGAGGCCTGCCGCATCCTGCACAACAAAGCCGACCAACTGCGCCGCGCCAACCGCCTCCCAGAAGCGGCTCAGGCATACGTGCTCTCGGCTAGGTACTCAAAGGAACTGCCTCAATTTGAGCGGGCCATCAAACTTTTCCGCAATCTCGAAGACAATGCGCAGGCCGGAAAGGTAGAAAAAGAAATGTACGAGATGCAGGCACAACTTCTAAAAGACGCCTCTAACAACCGCTTTGACAATTTGATGAGTGAGGGCCGCGAAGCCCTGAGCAACAAAGATTACCAGAAAGCGATCACCGCTTTCGAAAACGCCTTAGAGGCCCAACCGGACCGGCAGGCCTTCGGGTATCTGGTTAAAATCTACCAAAAGCTAAACCACAAGCGGGCCCTTAACCGGCTGCTGCAAAACTGGAAGTGGATCACAGAAAAGGGACCGGGGTCCGAAGAATTGGCCTCTTAAGAATAGGTGCTCGGGAGAGGAGGTGGCCGGGCGGCCGATTCAGGCACTAGGCCCCGCCAGCGAGGCTTGTGCGGTTTTCTGAGTGAAGGCTTCGCCCTGGCGGCATCCCGCACCATGGGGTGCGCTAGTCTAGCGCGCCGAAGGCTACCGCGCCCTCTCGTGAGCCAGAATCCAACGGCCTGCCTTTTAAAAGCTACCCAATCGTTAACTTAAATCCAGCTTAGGCCCATTGCCCTAGAGCGGGCATAGCCCAAAGCCAGCTTGGCAGCGAAAAACGCTGGTGGGCCCTTATGGGTAAAGCCGTGAGGGATCGGGCTTAAAGGATTTCGCAGCAATTAGGCCCAGGCGGAGCAAAACGCTAAAGCTTGCCTTCTTTTTCCAAGATGGCGTCCATAGCCGGGGCTAGGTTGCGTTGGATGATGCGGATTTGGCCCTCTTGGCGGCTTAGGTGCTGCACCGAAAAGCGCTCAACTAAAACCAACAGGTTGTAATAGGGCCGCAGTTCCGGCCGAGCGATGGCGTCGGGGCCAAGGTTGTAGAAATTGGCCCCCATCTCGCTTAAAATCCGTTCGGCCTCAAAGGCCTGGCGGATCAGCAAGAAGCATAACATCACATCACCAAAGAGGTCGGCAATCGCCCCACAGTTGACGATGTCTGCCTGGGGATTTTTGCCTTCTTCGGGATCTAAGAGGTCGTTGACCAGCAGAAACAACCCGCCAGCAAAATCCCGGAAGATCATCACCGCCTCCTTGAGGCCGTCGCTTTTGGCTTCGCTGTCGCCGAAGCGCTCAAACTCACGGAATAGGCTCTTGAAAGCGCGCCCCTCGTTGCGTTTGAGGACTTTGGTGACCAGTTGTAAAGCCAAGTCCAGATCGGACCCACCGACCAGTCCGGCCACCGTCGAGAGTTCCAAGGGCCCCAACAGGTCTAACTGGGCCCCGCCGGTCAACTGTAAAGCTTTGTGTAGCATGTTGGGCACATGGCGGCCCGCGTAGACTTTAAAGACCAGCAAAAACAACTCCAGCAGGTCTTCATACTCCGCCTGAGCTTCGCCGGTCGCTTCCTTCAAACAATCATGGTAAAAGGCGGTCTGGAGCAAAGCGCCGGTCATCCCTTCGCGGAAGGCCTTCAGCTCCATCAGAATATCCCCCGCCAAGGGATGGTACAGTAAGGCAACTTCCCGTTCATCTTCGGACATATCCTGGATCAAACGGCTCTGGCCAAAGGCCAAGGCCGTTTTATAGGCCTTTGAAGCGAGGCATGACTGCAATAATAACAGCTGCATCCGCGCCTTGACAAACAACTGGCTGTCCACGCCGTCTTCAACGTATTCCAAAAACCGCGCCGGAGCCCGATCCGCAAAGTCCACGTGCGCCGTTCCGGGACCGTAAAGTAAGGGGTCTTGAACCAGCTGAGCCCCTTTACCATCACTCAAAAACAAAGCCGTGCGGTCGCGGCCTTCTTCGGCCAACTCAGCCAAAACCAAATAAATTCGGGGCAAGTTCAGGTCCGCATCTTGACCAAAGAGGCTATTTTTCCGCCCCGTCAGCCAATAACCTTGGGTGTCGCGCCGGGCCAACAGGGTGACCTCTAAGGAGCCCAAGGCAGCGGGGAACCAATCGATGGCCGCCAGCATCTTGCCTTCGGTCAAGGCCTTGACCATCGGGTCTCCGGCACCCAGCAAGGGCGTTAGATAGTCAACGGCCACTAGGTTTTGTAAGATCGTCAGGTATAACTTAGGGTCCAACCGAGCCACTTCGCGTTGGTAGAGCTTGACCAAGCTTAAGGGAAGGCTGGGCGAAAGGGCCTGGATCTGGCCGCCGACTTCTTCAAAAATCAATTTAAGGCGGTTTTCGGGGCGCTGGTCCTTCAGGTCCGCCATCAGGGCCGATAAATTGCCCATAGCCTGTTCCTGCCAAGACTCTAAATCCTTTAAGGCTTCATCTAGGTTAAAGCCTTCAAAGGAATGAGAGTGGCCGAGTACCTGTAGGTTTAACAGGCGCTGCAAATGAAATTTTGCCCGTTCTTGTCGTTCGTTCATTTGCCTTAGGGTTGAGTATTTTCCGCTGCTTTCTTTTCGTTTGCGGCGCGTTCTGCTGCGAGTCTTGCTTCGTCTTCAGGGGTGGGGACGACTTTACCCTCTTCCATATCTTTTTTACGCTGAGCCCAAGCGCGGACCGCCTCTTCGGCTTTTCGTTTGGCTTCTTCTTCGGTGCGGCGTTTGCGGGCTTCTGCCTCGTTCTTTTCGGCTTCCAGGTCCACAAATTTCCCGGCATAGGGAACGCGGATCAGTTGGGTTAAATCAAAACGCCAGCTGCGGTCTTTCTCGCCTTCTAAGATAGCCGAAAGGACCATGTCTTTTAGCAGCTTTCGAGTCGGGTTGATTTTGTTTTCGAACTCCATGCGCACATGGATCGAGGCGTAGTTGCGGTAGAGAATGTCTAGACTGCGGATATCTTCGGCCTTGAGGCTAGGTTTCCAGCCCAAATCCACCATCCGCTGGGCGAATTCGCCTTTGCTTAAGCGTTGGCGGCTGGCCCGTTGGCCCGAGTCGTACATCTCAAAGTAAAGCTCTTCTTTCCACATATCCATCAGGTTTTTAAAATCCTGAAGGATCTGTTTGCGGATGACCCGGGATTCGTAAGGGTTCGGCTCGGCTAGACCAACAGACCAAGGAAGGCTCAGCAACAAAAGTGTCAAGACTGCGGCAGCTCGCATCCTCACGCCTCTTCTTTGGGGTCGCTCAGTTCACCTTGGATCTCCTGCTCGAGCTTCTGCCGATGGCTGCCCTCGGTTGGCACCGGTTTGGCGGTTTGCTTAAAAAATGCCTTCTGGCTTAAAATGAAGGCATCAAAGAACTTGCCCAGCCACTCCTTTTGCTCGGGCTCCATATACTCAAAGGTATAGCCCCGATCGGTCACTTCCCAAAACTTTTTCGACTTCACCGCCAAGAGGGCGTCACGATAATAAATGAGTTTGTCGACCGTTTCAGAGCTTAAGTCGTCGATCACCATATCGATCAGTTTCTGGTCACCGCCCTTAGAGTAGATGTAAGTAGCCAAGATGATTTGGCTTTTGCGGATCGCCTCAAAGGCCAAGAAATCCTTGGTGGCGTCGATGTTGTCTTCTAGGCTCATAAAAATGGTCAAGAGCCGGTCTAGATTTTCGACCTTTTTTTCAAAGGCCGTAGCCACCAAACTGCCTAAGTCAAAAGAAGCCGTGAGCATCACAAACCACAATCCCTGTTGGAGACAGGTTTCACCGTAATATTTAAAGTAAAAGAGAATCTTCGCACTCTCTTCGGGGCTGTAGTCCATGATCGACTCAGCCAGCAAGCGGTATTGGTAAAAGAGGTTAAAAATGGCGCGGACATTTTTGTCGTTAACCGAAACGCGGATGAAGGTGTTAAAGAACTGCACCACCAGTTCTAGGGTTACGTCATCTTGGTTGCGGATGGCCTCTTCGCCCAACAAGCGGGTGTTGCGGGCAATGGCACTGACCGCGTCCGGCATGACGCGGATGGAGTTTTTAAAAATCAACTCCATGTCCATAAAGGCCTTAGCCTCAACCCATTGTTTCTGTTCGCAGATCTCGTCATAAAAAACCCGAGAAATGCCCACAAAATAATCCGGCGAGATTTGGAACCAAGCCTCGGGTAGGTCGCGCTTGAGTTCCTGGTAATCTAAGACCATTTCGCGGATTTGGTTGAGCGCCATTAGGCCCAAATTCCGGTCCATCTGGTTGACCGCCGATAAAGCACTGTCGGTAACCTGCTCGATGGCGTTGGCCATCTCCATCTGGTGCTTTTTGAGCTGTTCGGGGTCTTTGGTTTTTTGGGCCTCTTGCAACGCCTCATAGGCCGAGCGTTGGATGCTGTGCAATAAGTTGGTGGGCGTCAGGAATTTAAATACATAGAGAAAATAAGGTGCCAACAGCGACACCTCGGTCTGTACGATCAGCAGCAACACCAATAAGGCCCAACCGGGGTAAAAATCATCCTTCACCCCGAAGGTCAAAAAGACCGCATAGAGCACCGTGCAGACCATCAAGGCGAAGTAGGCACGGTTGATTTGGTCTTCTAAGAAGAGATCGATCAGCCGGGTGCCGTAGCGCTGGGCGGCCAATTGGAGTACAATGGCAATCACGGTGATCATGATACCCAAAATCGCCACCGTCAGCTCTACGAAAGGACTGACCGAATCGTAGACATGGACCGGATCGGTGCCCAAGAGGACCGAAAAAAAGTGCCCAACCGAAGTGGGCCGCAGATCGATCAGCCCTAAGGCCAGATAGACCACCAGAGTGTTGCCGAATAAAAACGCAAAGGGAACGCCCCAACGCGAGAAAGCCTTAGCAAAGGTTTCGGGCTCTACCAGCGGCTTGCGCTCTGGCCTACGCGCGATCAAGCTGTCAGCGGGAAGGTGCTCGACGGGCTCGCTGATCCCTTTGGGGTCGAATGTAGACATTGGGTTGTTCAACAGTTGGTTTTCGCCTATAGTCTACCGCTTAGGGCTGATAGTCTGGCAGGATCTCCCAGTACTTGATGGCCCTAAAATTCACCACCTTGCCCGAAAGGAGCCCAAGATGTTCCACCGTATGCCAACGGACTTGATCAATCAAGTATTCTCCGTCGGGAAAAGAGATTTTCAAAAACCATCGTTCAGCCACTGCTTTGCTCAGCAGCATGCGGTCGTGGGGAACTTCGCCTTGTTTTCGGGTCATGGCTTCTAAGTTGTTGACCGGGCCGGGCCCGGAAATTCGGTTTGACCGTGGTAGCTTAAGTCTTAACGCGCCTAAAGACGATGTTTGGGCGGCTGAGTTGCCTTACTTAACCTGGGACGCACGCGCCGGGCTTTACCGCTGCCACGCCCAAGACTACCGTGAACTGGTCCGGTGGTTTTTTAAGGCCCAACAGCCATACCAGGATCATGCCGCAGACTATAACAAGCTTGCCCTAAAACTGCAAAGCCCCCACCAGCCCCATGATTTCCAGCTAGAGGCCAAGGCCAAATGGGAACAGGCCAAACGAGGCGTTTGCGTCTTGCCCACCGGTTCGGGCAAAAGCTTTTTGGCCCAGATCATTATGGAGCAACTCGGGCGCAGCAGCTTGATTTTGGCGCCGACCATCGACCTGATCCTGCAATGGCAAAAAAACCTTTCTGAAGCCTTCGGGATTGAGGTGGGGCTATTGGGCGGCGGGACCTTTGAGGTCAAGGACATCACCGTCAGCACCTATGACTCGGCCCGCATCCACGCCGAACGTTTAGGGAGTCGCTTCTGCCTGTTGGTTTTTGATGAGTGCCACCACCTCCCCGCGCCGGGAATGGCCGAGATGGCCCGGGCCTTCATCGCTCCCTACCGATTGGGCCTAACCGCCACCCCGGTCACCGAACCCGAACGGATCAGCTTAAGCAACGAATTGACCGGGCCGGTAGTTTACCAGCAACAAATCGACCAGCTTTCGGGCAGCCATCTGGCACCGTACCGAGTCGAGACCTTGGCGGTGGAGTTAAAAGACGACGAACGCGAAGCCTACGAACACTTCCGCTCCATTTACCTCCAGTTCCGCGAAGGCTTTAACCTGCTCTTTCGCGGCAACACCAACTGGAGCCAGTTTGTGATGCATGCCTACCGCAGCCCCGAAGGACGCGAAGCGTTAAAAGCCTTCCGCACCCAAAAGGACATTGCCGTTGCCGCCCAAGGTAAATTTGAAGAACTGGCGCGGCTCTTGATCAAACACAAGGGTTCTCGTATCCTGATCTTCACCAACGACAACAAAACGGCCTACCGCATCAGCGGACTCTTTCTGTTGCCGTTGATCACCCACGAAACCAAGGCCAAGGAACGCAAAGAGGTGTTGGCCAAGTTTAAAACCGGTCAATGGCCGGTGCTGGTCAACTCAAGGGTGCTTAACGAAGGGGTGGACGTACCGGAAGCGGAGATTGCGGTGATCGTCTCGGGCACCGCCACAGTCCGCGAACATGTCCAACGCTTAGGCCGCATCCTGCGTAAACAGGAGGGCAAACAAGCGCTACTTTACGAATTGATCACCATCGGCACCACAGAGGTCTATGCCAGCCGCAAACGCCGCGACCACCAAGCCTATGCCCGCTTTACCTGAAGCCTGGGGCGGCAAGCGTTATTATACGGTCGGCGAGCACTACAAACGGCGCTTTGGGCGCAAGGTGTTTAAAATCGCTTTGAGCGTTTCGCAAAGTTGCCCGAACCGCCAAAACGATGTCGGGGCCTGCGTCTTCTGCGACGAATGGGGCTCGGCGGGGATCTACGTGCGGCCTCAGCTAGACCTAAGCGCGCAGATGGAGCAGTACAAAGAGGGCATGAAGAAGCGCTTTAAAGCCCAAGCCTTTTTGGCCTATTTCCAGCCCTACACCAACACCTTCGCCCGCACCAAGGAGCTAGAAGCCCAAATCCGCTTAGCTCTGGCGGACCCGGAGGTTTTAGGGGTGATCTTGGGCACTAGGCCTGACTGCTTAAACCAAAGCCTCTTTGATTTGCTGCGGGACTTACAAAAAGAAACCTACGTGAGTGTTGAATTGGGGGTCCAGAGCTTTGATGACGCCGCCCTGACCTTCTTAAACCGGGGCCATGACGCAGCCCAAGCGATCCGGGCCATTGAGCGCTTAAAAACCGAAACCCAGGTAGAGGTGGGCGTGCATTTGATCTTAGGATTGCCGGAGGAAAAAGAAACTCAGGTGGTTGCGGCGGCCCAGCGGATCAACCAACTTCAGGTAGACGACGTGAAGCTGCACAACCTGCATGTGCTCAAAAACACGCCGCTAGAGGCCCTATACAACCAAGGCCAGTTTTTGCCCTTGGAATTAGAAGACTATGCCTCGTCGGCCGTCACCTTTTTAGAGCATCTTTCGCCCCAAGTTGCCTTGGGCCGGTTAGCCGCCAAGGCGACCCGCGCCGAAGAATTGATCGCCCCGGCTTGGACGGCCGAAAAGATGCGGCCCATTAGGGTGATCGAACAATTGCTCGAAAGCCGCCAGACCTTTCAAGGTCGGCTTTGCCCCGAGGCCCCATGGAATTAGCTTATTGGCGTAACCTGCTTAAAGCCGGCTGGGACCTGCCCCGCGCTCTGGTGGTATTAAACCGGGCCTTGATCTTCGCTATGGCCCTGATGGGTGGCATCTTGGCGGCCAGCGCCCTAGAAAGCGTCTTGGACCAAGTTCCCAGCGCCCCCCAGCAAGTGGGGCCTCCACCGGGGCCAACCCGGATCGAAACCAAACCCTTCGACCAATTTGCCGCCACGCTAGACCAAAATATCTTTGGCGTCGAGCGCGGCAGTGCACCGAACAAAGAAACCGCCGACCCCGAACCCAGCGCCCCCCAAGGGAACTTGGCCCAATGGGTTGCCCGTTTAGAGTTAGCAGGCGTGTACGGCGCAAAGGTCCCCCGCTGCATAGTCACCGACAAACAAACCAGCAACCAGGGGTTGTTTCGGGTCGGGGAAGCGCTGTTTGAGTCGGGTCCGGTCTTTAAAGAAATTGGCGGCACTTTAAAAGAGCCCAAAGTGTTGCTGGCCATGGGCGGGCAAGAGGCTTGGCTGGGCTTGGCCCAGAACCCAACCGCAGCCGCACCGACCCCGCTCCGTCAGCTACCGCCTTCAGCGGCCAAGGAGGCCCCGCCGGTGGCCACCGAAAGCGCCGACAACTACAGCAAAAATGGCAAAGATTATTTCATCACCAGTGCCGAGGTGGACTCACAGCTAAACAACCTACCTGCCTTGCTCAATCAGGCCCGGGTGATCCCACACTTTAAAGAGGGCAAACATGACGGCTACGTCATCAAAGCGATCGATAAGGGCAGCCTCTATGAGAAACTAGGTTTAAAAAACCACGACGTGATCCAAAGGATCAACGGAGAAACCATCGATAGCCCCGAAGAGGCCTTCAGCCTACTTAAAATGCTACGCAACGAGCGCCAAATCACCTTAAATATAGACCGCAAGGGCAGCGAAAAAACTTTGGTCTACCACATAAACTAAAGACGCGCGAAAATTGGTCCTGTACTATCGACTCAAAAAGAAATAAAAAGGACTTATTAGCGAACCCTGAGCGCCAAAAGCATCTATGACCAAAGAACATCTCCCCGTCGGATCCGGCGAGCAGGACAAAAAAAACCAGCAGGCAGAGCAGTTCATCTTGGAGGTTTTCCACCAAGATTCGGTACAAGAGCGCCTAAGGGCTCAGTTGCAGAAAGTGGTCAAGACCGAGTTAAACAAAATGAGCGATCTGTTGCGTGAAGCAATCCGCGACTGGGTCCAGAAGGAAAAATCCAAGCACAACCCCGAAGAAGAACACCAGAAGATGGTGTTGCTAGAAGAAAAGCTAGAAAACTTCGAGGCCAACTCTAAGCAACTAGAAGAAGAGAACGCCCGCATCAAGCGCCAAGTGGAGCTAAAAGAGCATGAAAATAAAATCATGCTCAAGGGCATCAAGAAATTCATGAACCAAAACCGCGCCAAACAGTGAAACAGTTGGTCAAGGCGGCGACGTTGCTGATCATCTTATCGGGGCTTCTGCTAACCCCTTGGCTCTTGGGTTCCCAAGAAATTGCCGTCTGGGTCCATCTCTTGCTTGGCTTTGGGTATACGGTCTTGTTTCTGCTCTTTGGCTTCGACCATATCTCATCGCATCTAGCAGAACTCCAAAAGAAGACCACAAAAAACCTGACCGGCATCACCCAGAGCGTCAGCGGCGGCCTCACCCTGATCAGCGGATTTGTGCTCTACCTATACGGTTCTGAGCCCATGACCCCTTGGACAGAAGTGCATTTGGGCTCGACCTTGATCTTCTTCGTGGCGGTGGTGGTCCATTTCTTCCAGAAAAAGGCTCAGGAAACGGCATGAGTACCTTAGATACAATCCAAGCCAGTTGGTTTTTATGGCTCAGTTCGGTGGGGGTGTTGGTTTTATTGCTGCGCTTTCTGGGCAAAAACCGCCGTACTGAGGTACAGCCGGGCATGGCCACCAAGTCAGATCAGTTTTCGATGCGGACCGTATTTTTAAGCTTCCGTAGCGGTGAAGCGGGCCTCTTTTTTACGGTGCTCGCTATTTTGGCCAATTGCTTTCTCTTCGCGCTAGCGATTTCCCATGAAATCTACCAACTAGTCCAGACCGGCTAAGGGCGGTTATCGCTAAAAGCTTTAAGCCGCTCTAAAACCAACTCCCGCCGATTCTGGGGTTGGTTTAAGAAGAGCACAAAAGGCCGCAAGCCCTTGGCGGTCTTAAAATACCCCGCAAAATTATAAACTCCCGTCAAGGTGCCTGACTTCAGGTACACCCCCTCAAGCCTTTTGTGGGGATGTAGTAGCAGGTAGTGGGGTTTAAAGGCCTCAAGCACCTGGACCAGAAATTGCCCGGTAACGTGGTTTTCCCGGCTGATCCCGCTCGCCTCGACTAATCGAAACTCTTCGGCGGTAGGCGAAAAGCGCTTTTGCACCGCTTGGCGGAAGGCGGCCAGGGCTTTGGAACGTTCGGCGGGCCAGCCGCTCGCCTCGGCTCCGGTGATTAAAAACAGCTGGTTAGCAATATAGTTATTGGAATAACGCAACATCCCTTCAAGCATCACCGGTAATTTGCGGCTGTTGTAATGCCGCATCAGCGGCTTAAAGCTCGCGCCCAATGGCTCAATCTGGGTCTCGCCGTTGATCTCGATCCCTTCGCGCAAGAAGATAGCGCGGAACAACTCGCCTACATATTGCTGTGCCTCTTCGGGCCGGTCGGTCAGGTTGATCCGGTCGGCAAAACCGGGCTTAAGGGCTAGGCCCTTTTGTTGCGCCATCGGCGTTAAAGGTGTGACTTCTTCGGCAGAATGGACCTTACCGGCTGCATCGCGGCGGATCATCAAACTGTTGAAGTTGACCGCCAAGGCCCCATTGAGGGCGTCGTAGGGGTTGAGGGTGGCGGTGGTGCCCGGTGCCTTGGCCGGCACCTCAAAGGCGCTGGAGTCTAGTTGCAGGCCGCTAAAAGAGGTTTCACCTCGCTTGATCAGCTCAGCGGCAATCAGGGCAATTTCTTCGGAGATCAGATAAGGGTCACCGAAGCCCTTGATCCCCAAGCGCCCTTGAGCGTCCTTAAAAAACTCGGTACGGCACCGGAAATCGAGCCCTAGTTGCTCGGCGGTGATCAGGCTGGTTAATATTTTGATCGAAGAAGCCGGGACCAGGGCGGTCTCGGCCCGGTGGGCCAACAGGGTTTTCCCCTGTTCGTCTAACAGCAAGACCGCTCCGTTCTGAACCGGCTCCAAAACCCAAGCGGATTCGGAGGCCTCTAGGCTGCTGGATAAAAACCAGCAGCCCAAAAGCAACAGGAGGGTTTTAATAGCTGCGGTAGTTGGGAGCCTCTTCAGTGATGAAGACGTCATGAACATGGCTTTCCTTGAGGCTCGCAGAGGTGATCTGGACGAATTTGGTGTCGTTGCGCAGCGCGGCAATGTCTTTGCTGCCCGTATAGCCCATCCCGGCCCGCAAACCACCGACCATCTGGTGTAACGTCTCGGCCAGCGGTCCTTTATAGGGAACCCGCCCTTCGATCCCTTCCGGCACCAGTTTCATTTCGTCTAGACCCTCTTGGAAATAGCGGTCCTTAGAGCCTTCTTTCATGGCACCCAAGGAGCCCATACCTCGATATTGCTTGTAGCGGCGTCCCTGGAACAGGACAATATCGCCGGGGCTTTCGTCCGTACCGGCCAGCATGCTGCCGATCATGACCGATTGGGCTCCACCGGCCAGGGCCTTGACCATATCACCAGAAAACTTAATCCCGCCATCGGCGATAATGGGCACGCCATGTTTGGCGGCGGCTTCGGCGCAGTTGAAGACCGCGGTCATCTGGGGCACGCCGATCCCGGCCACCACTCGGGTGGTGCAGATTGAACCGGGGCCAATGCCCACCTTGACCGCATCCGCACCGGCTTTGATCAGGTCTTCGGTAGCCGCAGCGGTGGCCACGTTCCCGGCAATGATCTGGACATTCTTAAAATCACCACGGATCCGTTCAACGGCTTTGAGCACGCCCAAGGAATGGCCGTGGGCCGTGTCGATCACCAACACATCCACCCCCGCTTTAACCAGCGCATCGGCCCGTTCGGAAAGGTCTGCGCCAACGCCGACTGCCGCGCCGCAAACCAAACGTCCCTTGTCGTCTTTGGTCGCCCGAGGAAACTTTTTGGCTTTCTCGATGTCTTTGATGGTGATCAAGCCGGTCAGTTCAAAGCGCTCATTGACGCGCAATAGCTTTTCGATGCGGTGCGCGTGTAATAAATGTTTGGCTTCATCTAGACTGATCCCCTCGTTGACGGTCACCAGCTTTGCTTTAGGCGTCATCAAGCTGGCCACGGGCATGGTCAGGTCGGTCTCAAAGCGGATGTCGCGGTTGGTCAGGATGCCTACCAGCCGGTCACCTTCGAGCACCGGAAAGCCCGAGAAGCCGTAGTCGTTCATCATCTGCAACACCTTGCCGACCGTGTCCTGAGGGCCGATAGTGATGGGGTCGGTGATGGTGCCCGCTTCACTGCGCTTGACGCGGTCCACGTGCTTGGCTTGGGCCTGGGCGGTAAAGTTTTTATGGATGATGCCGATGCCACCTTCTTGGGCCATGGCAATGGCCATGCGGGATTCGGTCACCGTATCCATCGCCGAAGAGACGAGCGGTACGTTCAGGCGGATTTCGCGCGTTAAATAGCTGGTAATATCCACTTCGCTGGGCAATACCGACGAGGCGGCAGGTACCAGCAGGAGGTCGTCAAAGGTCAATCCCTGTTCGATGATACGTTCTGTTCCCATTGAAAACCTCCTTTACAACCTGGGGCTGATCCGATCTAATTGACGTTCCGGGCCTAGCGAACGTTCCGTATGTTAATATCCCAGTATAGAGGCCCCATTCGTTCTCGTCAAACGCCATGAACGGCACCGCCCCATTGTTTTTAAAATTATCCCAAGCCTTAGGCGGCCTCGACCGACTACGCTCGGCAGGAATCCCCCTGGGCGGGGTTCAAGGCGGCGCTCGGGCCCTTTTGGCGGCCCAGATTTGCTTGACTCAAAACCGCGAAGTCCTGCTGCTGGCCTCTACCTATGACGAAGCCCGCGCGCTGGCCGAAGACCTGCTCTTTTATCTAGACCCGGCTCAGGTCCGATTCTTCCCGCACTACGACACCGCTGCATACGACAGCCAGTCTCCCGACAAAGAAGTGGTCGCCCAGCGCCTGAGTGCGCTGGCCGCTTTACAATCGAAGGTTGTGGGGGTCACGGTGAGCACCGTCCAGGCGGCGGCCCAGGCGATCTTACCGGCCCAGGTCTTAAAAGAAAGCTTTTTAAGCTTACAACAAGGCGACCTTGCCGAGCCTAGCGAGCTGGCCCAGAAGCTGGTTAAATTGGGCTACCAAAGGGTTGAGCAGGTCGAAGACCGCGGCGAGTTCGCCCAGCGCGGCGAGATTTTGGACCTCTTCGCTATCCACAGCGACAACCCGGTCCGCATCGACTTCTTTGATATCGAAATCGAGTCGATCAAGAGCTTTGACCCGGTCAGTCAGTTAAGCATCGAGGCCCTAGAGAGCATCACACTGCTACCGGCCCAAGAGGTGATCTTTGAAGCCGGGGGAATCGAGCGGGCCCTTTCGGAGCTAAAGAACTACCGAGAAGGCACCGACCCCCACGAATACGCCCAAATCTCTGACGCCATCGAGGCTAGCCAAGTCTTTTCGGGCATCGAAAACCTCTTGCCGCTTTTTTACGAAACCAGCCCGCGCCTTTTTGAGCACCTCCCGCCAGATACCCAGGTGGTCTTGTGCGAGCCTGCCCATTTGGCGACTCGCTACGAGGAAGTCTTTGGTGAGCTGCGCCGAGAATATGAATATTCCAAACGAGAGGGCCTACCGACCCTAGAGCCCGACCGGCTCTATTGGAGCCCCGCTCGTTGGAACGAAGAGTTGGACCGGCGCAAGCCCTTAGGCCTAGAGGCCATGGAGACCGAACAGTCCGGTGCCCAAAGCTTTTCTAGCCTCACCAACCAAGGCTTGGCCGCCTTAGGCACCGAGCCCGGTGCGGCCCAACAAACCCCAACGCGCCGTATCTTGGGCCTGTTGGCCCACTGGCACCAAGCTGGGGCCCGCATTCTGGTGGCTACCGAAACGGGCAGCCACGCCCAACAGCTCAAAGAACTATTGGCCGAACTGGACCTGAGCGTTGAGGTCTGCGCCGATTGGGACCGCAACCGCCGCACGGACTTCCTCTTAGGCCAAAGTCCCGACGCCCAAGCCTTTGTGATCCTGCCCCAGCGGCTCAACCAAGGATTCCGGCTCGCCGACGAGCAAGGCCAGATCAGGTTGGTGTTGGTCACCGATGAGGAAATCTTCGGGCCCAAGGCCAAGAAGCGCCGGGTGCGCCAAGGCAAGGCCAAAGACCTCTTCTCGACCCTAGAAGACCTCAAGGTCGGCGACTATGTGGTGCACGTAGAGTATGGCATCGGCCAGTACCGGGGTTTGACCAGCATCGACACGGGCAGCCGGACCGAAGACTTCTTGTTGCTCACCTATTCGGGCGGCGACAAGGTTTATGTCCCGGTGGACAAACTAAATCTGGTCCAAAAATTCACCGGCAGCGAAGGTTCGGCGGCACCGCGCCTGAACAAACTGGGCGATAAGTCCTGGGCGAAGACCAAAGCCAAGGTCAAAGCCGAGGTGGACGACATGGCCGAAGAGCTGATTGCTCTTTATGCGCGCCGCGCCGCCCAACGCGGCATTAGCTTCAGTCCCGACGCCAACTTAGCCCACGAATTTGCCCTTTCCTTCCCCTATGAGGAAACGCCCGACCAATTGCGGGCCATTGAAGAGGTGGCCGCCGACATGGAAAAGGAAACCCCCATGGACCGGCTGGTCTGCGGGGATGTGGGCTTTGGCAAAACCGAAGTGGCGATCCGCGCCTGCTTTAAAGCGGTGGTGGACGGTTATCAGGTGGGCGTGCTGGTACCCACCACCATCTTGGCCCAGCAACATTTTGAAAGCTTTGTGGAGCGCTTCAAGAACTTCCCGGTCCGTATCGGTTTGGTCAGTCGTTTCCAAAAGCCCAAAGAGATCAAAGAAACCTTATTACAGCTCAAGGAAGGCAAGTTGGACATCCTGGTGGGTACCCACCGGTTGCTTTCTAAAGACGTGGTCTTTAAAAACCTGGGGCTTTTGGTGGTTGATGAAGAACAGCGCTTTGGGGTGCGGCACAAAGAGCAGATCAAGCAGCTGCGCGCCAGCGTGGACAGCCTAGCCCTTTCGGCCACGCCCATCCCGCGCACCCTGCATATGTCCTTGATGGGCATCCGCGACATCACCGTGATCAGCACCGCGCCGATGGACCGCCGCGCCATCCGCACCCGCTTGCTCAAATTCTCGGACTTTGTGATCCAAGAGGCGGTCGAGCGTGAGCTGCGCCGCCAAGGGCAAATCTTTTTTATCCACAACCGGGTGGAGTCCATTTACGAGGTGGGTAGCTACCTGACCCAACTGATGCCTAAGGTCAAAATCGGCATCGCCCACGGGCAAATGGGCGAGACGGACCTAGAAGACATGATGCACGCCTTCACCAACAAGGAATATGACATCCTTCTGGCCACCGCCATCGTCGAGTCGGGCTTAGACATCCCCAACGCCAACACCATCATCGTCAACAACGCCGATCAGTTTGGCCTAAGCCAGCTATACCAGCTACGCGGGCGGGTGGGGCGGTCCAAGGCCCAGGCCTATGCTTACTTCCTAACCCCTAGAGACAAGCTGCTTTCGGAGATTGCCAAAAAGCGGCTGTCCATCCTACAGGAGCTGAACCACCTGGGCGCGGGCTTTAAGGTGGCTACCTACGACTTAGAACTGCGCGGTGCGGGCAACCTGTTGGGCTCGAAGCAGTCAGGCCACATCCAGGCAGTGGGCTTTGAGCTGTATACCCAGATGATCGAAGAGGCCATCTCTAAGCTGAAGAATGAGGATAAACCCCGCCAGGATGCGGAAGTACGGCTGGAATTAGGCCTCGCCGCCAACTTGCCAGAAAGCTATATTCCAAGTATGAATCAGAGGCTTGAGGCCTATAAGGAAATCAGCCTCACGGCCAATGAAGAAGCGCTTTGGGAACTGCGCGCTGGGTTAGAGGACCGTTTTGGACCCCTGCCCGATTCGGCGGCCCAGCTCTTTTTGTCGATGCAAATCCGCCTGATTGCCCGGCAGATGGATTTAGAACAGGTCACTTGGCGTTCTGGGCGGTTGGATTTGGGCTTTGGTCCCCGCTTCAATCCGGACCCTATCGGGCTGATGCAGTTGATCCAAACCTCGCCGCAGCCGCTTAAACTATTACCCGACAGCCGACTTCAGGCGCAGGTCGAGGGTGGTGTCGAAGGGTTGTTGTTATTTTTGAAAAACCTCAAGCCTCGCTTGGAGGAGATCTCTCTTGATGACCCAGCTTAAGTTTCTCTGGCTGACCCTTGCGGCCCTGCTCTTGCTGTCTGCTTGCGAAACCGAAGAAAAGACTCGGGTGGCCCTGATCCCCGAGGACGAGACCATTGCGGTAGTCAACAACGAGAAAATCCACCTCTCTAAGTTCCAGGCCCGCTTCCAGGCCTACCTGAAGCGTTACAAACACTTGATCCCCGCCGGTGAAGAAAACAAATTGGTGATCAAACGGATCGTGATCGACCAGTTGATTAACGAAGAGTTGATGGCCCAGGAAGCGACCCGAAAGGGCATCCAGGTCAGTAAAGAAGAGCTAGAAACGGCCGCCGAAGAAGCCCTTTCGCCCTACCCCAACGCCAACTTCGACCGCGATCTGGCCAGCGCCAACCTGACCAAAAAGGAATGGAAAGAGCGCCTTCAGCTCCAGATTTTGCTGAATAAATTAGTGGAGCAGGAGGTCATCAAGCGCATCCCGGTCACTAAGCGAGAGATCAACGCCTATTACAAAAAACACCGGCGCGAACTGGTCTGGCCCAAGGCGGTGCGAGCACGCAACCTGACCCTGGCAACCCAGGCCGAGGCCGAGGCGCTCTTGAGCCTGCTGGGTCGGGGCGGGGACATCAAAGATTTGATCCGCCGCCACTCGATCAGCCCGGACCGGGTCAACGACGGTGACTTGGGTTTTGTGGAGCGCGGCGAAATGCCCCCGGAAATCGAGGCGGCCATTTTTGGCCTGAATTATAAAAACCGCCTCAGCGGGATCGTGCATTCCCAAGACGGATACCACATCTTTTATTGGCTTAAGTCGCGCAATAGCCAGCGGATGGACGTAGACGAAGCCAAGGAAGAGATCAAAAACATCTTGGTCGCCGAACGCCAGGGGGAAGCCTATGAATCCTGGCTCAAGCGGCTCAAAGAGGGGGCTACCATCAGTGTGGATGAAAGAATGCTGCAAACCGAGGAGGGGTTCTAATGAACCTAATCTTCCTAGGCTTTATGGGAGCGGGGAAGACGGCTATTGGTAAGCGGTTGGCGTTGCGGCTGGGTTACCAATTTCTGGATACCGACGCCTGGGTTGAGGCCAAGGAAAAGCGAACCATCAAGGAAATCTTTGCCACCGATGGGGAAGCTTATTTTCGGCGCTTAGAAACCGAATGTTTGGGCCGCCTCAAGGCGGTGACCAATCACGTAGTGGCCACCGGCGGCGGGATCTTGTCGACGCCCGGCAACCTTGAGTTGATCAAGTCCTTGGGGACCAGCATCTTCATTGACGCCGATTTCCAGAATATTTTAGAACGGGTGCAACGCAACGACAAACGCCCGCTGGCCCAAGGCGAAGGGGCCGAGGAACGACTCGCCAAGCTTTACGCAGAACGCCGGCCCCTGTACGAACAGGCCGACTTGATCTTTAAGCCCCAAGGGACCCAGTTCCCCGCGATTATCAACCAATTGATCCGAATGCTCTGATGTCTCTATTTGCAGAACTTCAGGCCAGAGGCCTGATCGACCGTAGCACCTCCGAAGAGTTGGCCGGTAAGTTGGATCAAGGCGGCTTGACCTTTTACGTCGGCTTCGACCCCACCGCCGACAGCCTGCATGTCGGCCAGTTGGCGGTCTTTAACTTCATGGCTCTTTTGCAACGCGGCGGGCACCACCCCGTCGGGCTCTTAGGCGGGGCCACGGGCATGATCGGCGACCCAGGCGGCAAGTCCGCTGAAAGAAACCTGCTCAGCGCCGAACAACTAGAAGCGAACATCCAAGGCATTGCCGCCCAAATCCGCCGTTTTTTGGACTTTAACGAAGGTGCCCCGGCGCAGGTAGTCAACAACCACGACTGGCTGAAGGAATGGTCTTATATCGACTTCCTACGCGAAGTGGGCAAACACTTCTCGGTCAACCAGATGGTCCAGCGGGACTCGGTCAAGTCGCGGCTAGAACGCGAAGGCGCGGGGATCAGCTACACCGAATTTTCTTATATGCTGCTGCAAGCCTTTGACTTTGTGGAACTGCATAAGCGCTTGGGCGTGACCCTGCAATTAGGCGGCAGCGACCAATGGGGCAATATCGTTTCGGGCATCGACCTGGGCCGCCGCTTGGGCTGTGATCAACTCTACGGCCTGACCATGCCCTTGATCACCAAGGCCGACGGCTCCAAATTCGGCAAGAGCGAGTCGGGCACCATTTGGCTTTCTGGGGCCAAAACCAGCGCCTATGAGTTCTACCAGTTCTTCTTAAACCAAGCCGACGAAGACGTGGTCCGCTTCCTCAAGGTCTTGACCATGGTCCCCTTAGAGGAGATTGAAGCCCTGGCCGAACAGGTGGTCAGCGAGCCCCACAAGCGGGCCGCCCAACGCCGCTTGGCCGAAGAGGTGACCCGCCGGGTCCATGGGCAAGAGCAGCTAGACAAGGTGCTGCGGGCCAGCCAAATGCTTTTTGGCGGCGAGATCAGCGACCTGGACGAAGAGATGATCGGCCAAATCTTTAAAGATGTCCCTTCGGTGCAGATCGAGCGGGCCCGGCTGGACGCCGGGTTGCCCTTGATCGACGCCTTGGCCGAGTCCGGGGCCTGTGACTCCAAGGGGCAGGCCCGCAAGCTGATCCAAGGCGGCGGGGCGAACGTGAACAACGTCAAGGTCAGTGACCTGGATTATGCCCTTACCACACGGGACTTGTGTAGCTCCCGGCATATTGTGCTGCGGGCGGGGAAGAAGAATTATCGGTTGTTGGAACTTCTGTAATCTGAAGGCCTATTCTAAAGAAAGGTGCCTGTGTCCCTTGAAGCTACGTTAAATGAGATTGTACATTGCCAGCGCGTACTAAACGAAGTCGCGGTCTTGTCGGAGGCGCTGCATCTTAAATTATATGAAGAACCCTTTGGCGCAGAGGTGCTATCGCGTCTTTCGAGCGAAGGGCTCATGAAACAACAGCGGATCATCACCACCGCAACCAGAGCCATTCTGGCTCACGGCTACAACTGGGGGATTGCAGATGAGTTGTTAGAAGCCCTAGAGCAATCAGCTCAAAAGGTAAAAACTCACTTACAAGACCTTTCGACAATCTGGCGGCCCAGTTATGCCGCGTTGGAGCGGATTGGGGCCTTAGAACCATTGAATGATGCGGTCAGAACTAGCATCAGCTTGCTAGATCGCCTTGAGTCTTTACTGATGGACCTAGGTAGTCATCCCCAAAAATCGGGAAACATGAACCTCAAACTCCAACTCCACTACCCTGACATGCCCGCCCCCACCAAGGCCCACTCGACCGACTCGGGGGTGGACTTGACCTGTATGGCGGTGGAGGAAAAACGGGAGCGGGTTTATATGTTAGACCTAGGCGTCAGTGTGGAGCCCCCGCCGGGCTATTATACCGAGCTGTTCCCGCGCTCTTCGATCATCAAGACCGACTTCGTCCAAGCCAATTCGGTGGGCATCATCGACCAGGACTACCGGGGGCGGATTTACCTGCCCCTGCGTTACCTCGGCCAAGGTGACGGGATGGACAAGGCCCGCGAGCTGATCGGCCAACGGGTAGCGCAGTTGATTTTAAAGCGGATCGAACCCTTTGATTTAAAAATCGTGGACCAACTCAACGACACCCCCAGAGGCCAAGGTGGATTCGGCAGCACCGGAGCTTAGGCTCGTCGAAGGGCTCGCGGAGCTGCAAGCGCTGCGCGTGGCTTTGGCCCATTATTGGCTGGTCACTTGGCGTGGCGGGGAGAAGGTTTTGGCTTCCATGCTCAAGCTGTTCCCCCATTCAGACCTCTACACCCTCTTTTACAGCCCAGGGCGCATCGGGCCTTACGTCGAAGGACACCGGGTCTATAGCTCTGCCTTAGACCTGAGCTTTGCCCGGCGGCATTACCAAAAGATGTTCCCCTTTTATCCGGCGGCAGTCAAAAGCTTGGCCCTGCAAGGCGACTATGACCTCTTGATCAGCTCTGAATCCGGGCCCATCAAGGGCATCGCCAACCCCAAGGGCTTGCCGCATCTCTGCTACATCCACAGCCCCATGCGCTATTGCTGGGTAGACCGGCAGTCTTACCTGGACCGGGTGCCCCAACGGCTGCGCAACTTCGCCGATGTTCAGTTTGAGCGGCTCAAGCGCTACGACCTTAGCACCATCGACGCCCCGGACCGCTATGTGGCCAACTCGCACAACGTCGCCGGACGGGTAGAGCGTTTTTACCACCGACCTGCAGGCGTTTGCCACCCGCCCATTGAGCTGGACTTGTTCAAAGGCCCCTTAAGCCCCGGCGGCGGAGACTTTTACCTGAGTTTTGGGGCCCTGACGCCCTACAAGCGGGTTGACCTCTTGGTGGAAGTATTTAACCAAAATGGCAAGCCCCTAAAAATCATCGGCGAAGGCAGCGAACTCAAGGCCCTAAAGGCTATAGCAGGCCCCAACATCACCTTCACCGGGGCCTTGGAGCACCAAGAACTAAACCGGCAGCTAAAAGGGGCCCGAGCTTTGCTTTTCCCAGGAGATGAGGATTTTGGGATGATCCCCTTAGAGGTGATGGCCCGGGGGATTCCGGTGGTTGCCTACCGCGCCGGTGGGGCCTTGGAGACGGTCTTGGAGTCGCCCGAAGGGGCGGCTCATAGCAGCGGCCTGTTCTTTGACCAACAAACCCCTGATTCGCTGGCCGAAGCTTTGGAACGCTTTGAGGCAGTCGAACAGGACTTTGACCCCGCCAAAATCCGCGAACATGCCCGCCAGTTTGGCGAAGACCGTTTTTTGGCCTGTTTGGCCCAAGAGGTGAGGAGCCTACTTAAGTTATGATCTTTAAAAAGCAATCTCAAGTCTTTATGACGCTGCTCTTCTTCGTGGATCAGACGATCCTCTGGGGTAGCTGGTTGCTTGCCTATTGGACCCGCTTCCACCTGATCGACTATCCCCAAGCCGAGAGCATTGCGCCCTTTGCGGGTTATTTTGAAATCAGTTGGGTGGTGGTGCTCTTCGGCGCGGTGACCTTTATCTACGCGCGGATGTACCACCCTAAGCGCATCTTCCACTACCGCGGCGAAGCAGGCGCGATCCTGCGGGCGAACCTGCTCTTGTGGATGGCCCTTTTAGGGGCCAGCTTCTTTTACCGGGGCTTTTCTTTTAGCCGGGTCCAGTCGCTGCATTTCTTGCTGATCAGCCTGTTGCTGATTTCCGCCTACCGGGGTGGGGTCCGTTACACCTTGGCCTGGATGCGCACCAAAGGGCGCAACTTGCGGTATGTCTTGGTGATCGGCGCATCAAACACCGCCTCCATGATTGTGAGCAAAATCCGCGAGAATCCCGGTTTGGGTTTGGTCATGCGGGGCTATTTGGCCAAGCAACCCAACGAGGCCTTGGGTTTAGAGTATTTGGGCAATTATCCCAACATCCCCGAAGTGATCCATTCCCAGGGAATCGACCAAGTCTTCGTGGCCCTAGATTCGGACCAACAATCGGACCTGGGCCAGATCAACCAATTGCTGGCCGAAGAGACGGTGGACTTTAACTTGGTGCCCGACATCTACCACAGCCTAGCGATCAACCCGGAATTTCTCGACCTAGACGGCATGCCCATCATCGCGCTGCGCCAAAGCCCGGTAGACGGCTGGAACCGGGTGATCAAACGGGCCTTTGACATCGCCGTGGCGCTCTGTAGCATTCTGGTGATGACTCCCTTTTGGGTGGTCTTGCCGCTGTTGATCAAGCTGACCAGCCGGGGCCCGGTTTTCTACCGCCAAACCCGCATGGGCTTGGACGGTAAGAGCTTTGACATGCTCAAATTCCGCAGCATGCGCACCGACGCAGAAGCCAGCACCGGGGCGGTCTGGGCCCAAAAGGACGACCCCCGGGTCACCCGCATTGGCGCGCTGATGCGCCGAACCAGCCTAGACGAAATCCCCCAGCTCTTTAACGTGCTGGGCGGCAGCATGAGCATCGTCGGCCCGAGGCCCGAACGCCCCGAATTGATCGGCGACTTTAAAAAAGAAATCCCCAACTACATGCTACGCCACAAAATCAAGGCTGGCCTGACCGGTTGGGCCCAAATCAATGGGTGGCGCGGAAATACCTCCTTGGAAAAACGGATCGAATACGATATTTATTATCTGACCCACTGGTCCATCTGGTTTGATCTGAAGATTTTCTTACTGTCGCTCTTTAAAGGGTTTATCGACCCCAATGCCTACTAGGACCCCCGGCATGAAACCAAACCAAACGAAAAACAACGCACAGTTTTCCATTGAAATGGACTTCAAGGGGATGCTGGTGTTTATGATCCTGGTGGCTTTGACCGGGGCGACCCTCTTTTACTTAGGCATGATCTTCGGTAAGGCCAGCCGCTCGCCGAACGAAGACCTACGCCCCTCGATGAGCGATACGGAAGAATCGCCCGGCGACCTGCAAACGCCTAAGGACCTAAAGATTTATGACTTGGGCAATAACGCAGAAAACGTGGACAGCCTCAAGAAGGAGTTTGAATCCCTTAAGGCGGACTCACAGCCCACCCTCAACGCCGAAAGCAACGCCGTCAAACAAGACGCCGAGGCGACCCGCCAGTTGGCCGCTGCCGCCCAGCGCTTAGAGGCCGACCGCCAAGCCGAATCGGCCCCCGCTCCGGCAGCAGCAGCCCAGCCCACTGATTTGGCCGAAGTTCCCAAGCCCGGCTCCGCCCCAGGCATCAGTTGGCCCGAAGTAGCCCGCGAGACCAGGGGCGAGACAGGTCCCGAATACACCATCCAAATCTTCACCACCCGCGACACCGCCAAGGCCGAACGGATGGTGGGGCAGCTCAAACAAAAGGGTTTTGACGCCTATTCCGAAGAAATCCGCCTCGAAGGCAACCTGCTCTACCGCGTGCGGGTGGGTCGGGGCAACCAGGACAAGATCGAACGGATCAAGACCCGCTTAAGTGGCGTGGTCGAAGGCTTGGGCCGTTTGCAGGTAGTACAAATCCGCTAACCTTTCCTTTGAAGCCCCGCCAACTCTTGACGGGGCCTACCTCCATCCCTACCGCCCGCTCCGCTGCCTTTAGGCAGCTGCCCTTAGCGACCCATTTCACCTAAAATACCTAAGATTTCGGCTGGGGATTCCTTCAACAGCCAGGACAAGCCTTGCTTTGGCAGTGAATTTTAAATAGTATATTCAAAACTAAAACTCTTCAATCCCCGCTGCCCAGGACCTTGATGAAGCGATTGACGATCAAACAAAAGCTGCTCTTATTGATTCTTTTACCCCTCTTTGGGCTTATCTATCTGGCCTTTGTGCAGGTAAGCCACCAATGGGAAAACCGCCAAGCCGCCCAATCGATGACCGCCTCTAGCCAACTGGCCGCCCATTTGGGCCAGTTGATGCACCAATTCCAAAAAGAACGGGGGATGACGGCGGGTTTTCTAGGCAGCAAAGGAGTGGCCTTTAAAGACCAATTACCTCCACAACGCAAGGCGGCGGATCAGGCTTTGACGGCTCTATTAGAAAGCCAACCTGCCCTGAAGGGTAGGTTGCCGGACTCGGTGAACCAAGCCCTGACGCAACTGACCCAGCGCTTTCAAGACCGAGCGAAGCTCCGCAATCGAGTGGACGCGCAGTCGGTAGCAGCTAGCGAAGCCATTGCTTTTTATACCGACAACAACCGCCAAAGTCTTGAGCTGGTCTTAAGCCTAGCCGCGAACGCCCAGGACCCGAGCCTCAGCGCTCCCTTTTACGCGCTCTTTGCGGTGCAGGGCGTCAAAGAAAAGTCGGGCATCGAGCGGGCCGTCTTGGCCAATGTTTTCGCCCGTGGGTCCTTCGGGCCCGACCAACGCCGCCGCCTCATCGACCTGATCGGCAGCCAGCAGGTCTTAATTGAACTATACCTTTCCTTGGCTGAGCCCGCCTTGGCCGAAAAGTTCCGGGGAATGCTCAAAAACCCGGTCAGCACCAAGGTCAACCAACTGCGCGAGGAAGCTTTTTCGGAGCGGTTTTTAAGTTCTTCGACAGACTGGTTTAACGCAGCCACCGCCCGGATCGACGACTTGGCGGAGTTAGAAAAAGGGATCATCGTCCGCCTGGGTGAACGGGCTCAAGAACAGGCCGATCAAGCGGGCACGTCGGTAGCCTTGACCAGCACCTTTACGCTGGCCTTGTTGTTGCTGGTGGCGGTTTTGGCCTGGGTGTTGGGCCGGTCGATCTTGCAACCAATCCACCAAATGTTAGGGCTGCTCAAAGAGATCGCCGAAGGGGAAGGGGATTTGACCAAACGGCTCAAAGCCGATGGGCGGGATGAAGTCGCCCAACTGAGCCGTTACTTCAACCTTTTTGTTTCCAATATCCAGGGGATTTTGCAGCAGATCGACCAATCTGCGAACACCTTGGCCAGTTCCATTTCCGAATTGTCCGCCGCCTCGGAACAGATGGCCCAATCAAGCCGCGAGATTGCCGGACAGTTGGACGAATCGGCCCAAGAGATCGGCAAGACCCAAAGCCTAGCCCAAGAAATCCACCAGGACAACCAACGCAGCGGCGAGTCGATCGCCGACATCAACCAAAAAGCCGACCAAGCCCTAGACAAGGCCGCCGAAGGAACCGAAGCGCTCAACCGCACCAACGATTCGATGGACCAGATCGAGCAGAGCAGCCGCAAGATTGAAGGGATCATCCGGGTGATCACCGAAATCAGCACCCAAACCAACCTACTTTCCCTAAATGCGGCCATCGAAGCCGCCAAGGCGGGGGAATTCGGCAAGGGTTTTGCGGTGGTCGCCGACGAGGTCCGTAACTTGGCGGACCGCAGCAACCAATCGGTGACCCAAATCCAAGGGCTGATCGAGCGGGGCGTAACGAATATCGAAGAAGGCAAGGCGGTGATCACCAAAACCACCGTCACCGTCCAAGACATCATCGACCATGTGCGCCATACCGCCAACGCGCTGTCCGAGATCGGCGCGGCCTTGAGCGACCAAACCCGCCGGGTGGATTTGATCAGCCGTTCCGCCGATTCGCTGGCCGCCCAGGGAGAACAGAACGCCCGCGCCGCCGAACAGCTTTCCCAAAGCACCACCGAAGTCGCCAAAACGGTCCATGAGTTGGACCGCGTGGCCGAAGCGCTAGCCGGGCATGTCGCCAAATTCAAGATTTAGGCTCCCTTGATTGCCTAAGGGGCCATAAGTTGCCTATAAAGGGGCTTAACCTGCCCTAAAGTAGAGTTTATGAAGTACTATGACCTCACCCTAAGCCACAGCGACCAACTGGCCCTTTGGCCCCAGGACCCGCCCTTTGTGCGGGATTATATCTACCAGCTAGAAGCAGGGGACCCGGTCACCATCAGCCGCCTGAGCTTTTCGAGCCACCTGGGCACCCATGTGGACGCGCCGCTGCACTTTTACGCCGAGGGCGCATCGGTAGACCAGTTGGACCTAGAAATCCTGATCGGCCCGGCTTTGGTGGTGGATTGCGGTGGGGCCCAAGTGGTGGACCGCGCTTTGATTGAGGGATTATTGGAAGGGCGACGCCCAGCGCGGCTGCTGCTTAAAACCAAAAATTCAACTTACCTGAAAGAGCCCCAGCTTCGTAGCGATTGGGTGGGCCTAAAAACCGACGCCGCCCAATGGCTAGTGGAAATGGGCGTCCAATTCATCGGCATCGACTACCTAACCATCGGCTCCCCCCAAGACAACATGCCGGTCCATAAGGCCCTACTCAGCGCCCCAGTCATCATCGCCGAAGGCCTAGACTTGCTAGAGGTCCCCGCCGGTTTGTACCAGTTGATCTGCCTCCCCCTAAAGGTAACAGGCGGCGACGGGGCCCCGGCGCGGGTGGTGTTGGTGGAAAGTTAATGGATCAAAGGGATTTATGGCAGCTCTAAATCTCCGCCATATACCGACGCCAAGCAATGGCCGGGGCGGCTTCGGTTTCTAAGAAGTTGGCTTCTAAACGCCAGTCGCCGGACTTGACCAAGCCGACCATGCGCTCCATGCGGTTTTTGTTGAGGTAGCGGGCGAAGAGGCTGGGGATTACCCCGGCTTTGTCGTCGCGCAAAATATGGCGGATGGCGCGTTGCACCTTGGGCTGGGGGACTTTTTCTTGGACCTGGGCCAAAAAGACAATGCGTTCGACCTCGGGGCTGGTGGCCAGCCATTTGATCAGGTATTCAAAGTAATGGTAGTCGAAGTGGCGGCGGCAGATGTTGCGGTAGAGGATGTCGGCGGCCTCAAGGTTGTCGGGGTCGCGCACTTCGGTATCGGTGATCTTGCGGGCGATCACCAAGACCACCTCGGGAAGCTCTTTGACCTTCTCGCGGAAGACCAAAAAGAACTTGTCCGTCAACAGCTGCATAAAGACCAAGGACAACTCCTTTTCCATCCCCCGCCCGCCGATGCCCGCGTCCAGGGCTACGCGGGTGATCAGGTATTGCACAAACCGGCCTTGGATCATGTTGGCCAAGAATTGGGCGGTGGAGCCGTCTAAATCGGGATTGGGGTCTTCGGGGTCCAGGCCATCGAGGCAGTTTTTGATCGCTTGGGTGTAGGGGTTTAGTTTCCGGTGCGGCATCGGGGCTCTTCGGTGGCTGTGGCGCTAGCGATAGCGCGACATCAGTTGCGTAAAGACCGGCAGGCTGCGCTCGATCATCTCCGTCTCAAAGCAATAGGCGAGCCGGAAATAACCGGGCATCCGGAAGGCCGAACCGGGCACGAGCAATAAATTTAAGTCTTGGGCCTCTTTGACAAAAGCCAAGTCGTCTTCAATGGGGCATTTAGGGAAGAGATAAAAGGCCCCTTCGGGCTTCACACAGCTTAGGCCCAAGCCGGTAAGGTGCTCATAAAGGATATTTCGATTGGCTAGGTAAGGCGCCACATCCACCTGGGCCTCACCGACCATCGGCAAGATGCGCTGCATCAACACCGGCGCGTTAACAAACCCTAAGGTACGCAAGGCCAGCACCGTCGCTTGGGCCAGCAGATTGCGGTCTGGGTGTTTAGGCGAGATGGCCAAATAGCCGATCCTTTCGCCCGGCAGGGCCAAGTCTTTGCTCGAAGAGGTGGCCAAAATAGTCGCCTCGTAGGCTGCAAAGGGGTTGCCGGGAACCACGCCGTCATAGCAAATCGCCCGGTAAGGCTCGTCGCTAACCAAGGTGATCGGGTGGCCCAGCTCTTGGGACTTCTGGCGCAGCAAGTCGCCCAAAGCCGCTAGGTCTTCGCCCGAATAGACCACCCCGGTGGGGTTGTTGGGCGAGTTGATCACCAAGGCTTTGGTCTTGGGGCCGATGGCCTGGGCCAGGGCCTTTAAATCGGGCTTAAAGTTGGGCAAGGTGGGCAAACTGACCGGAACGCCTCCGTGGTTTTCGATATAAAAATCATATTCCACAAAGTAGGGCCGCAGCAGCAGCACTTCGTCGCCCGGATCCAGCAGGCTCTTGAAGATCACATTCAGCGCACCGCCCGCGCCGACGGTCATCACCACATCGGTCGGTTCAAAGCCCAAGGCCACTTCCTTTTCCAACCGCGCCGCCACAAAGGCGCGGGTTTCGGGCAGACCCGCGTTGGGCATGTATCGGTGCAGGCCCGCTTGGCCGCTTTGGATCACCTCTAAAATCGCTTGGTGCACCTCCGCGGGCGGTTCAAAGACCGGGTTGCCGAGGCTAAAATCAAAGACCCTATCGGCACCGAATTGGGCCTTGCGCCGTTCGCCTTCTTCAAACATGCGGCGGATCAGCGAAGACCCCTCGATGCTGGCTAACATCTTGCGGGCAATGGCCATTATAAAAACTCCTCGGTAACGAAGTTTTTAATATAATCAAAGGCCTCGTCGACCTCATCAATGATTTTAAATAGCTCTAGGTCCTTCTTGCTGATCACCTGCCACTTTAAGAGGGCGTCGAAGTTTAAGAAGTCGGTCCAGAACTCTTTACCGTAGAGCACAATGGGGATTTGTTTTTGCAGCTTTCCGGTCTGCATCAAGGTGAGCAGTTCGAACAGCTCGTCCATGGTGCCGAAGCCGCCAGGAAAAACCACCAAGCCCTTGGCCAGATAGGCGAACCAAAACTTGCGGATAAAGAAGTAGTGGAACTCAAAGGAAAGCTTGCCGGTTTGGTAAGGATTCGGGTCCTGCTCAAAGGGCAGAACAATGTTCATCCCAATCGAGGGACCGTGGCCTTCGTCGGCTCCTCGGTTGGCCGCTTCCATCATCCCCGGCCCGCCACCGGAGCAGACGATGAAACGCTTTTCCTTTTGCACAATGCTGTTGGACCATTCGGTCAGTTTTTTCGCTAAGCTGCGGGCGGCCTCATAATAATAAGACAGCTTCAGGTCCATCTGGGCGGTCTGGTAGCGCTCCTGAAGCTCGTCGCTTTGCAACTCGGCGCGGTTCACCAATTCGGCGACGGCCTCTAAATTAGCCTCCGCTTCATCTTGCGGCAACGAGCGGGCCGAACCAAAGAAGACAATGGTGTTTTTGATTTCTTCGCGTTCATACCGCTGGGCGGGGCCCGCAATCTCGCTGAGGATGCGGATGTGCCGCGCCTCGGGGCTGCGCAAAAAATCCTCGTTTAGGTAAGTGAGGTGGGGTCGGTTGTCTTGGGAGTCGTTCATAGCATACCAGAATGATGGAGCGCTCAATGTAGCTTGAAGCGCCCCCTAGGGCAACGGCTTTTTGGACTCCCTCAGTTGTATTAAGGTAGCGGCACCAGCGGGATTTGGAGGGCTAGGCGGTTGTCTTCGGACATCGGCTGGCCGGGCGTCAGGTAAAGCCCTACCTCGGGCCCTGGGGCTAACTCCCGCCCGGAGTTGGGCAGCCATGCCCCATAGATATAATTTAAGGTATGGGGGTAGCGGCTCATGGGCCCTTGGTGGATAAATTCGGCGTAAAGACCCGCCGGTAGAATGCGCAGCTCAAAGCCCTCGGGTGCTTCGGGCCTGGGCCAGAGCAGGCCGCCAAAATATTCTTGGGCTTCCTGCCAGTCTTCTTCCTTGCCCGGTGTGATACTGGCTCGTTGGGCTCCGGCGGCTTCGGGCAGGGCGGCTAAATCGGGGCCTAGGCTCTGCCAAAGCTGGCTGACTGCCTGAATATTCTGCGCCGCAGCCTGAGCCATCAAGCCCACTTGAGTGGCCCGGCCGATCAAGTATCGCTCCTCAAGCTCAATTAACTTCGGTTCCATGCTGAAGCCTTTAAAGAGGTGGTTTAAGTAATCTGCGTCCATCTTAGCTTTCTGGGGGATCAGCCAGCGGCCCTGGTGGCTGCGTCGGAAAGCCGAGGGGCTTTGGCCAAAGGCCCGCTTAAAGGCCCGGCAAAAGACCTCGTGGGATTCATAGCCTTGGTTCAGCGCGATATCTAAAACCTTTTGCGGGGTTTCGGCCAAAGCCTTTGCGGCCACAGAAAGCCGCCGCGCGGCTATATACTCGCCCAGACTTTCGCCCAAGAGGACCTTAAAAACCCGCTGGAAGTGCCAGGACGAATATCCGGCTACCTCGGCCACTTCAGCGCAGCTTAAAGCGCGGTCCAGGTGATTTTCCACAAAATCGATAGCTCCGTTGATCCTGGTTAGATAGCTCATGGGCCCATGATAATAATTGAAAATAGTTCCTTCTTGATCAATCCTGCGCCCAGTTTTGGGGAGCTTCCCTTGGGGCTTGAGAAAGCTGGGGCGCTGTGGGATAATGCGGTTTAACTAACGGTAGGGAACCATGTCTAGTATTGTCCGCAACAAAAAGGCCTTCTTCGAATATGAGATTTTGGAGAAGTTCGAAGCCGGGATCGCCCTGGTCGGTACGGAGGTCAAGAGCCTACGCGCCGGGAAGGTGAAGATCATTGAGGCCTTCTGCCGGGTCAATAACTCCTTTGAACTGGAGTTGCATATGCTCGACATCGCCCAATACACCCACGGCAACCTAAACAACCACGAACGCACCCGCGTGCGTAAGTTGTTGATGCACAAAAACGAAATCCGCCGCATCGACCAAAAGACCCGTGAAAAGGGCCTGACCATCGTGCCCATTTCGCTTTATTTTAAGCGCGGCAAGGTGAAGGTGGAAATCGCCCTGGCCAAGGGCAAGAAACTACACGACAAACGCGCCGACATGAAGGCCAAAGACGCCAAGATGGAAATCGACCGCGCCCTCAAAGGCCAGCACTAGTGTCCCGTTCGGTGGATTCGTTTACACAGCTTCCGTATTGGGACTTTGAGACAAAACTTAAACCAGCAGAGGCGACGGGCGTAGCTTCAGGTTCCAGGTTCTGGGTTCTGGGGAGCACAAAGCCTTGTTAGGTTAAAAGTGATGGGACTACTTTTTTTGGCTCATTAAGGAGCTTCGAGGCCGCAGGCCGAGGGCGACGTGTGTGACGACGCGAGCTGGCGAGTGTTGCGCAGCCTAAACCGTTGGCGAAGCCAACACTCAACGAAAAAGTAGCAAAAAAACCAGCCCCCAGGTGGCTCGCCGCTAAGACCCCGTACACCAAACTACGCTAAAAGCCAAAACTCGCCCCGCCAAGCAGCACCGAACGAAGTGAGGGCTGCGGGCGTAGCGACGCGAGCCAGCGAGTGTTGCTCATGTTGACGGTCGGCGAAGCCGACTCCCTTACGCTCGGTGCTCGAACAGTTGGCTTTCTTAACGCTCCGTTTGGCTACGGGCTCTAAGCGTCTCACCAACGGGGGAACCATAAAGGCCCTTACTGTACGGCTATGGCAAAAGGGAAATTTACGGCGTAGCCGACTCCTAAGTGGTCGGTGCTCGAACAGTTGGCATTTTGGCTAGGCAATACTCGCCGGCTCGCATTGCTACCCACGCAGCCCTCGGCCTGTCGGCCTCGAAGCTGCTTAGCGTGGCTACGGGCTCAAAGCTGCTCGAAAAAATGGGGGAGGGTCTACGCAGTCAAGCTTTGGATTGAGCCGAAGAGTTTAAAATAGCCGGAAGTCTGAAATCAAGGTGGGAATCAGATGTAAACCTAACAGCCAAACGAGACACTAGCGCGTCTCATCCAATCTTGGCGAGACGAGCTAGGCCTATAGGTTGACTTTTAAAAGTCTACAATGTCCGAAGTGCTCACGCCGGAAGCGCCGGTGGACAGGTCGATACTCCCCAGATAGTCCTTGCCGATATTGGCCGAGTCGGTGCCGAACTTCCACCAGTGTTTGAGATTTGCAGAACTGCTATAATTGCCCCCATCCACACTCAAGTCGGCGGTGGCACTGCCGGAACTATAAAGCGCCGTCACTTCGCTGGCACTCAAGACGCTGCCCCAAAGGGCCAAGGAGTTGACGTTGCCGGTGAAGTTGTAAGAACTAATCGCTCCGTTGTAGTTGCCAACCGTCAGATATTCGTTCCCGTCGGTCTGGTTCCCGCTGAAGCTGCTACTAACTGGCGTTGCGCTAGCCAAGGAGCCGTTGACGTAAAACTTCAAGCTCTTGGTTGAGCCGTCCCAAGTCAAGACTAGGTGATAAACCGAGCCGGTCGCGTAGCTGCTGCTAGTCAAGGATTCATGAGCCAAACTGCCGGTGCTTTGCCCATGGACTGCATAGCGGAAGTTGCCGCCGCTTTGGTAGCGGATTTCTATGGCCCCTTCTTCGTAGTTCGCCGTTGGGGTCATGAACAAGATATAGCCTTGAACGCTAGGGTAACTGGTCGGCTTGACCCAGGTGGAGATGCTAAAGGTATTGCTGACCCCGAAGGTGCTGGCTGTGCTGTTGCGCAGGAACTTGGTGGGGGATAGTGCGACGGCTTTCGCGTTGCTGGTCACGCTCAAGCCCGAAGCGGTGAGCGCCTGAGTCGTGTAGCTCAGCGTCGATGCGCTGGCTAGGCTGGTAGCGTCGGTAGCGGCGGCTGTGGTGGTGATTTTTAGGTTGTAAGTCGTGCCGCTGGCGGCCCCGCTGGGGGTGATGACTAGTACCTTTTTGTCCGTAGATAGCGCCAAGCTTAAGGCGAGGCAGTTGGTGAAACTGTCCGCCGAGATTTGGACGCTCCCGGTGCAGGTACCCGCACTGGAATTGGCCGTCAGGCTGGTGGTATCCATCGCCTTGCTGAAGGTCGCGGTAACGGCAGAACTCGCCGACACCCCAGTAACACCGTCAACTCGGTCGTAGCTAACCGTTGGGGCCGAGGCGACAATGAAGCCGTCGGCCATGGTATCGTTGGCTGCCATCGTCGCACCGTTGCTGCCCTGGGCACCGGTCGTTACTTTAAGCTTGTAGGTCGTTGCCGCAGATAAATTGCTGCTGGGCGTCGCGGTATAAGATAGTTGGTCGCTAGATTCGCTAAGGGTCGAATTTAAGGGAACGCAGGTTACAAAATCGTCGCTCGAAAGCTGGATCACGCCGGTGCAATCGGCAGAACCGTCGTTGGTGGTGATGGAACTACTGCTCATGGTCTGATCAAAGGTGACCTTGAGGGTGCTGTTGGCCGCTACCGATGCATCCCCATTGGCTGGGGTAGTAGAGCTTACCGTCGGTAAGTCGGCGGTGGCCACCTCATCTTCTTTCGGGGCTGCGCAGCCCAACAAGAAAAACGGAATCAACGCAATAGACAAGTACTTTAGGTTTGTTTTCATGGGAAAGTCCTCCTGTTACCCATTGATGGCCAGACATGAATCTTTCGCTCTGCAACTTCATGTTAACATTTAATCGAAAATTTCTGACCAATAATCTACCTTCTGCATTGACCAAGCCAAAGTCGAATATTTTTCCACGACATTCGGTTTCTTCGAGATTCCGGCCTCTTGAAGCCGCTTGACCTAAAGACTGAAGCAAGGTAGAATGGTTTCAGCTTTAAAGGAGAATTTATCCTTTAAAGTCCCTGCCTTTCCTTTTGGGGGTGTAATTGGATCTCGACTGGGATGAGCGGGAAGTAGAGAAGCAAGCCGTGGTTGATCGAAGGGCCACGTGAAAAATCGATTGATTAGTAACTGCTAACAACAGCGAATACAACCTGAACGAAGTAGCTATTGCTGCATAAGCAATAGCCATCTTAGCGATGGTTTTCGGCCCCCGGTTCTGCCGCGGGCTGGGCGGGAGCGGCGACGATGTCTGGTAATCGTTGTCTTCTGTAACACCACCAGGCTGGTTTTTTGCGGGGCTGTGACGCAAGAAACGAGAACAACCGCAGCTGGCGTGATATGAGGTCGCCCGATACCAAGACCATCACGCAAGATCAAAATTACGGGCTAAGCTTGTAGAATGCTATTTCCTCCAGCCACAGGACCCGGGTTCGACTCCCGGCACCTCCACCAAACATTTCAGGAACTTGCACGTCATAGTGTCCATATAGGTGTCTATTCTTGGACAACATGCGAAGTAATTTCTCTCAGTACCCTTAAAAGGCCTTTTTCCTCGCTTTTCCGCACAAATGCCAGATACTGGCCATCCCACCCTCTAAGCAATAGGGCCCGAACATATTGATATTCAACCAAAATGCCACTGGTCCCTAATGGCCCTTCATCTTGTTCAAAGGGCTCAGGCTTGAATATTTGAAAGTGCTTTTGGCCGAAAGCTACATGCCAAAGCTCACCTGATCTATCATAATGGGGACTATAGTCAGTTTGGGTTATAACCCTCTGCGCATTTTGTATTGAAGAACCATGGGTTGGTAGCTGAGATAGATCAACTACTAAGATGGTCGGTCCAAGTTGAAATTGTCCCTCTTTTAGATTCTGTTCGATCTGCTTGATGATAGAGCAAATAATCATTTTTGCAGACCAAGGATCATAAGTCGGCAGATGGTCTTTTTTATCGTCTTGGTCTTTTTTATATGGTTCTACGGTGGTGATAGAAATAGCCAATCGTTTTCCTTTTTTTAGCTGATCTTCAATATCGATCTTAGCATTAGTAAATTGGTCCAAAATATTTTTATATTTGGACTTACCATTGAGTTGGTGTAGCGATTTGACTTCAAAGTAGTACTTCGTTTTATTATAAGGCAGAAAATAGGTGAAATCTGGTTTTTTCCCAGCAGTCCCTTCAGGATTCTTTTCAAGTTGCGGCAAAGATGCTCTTAGTTCTTTATAAATTTTTGCTTCTCTTACAACACCGTGCAACTGCATAAGCGGAACAACATTGCCAAATTCATTAAGTGATTGAATTACAAATCTTTTAGCAACTTCACCATATTGTTTAAACATAAGCTCTTCTGAATCCTCCAAAAAGTAGGCAAACTCTTTAGTGATCTGTTGTAAAATTGTAATCTCACCGGATATACCGTTATATTCCTGTTTTAATAAGAGAATAAGTTGCCAAAGATTTTTGTTCTCTAGAATTTCTTCCACGCCACCCCCTTCAATTCCTGTTCTGTAACTAAAGTTATACCGCTGAAAGGTCTTAGTGGTAGTATGCCCTGAAAGGGCCATGATTTGGAAGAAGTCATTACCTGCAAGCCGCAAGTTATTGATGGCGCAGTGTCTCAAGTCATGGAAGGTGAAGTCTCCCAGGCCAGCCTGTTCAACGGCGGCAACATAGTCTTTGCGGATGTTCCCATAAAAGCCCGCTATCGGCCTCCCTTCCTTCAAGAAGACCCCGGCTGTTCCAATCCCGCGCGGTAGCTTCTTCAACCAACTTTTAACCTTCGGGTGAATCGGCACAGATCGCTTGCGGCGGGTCTTAGTGTCTGTTCTTTCCAACCTAATAAAGCCCTCGCCCAAGTCCACTTTATCCCAAGTCAATTTTACGATTTCGTCTTGCCGCATGGCCATATAAAAGGCCATCGAGACAATAGGCTTCAGGTATTCCGGGCTAGCGTTCCACAACCTCAAATACTCTTGCTCTGACAGCACCCTTGCCCGGACGTTGTCTTCTGGAAGTTTCTTGATGTTGGTGATCGGGTCCACTATAACAACACGAGGGGTTGAAGAAGCAGTCTTATGAAGAAATCGCTTTAAACCCAAAGTACTTAGCCCGTGATACTTCTGGAAAGGAAGATAAAAAGCTGAAGCTAATGAAGGCCATGGGAGCAAAGGCCAAGTTGTTTGACGACATTACCGAGGCGATCTTGCAAGACCAAGGCTTTGCTGTTGAGCCAGACAGTGAGCTATACAAGGTACTGCGGAAGAACTTAGCAGGATTGCAGCCCCGGCGAGATCAACCCGCTTCAGAAGCGTTTTTAACTGGCTATCATGTCTAGTTATGTGACTATGCTAGATAGGTTGGAAGATGCAGAAGCTTTTGATGGCTAGGGTTTCATTGGCCCTATCTAAGCTCACCTGAGCTATCACCCAAGTTTTGTTGCCCTGTACTTAACCGCTTCCTAAGGGGTCGTGATGATGCAGAAAATGCTGTTAGTGTTTATCTTTGCCCTTGTTTCCTTTAGTGAACTATTTGCAGGAAGCGCTTGGCCGATGGAGTTTCTTTCGGAGGCTGAATTTCGCCGGCTCAACGCGCAAAAATACTATTCACCGGTCAGATTGAGTAAGCAGGAAGAGCTAGCCAAAGCGCTCGAACTTGAAATCCTCGGTTTTGCTTATTTTATAGGGGACTATGGCGTTAACGATAGCTTCAGGAAAGTCACCAAGGGACACAAAACACTGCTCCCCTTAGGACCGCAACATTGACCCACCCAAAGTTACCGACCTATTTCGTTTCCAGCGTTGGTTTCAACCAGCCTGAACGTCTCTTTTCTATGAGCCGGAAACCCGCTCCTGATGACGGTGACCAGCCCCCATTTGGCCAATTTTTGAAGTCATCCCGAGGTCATTTAACGTGGCCCCGTTTTTGAGGGGCTGTTCAGCAGGCCTGTTCCCGGCATGCTTAGCTTGACAGTGGTCCGAAAAACCGGCACTTCAGAAGCAAAACCCCGAACCCGATAGCTATAATGAGCAACTCAAGCCCCATAAAGGCAGGCGAACTGGCCTTGGAACGAATCATCTTTGCCAGCCGTTGGATACAGGCCCCTGTATACCTCGGCTTGATCCTCGGCGCGATGCTTTACACCTATAAGTTCGCTGTCGAATTGATTCACCTGACCCTAGAAACCCCGCATTTGACCGAAGAGCAGTTGATGCTGGGGATTTTGACCTTGGTGGATGTTTCCATGGTGTTGAATCTACTCTTCATGGTGGTGATCGGAGGTTATGCTACCTTCGTTAGCCATATGGATATCTACGAGCACGAAGACCGGCCCGATTGGCTAGAGAAAATCGACGCAGGCATGCTTAAAGTCAAACTCGCAGCGGCTTTGGTTAGCATTTCAGCGATCCACCTGCTCAAAGCCTTCGTCAACATCGAGAATAAAAGCTTTGAGCAATTAAAGTGGCAGGTGATCTTGCATCTGGTTTTTCTGCTTTCGGCGGTTGTGCTAGCGCTAATGGAATGGGTGATCAAAAAGAGCCATCACTAATCCGAGTAGGGGTGACTTCCTTAAAACCGGCGGTCCGCCGAACCCTGTTGCTTATTAAACCTCAGGCCTTCGTCGCCAGGGCCAAAAAGATCGGGTAGGTGTTGGTTTCTTTGACGGCCTCAAAGGCAGTGACGAACCGGACCTGTTCAAAGCCATAGGTTTCCAGCAGTCCCTGTAGGTAGTCGCGCCGGATGCCTGAGTGAAAAACCCCCTGGGTCCCGGCGGGGTGGAAGCTGCCGTCCTCTTCGTCCAGATCGGCCAGCGCCACTTGACCGCCCGCTTTTAGGTGCTCGGCAAACTGGGCGATCATCTTTTCGGTGTCCTCGACGTGGTGCATGGCCATAGCGCTCATGATCAGGTCGTAAAACTCGCCGGTAGGTACATGGACCATATTTTGGCACAGGATCTCGACCTTGCCCTTCAGTTCCTGCTTGGCCAACAGTTGCTCTAACATAGCCTGCGAAACGTCCACCGCCGTGACTTTTTGGACGTAAGGGGCAATCTTAGAGGTGATCATGCCCGTTCCGGCCCCAAAATCCAAAACATGCATCTGCGGATGCAACGCGACTTCGTCGATGATCGACTGGCTGATGGCTTTAGATAGCTGGGCCACCAAACTGTTTTGATCCCACTCTTTGGCTTTTTCTTTAAATAGATCGGTCATCTGATTTCTCCTGGGTTTTTTATGCACTTTAGGCCCATTCTAAAGAGTTCACAAGCAGGGGCCGCATAGATTTTGCTGGGGAGCGTCCCGCCCCAACAGCCAACGAATCCCCACAAAGGCCGGGGTGGGTTTAAATCAAAAGGGTAGCAGCATTTGATCCGCATTGTGTTAACCTGACCGCAAGGGGGCCGGCCAATCAAGGCCCTTTGCGGCCCCCAACGCGCCCCCGGTGGCCGCGCTCATTTTTAGGCTATTACAGCCTAAGGGATTGTGAGATACTCGCAGGAGGAACTAGCCCCTAAGGAGCTGGGGGCAAGTTCAGAACCTTTCCTAGGGCAACCATGACCCAGCTATATTGTTTAAAGCAGGAACAAACCCTCAACATTCCTATCGACCAAGCTTGGCAGTTTTTCTCGAACCCCTACAACCTGGGCGAGATCACCCCGCCGCAGATGGGGTTTAAGATCACCAACGAAGCCAATGCGCTCAGTTATGAGGGGCAAATCATTAGCTACCAAATCGGGATTTTGCCCTTCATCACCACTACCTGGGTGACTGAAGTCAAAGGGCTACAATTACACCGGCAATTCGTTGATGAGCAACGCTTCGGTCCTTACGCCTTTTGGCACCACCATCACTGCTTTGAATCCCTCGACGGCGCGGTACGGATGACCGACGAAGTGCATTACGTGATGCCCTTTGGCTTGATTGGGCGGTTGGTGCATTTTCTTTATGTAGGCCGCAAACTAAAATCAATCTTCGAGTTCCGCCGAAAAGTCCTGGCCCAACGCTTCGGGGAACCATGAATCTATTCATTTTTTCGCTAGAGCATGAAGAAAACGCCCGGTTCCACTGCGACCGGCATGTGGTCAAAATGTGTATCGAATACGCCCAGTTGCTCTCTACCGCTTGCCGGTTAAAGGGCCAAGACGAAGGATACCGGCTGACCCATGTTAACCACCCTTGCTCCTTGTGGGTACAAAAATCAAAAGCCAACTGGCGATGGGTGTTGGACTTATTGGCGGCACTAAATGCGGAATATCGTTTTCGTTACGGCAAAGAACCAAACCATAAGTCCTTTGAGGTGGCCCAAAGCCTTACTTGCCCGGACTTACCTAACGAGGGGCTCAGCCCTTTTGCTCAGGTCATGCCCGAGCAATACCGACAAGCAGACTGCGTACAGGCCTACAGAGATTACTTTAGGGGTGAAAAGCGGCGGCTGGCGCAATGGACTAAGCGAGAGGTACCTGGATGGTTTTCAAACTAAAGGATTGGGCATGAAAAAGTTTTTATTATGGCGCTCTGGTCTCTTAGCGCTCCTGTTCGCGCTGGCTAGCCTTTGGCCTTCTGTGGCTTCGGCTGAACCGCCCGAGGTGGTGCCCAAGGTGGATTTAGCGAGGTATCTAGGGGACTGGTATGAAATCGCCGCTTACCCCCAATGGTTTCAAAAAGGTTGCACCGCCACCTTGGCAAACTACTCAATGCGAGCAGACCAAAGCTTGAGGGTATTAAATCGCTGCAAGCTCCAGGACCCAAAGAGCGGCAAAGAAAAGGAAGCCGAAGGAATCGCCTGGGTCGTCGATTCCCAAAGCAACGCCAAACTAAAGGTCCAGTTCTTTTTGTCCTCTTGGTTTCGGGCTGATTTTTTGGCCGGTGATTATTGGATCATTGCTTTGGGTGAGGACTACCAATACGCCGTAGTGTCCGACCCGACCAAGGAATACCTATGGATTCTCGCGCGCCAGCCCATCCTGGCGGAGGCGACCTTAGAGGCGATTTTAAAAAACCTGCAAGCCCAGGGGTATGACCTGGAAAAATTGCAGTACACCAAGCATTAACCGGCAACCCTCGCCCCAGAGCGGGCCCCGCTGGGAAATTAAGCCCTAAAAGCCGCGGTCAAACCGCTGGCCCCTACCCAGCGCCGATGCCGCCCCTTAACCCCAGAAAAAAGTCCTTTGGTGGCGCGCCGTGGTAGCGTTTGAACTCGCGGCTAAACTGGCTGACGCTTTCGTAGCCCACCTTGCGGGCCGCCTCGTTGACCCTCAGGCCGCTTTCGGTAATAAAGGTCCGGGCTTTGAGCAGGCGGATTTGTTTTAAGTATTGGATCGGTGAGGAATCGGTGACCTCTTTAAAAGTATGGTGGAAGGAGGAAACGCTCATGTTGACGGTCTTGGCCAGGGCTTCCACGTCCAGGGGTCGGTCGAAGTTAACGTGGATTTCCTTGAGCGCCATGTCGATTTTGGAGAGGTTGGTGTTGCGCATAGCTAGGGCATAAAGAGGTGCCGCCTTTTCGTCCTTGAGCAACTGAAAAATCAATTCCCTTAATATCCCTTCGCCTAAAATTTTGGTTTCCGTTGGCTTTTGCAGCAGCTGAACCAGCCGGAAAAGGATGTCTTTAAGCGCCGGGACGAGGTCCGCAATATAAAGCCCGCAATCCTTTTCGCTGGATTTATACCGGCTGAAGTCAACGGAACTGCCCATCAAATGGATGATGTTATTTAAGGTCGGGATGTCGATATCCAAAACCAACGCCAGCAAAGGCTTACCGGGCTTGATGGAAGTTTCGCAGGCTAAAGGTAGCGGGACGGTGAGCACCAGATACTTGGCTGGATCGTAGGATAGGACCAAATCTTTAGCGTAAATTTTCTTTTCTCCTTGAAGGACAAAGATAATCCCTTGATTATATAACAACGTAGCCCTTCCATGGGAGTGGTCGTCTTTGTAGATACCCACCTGGGGCAATAAAGTCTGGTTGTAGCCCTGCTTAACCGCCAGCTGAGCGGCCAAATGAATGATTTGTTGCACCTTACGCTCCACTTCCTGTTTTCTTAAAGGATAACACACAATCCCCTTTGCGGCATGCCTAAAAATACAAATTTTGCAGGAATAGGTATGAAATAGGCAGGTTTGTGTATTTAAACTCAAGGTAGCCTGGATATAACATAAAGGCACAAATTCAAAAACCTCAAGCTACAGGAACCCAAATGGCAGAACCCATCAAAACGCTCTACTTACCCTCGGTCTTAGAAAAGCACGCCCAAGACCTGAGCGGCAAAGTGGTGGCCATCACCGGCACGACCAGCGGAACCGGCTTTATCGCCGCCCGGGAACTGGCCAAAAAAGGCGCAGAGGTGATCTTGTTAAACCGCGAAAGCCCCCGCGCCGAGCAGGCCTTAAAAGACCTCCAAGCGGCGGTCCCTGGGGCAGAATTTGAGGCCATCCCCTGCGACTTAGCCAGCTTCAAAAGCGTAAATCAGGCCTGCGAGCGCATTTTGTCCAACCACGGGGTTCTCGACGTGCTGATCAACAACGCTGCCGTGATGGCCCTAAAAGACTACGCCACCGAAGACGGCTGTGACATCCAAATGCAAACCAATGTCCTCTCGCATTTCTTGATCACCCGGCGGTTGTTCCCTTTGCTGAAAAAAAGCCGCCAGGGCCGCATCGTCAACCATTCGTCTATGGCGCGGATGGGCGAGCCCTTAGAGCTAAAATACTTTGGTAAAAATGGCGGGGAGCTGGGCGGCGACGGCACCGAGCAAGACAATCTGGGCTTTACCGGACCCCGGTGGCAACGCTACCACCAAAGCAAACTGGCCAACTTTGCCTTCACCTATGCCTTAAAAGCTCGTCTCGAACAGGCAGGCATCAACCACGTCATCACGCTGGTCGCCCATCCTGGGTTGGCCTTGACCAGCTTGGCGGCGACGACGGCCAAAACGGGCGGCATGGATAAAGACGCGGAGTTGATGACCCAAGCCCAGTCAGCCGAAGACGGCGCGGCGGGGATCATCCGCGCGGCCATGGACCCTCAAGCCAAGTCCGGTGATTTTTATGGCCCAGAGCTTTGGACCGGCTTTCCAGACCTACGCGAGCCTGAAGCAGAACTCCTCAGCCGAGAAAACCTCGAAACCACCTGGAAGGGCTGCGAAGCTGCCGTAGGAACCTTTACTCTCTAGCACCCAAGGGCCCCCGCGGCCTGGGGGTCCAATCCATCGTTCCGCATCATTCCGGCCCGAGAGGCCTGATTTAATCCAGCTAAATGCGGAGTGAATGGGTCGCGAAAAAACCTAACCTTCCGCCGAACCGGAGGGGTGCCCCATAAAGTCCAGGGTCTAGCTCTGGTCCCTCCTGGCCCCAGTACGGAGGTTAGGGGACTGGTGGTGTTTTTTCAGGTAAGAACTCCTGACCCTCCCTTTTTTTCAGATTATCTATCTGATTACATTTGACTTTAAAAATTACCACTTTACAGACCGACGGTCGGTCGATTATATTTTAATCACACCGACTAACGGTCGGTTTGCTTCTGTTCAAGGGATCATTTACCCAAAAGGTCGCCGTGGCTCGAACCGTAAAAAAAGCTTCCGAAAGACGCGCTGAAATCATTCAAGCTGCCCGAGAGCATTTCCAGACGGAAGATTTCCAAAAGCTCACGATGCAGAACTTGATGGAAAAGCTGAATATCGCCAAAGGCACGATCTATCATCACTTTAAATCTAAAGAAGAGATCCTTGAAGCGGTCGTGGAAGAGATGGTCGATGAAGAAGTGGCCCACCTCCGGGCTTTGCTCAAGGAGCATCAAGACCTAGCACCCATCGAAAAATTGGCCCTGTTGATTGCCGCAGGGCAAATGGCCGACGACCATGAAAAGCTTCTCGAAAACCTCCACCACCCCGAAAACGCAGCGATCCATGCCAGGCAGTTGGCCCGCCTTTTGTTAAAGATAGCGCCGCTTTATGCCTCGGTGATCCAAGAAGGCGTTCAAAAGGGGGTGTTTAAAACGGACCACCCCTTAGAATGCGCCGAATTGCTGCTCGGCGGCATCCAATTCCTAACCGATGAAGGTTTTTATCCCTGGGAAGCAGCGCACATATTGCGCCGGATGAACGCCATTCCCAGTATGGTTGAGAACTTGTTGGGAGCGCCGGTCGGCTCCTTTAACTTCTTAAACCAGGAGGCCCCATGAATCGTTGGATTGACCAAGACCCCTTGGTGGATTGAGCGCCATCGCCGGGATCAGTGCGCTATTAGCCGATCTGTTGCTTCTACCGGCGCTGCTAACGACCTTTAACGTCACCTTTGCCGGGGACCGGCCAGCATCTAAGGTGCCCTTCGACAAAGGAGTAGTGCAATGAGTTGGTCATACCAGCTTAAAAATCGGGTGGGTCTTCTGGGGCAGCGAGCTTCCCAACAGATGCTCCGGCGCAAAGGGGGATCAAGAATCCCCAAAAACCAACAATGAATCCGTCTCATCATAAAACAAAGGGGAAGGCCATGTGCATTCAAGGGAAGATATTCAAACGGATGATGCTGCTGGTCCTTATCGTTCTGGCCACCCCAGCCCAAGCCATCGAACGCCGCAGAGCGCAGTTTTACACCGAAGAAAGTTACATGATCTTGCCCCTGCCCTACAGTATTCCAGGGATTGGTTCGGGACTGATGGGTATTGGCCTGCTGGGGAACGTGGGCGGGACCCACGCGGATGTCTACGCCCTGCAAATCACGGGCGACGCAACCGGCACCATCGCCGCGCTAGAAGAGGTGCACCTCATCCCTGAAACCCTCTGGGTCAGTTACTTTATCCAAGACCTGAGTCGTGCAGCCATTAACATCTACGAAAAACGGGGCATGGACACCCAGAAGGACGACTACCGCTTAGTAGAAGTCAACCAAGCCGACACGCGCCAGCCGGGGGTTACCTTGAGCCTGTGGGAGCGCCGGATTGAGCTTTCCTACCTGCACTTCGTCCAAAATGCTGCGGTCACCAAGATATACACGCCTGATGAAGAATTGATCAGTGAGTTTAGCCCCGCCTATGAATTTACCTCCGAGGCCACCTATATGATCGGGGTACTGGACTACACCGACGACAAACAAGACCCTCGGGTAGGTTTTCGCTTAGACTATACCCGCAGCCAGTCCCCGGCGACCAGCGAAGTCAACCCAGACTATTATACCAGCAACGCCGGGGCCAGTGTGTACCTACCAGTCGGCAAGGCCAGCACCTGGGTGTTTAACTATTACCAGTCCGATGCGGTGGTGACCCGAGAGGGCATCACCGATGAAGCCTACATCATCAACGAACTGGGTTTTAGCTGCGCCGACTCGGACACCACCTGTTTGGCCACCCAAGCCGACTTTGTGGCCGATTACCAAGCCCAGCGTAAATATGGCACCGCCGATAGCCTAGGCGGGCAAAATCGCCTCCGGGCCTATCCCCAGGGGCGCTACCAAGCAGCCCATATGCTTTACTATGGCACAGAGTTTCGCTGGAACTTTAACGAAGAGGTAACCCCCTTCGACTGGTGGATCTGGAAAGACGTTTCCACGGGCCTGCAACTGGCCTTTTTCTACGAAGCGGGCACCGTGGCCGAGCTCAAAAGCGACCTGGGCACCGCCATGCGCAGCAGCTCCGGCGTAGGCCTTCGGATGGTGTCGGGTTCGGGATATGTTTACCGGTTCGACGTCGCCTCGGGCCAAGAAGGCAGCAACACCACCATGATCTTTGCCTACCCTTGGTAGGTCTGGATACCCAGGTCAGGCCCTAATAGCGCCAAAGTGGCCCCGTTCTCATTGGAAATGAGTTTAGAGAAATGCTGTCGGTGCTTTTGGGTTTCGGCGGTTCCAAGCAACTAAGGCAAAATAGGGTGCCCCTGACGGGGGGCTTAAAAGAAGCTCAGGGGGATCTAGCTTTTTATTTGGCTCGGTGTGAAAATAGCGGCGAACCTTCTTGCAGGAAACGCTATGGAACACCTTACTGACCTTCTTAAAGAAGAGCGCCGCTGGCTGACGTTGGCGGTTTCGCATATCATTCTGGCCGATGGTGTGGCTGAAACCATCGAAAAAGAATACCTAAAAAAACTCATGCGCAACATTTTTCTTGGCGATACCAAGGAGGTCTTACCGGAAATCCAGGCCCTTTTCCGCGCCAAGACCCTGCCGCCGCTCGAAAAAATCAAGGTATCCGACCTCGACCACCTGATTTACATGCTCGACATCATAGCCTTTTCGGTCTTTGTTAACGGCAAAAAGCCGCAGACTCAAACGGCCAAGTATTTTGAGGCCGGCAAGGCGTTGGGGGTGAATATAGGAACCCTGTCTTTTCGTCTGAGCTTAGAGGCCGAAAAATTCCGGGTGGAGCGTAAGCTAGAACAGATAAAATTGGACATAAAAAAGGACCGCATGAGAACCTTGCAGGTCGACTAAATCCTGTTTGATCTTGAAATCTATTACCTAACTATACTCGGACGCTTGGTCCGGCCTGTTTTGAGCTAACCCCCAATCGGAGGTTATTTTAGAGGCTGGTGCAAGCTTAAAAAGACATCCGATTGGTGGTATTCGATTTGTGATTTGATCCGCTCGATCTCCACGGCCTCGTTGCCCGCATCTTTGATCATCGCCAAGGCCGCATTTAGCTCTAAGATGTCCGGTGCCCGTCCCAAGGCGGAGCGGTAGGTGTTACGGATGCGCTCTAGCCTCATGGGAGTCGCTACCTCTAATAAGCTCTTGATGGTCTCGATCCCCCGGCTTTGAAGAAGCTTTAAAATCGGGTTCAGGTCTTTTATGGCGCATTTCACCCCGATTTCCATGAATACCTTGGGTAGGTTTTCAAAAGCCAGCAGGTCGGAATCTTGGTAGGTAGCGATTTCTTGGTTATGGATCAGTTCTTCGTACAAAAGGTTAAACTGCTCGTCGATGGCGCTGATCTGCCTACTTAAAATTTGCAATCTCCGTTTTGCTGAGAAGTGGGTTCGGTTTTCTGGTTTATAGGCCAGAACATGCTCCAACTCACTCCAAAGCTCTTGGGCCATGGTTCTAACCTGAATCTCAAAGTAGGGCCGCTCCTGGATAGGCACCGAGCTATTGGCCAGACGTACCGTATAATGCACCGAGGTATAGCCGCTTTCTTTGCTTTTCTGCTCGATGTGCGTCAGGCCAAACCGGCTGTGTAACTCAGGGCTGATGTAGGCTTCTGGCAAAAAGGACTCAGAAAGCTCAAAGAGCCCCGAACTACGGATTTCCTTGTCGATCAACGGTAGCTGCGAAGGAAAATAGACGATCACCCGCACCCCTAGGGCATCGGGCATCTGCAAAAAACTGTTGGGCGAAAGGCCCTCAGGGAACAGGCGGGGCTTGCGGAAGACCTTATCCACCACCTTTTCGGGGTGTTTGATCCGAACCAGAGACATCCGGATCGGTGAAGGCGTAGCGACCCCCTGGCTGAGCGCGTATTTTTCCCAATACTCCGAATGTTCCCATCTTTTTAAGAGCTCTGAAACCTCTTCAAGGGTGGGCTTTAATATGTGCAATTCATATTGCTCATATTCCCGTAAAAACTTCTTTAGGTCACTGTTTTGCTTCATATAGAGCAAGAGGGGAAAGGATTAACAAGCGCCGCTAACCTGTTTTTAATTTATAAATCCTCCCAAACGAAGCGCTCGCGTGATTTTAGCTCGCCAAGGGGATTTTGAATAGAAGAAAGGGATTCGCCGAAACCTGGGGAACGGGGGCTTGCTTTTAAGGGGCAGGCCAGAGCAAATGAGGATAAATTACGAAAAACTTGTTTCTATATTGCCACTCTCAGCCGTTGCGGCCATCATCAAGGGGTTCGTGCGACATCCCAGGGGGGTCTCAGGCCAGCTCGATGGGCTAGCGCACAGAAAGAGTCAAAAATACTACAACGCACCCAAGGTCCTAAAACCTCCTCACCGAGGCCAAAACCTAGCCCCTGCGCCCTTAGAATATCTTAAAGGCTTGCCAACGGTTGAAAGGGCTGTGACATTTTACTTTGATAAAGCTCCCTTCAACTCAATCTCCTCAGTTAAACCCACCCATACCCATGAGCCAAAACCAAACGCCCTATTTTGTCACCATCGTCACCACTGAATTTTCGGGCAAAGATCCGGTCGGTTATGACCAATACCGCGCCGAGCTTTCGGCGGTCGTCTCTAGCCAACCGGGCTTTATGCGGTCCGAGACGGTCCATAATGGGGAGCAGACCGTCAGCCTGACCTACTGGGAAAGCGAAGCCGCCATGCAGACTTGGGCCTCCTCACCGGCGCACCAAGAAACCAAGAAAAAGAGCCATGCCGGGGGCTGGTATAAGTCCTTACGCCTAGAAATCGCTCAAGTGACCACCGCCATGGAATTCCCGCCGCGAAAGGGCTGAAAACCAGGTCGGCGGCGCGGTGCCAGTTGGGGCAAAAAAGACCGCAGGCTTGCTGGCAAAGGCCAGCCACAAAGCCTCTGTCCCTAGGACGCCGTCCAGCCCTTGGGGAACCCTCGGGTCTAAAATCCGGTGCCCCTTGGGCGGATTGAAGGCACGAACCCGCCTCCTCCCGCTGTTTTAGCCAGGGGTTCTAAAGGCCTAGAGCATTCCCCCTATTGGCTTTAGGTCTAAGCGAGGGAATTTAGGTAATCTAAAAAGAGCTGTGCGGTGGGGCTTAGTTTTTTTCCCGTTGGGGTGATCACAAACAAATCGCGCTCTGGCTGCATATGGTCGATCTCTTTGGCCAAGAGTTGCCCCCTTTTGAGCTCCTCTTCGCTCGAGGCCAGCGAGACAATGGCCACGCCCATTTGATGGGCCACCGCTTTTTTCAGCGCTTCGGCACCGCCCAACTCGGCCACTACATTTAAATGCCCGGGAGCCAAACCCAGGGCTTTAAACCTCCCCAAAATCACCTCTCTGGTCCCAGAGCTATCCTCACGCAGCAAAAGCGGCTCCTGGGCCAACTCCTCTAAGGCTATGCTAGAGCGATCCCGCCAGCGGTGATTGGGCGCTAAGATCAAGACCAATCGATCCTTTTTCCAAGCCTTCCAGCGCAACCCGCCGACCCCCAGCTTAGCCCCCACCAAGCCAATCTCGGCTTGTCCTTCTAGCACCTGATTGCAGACCAGCCGGGTGTTCGAAAGAATCAACCGGGGCCGGATATGGCCGTTGGCACGGCAGAAGGCGGCCAATAGGCTGGGCAAGATGTAATTTCCCGGTAGGCTGCTGGCGGCGAGCAGCAATTCGGTGGTTTGGCTGGCCTGTAACTGGCTCAAATCGGCTAGGGCGGCTTCTTTGAGGGCTAAGATTTGGGTCGCGTAGTTGGCCAAAGTTTTTCCGGCTAAAGTCAGCCGCACTCCGTGGCTGCCCCGCTGGAACAGGGCTTGGCCAAATTGTTTTTCTAAGGCGGCAATGGCTTCGCTCACTCGGGGCTGTGAAAGCCCCAAACTCTTGGCCGTGGCGGTAAAGCTTTGGGCCTCGATCAAGGCCAGAAATATTTTTAGCTGCGCGTCTTTCATGGGCTCACAATATCGCCTAATCCGATAATTTTCATCCTAAATATACGATAACCCGTATGGTCGTAAAAAGAGTGTTCCCAAAAATTGTCTTCGCCCCTAAATGCTGATAGGAATCCAGATCAACCCATTTTTTAGAATCCCTAGGAAGACCTACATGAAAGCTTTATTCACCCTCTTAGTTTCCCTTTTATTGTTGGCTCAGCCCTTGTTGGCTTTAGAGCTAAAGTTTAGTGCCATCCCCGACCAAGATACGGACCGCTTAGAGCAGCGGTTCTCCAAGGTGGCCCAATACCTTAGTGAGAAGTTACAAATCAAGGTAACCTACGTCCCCGTAAAGTCTTATGCCGCCTCGGTGGCCGCCTTTAAGAACAATGAGATCCAGCTGAGCTGGTTTGGGGGGCTTTCTGGGGTGCAAGCGCGGTTGGCGGTCCCGGGCTCAACGGCCATCGCCCAAGGCAAAGAGGATCAAGAATTTGTGACCTATTTTATCGCCCACCACAGCACCGGCTTAAAGCCCGCCGCCGAACTGCCCAAAGCCCTGACCGGTAAGACCTTTACCTTCGGTTCAAAAGGCTCCACTTCGGGCCGCTTGATGCCTGAGTATTATCTCCGCGAACAGTTTAAGCAGGACCCCAGGGAGTTGTTCAAACGAGTCGGCTTTAGCGGGGACCACTCCAAAACCATTGCCTTAGTGCAGTCCGGTGCCTACCAAGTTGGGGCCGTGAATTTTCAGGTCTATGAGCAGGAACTAAAAGAAGGCAAGGTTGACCCGAAAAAGGTCCGCGTGATCTGGAAAACCCCCACCTACCCTGATTACAACTGGTCGATTAGAGGAGATGTAGACGAGGTTTATGGAGCGGGATTTACCAAAAAAGTCCAACAGGCCCTGCTTGAACTTACCGACCCCGACATCTTGGCCAGCTTCCCCCGAAGCGCCTTTATTGAGGCCGACAACGGGCTGTATGAGCCTATTTTGACAACCGGCGAGGCCATTGGGATCTTGCGCTAACATGCAGCCGATCTTTGACCTTAAGGGCTTTAATCTCGACTTTGGGGAACATCAAGTCCTTAAAGGCATTAACCTAAAGATCGAAAGAGGGGAAAAAGTCGCGCTTATCGGCCCCAGTGGGGCCGGTAAGACGACTTTGTTAAAGGAGCTATTTGCCCAAGCCGCAGAGCCCAAGGCCTTTGTTCCCCAAGCCCAGGCGATGGTGGCGCAACTGAGCCTCTTCCACAATGTCTATATAGGGGCCTTGGACCACCACTCCTTTTTTGTGAATCTGCTGAACTTACTGGTCCCGCAAGCAAAAATGAAGCAGAAGATCCTGCCGATTTTGCGGAACCTGGGGATTGAGCAACGAATCTTTGAATCCATTGGCTCCTTTTCGGGCGGCGAGCAACAGCGGGCCGCCATAGCCAGGGGACTGTTTCGGCCCGCAGATTTATTGCTGGCCGATGAACCCGTTTCTTCCTTGGACCCGGTTAAGGCAGGCTCGGCTATCGACCTGATGCTGCGCGAAAAAGAAACGGTGATCCTGTCGCTGCATTCGGTTGACCTAGCCTTAAGCAAAGCCCAGCGAATCATCGGCCTGAAGGCCGGTCAAATCCTCTTTGACCGGCCCCAGGGTGCGGTAACCCCAGCGGACCTCAAGCAGCTATACCAGCCATGATCAATCGGTCTTTAACGATCCTGGCGTTGGCGGTGCTGGGGTTGTTTTTTGCGGATCTGGAGATCTCGGCTTTAGAGCCCTGGACCGAATTGGGGAGAATGCTTCAAGGGGCGCTTTCGCCCGACTTGCTGTCCCTAGAGGTGGTCGGTAGGGCCCTGTTTAACACCTTGGCCTTCGCTTTGGTGGGAACCTTCTTGGGCGGCTTGGCTGGCGGGCTGCTGGCCTTTTTCCACCACCTCAGGCTGGTTAGGTACAGTTGCGCCTTTGTCCGCTCGATCCACGAGTTATTTTGGGCCTTTTTACTGATGCCTATCTTGGGGCTCAATTCGGTCTGCGGTGTCTTGGCCATTGCGATTCCCTATGCGGGAATCTTTGCCAAGGTCTACGCCGAAATCTTAGAAGAAGCCGATCCTAGGCCCCTGCTGGCGATCCCAAAAGCAACCGACCCCTTAAGCCGCTTTTTCTACGGCTACTTGCCGGGCCTTTTTAAGGAACTCAAGCACTACACCAGCTACCGTTTTGAATGCGCTTTGCGCTCTAGTGCGATCTTGGGTTTTATTGGGCTGCCCACCTTGGGCTATCATCTGGAAACTTGGTTACGGGAAGGGCAATATGGGCAGGCCTTTACGCTGATTTATATCTTTTATGGGTTGATCTTTTCGATCCGCGCCTGGGCCAGGCCCCGTTGGATACTCTTCTGGGTTGCGGGTGCTTTTTGGGGAATATCTAAGGAAATCTCTTTTTCGCTGGAAAACACCACCCGTTTTTTTAGTTATGAAATCCTTCCTTGGCCGGTCAGACAAGGTGAAGGGATCGGCGAACTGGGTTCGTGGTTTTATCATTTACTGACCCACCAAGTCTTTGAAGGCACGCTGAATACCTTGATCCTCACCCAGGTTTCTTTGGCCCTATCGGGGATCTTGGCCCTTGGTTGGTTTCCGCTGGCCAGCAAAACCTTTGTCGGTCCCAGAGGTTGGTTCGGTGGGCATTTTGTCTTGGTGGTGCTGCGCAGCACCCCTGAATACCTGCTGGCCTATATCTGCATCCATCTGTTTGGCCCTTCGATGTTACCCGCGATCATCGCGCTTTCGGTCCATAACGGCGGGATTCTAGCCCATCTTTCGTCGCTCAATGCGGACCAGATAAAACCGGACCTTTCAGGTGCGGCCAAGCCCGCCAACCGTTATTTTTATGAAGTATTACCAAGAATCTACGGCCAATTCTTGGCCTTCTTGCTTTATCGGTGGGAGGTGATCTTCCGCGAATCAGCTATTTTAGGGATTTTAGGGGTGTACAGCCTCGGCTTTTTTATCGATAGCGCCATTGCCGCAGACCACCTGGACGAAGCCTTTGCCCTGATTGTTCTCAGTGGTTTGTTCAACATCCTGATTGACCGCGCCAGCCAGTTCTTCAGAAAAGGCTTTGCTCCCGGTGCAGGGATCAACCCGCCTCATTCTTTGGCTCTAGACTAGAACAATAAATCCAGAGGGCAGCCATGCTACCTAGACCGGGACTCGGTTTTTTGGCACTTCTTTTGAAGCTTAGGAGCTAAAAAAGCCACCGGAATGCGGCTCGCTGGTTTTTCAAGGAAATCCAGCCCGCCCAGTACTAACTAAAGGTAATGATTTTATGAACAAACTGCTCGATTGGTCTGGTTATCGCGACCGGGGCCTGGGTGATGCTTACGCCGACATCCCGAATCATGGCGAGGATTTTGCCAAGGCTATTTCTGTCTGTATTCGTAGCGGAAATTGTCAGAAAACTGACAATCGTGGCGTCATGTGTCCTAGTTTTAAAGTCAGCCAAGCGCCTAATTTCTCCCCCGGCGGGCGCGTGCTGCTCTTTAAAAAACTCCTGAACCAAGACGATATTTCCTTTTTGCGCGATGAGGCGCTGGCCGAATCGTTGGCCCAATGCGTATCCTGTAAGGGCTGCAAACGAGACTGCGAAAACGGCCTGGATATGGCGGCCATCAAGGTGGAATACTTGGCCCAGCGTCACCAAGCCGGGCTCGCGCCAAAGCGCAACCAACTCTTTGCCGAGTTTCCCTTTCTCCTGTACCGCTTTGGGGCCCTAAAACCGCTGATCAAATGGCGCAACCGTAGCACCTGGCTAAAAAGCCTCGGCGAGAAGTTTTTAGGGATCAACGCCCAAATGCCGCTCCCCGAACCCGCCGCCGAGCGTTACCAGGGCCCCAAAGACCCGGTCTTGGCGGCCCAAAGTTCAGACCCCAACTGGTCGGTGGTTTTGCTGGTAGACAGCCTCACCGCTATGTTCGCGCCCGAAGCGGCCCGAGACGCCGAGAAGCTCTTGCGGGCGGCAGGTTATCAAGTAACGGTTTTACATCCCCAGTCCGACCCCCGCAACGGCCTGTTAGACAGCGGGCGTTCTTTGTTTTCACAGGGCTTTATCGAGCGCGCCAAAGAACAGGCGCAACAGCTGTTGGGCCTACTGACCCCTTTTGTAGAAGCCGGGCACCGCATCATTGGCTTAGAACCTTCCACCCACCTGATGCTCCGCGACGAGTTTCTGGTGTTAGGCCTAGGCGAGCCCGCGCAAGCCTTGGCGGCTCAGACCCTGTTGCTAGAAGAATTCATTGCCAAAGAACTGGCGGCCAAGCGCTTCCAGGCCCAATTTAAAGCCTACCAGGGCCCCAGCCCGGTGCTGGTGCATGGCCACTGCCACCAAAAGGCCGTAGGGGCCATGAAGGCGATGCGCAAAGTCGTCAAACTGATCGACGAACTGCCCTACCAATATATGGCCGTTTCCTGCTGCGGGATGGCGGGTAGCTATGGGATGGAAGCCGAAAATGCGGCCCAATCAAAGGCCATGGCCCAACTGGAATTGCTGCCTAGCTTAGACGCAGAGCCCCAAGGGCTGGTGCTTAGCAATGGGTTCTCCTGCAACCAGCAGATCCTTGGGCTGCGCGGCCGCAAAGCGGTCCATCTGGCAACGTTGTTGTGTGATCATTTAAAGACGGACTGAGCCCGACGCTGGGCTGGGAAGAAACGCCTTGGGCAGGAGGGGGCTTCGGGCCTTGGCAAAGCGGCCTGAGTGACTTAAACTGAAGACCAACCCAAACCAGGAAAAGAGCATGAAAATCGAATGGTATTACCACCGCAACGGTTGAGTCTCCTGCGGTAAAGCCCAAGAGGTTCTTGGGGAAAAAGGCGTCGAAGTGGTAGAACAAATCGACGCGAGAAAACTGAAGATAGATGACGAACAGGCCTGGGAACGCCTCAGCCAAGCCAGCCGCGTGGTCATCGCCCAAGGTAAGGCGTTATTGGAGTTTGTCCCTTCGGCGGACACCCAGGATGACATCCTGCAAAAGGCCATGGGCCGTAGCGGCAACCTACGGGCCCCGACGATGCTGATCGAAGGGACCTACTACGTGGGCTACAATCAAGGGCTCTACCAAGAGCTTTTTGGCTGATCCTTAACACCTCACGAAGCGGCTTAGGTTGGCGCGCCCGCTTAAGCGCCGCAAAGTCCCAGGCCGGGTAGAACGCCTCAAGTTCTACCCCCACCTCCACCTGATACCACCACCTCTGTTTTGCGCCAGCCTTGGCTTCACCGATTCCAACAAATCCCCTCCAACCGAACGGTTAAGCGGAGTAATCTATATTGATTTTAACGCTTAAGACATAGAACACAAATTTAATTGCTGATGATTCATGTATTTTGTATAATTTGATGGCCTCTCCAAAGTAAAAGGAGCTGGAAACTGACGAGGTACTGCTACTTATAGAGGAAAGATGCAAAAGCTGTGGATGGTTATGCTAGTGGCCCTTTTGGTGGTTATTGGCTGTAAAAAAAATGAAGAAAATCAGACCGTGGTAATCAGCGGTACACCAACCGTATCTTCGGTCAGCCCTGCGGATGGTTCTGCTAGTGTGGCCACCTCCGGCTCTCTGGAAGTCACCTTCTCTGCGGCCATGTCATCAGGCAGCTTAAATACTAACGAGTCAGGAAGCTCTTGTAGCGGGAGTATCCAGCTCAGCGCCGATAGTTTCGCCACCTGCGCCACCTTGGCGCCCCCCAGTTTAGACAGCACCGGCAAAGTAGCAACGGTCACTTATTCAGGTCTCACCAGCGCAACGACCTACCAAGCAAAGATCACCACCGCGGCCACCGCTTCGGGAGGTTCAGCCTTGGCCTCAACCTACTCCTGGTCTTTTGTCACCGCCTCAAGCAGTACCGACAGCACCGCCCCGGCCAGTGCCGCCCTTTCAATTGAGGGCGGTGCCAGCGCGACCACTTCGACTACTGTCACCGTAACCCTCTCGGCCACGGATGCGACGGGCGTGACGGGCTATTACCTCTCTAGTAGCTCCAGCACCCCCTCGGCTTCGGCTAGTGGTTGGATCAGCCTAACCGCCGCGACCAGCCTTTCGACTTCGGCCTCTTATAGCTTAAGCAACACCGAGGGAACCCAAACCCTTTACGCATGGTTTAAAGACGCCGCTGGGAACCTTTCTTCCGCGGCTAGCGACAGCATTTTATTCACCAGCACTTGGACCAAACAACCGGGCAACGCGAGCGCCCAAGACGGCAATGCCCTTACCCTTGATGCGGATGGCAACGTGATCGTCGTGGGGGCAACTTCAGGTAGCTTAGATGGCGCAGCCAGTTCCGGCGGCTACGATGCCTTCATCACCAAATACAACGCCGCCGGCACCTGGCAATGGACCACCCAGGTGGGCTCTATCGGCAGTGAGGCGGCGACGGCAGTAGCCACCGATAGCTCGGGAAATATCTATTGGGTTGGCACAACCGATAACTCCGTTTCGCCCAACACCAGCTCAGGTGGAATTGACGTCTTAGTAGGAAAAATTGATGCCTCTGGCACTCAGGTGTGGTTGGCGCAACCGGGAACTTCGGGCTCAGACTACGCCACGGGTATAAAGGTCTCTTCGGCAGGGGACCTGTACATTACCGGCTACTCTACTGGCTCGTTCAGCGGCAGCAACCCCGGCGGTACGGACCTTTGGTTTGCCAAGCTAAACAGTTCTAGTGCGCTCCAATGGATAACCCAAAGAAACCAGACTGGTAACCAACTGTCCTATGGGATCGTGCTCGATTCAAGCGGCAACATTTATATCGGGGGTGATACAGACACGGCTATGGACGGCCTAGCTTACATGGGCGGAACCTATGATGCCTTTGTTTCTAAGTTCGATACCTCGGGCAGTTGGGTTTGGACCAGTGCCTTTGGTAGCGCCACCGAAGACCATGTAAAACAAATCGCCATTGACTCGTCGGACAACCTCTACCTTAGTGGCAGCACCGATGGTAACTGGGACGGCGAATCTGCCCATGGCGGAATGGACCTGCACTTGACCAAATATAACTCATCGGGCGCTCGGCAGTGGACCCGTATCCGGGGTACCAACCTGACTGAAGAGGGCCGAAGCCTAGCGATTGCCAACAACAAAATCTATCTCTTCGGCACCACCCAGGGGAGCTTAGACGGCAACAGCCTAACCGGGACCACCGACGTGGCACTTTTGGAATTTAGTTCCGATGGGACTTGGAACTGGACCAAACAACTGGGAAATTCCGCTGCGGCGTTGACCGCCTACGGATTGGCACCAAGTAAAAATGGCGACCTCAACATCACCGGCTCGACCACCGGAGCTTTCTCGGGCTTCAGCCAACAGGGGGTTCGGGACGTATATTTGATCAAAAACCCTTCAGGCTATCTCCCTTAGCGTTGTCGGGCCAGACACATTGAACCTGGTTTTTGTCAGGCTAGCTTAGATCTTGCTGGTGCTGGGGTTGATCAGTGCAAGGCGCTTCGACTTTAAGTTCCCTGAATTTGCCGCTTTTAGGGTTCCACCTTGCATTCCGTCGACCACCCCAGCCCTGCTGTTCCCTGGCAAATCGGTCGCAACAAATCCCCCCTAGCCCTTTTCGCACCCAGAGGCTCCTACAGTTGGGTTGTAATCTCAAATTGTCTATACCCTCCTCTGCAAGTCTAGATTGGATTTAATTTACCCAATAAAATCAAGCAAACCTGATCTACAAAGCTACCCTCTCTAAATGCCTTGAATTTTTCGGGTAGTTTGCGAGGGGAACTTGATGTTACCATGAAAATAAGATTCACTGTTTTGGGCTGTCTAGCGGCATATGCCCTTGGGACTACAGCCTAAGAAACACTACCAGCAATAGGAACCCTATGAAAACTTGGTCGATTCGAGGCAAAATTGTGGTCGGCTTCGCTTTCACCTTGGTGATGCTCGCGACAATCAGCGGGTTTGCCTACTATAGCACCGCCAGTTTGATCCAAGCGGCGGGGTGGGTTTCGCACACCCGGGACGTGATGGGTAAGTTAGATTCCTTATTGTCCCTGCTCAAAGACACCGAAACGGGACAGCGGGGCTACTTGATCACTGGCCGCGATAACTACCTGACCCCTTACATTGAAGGCAAAAAGCAACTGGTAGTAGCGCTGGATGAGATCCAAACACTGACCTCGGACAACCCGAGACAACAAGAGCGGATCAAGCGGCTGCGCCCCTTGATCGACGCTAAAATGGCCGAACTCAAAGAGACTATCGACCTACGGCGCGACCAAGGATTTAACGAGGCGCTAGAGGTGGTCCTGACCGATCAGGGCAAGGAGATCATGGACAATATCCGCAAGGTGTACGAGGAAATGTATAACGAGGAAAACACCCTGCTAAAAACCAGAGAGGCAGAAGCCCATTCAACAGCTCAGACTATAGTGGTCACCAGTTTCTTGGTGTCCTTTGTGTTGGTGGTGTGGATCGCTTTTTGGCTGGTGAAAAATATCAACGGCATTCTTTCGGCCGTGATGGAAGACATGGCCATTACCTCCGACCAACTAGACACCGCCTCTCGCAGCTTGTCCCAAAGCGCCCAACAACTCTCCTCCGGGGCCACCGAACAGGCGGCTAGTTTAGAACAGACCTCGGCGGCGATGGAAGAGATGTCTTCACAGGCCAAAGAAAACGCGGCCAGAGCGGACACCTCTGCTTCGGCTATGAAGGATGTGGCTCGTTTGGTCGGCGACTCAGTTTCTGGGGCCAAGGAAGCGGCTATGCTTTCGGACCAAGCCAAAGACTCGGCTGAAAAGGGAAGCCAGTCGATGAAAGAAATCGCTTTCGCCATGACGGAGATCAGCAAAGGCAGTGAAGAGATTGCCGACATCATTGAGGTGATCAATGAAATCACCCACCAGACTAAGATGCTGGCCACCAACGCCGCCATCGAGGCAGCCCGCGCCGGGGAACAGGGCAAAGGCTTCGCGGTGGTAGCCGACGAGGTTTCCAAGCTGGCTGAAAGCTCAAAGAGCGCCGCCAAGGACATCGCGCACCTCATCAAAGACTCGGTACAAAAGGCTAAAAATGGCAGCGACTTAGCAGCCAATGGAGAAGATTCCTTAAAAGAAATTTTGGAACAATCCATTAAAGTCGCGGACCTGATCCAACAGATTTCGTCCGGTTCGGCGCAGCAAGCCCAGAAGGTCGCAGCAGTAGCCGAAATGATGGACGCCATCACCAACGCTTCAAACGAACAAGCCAAAGGAGTAGAGCAGGTCACCCATGCCATGGTTCAAATGGACCAGTTGACCCAGGCCAATGCCGCCAACGCTGAAGAAACCGCGGCTTCTTCCGAAGACCTGATGGCTCAGTCTTCGAGCTTACAGCGGGTGGTAGCCGACCTTTCCCTCCACGCGGGCCACGAGGCAAGTCGCTCACCCCAGCCGGGCTATGCGGGCCCGATGACCGGACCGGCCCGAGTCCAGAAGATTGAAAATCAGCCCCGTGGCTCCGCAACAGCCGCCTCGACCCCAAAAAGTGGGGCGAAAGGCCAGCTACGCAAGCCTTCCGAACAGATACCACACCATGGTGACTTTGAGGATTTTTAAGCTGGAATAAAACTGCTTTGGTGAGAAGCTCTAAAGGGTTACCGCTGGGGGCCTTCGACTAGAGAATATGGAAGGCTCTCCGAATTATGGCCGCAGCCGCAAAGAAACCAGGGCGGTTTTTAGGGCTTCGGGGTCTAGGGGTTTGTTTAAAAAACCGTCAAAAGGATCGCTCAAAGAGCGCGCGTCCAGTTCCATTTTACTGTAGGCCGTCAGGGCAAAAATCAGTAACGGGTCCTTTGCCGGGGTCTGGCTGCGGATCTTTTGGGCCGCCTGGGCCCCGTCGTATCCCGGCAAGTCTATGTCCATCAAGATCAGGTCGGGGCCAAGTCGTTGCGCCATTTCCAACGCCCCAGGACCGCTAGTGGCGATGCCCAAAAGCCGGTAAGATTCCAAGGCCTTCTTAGTGCTTTCTTGATGGATCGGGTTGTCTTCCACAACCAATATCTTCAGGTCCGCCAGCCAAGCGTCGGTATTTATCTCATGGGTTTTGGGGGCCTCGCCCTTGGGCAGGGTGAAGTAAAACCGGGTGCCTTGGCCCGGTTCGGATTTTACTCCCAGCTGACCGCCGTTGCGCGTCACAAACTCGCGGCAAAGCACCAAACCCAAACCAGACCCCACTTCGCCATCGGTACCCGGCTCAGAGTGCGCTTTACCTAGCGCAAAGAGGTTGCCCTGCTGCTCGGGAGTCAGGCCTCGGCCCGTATCGGTTACCGAGAGTTCCCAGTAATCCCCTAGGTCCGCTTGCGTGAGGCTAACGCGCCCGCCGTTAGGGGTGAACTTGATGGCGTTGTTTAATAAATTGCGTAGCGCCGTGTTGAGCATACCCAGATCACCGAAGGCGAAGGTATTGCGCATCAATTGAGCGTTCAATTCAATCCCCTTGTGCCGGGCCTGCACTTCTGCAATAGCCAAGGCTTGAGAGCACATGTGTTCCAAGTCAAAGGCTAAGGGCCTGCATTCAAGTTGCCCCTGTTGGCTGCGGGCCCAAGAAAGTAGGTTTTCTAATAAGTGATAGGTGCTCTTGGTGGTTTTTTTGATGGTTTCAAACATGTCTGCGGGAATCACTTCGCCTCCAGACAAAATTTCGTTAAACATAATCGAAAGGCTTCCGATGGGCCCGCGCAGATCGTGACTGATCAGGGAAAAAAATTTGTCTTTGGTTTGGTTGGCAAGCTCCAATCGTTCCTGCAACTCTACGAGAGAGGTCACGTCCGTCGAGATACCGACCAAGGCACTCACTCTGCCTTCTTGGATCAAAGGGATTTTAATGGACCAATAATGCCGCAGTTCCCCAGAGGCATCCACAAAGGTTTCCTCACCAGCGGCCTTTTTCGCTGAACTCAGAACTTTTTGGTCCATCTGAGCAAAATGTTCGGCCTCTTCTACGGACATCAGGTCGCTATCTGATTTCCCGACGATCTCCTCTTGAGAGCAGCCGTAAAGCTGCGCTGTTAAATCATTAACATACAAATACCGCCCGGTCGCATCTTTCATGTAAACATGGGCTTCGATATTGTTTAAGATGCTGTCTAAAAGCTGCTTCTGTTCTTGAACCTTTCGTTGCAATTTGAGGCGCTCAGTGATGTCCGTCGAAATACCACACATTCCCGTTATTTTCCCTTGTTCGTCAAAGAAAGGAACTTTAACAGACCAATAGGTACGCCTTTCTCCTGTGGTAGCGATAACGTTCGTTTCCTCTGTTTCCAGGCTTTCGCCTCTGTCTAAAACCAACCGGTCATTTTTGCGCAGTTCATCGGAAACCTCTAGATCAAAAAACTGCTCATCCTTTTTGCCGATCACCTCTTCTAAAGGAGCGCCAAAGAGGTCGCAGACCATCTTGTTAGCATAGCTGTAGCGCCCTTCTCGGTCCTTGGTAAAAACATAGGCCCCCACATGGTCCAGCGTCGTTTGCAGCTGAAGATTCAACGCCTTCAACTGCTTGATTTCTTGCTGCGCGTCGGTCAATTTATCGTTCATGTAAATTCAAGTGGGTTTTGGCAATCTAGGCAAGTTACTTTGGCTACCTTAACATCCCCCCAAAAAATGCTAAGTCCCGGCAGGCTGAGAAACTCTTTGCGGATAGAGATTACCACTTTTATAGCACCTACAAAAGCCCAAACCTTTAGTTAGACGACTTTGATGAAAGATTTCACCGCCACCGAAACCGAGACCTTTGGGATCGCCTGAGGTAAACTAGCTTGCCAAAAGGGGTTTAATTCTGGGTTCGAGTTGATTCGGAGAGTGGGCTCAGCTAACATCAACCGTAAGTCCTTAGAAACAGGGCCCACCCTTACCCCTTGAGACAGCCAGACAAAATCTATGCGAAAACTTCGATACTTAGGCGAGCCCTCTAACTTTGTGGCCCAGTTGATCGAAACCAACCACCGCGATTCGGCCAGCTTGATCCGCGAAACCCTGCTTGAGGTCTGCCGCGCCGGCAAGATCCATTCGGCGGTACAAAAGGCGGGGGACAAAGAGAATATGTACCGGGTCCGCTCGCTGCCCGGCGATTCGGACGGTTTGCTGCACCCGGGCTACGAAGCCATCTTTTTACTGCTCGAACAAGCGGTCTTGGTGCTCGAAATCCGGCCTCTTTCGCTGGACTGATGGGCTTACCTTATTTACAAAGAACTTAGTGATTTACGCACTTTTTGATTTGAATTTTAGGAGTAAAAATGAAGCCACACCTTCTGGGGTTATGGTTGGTCCTCTTCGCCCTCGGCTCTGCGGGTTGCTCGGATATTCGGCGTGAATTTTGGTCTCTGGTCCATGAAGCCGACCTGCACGATGTATCCAAATTTAAAGGCGAGCGCCGCGACTATGAGCTGATCAAGGCCAAAGTCCAACAGCTAAGCCCCAAAGGCTCCCCCATTGCCTCAGACGATCTGGGGCAAGTTCCGGTCGGGGACGGATCAACTTACCCCTTGTATGTTTTACATTACCGGCCCCCTAAACCCACCGCCCAGCCGCTACGCATTCTAGTCAGTGGCAGCGTACACGGAGACGAGCCAGCGGGAACAGCAGCAATTTTCAGGCTCGCCGAACAATTATTAGCAGACTTGCCAGAGGACCTAGAGGTCTGGATGTTTCCGGTCGCCGCGCCCAGAGCCTATGTAAAAGACTCCCGCTTCACTGAGCCGATCAACGGCCAAAAGAAGGCCAACCTAAACCGGGATTTTCTGATCGACCTGCCGGAATATGAAGAAGCCAAGGGAGAACGGGACGAAACGGGCCAGTTGATTCATGCTACCCGAGAATCGACGTTGTTCACTCGGTACCTGATCGACCTGAAAGTGCAGGTCAAAAGCTTCGACCTGCACCTCGACTTTCACGAATGTTCGATCTGCCAAGCGGGGATGTTATTCACCAATGACCTTAGCCAAGGTAAAATGCTGGATGCCATGTATCCGCCGCTTAAGCCGAAGCCAGGGGAGAAACCCTTTCCCTTAAAACAATATGACTTTTTGGTGGACTACCTAAAGACCTACAAGGATCAGCTATATTTTGTGGACCCCTTTAAAGGCCCGCCGGTCTTTTCCCGCTGGACCTTTGTTAAGCTTGGCGTACCAAGCTTTACCACCGAAACCGGGCAAGGCCGTAGCCTCAATGACCGCGCTCAACTTCAGTTGGCCATCTTAAACCATGCGGTAAACTACCTAAGAACCCAACGAGCCCAACCTTCAGGTTCCAATTAGCCCCGCAGGCAGTGGAGCCTGGGCCCGAGCAGCTGAGCCCGCCTTAAGCTTTAAGTGCAACAACGCCTAGGCTTTGGCAGACCCGCAATCCGGGCTGCCTGAGCAATTGGGCCCAAGGGGAAAAGCCGGTAAAAGGTTTTGATCGCCTCCGTCCGCTCCAGGCCTTTAAGCTCTGCATAGCGGTTCATCAGCACCTTGTTGTGCGGTGCTTCACCCTGAGCAAAAAACATCTCCCGCATCAGGTGGATCACCTCCCAAGAGGCTTCGGTCAATTCCAAGCCATCATCATCCGCAAAGGCCAGGGCGATTTGATCATTCCAGTCCTCCGGCTGAGGTAAAAAACCATCATCCAAAGGGATTTCCTGGCCCCCGACAACCAACCGGTTTTCTTTTAATTCTTTTAACATGCTGTCTGGTTCGATTCTGGGGTTCACTTTTAGCGTGATGGCTTGAGGCCCCTAGAGCTTGCTTAGCCTAGTCCGGCTAAAACTCAAGATGGGATGGACACCATACCTTTGCTCAATAGGTTGCCCCGAAGGCTGTGGGCTGTAAAGAAATTTGCTACCTAGAGCCGCCAGCAATCAAACCCAATGGGGTTTCCATTACCATATGGGACCCCAAAAACCGGGCACAAAAGCCTTGTAGGGCGGAGCCAATCTTCTTATAGTTTGGCCAAGCCGCCTTTTTTGCGGTTCCTTCGAACCCAATCCTGAGCCCCTAGCCAGACCCTTTGCGCTGACAATATGAACCCCTCGTTCCTCTTTCTGCTGGCCTTCTTGGCGCTGTTGCAACTGCGGGGTGACGGCTACTTTCCCTTCCCCAGGGATTGGCCAAAAGATTGGTTGTTGGCTTTGGTCCTAGGCCACCTAGCCCTGCTGTGGGCGCTGCTCCTGGGGTTTATTCGGGCCCAGCACCAAAATCGACCGCTCTTAGGGAACTGGTTGCGCTGGGTGGGGCCCGCCAAGTGGGGGGTAGCGCTCGGGGCTATTGCGTTGATTGTTGCCGGGCAGTGGTTGCAGGCCCAGCGTTTCGCCGCCATAGGTTACCGTTGGGAGCCCGGCGTGATGTTCACCCTCTTGGCCGCCTCGTTGGTCCTAGTAGCGCTGGCTTTTGCAAAGGAGCGGACGGGGCGCGAGCGGACCGCCTGGGCCTTGCTGGCGGCGGCGGCTCTGGGGCTTAAATTCTACCCCATCTTTTGTTTCCCCATCACCGCAGAGCGTAGCGACATGCTACCGATCTTATCCGAAGCGGGCCAAGCTTGGCTCTCGGGTACCGAGGTCTACCGGTTTTATCTTTTAGACAACGGCGTCGAAACCCAAAATGTGCGCCTACCGGGCATGATCGCCCTTTACCTACCGGCGGTGGCGCTGGGTTTAGATTTACGCTGGGTGGTCTGGGGCTTTGAGGCGTTGGTTTTTGGGGCCTTGATCGTCCTGGGCGGTCGGTTGCCTTCTCAAAAGCGTCCGGTCTGGGCGCTGCTGCTGGTGGCCTTTTGGCTCCTCCCCTATTGGCAGATGCGCCATGAGTTGTATGAAGTGCCCTTTTGGTTGCTCTTGATGGCCGCCTTCTGGGCCTTGGAGCGTGAAAAGCTGTGGGCCTTAGCCTTTTTGCTGGGGGTGATGGTGGCCACCTTACAATGGGGCTGGCTCTTTGCGCCCTTCTTCAGTTTGGCGGTATTGCGCCGCTGGGGTTTAAAGCCTAGTTTATTGGCTGGCTCGTTCGCGCTGGCGCTGGCGGGGCTGATCCTCTGGTCAGCGGTGGGCAGCCATTGGGGGGATTTCTATTTCCACGTCTTTAGCTACTACCGGCACTTCTTGGCCCAAGGTGTCCCCTACCTTATGTCGATGTATTTAACGGCGCTACTGGCCAAGTTAGGGGCTCTCGGGTGGCTGTTGCCGATGCAGGCGCTGGGCGTGTTTGGGTTGCTCGGTTGGCATGCCCGCAAAGCCCGCCCAATCTCTGTGCTGATGCAGGTCTGTGCCTTGGCGCTGGCCTGGATGCTGCTATGGAACGCCGTTGCCTGGACCTACCAATACCTTCTGGTCTTTTTGCTACTCTTACAATCCTGGCGCGCCCAAGCATTAGAAGAGCTGAAGGGCGCTGACTAAACGCCGACGGGTGAGACGATCAATTTCAATAATACCTGATTTACCTGCATTGGATAACAATCCACTAACGGTATGTTTCCCGGTTCCTCTTTGAGGGTTGCTTGGTACTTTAGTTCGTTCCAGGCCATTTTTTTTGCCTTGATCCCCTGTTGGTTGAGGTTCACTTTCTGTTGGACGCAGGTGTCTGGGTGACTGAATTCCCGTATGATCAAAACAGTATCCTTAATCCGCTCCACCCTCTCTTGAATTTCATGTGGGCCTAAAAACCCATCACAAAAAACTGACCTAATGGATCGAAAAAACCCCGCAATGGAATAATGATTTCTTGATTCTGAAAAAACTGTTAGGCCTTGATAGCTCTTTTTGTAACCCCTTTTCGGTCTTCCTTTTGAAGTTACGATTGCAAGGAAAATTCATCGGCCTTCTGGTAGTGGGTCTGCTGCTCACTCTGGCGGTTGCCCTGTGGGGTGGGAAGCTGCTGCTCCGGTCGCTGGAAATGCAACTGGGCACGGGCTTTTCAAAAAAGCAGGTGCTCTACGACAAAGAGCGGAGCTTACGGCCCATCTTAAAAGAGCTGGAACTAACCAAAAAGCTGGCGCAATCTAAGGCAATCGTCGGCTGGGCGGCTAACGAAAGGGACCCAAAACGCACCGAGCAGGGATTGGCTGCTTTGGAGGCCTTCCGTCTTGAATCCGTGGACCAAAGCTACTTTATCGCCCTGGTGGGCACCAAGGGCCTCTACTTTAACGACGACAAAACCCCCTTCTCGGGCAAGCCGCGCTACCTGCTCGACCCCAACAAACAAGAAGACTATTGGTTTTTTAATACCCTAAAACAAGAAAAGCCTTGCCGGCTGAACGTGGATTATAACGAAACCTTAAAGATCAACAAGGTTTGGATCAACTGCGTGATCAACCAAGAGGGGATTCCCAAAGGAGTGGTCGGCACCGGTTTTGAGTTGACCGCTTTCATCAACCAAGTAATCAACGACACCGAACAAGGCATCAGCAACCTGTTCATCGATTCTTCCGGAGCCATCCAAGCCCACCGGGATCATGAGATGATCGATTTTAACACCATCTCTAAAGAAACGGGGCCCACCAACTCCCTGTTCTCGCTGCTCGCCGACGAAAGCCAAAAAGACCAGCTCCGAAAGGAGATGTTCCACCTCAAACAAGAAACCAATCTCGCCGCCAATCTGGTATTAGATATCCAGGGCCGCGAATATATGGTCGGCCTGGCTTACATCCCTCAGATTGATTGGTACAACCTATCCTTGTTACGGGTGGACCGTTGGGGGAACCAGAACCTGCTTTTGCCGATCGTCGGGGCTTTGGGGGTGGTGATTTTGCTGCTCTTTGGGCTGGCCTATGGGATGTTTAAATGGTTGATCTCCGACCGCTTGGCCAAGCTTGACCTAGGCGTCCTGCAAATGGGTAAGGGGGATTATAGCTTTGCTTCGGCTGAACAAAACAACGACGAAATCGGGAGGCTGGCGGCCAACGTGACCGAAATGGCCCGGAGCATCGAGACGAGAACCCACGAATTAGAACAGATGGTCAACGAGAAAACGGCGGAACTGCATCTGGTCAACAGCAGCAAGGACAAGTTCTTTTCGATCATCAGCCATGACTTACGTGGTCCTGCAGGCAGTCTAGCCATCATCCTCAACGAGGTGATCACCCAGCCAAGCGATATCGACGACGAATTACTCGACGGGATGAAACGGACCACCAAGAATCTATACAACCTCCTCAACCAGCTTTTAGAGTGGGCGCGGAGCCAACAGGGCAAACTGGAGATGAACCCTTCGAGCTTTGCGGTGGGACACCCGATCTCTGAGATGGTCGAGTTGATCTCTTCTCAAGCCACCCAAAAGGGCGTGGAGCTGGTCCAGCAGGTCCCGGCGGAGTTGTATGTTAAAGCCGACTTGGCGATGGTTTCGTCGGTGGTCGGCAACCTGTTGAGTAACGCCGTCAAATTCACCCCTAAGGGCGGCAAGGTGAACATCACCGCCTCCAAGCAAAGAGACCAAATTAAAGTGGCGGTGACCGATACCGGAACCGGCATGCCCAAGGACGTAAAAGACAAGCTGTTTAAAATCGACGAAAAGGTCAAAAGCAGTCTGGGCACCGACCATGAGGAAGGCTCCGGCTTGGGGCTGATCCTATGCGCTGAATTTGTCGAGAAAAACGGAGGCCAGATCGGCGTGTCCTCCATCGAAGGGAAGGGTTCCACCTTTTGGTTCACCCTGCCCAAGGGCGAGCGGACCCCGCAGGTCGCCCCAAAACCTCCAATGGACCTAAGTAAAATCAGGGTGTTGGTGGTCGAAGACAACCCCGTGCACCAGCAATCGAGTATCCAGGGCTTAAACAAAATCGGCCTGCCCTTTGAGGTGGCAGGCAACGGCGTCGAGGCGCTGTCGAAGATGCAATCGTCGAAGTTCGATTTGGTCTTGATGGACATTGATATGCCCCAAATGAACGGCATCGAAGCGACCGAACAGATCCGCGCCACCTATGGGGAACAACCCGTTATTTTTGCCCTTTCCGCCTACAGCCAAACCGAAATGATCGAGGCCTACCCGAGCGCTGACTTCCCGGTCTACCTAAACAAACCGCTAAATCCCGACGAACTGGTGGTGGCTATGTACCGGTCGATTTTATTAGGGCAGTGAGGGGGCTTAGGCGCAACTAGGGGTTACGTCCTTAAAGCCCCTGGCAGGTAGGTTGAACCGGTTTATTTTGGGGTTGCCCCTGCCGCCAGGGCTGCCCTTTCGATGGCAACATAGGGCTGCGCCCCTACGATGCGCGGACCCTGGGCAAAAACAAAGGTGGGGATCGCTTCGACTCCGTCGAGGCGAGCTAATTGGGCCATCCCTTCGACCCGCAGCCGGTATTCCTCTTGAGCCCCTAGGGCCAGGGCGCTGGGCGCGTCCAGTCCCGCCGCCTCTAAGAAATACAATAGGTCCTCGTCGGCTTCTAAGGACCGGCTTTGCCGCCAATAGCCCAACATGGCGGCCTCTCGAAATTGCATCAAGCGGCCTTGGTCCCGGGCCACTTCGGCTAGCGCCAACGCCCGCCCGGTATTGGGCAAAATCTCTTGAGGCGCTATGGGTTCCAGTCCCGCCGAGCGGCAGGCCTGCGCTAAGTGTTCAGTAAAGCCCGCCACCCTTGCCGCGCCAAAGTAATCCTTGATGGGCATACCCCCGACGGGGATTTCTGGGTGCAGGACAAAGCCCCGCCAGTCTAGCTCTATGTGATACTCCTCTTGCAACCTGACCAGGCTGCTATGCTCCGCAATGAAGCAAAAGGGTCAGATAAAATCTGAATAAAAAAGCAGCTTCGCGTCCATTGGGTTCCTCCTGATTGGTCTCTTATTATACTGCATCAAGGCAATAAACTAAAACCCCGAAATTGAATAGGGCCTAATTTATGTCCCGCCCTAGGCGACGTGAAGCGCCGTTTATGGCCTAAACCCTTCCAGAGTCAGTTTATGGAACTATTTAGAGAAGTTACATTGACGTTATGCGGCCAGGGCCATGGATCAGGCGGTGGTGCCCCAAGCAAAGGTCGAGCGCATCCTTGAAGCAGCCCGCCTAGCCCCCACTTCCAGTGGGTTGCAGCCCTTTGAAATCCTGGTGGCCAAAAAGCCCGAATTAAAGGTCCAGATCCGCAAGATTGCCTGGAATCAGCCGATGGTCACCGATTGTTCGCACCTCTTGGTTTTTGCCGCTTGGGACACCTACACCGCCGAGCGCATCAATTAGAGGTTTGACCTGACCAATGAGGTGCGCAGACAAAGCTTTGAAGGCTGGGAAAATTACCGCCAGCAGCTACTGGCTACCTACCCGCAGCGCGACCCCGAGGTTAATTTCAACCATGCCGCCAAACAGGCCTACATTGCCTTTGCCCACTCTATGGTGGCCGCTGCTTTTGAGTCCGTGGATAGCACGCCGATTGAAGGGTTTAACCCACAAAAATTTTGGACTTAAGGTCAAGGGGCTTAGAAGTTGTGTGCTGCTGCCGCTAGGCTACCGGGACGAACCCAAAGACTGGTTGGTGCCATTAAAGAAGATACGAAAAAGCACCGAAGACTTGGTTACCCTAATCCATTGAGCCCTGTGGGTTGGAGTCTTTGGTATCCAGCCGAGAGGGTTTTGGAGTTTTAAAGAGCTAGCCACGTTGCGGCCCTAACCTAGTTAAACTAACCTTTTCAGCTACGGCCAAGCCCCTTGAAAGAAAGGGGTAGATTTTGTGTCCAAGCCCTCCCCTGCTGCTTCCTGGCTTAAGAGCCACCGAAACTAAGCCCATCAGCCGCCTCATTCTTTGCACCTGACATTATACCCGAAAACTGGATTGTTTTAAAGATTAGAATTTTGATAAGTCTTCCAAAGGAGGATCAACCTGAAAAAAATCAAAATTCTCAGATCAGCCGATCCGTCTTGCTCTGGCCTAAGCCGAGCAAGGAACCAAGGTCTAGGAGATCCTTAGAAGCACCGGCATCGCTGCTGGGGAGTAAAAATCCCCAGCAGCGGAACCGGTTAATGGGCAGGGTCTAGTGGTGCGACTTGACGATCATGCGGGTCATTTTATAGTTGATCACCAAAAAGCGCCAAAATTGCCAGAGCAAAAAGGTCCTAAAAAAACGGACCACTTTGCCCGGTTGGGGGGCGTAATACTGTTGATCGGTCGGGCGGTACTTTTCCATAGTGAAATCCTTTATTCGGGGATGAGGAACCAGAAGGGTTTGGCCTTCGCTTTATAAAGAAACAGGTGGTGTAACAGGTGTTTGATCCAATGCCCGGCCAAGCCGATCTCCCCAAAGGAGTGGTCCATATCGCGGCCCGTTTCGGGGAAACGCTCGAAATCCGGGACTACCGGGTACATGGTCATCGACGCGGCTTTACCACGGGTCAGGCTCTTGCCCGCGCTGGCCACACAGGCAGCCCCGATCTCGGACATGCTGGCATGGTGAGTCGGCTTGGGGGCGCCTTTGATCATATCCACTACCGATAATGCCACGGCTTTACCGATGATCGCCGAAGGCATACCGGTTCGCGGCGGGGTCGGGTTGATCGGCGTTCCGCCGGGGCTGGTCCGGGGACGGCTGATCAGGTGCGGCGGGGCAAAGGCGATCCCAGCGGCGAAGATATTAGACCACTTGGGGTTTTGGTACGTCTTGGGCCAATCAGAGGCGCTCCATTCCTCAAAGGGGCGCGGCGTGTAATCGGCGTCCACTTTCATGAAGCCGTTGGGCGCAAAGAGCTGCTCGGTGATCTCCTCCCCGGCGCGGTCAAAGGCTTTAAAGCCCGCCCCGGCAAAGGGAGGGATCAACATGGCAAAGTCAAAGCCCTGCTCTTTAAATTCCCCTTCTAAGGTCTCGTAATGCGCCTTGCCGGACTCCACCTTGTTCACCCCAGCGCCGGTGATCCAGCTAATGCCCGATTCGGCAAAGAGGGATTCGGTGAAGACCTTGCTGTGGGTCATGTACCCGCCGCGTTTGATGTGCATCCCGCCGACCCCAAAGTCGCCCAGGTTGGCCTCGTTGGTGATGTAGTGCAGATCCGCCATATCCCGCAGGCCTAACTTACGTAGCTCAAAGTCCAGGTTAAAGAGGTACTCAAAGGCCGCGCCTTGGCAGGTGGACATACCGTGTCCTGTGCCGATCAAGATGCGCTTGCGTTGGCCCTGCTTCATCTCTACGGTCAAATTAGCGAAAGCTTCGGCGGCCTGGGCGGCATGTCCCGCGGTACAAACCGAAAGACTGTGGCCAATATCGGGGCCCAGGCCTTCGGTGGCCGCGAAGTTTAGGCGCGGGCCGGTGGAGTTGATCAAAAAGTCGTAACCCACCTTTTCGGTCTGTCCCTTTTGGGCCTCATCGGTGCGCTCGACGGTCACAAAGCCGGTCTTTAGTTCTTGGTCCCCATCGGGGTGGATGCTCAACGCTTTGGCCTGAATGAACTCAATGCCTACCTTTTTATAGACTGGGGCGAGATCAAAGGTCACCTGCTCGGGCGTCATCTGCCCCACGCCAACCCAGATATTACTAGGAATCCAATTCCACTTTGAGTTGGGCGTCACCACCGTGACCTGGTGCTTCTTGCCCAGTTTTTGGCGCGCGAAGAGCGCCGCCGTATGGCCGGCGATACCGGCACCTAATATGAGTACACGAGCCATAAAAATACCCTCAATGAATTACACCTAATAAGGTGTGGTTGAGTACCCCTGGGCCCAAAATATTTTGGTTCCCCCCAATGGTACGAAAACCGGCCTGGACACAACCTGGTGCCGGACCGGCTAAACAGTACAAAAAGTTCCTCCGCTGCTTTGCTGGACGCGCAGCACAATCACCGCCAGCCCCAATGCCACCAGACCCACCCCCCAAAGGGGACGGAACCGGCGTGATAACTTAGCTCGGATCAGACCCGAAAAGAGCCCAATCCCCAACAAACCGGGCAAGGTGCCGACCCAAAAGAGGCCAAAAACCGCCGCCCCAGCAAAGGGGTCGCCCGTAGAAAGAGCCAAAGTCTGCACCGGAAACAAAACCACGCAAGGCAAAAACCCAGACCCTAGCCCCAATAGCCAAAGATTTAAAGGTTTTGGTCTCCTAAAGGCCCAACTCGTGACTTGGTTTAAGCCCGGCAGAGACCAATGAATCCGCAAGGCCTTAAAGCCGCCCAATTCGCGGACCCCAAAGCCGACCAGCAAAAGACCACCGATCAATCCAGCGACACTGTGGATCTCTTGGATCGGCAAAGCCTGATCCACCAAGAAGCCCAATAGCCCCCAGATGGCCCCCAAAAAGAGGTAAGTCGAGAGCCGCCCCAGGTGCCAGAAGGCATGGTGGCTTTGCCGGGGCAAGCAAGAAGAGTAACCCGCTACGATCGGCCCACACATGCCCATACAATGCGGCGTACCCAACAATCCGGCCAAAATCGGGGCCAACCAAAAAATTTCGGTCATTGCTCCTCCTTCGGTGGTTTGGGGCCATCGTCCCAAAGAGGTTGGTGGCGCATCTTTTCGGCGTCATCGAACTGGTGGTTTTTCAGGCCCCAAATAAAGGCGGCCAAGCCGCCCAGACCGAGCAACAAAGAAACGCCCAACATGATCGGTAACATTTGCATTAGGCCCTCCTCCCAAAGGAATAAGAGTGCAACACCACTAACAACGAACTAAGGCTCATCGAAAGAGCGGCCAGCACGGGAATCACCCAGCCAACCAGCGCCAAGGGCACCACGAAGAGATTGTAGCCAAAGGAAAGGGCCAGATTTCCTCGGAGTAGTTTGGCGGTGCCCAAAGCGATTTGCCGAGCCCGCAACAAACCCTTTGGGTCGCCGTTGAGCAAAATCAGATCGGCCAAAGCCAACGACTTGACCGCACCTTGCCCCATCACCAACCCCAACTGGGCTTGAGCCAAGGCCGGGGCGTCGTTGATCCCGTCACCGGCCATCCATACTTTTGCTCCCTGGGCTTGAAGTGCTTGGACATAAGCCAATTTATCCTGAGGCGTCTGTTCGGCGTGCCAGTTCTCGATCCCCACCTCTTGGGCCGATTGCCGGACCGGACCCGGCCGGTCGCCGCTGAGCAGGTGCAACTTCAATCCAGACTGGCCAAGCGCATGGCAGGTCTGGGCAGCATTGGCTTTGAGGCGGTCCGCCAACGCATAAAGCGCCACCAAGCGCCCTGCCATAGCCAGCCCAAACAAACTGGCCTCGGGCCACTGGACGGCCAATTCTCGGGCTCCGACGGGCCAATCCTTCTCAGCCGCCCAATCGGGGTTGCCCCCGCGTACTTCTAGGCCGTCGAACCGGGCCAAGATGCCCAATCCGGGGACTTCACGGTAGCCTTCGGGTTGCGCCGCCTCGCCCTTAACACCCAAATATTGGCTAAGAGCTTGAGCCACCGGATGGCTGGATTTAGAAACCAGTGCCTGGGCCACCGCCGGGGCAAATAGCAGGTCGCTCCACTGCCCTACCACCTGCGGTCGACCCAGGCTGAGGGTACCGGTTTTATCCAACACCAAATCGGTGATCTCGCCCAATTGTTCCAGGCCGTCGGCCCCTTTAAACAAGATCCCCTCCTGGGCGGCTTTGGCCAAGCCGCTCAAGTAAGCCAGCGGCGTGGCCAAAGCCAAGGCACAGGGGCAGGCGATGACCAAAACGGCTACCGCAATGGCAAATCCCTGATTCCAATTGAGGGCCCAAGTCCAATAGCCGAAACTGCCCAGCGCCAAAAGGGAAATCACCGCCACAAAGTGGCGCGATAACCGGTCGGCGAGCCGCTCAAAAGAGGGCTTGTTTTCGATGGCGCTTTCGATCAACTCCAAAATGCGGTTGGCCGTGGCTTGGTCCGAAGTATGCTCGACGCGGTAAAAAAAATGACCCTCTTGGTTGAGACTAGTCGCGTAAACCCAGTCGCCCGGTTGTTTGGCCACCGGTGTGGCTTCACCGGTCAAAAAGGACTCATCCAAAGAAGGGTACCCCTCAACCACTCGCCCGTCGGCCAACAGCGGCTCGTGCGGAAGCGCCTCTAGAGTCCAGCCCGGCTGGATATCGGCGGCAGGACAACTTTGGATTTGGCCCTTAACCTGCCGCAGCGCCCGCTTGGGCAGTCGGTCGGCCAGTTGGTCGCCTCGGTCGAAAATCGCCTTTAAGCTCAGCGATTCTAGCAACTTGGCGCCTAAGATAAAGGTGATCAGCATCACGGCGGCTTCGAAGTAAGTCTCGCCCCAGCCGAACAGCGCGGCAGCACTAGAGTAGCCCCAAATCAGCAAGCCACTAGCGGCAATTTGAAAATCCATCCCCAGCAGCCCGTGCTTTAGACCCTGCCAAGCGCCCTTCAAAAAGCTACGGCCCGAATAGAATACAACCGGTGTTGCCAATAAAAATCCAGTTAAATCAAAAAGATGATTGAATTTGGCTTCCATCCCCTGAAAATATCCTGCCCATTGGGCGATGGCGACCCACATGAGGTTCATGGAAGCGAAGAGCGCCACCACGAAAGAAATGTAACGTTCTTTGCTATGACGTTCGGGTTCTTCGGAACAACCCGGCGAGTAGGGATGAGCGTCGTAGCCGATGCTGCGGATGGTCTCAAAAATCTGTGTTAGATTCACCCTTTGGGGGTTCCAGGTGATCGTTGCTTTATGGGTCGAGTAGTTGACCCGGGCTTCGATCACTCCGGGCATTTGCTCCAAAATATTTTCGTTGAGCCAAACGCAAGCGGCGCAGTGCAAGCCCGAAAGGACTAGGCGCATCTTGAAATAATCACCCTGCGTTTGTGCATGGCGCAAGATCAGTTGGTCTTCGTCGAGTCCTTCCAAGTCACCGGTAGCGAGTGGCTTACCTCCAGACTCTAGTTGGCGTTTTTGATAAAAGTCGCCCAAACCAGCCCCTTGAATCATCCGGTAGGCCCCTTCGCAGCCGTGGCAGCAAAAGGACAACTCTTGACCGTTGAGCTGCGTAGACACCCGTTGCTCCGGCGTTATGGGCGCTAGGCAATGGATACAGAAAAGGTGGCTGGGGCGGTTCATCTCAATCCATCTGGCTTTTGCAGACCTGCCCAGGTGCCAACAGGCGGCCCGGGGCGCCCGGCTGGTGGGGGAGGTAATAAACAAACTGCCGGGCGACCTCTAAGCCCCCTACCTGAACGTAAGTGTTAAGGTGCCAGCAGCCCCCCTGTGAAAGTGCCTGCGGCTCGAAGCGGTAAAGGCCGTCCACGTAGACCGCTTGACCTAAAGACTGGTCTGCTTTGGTGGTCGCCGGACGGGTCCAGAGCGCCTGGATTTGTGCCTGGGCTACGGGCTCGCCCAACCGGCTCAAGCGCAACTGGGGGGCGTTGCTGCCCAGTTGGGGCAGGCCCACTGGCTCCAAGGCATAGCTCTGCTGGGAAAAATCTCGGGCCATTTGTTCTAACTCGGCAAAGCGGTCGTCTACTTGGTGGTAGTCGTAGGGATATTGGTTATCCAACTCCACTCGCGCATGGGTTAAGGAAAGATTGATGACCATCGAAACGGACAGCACCATGCCGCCAAAGAGCGCTAAGATAGCCCAGGGCCAATAATTCCATTGACTTGGTGTGAGGTTCATCTTGTCTCCTTTGGTTAGGTTGGAGGTTAAGGTCCCGGTGAGATAAAAACGGTGGTCACTTCGGCCTTCATGGCCCCCGGCCCGTTTACCAATAGAGTCATTGGCTGGCTGAAAGGGCTGCGGCCCTTGGGTAAAGGCCCCATCTTCTGGATTACCAAGGTTTTTCGGACCTGTTCGCCGCCTGCAATGAAAAATTCCTGGCGCGGACGGAGCAATTTCAGCTTGGGATCATCTTTAATTAGAACCCGGAACTTCCCGCTCCGGGAGTTTTTATTGGTCACCAACAGGGTCAAATGGTTTTCCACCTGTCCGTGACGGATAGCAAACAATTCGGTGTTGCGGTTGACGTTGAGCAGAATCGGTTCGCTGCCCATACTGCGGTAAAAGAGTACCCCAAAGGCCGCCAACAAAAGCGCCAAATAAAAGACGGTGCGGCGGCGGAGCAACTGTACACTGCTTCCGTTTAAGGCTTCTTCGGTGGTCCAATGGATCAAGCCCGGTTTGTCTTTCTTGGCCATTTGGGGCACGCAAGCGTCCACACAGTCGAGACAGGCAACACAGCCCAGTTGCAAACCCTCACGGATGTCAATCCCCGTGGGGCAGGCCTTGACACAGGCCAAGCAGTCGGTGCAGTCGCCCGACGCCTCGGTACCCTGGTATCTTCCTTTGCTGCCGTCGGGGTTGTCGCCCCGCTTATGGTCGTACAAGATAACCGGCGTTTTCTCGTCAAAGAAAACTGACTGGATGCGGGCGTAGGGGCAGGCGTACTTGCAGAACCCTTCCTTGAACCAAACCACCGAGGCCACCAAAAAGGCCGCAAGCCCAAGCCAAAGCCCCAACAAAAACTGGTGTTTTTCGGGCCATTGAAGGGCATGGATAAATTCCTTGGGCTCCACGAAGTACCACAGCAGATTGGCTGCCGCCAATAATGCCAACGCCGCCCAGATCACCACCGCTAGGGCATAACGCAGCTTGGCGCTGAAGTGCTTCAATTTTAAAGGTTGGTTTTTGTCCGCCACCTTGCCCAGACGTAACATCCGGAACAAGATCCAATCGCGGAAGATCATGCGGAACAGCGTCTGGGGACAACTCCAACCACAAAAAACCCGCCCCCCTAGGCTGGTGATGAAGAACAAAAAGACCGCCCCGATCAAGAGCAGCAGCGGGATCAAAAAGAGCTCTTGGGACTCGAAGCGGAGGCCTAAGAACTCAAAACGCTGGTGGACGAAGGAAAGCAGGAATAAGTGGTTTCCGTTGATCTTTATGAAGGGCAAGGCCAAAGAGACAACCGTCAGCGCCACCATGACTATTTGCCGTAGTCCATGAAAGCCCTGCAACCCCTTAAAGGCTTTGGTTAATTTCAGTTGGCCCATTTGGTCCCCTATTCGCCAGGATTGCTTTGGTAATAATTGGTGGCGTTGTGGGCTTGGGTCTGCAATGAAAAGGTCATCAAACCGGCCCAGATGGCCACCAGAGCGAGAACCAAGATCAAAAATCCGCCCAGTCCGTTGAGTTTAAACATCCTATCTCCTTGAGGTTATTCGACCAAACGCTGAGCCACAAAGAGGCTCAAAGCGTGGTACTGGGTTTCGGATAGCGCCGAATTGCCGAAAGCAGGCATCTTACCGATCAGCCCGTCTTTTCCAGCCTTGATGATTTCCTTAAGGTAAGTGGGTTTGCCATATTCGGTTAGGTCGGCGGCAAATCCCAGCATGCTCCCGCCCGGTCCATCGCCTTTGCCTTCGGGTCCATGGCAAACAGAACAATAGGTACCAAAGGCCTCGGCTCCGGCTTGGGGATCGCCCAAGCGGACTTCACGGCCCGAAAGGGTCATGACAAAACCAGCTATGTTCTCGGCCACTTGCTGGCGTTCTGCCTCCGTTTCACCCAACCCTTCCCATTGGGGCGGCATCATGGGGTTCAGTTTATTCAACCCTTGGCTGCCTTGCTGGATCACGGTGATCACGTGGGTTTCGGAACCAAAGGCGATCAAGTCGGCAGCGCGGCCATTCTGGCCGTCCCCGGTCAGACCATGACAGGCCGAACATTTGTCGTTAAACAAGCTCTCGCCCATATCGGCCAATTGCTCGTCACTCGCGTCTTCCCATTGTTTTTCAAAGATTTCTTGGTACTTGTCCACCTCGGTATGGTATTGTTCAGTCTGCGAGAAGTTGAACAGCGGATAGCCCCAGACGGCGTACCAGACCGTAAAGGCGATCGTCGCAACCCCAACGATATGCATCACCTTGGGAGCCGGGTTGTCTTGTTCTTTGATGCCGTCAAAGGATTCGTCCAATTCACGGCCTTGAACACCACTCTTTTGGCTCATCTGACGCCACAAGAAACCAGCCAGACCCACCACCAAAACGGCAATAGCCACTGCGAAGATCAGGGTGGCCTGAGATTCACTGTCGATCATGAAATTTGCGGCAAACATCTGCTTCCTAGTCTTTGGGGTTGAGAGGTCGGTTGTCTTGCAGGGGGATCATTCCACCTCGCTCGATACGCAGGCGGCGGTCTTTATCGCCCCACAGATAAGCAATGTAGAGGTACAGCACCCCGGCCATCCCTCCGGTAAAAAACAAGTAAAGCCATTGTCTCCAGTCCATTTGTATGCTCCTTACTTGAGTGAGTTGAGGTAAGCGATTAAGGCGACGACCTGCTTGATTTCACCTTGGGCAAAGGCTTCTTTGACCTGCCTTGACTTCATGGCCGCCACAATGGGTTCGGCCTCGCGCAAAGCGTTTTGTTTCATTTGTTCCAAGTCGCCCAAAGGGGGCTGACCCGGCTGGTCATAGGGGACGTTGTACACTTGTTTGACCGTTAACATCTCGGCAAAGGCCGTTTCTAGGTCTGCGGGCTCTTCAAACAACCAAGGGAAGTTGGGCATGTTGGTGCCGGGGCTAACCGAACTCGATCGTTCAAAATGGGCCTCATGCCAGTCCGTGGTGCGGTAGTTGCCTACCCGCAGCAGATCGGGTCCAGTGCGCTTAGAGCCCCAAAGAAAGGGGCGGTCGTAGGCATATTCACCGGATTTACTGAAAGCCCCATAGCGGTCCGTTTCGGCCTTAAAGGGGCGGATCAGTTGGCTGTGGCAGGCGTTGCAAGACTCCTGAATATAGACCTGTCGCCCCGTCAGTTGTAGGGCGGTATAGGGCTGTTCCCCTTGGATTGGTCGCGAGTTTTCAAAAAATGAGGGGATCACCTCGACGATGCCGCCGATCACGATGAGCGCGAAGATCGCGCCGCCAAACCAAAAGGGCCGTCGTTCAATCGCATGGAATAAAGCTTTAAACATGACTCTCCTTATGCGCTTAGCGGTTCAGCCACCGTCGCCATGGCGGCCTTGGGTGCGCTGTTGATAGTTTTAACGATGTTGTAGACAAACAAGACGAAACCGCCGAGGAAAAGGGCCCCGCCGATGCCACGCATCGCCCAGTAGGGATACAAGGCGCGGACGGTATCTAAGAAACTATAGGCTAGGTTTCCGTATTGGTCGGTGGCGCGCCACATCATCCCCTGGGTGATCCCGGCGACCCACATGCTAGAGAAGTAAAAGACAATTCCCAGCGACTGCACCCAAAACTGGGTTGTGGCTAATTTGATGGAGTGTAACTCGGTTTTCCACATGCGCGGAACCATGTGATAAATCGCGGCAATGATGGTGAAAGCCACCCAGCCCAAGGCCCCGTTGTGCACATGGCCAACGATCCAGTCCGTAAAGTGAGCCAAGGCGTTGACCGATTTGATGGCCTGGGTCGAGCCTTCTAACGTCGCGAAGCCGTAAAAAGTGGAACCCACCACCAAGAATTTTAAGACCGGGTCGGTCTTGAGCTGTTCCCACTTGCCCTTGACGGTCATCATCATGTTGATCATGGAGCCCCAACTCGGCAGGATCAAAACGATCGAAAAAAGCATGCCCAAGGTTTGGACCCAATCGGGCACGGTCGAATAAAGTAGGTGGTGTGGACCGGCCCAGAGGTAAAGGAAGATCAAGCCCCAGAAAGACCAAAGGGAAAGCTTGTAGCTATAAACTGGCTGGTTGACTTGTTTGGGGATGAAATAATAGGCCATGGCGATGATCGGCACCGTCAGGACAAAGGCCACCGCATTGTGGCCAAACCACCACTGCACGTTCGCGTCATTGGTGCCCGCATAACCCGAAACGGCATGCAGCCAAGATCCTGTACCGGCGATCAGGCGGGTGGGGATGGCGAAGTTGTTAAAAAGATACAACATGCCCACGCCCAAAAAGGAGGCCATATAATACCAGATCGAAACGTACAGCGTCTTTTCGCGCCTTGCACCGACCATGGCAAAGATATGGGCCCCCCAAGTGAGCCACATGACTACCACCAAAATGTCTAAGGGCCATTGCAACTCAGCATATTCTTTGCTGCTAGTGACGCCTAAAAAGAGCGATAAGGCCCCCAAAGCTAACAGAAGGTTGTAGATCACCAAATGGAACTTAGCCAAACCGGGAAGCACCATGGGCACCCGCAGTACCCGCTGAGAAACGTAGTACCAAGTCGAAAAAATACCTGAGAGGGTGAAACCATAAATCACCGCATTGGTGTGGATTGGACGCAGGCGGTTGAAGCTAAGGTAAGGCAGGTCAAAGTTAAGGACCGGGAAAGCTAACTCTAAGGCAATCCACAGCCCCACCGACATGCCCACCACGCCCCAGACTAAGGCCGAGAGAACAAAGCCCTTGGCGACGGAATAATCATATTCGTTGGGTACCGTTTGGCTCATGACATCCTTGGGGGAAAGACATTGGGGAAATTGTTGGCTTCATTGTAACCTACTAAAAACAACAATTTCTATTTGGAAAACTGCTGTACCTTGCCTAGCAAAATTCCCATACCGGTCATGGTGAATTCCCAATATGCTCGCTATGAGCTATGCTGTATTTAGAAAGAAACCTAAGAACAAAAGACTGCCATGAAGCTCCGTTTGCTGCTGGTCGATGATCAACTGATGTTTCTTGAAATGCTGCGTTCTGCACTTGATGCAGAGCCCGATTTTGAAGTGATCGGGACGGCGGCTAAGATTCAAGAGGCCCTGTCTTTGGCCGCCGAGCACCTGCCGGACTTTGTCTTGATCGATTACGAACTCAACGGCGAGGATGGCGCCAGCCTAGCCAAAGCCCTGAGCGGTGCCCACCCGGGGATGAAGGTATTGGCGCTCAGCTCGCATATTGAACCCGAAGTGGTGGTGCGGATGCTGGCCGCCGGGGCAGTGGGCTATTTAGACAAATCAGCACCGATCAGCCAGTTGATTGAAGTGATCCGCTTGATCACCAAACACCGGGTCTACCTCTGCCCGGATTTCGGGCAAATTTCCCGCTGGGTCAGCCGTGGTGAAGCCCCCGAAGGCCCCGACCCGCGCCTAAACGAAAAAGAAGTGGAAATCATCCGCCTTCTGGCCGAAGGGTACGCCAGCAAAGAGATTGCCGACCAGTTGTCACTCAGCACCAAGACAGTAGATGTCTACCGCCAGAAGATTCGCGGCATGTTGGGCTTAGACTCGGTGGCCAGCTTGACTAAGTACGCCCTAAAAACGGGCCTGATCTCCTTAGACTGATGGCGGATTTTAAACTCTTGATCGTTGATGACTTGGCCGAAAACCTACAGGCCATCGCCGCTAGTTTGGAGGGGACGGGCTACGATATGGCCTTTGCCCTCAGCGGGGAAGAGGCTTTAGAAAAATGCGCCGCCACCGACTTCGACCTGGTTATGTTGGACCTGATGATGCCTGGCATTGACGGCATGGAGGTCTTGTACCGTCTACGGATCAACCCCAGCACCGCCGACATCCCGGTGGTGATCGTCTCGGCGAAACGGGAGCTAGACATCAATCTTCAGGCCCTTGAGTTGGGGGCGGTAGACTACCTAGCCAAGCCCTTCGACAAGCGCGAACTGCTGCTGCGGGTGCGCAATCAGTTGGAACTACGGGGCACCCGCAAGGCGCTAGAAGAGGCCAACCGGGTTAAGGACCGGTTTCTTTCGCTTTTGGCCCATGACCTCAAAGCCCCCTTGGGTTTGGTCTTCCAGCAGGCAGCCCAAGGCCTCAAACAGACCGATGTTCCCGAAGGGGGAGCGCTGCACCAACGTTTTGAAGCGATCCAAAAAAGTGCCCAAGGGGGGTTGGATTTGATCCAACAGCTTCTGGACTGGGGACGATTGCACCAGGGGAACGTCCCCTTCCGACCACGCCGGTTTGACCTTTTTGAAGTTGCCGAAAGAGTCAAAAGGTACCTTGAGGACGCCGCTCAGAACAAAGGGGTTTGCCTGGAGAACCGAATAGCTCGGGGCAGTGGCGTCTGGGCGGACCCTGAAATGGTCGAAGCGATTTTACGCAACCTGATAGGTAATAGCTTAAAATACACCGAACAGGGCGGCCAAGTCTTCGTTTGCGCCACCTCGGTTGGCCCGAACCTGATGGTAGAGGTTTTGGATCAGGGCTGCGGGATACCACCAGAGCGTCTCAAACAACTCTTTTTGCCGGGAGGCCTGAACAGTACGGAAGGGACCGAAGGTGAGCGGGGCAGCGGCTTGGGCCTGTCTTTGTGTCAGGCCTTGGCTGCCCAACATCACACCCGGATTCAGGCTGAATCGACTCCCGGTGAGGGCAGCCGCTTTTACTTTTCCCTGGCCCAGGAGTCCGCTTGAAGTCGCGGGGGCTGCTCTTATGCTTTCTGATTCCGCCGGGTTGTGCCGGAGCAGAAGGCCTGGACGGATACCTGCCCCCTTGGGCCCAGCTGCTGGGCTTCGGGGTCCTTTTTCTGTTGATCCTTGCTTGGACTTGGAGGCGCAAAAACAGGGCATTGGTCGAACACAAACGTTATAAGGAACTAGCCGACCAAAACCGCTTAGTTTTGCAGTCTGTCGATGAAGGGATTTTCGGGCTAGATTTAGACGGGCGCTGTACCTTCATCAACGAGGCGGCTTGCCGGATGTTTGGCTACCGCCGCGCCGAGGTCATCGGCGCGGACATGCATTTGCTCACCCACCATACCCAACTAGACGGTACGCCCTTCCCCAAAGAGAAGTGCCCCACCTGGGACGCCATGTACCGGGGTCAAGTGACTCGGGTGGCCGAAGATAATTTTTGGAACCGCGAGGGGCAACCTTTTATGGTGACCTATTCAACGACACCCTTGAGCGATCAAGGGCAAATCCTTGGTGCAGTCACGGTTTTTCGAGACCTCACCCGCCAAAAACAAGACCAGCAGCGTATTGCTGAACAACGGGCTACCCTAGAAGGCCTTTTTACCGGTTCGGCGGCCATGATGGGGGTCTGTGAACAGCTAGAAAACGACCTGCTAGTGGTGGCCATCAACCCGGCGGCGGCCCAATTTTTTGGTTACCCCGCAGAGGTCTTAACAGGCCAGCGCGTACGCTCCTTAGGCCCGCCTGAGCGATACCTAAAACTTTGGAGCCGCCAATTTGAAGCTGCCCGCACCGCAGGCACCCCCAAAAGGTACACCTACCGCCACCACCTTAGCCGCCGCGAATGCCGCTGGCTAGAAGTCGATGTATTTTATACCGGCATGGGCGAGTTGGGCCCCCGTTACACTTTTGTGGCCTTAGACCAGACCGAACGCAAGCGCAACGAAAGACAACTGATCCAAGCCAAGCAAGAAGCGCAACGGGCCGCCCAGGTTAAGACCGATTTCTTAGCCAATATCAGCCACGAAATCCGCACCCCCCTCAATTCGGTGCTGGTCTTTGCCCAATTACTGGCCGAAAAGGGGCTCACCGAGCAGCAAAAGACACTGGTCAACCCGATCCAATCGGCGGGCAAAAACCTCTTGACGCTGATCAATGATCTATTGGACTTCCGCAAGATCGAGGTGGGGCACCTCAACCTGAATTTGGAGGGCTTCGCCTTAAGCCCCTTGCTCGACGAGGTGCTGGAGGGGTTTATGCCCCAAGCCGAATCCAAAGGCCTCAAGCTAGTCCGCGAACTGCCCGACCCTCTCCCGCCGCCGGTATTGTTGGACCCCGAACGGCTGCGCCAAATCTTGATGAATTTATTGGGCAACGCCGTGAAATTTAGCGACCAAGGGGAAATCCGCCTTTTGCTCTCCTGGAAGAGTTTGGGCAAAACCCGCTTGAGCGTTACCATAAAGGTCCTGGACCAAGGCCCCGGTATTGCGGCACAACAACAGCAACACCTTTTTGAAGCCTTTACCCAGGGTAAACAAAAACAGCGTGAAGGGGCCGGACTGGGCTTAGCCATAGCTAAGCAGCTGACCCAACTGATGGGCGGGGAACTGAGCGTGGACAGCCAGTTGGGCCAAGGTACCTGTTTCACCTTGTTTTTCGCCACGGTCCCGTTGGCCACCGTCACCCAAAGTACCCCGACAAAGGTCACGCCGCTGCCCGAAGAGCTGATCAATGCCAAAATTTGGCTGTTGATGAATCCGCCGGAGCGCCCCCATTTAGAGCAAACCCTTTCGATGATGGGCGTTCAGGTGTACGGGCCCCAATTGCCGGGTCAATTGGGGCCGCCAGAAAACCTAAGCGTCGATCTTTGCCTGATTGATTTAGATTCTCTGAGCGAGGCACAACAAGCGCAGCTTCAAGTCAACTGCACGGGTCTAATGCCACTATTGTTGTTGAGCCAGCAGGAAGTGCACTTCACATCGGGTTACAAGCCCACAGTGCTCAGCAAGCCGGTAGAGCCCGCCAGCCTTAGAGGCCAATTAGTGCGCCTGCTACGCCAATCCAAGCCAACAGTCCACCCCCCAGAACAAGGGCTTTCCGAGGTCATGAGCCATTGGGACGCCGGGCGTTGGGCCCTGGAATCGGCCTCAGTGTTGACTTATCTTGAGCAAGTGGAGCGAGAGGGCCTCCTCTCGGCCTATCAAGGCCTTAGTGAACGGTTGTCTTCGTTGGCCAGCGCGGCCCAACATGCTGGCCTCGCGGCCAAGTCCGCCCGGTTGGAAAAGGCCCTCGCACGCTTCGATATCTCATCCCTCAGGCAAGAGGCTACCCAACTACGGCAGCTATTGGAGCAGTTAACGGCTCAGATAGACAAATAGGGCAATTTTAAGGGGGTATATGCACAATGCACCTGAGGACTACCCGCGCTTTATAACCATTTGCCAATTAGTTGAAATGGTCGTGTTACTCCCCGCCCCATACCTATGACCAAAAATTGACACCCCGACCTTGGTGGCGGAGGTCCCGTCAAAATACCGCAGATAAGTCAAAGCCAAGGTTGCGCCGTAAAGGGGCGCGGTACTCCGGCTAAAGGATTCAGCCACAACACCCGAAGACCCATTCACCAAAAAAGCTTTTAAGGGCGCATCAGCCACGGTGACCGACCCAAAATCGAGTTGGACCTTTAGGTTGATCTCGTACCAACCGGGATGTACCGGCCAAATCCAGTTGCCGTCATAAGCAAAGTTGCCGGCAGGACCGGTGATGGTCGCCCCGCCCATCAAAGAGACCCCAGCGGGGGTTCCCCCAAAATAATCGCCCACATTAGCAGTAATCCCCGAATTTGTGCCCGAGGCCATGACGATCCGGTCTTCTTTGGCATCAGCATAGGCCTTAACACTCTGCTGGGTGGGCAAATCGGCGTCCGAGTCCGAGGCCATATTGTCCTCGTCCTTAATGCCCACAACGGCCACCAGCCGTTTATTGACTCCGTCCCACTGCGCCAAGCTGCCATCCAGCAAAAAAGGACCTTCGTCGGCGCGCGTGGTTAGGGCCTGGGTGTCATCGGCTAACGTAGAGGCCCCGGTGGTGGTGGCGGTAGCCGACGAGTTGGCTCCGGTAACGGTTTCCCCGCTAGTGAAAGCCACCGAACCAAACGGGATATACCAAAGATTCGAACCACTCAGGCCAATGTAACGCCCCAGCGCACCGGAGGTAGCCCCTGATAAGGGCTCCCCCACCGCAAAGCTACCGCTAAGCCCCGTCACAGCCACGACGCCGCAAAACTCGCCGAGCCTGGCCGTATCGTTGTTTTCGTCAAAGTGCAGCCCATAAGAGCTAGCCGAACCACGCGCAAATAGCAGACCCGCCCGCTGGTTGGTCACCCCCGGCCCCACCTCGCCGTCGTTGAGCAACACTTGCGTATCGGCGGTTTGGATCTGCGAACTAATCTGAAGGCTTTGCCCTTGGACCAATAAATTCCCCTGAAAAACCACTTCCGGCGCGTCTAGCTGAGCGAAGTTGTCTAGGCTCCCGGCGGAGAGGCGGATTTCGATAGAATCGCCGGGGTTAAAGGCCAGAGCGCTGGTTCCTTCCAGGGCGCGAGTGACCGTCAGCAGATTGCCCGACTTGGCGGTGATCTTTAAGATTTCATGATGGCTAGTCCCGCTTTGGAAGACTACCGCCCGGTAGTAGTCGGTCGGGCTGGCAAAGACCAAGGCCGAGGCGTCTGAAATGGTGATGGAGCTATCGGTCGGGGCCACTGCAGCCGCCAGAGCCTGGGACCATAGGTTAACGAACTTTTCCATGTGGCTCCTTAGATGGGATCGGCAATGGTGGCGTCAAAATCCGGGGTGTCTACCTGGTTCCCGCCGACCACCACCTGCGAAGCAGTGATGGGCCAGACGTAGAGCAAGCGGCTGTGGCTGTCGTCCACAATGGCGATGTGGTCCATGGTCCCCGAATAGCTGATCTGGACCGACTGCGCCGCCACGGTCACCCGGCGGCCCGTGGTGGCCCCGTTGCTTAAAGTGAATTCCACCGGGGTCAGGCCCAAGTCGCCTAAGCGTTTGCCGGCGGGTATGGCGGTGATGGCCTCGTTATAGGTAGCCGGTTGCCCCTGGCAAACAATGATCCGCTGGCCATTCTGTTTGAGGTGATCCAACCCAAAATCCATCATGTTGTCGTGCGCCCATTTGCCCATAAGGCCTCCTATAGGTTTTCTTCTAAGGTGAAGTCGATGGTGTGGAAGGCGTGGCCGCCTTCGGTGGCCGAAAAGCTCCCGCTGGCAAAGCTCGCCCAATGGGCGTAGCGGTGGTCTAGGCTGTTGCCCGAGGCGTCACTGCGGCCTTCTACGGTAAGAATGGCAAAGGGCGTAGCCCCTTGGACCAGTTGGTACAGCTCAATCAGGCTATGGTACTGGTCCCAGCCGGTGGGGTCTTTTAGCGGGATCTCTAAGGTGAGCTTGGGCGAGCGGGCCACCTCCTTGGCGCGGGCCCACTTGGCCCCGTTACGCAACCGTTGGCTGGTGGAATAGTCTTGTAAGCCCTGGGCGTAGCCCCACTTGGGGTTCACATACTTTGAAACCAAGCCCGAGGTGACCCGGCCGATCTTGGGGGTCTTGTGGTTGGCGGTGCCCAAGGTCAGTTTAAACCAAGCGGCGGACTGCTGGGCGAATTCAAACCAGACCGAATGGACCCAGCTTTCGCCGAACAATTCCTGTTCCTTGCCGCTTACCGTCAGGCTGTCCACTAATTGGGTCATTGCGGCGTCTGAATAGACCTGCAAAGTCAATTGCTCCACCTCCAACCCAAAGAGTGCCACCGCGTTGGCCGGGCCCGCACTGGCCAAGTTGACCACCAGTTCACTGGCCGCCCCGGCATCGGCCTTCCAGGGGCGTCTCAGGTGGTCGTCGGTCAGGTTGCCAAGGGGATATTCGGCCAGCGTTTCGGCGGGGCCCGCATCGACCAGCGTGATGTTGTCGGGATAGATCAGTTTCATGTGAGCGTTCCTTTGGCGAAGATGGTCAGGGTTTCGGCACCGAAGTCCAACAAAAAGGAGCGGACCTTGCCCGAGACGTTGGCCGCCGGTTCTAGCTGCGTATCCGTCAAGGCGATGGCCTCACCAAAGACGGGAAGGCGCTCCAAGGGGCTTTTTAGGGTGATTTTGGCCAGCTCCCGCTCCGCAGCCAGGGCTTCGAGCCGGGCACGGTTGGTGGCTTCAGAATAACTAAAGGCCACAAGATTCTTTTCTTCGCCCAGGGCGCTGGTCCCCTGGACCACCACCTCCTTTTTGGCGGTCTTCAGCGCCGGGATAGAGCTCCCGGCCCCGTTGTTTTGGCTGCCCGCGAAGCGCTCTTGCCAACTACATTTAAAATGCCGCACCGGCAGTTCAAAGGCATAGTCCACCTCAAAGAGTTCGAAGTCGTCTAAGGTCCCGGCGTCTCCATGGGCGACTCGGTTGCTAAAGAGGTGCAGGCCCAGCGAGTCGATCCAAAAGGAGTAGTTGCAGGCCCCGGCCACCTGATCCAGCAAGTCGATCACCGCCATTTGGCTGTCGATCAGCGCGCCCACCTCAATATTGGCCGGATCGTAGGCCCCGCCTAATTCTAGGTTGTCTAGGTCTAAGCCCAACCGGGCGCAACCCCAGGAGAACAAATCGCCCAGGCTGGTTTGCTGGCCCGTGCCTTGGGCCGAAGCGGTACCAAAGACCTGGGTCGCGCCACGGTCTAGATATTTATTGGACGTGCCATCGGGGGCCCAGGTGCCGTCGGTTACGTCCACCCCATCATCATGCACCGTCAAGCCAGCGCCCAAGGTCCCCACAAAGCTGGGGCGGTAAAACTTCCAGCCCGTGGACTTGCCAGTACGCACCAAGGGCACTTGGGGTACCTGTCCCAAAACCAACGGCAGGGGCACCAATTCGGCGCTGCATTCCAAATTGCCTGCCGTTCCGGTTTCGCTACTGAGCACCTCAAACTGGTTGGGTGCGGGGACGGCGCTGACCGGGTATTCCCCCTCAAAAGCCGCCGAATCCCCTTCGGCCACCCGCTGTAACAAAACCCGCTCGCCCACCGCCCGCCCGTGGTCCGCTTCGGTGGTGACCAATAGTTTGGTGCCGTCGGCGCTCAGCGAGGTCACCGCCAAAACGCTATTAAAGCCCACCCCGTTGCTGAGCACCAAGGCCTTGTAGTCTGGCTCAAAGAGGTCGTACTCGGCCCCCTGGGCCCCCCGGCGGCGCAAAACGGCGTCGCCCTCGAAAATAGTCCGGGAGCGGTCATCCCGAGCACCCCACTGGGCGGTTATGTGCAGTTTGTCCGGCGGAGCGATGGCGCTGCCTGCCTCGTCTTTAAAGGCCCCCGGCAAGAAGCCGATTTTGCCCCAAGTTAGCTTGATGTATCCGCCAAACTCGCGGGTTTCATATTGGATAGCGGGCAAACTGCTGATTTGTTGGTCCCAAAAATGCTCGACGCCTTCGATGGCCTCATGGGAAAAACGCTGCACCTGGCTGCCCGAGTGGGTCACGGTAATGTAGAGAAACCCATAACGTAAAACGCCCGAGAAGAAGACGTTCTGGGCGAACTGCTGGTGCAGGGCGCTTTCGACATCATACAAAACCCCGTCGGACAGATTGCCGCGTAGGTTGTGGATTTGAACAAAGCCGGGCAGTTGATCGGCCCCATGGGCCTGCTGGGCCCCGAACAGCGCCACCGAGAAGCTCGGTTGGCCCGCAAAGGGGTCCGCCAAGATAGCGGCATGGCCGATTTGTCGGCCCAATAGGGTTGCGTTGAGCATAGTAGGTTAGAGGTTAAGTCCGCCGCGTTGTTTGCGCTCGCCGGTCTGATTAGCTAAGCTGCGTCCCATTTGGTCTAGGTCAAAGACCACTACCGGCCCGCCCTTGTCGCGGATGCTGCGTTGGATGTCCACCAACTCACCCAAGCGATCCACCAACCGGTCTAGCCGCTGGTTTTCGCCTTCTTTAGACCCGCCTTTGATTTCGACGGGAATGCTCTTTCCGTTCGGCAGAGGTACGTGGGCTTCGGCCTGGAACCTACCTTCGGAGACCCAAGCGAGCTGCGGCCCGTAGCTAATACCGCCGTCGGCATATCCGCCAATCTGTAACCGGTCGCCCACCAACTGCGAAAGCCCCGCATAGTCCACCTGTTTGTATCCCGCCACTTCGCGCACCAAAGAAGGCAACACCCGCGCTAAGTCTTGGGCGATCACGCCCGCCCCGGCCCCAAAATGGCCCTTGGCCTGCCCCTGCCCGTTCCAATCCCAATAGGCTTGGCGTACGCCGGGCAATAGCTCTTGGCCGTAGTGCACGTTTGACTTAAGCCGCTGGTCCGAAAGGCCGGACCAGTGGCTACTTCCAAGCCCACCTATGCCTCCGCCGCCGCCGGGTAAAGCTTCCATAACGGCATCATAAATGGCACGGGGCAGCTCCCTAATCATCTTCACAACTGCATTGTAAAAATTTGAGCTAATCTCCGTGATTGCGCGGGTGATATTGTCCCAAATGCCTTTTACAACAGATGAAGCCGCGCCCCAAATCGCCGAGCCTAGGTCCATGATGGCGTGCCAAGCACCTGAAATCAGGCCGCCTAAGTCCTTAAACAGGGTTTTGAGCATCCCGCCCAGGGCTCCAAACGAGTCGGTTAGTCCCGTCCAAATATCGCTCAGTATTTTAGCGACCCCTTCAAAGACTGATTTTAAGGCGTTGATTCCGCCCTGAACGTTGGTCAAAATACCTGCAATCCATTCCAGGGAATCCAAGATCATCTGCAAGATGCCCTTGCTTTCGGGGCCCAGTGTGGGGGCTTCGACGGCATCGGCCAGACTGTTGGCCTGGGTGATGAGGTCGGGACCGCTCGAAAGCCCGTCCAGGTCGTTCTGGGTCACCTGTTGCACCGATTCCAAGCCCGCCACCACCGCCTGATAGATGTCGCGATACCCCTGGCTGCTGCGTAGTTGGGCTTGGGCGGCGTCTAAATATTGGGTGCTGTAGCCGGTCAGTTGCCCCACCCGGTCTTGCCGTTCCTTCGCCGAAATGCCCGATTCCTGGGCGGCGGCGAGCAATTCATTAAACCTTGCCGTCTTGGCGTCTAGGCTCTGCAACTCGGGGTTGTACTGAGCCCCGCTGATCTGCTCTAAGGTGCTTTTGAGGGTGTTGAGCACCCCTTGTAGCGTGGTGCGGCTCGCCTCGGTAGAATCTTTGATCTTCTTTAGGGTTTCAAACTGCTGCTTGGAAAGATCAATATAGCGGTCCCAATAGTCACTGGCCCCACGGTCGAGCCCTTCCCGCTCACTTTGCAGCCGCTTGAACTCGGCCCCCCAGTCTTGGGGGCCCCAGTCGGCTCGTTGTAAGTCAGTGACCCAGCCCCGGATGGATTTGGTCAGCTCCTTGAGCGCCGCCACCTGAGCTTCGGTCACCTGCCGCTCGCCGCCGCCAAAAATCTGGGCCAGGGCCCGCTGGAAGCCCTCGAAAAAGCCGTTGATCAGGCGGTCCAAAAATTCCGCCGTAAGTAAGGTACCCAGGGCCTCGGTGAACAGGTCCGCCAAACCGTGGATGCTGTCGCGCAGCAACGTGGGGAGGGACTTTAGCCAGTTGCCGATCTTCGAGCCCAAATCCCGCCAGGCCTTTAATAAATCGGTCACCATGTTCATGATCGCGTTGGCCAATGAAGGGATGGCCATGGCCAAGTTATACATAGAAGAAGCTGACTTCAGCATCGCGCCGGTCGCATCCATCAGCGGCTTGCCGAATTCTTCTTTGCCGGATTCCTTATCTTTTTGGTTCTGCTGGTCGAACTGCTCCTTGGTCTGGCCGATCTCCTCCACCTTCTGGGCAAAAAACCGCTGCCCCATCTCCTCGCCCATCTTCCCGCCAATGTCCCGGGCGATTTGCTCATATTTCTGAAAAGCTTCCTGGATCGCCCGGTCGGCCCATTCGGCGCTGCCTCGTTTGATCGTTGAGTCATAAAGGCGCTGGGCCTCTTCACGGGCCATAATCTTTGCCGGATCTTCCGAAGCAGCCGCCACGCTTTGGGCTTGTTCGAAGCTGCCAGAGTTTCTCACGTCCAGTAGTTGCTGCTCCACCTGCAACTGATCCAGCAGGTCCTGGTTCTTTTTCTGTTCGGTGGAACGAATTTCCTCACCTTGCGCGGCTTGGTCTTCTAAGTACTTTTTACGCAATTGCAGAAACTTGATCTCCCGCTGGATCGCCTGCTGGTGTTCGGGCTTGTCCACTAGTCCAAAGGCTTCGCCCATCTTAGTAAAAGCCCCACGTTGGGCTGATTCCAGTTTGACATACTCACTTCTCAGCTTCTTTATCTGTGATTTTACGCCCTCGTCATTCAAATCACCATATTTCCCATTCAGGGCGTTATCACTCAGTAAAGCCGTATCAGCTTTACTTTGCTGGTCAGCAGAACTTTTCTTCATTCTTGTGAAAATTTCGATCCAGCCTCTTACCAATATAAACGTTGGGTTCATGGCGATTAAGATTGTTTTGACGATCTTAAATATTTTGACCAAAACCTCGCCCAAATCCACTAAGACCAGTTTGTTTTCCACGATCCATTGAGTGGCCTCTTGAAACCCTTTTTTTAGGTCACCAGAAAACAGACCATATATCTCGTCGCTGACATCGCCGACCGCCGAAAGAAGCCCATCCAAAGCCCCCGAAAGGGTATCTCGTTCTGCCTCAGCAACTTGTTTGTTGATCCCCGCACCCTTGCGGTATGCCGCGTTCAAATTCTCTACCGCATCGGCCTGCCCCAACAATGGGCCATAAGCTGCGGCGGCTTCCTTGCCCAACAGCTTCTGAACCTGCGCCGCGTCCCAACCCGCTTTCTGCATCTCCTTGAGTGCCTCAACAAAGCCCTTTCCTTGGCCGTCCACCTTCAAGGCTTTAAAGGTTTCGGGTAATACTTTAAAGGCGGCATCAAGGCCCGTTCCCGCGTCCTTGATCTGAACCCCCTGGTCAACCAAGGAGACCAAAATAGCGCCGACTTGTTCCAGGTCGTGGCCCGAAGCTTGTGCGCTTTTCCCAACCTTTTGGAACGCCGCCGCCAGCTCTGGGACCGTCACGTTTGCTCGGTTGATGCTATGGACGATCATATCGTTGATCCGTCCCATATCTTGCGGCAACAGTTCCATGCTTTTCTTGATTTTGCCCGAGTGTAACGCTGCCTGTTCTGGGGTTATCTGGGCAGCGGTGGCCAAGTCCATGGCACCGGGAAGGGCTGCTAGGGCTTGGGGTGTATCCAATTTAGCGTGTTGCAATTCAACAAACCCCTTAAAGGCTTGGGCTGGAGAGAATTCGGTCTTGAGGCCCATTTCTCGGGCACGCATCTCAGCATTCTTCATCTGATCCGGATCGGCCTTCTTTGCGGCTTGGAACCTTTTTAGTTCTTTTTCTAAATCGCCAGCATCTTGAACGGCTTTTTTACCCCTTTTCAAGAGATCCCCTACAGCCTCACCGCCCGCTACCGCCCCTTCAATGAACGGCATGACAGAAGCGGCATAAATCTCGCGCCGCTGCTTCAACGTCCCACCGTTCCTACTCACGGATAGATAAGTAGTACTCCTATCCCGCTCCCCTTCGTCGCGGTCTATTGCATGCTTGGCCTTGATCGAGTTTTTGGTGAATCGGTCAAAATTTTGACCCGCCAGGTCCGTAGGACCCCTGTCTTTCAGTCTTGTGTTGAACTTCTCAACTGCCTTGTCGGTGGATTGAGCTTCCTTGCCCAGAGCTTTCAGCTTGACGGTCAACGCTTCGGCGTTACGCTGGGCTTGCGTGCTGTCTAGAGAAATCTTGAGGTTCATCTCACAATCCTTCCTTGTTGAGGCTGGGGATAAATGATGGGTTCCATCATCCAAACCAACCGAAGTTCAAATCCGCCCGATCCTTGGGCGTCTAACGGGATTAAAAACCCTAATTACGTAAAAAGCTCAATCCTTATCACCGAACCGCAACATATACCCCCGAACGGTCACAGGAAAAGGGGGTAAGGATTCCGCTAAAAGAAGCGTGTCTTGATCACTTTGAGTCCCGTAGACAACTGTTGGCATTGTTATGGAGTGCCAATTGCCATTGGGAATATTTTGAGGTATTTCTAACTTTATATTTTAAAGGGGAATTCCCCCAGGACCCATCTCTAAAAAACCAAATGAAATCTATCGTCCTCCTTTTTACCTTTCTGCTGGCCTTCTCCTGGCCCGTTTACGCCGAAATGAAGCCGGAGACCTTAAAAAAGATCAAGCAACTCTACTTAGAGCTTCAGGCCTTTAAAAACGATTCGCTTTTGACCCATGTCGGCTTGAGTCCCTATTGCATCTACGGTAAATGGTCTGATTCAGTCTCGGCGATCAACCGTGAGTTGGGCCAAGATCAGCGCATGAAATTAGCCGATGGGACATTTTTTTATCCTGTCATCTCATTGAGTTATTTAGGGAATGAGATATCGGACAACGCAGCTCATGGCAGACCACCAGACAACGCCGACACTCGGAAGGACGCACGTGAGTTTGAACAAGCCCTCGGCATCAAAACACCCCCGCCAAACCCTGGCCGCCAGTTATACCTAACAAAGGGGGATCGCTTGTGTTCTGCCGACAAGGAACTATTTATAGAGGCAACCACTTGGCTTGCCGATGGCGATTTTGAGGCCTTTAAACCCCTGTACCTCTCAGATCAGGTATTTGCGACGAAAGCTAACGTTGAAGTCTACATTGTGGAAAGCGACATCCTCCTCCTAAGAGTCCGCCCCAAAGGCTCGCAGGCCACCTATTGGTGCTATGAAGATGTTATCCAAGACTGTTCCAGCCCACCGTCAGGCGAATAGCGACAAAAGCGCCTCAGGTCCGAAACGCCTTTTGAGGCACTCGAATTAATAACGCTTCGGCATTACGCTGGGCCTGGGTGCTGTCCAAAGAAATTTTTAGATTCATCGCGCAATCCTTCCTTGTTGAGGCTGGGGGAAGTTGATGGAATCCATCATCCAAACCAACCGATGTTCAATACCACCCAATCCCTGGGCGACCATTTAGACCAAAAGGCCCGTAATCCGCGAAAGTCTAACCCCTTCAAGCGAACCCCAACATACCCCCTGATGACATACAGAGACAGAGGGCAAGGATTCCGCTCCATAAAAACGAATCAACTCCCAAGCCGGAGCCAGTTGCAAACGAGGAAGATTTGAGTTATTTTTTCCGCAAATGAACTAAAGCCCAGAACCCGTCTCGGCACCCATATTCTAGCTAAAACAACTGAAAGCCATGAAAACCCTCATTCTGCTCCTTTGCTCCCTGGGCCTTGCCTCCGCCACCTTGGCCGCCAAAAAACCCGATCCCCCCACCTGCCCCAAGGCCCTGGACCCGGCCAAGGTTAAAAAGTATCAAATCATCAAGCAGGAGCGCTCTAGCTCGACAAGAATCGATGCCAACATCTACGCACCCCACGCCAAAACTATTGAGGAACGCGCCCAGACCGCCATGCAGGCGGCGCTGGAAATCCAAAAGGAAACTCAAGCGCGTTATGTTTGGGTGATAATGATTCGAAGCCCCGAACAACCCGAATCACCCTGGAGGGCCAATGCCAGCTTCAACCCCGAGGCACATAGAGACAAACATGTCGTCTGGCGGGTAGTGACTCAGGTCGCCAGCCGCCCCCGCTACAACGCCCAATTCACGACCTATTGCCAGCAGTGGGAACCCTCTAAACTCACCCCCCTCAAAAGCACCCAGGTCGACCACATCAAGCCCCCACCGCCAGAAATCCACCACACGAGTGGGCTCGGTCTCTGCACAGTCTCAAAGGAAAACCTGATGAAAGCTAACAAGCTTTTTGATGCACATAAGGAGGGAGAACTAATGCGTATGGTTGAGGAATATTCACTGGCCACCTTAAAGGAGGACTTACCAGTCTATCTTGAGGATGAGACCAATGAATCGTTTATTGCGATCCGTCCAAAAAACGAATCCGTATATTTCTGGTGTTTTACCTCCCCGTCACCTCTGAAGGATTGACGCGCTTTTAAGCCAAAAGCGAGGCAGTTTTGGGGTACTTTCGAGGTAAATGCGCTGGTGCCCGGATTTTCGCCAAAATCCCCTGCCACCGCGCGAAAAATTAACAGGGTGCCATAGAAGTACTAAGACGCAAACCACCGGCTTCACATGGTCGATTCGCTTTAAAATTTTTCCCTATATTTCAAACATATAATAAAATACTTTTATTGAAGTACTATGAAAGTATTTATGCCCCACCAAAATAGCTCCACCGACATCAGCTAGCCCCCTTGGCTGCTCTTGGCCGCCTTGCCCAGAGCTTTCAGCTTGACGGTCAATGCTTCTGCATTGCGTTGGGCCTGCGTGCTGTCTAGCGAAATCTTTAGGTTCATCGCACAATCCTTCCTTGTTGAGGCTGGGGAAAAATGATGGAATCCATCATCCAAACCAACCGAAGTTCAAATCCGCCCTATCCTTGGGCGTCTAACGGGATTAAAAGGCCCGCAATGCGTAAAAAGCTCAATCCTTATCACCGAATCGCAACATATACCCCCGAAAGGGCACAGGAACAGGGGGCAAGGATTCCGCTAAAAGA
>JAVVEA010000001.1:606893-607295 GCA_032250835.1 bacterium
CTAAAAAACCAAATGAAATCTATCGTCCTCCTTTTTACCTTTCTGCTGGCCTTCTCCTGGCCCGTTTACGCCGAAATGAAGCCGGAGACCTTAAAAAAGATCAAGCAACTCTACTTAGAGCTTCAGGCCTTTAAAAACGATTCGCTTTTGACCCATGTCGGCTTGAGTCCCTATTGCATCTACGGTAAATGGTCTGATTCAGTCTCGGCGATCAACCGTGAGTTGGGCCAAGATCAGCGCATGAAATTAGCCGATGGGACATTTTTTTATCCTGTCATCTCATTGAGTTATTTAGGGAATGAGATATCGGACAACGCAGCTCATGGCAGACCACCAGACAACGCCGACACTCGGAAGGACGCACGTGAGTTTGAACAAGCCCTCGGCATCAAAACACCCCTG
>JAVVEA010000001.1:607303-666624 GCA_032250835.1 bacterium
TGGCAGACCACCAGACAACGCCGACACTCGGAAGGACGCACGTGAGTTTGAACAAGCCCTCGGCATCAAAACACCCCTGCCAAACCCTGGCCGTCAGTTATACCTGACGACGGAGGATCAATTGTGTTCTGCCGATAAAGAGTTGCTTTTAAAAGCCGGCAGTTTGCTAGATGATGGCGATTTTGAGGCCTTTAAACCTCTGTACCTCTCCGATCAGGTATTTGCCGCGAAAGCCAACGTTGAAGTCTACATTGAGGAGGTCTACATCCTCCTCCTAAGAGTCCGCCCCAAAGGCTCGCAGGCCACCTATTGGTGCTACCAAGATGTTATCCAAGACTGTTCCAGCGAACTACCTTCCGATAAAACACAAAAAACGCCTCAACGTTGAAACGCCTTTTGAGGCACTCGAATTAGAAGTGCTTCGGCGTTACGCTGGGCTTGCGTGCTGTCTAGGGAAATCTATAGGTTCATTGTCCGTTCCGTCCTTGAAGTTTTTTACCGCCCAATCCCTGGGAGTCCATTTAGACCTAAAGGCCCGTAATCCGCAAAAGTTTACCCCTTTAAGCGAACCCCAACATACCCCCAAAAGGATCACAGAAACAGGTGGTAAGAATTCCGCTTTGTAATGCTAAACCGGTCCCCAAACCATGGTCAGTTGCCAACGAGGAAGATTTGAGTTATTTTTTCCGCAAATGGACTAAAACCCAGAACCCGTCTAGACGCCCTTATTCTAGCTTAAACAACTGATGACCTTGAAAACCCTAATACTACTCCTCTGCTCTTTAGGACTCGTCACAGCCGCCCAAGCAGCAAAAAAGGCCGATCCCCCCACCTGCCCCCAGGCCCTTGACCCCGCCAAGGTCAAAAAATATCAACTGATCATGCAGGAGTACTCTGGCTCGACAGATATTTACGCCTCGATTTATGCGCCCTACGCTAAAACCATCGAAGAACGGGCGCAAACCGCCATGCAGGCAGCGCTGGAAATCCAAAAGGACACCCAGGCGCGGGATGTTTCGGTACGAATCCTCCGGGCCCCCAACCAACCCGAAACTCCCTGGAGGGCCAATGCCAGCTTCAACCCCGAGGCACATAGAGACAAACATGTTGTCTGGCGGGTAGTGAGCCAAGTAAAAAGCCGCCCCCGCTACAACGCCCAATTCACGACCTATTGCCAGCAGTGGGAACCCTCTAAACTCAAACCCCTCAAAAGCACCCAGGTCGACCACATCAAGCCCCCACCGCCAGAAATTCATCATACGGCGGACGGTATTTTCTGCGCGTTCAGTAGGGAGGCCTACGACAGAGCTTCACAATTAGAGAACACGGATGCGGTGATAGCAATGACTGAATCTCCAGCAGCGCTTTTCATCAAGGAGGATATGGAAGTCTATCTAGAAGATGAGTCCCACAAAATGTTTTTGATCTTACGCCCTAAAGATTGGTCGCTTTTGATCTGGTGTGCGCCGGATGCCCTCAAAGACTAAATTCCCATACCGCCAACGAGGTAGTTTTGGGTTACTTTCGGGGCAAACGCGCTGGTGCCCCGATTTTCGCCAAATTCCCCTTCCACAGCACGAACCAAAGCATAGAGCACCACAGAAGTACTAAGGCGCAAATCACAGGTTTTCCTCAGTCGATTCGCTGCAATATTTACATTATATTTTAATAAGATAACTAAATACTTCTATTGAAGTATTATGAGAGTACCTTAACCCCACCAGAATAGCCCCACCGACATCGCCTAGCCCCCTTAGCCGCTCTTAGCCGCCTTGCCCAGGGAGTCATCTTTAAGGTCAACGCTTCGGCATTGCGCTGGGCTTGGGTGCGGTCTAAGGAAATCTGTAAGTTCATCGCGTAATCCTTCCTTACATCCCCCTCCTCGCGCCTCCCAATGCCGCCAAAGTCCAGGCTGGGTCTGACTTTTTTAATAATTTTGAATACAAAAATATTTCAGCTAATTAACAAAGTACTCCTAATGAAGTATTACTGAAGTACACTAAGCGTTTAGGAAAAAGCTTCAGGTAGGCTCAAGAACCCTTATTCTTGTTGATTGCAGGGCAGGTCCACTCCTTTTTCGGTCGGCGCTTGGGCACAAATTCGGCCTAGCCGTCTGGTCTGAAATTTTATTTATATATCAAATAAATAACAAAGTACTTCATATAGAGTATTAATGGAGTACCTAAGAGTTTTCAGAATCGACGCCGCCTATACCTGCCAACCCCTTTTTCTTTGGCGCTGCCCCCAAAGGAACCAAGGTGGTTAGCAGGTATTCGTCGGCTGCAGTTTTAGGCGCTTGCCAGCATGCCTCATGCATCCTCGCTCGCGCCTTCTTCGAGCAGGCTGGGGTAGATGATTTGGTCCAATTTTAAAACCAGCCGAAGTTCTTCTTCGCCAAAGCCCTTGGCCTCCAAAAGCGCCAAGACGGCCTCGATCCGCAAGGGACCGACGCCGCCCATAAGGCCAAATTCGCGCCCGTAAAAGCTGAGCATTTGCCAAGTCTCGGCTAGCTCGGCTTCGTACCCGCTTAGGCCCGGCTCCCGCAAATTGGAACAGGGAGCCGGGCGGTCGCCGCCGGGGGCCCAACCGGCACAAGGAGGGCTGCCCCGGTGCAGGCGGTCGCAATCCTCACAGTCGATGCGCCCCGAGGCGTGGCTCTCGGCGTGCCACCGGCCCCAAGCGGCTAATATTCCCCCGAGGCCTCCTGAGCGCTGGCTTCGCCTTCGATCAGCTCATCCAGGCGGTTAAACACCGGCAAGACCAAGGCGTCGTAATAGTTTTCGAACAACGCCGTCAGGTTGGCTTCGTTCAGCTCCACCGACCCCTCGTCACTTTCGAGGTTCCACCGCTTCCAGGTGCGCTTGGCGCGCTCTAGGTTGATGGTGAACTGGTCGGTTTCGGGTAGGCTCATGTCGAAGCTCGACTCCTTCTGGCCTTTACCCTTGCCGTGGATCATGGTGCGGCCCTTGGTGTGCTGGCTGACCAGCTTTAAGTCCGCCGACTTGGGCAAGGGTTCGATGCTGACCTCAAAGCGCTCTTCGCCCAATTCTAAGACCACTTCGTAACGTTTGCGTTGGTTGGGATTTAATTTCATGACGCTCCTTTAAACGATGCTGATAAAGGCGCTACGCTCCACATCGGAGTCCAGCGCGGTGAGTTCCAGGGTCTTTTTGACCACCTCGTCGGCCACTTGGGTCGGCGGGATTTGCAAATGGCACTTAGGGAGGTCTACCCAAAGGGTCATCCCGGCGGTGCCGTCGCCTAAACGCAGGCCGAAGGCGCGGGTGGTGCCCTCTTCGGCGTCGTGGATCAATTCTAAGTCGGCGGTCTTAAAGACGCTTTCCAAGCTGGCCTTGATGTCGCGGCGCTGTTCCACAAAATCGGTGGGCGGGTTGGGGCTGATTTCTTCGTCCAGGTAGCGAATCGGGGCGCTGATGTTGATGTTGCCGCCGGTGGGTACTGCCTCGACGGCGTCTAACTGGACCATGCTGTCCGCGCTTTTTAGCTCCGCGCCCATATCCAAATGAGCCGGCAGGTAGCCTTGGATCACCGCCCCATTAGCCCAAGTGACCGCACTGGCCAAGGTGATTTGGTGGTTCAGGGTGTCTACAGCCACCACCTCATAGCCCGCCCCGGCGTTGGTGTCGGCAGCGGTGACGTTTTGGATGCGGGCCCCTAAGGTGAAGCGTTTGGCCTCACCAGCGGCCAGCGTCAAAACGGTCGAGGCAGTGACCGCCCCGTTTAAGGTTGCCTTACCGGCGCGGCCGCGCTCCATAAAGCCACCGTCTAAGTCAAAGGTGGGGTTGCCTTTGTTGGCCAAGCTCAGGGCCAGGGTGCTGACGGTGCAGCCACGGGCGAACCAGATCACCTCACCCATCTGGTACCAGACGCTAAAAGTCGGGCGGCCCATTTGCTGGATATAGGCGGGGTTGGCCAAAGCCACGGCATCGGTGGCCAAGAAGGCGGCGGCGGTGCTGCCTGCGTAACCACGCACACAGCCCGTGAAGCTGCCGCTGGTGGCGTCGGTTTGGGTTAGGCCGCTGTAATATACCAACTCGTCGTTAAGGCCGTCGCTTAGGTGCAACACACCGCGCGAGGGGGGCCAGTCGCCGCTGAGGGTATCAAAGGGGATGCTCACGTCCCCAGACGACACCCCGCCGACACCCACCAAGGCGCTGAAAGCCGCCTTTTTGCCCATTAAGGCCTGGAACAGCACGTCGCCCATCGGCGGCTTGATCAGGTTGGTGCCCACCCCGTCCAAGCGAGCCAGAATCTTCAGCTTTAGGGTGCCTGCGGCTTTTTTGTCCTGGGTACGGTCGGCTAGGTTGAGGCTGTTGCGGATCTCTTCGCTGTCGCTATAGCTGACCTGCTCGGTTAATTCCGGGTAAGCGGCGACGCGCAAGGCGTTGGCCTGGGCCGGAAAGGCCAAGGTTCCGCTGGTGGTTTCTTTAACCACAAAGAGTTTTAAATCACGGGGATTGATCTCCAACATTTTGATCTCCTGATGGGTTGTTGGTGGGCCGCCTTAAGTGGCGGCAGTGAGGGAAACCTGCAAGAGATGCATTTCCCAGTTGTCTGTTGGGTTTTCTACATGGCGGCTTTGGGGCTCGCCCAATTCGACGCCGGCCAAATTCTTGCGCCGCAAAAGCGCCTCTAATGTTCCCGCCAGGGCCCCGCCCTGGCGCACTTGACCCTTAGGGGTAAAGATTTGCAGCAGCAACACGCCCGAGCGCAGCCCGGCCCCGCTGCGGCCTAGTTCTACTTCACGCACCGCCCCTAATTGGATGTTCGAGCGTACCCAGCTCTGGTCCGGCGTGGGGTTGCTCTGGGCCCCTACCGCCCCGCCGAACTGCTCCCACTGGGCCAGATAGGTTAGGTTAAGCAACGCCAATTGGCTGCCCAGATGGGATTCAAGGGCTTGGTAGATCGCTTCGGGGGTCATAAGTAGCCCATTTTTTTAAGTTCCTTTTCAAGCCAATGCTTCGTTTCTTCTAAACTGACCGCCACCGCCCCGGCCCCGGCGGACCCTGAGTTTCCGGCTTCAACCTGATCAATGTAAGACAGGTTGTTAAAAAGCCAGAGCCCCTGGGCGGCGGTGATCCCGTCCAGGTCCGGCTCTTGGGGTGGGCCGAGTTCAAGTACCTTTGAGTTCAGCTGGTCGCTCAATTGCCAATTGGCCCTGGCCAAGCCCGTGTCTACCGGTGTCTTTTCAACGATCCGCCGGAACAGTTCTAAGGCGGTCTGGCGGTGGATTTGGTCTAGGTCGCCCTGGATGGCACTGCCTAGGTCTTCTAGATGTTGGGCAAACTGGTCGGCGGTCAGGCTCTTTGAAGCCGCGGCATCAGACAGTTCTTGGGCGGTTTTTTGTGCCATTTTTTGCTACCTAGCCAAAATTTCAAAAAGCACCCCCAGCCCCGCATCTTGAAGACTCGGGTCCGCCTCGATTTGCAGTTCCACTGCCTCATCGCTCAAATAAAGCCGGTCGCCTCGTAAGGGGCGGGGCCACTGCTGGCGCAAAGCACCTTCGCTCCAATCCTCGGCGCAGTCCCAGGCCCGGCCCGAAAGAGCCACCAAAAACCGGCGGGTCCCCTCCTTTTGGGCGGCGAAGGCCGCCGAGGGCGCGCCCGAACCGGATGCGGCCAGTTCCAGGGCCACTAATTCAAAGGCGCTGCGGCTGCGGCTGGTGGTGCCGGTGCTGTAGTCCGCCGCGCCTTCGCTGACCCGCCGCAAACGGCCCGGCTTAAATTGGGGCTCTTGGGAGAGGTCTTTAAATAACTGGTCGCGCTCATGGATTTGGCTCACCTCAACTCCTGCGGACTTTGCCCTTAGGCTGGTCCAGCAAGGGAGCCAGCAGGCGTTCCACCTGGGTGAAGTCGGTCAGGGAGCTGGCCCCTTCGCTAAACTCCGTTTCCACCGGGCCGGTCTTTTTCTTTTTGGCCTTGTCGGCCTTGGTCACGTCCGGGGCCAATTCCTGCTGGTCCACGCCCGACTTATGGGCCAAGATCGACACCGCCGCAATCAGCGGGCTGGGGATATTGGCCAACAGGCGGCCTTCGTTATCCATCATCCCATTTCGGGGCCAGTTGAGCGGCTGAGCCGTATTGAGCCGGTAGCCGCGCCATAACCCCTGGTACTTGGCTTCTAGATAATCGGTAGCGGCGACCAGAGCGCCTTCTTTTTCCGCTTGGCTCAAAAGGGCCCAACCGGCGTTTAGGCGGGGTCGGTCACCCAGCCAAAGATCCGCCTGGGCTTGGGTGATGTAGCTGTTGGTGCCGGGTTCAAAGGCCATGGGCCCTCCTTGCTTGGCTGTTATCTTCAAAGCCGGGCCCGCGCTCATTACGGCGCGGGCCCGGCGCTAGGGTTTAGGGTTTAAAAAATTTCTAAGCCGATGATGGACCCCCAGGCTTGGCGGTTCGAAAGCCCCTCTAGCCGCCCGGCTTGAGCGCCAGCCAGGTGCCCAGCGCAGCGAGCGCCGGGGCCAAGATCGCCGCGGCCACCCAGCGCATTGCCGAAAAATAGGGCCGCTGGCCTGCTTGCACCAGCGCCACATCTTTTTCCAGCGCGTTGATCCGGTCAAAAATCAGCTTGAGGTCGTCGCGGTTTTGGCTTTCGTGGTCCGTCCACTTCTTGTCGAAATCGCCGCGTAGGTCTTTGATGTCATTACGCAGGTCCTTCAATTGGTCTAGAATTTGTTGTTGTAGTGTTTCGCTCATGCTCTAGAGCCTTAAATGTAGCGGCGCGGGCAAAGACCAAGTTAACCGGCCCGCCCGAATCCGCCGTAGGTTTAGTCTCCGCCAGCCTCCCTTGAGGTTGGCGGATTCTTTTGTGCCTGAGTGATGGCTTGGATCAAGCGGGTTTTGGTCATCTTTGCCGCCCCTTCGAGCCCCAAGGATTTGGCTTGGGACTTCAGTTCACTTAAGCTCCAATCCTCTAAAGGCAGCGGGGCTAGCGCGGGGTTTTCGTTAAACAGTTGGTGTACTTTGGGGTTGTAGTCTTCGGCGTTGATGATGCGGAACTCTTTGCCCTCTTGTATCTTCACCGTTTTTAGCCATGCCATAAGATCCTTAAGCCAAAGGTAAAGGCCGGGGGCTCCTTGCCCCCGGCCCAGAAATTAACCTGCGATACGGCAGGCCAGTTCGGGCCGCAAGAGGGCCGTACCAAAGAGTACGTCGATCTCCCAGCGGATCTGCTTGTATTGGCGGATTTTCTCCAAACGGACCGGAATCTTGGTGACCGGATCAATCAAGATCACGGACTCCAACTTTTCGACGCTGTCCAATTCCTTGAGTCCCTGATCGGGCATGCGGAAGGCCAGGGCAAAGGCGTCTTGGTGAAAAGCTAGGTTGACCTTGTGGCTGTCCTTAAAGGTTACCTGGGCGTTGTCGGCCCAAGCTACCTTGGCGGCGGGCTCGAAGGTCAAACCGGCCAGCGCGTTGGCCGCGGCGGTTTGGGTGCTGGTGTTGGTGATGCTGTAGGTCTGGCTGTCGCCAGCGACGCTGAACACATCGCCGGGCTCGACCGTGCCGGTTAGGCTGGTTGCGTCCAGGTCCATGGTCTTGGCACCTACCGCTACGGCGCCGTTAAGCAAGGCCCGGTGAGCCGTGCCGTCGCTTAAGTTACCGGCGGTGTGGCTGGGGACGTTGTCGTCATAAAAGAAATCAAAACCAAACTTGCGGCCAATCTGGCCCTCGCGTTTGGTGCCGATGTCGCCCGACTCGGCCACGTTTTGGAAGGCCGAAAGGGCCAAAGCATTGGCTTCGGCGTCTGCATCGATGATGCAGCGGCGGCTTTCCATGGGGGCGCGTTGCTGGGCTAATACCTTGCGGGCGTTGATGATCTCGTTGGCATTGGTGGCGAAGGGCGTAGTGCCGGGGGTACCGGCAAAGCCGTATACGCCTTTGTAATTAGCCAATACCGCCGAGTTGATGTACTGACCCATGGCCTCAAAGGCCTCCTGCATCCGCAGCGGAACGAAGTCCTTGTTGGCTTCGATCTCGCCCATTTCTTTGTCGGTCATGCCCCAGTTGGCCTGTTTCCAATGGTTCAACACCAAAGGAACGGTCTCGGAGGTAGAGGCCTCGGGGGCCGGGGAGGTCGGCCCCGGAACCACGTCGCCCACGGTCCGGGTGCCGGGCAGGGCGAAGTTGATGGTGTCGCCCTTTTGTTTGACTTCCTGTTCAAAGTCGGTGCGCACCAAAAGGGGCATCATGGTCTTTGAACGCAGCACGGGTAGGCCCCGCGCCAAGATCATCAACATCATTTTTTGCAAGTTGTTCATCGCCTTCCTTGGGTTCTCGCGCTAATGCGCTATTTGATGTTTCCGGCGGCAATCTGCTCAAGCTGTTCTTGGGAAACCGTTTTCCCGTTCACCTGCTCAAGACTGATCCGCCCGCTATGAGTCACTTGCCCGCCACCCTGGGCACCGCCGCCGGAGCTGCCCTTAAACAAAAAGGGGCGCTGCGCTTGCTGTTGCAGCACCCACTTTTCCATGTCCAAGGGCTTCACACCGTCGTAAAGGGTGCCACCGCTAGGGTCTACGGGTTTCACCTGACCATCTTCGCCCATTTTAAACACCGACTTGCCTAGACCCAACAAAATGTCCAGCGCGCCTTCTTGCAGGCCACCGACCTGATTGATCGCCCCGGTCAACCGCTGGGTCACGTTTAGTTCCTCTAGCTGAGTCAGCAGTTGCGCCTTCTCGGCGCTGCTGTTCTGCTCTAGCTGAGACATCGCTAAGCGGGTGGATTCCAACTGGCGCTCATACTCGTCCTTGAGTTTTGCTACCATTTCATCGCTAGAGTTCCCCGAACCCTTCAGCGCAAAATCCTTGGCTTCGTCGCGCTCTTTGGCTAGCTTCACGTTGTTTTGGCGGAACTCGTCTACCTTGGCTTTGTGTTTGTCTCGTTCTTCTTCCAGCTCCTTCAATTTCCCTGCGGGTACGTAATCGCTGAAGGCATATTCGCCTTGCGGGGTCGGTTTGTAATCCGCTTGAACCCAGTCGGGAAGCTGGTCAAAGTCTTCTTGGGTGATGATGTCTTTCATGCTCCTTGCCCCTGGCAAAGGTTGAGGCCCACCGGGCCGGGTAGCCCGCCGCGCGGAATGCGCGGCGGGTTTGTGTGCTGATGTTCGTTACTTTACCGCGAAGTCCTTGTTTCGTTAATTTTTCCTCCTCAAGGCTTGCGGATAAGGCCTTTAGGCCTCTTGAGACGGTTGCGGCAACTGGCCCAAAAACTCCTGGGCCGTGGCCGTGGCGGGCAGTAGTTCACCGGCTTCTAAAGCAGCGGCGAAGTCGCCTAAGGTGTACTTGCCCCGGTCCACCAGATCGGCCAGCTTGACGGCGTCTTCAACGGGCATCTGGCCGGGGCTGAAGTCGCGGTTTAAGCTGATTTGGGGGGCCGGTTCCGCGAAGCCGGACATAAAGGACCAGAGCCGCAAGACCTCGCTTAACTGCTCGCTACAGGCCTCGGCGACCACCGCCAAGTGGCTCTTTTCGCCTTCTTTGAGCATTTGCTGGTTCTCAGCGCTCTGGCTGGACTTCTTGGGCGCTTCGAGCATCCGCAAACCCAAGGTGGCCATCTCTTCTTTCTTGGCGTTTAGGTTTTCGCGAAGTTCCAAAACGCTGGTGCCCTTTAGCTCCAACAAAAATACCTTGGCCTCTGGCGAACCGAAGGCATTAAAGGCCGAAGAACCCATCCTTAAAGACTGAGCATCCTGGGCCTGAACCCCGGTGGCGCAGGGCGTGGGGTTGCCCACAAAGTAGAGGGCATTTTCTAAATCCGCGCTGGTGCGGTAATAGCTAAGGGCCAGCAAACAAATCTTCAGCAGCGGCGGCTGCTCTGGGTCCGCATCACCGCCGCCGGGGCCGCAGAAAACAAAGGGGATCTCGCCCAAATATTCACCTTTGACCTTCGGATAAACTGCCGCTTCGCCCACCCAGGATTCGCCTTGCTCGGTTTGAACCTTCACATGAACCTGCTGGTAATAACGCCCCTCTTCGTCTAGCGCCAACAGGCGCAAGCGCTCCAACTTTTTGTATTCTTCGCTGGGACGCTCGGGATCAGGGCCCCAGTAGGACTCGCGCAGCACCAAGCGGGTCAAGCGCTCGGTGCCGCCATAACTGTAGCTTTCCCAGCTCAGGATATTTTCGGCGCTATAGCGGGCCACGTAGGCCAGCGCCCCAGAGCGCTCCTGGGGGGCCAAGTCCACCAACAAACCAACTCGGCCCACAGACAAAACCTCGCGCACTACATCACGCGCCAGCTTCGTTACCCCGCCCCGGCGGGTGATCCGTTGCAGGCCAAGCTGGACCGGTTCGGTAAGGTTTTTGAGAACCGGGCGCTTACGGAAGATTTGGCCCAACATGCCTTCTAAGGTCCGCTCGGGGGCCTCATAAAACCTAGCCCGCAACTTGTAGGCATGGTATTCCGCCCCGTCCATTCCCGCCGGTTTAGGCAAGTATTCGGTCCCCTCTTCTTTAACCGCCAATTCGCCCGAAACGCAGTTGCGGCAGGTCTCCCAGATCTCTTCAAACTTTTTGTATAAGGGGTGTTTTAGTTGGATTCGCAAGGTTCCTCCTGTTTGGTGGATCATTTAAAATTGCTTTTGTTTGAGGCTGACTAAGCCCCCGCTGGTGCTGGTCAACTCATAACGCAGGGCGTCGTACAAATGGTCTTCGCCCTGGGTGTCTAGGTCGTCGGGGTTGCTGGGGTCTAGCTGTAGGCCCGGTAGGGTGCGGATCAACTGACGGCAAGTCTCCACCACCCATAACCCCGGCTCGGTGGGGCGCTCTTCGGCAGCGTTTTGCAGCAATTGGCAAATCTTGCGGTAGCCGGTGGCGCGGCTACCGGGCCCCTTTTCGGCCGGGATGAAGCTGATGCCCGAACGGCCCATGTCCGCCGCCGGGCTGCTGGCTGTTCCGGCTCCGTTGAAGATGCTGGTGTCCGCCGCACCGGCCATAACCCGGCCCCGCAGCCCCATTTGGGCTTCCCGTTCGGCAATTCCCTGCCCAATGGCCAGATCCAACAGACGCAACCCCTGGTTCGGCTCCCCATTCCAGCCGTACCATTCGCCGAGCACCACATAAGACCCCTTAGGTGGAGCAAAGCGCCGCCCCAAGGCTAAGGGCACCTCCTCCCCGTTGGTCTTGGCCACCCAAAGCACCGCAAAGGGAGCCGAAAAGCCCCAGTCATAGGCCCGGCGGATGGTCCAGCCTCGGGGGATATCAAAGTAGGGGAGTAGGTGTTTTTGGGCATCCCAAAGCCCGTCGAAGGCACCTCCGGCGACGATGTCCCAATTATTGTTCAGCCAAGCTTGCCGGTAAGCCTCGTTGGGCGGATTGAGCCGGGCTTGGTATTCGGGGTCCGCTTGGAGCAAGGGGGTGTTTTCGCTGAACAATATCTTCACCCTAGCGCGGCTCAGGCGCAGGGTCTTAAAACCGCCCTCCCCATCGGGAATCTGGCGCTCGTCAAAGGCCACGGTGCCCGGCGGGCCGATGTCGATCAGCCGTTTTTTGACCCAGCTATGGCCCGGCCCCGCCGAGTTGGCGGTGGCACGGATGCGGGGCTTCACCTTGGGATTAGAGGAACGGGCGCAAGAAAACATTTGCAGGTAAAGGTCCGGCTCGCGCCAGTTGGTTAACTCTTCCCAAAGCTGCCAAGGTAGTTCCCAACCATGGAACTTCCAATAGTCTGAGGCCCGCTTGGCGGCTAAAAATTGCAGTTTTTCGCCGCCCTCAAAGACCCACATGGGCCGGTTGCCGGCCTTGAACTTGGCTTTGGGGAAGATGCGGGGGATAAGGGCTTCACTCTTGGCGATAATGTCTTCAAGCTCCGTAAAGGTCTCGCGGAAGACCGCCCCGCGCCAGCTAGGCCCTAAGCCGGTACCCACGTCTTTGAGGTAATCCATCAGGCCCGTTTCGGACTTACCGCCGCCCCGGTCCCCTTCGCCCAACAGTTCAAAGACCGGGGAACTGATAAATTGTAGTTGCCCGCCAAAGTTGGGTTTCCAAACAATTTGGGCCGATGGGTCTTGGGGCATGTTGAGCGACTTGAAAAGTAGAATGGGTAAAGGTAGAGCCGGTAAACGATCGGGCCTCATCAAGGCCATGGATTTTAGGCGTCTGCTTCGGTCTGTGGTTTGGGTAACTTCGGCTTGGACTGAGCTTTGACCATCTGTTCCCAATCCTCGAGCGTGGCGGCCACCGCCGGAACCACAATCGCGCCGGGCTGGCCGATCTCGCCGGAATGTTCGACCTGGGTCTTGTCGGACCAAGTCTGGGGCGCTTTGTTGGTCAAGATCATCCTGGCGGCCCGCTCGTTGGGGGCCACATGTTTGGTGCCGCGCTTGACCCGCTTTTTCACCCCTGCCAACAACCCCTGATGGAACACTTCCTCTTCGATCACCTCCTCAAAATCCAGCCGGTAGCCCACCGCCGAGCGGAACAGCGCCGCCTCGACCTGGGCCACCGCCACTTGGTCGCCCCGCGAGAGCGCTTCGGCGAATTCAGGGTGGCGGTTTTGGTAATTAAGCAAAGAAGCCCTGGACACCCTGAGGTTGCTGGCGATTTCCTCTCGACTTGCGCCTGCCTTTGCCCATTCTTCCACCTCCTCCAAACGCCCTTCCACATGGGTGGGATATTTGTCTGGACGTCCTTGGGGTCGCTTGGGCGTTAGTTTCTTTTTTTGCGGCTCCTGGCCTGAGGATTTAGGTTTCTTTTCGACTTTTAGGCTTGTCTTTTTGGGGGGCATCCGCTCCTCCTGGCGGGTTCGATCTGACAGGCTCCTTCCTTGGAGCCCAGTAATAAACTCCATCCATGGAATCCAACCAAAACTTTGCGCCTCTAGCGCAACCAGAGTAGTACCATGGTCGGCTTGTTTCGTTAATTTTTTGGCTGCAGCGGTCTTTAATCCGTGGCCTTGCCCGCAAACCCTTGGTCCAAGCAAATTAACGAATCCGTGGGACCCATTAGTTTAAGGGGGTGCTGCTGGAGCCTAGCAACCACAGCCTCAACTCCGCCCGAGACTTAACCGCGACGCCCAGATAAAGCACCTCAAAGCGCTCGAAGCTTAAGGAGCCGGGGGCGAACTGGCGGCAGACCGCTTGGTAGACTTCGCTACGGCGGGCGTTGTAGTAGCCATTTAGTAAAACTTGGACGATGGCGCGGCGCAGGTCCGCCTGGGCAATCGGTTCGGGCTTGTCGGGCGGTTCAACCGCCTCGGGAGGTGACTCTGGCAAAGGCAGGTCGCTGCAGGCACCTAAGCCAAAGGGGCTATCCAACTGGGCCAACGCAGCGCGGTACTTAGCTACCAGATTGGGGCTGATCCCGAAGTCTTGACTCGCTTCTAAGTCGCTCAGCCCAGCATAATAACGCGCCATCACCAGCAGGCCCAATAGGGCTTGGTTGGTTGCCGTGGAGCCCTCGAACAACGAGCCCAGACGGTAAGAAAAGCCCGTCTTGCCGCGGCCCAGCTTGTGGCAGGTTAGGCAGGTGTACCCCTTGGCGTTGCCGCGCTCCTTGGAGCGGTAACGCCGAATCCGCTGCGCGCTGCGTTCAAAGCAGCGCGGGCAACGGGGCCGTCCTTTGTGCTCGGGCCAGCGCAGATTGCAAAGCATCTTATAGGCGGCTTCATCGTCCAGCCCATGCAAGATCTGGCTAGGCGTCAGTTCCGCTAGTGCCTGTTCCACTTGGAGCCTAAATTCGGGCTCCGGAGCGAGGTGGTTCATAAAAGGATTCTTAGGAAGGTCGCGTCTGGGGTTGAAAATAGACCGGATAGGGAACCGGCCTCCCAAGGCAGAACGCTTTGGGGGCCTAGAGAGCTTTGGGGGCGCGGTTTTAATCGCGGCTTGCGGCCATAGCCTTGCGCTGTTCCAGCTTGGCGATTTCGGCGGCGGCGCGCTTGAGGCCAGCGAAACTGGCGGACTTTAAGACGTCCTGATTTTGCACCGGGGCGGCGTCGATGGCTTGGATCAGTTCATCTTTACCGCGCTTGAGGGCCACCAAATAGGCCCCCGCACCGGGAAAGATCACGGCGGTTACCAGCGCCAACGCGTCGATCAGGTTGCTCCAATCAGCCGGGGTGAGGTGGTGGAATAATTCGCTTAACATCAAGGTTCTCCGCTAAGGGGCTTTAGCCCAGGTTTCGGCTTTCGGGTCAGTCCTGTGGTTCGGCAAGGGCCACCGCTTCACCAACCAATTTTCTGGCCCTAACTTAGCAACAGAAGGTTCCCCGAATAAGCGGGAAGGGGTTCCCTTTTTGGGAAAACAGGGGCGGCAAGGCACAAGATGGGGAGATCACGGCCGGGAGCTGATTCATAACCAATTGAAACAACAGGCATAGTATGACAGGAGAGACGGAAAAACGAGGTTGATGAGGACGAAGCGACGATAGGCTTTGAGCTGGGATCAAGTCTCTAGAAACCAAAGCAAAAAGGGCAGAACCTTGCGCTAGAGACCGCAACCAAGTGCAGGAACAAGCTTCGCTCAAAAGAAGAGCGTTAGGAGGAGGGGAGGAGGGTGAGAGGGTGAGAGGGTGAGAGGGTGAGAGGGTGAGAGGGTGAGAGGGTGAGAGGGTGAGAGGGTGAGAGGGTGAGAGGCACCGCCTTGGGTTTTTGGTGAGCCATGGCCCGCCAGCGCGCCGGGCAACCCAAACCCAAAGCCCCGAAGAAACCCCAAGGTGGCGCTTAGTTCAGGCCTGAGGATGGAGGCTTAACAAAGCCATGGGGGCAGCGGTGCTGGCGCGCAAGCAGTCAAGGGCCAATTTTTTGGGTCCTGCTTGGAGCCGCCGCCCAGCGAACCGGAAAGACAGAGAAACCTTCCGGCTATTTTCTAGTCCAAGGTAATGGTCTCATGCAATTTACCTCCACCGCGGCCTAAGCAGTGCAGCGGGGAGCGCTACTTTCTCGTGATGGGAACCATACCTAGACCGGAGCAATAGCTACGCGGTTGGGCACACAGGTCTGGCCATCAGTTTGAGCCGGAAGGCAATAAGTGGTTTTTTTTGCGCATTTAAATCAGGTGATTTTCGCCGGTGTCTCGGCCCCACCTTCGCCACGGATCTGGAAGCGGCCTACATTGCTTTGCAGTTGGTTGGCGATTTCGGCCAAGCGGTTGGATTCTTCGCTGATTTGCTCGGCCCCTTTGGCGGTTTCGTTGCTGGCTACGTTTAGTTGCTCCATGGCCTTGGCCACCTCTCGGGCCCCCTGAGACAGTTCCGAAGCATTCCCCGACAGCTCGCCGACCGAACCGGACAGTTCCCCAACCCAACCGGCAACTTGCTCGATCCGCTGGCGGGAGGACTGCATCTCCCGCTCCATTTTAACGGCTTGGTCCGCTTGGGTCTGAGAAGCGGCGGTGACTTCGCCGACCGACTTGGTGACCTCGTCGATGCCGTCTAAAACTTGGTGCACCGCTTGGATCGCCTCTGTGGTTTCCACCTCGATCTGATTTACTCTCTGCCCAATATCCTCGCTGGCCTGACCGCTCTGCATCGCCAGTTCCTTAATTTCTCCGGCCACCACCGCAAAGCCCTTGCCCGCCGCACCGGCACTGGCCGACTCAATGGTAGCATTTAAGGCCAACATGCGGGTCTGGGCCGAAATGTTTTGGATTAGCTTGGCCACCTGATTGATGTTTTGGTTGTTTTTTTGTAGCCGCGTCATGGCGGCGGTGGCCTTTTGGCTTAAGGCCTGAACCTTGGCACTGGCCTTACCGGCCTGGGCAGTTTGGTGGGCCACTAGCTTGATGTTCTCGGTCAGGTGTTCCACCGTTTTGGTGACTTCGCTGATGCTGTGGGTGACTTCGGAGGTGTTGTCGGCAATCTGTTTGGTTTTACCGTCAATATGGTCCGTTCCCTGAGCCAAAGAAGCTATGTTGGCACTCATCTGTTCGGAAGCCGCCGCAATGGTGCGGGTCTCCGCGCTCATCTCGGTGGAGCTGTTGGCCATCTGGGTACTGACCGCCGACAGCTCGGTAGAGCTGCTGGCTAACCGCTGTGCATCGGCGCGCACTTGGCTCAATATTTGGTTTAAATCATCGGTCATCTGCACCAGCGCCTTCCCCAAAATGTCTTGATCGCTAGAAAGGGATAGGTGATAACGTAAGTCCCCAGCGGCCACTAGGCGGGCGGCTTTGGTTTTTTCTTGGAGACTTTCGATCATCTTCACTAGAGATTGGCCCAAGGTATCCTGCTCAGAGAGCAGTACCACATCTTGCTGCATATCACCCAAAGCCACCGCGTGGGCCAGCTGCACCCGCTGTTTGAGGCTTTGCGCAAATTGGTTCATCTGGTCGCTAATTTGGCCGATTTCGTCGCGAGCCTCTAAATCCAAGTGGCTATCTAAATCCCCCAGTCCCAGCCCTTTTAAAAAGACAGACATCTTGGCGAAGGGGGTGATCACAAACTGGCGCAGGAAGAAGACGCTCAATAGAGCAATGATGGCCAACAAGACCGCCGAAGAGCCGACAAATACCCAGGCGACCCGAAGCTCTTCGGCGTATACCTGTTCGCGCTCCTTGGCGATTGTTTGGTCTATGTCGTCAATATAAACCCCAGTACCCAAAACCCACTTCCATTCGGGGAAAGCCGCCACGTAAGACATTTTGGGTTGAGGTGTTTCGATCCCCGGCTTGGGCCATTGGTATGCAACAAAGCCGCTGTTTTGTTCCCGAGCGACCTTGGCGAATTCCACAAAAATCGCTTTACCTGCGGGGTCTTTAAACCCGCTCAAATCTTTCCCGTTCAGTGATGGGTTGGTCGGGTGCATCACCATCTTGGCGTCAAAGTCGTTGATCCAAAAATAACCTGATTCACCGTACCTTAGGCCTTCAACAATCATAGCTGCTTGGGCTTGCAGGTCCCGCCGGATGTCGGCGTAATATTCCCCGGTGCCCAAGACCCAGTTGTAGGGCTTAAAGCTAAAGACATAAGAGATTTTTTGTTCCGTTTGCTGGTTCGATGGATTGGGCCAGCGGTATTCGACAAACCCGGCCCCCGCCTTTTTCTGGGTCGCTTGAACGAATTGGCGGAATAGATAGACCCCGTCGGGGTCCTTTTGGTCCCCTAAATATTTACCCTCAAGCTCTGGTGACATGGGATGCATCACCATACGCAAGGAGGTGTCGTTGATCCAGAAATATCCCCCGCTTTCGGTGCGGTAGCTTTTGGCGAACTGCATTAACAGGTTGCGCAGCTCTCGGGCGGGCATCTGGTTGACATTGTCTTGGTAGATTTGTTCTAGCCGCTGCTTAAATTGCTTGGCCTCTTGTTCGATGCGCAGCCGGATCGTTTCGTTACTGGAGCTGGCATAAATCCGGTCCAACGCCCCCATCACAATGGCGGTATGGCTGACCAAGGTTTCTTTGGTTTGCTCCAGGAGTTGTTCCTCATGGTCCACCAAACGCTGCTCGCCGTTCTGCTCCATCTGCCAAATCACGAAAGAAGTCCCCACAAGGGCCAGGAAAAATAAGGGCCCGAGGGTCAACACCAGGAGCTTGGTTTTAAGCGAAACGTTATTCATGAGGTTACAAGGAAGGGTATTGGGAGTGGTTCGGGGCTAAAGGATAAACCCAAGGGCAACGCAGAAGCAATGTGTAGGCATATAGCCTTCGCCAAAAGGGACTTCGGTCCTGCACCGCTAAATTACTTTCGTTGAGCCATAGACCGATGTTAAGGCCTCTCTATTAATCTACCGCCCGGTCCGATAGCTGTCCAGACTACCCAATTTAGCACCTGAAATGTAGTCAGGAAAAACACCTAAGTTGAAGGCTTGAGTATAGATAAATAAAGGGTTGTAAGGTAGCTCACACTTGAGATTCTCACCAAAAGCTAAACCGTATTTTTTTCGATCTAAGTTAGAGGATTCTAAGCCCCCCTTTTCGTCTTCAAAGCAAACTATGGAAACCAATTTAAGCTGAATATTCAGTCAACAGAATAAACTCTGATTCGACTATCAGGTTGGGGCGCCAAACCCAAAAGGCGGCTTTTTGGTAGGGCACGTGATTTTTTTAGGGGCCTATTTAGCAACCTGTGCTCTCTAAGGAAAACTCCTCGGTGGATTTTAGCGGCTTGTCTTTGTAGACAAACTTAGGGAAGATGCCAAAATAAATGACCTGTTTATAGGGGGTTCTGTGACCAAGCAGAAATTTTTGGCTGCGCTGATTCTCGTTTTTTTAGCGCTTACCTGCGCCCAGGGGGTATCGGCCCTTCAGTTGACCGACAGCCAAAAGGCTTGGCTCGCCGAGCACCCAAAAATCCGCGTTTCCAACGAAAACGACTGGCCGCCCTTTGACTTCCGCAGCAACGGCCAACCCCAAGGCATTTCAGTAGAACTCATTGAGTTGCTGGCCCAAGAGATAGGGTTTGAGATTGAATGGGTCCATGGCTACACTTGGGCCGAATTGTTGCAACTAGCCGAACAGGGTGAGGTTGATGTCTTGACCAGCATTGTCCAAACCCAGGACCGTGCGCGCTACCTAAGCTTTACCCGGCCTTATGTAGAAACCCCGATGGTCATTTACGTCCGCAAGGGGGAACACTCGATCCAAGGGCTCAACCATCTTCAGGGCAAAACCGTAGCGGTCATCCCCGGTTTTAGCAACCAGCAGGAACTGTCCCGTCTTTACCCTCAAATTGGCCAACTACCGGTTCGCAACGTTTCGGAGGGATTAAAGGCCGTCTCTTTCGCGCGGGCCGATGCCTTTATTGAAGGCATGGCCGTAGGGAATTATGAAATCCAAAAACAATTGATCACCGGGCTTAAGGTGGTGGGACAAGGGGGGTTAAAGGAACTAACCTCCTACCAATTGACCTTTGCTGTGCGAAAAGAAATTGAACCTCTGCGGGAGCTATTGCAACAAGCCTTAGACCAGTTACCGCCCCAACAAATTCTTGATATCCAACGTTCCTGGGTAAGCACAGAGGCAACGCCGCTAAAACCACCGGAGGAAGATAGCTCCCAGTGGACCCTATGGGTTCTTTCGGCACTTTTGGCCGGAGTCTTGTTTTGGTGGCTGCTTTCGTTGGTCATCAAATCTCGCGGATCAAAACTCGAACAGGTCCAAACGATCCGCACCTTGATGCTCTTGGGTGGATTTCTCGCGGTAGCCGTTTTGGTCGGGTGGCTTGGCTTAGATCAAGTTTCGCAGCAGATTCGCCTAGAAGTCGGCGCTAATTTGCGCCACACCCTCAACGCCACCCAACGCGAGGTGAGGCAGTGGTTAGATGAAAAACTACATGAACCCCAAACCTACAGCGACCGCCCCGCCTTCGTTGACGCAGCCAAAGAGCTGCTAAACGCCCAGCCAACAGTTCAGGGACTTAAACAACATCCGGCCCAAAAAAGGATCAACGGCTTGCTCAATCAATTGGCCGATACGGGCAACTACCAAGACTTTTTCTTTTCCGATCTAGATGGGGTGGTCTTGGCCGCCTCAAACCCAAATTATTTGGGAAAACCCTTGTCTTTTATGGAGCCCCAAGTTTTAAAGCAGGCCCTACGCGGCATTGCGAAGTTTCAATTCCCTCATCTTAAGGGCAATCCCCCCGACCCGATCCGCCAGAAGCTAGTGCTTTGCAGCCCCGTCAAAGACGCTCAAGGCCAACCGCTGGGGCTATTGGTCTTAAGCCTAGATCCTTACCGAGAATTTAGCACTATCTCCCAAGGGGCCCGTACGGGGGACACCGGTGAAACTTATCTATTGGACCCACAGGGGGTAGTGCTTACTCAGTTGCGTTTTGAAGGCTATCTGGCCCAAGTTGGGCTGCTGCCTGAAGGACAAGGGAGTATCGGAGCCCTACGCTTGGCGGACCCTGGTACAGACCTGACCCGATCAAAAGGTCCGGTACCGCAGGGTAGCCCCTTAACCCTTTTGGCCCAACAGGCCACCCGCGGCAAATCGGGGGAAAACCTGGACGGCTACCGGGATTACCGGGGGGTAAAGGTAGTCGGGGCTTGGGCCTGGGACGAGCGCTTGGGGGTGGGGATTGCCAACGAAGTGGATTACGCCGAAGCCTTCACGACCTACCGACAAATCCGCAATACCTTGGTGACCATCTTAGCGGTCACCCTCACCATTTTTATTGGCTTTACCCTCAAGCTGTTGCGCGACCAACGCAAACTAGCCGAAGAGGGGCTAGCTCGCGAACAAGCCGCCCTAGCATTGCGTGAATCGGAAGAAAAAAGCCGCCTGTTGCTGGATTCGATCAGCGAAGGGATTTTTGGCGTGGACCTTTTGGGTAAAATCACCTTCATCAACCCCGCCGGGGCCAAGCTTTTGGGGTATCAATCCAAGGAACTGTTGGATCAGGCAGCCCACGCGCTCATCCACCATACCTATGCCGACGGGAGCCCCTACCCGGTCGAAAACTGCCCGATGTATATCGCCTTCACCCAAGGCAAACCAGGCTTTACAGACGCCGAGGTGCTGTGGTGCAAAGACGGCTCCAGCATACCGGTAGAATACAGCGCCGTACCCATGTTTTCGGACCACCAACTGGTCGGTGCGGTGATCACCTTCCACGATATTTCCGAACGGATCGCCGCCCAGGCACAGTTGCGCGAAAGCGAAGAACGGCTGCGTTTTTCCCTTTCGGGCATGGGGGCTTATTACTGGATTGTGGACTTAGCTGAAGGCACGGCGACCTACCAAAGCCCGCAGTTTTACGCCCAATACGGATACGCAGAGGCCGAAGTACCCCGATTGGTTTACCAATATTTGGACCTGATCCACCCCGAGGACCTGAGCGCGGTAACCGCCGCCTTTGGCAGTGAAGGGACCCAAGGAAAAGATTCCACCGAAGTCGAATTCCGATTTAAGCGCAAAAACGGCAGTTGGGCCTGGATCTACAACCGGGGCGCGGTTTTAGAAAGAGACTCCAAGGGCAAACCATTCAAACTGGCAGGTATCTCCGTAGACGTGACCGAGCGCAAACAAGAGCAGTCTCTGGCCGAAGAGAATGAGGCGATTGCGGCCCAGATGAAGGAGGTAGAACGGTTCAACCGCTTAGCCAAAGACCGCGAAGCCCGCATCGTGGAGCTTAAGGAAAAGGTCAATGCCTACGCCCGGCACAACGGAGAGATGCCCCCCTTCACCCAAATCGACGAGCTGTTGGACTCTTTTGAAGATCAATCCGAGGTCTGCTTGCTGGACGTCGAGCAAGAATCTTGGGATGAAGTGATTGAAATGTTAAGTAGCGAGGAGCTGAACCATCTTTTTGAAACCTTCTGCGACAATATTGGCGTTCCGGCAGCGATCATTGACCTTGAGGGCAAAGTACTAGCCTCTTCTAAATGGCAACGGGCCTGCACCGATTTCCACCGTGTCAACGAACAGACTTGCGCGCGCTGCATTGAGTCAGATACGGAACTTGCGCTCAACTTAACGGCAGGCAAAGAGTACAGCATCTACCGCTGTAAAAATGGACTGACCGACGCGGCCAGTCCGCTGAAACTCGGGGGCCGACATATTGCCAACGTCTTCATTGGGCAATTCTTTTTAGAGCAACCTGACCGGGCGTTCTTCGAGGCTCAGGGCCACCAATTTGGCTTTGATCTCCAAGACTATATGCAGGCGATCCAAGAAGTCCCGGTGATCACCGAAACGCGCTTGCCCACGATCTTGGCATTCTTGACGGGCTTCGCCAAACTCTTTGCCTCTCTTTCCTTAGAACGCACCCGCAGCGCCCAAGCCGAAAGAGCGAGCCAAGCCAGAGCAGCCGAGCTCCAGGTCGAGCGCGTCGCCGCCATCAGCTTAGCTGAAGACACGGACTTAGCCCGCCTCGAACTGGCCCGCTATAAAGACCAGCTAGAAGAACTGGTCGCCGAACGGACCAAGAAGCTGCACCAAAGCCAGCAGCAATTGCAGGCTATTTTGGATAACAGCCCGGCCTTGGTCTATATGAAGAACATTGAAGGCCGTTACCAGATGGTTAACCAGCCCTGGTGCGAGTTGCTGGGCGTGACCCAAGAATCTAGCCTGGGCCGCGATGACCTAGAACTGTTTGGGTCCGAGATGGGCCCTCAATTTGCCCAAAATGATCAACTGGTTCTGGATTCACGCCAAACCATGCAGTTTGAGGAAAAAGCCCCCCATGCCGACGGCACAGAGCATACCTATTTAAGTTATAAGTTTCCGTTGATCGACGAGGAAGGTATCCCCTGGGCGGTCTGCGGCATCAGCACCGACATCACCGAGCGATTGGGCGCTGAAGAAGAGGTGCGCCGCAGCCAGCAGCAGCTAAAGGCCCTGTTCGCCGCATTGCCCGTTGGGGTCGTGATGATCGACCCAGCCGGTCGAATCGCCGAAGCGAATCAGATCAGTGAAGCCATTTTAGGGGTCTCAGCAGACGAGCATAAACAGCGCAACCTAAACAGCCAGGCTTGGGTGATCGAACGACCTGACGCAACGGTGATGCCGCCCGAAGAATACCCGGCGAACCGAGCGCTGGTTGAAGGGGTTGAGGTAAAAAACGTGGAGATGGTGGTGCACCGCCCCCAAGGGGACCGGGTTTGGATCAATACCAGCGCCGCCCCCATTCCCGCAGAAGCAGGCGGCGGCGTGGCGGTGGCCTTCGAAGACGTGACCCACCGCAAGGAACTAGAGCGGGCTTTATCCGAAGAGGGAGAACGGCTACGGCAAATCTTAGACACCTCCCCGGTGGGCGTGGCGATTTCCAGCGAAGACGTCTTTAAATTTGCCAACCCCAAGATGATGGAGTTGGTGGGCATCGAAGTGGGCAAGAAGTCTCCGCAAATATATGTAGAGCCTAAAGAGCGTGATTATGTGATCGAGCAGGTGCAACAACAAGGGATTTTGCAGAACTATGAGGTCCAGGTTTATGGGCCCGAGGGGCAAATCCGCGATGTGTTGATCACCTATATGAAATATCAGTACCAAGGGGCTCCAGCCCTTTTGGGTTGGTTGGTTGATATTACAGACCGCAAACAAGCCGAGCAGGAGTTGTGGCAAGCCAAACAAGCGGCGGATCACGCTAATTTCCTCTCGGACATTGCCCTTGAAATAACCGGAAGTGGCTATTGGCACGTCGATTACAGCGACCCAGAGTATTATTACCAATCCGAGCGGGCCGCCAAAATTCTGGGTGATCCGCCTAAGCCTGATGGACGCTACCATTTGCAAGAGGAATGGTTCACTCACCTTGTCGAAGCCAACCAAGAAATAGCGGACCACACCGCCGAACGCTATCAAGGGGCCATTGAAGGGAAATATGACAGCTATGACGCGGTCTATGCCTACAAACGACCGGTCGACGGACAGATCGTCTGGGTCCATGCCAACGGCAAGCTGGTTCGGGCTGATGATGGCACCATACGTTACATGTATGGAGCCTACCAGGACATCACCCAGCAAAAGTTGGCTGACGATGCCATCAAAGCAGCGCAACAAGAAGCCCAAGAGGCCAAGCAGCGTCTGGAAATCGCCCTGGAGTCCGCCAAAATGGGCACTTGGAAGTATTTACCGCAAGAAAACCGGCTAGAAGCCGATAGCGGAACGATCAGACTCTACGGTCTAGAAGACGTAACTTTGGACGGGACTTTGGGCCAATGGTTCACCTATGTGGACCCAGAGGACGCCCAACAGATCGGTGCCTTAATGGCAGAAACCATGAGCCATCAAATATGTGACTACCAAGCGACCTTCAAAGTAAACAAGCCAAACCAACAGGTCATGCACATCATGTCTTCCGGTAAATTCACCTATGGGGAACAAGGCGAGCCCTTAGAAGCAACCGGATTGGTCTGGGATATTAGCGAAATAAAAGAAGCGGAACTGGCTCTAGCCAAAGCTAAAGAAGCGGCCGAAGAGGCCACCAAGGCCAAGTCGGACTTCTTAGCCAACATGAGCCACGAAATCCGTACCCCCATGAACGCCATCATTGGCATGGCCCATTTGGCCAGCTTAACGGAGCTAAAGCCCAAGCAACAAGACTATGTCACTAAAATCCAGAACTCGGCCAATGCCTTGTTGCGGATCATCAACGACATCTTAGACTTCAGCAAGATCGAGGCAGGGCGCTTGGATATGGAGCAGGTGCCCTTTATGCTGGATGAGGTGGTCGACAACTTGGCGACGCTCAACAACATCAAGGCCCATGAAAAGGGCCTAGAATTCCTGATCGATGTGGACCCGGTGCTACCGCACTATCTAAACGGTGACCCCTTGAGGCTCGGTCAGGTGCTGTTAAACTTGGTAAGTAATGCCATCAAATTCACCGCCGAAGGGGAGGTGACGGTGGCGGTGAAATTACTAGAAAAGAAGGAACAGAACATCTTCTTAGAATTCTCGGTGCAAGACAGCGGCATCGGCCTAACTGAGGAGCAACGAGGCAAGCTCTTCCAATCCTTCAGTCAGGCCGACGGCAGCACCACCCGCAAATTTGGCGGTACCGGTCTGGGCCTAGCGATCAGCAAGCGGTTGGTGGAAATGATGGGCGGGAAAATCTGGGTGGAATCAGAGCCCGGCAAAGGGAGCCGCTTTATCTTTACCGCCCATTTTGGGATTCCCGAAGATATGCCGCTGCGTCCCGCGCTTTCGGTGGATTTGCGGGGTCTGAAGGTCTTGGTGGTCGATGACAACCAAGCGAGCCGTGAGATCATCGAAGAATCCTTGAAGGCGCTCCAACTAGAAGTGGGCCAAGCGGCCAGCGGAGACGAGGCGATTGCTGCTTTAAAAGATGCAGACGCCAGCGCTCCCTATCAACTGGTCATGATGGATTGGGAAATGCCCGGTAAAAACGGCATCGAAACCGCCAAAGCCATCCAATCCGACCCGAACCTGCAACACTTGCCCACCGTGTTTATGGTGACCGCCTACGGGCGAGATGAGGTGATGCAAGAGGCGACGGCGGCGGGCTTTGAAGAATTCTTGGTCAAGCCGGTTACCCAGTCCACCCTCTTCGACGCCCTGATGCGTACCTTTGGTCAGGGCCCGGCAAAGATCGCCAAGCGCCGCGTCGAGACCTTAGACCCCCGGACGCTTGCGGGCCTCAAAGGCCTGAATATCCTTTTGGTTGAAGACAACGAGGTCAACCAGCAGGTGGCCACCGAACTCCTAGAAATGGCCGGGATTAAGGTTCAAATTGCCTCAAACGGGCGGATCGCCGTAGAAAAAGCTGCTGGAGGTGCTTTTGATCTGGTCTTGATGGATATCCAAATGCCGGAGATGGACGGCTATCAAGCGACCCAAGCGATACGCAAAGACCCCAGCAAAGCAGACCTGCCGATCCTGGCCATGACCGCCAACGCCATGGAAGGGGACCGGGAAAAATGCCTGGAAGCGGGGATGGACGACCATATCGCCAAGCCCATCAACCCCAATGAACTGTTTGATGCGCTTGCCCGCTGGAGCGGGCGGGAACTGCTTGAGGGCTTGGCCCCGGGCCCAGAGGTCAGTCAAGAGTTGCCTGAATTAGCAGGAATCGACGTGGCCAGCGGTTTACGCCGCATGGGCGGCAATCTAGAGGCCTACCGTAGGGTTTTGGACAAATTTGCGCTCAACCAAGCCGAAGCAGTCGAACGCCTGCGCAAAGCACTGGCACAAAAGGACCCAGAGACCGCCGCGCGTGAAGCCCATACTTTAAAAGGCGTCGCCGGCAACATTGGTGCCCAAGCGCTATTCGAGGCCGCGCAGGTATTAGACCACCGCTGTAAAGAGCAGGAGGCCCCCGAGGAAGCCGAACTGGAAGCGGCCGCTGCGGCTCTGGCGCTGGTTTTAAATTCTATAGCCCTGTACCAACCAGCCCAGGACGGCCCGAAGACAGCGATAGACCCGGCAGAGCTTCAAGGGCTAACGGAGCGTTTAGAAGCGCTACTTAAAGACGACGATACCGAGGCGCTGGACCTGAGCGAAGAGTTGACCCAGCGATTGGGTGCCAACGAACACCTAACTCAGTTGGCCCGAGCGGTGGGCAACTATGATTTTGACGAGGCCTTAGAGCAGTTGGCGGCCTTTCGAGCGACCTTAAACCCCTAGGAGCCTCATGAACGAGCAAGCCACCCTATTAGTTGTCGATGACACACCTGAGAATATCGACGTTCTTAAAGGATTGTTGTCCGGGGACTACAAGATCAAAGCGGCAATCAACGGCGAGCGGGCGCTCAAAATCGCCAGCAGCGACCAACCGCCCGATTTGATCCTACTCGACATCATGATGCCGGGCATGGACGGTTACGAAGTCTGCCGTCGCCTCAAGGCGGAACCCAAGACTGCACCCATTCCGGTGATCTTTTTAACCGCTAAGGCGGAAACGGCCGACGAAGAGGCGGGCCTTAAACTTGGGGCCGTGGATTACATCACCAAACCGATCAGCCCGCCGATCGTCAAGGCCCGCGTGGCCACTCAGCTGGCGCTGTTCAACCAAAGCCGCGCCCTAGAAGCGAAAGTCCAAGAGCGTACCGCTATGCTCGAAAAAACCCGGTTACAGGTGATCCAGCGCTTGGGCCGGGCGGCAGAGTTTAAAGACAACGAAACGGGCCTGCATGTGATCCGCATGAGCCATTACAGCGCCCTGCTGGCTGAAGCCGCCGGATGGGCCGCCGCGGAGGTGCAACTACTACTCAGCGCCGCACCGATGCACGACATTGGCAAGATCGGCATACCCGATGCAGTCTTAACCAAACCGGCGAAATTGGATGATCAAGAATGGCAGACGATGCGAAAACACCCAGACATCGGTGCGGAGATCTTGGGCGAAGAGGGCACCGCCTTGATGGATTTGGCCCGTCAGGTAGCTTTGACGCACCACGAAAAATGGGACGGAAGTGGTTACCCCAAGGGTTTGGCCAAAGATGCCATCCCGCAGGCTGGACGGATCGTGGCCATTGCCGATGTCTTTGACGCCCTCACCTGCGTGCGGCCCTATAAAAAGGCCTGGAGTACCGAAGATGCGGTTCAGTTGATCCAAGACGAAGCAGGCAAGCACTTTGACCCCCAACTAGTGCCCCTTTTTGTTTCTATTTTGCCGCAAATAGAAGCGGTCCGAAAACAGTATGCCGAAGGACAGGCCTCATGACCCCAGAAAAAGAAACGATCCTGATTGTCGATGATACGCCCGAAAACATTGATGTTTTAAAGGGTATTTTGTCGCCCCATTTTAAGATCAAAGCCGCCACCAACGGGGAAAAAGCCTTGGTCATTGCCTCAGGTGAAAACCCGCCCGATCTGGTGTTACTGGACATTATGATGCCCGGTATGGACGGCTATCAGGTCTGTCAAACCCTTAAGAGCCAGCCCGCCACCGCCGAAATTCCGGTGGTCTTTGTGACCGCCATGACCGAGATGGAAGACGAAACCAAAGGTTTTGAGGTCGGGGCGGTGGATTTTTTGACCAAGCCCGTACGGCCCCCGGTAGTATTAGCCAGGGTATTAACCCACTTGGCTTTGCGCCGAAAAAGCCGCGAACTGAGCGAAAGCCTGCAAGAGTTAAAAACCGCGCAAGACCATCTGATCCAATCCGAAAAATTGTCTGCCCTAGGCCAACTGGTTGCTGGGGTTGCGCATGAGATCAACACCCCGTTAGGCAGCATTAAAAGCTCGGTGGATACAGCCGCCCAAGTGCAGAATTGGTTGCTCAGTGGATTCGCCCCCTTGGTCGCTACCTTGGACGACAAGGCCCGTACACTGCTGGGCGAAGCCATGCCCGCCTTGGCTCAAGCAGCTCCTTTCCTGGGCAGTTTAGAGGCCCGCAAACTGGCCAAGGCCTTGGCCGAACAGGTGCCGGGTCTAGAAGAAAACTTGGCCCGAAAATGGGTCTCCTTAGGGCTAGAGCCAAACCTGTTGGTCCGGCTGGCCCAAGGGCCACCGGAATTGCTGGAGCTCTTCGAATGGTTGGGCAGGCTATCGAGAGCCCTGGCCAACATCAACCAAGCCTCCACCAAAGCCGGGAAGATTTTATTCTCCTTAAAAAACTATTCTCACTTCAGCACCCAAGAAGAAAAGTCACCGGCCAATTTGGGTGAAGGGATCGAGATGGTCTTGACCCTTTATCAGAATCTTCTCAAACAAGGCGTAGAGGTGGTGACGCACTTCGAAGGGTTGCCCCTGGTGCCCTGCTGGCCCGACGAACTGGCCCAGGTTTGGACCAACCTGTTGCAAAACTCGATTCAGGCTATGAAGGGCAAAGGAAAGATCGAGATCACCGCCCAGGCGAAAGACGGCTGGATCCAGCTGAGTTTTGCCGACAACGGCCCCGGCGTACCCGACGAACTAAAAGAAAAAATATTCCAGCCCTTTTTCACCACCAAAGGGGCCGGTGAAGGCAGCGGCTTGGGCCTTGATATTTCGCGAAAAATCATTGAAAAACATGGAGGTAACATCCGCTTAGAGAGCAGCGCGGCGGGCACCACCTTCTTCATCAACCTTCCACTAGGGACTTAATATGGGAAACCGCATTGTACTTTGCATCGACGACGAAGATACCGTATTGAGCAGCCTAGAAATGGAGCTGGGCGGGCACCAAGACGGGTACCAAGTAGAAGTCGCCCAAAGCGGCGAAGATGCCCTGGAATTAGCCCAGGCCTTAGTCGAAGAAGGCCACGAATTGGCCCTAGTAGTCGCCGATTACATCATGCCCGGCATGAAAGGGGATGAGGTGTTGATCGCCTTACACAAACAATATCCCCAAGCGGTCAAAATCCTACTCACCGGCCAAGCGCAACTCGAAGGGGTGACCAAAGCCATCAACGAAGCCCGGCTTTACCGCTACATGGCCAAACCCTGGGAAAAGGAAGACCTGCGGCTAACTGTACAGCAGGGCGTGGAAAAGTTTAAACTGGACCACAAACTAGCCGAGCAGGAGCAACTGATCCAGCGGCTCAATGAATCTTTAGCAGACGGAACCGGCGAAGAAGCCACAGCAGACCCCAATAAGGCCCTGGAAAACCGTTTGAGTGAACAGGGTCAATTTGAGGTATTGCTCTTTGGACGCTTCTTCCGCAGCCTGAGCATCGAGCAAAAGGAGTGGGTTGGACGCGCCACCATCGGCCTGATCTGCACTGACAAGAAGGTCACCAAGGGCGAAATGGCCTTTGTGGAGGTGATCGTTAAAGACGACCTGAGAAAAGAGGTGGCCGGGAAATGGGTCGATATGGTCAAGGCCCAGGAAGTCCCTGTGTTAGACAACCTCAACACCAGCCCGGACTTGCGCTTTGAAATCATGCTTCAGCTTTCGAAGCTGTTCATCGCCCAGCACCAAATCCGCCCTGACGAAGAGCGCTATTATTACCAAGCTGGCAAACGGCTGGGATTAGACGAGACGGTGATCATTGAGTTTATCAAAGACACCAAGCTGATGATCCAGAAGCTCTTTAACGAGCGCAAAATCAGGAACCTAATCACCCAGAAAAAGTCCTAATTCTGATAATACAAGGCCCCGTGATTGCGGGCAGATCAGCAGAGTTTTGCGCGTTATAAAGCGGTAGAGCCCTTAGGCAGCGGGAGCGGAGGGGCTTTAAACAAAGCGCCCCAACTATTTTTTAGAGATGACCCCGACCACAAAAGCCATCCCCCGCTTTTCGAGCAATTGGGCTCTTGCGCCCTGAGGGATGGTTTCTCCTTCGCTGATTGCGGTCCAGGTACTGTCCTGGAATGAAATGCGGCCAGGGGCCCCTGGGCTGATTTCTTCAACCACCGCAACCACCTGCCCTTGCCAGTCCTGGTCACGGTCTAGCTCAACTTTAGAAACCTCCCCGGTGGGGGCGAGCTTTAACAAAAGCTCACGCAGCATCAAGACCAGCAAGGTAGAGACCACAAACCAACTCAGCAGCGCCTGCATCCAGCCCTCGATCCAGCCAGCATAAAGCCCCAGACTGACCAAGAGCGCCCCAAAGCCCAGAAAGATCACCACCAAGCCCGGCAGGACGAATTCAAGGAGCATGAGGATTAGGCCCAAGAGGGTCCAAAAAAGCGTCCAACCGCTCATGGATTCAACGAGCCTCAGGCTTGAGGGCCACAAACTGAGCCAGCAGGGTCTTCATGTCCGTCAGGTCGGCGGGGATGACCACCTTGTTCTCCGCTTTGGCGATCTGGGCAAAGCTTTGCAGGTACTTTAAGCCCAATTGCAGGTAAAGCGACTCGCTGCCATGTTCGCCCGACAAGGCTTGGCCAATCTGTTCAATGGACAACGCCGTGGCTTTGGCAATTTCCAAGATTTCCGAGGCCTTGCCTTCGGCTTCGTTGATCGAACGTTGGCGCTCACCGTCCGATAGGTTGATCATCTCGGCTTTAACGCCTTCACTCCGGTTGATCTTGCTTTGCATTTGTCCTTCGGACTCGGCGACCAAGGCGCGTTTTTGGCGCTCGGCGACCACTTGCTTCTCCATCGCTGCTTGAACGCTCGCCGGAGGGGAGATGTTTTTGATCTCATAGCGTAAAACATTCACCCCCCAAGCTTCCCCAGCCGCATTTAGCACCGCAACCACCCGAGAACTAATGTGGGCGCGTTCTTCAAAGGTCCGGTCCAGGTCGAGCAATCCAACCACTGACCGGGTGGTGGTTTGGGCCAGTTCAGTCGCGGCCCGGTAATAATCGGTGACTCCGTAACTTGCCTTTTGCGGCTCCACAACGGTCATATACATCACCCCGTCGACAATCACCTTCACGTTGTCTTTGGTAAAACAAAGCTGCGGGGGGACGTCCACGGTGGTTTCCTTGAGGTTGCGGATATAGGCGACTTTGTCGATAAAGGGAAATAGGGCATGAAAACCCGGACCCAAGGTGCGGTGGTAGCGCCCCAACCGTTCGACCACAAAGGCCGACTTAGTGGGGACCAGCCGGATGCTCAGGACCAGTTGCACCAAAAGCCCAATGAAGATGCCGCCCCAAACCAGCAGGTTAAAAACCATCGAAAGATTAGACAAATCCATTTAACTCTCCTGCTCTGAGATGGCGTTGCCCACTTGGTTGATCCCCTCAAAGAAGCCTTTAATATTGGCTAAGTTAGCGGGAACAACGGACACCTGGGCTGATTGCAGAATATTCCCCAACTCTTCTATGAACTGCTCGGTCACCCGCATATCCAGTGCCTTTTGCCCGCCCGGTTTCCCAATCGCCGCCGAAATCAAATTAAGCCCTTCAGCCGAGGCGGCGGCGATGATGGAGATTTCTTTTGCCTTGCCGATTGCCTCGTTGATGCGCTTTTGTTTTTCGCCTTCGGACAAGTTGATCGTTTCTTGGCGGTTGCCGTTGGAGCGGTTGATGGTGGAGAGCTTCTCGGCTTCGGCCAGGGTGATTTCAGCCCGTTTTTGCCGCTCTGCCTCCATTTGTTTTTCTAGCGTCTCGACCACATGCTCCGAAGGGGCAATATTTTTGATCTCGTAACGCATCACCTTAATCCCCCAGGGGTCTGAGGCCAAATCCACCTCGCGGACCACATGCTCATTGATCGAGTCTCGTTCCGAAAAGGTCTCGTCCAAGCTGAGCTTGCCGATTTCTGAGCGCATGTTGGTTTGGGCCAAGTTGACGCTGGCTAAGCGGTAGTCGCCGATGCCATAGCTGGCTTTTTCGGGGTCGATGACCTTGAGGTAAACGATGCCGTCTACCTCTACCTGGATGTTGTCTTTGGTGATGCAGCTTTGGCTGGGCACATCCAACACCTGCTCACGCATTTCGTGGGTATAAGCAACGCGGTCAAAGAAAGGGATCAAAAAATGGAAGCCTGGATATAAGACCTGGTTGAATTTACCGAGCCGCTCTTTTACGGCACCGCAATTTTGCGGGATAATCACCATGGTCTTTAACGTTACTGCCAGCGCAAACAGCACCAAGAAGGTAAAAATAGTCATCTGGAACCTTTTGAAACAAATTGTAAAATCGCTCCATTCTAGGTCTTTCCTGGGGGGCCGTCAATGAGTAGGACTGCCCGAGAAATCGACGCAAGTCGTTTATTGCCCAAAGTGCAGAAACCACCGGTGCCTCCAATCGGCTCCCTAAAAACCAGTTAATTAGAGTCCCCAGCCAGCGACCTCGTTCCCATAAATCGTCCCTCCTCCCTGGGGGCACCGCTTCATGATCGTTACCACGGCACCAAACCCAACCTGAGCGTTGGGTTTTTTTTATGCCTATTTTTGTTTTAGGCTCACCGGTTCAAGTTGAGCCCCTTGGCCAGGGGGAGGGACAGCTCTTCTTGACCAGTTCAACCGCTGACCGCATCCCCAGATAGGCTAAGGCCTCTTACAAAACATTCCATTAAGTTATTAATTCAGCTTATTAATCTACTTACACTTGGGCGAGACGAATGAGTAATCCTTATGTACAATAAATTTAAGTTCCCAAGCTGTGCAAAGAAAGCGGGTTCTGCTAACTACCGGAGACGATTTGTTTTGGACCCCTGAGCCCACAGCCGACCTGGGCCGGTACAACCTGGTAGAGCTTCAATAAGAGCGTCTGGGCGGCAGGTGGGGAGAGCCCAGCGCGATTGGAATCAGAAGGGGGAGGCGTTGATGCGGCCATTATTAAATCCATCCTTTAAGCTCTTGGGCCTGCTCTGGGTGCTCACCTTTTTTGGTGCCCTGACGCTTGCAGCCGAGCCCACGTTGATCCTGGGAACCCCGCTATCGCCGCCTTTGTCGACGGTCCGCCAAGACGGCGCCATTGACCTGATCGTCAAAGAGGCCTTTAAACGGATTGGTAGAGAGGTCACCTACCAAATACTGCCCGGCCAGCGCTCGCTACTCAACGCGGTACAGGGAATCGACGACGGAGACCTGTTCCGGGTCAAAGGGATCGAAGACTATTTCCCCAACATTGTCCGGGTGCCCGAAAAGTTGTTGGATTTTGAGTTCGTTGCGTTCACCAACGTCCCTGAAATCAACCCCCAGGGCTTTGAGGAAATCAACGTTTACAGCGTGGGCATGGTCAACGGCTGGAAGATCCTGGAACGCGCAACGGAAACGGCGCAGGAACGGATTCTGGTTGAAAGCAGTCTGCAATTGATGAACCTGCTGCGCAAAGGACGGATCGAGATTGCCTTGTATGAACGTTATGAAGGTTTGGCGGTGGTCCACCAGCTAAGGCCAAATGATATAAGGGTCATCGAACCGCCGCTGATCGTCAAAGAAGGCTTTTTTTATCTCAACAAAAAGCACCAAGCCCTTGTCCTACCTCTAGCCCGGGCGCTTAGGGAGATGAAAGCAGACGGAAGTTTTCAGCAACTTTGGGAGCAAGGTCTCCGTAACGGGTTAAAATAGCCGCATGAATCAATACACGCCCTCTTTAATCCACGGCATCGGCAGAAAGTTCATTGCCCAACTGCTGCTCTTTAGCTCGCTCCTCACCTTGGTGATTACCGCGATCCAAGTAAAACTGGATTTTGACCACGACAAAGCCAGTGTCAATGAACAGCTAGAGCTGATCCAAAGCAGTTTCCTCAACAGCTTAAACACCAGTCTTTGGGTCGCGAACCAGAATTTATTGCAGGTACAAGTGACGGGAATTCTGGCGATGCCTGACATCACCTACTTGAAGATTACCGAACAAAACAAAGTCTTGATTGAAGCTGGAGAAAAACCAGCAGACCGTTTTTTAATGAAAAGCTTCGATTTATCTTACCCTTACCGAGGCTTGGACCGCCCCTTAGGCACCCTAGAGGTCTATGCCTCTTTAGAGCAGGTATACGGCCGGATTTACGACAGGATTATACTGATTTTATTTAGCCAAGGGATTAAAACCTTCTTGGTTTCCGGGTTTATGTTTCTGCTCTTTTACCACCTTGTGGGCAAGCATATAAACAAGTTGGCTGCGTTGACCCGGAATCTGGAATTTAATCAAGATGGGTCCCAATTTACCCTGGACCGAACGAAGCCAAAGCATAAAGACGAGTTGGACCAACTGGCCGATTCGTTGGTTTCCATGAACCAAAAAGTTATCGCCAGTTTTCAAGACTTAACTCAAGAAATCGAAAAACGTAGGCATAGTGAAGCCGATTTGGCTTGGGCCCAAAGTGTGGCCAAATTAGGGGCTTGGCAATGGAGTCTATCGCCCGAGCAGTTCTTTTGGTCCCCCGGCTTTATCGAGATCTTCGCAGAATACCGCGCCACCCCTCCCAAGGACCCGCGCGGGCTTCTCCGGATCATTTCAAGGACTGACCGCAAACGAGCCATCCAGCATTTGCGGGTTTTGCTCAGGCAACAGAAATCCATCAAGCTGGACCTGCAACTCAATTTGCCGGACGGGATCTGTTTTGTTCACGTTGAAGCTCAGCCCGTGACTGTTTCTGGAGAAAAGCTCAGCAAGATCAAAGGGATCATGCAGGATATTTCGATGCGCAAGTTTTACGAAATGGAAATCATCGAAGCAAAAAACCTTGCCGAAACAGCAAGCCAAGCGAAGGATCAGTTTCTTTCGATCATGTCCCATGAACTGAGGACACCGATGAACGGGGTTTTAGGACTGACCCAGGTCTTACTGGAAAGCCCGTTAACTGAAGAACAAAGGCACTACTGCCAGACGATCCTCAAATCGGGGTACAAGCTGGTGGATATTTTGTCCTCCATATTGCAACAAACCAAGATCTCTACCGGGCATCTAGAGCCAAAAGGTGAACCTCTAGACTTAAAGTCCACGCTCTCCAACATTGCGGCGTTGTTTAGCGGAGCCATGAGCGCCAAAGGCATCCACTTTTCCTTAGAACTAGCGCCCGAACTGACCCCGATGTATCTTGGAGATGAGCGGCTATTAGAGCAGGTTATCTCCAATCTACTGGGCAATGCCGTCAAGTTCACCGATCGGGGCAAAATCAGTTTGGAAGCCAGTTGTCTTCAAATCGGCCGAACTTCGCACCGCATCCGGTTTAAAGTTTGTGATACCGGAATTGGCATCCAGCCCGATCAACTCCAACACATTTTCCAGCCCTTTGTTCAGGTGGATAGTTCTTCGACCCGCCAATATGAAGGCATCGGGCTGGGCTTGAGCATCAGTGCCAACATTGTGGGGTCGATGGGCGGGGAACTACAGGTGGAATCTAAGCCGGATCAGGGCAGTTGTTTTTGGTTTGACCTGGAACTTCCATTCCTTAAGGAAACGGCTGCAACGGCACAACCGGTCATTGATATTCCCCCCAAGGTTGAGGCCACTCAAACCACCGAATCAACTATTTTGCTGGTTGAAGACGACCCCACCAACCAGATGGTGGCCCGGAGGATGTTAACAGGATTCGGCTACGCCGTGGTGCTGGCAGAAAATGGGGCGGACGCCATTGAATTATTTGAACAGCACCCGGTGGACCTGATTTTAATGGACTACCTCATGCCCGTGATGAATGGCATAGTCGCCACCCAAATCATTAGAGCCACGGCAAAGGGCCGTCAGGTCCCGATCTTGGGCCTAACCGCTAAGGTATTGCCCGAGGACAAAGCCCACATGTTGGCTGCGGGGATGGACGCTATCATCGAAAAACCCCTAGAGCAGACCAAATTCGCAGCAACGCTGCGAAACTGGTTGGGTACTCAAGATAGCCCCGCTTCTTAAGGGGTCCCTCAGGTGACTTGTTTCGGGTAGAATCCGTTACCTGTTCGCTTTCATTAAACGGCCCCCTTTATCCGCTCGACCAGAGAAAATCGTGGCTCCTATTCGACTGGCAGCTACACCACCAAAGGCATCAAGAACCTTTACTTTTGGTTTAAAAACGCCGCCGAAAAGGTCTCCAGTGCCGCCAGCGACAGCAACACCTTAGGCTATCTCTGGGCGCAGCAAGCCTACCTTAAGGCACCCAATGCCGATTCTTGGGATGCCTTCGGCACCAAAATCGCCATTGACGCCGATACCGCTGTGGTCGGGTCTCAGGCCGAAGACAGCATCCAACAGACCATCACCAACGCCACGACCGCTTCAGCCGACAACAGCGCCCCCGACGCCGGTGCGGCCTATGTTTTTGTCCGCAGCGGGACCACCTGGACCCAAGAAGCCTACCTCAAAGCCCCTAACACCGAAGTACAGGTCACAGGCACCGAGACCAACGACCAGTTTGGGGCCCACGTGGACCTCACCGACGGCACCGGAACCACCCTGATCGTCGGCACCCCCTACGACAACAGCAACCAAACCACCATCACCAACGGCAGCACCGCCTCGACCGACAACAGCCTACTGGCTTCGGGTGCCGCCTATATCTTTTACCGAGGGCCCTAGCGCGGTCTGCGGCGTTGCGCCCCACTAGGGGGCCCAAGGCGGTTGGAGGAGGGAGTTTGTGGGTTGTCTGGAATTAAAGGACTGCATATAGACAAAGCCTTCCTACTGGCAGAGTATTTATCTAAAATATGAGGTTCAAGGGGTTAAGCTTTACCCTAAGAATCCAACCCCCTTTGCCGGTTCCCTGGATGCTTCAGATCGAACGTTTGGCCGACCGCCACAACAACCACAATAGAGAATTGGTCGAAGCGGTTCTTAGGCTTTATCAAGAGGCCTTTCCCTATTACCCCAAATATGCCAGCCGTATTGCCCAACTGATCGAAACGCCCATCGAGGCGGACTTTGAATCGGTGCTGTTGGTGGCCAAGGGCAGCAAAAACCGGCTGCTGGGCTTTGTGCTCTTTTTTTATTTTAGGGATTTAAACTTCGCTTATCTCGACTATCTGGCCACCTCAAAATCCAGGATCGGCCGGGGGATCGGCGCGGCGCTCTACGAATCGGCCCAGCAATGGCTTAAGGGGATTGGGTGCCAGGGGTTGTTGATGGACGTCCCCACCGATGACCCCAAACGATTGCTGGACCCCAAAGAGCTAAAAACCAACCAGAAGCGGTTGGCCTTTTATGAACAATACGGGGCCCGTCCGCTCACCAACACGGGCTACGAGACCATCGTAACCAGGGCCAACAAAGGTTTTTTCACCCTATTGGTCTATGATGCTTTGTCCAAAAAGGCTAAGGGCCCCCAAAAGGCCGAGGTTGCCCAGGCGATCACCCGCATCCACCGGATTAAAGGGGACATGGGCCCCGACGATCCGGCACTTTTAGAAATCTTAGCCTCCCTGAAAGACGACCCCCTAGCCCTGCGCCCCCTTAAATATGCAGTGGCCCCCAAAGCGCCGAAGGTCAATGCCCGACCCATTGAGCTGATAAATATCGGCGACGGTCACCAGATCCACCACCTCAAAGAAAAGGGCTATGTAGAAAAGCCCGCGCGGATCGAAGCCTTAAAAGAGGGGCTCAAAGGGCTCAACCTGATTGAGCGAAAAATCCAAAACTTTCCTATTGAAGCGTTGTACGCCGTGCACAGCCGGGGAATGGTGCAATACCTAGAGCAGGCGGGCAAGCGCTTAACCCCCAAGGAACTGCTCTACCCCACGGTGTTCCCGCTGCGCCGGGCCGACCGAATCCCTAAGACCTGGGACATGCGGGCGGGCTATTACTGCATCGACACCTTCACGCCCCTGACCGCCAATGTCTTCAAAGCGGCCCAACGGGCGGCCTACGGGGCCTTGAGCGGCGCGAAACTGATCGAAGAGGGTTCCGAGTTGGTTTACGTGATGTGTCGGCCTCCGGGGCACCATGCCCAGAAAAATGCCTACGGCGGCTTTTGTTATTTTAACAACGCCTCCTTAGCGGCCAACCGGCTGTCGGCCCGTGGGAAGGTGGCCTTCATTGATCTGGACTACCATCACGGCAACGGCTCCCAGGATATTTTCTACCAACGCAGCGACGTATTGTTTTTGTCTATCCACGGCCACCCCTCCCAGGCCTACCCCTATTTTGCCGGATTTGCCGACGAGAAAGGCGAGGGGGAAGGGGTCGGCTATAACGTGAATTACCCGCTCTACCCTGGCATTAAAGACGAGGAATATTTACAAACGTTGCAAAAAGCCATCCGGCGGATCCGCAAATCCAACGCCCAATATTTGGTGGTTTCTTTAGGTCTCGACATCATGACCGGCGACCCCACCGGCAGCTTTTTCATCACCAAAGAAGGCATGTTCGAGATCGGCAAAACCCTCAAGTCACTAGGCCTGCCCACCTTGGTGGTCCAGGAGGGAGGTTATTCCCTAAAAAACCTCCGCACCGGCCTGCGCCACTTTTTTGTGGGGATTAGCTAAAAAATAATTTTAATTTAACTAATCGTTGGAAGGTAACCTTTTAACGCTTGAGAAAAGCTGTCTCCATCTTGTTTATAAAATCGCAGGAAGCTCTTTGAGTACTCGCCGTTCCTTAATCCAAGGCAACTTCCAACCGTGTCTATGAGCTTTTTCCTATTATAGTACTTAAGAAGTTTCAAATAATTCGATTCCTCAACAATGCGTTCGAAGAGCCTTTTGATGTCTTCTGAAAGTTGAGTGATGTCTGAATTTAATAAAGCTTTTTGATATATTTCAATTATTGTTTGGGCGGGTGCTGTTGATTCTTTTTGTCCTGCAACGAGAAATTTGATCTCTTGGTGAAGTCGCAATGCTATTTGGGTATCCGTCTCCTTTATAAATCTTTCAAATATAGCGGTCACCACTTTTTGCAAAGTCTGATCTGCGTCAAGTGAGAACTTGTGTGCCATTAGGATTACAACCTCGGGCACACAGTATAAGTTTTCAACCTCTGCTACTGGCAACACAAATACGCCGCTTTCTTGAAGTGAGTTAATCTCAGCATCGGTCCTTCGATCTCTATCAACTAGTCCCGTTGCCTCAAAGCGATGTTCAAAAGTCTCGGCTCTAACGGATTTTGTGTACTCGATCACCTTTTGACAGCTTTCCACAGGCACAATCAATTTATTTGGGTAGAATAATCTATAAATCGCCGCATCCAAACTTTCTTCCACTCCTTCGACAAAGAGAATGGGCCTTTTGGTACCCAAGAGTTTTAGCAATAGCGCTTCTGGAATCGATTGATCTGGTTCTATAATCTCCCAGTCCCATTGGGTCCCGTTGTATGATTTCAACCAAATTTTCACGGCAGATGTCTGAGCCGCAGCAAATTCAATATCGTGCGTCAGGAAAACAAAAAGACAATCTGACCGTACAGCTCGTAGCGTTTGCCAAAGGGTCACTTGAAGCGACTTATGAAGGTGGTTTTCAGGCTCATCCAATATGATGATGCCGTTTTTAGGTGCTGAAAGACATTGCCCTATTAAATAAAAGATTACACGCTCACCATCACTCATTTGAGACGAATCATATGCCAAATTGTCGGAAAGATTGAGGCACGTGTTTATGGTCAAGTTTTCAAGCAACAGCTCTTTTCCAGGCAATACTTCTTTCCAAATCTGCAACAACGTATCCAATTTAGAGATAGGTGGACGGACCTTTCCCTTTTTTTTCCTTGATTCTTTCAAATATTCCGCACTGACCGCTGCGTGGTCTGAAAGCAGGTAAGTCATTACTTCGTAAAAATCAAATAGAAAGCTAGTTGCTGGATTTGCCCCCCACCGGTGTTTGGCCTTAGCTTCGTTCAGCTTTTTTTTCTTCGGTTTTTGACTCCCAATTAATAGCTCCTTCTGTGCCGCTTCTGGATTGGTGATCATCACCTCTTGCGGAAAATCGAGGTCGCGTTGGGCGGATATTCGATGCACCCGCTCAGATTGAGGAGAATCGATATCAACCCAGCAACCTAGCCTGGTTTTCCCGGCCCCATTCGAACCGACTATAACGACACAATCATTAACTTCGATTTCGACGGGCTGATTTGGGTCTTTTGCTAGATATAATGTATCCATTTGTAAAATCCTGTTTTTGCTTAGTTTTTAGACATGTTGGCTCAGGAAAATCATACCAAATAAAGGCGACCCGGCACAGAGCAATAACTTAATGACATTAAGCTCTTTTTTGGCTTGTCATAAACGTAACGCTACATTTCTTTTGCACGTCTCATATTACTTTCTAGACTGTTTGCGCAAATTTTCGACCGCCTGTTTCAAATTAACCTCAACATGCTCAACCGACCATTCGGCCCAGAATTCACGGGTCATACTATCAGGCTTGAACTCCGGTTCCAAAGCTCGAGTTATTGTGACTTGTAAATGTTTTGCCAGATCGAACATACCGAAAATTGCATTTACAGCTCAGGAGGCACCCGTTCCAGCGAGAAGGCATACCGTTTTACCGAGCTGAATTTGAATCTGTTAGAAAAATTGATTTTGCGTAATTGGCCTGGGTGCCTTCGTATACTGTTTCTTATTGATTTATATTCTTTTATCAAGCCTGTCCATATTTCCCACAGAACTTCTACTAGAGCATTGTGCACTTGAGTTTACCTTGCCAGGAAGGTAGGGTAGGTCAGGAAATTTCAGATGGATAGGCCTACTGAGGCCTTTTGAACCAAATAGAATTCAATTTTGCTGGATAAGATATGACGCTCAAATTCCTGGATAACGCAGTCTACATTGTTCTGTTTGGTTTTTTGGTTCTAATAACTATGTTCGCTGGTAGCGGATGGCTTTTTTTAGCCTTTGTCACGGTCCTGGTGGGCTGGCTACGGTTAACGTTTAAGAGCAAACGCGAGCGCTACAACCTGCAAGACAACCTGAAACCTATTATAACCTTCACGTTCTTTGGGCTAATCGCCTTGGGAGGTCACAACAATTGGGTGTGGTTTGCCTTTGAGTTGTTGTTGCTAGGCTACCTTGAGTATCGAATTTCCAAAGCCAAAAAAGGCACCCCTCAGGTAGATTCAGCGCCCGGCTTAAATGCCGCCCAACCGGGCTTACCACCAGTGCCAGTATACCGCAAGAGCCCAAGCCTCAGCAGTTCTGCGGATGCCAGATTGAACAGCCCAGATACGGCAGCAAGTAATGCCCAGATCAGTGCTCAACAAAGATCTGAAGCCTCCGTCCGCTTGAGCGGAAACTCGATGTCAACGACACCTCCAAAGCCTTCGGCCTTAAGCCACCAAGTAGGCCGCGAGATGAGCTGGCAGGGGCGCGGGGTCTTGCAAGTAGGCAATTGGCAACTTACCGACCCTTCGACCTACGCCTGTAACGGAGCGCGCAGTCAAATCGAAGCCTCATGTATCGACCTTAAACTACCGGCGAATAAACAAGCGAACCGCGCCAGAACCGAGCCCCTGGGTTACTGGCCCCAGTACGGAGAAATGTCACCGGCCCAACGGGCCTGCTACCTAGAATGGCTGGCCGGGGGACGGCAAGACGCTTCTATAGATATTGGCTATGTATTTGTTTATTTTTATGGCCTGGAACGGCGGTTATTGGTCGATGGTAAAGATGCCCAGTGGGTCCTTGCTGAAGTGGTCCGGCTGATGAATCTATTTTCGAATTCGCGCTCTTTTGTTGGCTATTCTCAGCGGCTTTTAGCTTACAGCATCGCAAGCTCAGGCATTGAAAACCTAAAAGAAGCGGAGTTTGGCAAAGACACAAAGCGGTTGGATCAAGATATTTTGGCAGTGGTTTTAGCCGCATTGGAGAGCCAAAATCGGCCCCTGCCGCCCAGTTTAGCTTTTCAAATTGCACGAATGGACGGCCGGTCAAAGCAGAGTGTGGTGATTAAAAGGACGCCCGATGAGTTCTTTCAGTATTTTGAATTGCATTACCACCGCTTGTTTGGCGAGGGCATGCAATTGAAGGCCTCAAAACGCAAAGAACGCATCGGTTACCATCCGGCCAGCCCATCATTGTCCCCTTATCAAAGCTCTTACTTTGGCACTCAAGCATACACCTTTAAAGATATCGTGATCCCCAGTGTATTGGCGCTAAATAGCCAATTTAAGCCGTTGGTCGAAATTTGGAATCAAGGGATCGAGGCCTTAAAGTCATATAGCAAAGAGTTGGGCCGGGAGCAGGTAGACGACCGAGCGGCCTTTGAAGCCCTACCTGCGGAGTTACGAAAAGATTCCGAACACCCTGATTTAGAAAAATGGAACGCTTTTCTTGAAACCCAAGAAGCCGATGAAAAGGGAATTTATCTGGTGATGATCAGCCAATTGGCAGGCCTGCAAGAATATAGTAGCAAAAAGAAACTCACACTCAAGGAGAGTAAAGACCTCGTTCAAACGGCCCATGTGCTGGGTTTCTGCCTCGAGCCAGATACGAGACAGACCGGGGCAACCTATGCTTGGGATTCGTTGGTTGGGCTTTACCGCAACCCTTCAGACCACGAAGCAGCTACCGGGGCGGCCTACGCTGCTGCAAGCCAGATATTAGAGTTAGGCGTGGTCATTGCGGCGGCGGACGGACAAATTGAAGAAGTAGAGTTAGAACATATTTCCCGTTTCATTGAAGGGAGCTTTTTACTCAACGCCGCCGATAGTCTCCGGCTGGATGCATACAGTAAAACGCTTCAAGCGGCTCCCAGCAGCATCACCCAAGTGGCCAATCGGCTAAAAAAGACCGTCGAGCCCAAACAATTGGCGACCATTGCCAAGTTTGGGATTGGTGTCGCCGCAGCAAACGGAGAGATCGACCCTGGAGAAATTAAGGCACTAACCAGAATATTTGAAAAACTCGAAATACCCGTCGAGGAATTGGATGTACTGATAGCTGAAGCCTCTGAAAAGGACAATCAGTTGGTGGTCGTGCGGCAGTCAGCCCAGAAACAACAGCAAGGGGAAAAGATCCCCGCCCGTATTAACCGTGCGGAAACCCTTCGCTTAGATCCAGAAAAAATCCGGGAAATCATGCATGAAACGCAAAAGATTTCAGCAATTTTACAGGAACATTTAAGTGATGATCGGGACAACGAAAGTGCATTGGCCCCAGAGCCGGGGGCCTCTCATGCAAGCGTAGAGATACCAGCTGTTTTTGCAGGGCTCGACGCCATGTACCACCAATGCTTGAACAAACTACTAGAGCACGACCAATGGGCTAGCCATGAGTTTGAACAATTAGCCCGCGAAGAAAAGCTGATGCCCGCCGGGTTGATTGATGCGATCAACGAATGGTCTGATGATCATTACGGGGACTATTTACTAGAAGAGGGCGACCCCATCACTGTCAATCAATACCTACTGAACAATAAATCATAATGCAAATCAAGCCAAGAGAACGCGAAGCCATTATCCAGTCACTTAAGTCGGGGGTTGTACCTGCGATTGGACTCCAACACATCCAAGTAGGACGAAAAGACGAAGTTCAAGCGATTATCGCGGATTTAGAACGGATTGCCCAGGGCGGCGCGGCCATCCGCTTCGTGATAGGCCGGTTCGGGTCGGGCAAGAGCTTCTTCTTGACTCTGTCTAAACTTTTGGCTTTAGAGAAAAAGTTGGTCGTGGCTCAAGCGGACATCACCCCAGATCACCGCCTTCATGCGACTGGCGGCCAAGCTAGGGCGCTCTACGCATCTTTGATGAACAACTTGTCAACCAAGGCCAAGCCAAACGGTGGTGCATTGTCGAGCATCATTGAGCGTTGGATTGCCGATCTTGACCAAAAAACCAGGAGCCAGCAAGGAGAAGGAGCTGATTTGAGCCAAGCCATCCTTGAGGCATTGCGACCCTTGCAAGATTTGGTATCCGGCTTTGATTTCGCACAAGTTTTAAGTAAATACTACGAGGCCTATGAAACGCAGAACGAACAACTCAAAAACTGTGCTCTAAAATGGCTTCGCGCCGAATACCGGCTTAAATCGGAAGCAAAGGCAGACTTGGGAGTGCGCGAAATCATTGAAGACTCCAAGATTTACGACTACCTCAAGCTATTTGCTAAATTTGTTTCCCTGGCGGGTTTTAACGGGCTGCTGGTGAACTTTGACGAGATGGTGGTGTTATCACATCGTCTCAACCACGCTCCTGCGCGCAATAATAACTATGAAATGGTCTTGAGGATTTTAAACGACTGCTTGCAGGGGCATGTTGAAAATGTCGGGTTCCTGTTCGGGGGTACGGATGAATTCCTTAAAGATCCCAGGCGAGGATTATACAGCTACGAGGCCTTAGCCACTAGATTGGCAGAGAACAAATTTGCTATTGATGGGCTGAAAGATTTTTCGGGCCCCGTAATCCATCTCGCGAGCCTGACCCACGAAGACCTTTATGTATTGCTGCACAACATCCGCAACGTATTTGCCTTAGCCGATACCTCAAAATACCTAGTGCCCGATGAGGCCTTCGAATCCTTTATGAGCTATTGCGCCAGTACCCTAGGCGCCGAGTTTTACATGACGCCCCGAGATACCATCAAGGGGTTTGTGGGGCTCATGTCCATTTTGGAACAAAACCCTCAAGCGGACTGGAAAAATCTGCTGGGGCAAACAACTTTAGAGGTAACCCAAGAACCTGAATATCTTCCCATTGATGACAACGAAACCGATGGCGACCCCTTGACTCGATTTACCCTTTAAAATGTCTAGTTCCGCCTTCTTGAAGCTCCACCCGGCGATTCAAGAGCAGCTCTACTCTATGAACTGGGGCGAGCTTCGCCCAATTCAAGTTGAAGCCATCAACAAGATTTTTCTGAGCGAGGACCATTTGGTTATTGCCGCCCAAACGGCTAGTGGCAAGACCGAAGCTGCCTTCCTTCCCCTTTTGTCGCAACTTCTTAGCAACCCGGTTTCCGGGCTTGGGGCCGTGTATATCGGCCCTCTAAAGGCCTTGATCAACGATCAGTTTTCTCGCCTAGAAATTCTTTGCCAAAAATCTGATATTGCAGTGCATCGCTGGCACGGTGACGTATCAGCGGCACAGAAACGTAAGCTTGTAGAGGACCCAAGCGGGGTATTGCTGATCACTCCAGAGAGCATGGAATCTCTCTTAATCAATAAAACGGCAAAACTAGCGGCAATGTTCGGTGAAACCCGTTTTGTGGTTGTCGATGAATTACATTCCTTTATTGGCAATAGCCGAGGGCAGCAACTACTCAGCCAGTGGGCGAGACTACGTTGGGCCCTCAAATGCGCTCCCCGCTGGGTCGGGTTGTCGGCAACTTTGGGTGATCTCCAACTGGCCGGCAAATGGATGCGGCCCAATGAGCCCGTTTCCCTGATTGAAGACCTCCAAGAAGGGCGAAACGTTGCGCTTTCTTTGCAGGGCTACCTGCACCCCCCAACCGAAATCAGCCGCAATCCTAGCAAAATCATCTCACCTGCGACCAACGCAACGGACGAAAAGATGGCATTGGACCTATTTAACCAGTTCAAAAATGAAAAGGCACTAATCTTTGGCAACAGCAAACAGAAATTAGAATATTACGCAGACCAAGTGCGCCGTATTGCCCAGGCTCAAAATCACCCCAACCCTTTCTTTGTCCACCATGGCTCCTTAGCAAGGAGCGAAAGAGAAGATGTAGAAGCGGCCCTACACAAAGACCGTCCCACTGCGGTTTTCTGCTCTAGCACCTTGGAAATGGGTATCGATGTGGGCCAATTGAGCTTAGTAGGGCAATTAGATGCACCGCACTCGGTTAACTCGTTGGTACAGCGTTTGGGTCGTAGCGGGCGTAAGTCAGGAGACACCGCGAAGTTAAGGGTATTGATCGATGAAGCGACCGCAACAGTCCAAAACAGCCTAGATCGGCGCTTGTACCCACGGCTGCTGCAAGCCTATGCAATGATTGAGCTTACCTTGGATAAATGGTGTGAACCGCCCAACGCCGAACAACTGGATTTTTCCACTCTCATCCAACAGATTTTAAGCCTGATCGCGCAAACCGGGGGATTGCCCGCCATAAGCGTTTACCATGTTTTGGTGACCCATGGGGTATTTAGCAAGGTAAATTCTAGTGAATTTGCTTTTCTGCTGAAGGCATTGGGGGAAAAACACCTGATAGAGCAAATGCCTGAAGGAGACCTGATTTTAGGGATTGATGGGGAAAAACTTGTCCGCAGCTTTGAGTTTTATGCCACCTTTGCTTCAGGCGATGAGTACCGAGTGGTCCACCAAGGGCGGCATATAGGGTCTGTTTCGGCTCAACCAGGAACAGGCGGTGATGGCTATTTGATTTTAGCCGGTCGTCGGTGGAAAATTCTTGAAGTACGGGAGAAAGAAGGAATCATCATGGTGCTGCCCGCACAAAGCGGCAAATTGCCAAACTTCCAAGGGACTATGTGGTTTGACCTCGCCCCGGAGGTGGTCCTTAAAGCCCAAGAATTATTGTTTGGAGACCATCAACCGGCCTATTTCAACCAAACGGCCCGGCACATGCTGTCTTCCTTAAGACAGGTTGCACAGGATTTTGGAATCCAACAGAACCCTTTTGTGCTTGAAGGCAAAAAGACCTATTGGTTCCCCTGGGCAGGCAGCCGCTGCCAAAGAACCCTGATGGGAATGTGTAAATATTGGGGGGGACTGGATGTGACGGAAGAGTCTTTTTGTCTTATTTTTGACGGGGCCAGTCCGGTGCAAATTAAGGATCAGCTAAAAAGCCTAGCAAAGCAGTCCCCGAACCCCGTTGAATTGGCTTCCCTATTTCCCATGAAAGGGCTGTTAAAATATGACGAATTTTTACCAGAAGATCTGCTGAATCGTCAATTTGCAGCCAATCACTTAAACATGCTGCAGGCCATAGAGGTCATCAAACATCTTTGAACCAAATAGGAAGCTTTTCAATGGCTCTGGTTCGGATTGCTTGCAAAGAAAGTAAAAGGTAGAATGCCCTCCGACCATGTCTGTATGCTATAGCCCATCTAGAGAAATATGGGCGAGCTCGACAAGTATTGCCCTCGGTTACTGATTCCCCGCTTCGACCACCGCCCAGAAGGAAGAACCCTCTAAAAGGCCGAAGAATTTGCCCTGTTTCTTTCGCAGCGCGCCGCTGGCTGGTGAATTGATGCCGCAAAGGTAGCGGGCCAGTTTGCGCGAGCTGTTTAGCTCCGGCAGGCGCAGGGCCTTTAGTTGGGCTACGTAGGCCCGCTGACCGGCGCTCAGCGGCTTGGACTGATCGGGCAGGTAGGCTTGGTGAGGCTCCTTTAAACAGGGGCCACAATGGCCACAGTCCTGGGCCATAGGCTCGCCAAAATAGTCCATCAGATAGCGCACTTTGCAGCGGTCATTGTCGATCAGTTGGTAGACCTCCTCAAGCCGCTGGCGGTCGCGCCCTTCCTTCTCCACAAAAGACTGGTACAGCTCTTTGGCCAGGGCGATCAGGTCGGCGGGTTGCTTGAGCACTTGATACTGCTTGCGGGCCTGACGGGCCTGTAGCTCGATCAACCCTTGGTCGCTTAAATAGTCCAGGGCGGCACTGATCCGCTCGGGCGTCTCGCCGATTAAAGGCGCTACCTCGGTGGGGTCGATATAGGTCCATTTGGCTTTTTTGTCTGAATGCTCAAATACCTTCTTGAGGAAGTCGGCCCGCTGGGCGTCAAAGTGCCCCAAAAGCTCCGCCTCGCTTTTCAGTAGAAAATATTGCAGTTGAGCAAAAGAAGTCCGTTGGTATTTCAAGAAGCCGCCCAGTTCCAGGTAAACCAAAAGGGTGTTGATGGCTAGGTCCTTGATATCAAATTCTTTGGCCAGTTGGTTGATCGAAAGGCTTAGGGGTTCGTCGGTTTCCAACAGTTCGGTGATTAAGGCCTTCAAATCCCGCTCGCCGGGCGTATCGCCGTAGATAAACCCCTCCAAGACCGCCCCGTCATCCGGCGAAGCCAGAATTTCACAAATCGAGGGCAAACCGTCTCGACCGGCGCGGCCAATCTCTTGGGAATAGCTCTCGATGTTTTTCGGTAAGTTGTAATGGTAGACATAGCGGATGTCCGACTTGTCCACCCCCATCCCGAAAGCGATGGTCGCCACCACCACGCCTTGGGGATGGTCCATGAACCATTGCTGGATCTCGCTGCGTTCCTCGGCCTTCATGCCCGCATGATAGGGCTTGGCCGGATAGCCCTGGCCCGCCAAGAGGCGCGCGACCCGCTCCGCGGTATGGCGCAGTGCCACATAAACCACCGTGGCCCCCTTGGGGTGCTGGGCTAAGCGTTCCAGTAACTTCTGGTCCTTGGCGGCCTCACCTTCAGGTAAAACATGATGCCGCAGCGTCAAGTTGGGCCGGTAAAAACCCGTGAGGACGTAATCTTGCGGCGGAATATCAAAAACCCGGCAAATATCCTGGGCCACCTGAGGCGTTGCGGTGGCGGTCAAGCAAAGGAACTGGCGGATTGCCAATTTTTGGGCGTGGTATTGCAGCTTGAGGTATTCGGGGCGGAAGTTGTGGCCCCATTCGGAGATGCAGTGCGCCTCGTCAACAACCAGCAAGGAAATCTTCACGGACTGCATCAGGTTTAAAAAGAACTCATTGCTCAACCGTTCGGGCGACACATAGAGCAGCTTAAGCTGGCCCTGCTGCAACCGGTTCTTGATCTCGCGCACTTCGTCGTAGCTTTGCTGGGAGTCCCACCTTGCCGCCGCAATCCCTTTAGAAACCAAAAAGTCCACTTGGTCTTTCATCAAAGCCAACAGCGGAGATACCACCAGCGTCAAACCCTCTAGGCATAAAGCGGGCAACTGAAAGCAAAGACTCTTGCCGCTGCCGGTGGGGAACACCGCCAAGGCCGAGCGCCCAGCGAGCAGTTTCTCGATCACCTCAGCTTGCCCAGGGCGGAAGGCCTCAAAACCAAAATATTGTTTGAGCAGTTCTTGGGGGTTATTCATTAAAGGTTACCTGTAGTTCACTTGGGGGTAATTGGCGGTCTAACTGATCAAAATGGGGGTAGCGACGCCAAAGGTTTCGGTCACCGATCACGTAGAAGCGGTGTTGCGCTCTGGTCAAGGCGACGTTGAGCACATTGGGCCGTTCCGAAGCCCAGGCCATGGCCCCCGGTCGTTCGGGATTCCCGCCGAGAAGCAACAGCACGATGGGCGCTTCTTTGCCTTGGAAGGTGTGGATGGTTCCCGACTGCAATCCCGTTAGATCACCGTGGCGGCGGATGAGTGTTTCCACTTGTTTGCTAACCGACTTGAAGGGGCTGATCACAAAAATATCGGTTGGAGCAACCCCCATGCCCAAGAGCTGACGACAAAAGCTCACCATTTCTGCGCCCTGTTGGGGAATCCAATGCTCTTGTGCCAAGTTACTGGTGCAATCGACCCACAGGCTTTGGGGCAAATGGTCGAGCGGGGCTATCGAGGCAGTTTGCTGGACCATGTGGCCATTGTAGGCGATTTGGTTGGCCAACGAGAACATGGGGTCTAGGCAGCGCCGGTGGACTCTCAAAGGACAACCGACCCAAAGGTCTTCACCACCGCCCAACCGGATCATCGTTCCAAAGGGATTCACCCGGTCGGCTAGGTGCTGCAATGAAAACCGCAATGGCGACCATTAGGGACCTACTTTAAAATGTTGGGCTAACATTTGAACCATCGGCTCCGGCTGGTTGGAAATTGGCTCGATTTGCAGTGGGTCACCAATCACCACCGCGCGGCGCGCCCGCCACATCCCCCCAATCGACGCTTGCGGCAGGCATTGCCCGGCCTCATCGACCAATAACCACCCGATAGACTGAGGTCCCATCCCTTCGAGCAAACGCGGTAACGCTGCAAAGGTAGTCGAGGCCACCGGCACCACCAAGAAGAGGCTGGCCCAGAGATCAGTAAGATTACCAAGATAACTTAGATCCTTGCATCGTCCCAGCCAGTGGTCCGATAACATGGCGATGTTGTCGGTGAGCGCCTTACGGTTGGCTAAAAGAAACTCACGGTGCAATGCCATTGCGGCAATCAGAAGGTTTGAACGCAGTCGATTTCGTTCCTCATCGGCCCAAGGGGAACGAACTTGCTTTTGCTCGTCGCTTAAATCCAAAAAGGTTTCATCCGGCAGGTTAGGGCCCAGCAACTCACGCCCCTCTTGGATCTTCGATTCAATTGCCGCCAGCTGTTTTTGCGCCCAGACCCAGTCCTGTTCGGCCTGCTCTTGCGCAAGTTGGGCTTGGCGGTCAGCTTGCCCGGCCTGCTCCGATTGATTTTTCAGTTCCAGCGATTGGCTTTGTCTAGCTTTTAGCTTCCCTTTCAGTTGCTGGCGGCCCGCTTGCCACTGCTGGTATGGCTTAGTCCGGAACAACCGGAAAACGAGGCCGGGTCTGTTAGATTGATGATCCTCCAACTCAGCTTGCGTCTGATCCAGCAATACTTCACAAGCCGAAAATTGTTGTTTCAGATCGCCCCAACGGGCCTCAACTTGGCTGCGTTCAGCCTTGGTTCGCAAGACTAGGCCCTGGGCTTTGCTTGCCTGCTGTCTGTGTTGCTCTAAGGCGCAAAGGGCTTGATGGATATCCTCAAGCTGTCCTGTTTTTTGCTCTTCGGCCTCTAAAGCCTCCTTAAAGCTCTTTAGGGCCTCATCCCAACCTTCTGGCTCGGTCCCTAGCTGGCGTAACTGCTGCACAAAGGAATCGACCGGGGGGTCGGCTCTTGAGTCACCAAATAAAAAGGGTTGAATGAATTTTTGTAAGTTCGCCCGTTTACCTAGCGGAACAGCCACCAAACCCCAAGCATCCCCAAAGAGTTGTTCCGCAAAGGAGCGGAAGTAGTCGGCGCCGGGCAGTTCGCTAAAGGCTTCGTGCAGCGATTTTTGTGAAGGCAACTCGGTACTGATGTTTTCGACGGCGTTGTTGTTTGAACTGGCAACCAGCATCTCAAAGCCCATCAAAGCCCGGTCTATCGGCGTAATGACCCTAGAATAATTCCCGTAGGCAGCAATGGTCTTTGTTTTCTTTTTAAAGGCCATTTCCGGAAATTTATACAGCGACAACTGCTTGGCTCGCTCGACAATCACATGAGCGACCACATCCCTCAACAAGGTGGTTTTACCGGTACCAGGAGGACCATTGACCGAAAACAAACCGCTTTCCTTAAGCTGATCTGCCACCAGATTGACCGATAATTGTTGGGCATAACTTAGCGGATGGGCCGGATTACTGGGCCATCGGCCCCCGGGCGACTGTCTGGGGGCCAAGTATTCCAACACCTCTCGAGGCTGTTGGATTAGATCCAATCGCTCTGTTCGCGGTACGTTGGCTAACAAGTCACCCAAGGGACCTTTTGGCGCGCCTTTGTCTAACTTACTTGCCACTAGTCCCAGGTCAGCGGCATAAAAGCTGTTGAGTAGAGGTTGGCGGCCCGGCGCGTTTTCATCTTGGCTGACATAGGTCACCCGTTCATCAATCCGGCAAAACTCGATTAAGGACTTATCCAGCCCAGGTGCCGTATCTTCCATCAACTGGTCTAACAGTTTGAGAAAATCCAACCCTGTGATCGGCTCATTACGCGAGTAGTAGGCCTGTTTTGTTTCGTCCCAGGTGAACCAACGTTGTTCAAAGGAATCCAGACAATGCATTGAAAAACTATCAAAGCCTTCCAAGGCGCGAGTTTGGTCGAGACCAAGCCCCATTTTCCCCAAAGCCCAGGGCACTGTTGAGGCCGCTAAACTTTTGGCCAGCGGCGCTCCCCTTTCGTTTACCTCAAAGGCCAAAAAGGCAAAAGTCCCGTGGCGTGGCTCAGCATATTTTTGATCTTTACCAAAGATTTCTTCTAAGCGAGCCACTAAGGTTTGGGTGCTGCAAAGACCTAAATAGACCACATAGCGGCGCTCTTGCCTGGGCGGCGTCGGCGCTTTGGGTGGCCCCTCCCAGGGGAGTTGCTGGGTGGGGTCGGTGATCGAATAGTTCAACACGTTCCAGTCTTTACCGGCAGGTTCCAAAGTTTGGGGGCTCAAATACTCCAAGGCTTGCCAGAAGCGCAAAATATTCGACGGCACCGAATCTGGCCCGAATTTTTGGGTCTGAACCGGTTGAGCCTGGGGGGGCTGAGTGGCAGGGGTGGCCGGTGGAATCAGGGGCTCATATCGGGCCCGGTTTTCGAGGCATATTTCTGCGGCTCTGCGGCAGTATTCAACGGCATCTTCGCGGGCCAACACTTCGATCCGGATCCGCTCTTCCGCGCTCAGCGCTAGCTTGCCCAGCGATTTAAGGGCATATTGGCGCACCTGCGCACCTTCATTATCCAAGGCTTTGATTAGCGTGGGAACCGCTTTGCGAACTTCTTCTGGGTAACGTTCGGCCAATTTTCCCAGTGCCGATGCGGCCAACCGCTGTTCATTTTTGGTTCCATTGGACAAATAATTGATCAAAGGCTCAACGGCCGCCTCGGCTCCTGATTCGCCCAACTCGTAGGGTTTTAGTTTTTCCCAATCCATTTGGTTCAGTAGATTATTGGTTTACGGGCGTTCAATCAGTTAACGCCCTATAACTTTAGCTCTGGATGCTGGCTAAATGGTATTTTAAAAGTTTTATGTTTATGGCGATTGCCTCGTTGGTGCTAGACCGATGGCCTTCAAGGGCTTCTGCCGCTGCATCACCCAAAGCCAGCGACAAATGATGCTGTTCGAATTTTTGCAGCACCGTCCAGATCGCGTTTTCAGGTCGGTTGAGCCATTCGCTCCAATGCCCTGACGGATAACTAGCCACCAATTCGGGCACTATTTGAAGCAGGGTTTCCTTCATTTTGGGGGCCTCCAAAGCGGCGTCCCAGGCGGATTCCTCCAATTTCCTTTGGAGTAGGTTGGCACTAAGTATCTTCTTCAATTCTTCGGGCTGTTCTTGCGCGATTTTATCTAGCAAGGCCTTCGCTACCGCAGGATGGCTCTGCGCCAGGGTTTCCAACTGATAAAACTCATGAACGTTAAACGCATAAATGGGCTCTTTTAGATTCAAAACAGCTTCTAATAATATTTTAGCCCAGGGCTCATTTAAGGCGCGATTTTGTAAATTAGTCAGTGGGAAAAACCAAAGGGCCTCTTGAGCCATAAGCTTGATCAATTCAAGGTTTACATCGGGCTGCTCTTTGAAGTCTTGGATGGTTGCCAGCCCAATCGAGTACCGGATTTCATCGATAACCTTTTTCACCAATTCTGGAATTTGACTAGGTCCTTGCGCCCAAATCGCTGCCAGCAAAAAGACCGCTTCTGTCTTTAAATCATTGAGTTTGCGGGCTTCAGCCAAACGAGCAACAAAATGCCCTTGCTGGGCAATTTGCTGTAAATCCTTGGGCACCACAGGCGGATAGTCTCCTTCAGCGCGTATCCGCAAGGAAGCCAAAAGCAGGTCCCTGGCTTTTGCTGTATCTATCTTTTCTAGCCAAGTAACCCGGTGAGAAAACTGACCTCTTAAAACTTCCCACTTCGTTGTTGCGCCGGGACTATCAACCTCCCAATTCCAGCGACGTAATATAGCGGCCATCTCAACCAGAGTGCGCGTGTCAGAGGGGCTGGGATCATCGATAGCAAACGAAAGAGTATTTTGCAGAAGCCCTTCGTATTGAAAGGAGAGTGAGCGTAATTGAGGGCTCTTTGCCAAATACGGAAGCATTTGTCCAACAAACTTGTAATACCGCAGGTTATACTTATTAAAATCGATTAGTAGTGTCGAATCCTCTGGAATTTTTTTCGGAATGGCCTGTTGCTCAAAAAGGGTATTCAACTCTTCTGGTTCAATTAGCGGCTGCAAGACAACATAGAGACCCTCCAAGGCTTGCACAAATTGACCTGATTCGTGCGCTTCCACCCAAGTGTCCGCTTTGTAGAGTTCGTGTGCCCCAACAATCGAAGGTAAGCCCGTCAAGACCGTAAAAAGATGTTTGAGAACTGATATACGGGGGCTATCGGGAATTGGATCTAGCGCAGCACACAAGTTCTTTGCAAGCTCATCTGAAAGCTCAAAGAACTCTATCTGCACCAGTCGCCGAGCCATATGTTCCCAAATTTTCTGGGTCAACGAATTGGAGGCTCTCAAGGCCTTTAGGGCCCAGGTAGCTCGGATCAACTCCGTCCCGTCTCGTCGACCGATCTGGGCAAGGCTTCGCTCCAGGCTTTCCAAGAAAAGAGGGCGCAGTTCATTTTCCTGGATATAGTCTGCATTCCCCTGGGCCATTGCCTGTCGTACCGCAGCTCCCCATAAAACCTGCTCCGCTTTTTCCGGGTCCGTATTATAAAAGAGCGACACAATATACCGCGGCCAATCACTAGGCAATTGGAAGGCCAGTCCTTCAGGCCATTGGAGATCACGACGCTCGCTGCCGTAGGCCCTTTCCCAAGCTTCCTCATAGAGCTTAAACAACACCAGAATCCGTAGGTCGAACTCGGGCCATTGTAGCGCCAGGGTAGCGACTTTGTTGATTAAGGCCTTGATCCAGCGGGGGGTGAGCTTTATGGAAGGAAGATCGATTTTATCCCAGGATGGGAATGCAAGTTCTGGAGAGTTCTCGCTTGCGTCGGGTTGCTGGCTAGATTTAAGACGATCCCGCTCGAGTTGGCCCGTAAAAAGCTGACGCTCTTCGATCAAATCGAGGCTATCATCGACCCACCGCGAGTGTAGGTCTTTTCCGAAGACCTGCTGGGTTTGCCCCGCAAAATAGCCGCGCCAGTCCGAGAAGATCAAGGGGGGAACCCGAAAGATCAGGTCGAAGGTCTTCTCAATGAGGTCTTCGGCCTTTTCTGCAGAGCGTTCAAACAACTCAGGGATGTTTTCTTCGGCAATGGGGACCAAGCTCCAAACCTTGCTAAGGCACACGGAGCGGCTGCTTTCCTGCTCAGTAGCAAAGAAATTACGCATCTCCGCCCAAACCTTGGCGGCCTTTTCCTTGGGAAGGCGGTCCAAGTTGTCGATCACCAAAACCAATTGCTGGTTCTTGTCGCAAATGGCCTCTACACATTCATCAAAAATCTGGTTGTATTCGATGGTGGTGTTGGCAAGGTGGCGGGTGGTTCCCTGGGTGACCGTTTCTTCACCCTGATTCTTGATCGCATTGGCTAGGTCGACTTTCTGATTAGAAAGGACCCGATGAATAGCAAAACCCAAAACCCCCAAACCAATGATCATTCCTCCAGCTAAAAACCAATCTAGCCAGTTCGGAACGGCGGTCTGAGAAGTAGAGGATTGAATGGCGATGGCGAGTAAAAACTTAACTTCCACGCCACCCAACAAAACCAGTATAGCAGCCAACAAGGACCAGACAGGATACTCTTTGTGGGAGCGGCTCTGTGACTCCTGCCGGTCACCGCGCATGTTCTCGACATGCCGTGGGAATCTTTTGTTTTTGTCGCCGAGCTTAAACTGTTGGATCAACTCCTCTAAAAAAGCCCGCCTGACCGGGTCCCCCTGGTGGGCCCAGGTATCAAAGGTGAAGAACTTGTAATGGGTTTCTTGATCCTTCAATTTCGATTGCAGCAACCGAACCACCGTGGACTTGCCGCTGCCCCAGCCTCCCATTAAAGCGATAGCGCCTCCCTGCAAGCCTTTATCTTCGGTGATCGTCACCGCAAGGGCCTGCGCCACCTTGTCATGGGCCCCGCCAAACTGATCGTCCGACTCGGGGCCATCGGTTAAAAACTGCTGAACCTTCAGCGTTGCACTGGGTTCCAAATCGTTAGCTCCACTCATTGGTCGAAACCCGTTAGGGTTGCCGCAGCGCTTAGCCACCCAAAAGCAAAACCCCGTTCCTGCTGCGGGTTGGATGAAATGCTTCGACAGTGGGCAATCAGGCTACAGGGCTTAATCATTACTTCGCTCAAATAACTTTCAGAAGTTGTTTAACAGCGCCGACTATACCGCGAACGCGGCGGTTCGGGCAAGGAGCTTGGGGGATTTGGCAGGTACCGGTGGCCAAAATCACCGCTATTCTTTGCCCTAGCCTGCCCGTTGGCCTAACCTATTTCTGAGGCTGGAAAATCTTGGTTTATGAAAAACCGCTCCCTCAAGCAAATATGTACAAATAGCCCGCCATATTTGCCAAATCATCAACAGCCTATCGCTTCAATTTGAAGCAACGGAAGGCGAAGGGCCGGGCATGATAAAGGGGCGTCGTCGGGCGAAAAGCAGGAGCTTTTTGGGGGGATATAATTGGTAGGGGCCTAAAGAGCCTCGATTGAGTTCTCTTGACCCAACAGATTCCCTGGCCGCGCTGTTTCAGAGCCTAAAAACCGGAGGGTTTCTTCTGGGCTAACAGGGCAGATTCAAGAACTAAGGGTGATTCTTAAAGCACTAAAGTTTTTGACACCGCAAAGGAGGACGAGCCTTTACGCTCCGGGGCGGGGAAGTTTGTTGGCTGGAAGTGGCAGAAGCTGTGCGCAACGTATCAAACAGGCTGGTCAATCAATCATCACTGCTAGTGTCCTGTTGCACTAAATGCTGAAAGATAAACGCTTTGGTTGCGTAAAAAGGACCGGGCCAAATAATGGGCAGCATTTTCAAAATATAAAAGACGAGACCAATACCCCCCAGCAAACACAGTGCTCGAAGGCTCCACCGAACAGCGATGAACTGGCTGAGTCGTTTATCTTGATGTTCATACAGCCGGGCAACCTCGTCAGAGGTCAAAACGCGGTCCCACAGAGAAATCTCTCCATAGATCGCTGGAAGTCCCGTTTCAGGCGCTAAGCCACGCCCAAAATACAAATTAGTCCTTGGCGAAAAGTCTTTTGTTTTTAATTGAAACTCTCCATTCAGCGTTCCATTGATGAACATTTTTGACTCTTGTGCTTCAGAGTCAATGGTTGAAACGATCGCCCAGTGGCGCTTCCATTGGTAGGGTAGGTCGTACCCGCTGCCATGAGCCAAGGAATGGTGCCAAATCGCCTTTTTCGGGTTGTGCCATAGTGAAAAGCGGGGCCTTGTTGGTGCTGCTGGGGCACCATCCCAAAATACGTTGTAATATTGATCCACTCTCTGGTCCATCTGGGGTCGCTCAATCCAAAGAGCCACCGTCAACTGCTTCCCCTTAAATATCTTATGAAGATCTTGAAGGGCAAGGTGGTCTGATGGGCCTCCACCCAGACGAAGACCAAAGGATTCATAGTCTTGTTTGTTATGATATACCAAATTCAGTCTATTTAACGCATCTTTGACCGAGCTTCGGAGCGGATAATGAGCCAATAAACCGCCCACAAACGGAAGGTCATCGGGGACAAATATATCCGCTATTTTGGCCTCTTCTTTCACAACCCCCGCTAACAGTAGGCTCCAAAAAAAGACCACGAAAAAGAATTTTAGGGTTTTGGGCATTTTTCGAACTGTCTATTGGGATCTTGATTCAGCCAAGTTAGAAAGGGGTCTGCCTCGATTAAAACAACATCCCCGGGCGCGAAAACTTCAAAGTAGGTAAAATCCGAATATATCTTTCTCCAATCTTTACAAAGTCCCTGATAGCCAAACTCGCTTTCAAAACAAGTACCGAATCCCTCTGGAACCGGAATTCGGAGCAGAATCTCTGGGTTGGTTTCCTTAACGTAAGCGGCTATCGGAAAAAGCACGTCACAATCGCTAAACCAAAAATGAGCAAAATGGTGCCAGCTTCTAATGACCAGAATTTTTCCAGGTAACTCCTGATTCAATTGCGACCTAGAGAAAACACGAAAACTTGAGGAGCTAACAGCGTCCTCCCCGTTGTTAGTTATCCTGTTATAGGCTTGTTGCGGCCCGGCATCAGGTTCGGGTACCACGTAAAAATGAAAAACTGATATAGCCAGCGTTGATACAGCCAGTACATGAGGAACCAAGTACCTTCTGGCGAGCGGCTGGCTGAATAGAGCTTCCAGCCCGAAGGCGGCTAAAAAAATTAAGAACCATAAAGCTGGCGTATATACCCGACCGATCGCCGGGAGTTTGAGCACAACGATTAGCGCCCAAGATACTAAAAATATAACGGAGATCATCCCCCCATTGCTGGCGTAAGCATTTGGGAACGTTCTTGATACATTATTTTGCAATAAATAAAATAACGAAAGCAGGATCAGAATAACAAACCCTAGGCCCAGAGCAAAATATCCATATCTAAATATGAACTCAGGCGAAAAAGGCAGTCTTCCCCCAAAGCTCTGAGCCGCTTGGCCCGCGCCAAATATATCTTTGATCGGATGAGAGGTGGCGCCGTCAAGCTCTAAGCGAATACGATAGGTCAACTCGGATAGAGCTAAGGCTGCAATCGACCCACCAGCGAAAATAGATAACTTTTTTAACTGAAGGAGACTGACTTTATAGGTAAACTTTCGCTCAGCGCTGTGAAAAAAAAGTAGCCCTCCTTGGTACAAAGCAAAACCCAAAAAAACCACAATAATAGGAGGACTGGCAAAAATAGCGTAGCAGGCCAAAAAACCGCCTGCCAGCAGGGGCCAAGGACGATTTAGACTCCATAAATACAGCGCCAGCAAAAACCAAAAGAGCCCAGAGAGAGTATGATAGCCTATCCTCGCGTTGATATAGACATCCTGTGAAAATAGCGGAATGCCCGCAAATATCAGGGCTATAAATGGCCCTATGCCCCAACGAGTCATCAACACATAAGAGAGTATGACACTACCAACATAAAGACTCCAAACCAGAATCAGCAAAGCCCCGTCCAGATAGCTGGGGGCTATGTATGAGAGTATTACTTTGGCAATGAAAATCTGGTACGAATAACCAGGCTTTCGAGAGGAGGTAAAGGGGGAAAATGCCAGAATTTGCTGGACCGCATTTTCTAAGGTAGAAAAATCTCGCTTCTGCCAATCAGCTAACAAGCTCTGAGCTGGGCCGTTGTAGCTAGGCATATCACTGCTATACTCCACCGCCCCAGAGCGAAAAAAGACCTCCCCGTGATGGAAACTCCAAACCCCGATCAACAAGACTAAGATGGTGAAACACAGCACTAAGCTGAAAGACCGGCGAGAACGTACCATTAGGAGTTCAAAAGCAGTTAAAGTGGAGCAAATATTGATTTTAGGTAGCCTAGCTCAATCGATTTCGGCGCACAAGGGCATAACGTCGCTAGCAAGCCTCTGAGGGGGTTCTGTCGCTGCCTTTTGGGTTTTTAGAAAATAAGGTCTTTGCTATAATTTTTTGAAGTTTTCCATGGTTCAAGGGGAATGTTAAGCTTTAAAACCTTTGGGTTCGCCTCAGCCAGCTTAGCTGGATTCAAAAGGGTGAGAAGGATCAAAAAGTAGCCGTTAAAACCAGTGGGCCCCTTCACCCAAAATCCAGCCAGAATCTTTTATTCCCTAGAGGCCTAACCCTGACTAACCTGGGGGACCTTGGCCCCATTGCCAAGTTTGCGACTGAACCTAAAATTATAGTGGACCCACTTGTCCAGACAACTTTTTGATTAGACGATCTTCCTGATCTTTTTTTCTAAGCAATCTTCAGTCTTCCTTTTTGATAGACCTCCATCGGTTTGCGATACTTCAAAGCCGAGTGGAACCGATTGTGGTTGTAGAAGTCCATATAGCGCCCGATTCCAGCCCGTAGCTGGCCAACGTTTTGATATTCGTTGATGTAGATTTCATCGTACTTGAGCGTCCTGAAGAACCGTTCGATGGCTATGTTGTCGATAGAGCGGCGTTTTCCATTCATGGAGATCCGAATCCCCCGGTCCTTGAGTATCTGGGTATGTTCCAGGCTGGTGTACTGTGAGCCTTGATCAGAGTTGAAGATTTCCGGCCTTCCGTAGCATTCGAGGGCGTCTTTTAAGACGTCAGTCGCTAAAGCGGTGTCCATGCTGG
>JAVVEA010000020.1:0-63315 GCA_032250835.1 bacterium
CGGTTCGGGGAGGGCCGCTTGGTAAGGGGCTCTTATTGATACCCCCATAAAAAATGGATTAAAATAGCAATTATACTAACGGCCTATACATGCCATACCTAGGGGCACCTAAAAATAATTCTTGGCAAGCCCAGTTTGAACCTGTTAAGCCTCCTCGAAACTTGTTTTGTGAGACCTGTGAGACCGATTCTTACCTTTTTTGCGCTGCTGGCGGTGTTGGCCAATTTGGTCAACGCCACCTCAAGCTGTCATATGCTGCAAAGCGGCCAACCCGAACTTTCCGGGTTGGCCGCTTTGCAGGTGGTATGCGTCACTCACTTAGGCGAGGAGCCGGCTGAAGACGAGCCCTCCGATAGCGCTGCGGTGGACCTATGCTGCCACCAGCTCCAGAACCATTCGATCGCTTTTAGTCTGTTGAACCCGCACTGGGAATGGTTGGAGCTGCCTACCAAAGCCGTTGTCTATCCAGCCGCCCAAGTTCTTCCTAGTTCCGCGTCTCGTTCGTTCCGTCTCCCGCCCCGCGCACCGCCGCTGCAAGCCTAATTTCAGAGTTGTTTTAATCCTGATTTTTATTTGGCTGGGCTCTGTCTAGCTGGCTTGACGGGTGTGTCTCTTGTTATCTTGGTTGGTTCGGCCTTTTTGGGTCCAAATTTTTGCGCTGTTGATGGCGCTAGATATTTACGGTCTAGCCGCCAACTGCAGCCCTTTGCCCAGCGTACCGAGCCCGCCCAGCCCCTCTTTTGCCGCACTCCAGCAGGTCTGCGGTACTACCGCGAGTGATTCAGAAGAGCCCGAAGGACCGCAGCGCTGCGACCAGTGCAGGCATTGTCAGTTGGCCGGTCGAGGTCTGCTCCCTGAGGCTACAACAGTCCAACTTCCCGTTATCCTCAGCCTCGTGGAAGCGCCGACGCTTCCGTTGGTTATTCCTGTCCCCTCCAAGGGGCCTAAGTGCCTCTCCCGCGGTCCGCCTTCGGTTTAAGCTCGTCCTTTATCGGTGGCTCTTTGTGCCGCCCAACGAATTAAACCTCTTTGCAAAAAAAAACATGAAGGCTTTGTCTATAAGTTTGTCCGCCCTACTCCTGCTTTCCCCTATGGCCCTAAAGGCCCAGCAGCAGGAAATTGAAGAACAGCTGATCGATGAAATCAGCGTCACCGCGACCCGCACGAAACGAAAAACCTCTGAGGTCTCGGCTTCGGTTTCGGTGGTCAATAGCGAGAAGTTGGAAGACGAAAGTATGTACAACATCAAGGATGCCCTGACCTCGACTCCGGGCGTTCAGATCGACACCAAAAACGGCGGCTACGACAGCCGCTTGGTGATCCGCGGGGCTGGCTTGAAGGCCGCTTACGGGGTGCGCGAGATCATGGTCTTGTTAGATGGGGTGCCGGTCACTGATCCCGACAGCTTCACCCGCTTCGACCTGATCGATACCCAAAATATTGAGCAAATTGAGGTGGTCAAAGGCCCGAACTCTACTCTTTGGGGCGCTAATGCCGCGGGCGGTGTGGTCAACATCATCACCAAAGACCCGCTCAAAACGAAACAGGGCAGCCTTAAGGTCGGTGCGGGCAACTTCGGCCGGGCCAACGCCAACATCTTTTGGAACGACAACCTGGGCGGTAGCCTCTTCTACAATCTTTCGCTAAGCCACCGGGAAGCGAAAAACGACTGGCGGCGTTGGAACGAGTTTTCCACCGATCAAGTCTCTTTGGCCCCTACCTGGATGTTCGAAGACGGTAGCTCCCTAGAGACCCGGCTGGTCTATAGCCAAGCGGACATGCAACTGCCCGGCAGCTTAGACGAAGAAATGTTTAAGACCTATGAAGAAACGGGAAAAGCCCCCGAGTCCACCGGCATCTGGCAGTATTCGGGACGTTATTCGACCAACTCCTACCTCTCGACACGCTTCAAAAAGCAGATCGGCAATTGGGAAATCGTGCCGATGCTGTACGCCAACCAATGGAGCCATCGCCACCCGGTCTATGCCCAAATCGGCAAGGCCAGCGCACTCAACTTAGGGACGGACCTTCAGGCAAATTTAGAGCACCCATCAGGAACCTTGACCTTTGGCATCAGCCAGCGGCAGGAAAACTATGACTCCAAGTCTTACGCCTTCGGGGATGTGGAAACCGAAAGGGTCACCTCGCGGTGGGCTAGCTATGATAAGATCGTCAAGGTCAACAGCGATGCCGAGGGCGAACTGAACGAAACCGGGAAGCGCTCGACCCAACTGAGTGGGGTTTATATCCAGGAGTCTTGGCGGCCCGCCGATGGTTGGATTGTGGACGCCGGAGTCCGGCATGACCAAATAGGTTTTAACCTGTCCGGGGAAATCTACCGCTATTATTCGAGCTACACTTCCACTTACAGTGACTGTGGCTCGACGGCGACGGACTGCGGCGGTACCGCGGTGGATCAAGGAAAATACGACTTTAGCAAAAACTATTCGGCCACCAGCCCGAGAATCGGGGTGAACTACCGGGTCGCTCCGGGTGCTAACGTTTATGCAGCCTTGGCTTCGGGCATCCAAACCCCGACTCAGGGCGAGCTTTCTTCCAACCACCAGTTGGAGTTGGTCCAGAGTATCAACTACGAAATGGGCCTGAAGATGCGCCAGAACCAGTTTGAGCTGGACAGCGCAGTTTACCAGAACCTTCTGAGCAATGAGGTGGTCAAGGTCATCAACAGCGATGGGCGCACCGAATACACCAACGCAGGCAAGACCAAGAAGTTGGGCTTTGAGTTTTCCGGCAACTACCAGGTGAGCGACGAGGTCACTGCGGGTCTCTCTTATACGGCCAATGATTTCCGCTTTGTTGACTATATGGAACCGGTCTCTTCAAACGGCACGACGGTCTTAGTGGACCGCTCCGGCAACCGGATGGCCTACTCTCCCGATCAAATGTATAGCCTAATGGCAGGATACAAGCAGCCCCAAGGGCTACGGGCCTCGATGCAGGCGGACAGTTGGGGAGCCTACTACATTGATTCGGAAAACTCGCAAACCTACGAGGGCTTTCAGTTCGTCACCAAGGCCATGGTGGGCTACGAATTGGGTCGCTATGACCTCCGTTTTAATGTGGAAAACCTCTTCGACCAACGCTACGCCGTCGAGGTCACCAAGTCTTACGGAAGTAAGTACTACAGCCCCGCTGCTCCGCGGACCTTTTTGCTAACCCTCTCAACCAAGCTATAGGAGTCTCCCCATGTTAAGGCTGATTTTATGGTCCCTATTGCTGACCCCTTGGGCGCTTCAGGCAGAGCCCTTGCGGCTGAGCCTGGACCCGCCCGGAGCGGGGAGCCAAAAGGCCTCTTATGAGTCCAGCCACGCGCCAAAGATGATGCGCAAATACTGGGTTCACGGGCAGGCGGAAAACTTGTCGGCTCAATTATTGACTGCCGATGGCGTCCAACATCCGCTCGTCCCGGTCCAGGAGTCTGGGGCCAGTTATTTAAGCTTTAAGACAGGGTTCATGGACGGGCCTTTACATGGGGTCAATCAACTCTATGCCCAAAGCCGCCGCGTTGAGGGCCCTGACCTAAGGGTAGAGACGGCTCAGTGGTATAATGTCAACCATAGCTGCGGCTGGGGCCACCCCTTCCGCGCTGAGCCCGAAGGCTTGGCCCCTAAGGCATCGGGCATCGATGGCTTAGAACTGCTGGTAGAGCACCTTTGGGACGGCAACCTGCACAAAAGCACCGAAGCGGGGGACCAGTTGCAGATCACCGCCTTGCTTAAGGGCAAGCCGGTGGCTGGGGTGGAACTAGCAGTCACTACCGGAAGCGGCTGGTCCAAAGGTCTGGTCTCTGATGAACAGGGCCGGGCACAGGTGCAATTGATTGGGGACTACTTCCCCGGAGACTGGTCTCGCTTTAAGGCGCGCCACCAAAGCTCTTTGTTGATTACCGCTCGCTACCAGAGCCTACAGGCCGGTACCTTTGAAAACCAGCCATACCAGTCGATCAACTACCAGACCAGTCTCCCCTGGAACTTCACCCCCGAGCGGAGCGGTTACCAAAAATATGAGACCGGGGCCCTGTTGGGTTTTGGGGGCTTCCTGGCCTCGGGCTTGGGGGTCTTTTTTTGGCGCTTTAAGCGCAGGAGGTGGTGATGCGGCGATTTCTCGATTTAATGGACATCCGCAAATTCCGCTGGTGGGTCCAACTCTTTGGGTTTGTGCTGTTTGTCTATGGCGCAAACTTTGGGTTGGTTTTGGACCAAGACCTGCCGACCTTTGCTTGCCCCTACGTTGACGGGCGCAGCGGCAACTGCATCTTGTTTGTGCTACAGCACCGCCTAACCATTCCTTTGGACCAAGTAGTGACCATGCGCGGGCTCGGTTTGTTGATGGCACTGGTGGGCTTTTTTATTTGGTTTGTGGCTCTGTCTAAGTCTTGGTGTGGTTTTATGTGCCCTATGGGGACCCTGCAAGACGCTATAGCCGCCCTTAGGGAAAAAATGGGTATCCCCTACAGCACCTATGCCAAGCCAACGATGGCCAAGCTGGGGAAGATCAAGTGGGTCTTGTTGTCGCTATTGCTGCTGATTCCTTTGGCTATGGCCAATGCGCTCCCAGGAGTGGGCAAATTGAGCCACGAATGGGCCACACCCTTTTGTATGATCTGCCCTAGCCGGACCCTGCTGCCCCTGTTTTCGGGCGATTTCTCGCAGTTGGGCTTGGACCTTAGCTCTATCCCTAAGCTGGTTTTAACGGGCCTGGGGCTGCTGGTGACGGGCGCGGTCTTGGTGGGGGCTTTTGTCAAAAAACGCTTCTTTTGCCTCTTTTGCCCCATGAGTGCGCTGCATTATGTGTTCAGCAAATTAGCCTTTTTGAAGCTGATCAAAGAGCCCGACAAATGCACTCGCTGCGGAAATTGCTACCGGGCTTGCGACGTGGGGATTCATGAGATCGCCGAAGACCTAGAGCACCGCAACCTGACCACCCAAAACTGTTTGCTCTGCCTAGACTGCATCTCTGCTTGTCCCGAAGAAGACTGCCTCAAGCTGACCTTTATGGGCAAACCTCTATACCGCAGCACCGAGCTGGGCTTTTTTAAACGCCATTCCAATGAGTCTAAGTGACCCCGAATCCAAAACAACAAGCAGCAGCCTTCAAGCATGCTGCCATGGAAGCGATGTCCGTCTTGGACCGCATTTGTAATGAGTTTCCTGATAACCCCAAAGCGATGGGCCGCTTCTACCGGTTCTTTGAGCAACGCCACCAAGGGCAAGCTGATTGGGGGCCAGCAGGCACCCGGATCGGAACCGCCTGTGTGCAGGTGCCCGAAGAATTGATTTATGCCGTGGGCGCGACACCGGAGCGGTTGTGTAACGGTGCCTATACCTTTGACCAGATCGGTTCGGAATTTTTGCCGATCAAGTCCTGTTCGCTAGTCAAGGCTACCCATGGGGTCCTGGCCATGCAAAACCGGCCCGACCGGCTCCCCTTGGTGGTGCTGCCTACCACCTGTGACCAAAAGAAGAAGTCCGGCGTGCTTTTAGAAGATATGGGCTACCACACCTGGGTGATGGAAATGCCTCCCTACAAAGACACCCCCGAGGCAGTCGAGTATTGGCGGGCTAGCGTAGCCAAGCTGGCCGGGGAGTTGGAGCGCACGACGGGGCGCAAGATCACCAAAAAGGGCCTGCGGGACGCCTTGGCCAAGACCCAAGCGGCCAAAGCCCAGTACCGAAGGTTCCACCAACTCCGCAAACTGGACCCGGCGGTCATTTGGGGCAAAGACGCCTTTTTAGTGACCAATAGCTACTTCTTCGCCCCCATTGAAGACTGGACTGACGCCTTGAGTCAGCTAAATGACGAACTGGAAAAAAGGCGGGATACCGGAACGTCTCTGGGTGGCAAGAAGGCACCGAGGGTTTTGTTTACCGGGAGTCCCCCGATTTTTCCGAACCTAAAGGTTCCCTTGATGATCGAAGAATTGGGCGGGCTGCTGGTTACCGACGAGGTTTGCTCGTCGACCCGTTTGCTGTACGACGCCCCGGCTCCGGTGGAAGAGGGGAAATACGAATGGGTAGAGTCCATTGCCGACCGCTACCTTAAGCCCTGCACCTGCCCTTGTTACGCGCCCAACGAAGACCGCAAACGCAAACTGGCCCGTTTGGTCGAAGACTTTGCGGTCGACGGAGTGATCTACCAATCCCTTTCGGGGTGCCAGCTTTATGAATTTGAACAGAAGCCGGTAGAACGCTTCTTGGCCGAGCGGGGCATCCCGATGTTGTATCTGGAGTCGGACTACAGTCCTGAGGATCAAGGCCAGCTGTCGACGCGGATTGAAGCCTTTTTGGAATCATTGAAAACCAAAAAACGAAAGAGGAAGCTGTGAATCCGTCTTATTTTGTGGGGATCGATATCGGTTCGACCACCATCAAAGCGGTCCTGATTGATCGGAACCAAACCATCCAAGGGCAGGTCAAACGCCCTACTGGCGGTAACTACCACCAAAACGCCAAGGAAGCTTTTGATCAACTGCTCGCTGAGGCGGACGTGGACCCTGAGGCGGTGGGCTATGTGATCAGTACCGGCTATGGCCGCAAGCTCTTTAAATTGGCCGATGAGACGATCAGCGAAATCACCGCCAACGCAAGGGGGGCGGTTAAGGTGGGTGAAGGGGCCGGCACGGTTCGGACGGTAATCAACATTGGCGGCCAGGACCTAAAAATTATTGCCCTAGATGAAGACGGGCATTGCAGTAATTTTGCGATGAACGACAAATGTGCCGCCGGGACCGGACGGTTCTTAGAGATGGTGGCGGTCAATTTGGAGGTGGAATTAGAGGAATTAGGCCAGCTGCATGCCGACTGCCAGGCGACACCGGTGGTCATCAACTCAACCTGCACCGTTTTCGCTGACTCGGAAATCATCAGTATTTTGGCCAAAGGCCACAGCAAGGCCGAGGTGGTCGCCGGGGTGCACTACAGCATCGCCCGGCGGATCGCCCGCCTCACCAAGCGGGTGGGCGTCGATGGGATCGTGTTGTTCGACGGCGGTCCGGCGTTAAATCCCGGATTAGTCGAAGCGGTCCAAACCGAACTCATGCGCGAGTTGTTGGTTCCCCAGTACCCGCAAATGACTACCGCATGGGGGGCGGCGATTTTGGCGCTAGAAGCGGCCCAGGAGCTTCACGATGCTTGAATTGGCCTCTCTCTTTTTACTGGGCCTTGTCAACGGCGGGAGCGTTTGCGCGCTCAGTTGCCTGCATTACCTGGGTCCCTATTTGGTTACCGAAGGGGAAGGGTTCCGCAGCGGCGTCAAGACCACCGGCTGGTTTTTGGCCGGAAAGGCCTTCGGTTATACGCTCTTAGGTGGGGCTGCGGGCTTGATGGGGCAGTTGGTGAATCAGTGGATGGAGACCTGGGGGAAAAATTTGATGGCTGTCGCCCTGTTGGGTTTGGCCCTAAGTCTCGCTTTGCGTGCCCCCAAAGCCTGCCCCAAGCCGAGCGGGCGAGAGCCCTTTAAATTGTTCACCTTGGGCCTGAGTACCGGGGCGCTCCCTTGCCCGGCTTTGGTAGCCCTGCTTTTGGCGGCCAGCACCCGCGGCAGTTGGGTAGGTGGGGTGGAATTGGGTCTGGCCTATGGCTTGGGGATCGCCGCCAGCCCCTTAGCCTTGGTCGGCGGCGGCGTGGCGCACCTGGGGCGTCATCTGCGGGTCGAGGTGGGCTCTTTTTTGCCTTGGCTCAGGCGTTTGAGCTTTGTGGTGATTGCGCTTTTAGGACTTAAACTGATTTTAACGGAGTTTTAGATGCAGTGGATGAATGATCTGGTCGACTTCGGCATGATGGGGCTCTTAGGGGCCTTGAGTTTTTTAGCCTTGGCGGTGGTGGTGGAACGCTGGTTGGTGTACCGCAAGCTTGAGCCGGGCGCTTTTAAAAGCCGCAAACAGCTGGAATTGGTGCTTTCGACGAGGTTGCATCTGCTCGCCACTATTGGGAGCAACGCCCCCTATTTGGGCCTCTTAGGGACCGTGTTGGGGATCATGTTGACCTTTTACAATCTCGGCCAATCAGGGCAAATGGACTCGGGAAAAATCATGACCGGCTTGGCGCTGGCCATGAAGGTAACGGCCCTGGGCTTGGTGGTGGCGATCCCCACGGTGACGGCCTATAACCTCTTGCAGCGGCGGGCCAAAGTGCTGTTGATGCGGTGGGAAATTGCCCAGGAGGCTTGATGGACGAGCAGGAGTTCAGCCAGATGAATGTGATGCCCTTGGTGGACGTTATGTTGGTGCTGTTGACCATCGTTTTGACCACCAGCAGCTTCATCGCCACCGGGCATATCCCGGTAAACCTACCCCAGACCGGTGGCCGGGCTGAAAAGCCGGTCGAAGCGGGAAAAATGCTTGAAATCAATGAGGCAGGACAGGTTTTTTTTGAAGGCCAGCCCCAGGAAGTCGCCCAGTTGGAGCAGGTATTAGAGCCCGTTGAACGCAACCTTAAGATCACCTTACGGGCAGACCAAAACATCCGGTTGGGCCGATTTGTGGAGGTGATGGACCTACTCAAACGCATGCAGTTCACCCGGCTGGAATTGGTGACCGAGGTCCAGCCGTGAACGCTTGGCGTTGGGGAATCTTGGTGAGTCTGATGGCACACTGCGCGCTGGCGGGAGCTATTTGGTCTTTTATGGCCCTCTCGTCTCGTCCGAGTAAGCCTTACCAATTAGACTTAGACATGACCTTTTCCAGCAGTTCCGGTGGGCAAGCCAGCCAGTCGGTGGCCCAAGTAGCCCCGCAGCCACAGAAAAAAAAGCGTCCAGTCCAGCCTAAGCAACCGACCGCAAAGCCCCCAGCGGCCCCTAAAGAGGAGGTGGAGGCCGTCGCAACGGCCCCCGGGACGCAGCGCCCTGAACCCAGCGGTCCGACCGAAGCCGAAGCCCAACCAGAGCAGCCTGAAAAGGACCCGGAACAAGAACAGCGCGGGCTGCGGCGTAATTATGTCAAAGCCCATGGCAGGCATTTGGCCCAGGCTATCCGGGCGCATTTCGACTACCCAGAGTTGGCCCGAAGCCGGGGTTGGTCCGGCAAGGTCCTGGTGGCGGTGCTGATCGGGACTAATGGGACGGTGCGGTCGATAGAGTTGGTACGCAGTTCGGGCTTCGAGTTGTTAGACCATTCGGCGCTCAAAACCCTAAGGGCGATCAAACAGCTTCCGGCACCGCCAAAGGAAACCCGATTGATCTTACCCATCAGCTTTAAGTTGCAGGGTTAGAGTCTGCCGCCGCTGAACTGCGCTTGCTGCTAAAAGACGGGATAGGCGCAGGGCTGCAATTGGATCCAGAGTTCCGGGCGGTCTTGGTGCCAAAGGTACCAGGCGGCCAAGCTGCCTGCCGAGGCTTAAGCCCAACAGCAGCAGCAAGAGCCCGGGTGAACTCCAATAGGTACGGGAACCGATTTTTAGGTGGAAATGCCCCTTTTCGAAAAAAAAATTCATGGGCCATTATTGAAAATCATTTTGAATTCTATGGCACATTGGCTTGGTGCGTCGAGTTTCAAAATTTCCCCTCGATCTTGCCCGCATAGCCCGTCATCTCCAGGTAGCCCTGTCCGGTCACCGCTTGGCCCTGCCACTGGCCCTCTACTTCCACGGCTCCCTCAAAATAGATCATCCCGGCCACCGGGGTGCGTAGCTCTTGGTCGGCCCGCCAGGGGGTTAGGCGTAGTTGGCCCTCGGGGGCCTGAACTAGGAACCCGGCGGGGTAGCGGGTTTTGCTCGCTCCGCTGGTCCACTGGCCTTGGGGGATCAGTTCGAAGCCTCGGTAGGCGGTGGCGGGGCCCTGGGCCGGAATCCAGGTGCCCCAAAGGAAGTCGGGGCCCGGTTCTTGGCGGATGCGGAAGAGCATTAACTTAAGCCCGGAATTTAGGCTCAAGGTCACCCAGTCCCAGCCCTTCTGCTGGGGCTCTAAGAAGTTGCTGCCAAATTCATGGTCCATCCAGGCTTGGGCTTTCAGCTCCCTGCGTTGCCCTTGCCAGTCCAGCACTGCCGTTCCCTCTAAGTCCACTACCGAATAATAATGGCTGGCGTTGCCGGGCTTAGTTCCTTTGGGGCTGATCCCGTCGGTTCCGTGTACCACCGGCGGGCGCTGGTGGGTGAGGTTTAAGGTGAGGTCCGCTCCTTGGCAATGGCTGGTCATCCGGTGGCGGTTGCCTTCGATCTGCAATCGGTTGTTCTCGACCCACAAGACGCCGTTTTTATAGCCCGCCAAGCCCGGAAACTCACGCTGCAAGCGCTCATCAAAAACAAATTTGCCTTGCGGCGGCGTCAAGGCGCAGTGGAAGAGGAAGGCGGTGCTGCCTTCGCGTTCTAGCTTAAAGATCGTGAACTGGAAGCCATAACGTTCTGGGCCGCCGTCCAGATGGCCGGTGTAATACCACCATTCGGTTTTATAGCCCCGGTGTAAGCCGTGGTCTTGGGGGAAGGAAAAGGGGTAACCCGCTTCGGCCTGTTTAAATTCCCCCGCCTGGACCGGAGTCCAAGTCAATAAAAATAAACTAATCAGCCACAGCCAAGTTTTCATTGTCCCTCACTTTTTAAGACCTGCGCCGGTTCGGCTTTGGCCAGAGCGCGGATCGGCACCAAAGAAGCCAGCGCAGCCCCGGCTAAGATCAAAAGCCCCGTCTCGGCCAATTCACCCCAGGGGATATGGGTGACGATGGTCCAGCCGAAGGAGAATCGGTTGATCACGTCGATCAACATCCAGCTAAGATAAAAGGCCCCCAAGGAGGCTAGCAGCAAAGCCGCCGAAGCGATCACCCAAGATTCGGTGAGTAGAGCCCAGCGCAGCATTGCGGGCTTGGCCCCTAAGGCCAACAGCAGCGCCAGCTCCCCTTTGCGTTCTAAGATCATCGCGCTCAAGCTGGCGACGACCGCCAAGATCGAGATGCCGAAGGCGATCAGCTGCAAAAGTTTGGTCATGCGGAAGGTCTGGTCGAAGATTTCTAACGCCCTGGCCTTGATCTGTCCGCTTTGGCTGATGTCGATCCGCAGGTCTTTAAATAATTCGCGGACCTTTAATTGGCCCCTTTGGGCGTCTAAGCCGGGGCTCAAGAAGACGGCCAGCCCGATGGCCTGGGCCCCAGGGAATAGCGCCTTGTATTGACCCACATCCAGGTAAACCAGCCCCCGTTGGCTGCTGTAGTTGCGGAAGACACCGAATATTTCAAAGTTCCGCCCCGCCAGCTTTAGCGCGTCACCTCGGCCCAGCCCGGTCTTTTCGGCCAATACCTCACTGATCAAAACGCCGCCTTGTTCTAAGGCCTCGCCAAAGGCTTGCGGGCTGCCGGAAACAAAGCTAATGCTTTTTTGGTAGTTGGCCTTGGCGAACTCGACGCCCGCCAAATCCACCTCCCGCTCGCCCAGGTAGGCGCGGGTCATGTAGAGTTGCAGAGTTGCTTCAACCCAAGGCTGGGCGCTCAATCGCTGGACCACCTCGGGCGGCAGCTCGCCGGCTGGGGAGCGGTCGTTGGACTCGCTTTTAAGGTATAGGTCCGCCTGGATGGTGGTCTCCATCCAGTTGATCAGCGTCGCCCGGAAACTATGCACCATCACCGCCACCGAACCGGCCATGGACAAGGAAACGGCTAGGGCGGCCACCGCCACCGAAAGCTTAAACAAATGCCCCCGGATCGAGGCCCGCAGGAACAGGCCCAACCCGTCGCCGCGCGCCAGCAAAGCGACCAATCGCTCCAACAGCAGCGGAGCCAAGAAGCTTAAGCCCGTGACCGCCGAAAAGATGCTGATAAAACCCATCCAATAGCTGCGGCTGGCGAAGGCCGCCCAGGCGACCGTTAACGCCAGCCCAATCAACCCTAACCCCAACCCGGTGGCCTTGACGACGCCCTTGGGGTCAAATTCGCTGATCTTTTGCTTGAGTCCCTGGGCGGTTTGGAACTTGACGGCCCGGCGGGCGGGGTGCCAAGCGGCGAGCAGGCAGGCGGCGACGCCCAGGGCCATGCTCCCTAGGGGGCCACTTAAGTCGCGGTAAGGCAGCCGGGCGTCGGTTAGGTAAAAAAGATTGGTCAAGCTTTCACTGACTTCCCCGTAAGACAGACGGCTCAAGGCCCAGCCGCCTACGGCACCGAGCAGGCCGCCCAGTAGGCCGAAGAACAGGCCCTCTAACATTAAGGCTAAAAAAACCTCCCGCTCCTTGGCCCCCAACGCCGCCAAGACGTTCAGGTCCCTCCGCCGCTCTAAGACCGAGATGTTCATGGCATTATAAACCAAATAACAACTGACCAACAGAGCGATCAGGCCGAGCGCACCGAGGTTCATCTGGAAGGCTTCCAGCATGTCTGAAGTAAAGCGTTGCTTGGCGGCGACGGTGACGATCCGGGCGGTCGGGAAACTCTCGGCTAGCCGGGCCTGCACCTCGGCCAACTGGTTTTGTTCCACCCAGATGTCGAGGCCGCTTAAGCGTGGGTGCCAGGGTAATACCTCGCTTAGGTCCACAAAAGCCGCACCTAGCGGGGGTAACTTGCCGTTGATGGCGCGGATGGTCCCGGCCAGCGGCAGGCGGTGGGCTTGGCTGCCCACCACCAATTCGACCGAGTCTTGGCCTGCTAAATCGCTGTCCTGGGGAACCCAGAGGCCTTTGGGTGGCTGGTCCTTGAGGGTTTTAGAAAGCTCATATTGGCGGATGCGGCGGTCGCCCAAAAAGTCAAAGGCATAGAGGTCTACCCGTTGTTTGTTCCAACTAGTTTCCAGCTTAATGAAAGGCGAGAAATAACCCACATCCCACAGCCAATTTAGCTCCCAAAGCCGCTGGGCGTCGATCCCTCCGGTTTGGGTCAACTGTAGGTTCGCCTTGCCGGAGAGGTGGGCGATGCTGCTCGAAAAGCTATGGATCACCCGGTCGTTGGTGCTGCGGATCGCTGTGGATACCGCCACCGCCAGGGCCACGCCCAATACCGCCAGGGCCAAGCGTCCGGGTTTGCGTTTGTAGTGGGCCCAGGTCAGGGTCCCGAAGAGTGCGGCAAGCCGAGCTATAACAGGCACCCGTCCTCCATGGTGACGATCCGGTCGGCCACCGCCCCAGCCTGCCTGCTATGGGTGACCATCACCAACGTCATGCCCTCGGCCTGTTGTAGCTCTTTGAGCAACGCCATGATGGCCTCGCTGTTTTTGCGGTCTAAGTTGCCGGTCGGTTCATCGGCCAGTAGGATTTTGGGTTGCAGCGCCAGGGCGCGGGCAATGGCCACGCGTTGCTGCTCGCCGCCCGAGAGCTTTTGGGGCAGTTGCCCGGCTTTGCCTGCTAAGCCGACCCGGTCTAAGAGCGCTTTGAGCCGGTCTTTGTCGGCAGGCCGCCCCGAAAGGCGCAGTGGTAGTGTTAGGTTTTCTAAGGCCGTCAAGCCCGCCAAGAGGTGGAAGTCTTGGAAGATCATGGCCAAATGCTCGCGGCGGAAGGTGACCAGTTGGTCTTTACTGCGGCCTACCAGCTCCACCCCGGCGACCTGCAACTGACCGCCATCGGCGCGGTCTAGTCCCGCTAAAAGATTGAGCAGACTGGTTTTACCGCTGCCTGACTCACCCATGATGGCCACAAACTCGCCCGGAGCTATGTTAAGGTCAACGCCCCTAAGGACCGGCTGTCCGCCGTAATGTTTAACTAACTGTTGCGCTTGGATCATTGGGCTCCCTTAGGGTTATTGTTATGTTAGAGCGGCGATAGCAGTTGGGCAAGGGGGAGCTAGATTCTTGCCATTAGGGTAAATTTTGGTTAGGTTTATTCACCCTGGGAATTGATTTTAAGGAGTGAGGATGACAGAGATAGGAACCCCCAACAGCCCAACGGCTAAGCGGGTGATGCTGCTGGGCTCGGGTGAGCTGGGCAAAGAAGTGGTGATTGAATTGATGCGGCTGGGTGTCGAATGTATCGCCGTGGATCGTTACGCCGGGGCTCCGGCCATGCAGGTGGCGCACCGCTGGGCGGTGATCGACATGCTCGATGGGGCGGCTCTGCGGGCTTTGGTAGAAAAAGAAAAGCCCCATTTGATTGTGCCCGAGATCGAGGCGATTGCCACCGAAACCCTGTTGCAGCTAGAAGCCGAAGGGTTTAACGTCATCCCCACCGCCCGTGCCGCTCGTCTCACCATGGACCGCGAGGGCATCCGCCGCTTGGCCGCCGAGGAATTGGGCTTGCTCACTTCACCTTATCGTTTTGCCGAAACCTTGGCTGAATACCAGGCGGCCGTTGAGGCCATAGGCTTACCCTTGGTGGTTAAACCGGTGATGAGCAGCTCAGGCAAGGGGCAAAGCTTGGTCAAGACCGCTGAGGCCGTAGACGCCGCTTGGGAGCATGCCCTTAGTGAGGGGCGCGGCAAAGGCGGCAAAGTGATTGTCGAGGGCTTTGTGGATTTTGACTTTGAGATCACCCTCTTGACGCTACGCCACAGCGCGGGAACCACCTTTTGTGAACCGATCGGCCACCGCCAGGAAAAGGGCGACTACCAAGAAAGCTGGCAACCCCAGCCGATGAGCCCTGCCGCCCGCGCGGCGTCTATGGCGATCGCCTCGAAAGTGACCGAGGCCTTAGGGGGCCAAGGGATATTTGGGGTGGAACTGTTTGTCAAAGGCGATCAGGTCTACTTCAGCGAGGTGTCCCCTCGGCCCCATGATACGGGCATGGTCACCTTGATCAGCCAAGACCTTTCGGAGTTTGCCCTGCACGCGCGCGCCATCCTGGGCCTACCGGTGCCCGAAGTGCGCCAATGGGGCCCTTCGGCTTCGGCGGTAGTGCTGGTCAAAGGGGAATCAAGACAAGTCACGTTTGGCGGTCTGGACGAGGCCTTATCGGAGCCCGAAGTGGACCTGCGCCTCTTCGGCAAGCCCGAAGTGGCTGGCGAACGGCGTATGGGCGTGGTGCTGGCTCGGGGAGATAGCCTCAAGGAAGCCCGCGAAAAAGCGGCCCGCGCCGCCCAGAAGATCACCGTTAAGCTTTAGCGCCAAAGCACCTACGGTTTTGACTGGGCGAAAGCCTAGTTTTGGCCTCGGGTCAGTTCGGCCAGTTTGGCTAAAAGCTGGTCCTTGTCCATGCCGATTTTGGGTTTGTCTTTGGGCGCTTCCCGGCGCGCTGGGTGTTGGTCTGGGCGGTCCAAGAAGGCCTCGATGCCCGGCTGGTCTAAAAACCGGCTGGGCTTGTTGAACTGGGTGATGCCGCCCGAAAAGCCATAGTGGGTCAGGCTCAAAAAGAGCCGGTCTTTGGCCCGGGTCACGGCCACATAAAACAACCGGCGCTCCTCTTCAAGGCCTTCTTCGTTCTTGAGCGCATAAGCACTAGGGAAGATGCCCTCGATCATGCCGATCATGAAGACATTGCCCCATTCTAGGCCCTTCGATGAATGGATCGTCGAGAGGGTCACCCGGCCTTCTTCTTTATAAATCCCAGAAACTTCGCTCACTTCCCGGTCCGGCGGTTCTAAGGCGAAATCGGTCAATAGTTGTTCCAAGCTTTCATAGCGCCCGGCAATCTGGGCGAGCATTTCTAGGTCCTTTTTGCGCTGGGGCCAGTTGTCATATTGGTCCTCTAAGAGCGGCAGATAGGCCTCTAATAGTTGGATGTACATCTCTTCGATGTTCTGCCCCCTTTGGGCGGCCTCAGCCAGCGCCTTGACCAACCGCTGCCCGCCCACCTTGTATTTGGTCTTCTCGGGCAGTACATCAAAGACTGCCTTCATCTCCACCAAAGTGGCCCGGCCCAACATATCGACCATCAGTTTTCTGGCTGTCTTAGGCCCCACGCCGGGCATCAGCATCAAGACGCGGTTCCAGGCCAGTTCGTCCTTAGGGTTGGCGACGATCTTTAAGTAAGCCAGCAGGTCTTTGACATGGGCGGTGTCGCTAAACTTCTTGCCGCCAAAGACATCAAAGGGAATGCGGCGCTTGGCCAGTTCGGTTTGGAGGTGGAAGGACAGATAGGAGGAACGGAAGAGAACGGCCATTTCAAAGAGCGACTCCCCTTCGTGGTAAAACTCCTGGATTCGGTCCACCACCCAGACCGCCTCTTCGCTAGGGTCCTTAAAAAAGCTCAAGCTGGGCTGTTGCCCCTGGCGGCCCTCGGCGGAGCGCAGGTGTTTGGAGAATTTATGCTCCATTCCGTTTAAGACGCTGTTGCCCAGGTCTAAGATCTGCTGGCTACTGCGGTAGTTGCTCTCTAGCTTGATTACCTTGGCCCCCTTAAAGAGCTGGGGGAAATCCAAGATGTTCTGGTGGTAGGCCCCCCTAAAGCCGTAGATCGACTGGGCATCGTCGCCGACCACCATCACATTGCCATGGGTCGAGCCCAGAAGTTTGACGATCTCGCCTTGCAGCACATTGGTGTCTTGGAATTCGTCGACCATGATGTAGCGGTATTGCTCGCCCAAATGCACCCGGATGGGCTCTTCGTTTAGGAGTAGGCGGGTGTATAACAATAGGTCATCGTAGTCGAAGTAAGACTTTTCCAGCTTGTATTGAGCGTAAAGGTCCCGCAGCTTTTCGATGTCCTGGGCACATTCGGCAAAATTGGGGTATTCGGCCTGGGTGATCTCGGCGACGGGCTTACGTTTGTTGGTCGCCATACTGACGATTTTTTGCAGCGTCGATTTTTGGGGGAAGCGCTTTTCGCCTTCGTAGAGCTTGAGGTCCGTGGCGCAGCGGTGCAGCGCCTCTTCGGCGTCGGACTGATCTAAAACCGTAAAATTCTCGTTAACGCCGATGCTGGCAGCGAACTCGCGCAGCAGCTTGACCCCAAAGGCATGGAAGGTTCCGCCTTCTACCTCGGCGGCGCGGGGGTCGCGCTTGGCAGCGCGCTGCAACATTTCCTTGGCCGCCCGGCGCGTGAAGGTGAGCAGCAGGATCGAACGGGGGTCCACCAGGTTCATGATCAAATTCAAGACCCGGTATTCGATCACCCGGGTCTTGCCGGAGCCCGCCCCGGCGATCACCAACAACGGCCCTTCGCGGTGTTCGACGGCGGCCAGTTGCTCGGAATTTAAAAAAGATGCCAGTTCCATGGGACCAAAAGCGAATGTTTGTTCTCTTATTGTGGAGAACAAAACCCACAAAAGCAAGGATCAATCGAATGGAGGCCCCATCAGGTGCTTTAAATGGCTAGCAGGGTCAAGGGGGCTTTGCCTTGGCAAGTTATGGGCCGAGTAATGCGGGGGCTGTGCCTGCGGTCCAGACAAAGGGTTGGTCGTCCTACCCAACGCCCAGTGCTGGAACCCAGGGGCCCTTTGGCCCTGGCGCTCGCCAGTGCGTATAAAAGGAAGGCTTGGGTCCCCTCGGGTTGTGGTTTGCGGCAGATTTAAAACAGCGCACCGAAGGGGTATATTAGAACTGCCCGAGAGAACACCCAGCCTTTCTGGCACAGAGCGGGGGGTAGCGGCCCGGAAAGATCAACTGCTGGAGCAATGCCCAGGAACCGCCAATTTAAGCTTGGATACCTCTTCTTGGCCCACCGCAACGTCTTGTTCCCTCAAATCGGCACCGCCGACAAAAACGCCGAGTTTAATGTATTGTTCCACAAAATATAACCTGCCCTTTTTCGGGTTGATCACGATACGGTTGGGGGAAAACTCAGATTCGGTGGCGATGGAGTGGGGTAGGTCTCCATCCACTTCCTGATAAAAAAAGACCCCCTTTGCCGTTTCGCCCACACAATCCTGATCAATCCAAACATCTTTTTTAAGGCCTGCACCGGCGAAGGAATCTATCCGGTAAATATAGACTCCGGCCTTATCGGGGCTTGGGGCATTAAACTGTTTAGCTTGCGCGGAGTTTGAAGGCGGGGCCAGGGGTACCGAAGCGCAACCAGCTAGCATAGCGAGCAGAGCGATCACCGCGACAAAAATGGGTTTCATAAAGTTCCATTTAATTAAGGTTGATCTACAAAAAGCTAACGACAAAGGGCTAGTGTATTCACCCTAAGGATATTTCGCAATAGACTTTTTTGTCACCTACTAGAGAGGGGGGAATTCGTAAGGGTATGCTTTTGATCTGTGGGCCTTCTAGGCGGCAGGGTTTTGATGCCATAGCCTTTGAGGTGGGGCGGCTGAGCGGCGCATAAAAGGTGGGGCCAGTCTGGGTACTGGCGACCCTGCTCCACCTGGGCATATGAACCGCCCAAGGGCCGCGCGGGATGTTTAGGTTATTTTTTTGGGGTGGGCCCCAGATCAGGGCCTTGGTCGTATTGGTGGCCTTGGCGGTAGTGGCCGGGGTGTTGGTCGTGGTGGCACCAGGGACAACAACCCGAAAGGCCCCAAGCCAACAAGAGCAATCCGCTCAACATGAATAGACGCATAAAATTTCCTAGTTATCTGCCAGCAGGGCGGCACCAAAGACGCCGCTGCTGTCGCCAAGTTGGTTTTTTAAGATCGGCGTGGTGAGCTCGTCGTTAAAAATATGGCTTCGGATTTGTGCTACCCCTTGGTCATAAAGGATCGGTAGGTTCGAAGCCCCGCCGCCGATAACCACCACGTCCGGGTCGAAACAGGTGATCAAGTTACCGAGTCCTAAACCAAAATGGAAGAGCAAGGTGTTGATGCATTCTTGGGCGGCCCCTTCGCCTGCCTCAAAGTCGGCGTAGATTTGGGCCAGTTTTTTGGTTTGGCCCGTTAGTTCCTTATAGTGCCGCTCGGCTCCGCTACCGGAGATGTACATCTCCAAACAGCCCTTGTTACCGCACCAGCACTCTGGCCCGTTGTAGTTGATGGTGCTGTGGCCGAATTCGGCCGCGATGCCCATAGAGCCGCTCCAAATACGGCCGTTTTCCACCAGACCGCCGCCCATACCGGTGCCCATGATGATGCCCATCACCCGGCCATAGCCTTTTCCGGCCCCGAAGAGTGCCTCGGAAAGGGCAAAACAGTTGGCGTCGTTTTCCACATACACCGGTTGGCCAATGGCTTTTTCTAAGTCCGCTTTAAAGGGTTGGCCGATCAAACATTGGGTGTTGGCGTTGCGGACCAAGCCGGTCTTGTGGTTGAGGGTGCCGGGGATGCCGATGCCAATGGCTGGGGGTTCGTCGCAGACTTTTAAAAAATCTTTGACCAGCCCGGCAATCTGCTCCACAATGAACCCGTATCCCTTTTCTTGCCCCGTGGGGACGCGCTTGCGCTCGATCACCTCTAAAGGGTTTTGTTCGGACAAGAGCACTTCCGTTTTGGTGCCGCCTAAGTCGATGCCAATTCGCCGCTTCATGGGTTTCCTAGGAATAGGGTTTGGCTTTAGCCTACCCTATGGCGACGGGGCTATCAAGTCGAAGCTCTAGTTTGACAAAATAGACAATTGTCGGTTTTGTTCTTATTGTCAAAAAACACGAAAAAATCGGGCTGCTGCAAGGGCTAATCACCTGAAACTAAAGTCACGAATCGGGTGGCATTGGCCTTGCACTTTGAAGAAGCAAACCGGAAACTGTTCCGGAGCAACTTACCACAACCGTTAACCTATTATTAAGTTTACAGGAGTCACATGACGGCTACTCGGAAATCTATTGGAAGCAACATTGCGGCACGCACTGCTAAATCCTACGTCCCCGCAGAGGCCCAGGCGGTTCAAGACATTTATGGCATGTACGTCTTCAACGATGGCGTCATGCGCCAGCGCCTACCCAAGGACGTATACAAGAAGTTGGCAAAGACCATTTCCAACCATGATTCCTTGGACCCCTCGATTGCCGATACCGTCGCCGCCGCAATGAAGGACTGGGCGGTGGAATTGGGTGCGACCCACTACACCCACTGGTTCCACCCCCTTACCGGGATGACCGCCGAGAAGCACGACGCCTTCTTGACACCCGACGAGAATGGCCGCGCACTCCAGCAGTTTTCCGGCACCTCGTTGACCCAGGGCGAGCCCGACGCTAGTTCCTTCCCCTCCGGCGGCATCCGCGCCACCTTCGAAGCTCGTGGTTATACCGCTTGGGACCCGACCAGCCCCGCTTTTGTGCGCATGAACGCCAACGGCGCGACGCTGTTCATCCCCACCGCATTCTGTTCATACACCGGTGAGGCCTTAGACAAGAAAACCCCGCTGCTGCGCAGTGAAGCGGCCTTGTCAAAGGCTGGTACCCGTCTGCTCAAGATTTTGGGTAGCAGCGCAACCGAAAAAGTTTACTCTACTGCAGGCTTAGAGCAAGAGTATTTCCTAGTCGACATGGAATACTACAACCAGCGCCCTGACCTAGTCGCTACGGGCCGCACCCTTTTTGGTGCCGCCAGCTACAAAGGCCAGTCCATGGATGACCATTATTTTGGCTCGATCAAGAACCGCATCTTGACCTACATGGAAGATACCGAAAAAGCGCTGTACAAGCTCGGTATCCCCGTCAAGACCCGCCACAACGAAGTGGCTCCGGGCCAGTACGAAGTGGCTCCGGTGTTCGAAAGTGCTAACGTAGCCGTGGACCACAACATGGTGGTCATGGAAGTGATGAAAGAAATCGCCGCCAAGCACGGTATGAAGATGCTGGTGCACGAAAAACCCTTCGCCGGTTTGAACGGCTCGGGCAAGCACTGCAACTGGTCCATGGGCGACAACACCGGCCAGAACCTACTCGAGCCCGGCAAGACCCCGCACGACAACCTCCAGTTTATGGTGATTTTGGCGGCGATCATCCGCGGCGTCGATAAATACGCCAAGCTGTTGCGCGTTACCGTGGCCCACGCCGGTAACGACCACCGCTTAGGTGCCAACGAAGCCCCCCCGGCGATTATTTCGGTCTTCTTGGGTGACGAGTTGAACCGCATCGTTCAGGAATTGATTAAGGGCGCTAAGCCCGGCGGCAAAGATGCCGGTACGATCCAGTTAGGTAGCACCGTTTTACCGGCGCTGCCCAAGGACAACACGGACCGCAACCGGACCAGCCCCTTTGCCTTTACAGGCAACAAGTTTGAGTTCCGCGCCTTAGGTGCCAGCCAGCACGTTGCGGGCCCGGTGTTCTTCATCAATACCATTGTGGCGGACTCTTTGGACTATATGTCCGATCAGATCGAAGCTTCCATGAAAGCCGGTTCCAGCATGAGCGATGCGGCCGACAAGGTGGTCAAGGACGTATTCTCGACCCACCAGCGTGTTATCTTCAACGGTGACGGTTACTCTCAGGCTTGGGAAGACGAAGCGGCTAAGCGCGGCTTGCCGAACCTGAAGTCCACCCCTGAAGCGGCCAAACACTTCATGGACGATGAGAGCATCGAGCTGTTCGGTCGTTACAAAGTGTTGAGCAAAGGTGAGATTGAGTCCCGCTATAACATCAAGCTGGAAAACTACATCCTGACCTTGGAGATTGAATCCAACGCTACGCGCGATATGGCCCGCAACATCATCGTCCCTGCGGCGCTTAAGTATCAAGCGGAACTGGCTAACTCGATCAACGCCGCTGCCGCTGCTGGTTCAACCCCTAAAGCTCAGAAAAACCTGCTGGCTAAGGTGACCGGCTTGATCGATCAATTGATCGAAGCGACCGAAGCCCTTGACGCTGCCGCCGAGACCGAGCACGGCCACGATGCCCTAAAGACCGCCATGCACACCCGCGAGACCTTGATCCCGGCGATGGGCTTGGTGCGCGAGAAAGCAGACGCTCTAGAAGCACTGGTGGACGATGCGATCTGGCCGTTGCCTAAGTACCGTGAAATGCTGATGCTCAGCTAATCACCCCTTTCCGGCCCGGCCCCCATTGGGGGCTGGGTTGCCTAACACCTAACAAGGAACTCCAGCTTATGAAACGGATCGACGCCATCATCAAGCCCTTTAAGCTCGACGAAGTTAAAGAGGCCTTGGAGAAACTCGAAATCTTCGGCATGACCGTGATCGAGGTGAAAGGCTTCGGCCAGCAAAAAGGTCACACCGAATTGTACCGTGGCGCAGAATACCAGGTGGACTTTGTCCCCAAGGTGATGCTGATGCTCGTTGTAGACGATTCCAAGGTAGACGCTGCCGTAGACGCTATTGTCAACGCCGCAAAGACCGGAAAAATTGGTGACGGAAAGATTTTTGTCTCCGAAGCCGCTGAATGTATCCGCATCCGAACCGGTGAACGCGGGACCTCGGCGCTCTAAAAAACCCTTAAGACCTTTTCAGCCATGCCCAACTTGAAAACCCTCTCCTACCTGGGGATTGGTCTGCTCGCTCCCCAGGTTGCCTTCGCGCAAGGCATTGACACTGCCGACACCGCTTGGATGTTGATTTCCACGGCGTTGGTCATGTTCATGGTCCCCGGTTTAGCGCTCTTTTACGGTGGTCTGGTCCGTTCGGCCAACGTCCTTTCGGTAGTGATGCATTCCCTGTTTGCTATGGGCGTGATGACCATCCAATGGGTGGTGATTGGCTACAGCTTAGCTTGGGGCCCCGACATCGGAGGCTTCATTGGTGGATTGGATTATTTTATGCTGCGCGGCGTCGGTCAAGAGGCCAACGGCACCATCCCCCACGTTTTATTTATGATGTTCCAGGGCATGTTCGCCATCATCACCCCGGCGATTATCGGTGGTGCGGTGGTCGAGCGGATCAAGTTTTCCACCTTCGCCGTCTTTATGGTGCTGTGGGGGACCTTGGTTTATGACCCCTTGTGCCATATGGTCTGGCACGCTGACGGGTACCTACTCAACCGGGGCGGACTTGACTTTGCCGGCGGGACGGTGGTGCATATCAGCTCCGGTATTTCGGCGCTCGTCTTGGCGGTCTTAGTGGGCAAACGTAAGGGTTATGGCCGCATCCCCATGCCGCCCCACAACTTAGTTTTTACCTTAATCGGTGGGGCTATGCTTTGGTTCGGTTGGTTCGGCTTCAACGCAGGCAGTGCGCTAGCCTCAGGTGGCTTGGCGGCTAACGCTTTGGTGGTCACCCACATCAGCGCCTGTGCCGGGCTCTTCAGTTGGACCCTGGCCGAGTGGGTGTTTTTAAAGAAGCCTTCGATCTTAGGGGCCCTTTCGGGTATGCTCGCCGGTTTAGTGGCCATCACCCCCGGCGCGGGCTTTGTTAGCCCCACCTCTAGCCTAGTGATCGGCCTGATCGGGGGTCTGGTTTGTTACTTCGGGGTGCGGATCAAGGGCCGCTTTGGTTTTGACGATAGCCTGGACGCCTTTGGGGTGCACGGCATCGGCGGTATCTTCGGCGCTTTGGCGACGGGCCTCTTTGCTAGTGTTTTAGTTAACTCTGGTGGGGCCGATGGGGTTTTCTCCAACCTCTCGACCGGTTGGCACCTCTTCGGTGAACAGGCCTTCGCGGTGGCGGTGACCATTGTCTATTCCGTGGTGATGACCCTAATCATTGCCAAGGTCTTAGACAAAACCATGGGTCTACGGGTCACGGATGACGAAGAAACCCAAGGTTTGGACAGCCAACTACACGGCGAAACGGCCTACCAAAACTAGGTTTCCTGGGCCCCCCGCACGGGGGGCTTGGGGTATCCTGCTCGGTGAAGTACTTGTCGGGCGCTCCTTTTTGAGTTACAACAAGCCAAAACCTAGAGGCTTTGGCGATGTTGCTCAAACAATACACCCCCCAAATGCGGCAGTTTTTTGAAAGCCGCACCCGGCTGCATATCCGGCGAGTCCACCTAGCTCTGGTGACGCTCGAAGGGTTTCGTGGTTTGGAACATGCCGCGCTACACCGCCGGGGCTTTGACCACGATGCCTCAAAATTCGAGCCCGAAGAGCAAGACGCCTATATCTGGCTGACCGAACACCACCGCCAACGTGGCCAAGGAAACCCCTACCTTTACCCCTCGGGGATCGAGCCTCAGGTCCAAGAAGCGATCTTGCACCATTATTCGGTCAACGACCACCATCCCGAATTTTATGCCCACCCCCAAGAGATGCCCGAATTGGCGCTGGTGGAAATGGTTTGCGATTGGACCGCCATGGCCCAAGAGGTCAACCGGACCAACTCGGCCCGAGTCTGGGCTGAGGCCCATGTTGGCTCTACTTGGGACTTTAGTAGCAGCCAATCGGACCTGATCTTCGAAGCCATCGGCCTCTTGGAAACCCGCCTGGGCGACCGACTACCTAAACTGTAAAACCCATGTCCCTACCGCCCAAGTCTTCGTTAGGGATCGGATCGGTGTGGATCATGGCGGCGTTCTTTGGCTTACTGGTGGCGGCCCAGGCGCAAAATCCCCTGGTCGGGCATTCGGCCCTGCGCTCCCAGTTGGGACCTGACTGGTTTGATGTTGAAGCGAGTCTGGTCTGGGCTTTGGGCCATTTTTTAGGCCCGCAGCCGGTCTGGATTTACCTAACCCAGGCGGCTTTGCGGTTGGTTAGCCTGGGGCTGTTGTTGGCTCTGTTAGGCTTCCACCGGGGCATTAGCCGCGATCAGCCGGGCCTGCGTTGGTTGCTGTCTGGGCTATATTTGCTGGCTCCCTTGACCCTTCAAGGTTCCTTCGCACTCAGCGCCCACGGGCATTTAAGCACCCCCTTGTTGCTCGCTCATTACCTGGCTTTGTGGTTCTTTGACCGCAAGGGAGGCCCCCTGGCCATGGTCTTGGTTTTTGTGTCATCCTTGGCCTGTCTTTGGGTGGACCTACCGGTCACCTTGATCCTTTGGGCGGCACTGTTGGGGGCCCAGTTGGTCTCTGGGGTACCTTCTCGGTTGGTGGGGGCCTATGGGGCTTTGGCGGTAGCGCTGATCTTGGTGGTAGGGGCCCAGCACAGCTTTGGCGGGCCCAACCAGTTGCTCCAGTCTTTGGCGTTGGGGCAAAATCCGCTCACTCCTTGGGAGTCCATCGGGGCGCTGGTTTTTTGGCTCACTCCCCTGTTGCCGCTGGTCTTGCTGTTGCTTTTTATCAAAGGGCTGGACCCAAATGGGCGTGCGAGCCGGGCCTATTGGGCTCCCTTGCTTTTTGTTTTAGGCTTGTGTTGTACCGCTCCTTGGCTGAACACAGGAGAGATCCCGCTGCGGTTGATGCCCCTTTGGCCTTTTTTGCTGCTGTTGTTAGGGCTTTTGCTGGCTGGGCGCGGACGCCACGTTGAAGGTTGGGAGTTTTTTTTGTGGTGGATCGCCCTGGGGGTCTTCTTTCTGCTCCAACGCGACCCCTTGCGGCCTTTTTCAGTCTGGTTACGCTCAGGTAATCTGGAAGCCTTAGCCTTTGCTCTATTGCCCGCTTTGGGGGCCGCCGTGGTTTTCTGGCTGGGATATTACGGGGCCCTGCGCGGGCGGGGCGAGGTGGGGGCCGAACGGCTGGTGCGGGTCTTGGCGTTGGTTGCCTTAGCTTGGCTCTTCGCGGCCCCCTGGCGGGTCTGGGCACCTTACAACCGGGTAGACGATTATGGCCTTAAAGGGCACCGGCGGGCGGTATTGCAGGCCCAGCGAAACCTGCCGCCGGACCGCAAAATGCTTTTTCCGGGGGCCGGGGCTAGGTTGGGCGTAGAGGGGGTCAACGGGCATTGCGCCGCGCCTGAGTCCTTCGATTACCTACTGCTCGCCTCGCCGCTGCTGGACTGGGGCGGTTATTGTTTTGGGCGGCAAGAGGCATTGCTCGGCTTTGAGCCGGTCAAGAAACTGGGGGATTATTGGCTGTGGCGTCGTCGGGGGGTACCGGAGGCCTTGCAGGAGTGAGCTGTTTAAAGGCCAACAAACCCGCCAACAGTTGGGCCACCAACAATAAACCGGGGCCGAACCGGTAATAGGGCGACTGGCTGTCCTGACCAATTACTAACGCTTTGCCGCCCATCGCTTCGGGCTTCCACTGGCCCAAGTCCTGCCCTTTGAGCCGCGCCATCACCGGGCCGCTAAGCCCGCCATTGACCACCTGGACCACCGGTTTGTCGGTTTGGGCCGCATAGGCTCGGCCTAAGTTGTGTAACAGTTCCCGGCCCAAGGGACCGAATAAAAACCAGCGGGACAAAAATACGTAGCCCTGGGCTTGCTCTTCTCGGCTGCGGTACCAGGGTTCAATAAACTGCTCAGAACAAAGGCCCGGAGCCAAGCTCAGGCCGTTGACCTTAAACCAAACCGGCGAGCCTGACCGGTAGGTAAACTGGCGGGGGATTATCGTGAATCCGCCCAATGCGGTTTCCACTCCAGGAACCAAATATTCTTTGGCGACAAATTGGGGCGAAAATTCCCCGGCGGACAGTAAATAGGCGGCGTTGGCGTAGTTTAGGTGGTCCCCGGCCAATTCAGCCCGGTTGACCCCGAAAAGCAGGGACTGCCCTGGATTCAGTTTTGATTGCAGCTGCTCTAAAGCCCTGCCTTCGGCGGCATTGCCCGGCAGCGCCGACTCGGGCCAGAGGATCAGCGGAACCTCGGGAAATTGGGCATTGCGGACCAACATTTCGGCCAGGGCCCGCTGGCGGGGGGGATCGGTCCCGACAATCCCGCGCCAAGGCAAGTAGGCCACCTCAAAGGAAGGTCCCTGGGCTGGTGGCGGGGGCCATAGCCACCCACTCAAGAAGACCAGCAGTAGCGGCAACAGCGCCCAGGGGGCCCATAAAGCCCGGCGGTGGTGCCAGGCCCAGGCCAGCAACAGACCCGACCAAAGCAAGGCCAGCTCCATGCCTTTGACCCCCCAAATCCGGTAAGCCGGGCCCCAGAGGTCCACCACCGGGCTTAATGCGGCGGGGCTGCTGGCCACCAAGCCGCTGAGTGGGAAGTAGTCGCGGAGGTAGAGGTGGAGGCCGTAGACTAACGGAAAACCCCAAAAGAAAAGGGCTGAGGCCTCTTTAACTCGGCGGCGCGCCCACCGCGCAAGGACCCAGAGCAGGGCCACCAAAGGCAGACTAAGGACCCAACCACCAAAGCTCAGCAACAGCCAATCAAGCGGCCAAGGGCGGCCACTGGCCGGTTGCAATGCGCTGATAAGCCAAACAAATTGTCCTTGGGCTAAGCCGAAGCCAAAGGCCAACAGGCGGCTCAGTTTCGGTGGGCAGGTAAAGGCGCGCGCAAAGGCCAAGGGCCACAACAACCCAGCCCAGGCCCAAAGACCCGGCCAGCCCAAAACGCCCAGGGCCAACCCAGTGGCCAATGCCCAAAACATCATGAATTGGGCGGTGCGGTGATCTTGAGTTTGTGGATGCTGCGGTCCGTGGATTCCTCGACGGTGAACTGGATTTCTAACAGTTTAAACTGTTCTCCGCGGCTGGGGATCTTGCCTAAGGTGTGGCAGGCATATCCGCCGATGGTTTCGACCCCATCTTTGTGGAAATCGGTGCCGTACAATTCATTGAATTCGTCCAGCGCGTAGGTCGCGTCCATCTCGATCAATCCGTCTTCTACATGTTCCCAGGTGGGGTCACTGTGGCGGTTGGATTCGTCGGGGATGTCACCTACCAGTTCTTCGATGATGTCGGTGACGGTGATCATGCCGTCTACGCCGCCATATTCATCGATCACGATGGCCATATGGTTGTTGGCCTTCTTAAACTCGGTCAGTAGCTGGTGGATGGGCTTGGAGTAAGAAACAAACAGGGGCTTGCGCATGATCTCTTGGACCTTGACCTGATGGCGCTGTTCCACATAAGGGAAGAGGTCAATGGCCGACAATACGCCCACAATGTTGTCTCTTTTTTGGTCTTGAACGGGTATGCGTGAAAAGCCGCTCTTGTGGAAGACTTCCATGGCTTCAGCGACGGTTTTATCTCGCTCAAGCGTGCACATCTGGGTGCGCGGGGTCATCACTTCGGAGGTGGTGGTTTGGAAGTACTCTTCCAAATTCTTGAGGAGGTCGACTTCCTCGGCTGTCGGTGGGGGTTCCTTTTCTGCTTCCTCGTCCCGGAAGGGATTAATCGAGCGCCTGAAGAGATGGAACAGCGACAGCTGGCCAGGCTCGTCCAAAAAAACTCCCTAAGGTGTTATAAATTAGGGTTCTACAAGAACCATTCGTCTCAACGGCAGTATATCGGAAAGGGAGGCAACAAAACAAGGGAAAAGCACTCCTTTCAAGTCTGGCGCGGCTTGGTTCAATCTCCTTGCCGCTCTACGGAGTAAGTGGTACTTTGACGCTGGAGGGCTGATAAGACTAAGGAGGCATTTTTCATGAAAGAAATCGACAGCGCCGCCCGTTGGATCGATCACGCTTCTGGCTTGGTCGTCTTGAGCGGTGCAGGCATGGGCGTTGATTCGGGGCTTCCTGATTTTCGGGGTGACCGGGGCTTTTGGAAGGCCTACCCTATGTATGAACGACTGGGTCTTTCTTTTGTCGAAGCAGCCAACCCCGAGCACTTCGAAGGGGACCCCCATTTTGGCTGGGGCTTTTATGGCCACCGGCTCAACCTGTACCGCAAAACCACGCCCCACCAAGGCTATAGCGTCTTAAAAAAATGGGCGGAGCAGCGGGGGAAAGCGCTGTTTTTTGTGACCAGCAACGTGGACGGGCATTTTCAAAAGGCTGGGTTTGATCCCGCCCAGGTCTATGAGGTCCATGGCTCGATCCACCAACTCCAATGCTGCCGCCCCTGTAGCTCAAAGATTTGGGATAATCAGGCAGAAGTAGCGGTGGAAGAGTCCACCATGCGCTCGACCCAGGTGCCGCGCTGCCCCGAATGTGACCATGTGGCTCGGCCCAATATCTTGATGTTCGGGGATTTTGCCTGGATTTCTGGGCGCTCTGAAAGCCAAGCCCAACAATTTGAGGCCTTTTGCCAAAGAATTGGGCACCAGAACTTGGTGGCGCTGGAAATCGGGGCTGGGTTGGCGGTCCCCACCATCCGCATGATGACCGAGCGGTTAGCCCGGTTGGGCACCAAATCGATCCGCATCAACCCCAACGACCCGGCGATCACCTCGCCCAATATTTCGATCCGGCTGGGCGGGAAAGACGCCTTACTGCGTCTCGATCAGGCCCTGTAGCTTTATGTCGCCGATCCAAATCCAACTGATGGCTTTAGCCCAGCAATTGGCCAAGCTGCTTAAAGTGATCCAGCATTCTGACCCTTCGGCAGCGGCGATGAAAAAACCGCTGTATGAAAAATACAAAGCGGCGCTCGAAGAGTTGCACGATGAATGGGAGGGGCAACTCTATTGGCCCGAATTAAAACGGCGGTTAGACGAATTGCCCCAGCTCCCTGGCTGGAACCTAGAAGAGCAAACGGGCGGAGTGGTTTTAGATAAACTACGCCGCGATCTTGAAGACCGGATGGTGCCTAAACAACAACTATCCGAATTGGAGCCCGGCCCCAAGCCGGTCGGCCCGCCGCGCCGTAGGCCCCCAAAGAAGAGGCCCGCCCCGGCGGCGGACCCCGAATTTTTGCTCAAGCTGGCCCAGATGGATTCGCGCCAAGCCGAGGCGAGCCGAAGCCTACAGGGGCTAATCGATGTAATCAACCGTTTGGACCCTGAATTTTTAGAAAAAAAGATCTTATCTTCGGTACCCAAAGACCTGGACCCCAAAGAACCTTAACCCATAACTTTTGATGAAGATATTGATGGTCGCCTCTGAGGCGGTTCCTTTCATAAAAACCGGCGGTCTCGGCGACGTCGCCGGGACCTTGGCTTTAGAACTGCACCGCGCCGGGCACGAAGTGGCCCTAGTACTGCCTCGGCACTACATCATCGACCCTCAGGGGTTAAAAGAAAAGTTCAGCCCCTTCTTCGTCAATATGGGGAACACCACCATGTTCGCACGGGTGATGGAAACGGACATCGAGGGCATGCCCGTTTACCTGATCGACTACGAAGACTATTTTGGCCGCCATCCCATCTATGACGACGGAGAGGAAGGCTACCCAGACAACGCCGCCCGCTTTGCCTTCTTTTCCAAGGCGGCTTTGGACCTCGCCGTTGCCTTGGACTTTAAGCCCGACGTGGTCCATTGCTCTGACTGGCAGACGGCACTGGTGCCCTATTACGTAAAAGCTTGGGGCTGGCCGGGCGACTTTTTTAAAGGCACCGCCAGCGTCCTGACGATCCACAATATCGGTTATCAAGGGATCCACAGTGATTTATCGCTGGCCCGCTTTATTGGGCTCAATTGGATGCAATTGCGGCCCGACGAGTTTGAGTCTTTCGGCGGCGTCAACCTGCTCAAAGGTGGCTTCTTTTATGCCGACCAGATCACCACCGTCAGCCCCACCTATGCCCAAGAAATCTTGACCGAGCCCGGCGGCAACGGCCTGAGCCCCTATTTGCTGCGCCGCAAAGAAGACGTGTCGGGGATCTTAAACGGCATCGATACCGACGAATGGAACCCCGCCAAGGACCGCCACTTACCCGCCAAGTTCAGCGCCAAGGATCTTAAAGGTAAGGCGGCTTGTAAGGCGGAACTACAAAAGGCCATGGGCCTAGAGGTCAACCCAGACAAGCCGGTCTTCGGTTTGGTTGGGCGGTTAGCGGAACAAAAGGGCTTGGACCTTTTGCAGAAGTCGATCCACGAGATACTGGGCTGGGATCTTCAGATTGCCCTTTTGGGTAGCGGCATGCCGGAACTTGAGGGCTTCTTTGGCTGGTTACCGGGCCTGTATCCGGGCAAGATGGGGAGTTATATTGGCTTCCAAAACCGGCTGGCCCACTTGATCGAGGCGGGTTCAGATTTCTTTATTATGCCTAGCCGTTACGAGCCCTGCGGTTTGAACCAGATGTACAGTATGGCCTACGGCACCCTGCCCATCGTGCGGGCTACCGGTGGCTTGGTGGACACGGTACAAAACTATGACCCCAAAGCGGGCACCGGCACGGGCTTTGTTTTTGAAGACATCGACGCCGGAGCGCTGCGCGATACTATCGGCTGGGCTCTTTACACTTGGTACAACGACAAGAAGGGATACCTGGGGATGCAGCAAAGGGCCATGAAAAAGGACTTTAGCTGGAAGCAGGCCGTCAAAGGTTATGAAACGGTCTACAAGAAAGCACTGGGACGCCGGGCGGGCTGGTAGGTCGGTAGCTTACCTTAAAGGGCCAGTGAAGGATTACTGGCCGCCATTTCGCCGCGCCGCATGCGGACATTGAGGATCAAGCCGATCCCGATCATGTGGCTGATCATCGCACTCCCGCCGTAAGACATAAAGGGCAGGGGCATACCCACCACCGGCAACAGGCCGATCACCATGCCGATGTTGATCAAGATTTGGCTGCTTAAGATGATGGTCACGCCCAGGGTCAAGACGGTCCCAGAGCGGTCCTTGGTCCGCCCGATGTCTTTAAGGCACCAGAGGATCAAAAAGGTATAGAGTGCCACCAAGGTGGCCCCGCCGATAAAGCCCCATTCCTCCGTGAAGACTGAAAAAATAAAGTCTGTATGGCGCGCCGGGAGAAAGTTCAAATGCGCTTGGGTTCCTTCTAGATAACCCTTGCCCCAAACGCCGCCCGAACCCACCGCGATCTTGGATTGGATGATGTGGTACCCCTTACCCAGAGGGTCCCGCTCGGGGTCGAGCATCGTTAAGATACGGCTGCGCTGGTAGGGCTTGAGTACATAAAACCAAGCGAAGGGCGCCGAAACCACACCCAAGCCGGCCATGATGCCCACCAACCTGGGCCGGATGCCCACCAAAAAGATCACCGGAACGAAGATAAAGAGTAACACCACGGCGGTGCCCAGGTCGGGCTGGCGCAGGATCAGCACAAAGGGGACCAAAGTGACCGCCGCCGGCCAAGCTAGGTCCTTGAACCCTAAATCGCCAATACGCCGAGAATCGCGGAAATAATGCCCCAGATACAACACCAGCGTAAATTTGACGAACTCCGAGGGCTGTATAAAGAAGGGACCTAACTTAAGCCAACGTTCCACTTTACTGCCCGGTCCGCCGGTTCCGTACATCAGCGTCAAGACCAACAACAAGATCACCACAATATGGAACCAAAGGGAAAGCTGTCCTAAGGCCTTATAGTCAAAGATGGTCACCGCCGCCATCACCACCAAGCCCACGAAGAACCAAAGCAACTGGCGCTTGAAGAAGTTGGTTTCGGTGCCGTAAGACACCGAGGCCGAATAGATCGAGAAAAACCCGACTACACTGATGATACAGACGATACCGATTAAAACCCAGTCGATATGGGGCCAAAGTCTGCGGTCAAACATGGGGGCCGTAGGCTTTTAAGATGCGGTCGATGGTTCCGGTGGTGCTGCCGCCGGGGATCTCGGGGATGGTGCTGACCTTTCCGCCCCAGCTTTCGACCAACTCACGGCCCACAATTTGGTCCAAGGCATAGTCGCCGCCTTTGATTAAGCGGTCAGGGCGCAAGAGGGAGATCAATTCAAAGGGGGTGTCTTCGTCGAAGTAGGTCACAAAATCGATAAAATAAAAGCCCGCCAAAATCTCGGCCCGTTCTTCCAAAGGAACCACCGGGCGGCGTTCTCCTTTAAGCCGAGAGACCGAAGCATCGGTGTTCAACGCGACCACCAAAGCGTCCCCTTGGGCCCTTGCTTCCCGAAGGTAGCGGGTGTGCCCTTTGTGGACCAAGTCGAAGCAGCCATTGGTGAAAACAATCACCTGTCCTTGGGCCTGGAGGCCCCGCAGGTGCTGGGCCAACGCGGCGGGCTCGAAAATTTTTGATTCGCTGATTTGGTCCATTGACTTTTAGCACAGGTATCGGGTTTTTCCGATTATCAACCTGCCGCGCCTTGGGGTCAAGGGATTAGAGGGTCAACGGACCGCGGTCGATCTCAAAATGAGCCTGGGGGTGGAAGCAAGCGGGGCAGAGCTTGGGCGCTTCGGTCCCTTCGTGTAGGTAACCGCAATTGCGGCAACGCCAGATCACGTTATCGCCGACTTTAAAGACCTCACCTTGGTTGATGCGCTCTAGCAGGGTTCGGTAGCGCTCTTCGTGGCGCTTTTCGGCCACACAGATGGCTTCAAATGCCTTGGCGACCTGCTCAAATCCTTCTTCGCGGGCCACTTTAGCAAAGCCCGGATATAGCTCTGTCCATTCGTGGTGCTCACCAGCAGCGGCAGCGGCAAGGTTTTCTTCGGTGGTGCCGATTTTACCGGCCGGGTAAGCTGCGGTGATTTCGAGGTCGCTGCCGCTACTTAAAAACTTAAAAAAGCGCTTGGCGTGCTCATGTTCTTGCTCAGCCGTTTCGGTGAAGATGGCGGCCATCTGCTGGTAGCCTTCTTTGGCGGCGACTGAAGCAAAATAATTATAGCGATTGCGCGCTTGGGATTCGCCTGCAAAGGCTTTAAGTAGGTTTTTTTCTGTTTCGCTGCCCGTAACATCCATCTGGAACCTCTGAATTTAGTGGGTCATTGGTGATTTGCTACTAGTTTAGCGCCCCCTTGGGGCTGGCGTCAAATATTTGGGGGCCCTACTGAAACTTTGTCGGTAAATGGGCTACAGGTAGGGGTCTGAGCGATTTTTGGCCGGACGGATCAACTTTTTTTGCGCCTCTGGGGTAGGGCCGTGGGGGATTATTCATGGAAAAGGCTTGCCGGAATTTTTTCCAAATTTATAATGGCCACTTGGTAAAAGGGCCAAGATATTAGTTTAAAAGCCCTTACGGAATGTGATACAACCTCCTTAAAATTCGAAAAACTATGAAATCATACCGCAAGGAACTTTGGTTTAACGTCGTTGAACGGATGCAACTGATCAACATCACACCCGACGTGCAGGCCTGTTTGGCCGAATCAAGGGTGCAAGAAGGCCTGTGCTTGGTTAACGCCATGCACATCACCGCCAGTGTCTTCATCAACGACGACGAACCGGGATTGCACAATGATTATAAAAAGTGGCTTGAAGAACTGGCGCCCTATGATCCCCAGGGTTACCAGCACCACCGAACCGGCGAAGACAACGGCGACGCCCACTTAAAGCGGCAGATCATGGGCCGCGAGGTCGTCGTCGCCATCACCGAGGGCCGTTTAGACTTCGGCCCCTGGGAACAAATCTTCTACGGTGAATTTGACGGCAGGAGACGTAAGCGGGTTTTGGTGAAGATTATTGGGGAGTAAGCTTTATAGAGACTAGAAAATGAAGCGTACCGCTCAGTTTTTTTTGTTGATATGGCTGTTTGTTGGTTGTCTTTCTGTCGCACTAGCAGCAACGAAGCCCACTGTGGATAGGGTTTCAAGAAGTTCCAATGCACTTCTTGTGTACTGGACAGCGGCTGCAGATCACACTTACCAAATCAGGTGGCACCTTGAGGGGGAGAGTTTTGCCGCACATCCAGTAGCTGCAAATTTGACGAGTCCTGCTCGCATCGAAGGAATCCCATCAGGTCAAGTTGTCTATTTTCAGCTTGAGGCTACCGATGCTGGCGGTGCTACTGAAACAACAAATCTGACGGTTGCCGTTCCGGGGGAGGAGAGCGCTTCGCCAGCAGAACACGAATTGAATGAGTTGAGAGCAAACATTGAACTCAATAACCTAAAAGAAGAAAATATGACCTTTAAAGGCTGGAGTTGGATGCCTTCCCTGATGCTGAGTTATGACCAACTGCCTGGCCGTATTAGCGGAGAAGTTACTATCGATGAAACAACAGGAGAAATCCGGGCAAAAAACCAAGGTCAGGCAGTTCCCAGAATAGCATATGAATTCCACAATCAGGAGGGTTATTTCGTCAATATTTTGGTTACGAAATTGGATGACCTAGAAAAAGATATTAAGAATTTGGTATCAGATGGCTTTAATGGAGCCGGAGTCGGCAAGTACCTGTCATATAATTCTAACGCTGGAATGAACGTAGGCGTTGGCTTTTTCGTCGAAAGGAATGTTCCAGTATTTCGAGATGGCTATAGTGACGGAGGTACGGCCACAGGTAAAAGTGTTGCAGATATTACCAGAACTGAAACAAGAGGAGGGGTTTTTATTTCGGTGGCAATAGGCGAAGGAGATTAAGATTCAGGTAATATCCCCCAACAACGAATGCTCCCGCCGCCCGGTGATGGTCACGGGGACCAAATCGCCGATTTCTAGGTCCGGGGCGCTTAAGGCGACGCGGAGGTTGGCGTCGGTGCGGCCTTGCATGACGCCGCGCTCCTTGGGGTGGGCGGCGTCGATTAAGACTTCTTGGCGGGTGCCCAGGTGGGCGTCTAAGATTTGGTCTTGGATGCCTGCTTGTAGTTTTAAGACCCGCTCCAATCTCGCTTCCTTGACCTCGGTGGGGATGTCGTCTTCGAGCTGCGCCGCCTTGGTGCCGGGGCGGGGGCTGTATTTAAAGGCGTAGATCAAGAAAAACTTGGCCTGTTTCAGCACTTCCAAAGTCTCCTCAAACTCCGCTTCAGTTTCGCCGGGATAACCCACAATCACATCAGTGCTCAATTGCAGGCCCGCAACCTGCTCGCGCAGATAAGCGACCTTGGCTAAATATTGGGCTTGGTTGTGGTCGCGGCGCATCAACTCTAAGATCCGGTCACTACCGGCCTGGAAGGGCAGGTGCAGGCTCTTGCAAATCACCGGATGGCGGGCCATTAGGTCCGTTAACTCGGCGTTCCAGTCGTTGGGGTGCGGGCTGGTGAAGCGCAGGCGCTTGAGGCCCGGTAGGTCGGCTACGGCTTGCAATAGGTCGATAAACCCATGCCCCTGGGCCTGATAACTGTTTACGTTTTGGCCCAACAAGAGGATTTCGACAGCCCCCTTGTCAATTAGGTCCCGGCATTCGGCCAGGATATTGTCCAACTCACGGCTGACTAGGGTGCCACGGGTCTTGGGGACGATGCAAAAGCTGCAATGGTTGTCGCAGCCTTTGGTGATGGCCACCATCCCCTGGCCGCCTTCTACGGTCCCGGCTTCTAATTCTTCGTCAGGGATAAAGTTTTGCAGCTTGCGGTCCCGCTCTTGCCAGCCCGTATAAACGCCGCGCTTGCCTGCTTGGACTTCCTGGATCATGCGGGGTAGATGGAAGATTTGGTCGGGGCCAAAAACCAAATCCACCGCTTTGTGCCGCTTTAAGATCTTTTCCCCTTCCTGTTGGGCCACACAGCCGCCCACGGCGATGATCATCTCGGGCCGCTCTTTTTTGATCCGCGCCAACCGACCCACCATGGAGTAAACCTTGTTCTCCGGGTTCTCGCGGACCGAACAGGTGTTGAGCAACACCAAGGACGCTTGGTCCATCTCGCCGCCTACTTGGTACCCCGCTTCTTCCAGCAAATGGACCATCCGGCGGCTGTCGTGGTCGTTCATCTGGCAGCCAAAGGTTTGGATAAAGGCAGACTTCATGGCGCGGTGACCTCCACCGCCGGACCCAGCGGCCCTTCTAAGTCCGCCACCAGACCGCGCAGGGTCTGCTCAAAATCGCTCATCCCATGGGCCAAAAATCGGTAAAGCGGGTTGTGGATGCTCGCTTCCTCGCTCAGGGTCAGTAAGGTGCCTTCACCATCGGCGCTTAACTGGTAGCGCCAAAAGCCCTGGAAGGGTTGGTCCGGATCGGCGATGCGCCGTTCTAACAGGTGGGGTGATTCCAAGGCGGTGGTTTGCATGGCCATCAAGGTGCCCTGATAATCTTCCACCCAAAGCCCCGGTGCGGCTTGGTTCACGCCGGTCAAACCGCTGCGCCAAGCCGGTTGTCCTTCAAAGTCGCTGAGCACCGCCCAGACCCGCTCAATGGGCGCGTCAAAACGGAAGGTGAGTTGGGTACGGTGGCTTTCGGGCAGCTGGCCGCCGCGCAGCCAAACGTAACCCAGACCCATCCCACAGGCAGCGAGGGCCCCTAAGGTGAATTGAATCCAACGCATGAGGGCTCCTAAAAGTTGAGTTGATCCGTGGGCTCAGTGCCCCAGCCGATGGCGTCGCGGGCCTTTTGGGTGGCTACGCGGCCCCTGGGGGTGCGTTGCAACAGGCCCATTTGTAGCAGGTAAGGTTCCACTACGTCTTCGATGGTGTCCGACTCTTCGCCCACCGAAGCGGCGATGGTGTTCACCCCCACCGGCCCGCCGCCGTGGCCTTCAATGATCTGCCGCAAAATCTTGCGGTCTAAGTTGTCCATGCCCAAGGGGTCTACGCCCAAGCGCGAGAGGGTTTCTTCGACAATCGGCAGGGTGATCACCCCGCCGGACTTGAGTTCCGCAAAGTCACGGGCCCGCTTGAGCAGGCGGTTGGCGATACGCGGCGTGCCCCGGCTGCGCTTGCCCACCTCTAGGGCGGCGTCGTCGTAAATCTCTACCTCTAAAATCCCGGCGGACCGCACGATGATCCGCTGCAACTCTTCAGGTTTATAAAACCCAAAGTGTAGGGGGATGCCAAAGCGTTCGCGCAGCGGGGTCGAAAGCAGGCCCGTGCGGGTGGTGGCGCCGATCAACGTAAAGTGGGGCAGGTCCAGCTTGAGGGTGCGCGCACTGGGCCCCTGGCCGATCATGATGTCTAGCTTAAAGTCCTCCATGGCCGAATAGAGCACCTCTTCAACCACCCGGCTCATGCGGTGGATCTCGTCGATAAACAAGACTTGGCCCGCTTCTAGGCTGGTCAAAATGGCCGCCAAATCGCCCTGCTTTTCGATCACCGGCCCCGAAGTGGACTTAAGCCCCACGCCCATTTCGTTGGAGATCAGGTTGGCCATGGTGGTCTTGCCCAGACCCGGCGGGCCGTGCAGTAAGACGTGGTCCAGGCCGTGGCCCCGGCGGCGGCTCGACTCAATAAAGACCTTTAAGTTGGCCTTCATTTCCTCTTGCCCCACATACTCGTCGAAGTAGCGCGGACGCAGCGACAACTCGCGCTGGTCCTCTTCGAGCGGTTGGGGGGTGGTGATCTTGTCCTGTTCGTCCATCGGGCCTTTGGGGTGGTTATCGGGCGATTATGGACGCCCTGCCGCGTCTCGTCAATCGACGGGTGGTCCGGAAAAATAGCTGCAAAAATTTACCTCTATTGCTAAAATGTCGCCGCAACCCCAATTTCTCTCGGAGCTTTGTTTATGTCTACTCAAACACCTGTAGATACTATTCTGTTGGTCGATGATAGCGAACTGAACTTAAAATATTTAAAGGTTCTTTTGTTGTCTGAAGGATACCACTTGGAATTTGCCGAAAGTGCGGAAGAAGCTTGGGAGCGCCTGCAGGCGGAACCCAAGATACAGACCTTGTTGCTCGACTGGAAAATGCCCGGCGGCATGGATGGCATCGAATTGTTGGCCCGCATCCGCGCCGACAAACGTTTGAGCGACTTACCAGTGATCATGCAGACCGCCGTGATGGGCCCTGAAAAAGAGATTGCCGCTGAGGGCGCGGGGGCGAACCGCTATCTGGCCAAACCGATCAACCCCAAGCGGTTGGTCTCTGCGGTGCGGGCTTGCCTACGCGACTACCACCGCATCAGCAGTTTGCATGATGAGGTCGACCAACAAGGCTACCGCGCCCGTCTGTTTGAGCGGTTTTTGCAGGCCCTCGAAAGTAATGCCGAGGGTACGACCCCGATGCAATTACTTTCGAACATGCGCCAATTGATGCGCGACACGATGGACATCGACGGCGATCCCCAAATCAGGCTTTTTAATGGACAGCGGGGTAACGGGATTTTTGAAGAACCAGAGGCGGTGTTGGTGAATTTCGAGCCATACCAAGCCGTATTGCCGTTGACCACCACGGAAGAACAGCAGGTGGGGGTCTACCAAATGCTGGCTTTCTTAGCCAAACACCTAGACGCCAAGTTCCACCAAGCCCAAGCCGAGAAAACCCGCAAGCAGCTGCAAGAGGTGGTCAGTCAGACCGGCCAGCGGACCCTGGATTTGATCCAGGAGATTGACGCAAGCAGCAGCGAGATGAGCCGCGAGCAATTGTTCCAGAAGATGAAGCTCAATCTCTTGGAAATGCTGGTTACCGCCGGACATGCAGAATTGTCACAAGAGCTTGAAAAACTCCGCATGGGGGCCATGAGCGGCGAAACCAACGCCAGCGACCAAAACCAAATCGACGACCTGCTGGCCAGTTTTGGGATGTAGCGGGCAGGCCACCGGTTTTGGCTGCATAAGCATCTCGACTTCCCAAAGGGAACATGGCAGGTTTTGGTTAAAGCAGTCCTATTCTTTCAGCCAATTCTAAAACCTAAGTCATGGCGGACCTTTTGGGCTTAACCGATTTTCATGCCTGTTATTATGCCCAGGAGCTAACCCGCCGGTTCCCGTCCGATGCTCCCGAAAAGCTCACCAGCGCTTTGTTGGACGCCCAGGTGGACCTGAATCCGCACCAGATTGAGGCGGCCCTCTTCGCCTTTAAGTCCCCTTTTTCCAAGGGTTGCATCCTCGCCGACGAGGTGGGTCTGGGCAAAACCATCGAAGCGGGGATTGTTATATCCCAAAAATGGGCCGAAAAGCGCCGCCGGATCTTGATCATATGCCCCTCTTCGTTGCGCATGCAATGGAGCCAGGAACTGGCCGAGAAGTTCCACCTCGCCGCTGAAATCATCGACTCCAACCGCCTCAAGGCCCTGACCCGGACCGAACAAGCCAATCCCTTCGAACAAGACGCCGTAGTGCTCTGTTCCTTCGAGTTCGCCCGCCGCCAAGAAGCACCTATCAGTGCCCTGCCTTGGGACTTGGTGGTGATCGACGAGGCCCACCGGCTGCGTAATGTTTATAAAAAGGACAACCGGATCGGCAAATCCATCATGCGCTCCACTGCCAGCGCGCCCAAGCTGCTCCTGACCGCCACACCGCTCCAAAACTCCTTATTGGAGCTATTCGGGCTGGTGAGTCTGGTGGACGAACATGTCTTTGGGGATGTGCGCAGTTTTAAGGCCCAATACACCAGCGGGTCGGTGGACTACGAAAATCTGCGCCGCCGGATTGCCCCCTTCTGCAAGCGTACCTTGCGCCGGGAGGTACAAGAATATGTACGCTATACCCAGCGCATCTCCTTAACCCAAGAATTCACCCCCAGCCCAAAGGAACGCGAGCTATACGAGAGCATCTCGGCCTATCTCCAACGCGAAAAGCTCTATGCCCTGCCCACCAGCCAGCGGCAGCTGATCACCCTAGTGCTGCGCAAACTGTTGGCCAGCTCCAGCTTCGCCATCACCGGAACCCTAGAAAGCCTCGTGGCCCGGCTTGAGGACCAACTCAAGGCCAACCAACAGGTTGAGGACCTCTTTTACTCAACGTTGCTCAAAGAAGACTACGAACCCTTTGAAGAAGACCAAGAAGCCTGGGATTTGGTGCCCTTAGACCAAATGCCCGACCCCTTAAGCTTGGAAGACAAAGCCAGTATCCAAACAGAAGTAGAGGAATTACAGGGTTATTTGGAATTGGCCCGGTCCATCGAGCAAAACCAAAAGGGTACGGCCCTGTTGACCGCGCTTTCGAAGGCCTTCGCCAAGCTAAGCGAGCTGGGCGCACCGCAAAAGGCGCTGATCTTTACCGAATCGCGCCGGACCCAAGCCTATTTGTACCAAATGCTCGAAGAAGCGGGCTACGGTGGCGGGGTGGTGGTGTTCAACGGGCAGAACGACGACGAAAAGTCGAAAGAAATTTACCGGACCTGGAAGGAGCGCCACCAAGGAACGGATAAAATTTCGGGCAGCGCCAGTGCCGACCGCCGACAAGCTTTGGTGGACCACTTTAAGGAAAAATCACAGATCATGATCGCCACCGAGGCCGGGGCCGAGGGGGTGAACCTTCAATTTTGTTCCTTGGTGGTCAACTACGACCTTCCCTGGAACCCCCAACGTATCGAGCAGCGCATCGGGCGCTGTCACCGGTATGGTCAGAAGTTCGACGTGGTGGTGGTCAACTTCTTGGACCGCACCAACCAAGCGGACCAGCGGGTTTTTGAACTGCTAGACCAAAAGTTTCAGCTCTTTCAGGGGGTCTTTGGGGTTTCGGACGAGGTCTTGGGGGCCATTGAGTCGGGCGTGGACTTCGAGAAGCGGATTGTGGCCATTTACCAAAGCTGCCGCAGCGCCGAAGAAATCAACCAAGCCTTTGACACCCTACAAAAAGACTTAGAAGAAAAAATCGCCCAGGACATGCTGCTCACCCGCAGCAACCTGTTAGAAAACTTCGACCAGTCCGTTGGCGAACGGTTCCGTTTTTCTTCAAAGCAGGCCCAGGGGCTTTTGGATCATTTTGAATCTTGGACCTGGAAGCTTACCGAGCACTTCCTTGAAGGCCAAGCCCGCTTTGGGCCGGGCCATGAATTTGAACTGGAAAGGCAGCCCTTCGACGGGTTGGTCGTTCCCTTGGGGCGCTACCGCTTGGGCAAGGGAGCCGAGGCGGCTTACCAGTACCGCCCGCACCACCCGCTGGCCCAAAAGATCTTTGAGTTGGGCCGGGACTTGCGTCCCGAGGCCGCAAGGGTTAAGTTCCAATTGACCGATTCTGGCCTCAAGGTGAGCGCTTTGGAGCCCTGGTTGGGGCAGTCCGGGGGCCTACAGGTAGAGTTGTTGCAGGTGGACTCGGCCGAAGAAGAGGACTTTTTGCTGCTCTCGGGCTACGGGCCCGGCGGCTTGCCCATCGAACCCGAGGCCCTGGCCGGGCTGTTTTACCTGCCCGGCAATTTGAAGGGAGCGGCCCCGGAGCTGAACTTAGGCCTGCTGGTCCAGGGTATCGAAGCCGAAGAATCCCGCGTGCTGGCGCAGATTGAAGCCAAAAACAGCCGCTTTTTTGATGAAGAAATGACCAAACTAGACGGCTGGGCCCAGGACCGCAAAGAAGGGCTAGAGATCCAGCTCGACAAGCTGGAACAGGATATTGGCCTCAAGAAAAACGAGGCCCGCCGCCTGCTGGACCTGGAAAAGAAAGTGGCCGCCCGCCGGTTGGTCAGTGAGCTAGAAAAGAAACGCGACCAACTCCGCCAAAACCTCTTCACCGCCCAAGACGAGGTCGAGGCCAAAAAGGACGAACTGTTGGATCAGGTCGAAGAACGCCTCAAGGCCCGAGTGGAGCGGAAGTTTCTGTTTCGGTTGGGGTGGGAACTAAAGTAAGTTAACTTTATTTGATATATCGATATAATATACTATTTCATGCAGCACCAATGACCAAATTGAGCCAGCCCTCGACTTTCGGACGGATTGTCAAATCCCCAGCTCTTTTTCTAAGTCTCGGAACGGGTTATCTGTTCGTAGTCGGAGTAATGTCCTTTAGCGAGCGGATGAGGAATTTAAATATCCCTCAGACCATGTTTCAGATGCCTTTCGACCAGTTAGTATACCTTGGGTTTGATGCAGTTGTTTTAGGTTTTCGAGGAACCATCGGATGGAGCTTTGGAGTTGCGTCAATTTTATTAGGTACGGCAAGTGTATTACGCGGACTTATAAACTTTACAATTAAAAAATCAACCAAGAGCCACTTTTGCCTGAAGAAAGTATCCTTCAAAATCGGATGGGTTGCATTTTTACTGATTTATTCTATTTTAGCTGGAGTTGAGCATGGGCGTTATTTTGCCCGCAAAATATTGAAAACTACTGAGGAAAACGGGAATCAAATTCGTTTATATTACGGGCAAAGATCACCCAACGAGCCAATTACCGGGAGCCTTTTGGTCGCAGACAATCAGAAGATTGCTTTTCGCTCAAAAGGCCGCACATTCGTAGTGCCCTACCCAGAGCGGGTTGAACTTGTCGGTGTTGAACCAACCCCCTCTGAGTGCCTAGAGCCAATTCCAAATTGGTTGGAAATGGCGACATTTAAGCCAATGAAGGTGCCGGAACATTGCGAAAATACGGAAGATATTGAGGAAGGGGAAAAGGCAATGCCAGAACCGGGGTTCTAACAAAGCCTCCGAGGGATAAGTTAAAGTACTCGGGGAGTCGAGTCAAGGGAAGTCAACGGGGTAGAACCTAAAATCTATCTCAAATTCAAAGGGAAGCATTGAAACCGAAGAAGGGACAGAAGTTGGAGTTGACCTGGGTGGGCAAGGGCGAGCGGCCCCGGTTGGAGCCAAGGATATTGGTGGAAGAGCCGGACTTGTCTTATGGGGACAAGGGGCAGGGGAACCTGTTGATCCAGGGGGACAACCTCTTAGCACTCAAGGCGCTGGAATCGGAGTACGCCGGTAAGGTCAAGTGCATCTACATCGACCCGCCCTACAACACCGGCAGCGCCTTTGAGCATTATGACGACGGCCTAGAGCACAGCCAGTGGCTGAACCTGATGAAGCCTCGGTTGGAAATCTTGCGCAACCTGCTTTCGGAAGACGGGAGCATTTGGGTAACGCTAGATCACAATGAACATGCGTACCTGAAGGTGATGCTGGATGAGGTTTTTGGCCGTGTAAATTTCAAAGCGAATATTACTTGGCAAAAGAAATATAGCGTTAGTAATAATTTTAAAGGAATAGCCTCAATTTGTGACTACATCCTGGTGTACTCGAAAGGCGATGCATTTCAAAATAACCTTCTGCCCCGCTCTCAAGAATCTGAATCTCGGTATCAAAATCCAGATAGCGATCCACGAGGTCCGTGGAAGGCAGTCGACTATTTGAATCAAGCCACGCCACAAAAGCGACCAAATCTTTGTTATGACATTACTAATGAGTTTACAGGCGAGGTAATTAAGAATACCAAGAAAGCGTGGAAATATGAAAAGTCGGTGCATTTAAAACATGTCCAAGAAAACAAAATTTGGTGGGGACGCGATGGTAAAAATAGTGTCCCGGCTTTAAAGCTTTTCTTATCAGAGGTCCGCGATGGTATGACCCCACATAACTGGTGGCCACATACAGAGGTTGGTCATACAGATGAAGCAAAAAAAGAAGGAATTAAAATTTTCGGGCATGGCGCAATATTTGATACACCAAAACCCGAGCGATTAATCGAACGAGTGCTACTGCTCGCCACCAACCCCAACGACCTAGTCCTCGACAGCTTCCTGGGTTCCGGCACCACCGCTGCCGTGGCGCAGAAGATGGGGCGGCGGTGGATCGGGGTGGAGTTGGGCGAACATGCGCAGACCCACTGTTTGCCGCGCCTCAAGAAGGTGGTGGACGGGCAAGACCCCGGCGGGATCAGCAAGGCGGTGGACTGGAAAGGTGGCGGCGGGTTCCGCTATTACCGCTTGGCCCCGAGCCTGCTCAAGAAAGACGACGAAGGGAACTGGGTGATCAACCCCCAATACAACGCCGAAATGCTGGCTGCCGCCATGGCCAAGCAGGAGGGCTACCAGTTCGAACCCGCCCCGGACTGCTTCTGGAAACAGGGGCACCTAGAGGGCAAGTCCTTCATCTTCACCACCACCAACTACCTAAGCTTCGACCAAGCCCAACACTTCGAGGATTCCTTGGGCCCCGACGAAACCCTAATGGTCTGCTGCCAAGCCTTCGAGCCCGGCCTAGAGTCTTTAAAAAAAGTGACGCTGCGAAAAATCCCCCAAGCCGTCTTGGGCCGCTGCGAATTCGACCGCGACGACTACAGCCTCAACATCGTCAACCTACCGGACTTAACTGAGGAGGAAGGAGAACCCGAAGCCCCGGCTTCGCCGAAGAAACCCAAATCCAAGAACTCTTCGGACGAAGACCCCCAACCCACTTTATTTTAACTAAGAGAGACCAAATGACTGCACAGCAAATTGCCCAAAACCTTTTTGATCTTGATAAATCGTGCCGCGACGAACTTCATCGTAATGTAATCTCGGATGAAAATGACTACACTTCAACCTTTTGTGCCGTTTTAAGGCATGGAAACTATGGTCCAGGGATGGGGCAAAAACTTTCCCGTGTATATGAAAATAAATTTGGTTGTGATGCAATGTTGGTGTTTCGGGGGGCCAATCAGGTGAAAGTAGGGGTGTGGGAAGCAAAATATCCTCGCCTCACCCAAAAGACAAATAATAATTATAAGTACTCTTGGGACTATGCCAGCGTTGATAGATCTAAAATTCCCCACCAGGCTATCTCCCACTTCACGCACCAACTGCAACGGCAAGCAAAAGCTCACGCTCTGGGTTTTGCGGCATGGGAAATGTTTTATAATGAACATGCGGTTGGCACTACCTACCGAAATTTTGACCCTCAAGGTTCCAGTTGCGTTTGGTGGCAAGACGCGATTTCCTATCAGCAAAACCAGTTTAGTCAAACCAGCCTTTGGAACTCAGATGAGTTAAACAATATGCTGTCCGGCTCCGGTACGAACCTTTTTCACATAGTGTTTGATTTGCTGACCTGCAAGCAGGGTGAGCCATTTGCTCTATCACGAGACAGTCAAAAGTTGGCCGTAAGACCTAGTTCTGGGCGTTTAGATGAAGCCATGTCTCGGGTTTCGGGTGAAGACCGGGAAGTGTTTATGACAGAACTAGAAAAGGAACTCATTTTGCCAATCCCGACCCGTCGTTTTGATGCCGAAGCCAGTAAAGAAATGAACAAATTCATTCATGAGCAGGGCATCCACCGGTACACCTATATCGACTTGGGACCTGAGTTTAAATTCGAAGAGGCATAGATGACCCCCAAGTACAAAGAAGTAGAAGAAAAAATCAGCCGGAACGTGGCCGACATTTCGGCGCGGATGGGGCTTTGGGGGCGGTTGCCTCAGATTGAGAGTCTGCATTTGTTGGAGCAAGCCCTAGAAAAGCTTTCGCTGACCAAAGAGCATGACTTGGCCGCTGAGTTGGCGGCGGTGCAAGAGGTGATGCCCGGCGTCAAAGACTTTGAGCGGGATTTCCCCAACCTCTGTTTTGCCCTGGCCACCGGCGTGGGCAAGACGCGGTTGATGGGGGCGTTTGTGGCCTATCTGTACATCTTCAAGCGGGTGCGCAACTTCTTGATCTTGGCCCCGAACCTGACCATCTACCGCAAGCTGAAAGAGGAGTTCAGCAACCCGAGCCACCCCAAATATGTCTTGGGCGGCTTGAGCCACTTCGTGCAGAAGCGCCCGCGCATCATCGACGGGGAGTCTTACGAACAGACCCATATGAACACGCTGGAGGACTACCAAGCGGGCTTTGGGCAGGCGAACCTGTATATCTTCAACGTAGATAAGATCAAGCGCGACGAAAAAAGCGGGCGCATCCGGCGCTTTAATGAATATTTGGGTCAGGACTTTTTTGGCTACCTCGCCGAGTTGGAAGACTTGGTGGTGATCATGGACGAGTCGCACCACTACCGCGCCGAAAAGTCCCTGGCGGCGATCAACGAACTGAAGCCCATTTTGGGCTTGGAACTGACCGCCACGCCCCGAGTGGAGTCCCAAAACCGGGATTTTAAGAATGTGGCCTATCAGTTCAGCCTCAAAAACGCGCTGGACATGGGGTACGTTAAACGGCCCGCCGTGGTCACCAAAGGCGACTTGGACCCTTTGGCGATGACGCCCGAAGAGTTGGACCGCCTTAAGCTATTAGACGGCATCCGCCTGCACCGAAACACCGCCGCCGAACTGCTGCGCTACCACAAACAAACGGGCCGCAAGCTGGTGCGCCCCTTTGTGTTGGTGGTGGCCAAAGACACCGGCCACGCCGCCGAAATCCGCGAATACCTAGAGTCCAAGGACTTCTTTGAAGGGGACTATGAAGGCAAGGTGTTAGAGATCCACAGCGCCCAACGGGGCAGCGAGAAGGACGAGAACGTGGCCAAGCTGGTGGAGCTGGAGCACAAAGACGATGTGGAGATTGTGGTGCATGTGAACATGCTCAAAGAAGGCTGGGACGTGACCAACCTGTATACCATCATCCCCCTACGGGCCAGCGTTTCGGAAACCTTGACCCAGCAAACTATGGGCCGGGGCCTTCGGGTTCCTTATGGAAAACAGGTCGGTGATGCGGCGGTGGACCGTTTGGCCATCGTGGCCCACGATAAATACCAAGCCCTTTTGGACGCCGCCAACCAAGAAGACTCGCTGTTCAAGAAAGAGAACATCATCGACTTGGACCTAGAAGACAGCACCGAACGCCAAACGCTGAGCACGCCCAGCGCCCTGAACGCTGCCTTAGAAGCCGAGGAGCAGCGCGCCGAAGCCGAAGAAGACCCCCAAAAGCGCCAAAAAGCGATCAGCCGGGTGGCCGTCAAGCGGGCTTTTGTCCAGACCCTGACCACCGCCTCACGCCAGCCGCAAGTCAAGAGCGTTCAGGACACCCGCCGCGCCGAGGTTAAAACAAAGATCCAGCAAGAAGCCAAGAACCAACTGACCCAAACCGGCCAGATTGGCTTCATGAGCGACCTGAGCGATACAGAGGTAGAAGAGGTCTACTTGGAGGTAGTCCAAGAGTTTGAGCAAAAGTTTATCGAAATCCCCCGGATCACCATCTTCCCCAGCGGGAACATCAAGACTTGGTTCGATGATTTTGACCTAGAACTGGCCGACTATGCGCCCCAGCCGCTGCCCGAAAATCTTTGGATCAAGTACTTGGCGGATCAGGAAACCAAGGAGGTCTTGGAGACCGTCGGCGGCCTGACCATTGATCGACTCGACCGGATTTTGGTGACCACCCTGCTCGATGTGCCCCAGGTGGAATACCCCCGGGACAAAAAGCTGCTGTTCAAGCTGGCCCAGCAGGCCCTAATAAAGATCGGCCTGGGGCTGCGCGAGAGCTACGCCAACGAGCAAGAGCGGGGCGCGGCCATGCAAAACGTGGTTTTTTATTACCGCCGCGAAATCTGCAACCGCATCGCCGAGGAGTTGACCGCCCACTTCCACCAAGAAGCGCCCAAGCAATTTGAGGTGCAGGTGCTGCCCTTTAAAGAGATTTTGCCGCACCACTTCACCTTGCCCAGCGACGGGAAACGGGTGAAATATAGCCAGTGGTCGGGCAGTACCGCCGAGATGAAGAAATGCCTGTTCACGGGCTTTAAAAAGGCCTGCCATTTGGAATATGTGTTCCATTCGCGCCCCGAGTTCCGCTTGGCTAGCTTGATGGAAGAGGAGGCCGAGGTGCTCAAGTGGCTGCGCCCGGCGAACGGGCAGTTTAATATTGTCTGGGGCCCCGCCAAAAGAACCTACGTCCCCGACTTCGTCGCCGAGACGGCCAATATGCGGTACTTGATCGAGGTCAAACGGGCCGACCAAATCGCCACCGACGAGGTCCAACAAAAAAAGGACGCCGCCGAAGCCTACTGCCAACAAGCCAGCGACTACGCCAAAGAAACCGGCAGGGCCCCCTGGAAGTATGTGATCATCCCGCACGACAAATTAGAAAGCGGAGCCGGGGTCAGCTTTGGGCGGTTGGTGGGGTGATGCCTTTTGGGCAGAGGACTTCCGGAGCCCCGCCGAAAACCCGCAAGGCTTGAGTCGACTAGGCCGAAGTACCGCTGGGGAGCGGGAAGCTGGTTGGCCAGGGGGAATCTTCTTGACGGGCCCTTTGGTAATGGCGAGAATATGCGGAAATTTAAATATAGGAGTCCTATGTCTGCCTTTTCTGAAGAAACTTACCAGGGCCGCTTCATCAGCATTGTCAGTGCCGAACGCGCCGCCAAGGGAGCCTGAGGCCCCCCGGTAGACATCGTGTATGTCGAAAACGGCCAGGGAGTGCCGCACAAGCTCCTGATGCTCGATTGCAAAGTCCCCAAAGACTCCGCCAACCCCTACGAATTAGAGCAGGGGCAAAAGGTCGAGGTTTGTTACAAGAAAATCTTGAACCACTTGGTCTGGGTCCGCCCCGCCGTCAGCCACGGGTACGAGAACAGCTAACCCCCCGCATTCCGCTTGAGCCCCTCTAGCCCGGCCCGTTTGAGGGGGCTGGTGATTTTTAGTTGGTCGAATTCGGCGGCGGTCCAACTGTGGACCCGCTCGAAGCTCAAGCCCCGCCACTTCTCGGCGAAGGCGTAGGGGCTGTCTGGGGGTTGGTCGGGCACCTGGGCGTTGTAGGGGCAGCAGTCTTGGCAGCGGTCGCAGCCGAAGAGCTGGCCCTGGGTGGCTTTGGCTTGGGTGCTGGAAAAGGGGCCTTGGTGCTCGATGGTTAGGTAGCTGATGCAAAGGTTGGCGTCCACCATGCCTTGGGGCTTGATCGCGCTGTTGGGGCAAAAGTCCAGGCACAACCCACAGTCCCCGCAGCCCGCCGAGTCCACCGGCCCGCTAGATTCCAATTCCAAGTTGCAGACAATTTCCGCCAAAAAGACGTAAGAGCCCCATTCAGGGTGGATCAGCAGGCTGTTTTTGCCGATAAACCCCAGCCCTGCCTTCTGGGCCAAAATCTTTTCAGGCAAGGGGGCGGAGTCCACAAAGACCCGGCCTTCAAAGCCCTCAAACTCTTGGGCCAGTAGCGCCAAGGCGGGTTTGAGGCGTTTTTTGATCACTTCGTGATAGTCCCGGCCCCAGGCGTAGCGGCTGATCAGTCGCCCAGGCTCGGTGAAGCCTTCTGGCGCGGCGGTTTTGTAGGGTACGGCCAGGCAGATGATCGAGCGGGCCCCTGGCTGGATAGCCAAGGGGCGGCGGCGCAGCTCCAGGTTGCGCTCCATATAGCCCATGCCTGCCTGATAGCCCCGCTCTAACCAAGAGGCGAACCAATCGCCCAGTTCCAAATCGGCTGCGCCGACAAACCCAACGGAGCTAAAGCCCAGGCGGCCTAGAATCTCTTTGATCTTACCTTGCATTTGCCAAAAATCCGGTTAACAAAATCCTACCGACCTGCCTAGAATCGCCAAACACTCGTGACTGAAGGAAACTCATGTTGGAATATCTGGTTTTCGACTTAGAAACCCAGCGTTCGGCCCAAGACGTCGGCGGTTGGGACCACATCCCCGAAATGAAGATGTCCGTTGGCGTACTCTACGACAGCCGCGACGGAAAGTTCCACAGCTATTTTGAATCCGACGTGGTGGCCCTGATGGACCACCTGCGCTCGGGCCCTTTGGTGATTGGCTACAACCACATGGGCTTCGATTATCCGGTCTTAAGCGGTTATTACCCCTTAGAAGAACGTGCCGAAGCGTTGCAGGGCTTTAAGGACCTTAAAAATCTAGACCTCCTGTTGGACCTGCGCGACCGCATCGGCAAGCGGGTTAAATTAGACGCCGTGGTCCGGCCTACTTTGGAAGTGGGTAAAAGTGCCGACGGCTTGATGGCCTTAGAATGGTATAAAGAATACCTCGACGGGCAGACCGAAAAACTGGGCATGATCGCCGATTACTGCAAACAAGACGTGGCGGTCACCCGTGACCTCTTTGAGTATGGCCGCAAAACCGGAGAGGTCAAATACTTAGACCGCGACCGGGGGATTCTGGAAGTGGGCGTGGTCTGGGGCGAAGAGCCCAAAGCGGACGACCCGGAGCCAGACCAAAGCGAACAACTCTCATTCTTTTAAAGGCCTAGGTTTGGAAAAGTTCTTTATCACCGGTTCGACCGGATTTTTAGGCCAGAATCTTTTAGAGCATCTAAAGGGCCGCCCCGTTAAACTCTACCTAGGCATCCGCGAACACCAGCCGGAAATGGACCCCCACCTGGACGTGGAACTGGTGCCCTATGACCAGTTGGACCAGTTGACCCTGGGCCCTGAGTTTTCGGTCATCCACCTAGCCGCCAGAGCCCACCGGATGCGCGATACCGCCGCCGACCCAAAGACCGCTTTTATGGAGGCGAACCGCGACTTCACCCTGCGGCTCGCCGAAAAGGCGGTCCGCGAGGGGGCCAAAAAGTTTGTGTTCATCTCTTCGGTCAAGGTGATGGGCGACCGGGCCGGGTTTTATAAAATCGGCGACATCCCCCGCCCCACGGACTTTTACGGTCAATCTAAATATGAGGCCGAGCTGGGTTTGGCCCGCATCTTTGCCCATGGGCAAACAGAAGGCACGATCTTACGCCTCCCTATGGTTTACGGCCCCGGTGCTAAAGGGAACGTTTTGACGCTGTTGCAGGCCGCCAGCCGGGGCTTGACGCTGCCGCTGCGGGGGACCCGCGGCTACCGAAGTATGCTGTTTGTGGGCAATTTCCTCAGCGCTTTGGATGCTATTTTAGCGCGCTCGCCCAAGAGCGGGACCCAGTTGGGCACCTATTTCCTCAACGATTGCGACGACCTCACTTCGGCGGAAGTATATTCTATGCTCTACCGGGGCATGCACAAACGAGGCGATGGCTTGGTTTGGCTGCCTGAACCGGCCATGCGCCTGATGGGGGCCATAGGCGGGGCGTTGCAATGGATCACGCGACTGCCCATGCCCGTAAATCCGGCGGTGGTCAGCCGCCTGTTCGACGAGTTCCGCTTCGATGCCGACCCCTTTTTAGAAGACTACGACTGGCGTCCGCCCTTTAGCCCTAAGGAAGGGCTTGAGGCGACCCAACGCTGGTATGGCGACGACGCCGACATGATTTAATAAAACCTTATACCCCTCCAACATGAATCCCTCGCCCCGCAAAAAACTATTCACCCCCCTAGAGAAGAAGGGCATTTTAGGCCTGTCCTTGATCTTCTTCTTCCGCATGTTTGGCCTCTTTTTGATCCTGCCGGTATTCTCGGTTTTGGCCTCTGAAGAATTAGACGGCGCAACGCCGCTTTTGGTGGGTCTGGCGATGGGGGCTTACGGCCTCACCTCGGCGCTGCTGCAAATCCCCTTTGGGGCCTGGAGCGACCGAGTCGGGCGTAAAAAGGTCATCACCTTGGGGTTGTTGCTCTTTGTGGTCGGCTCGGCGATGGCCGCTCTTTCCACCAATATTTACCTGATGATCTTCGCCCGTTTGGTCCAAGGGGCCGGGGCGATCAGCTCGCCGATTTTTGCGCTCATTGCCGATTTGACTCGGCCAGAAGTCCGCGCCCGTGCGAATGCGGGCCTGGGGGCTTCGGTGGGGATGAGCTTCGGAATCGCCATGTTTTTGGCCCCTTTGCTGGCCGCTTGGGTGGGTCTTTCGGGTATCTTTTGGGTCATTGCCTTCATGGCGGCGACCGGTTTAGCGCTGCTTTGGTTAGTGGTGCCGGACCCGGAAGAAGAGCCGGTCCGCTCGACCGCTTCGCTCAAATCTATGTTGGGTTTGGTGTTGAACCGTCCGCCCTTGATGACCATCAACCTGGGCGCGCTGGTGATCAGCATGGGCCTTTCGGCCACCTTTTTTAACCTGCCCATGTTGCTCAAGGCCGAGGGGTGGGACAAGACGGAATGGTGGAAAATCTATCTTAGCATGTTAGCCGCAGGCGGCCTGACCATGTTACCGGCCGTGTTCTTCGCCGAGGCCAAAAATAAGTTTAAGCAGGTCATGACCGGCGGGGCTTTGGCGATTTTCGCCAGTTGGCTGGTTTCGGCCTGGGGTTGGGCGGATCGGGACTTTCCGGTGATGTTGGTGTCGATCTTCATCTTCTTTATGGCCTTTAACATCTTCGAGCCCATCTTCCCCAGTCTGGTGACGCGCTTCACGGGGCCTGAAACCAAAGGCACCGCCAGCGGCGTCTATAACTTCAGCCAGTTTTTGGGGCAGTTTTTGGGCGGCGTTTTGGCGGGCTTGCTGCACGAGACCGACGGCCCGGTTTTAGCCGCAGTGATGACCGCGGCGACCTTACTCTTTTTGTTTAGATGCCTGAATTTTGAAAACCCCGAGGCGCGCAAACGCAAGCCGGAGACCGAAGAGGAGGCTCCGGTGCCCGCCGAAGCGGAAGTTTAAATCCGGCCAAAGAATAGGAGGTTATTTATGAAGCTAGACGTCGAACAAAGCATTAAGGGCAGCCTACGGGGGGCGGTGTCGCAGGAGCTGTTCAGCAACAGCCTGCACTTTCCCTTGGCCAATATTTTGGTCGAGTTGCTGCATGCCGGTCCGGCGCTCTACCTAGCCAAGCCCGACCCTTGGGTCTTGGTTTTTGCTTGTTTGGTCCAGGCTTATTTGATGGGCCTTTGGCGGTTTCAGGAACGTACTTACGTCTGGGCTGGTAATTTGATTGGCGTAGGCATCTACACGCTCTACGAACTGGGTGCCGAGGGGTTTGAGGAATACATCGAAAGTCCCAACCACCGGGTTTATATCACCTTTTCGATCTTGATCGGCTTGATCCAGCTGAGCCGCCAATGGGCACCGGGCTGGCTAGAAAAGGTCTTGCTTTTGGTCGAAAACGTGGTGCGGACGGGCATCATCATGGCCATGTTCTGGGTTATCGAGGTCGGCAAAAACCCCAACCATGGCTTGATCATCCGCTTCTTCGACAACGAAGGCCATGTGTTCATGACCCTGATCTTGTTGCTGTTGGGTCTGTTGATCGGCTCGGCCAACCTCAGCGCGCTGACCTACCAGGAACTACTGCAACGCACTGCCCAGCAGTTGCGCCGCTTTTCTGAGTGGCTCTTTGGCCGTGAGCTTTTGGGTGCGGTGATGAAGGACCAGAACCGCTTGGCCCTCAAGCGGACCGAACGGTCCATTTTGTTTATGGACATCCGGGGGTTTACCGCCTGGGCGGAGGCCAAGTCTCCCGAAGCGGTGGTCTCGATGCTCAACGGATACTTTGAGCTATGTGAGTCTGTCTGGGGTCAATGGGAGGCCATCAAGGTCAAACACACCGCCGACGAGATCATGGCCATCTTCTCTGACACCAGCGCCGCCTACAACGCCGCCTTAGAAGCCCGCGCCTTGGTGGGCCCCTACTTGGCCCAAGACGGCTTGGCCGCCGGGATCGGCTTGCATGTGGGTGAAGTGGTCGAGGGCCTGATCGGCTCGAAGGAAGTCAAAGTATACGACATCATCGGCGACACCGCCAACACCACCAAACGCATCTGCGACCGAGCCGAAGCCGGAGAAATCCTGCTTTCCGAAGAAATGAGCAGGCGCATCACCGACTTCCCCACCGGAGCCGCCGCCCGCAAAATCGAAGTCAAAGGCAAGTCCGAACCCATCCCCGTCGTCTCGCTGGTGGGGTGAGGATATTGGGCGGTAGTCCGCCTTCATGGGCCCGCTTGGCGATTGTTGTTTAAAGGCCTAACGATCAGGCCTTTAAACTCACTCTCCCTTATACTCGTTCAGCTTGTTGCGCAAGGTGCGGATGCTGATGCCTAGGATGTCGGCGGTCTTGGTTTTGTTGTCGGCGTTGGCTTCTAGGGTTTTGAGGATCACCATCTTTTCTACTTCCGCCATGGGGGTGCCCAGGGCGATGACCAGGTGGTTATCGTCGGCCGCTGGGGCCGGGGAGCCTTGGTTAGCCGCTGGGGCCGCCGGGCTGGCGGATTGGTCTTTGGGCCGGGCATGTTGGGGTTGGGTGATGGCCTTGGGCGTCATCAGCAGGTTTGAAACCTGGATCTGTCCGCCGCCGCAGAGCAGCAAGGCCCGCTCCATCACGTTTTCTAGCTCCCGCACGTTGCCGCGCCAGTTGTAGTTTTCCAGCAATTTGTAGACGTCTTCATGGACCGGTGGGCCCTCTATGCCGTTGATCTCGGCGTGTTTTTCAATGAAGTAATTGGCCAGCAGCCGCACGTCGCCTTTGCGCTCGCGTAACGGGGGCAGGTACAACGGGATCACGTTGAGGCGGAAGTAGAGGTCTTCCCTGAAGTCGCCTTGGTTGACCGATTCCATCAGGTCCCGGTTGGTGGTGGCGATCACCCGTACATCCACCGGAATCGACTCCGTCCCGCCCACTCGGTCCACCACGTATTCTTGTAAAACCCGCAGCAGCTTGGCTTGTAGGCTCAAGGGCATTTCGCTGATTTCGTCGAGCAGGATCGTTCCGCCCTGGGCCTGTTCAAACTTGCCTCGGTGGTCGGCGGTGGCTCCGGTAAAACTGCCCTTGCGGTGGCCGAAGAGTTCGGATTCCAGCAGGTTTTCGGGCAGGGCGGCGCAGTTGACGGCCACAAAGGGGCCCTCAACGCGGTCGGAGCTGTTGTGGACATAGCGGGCCAGTAATTCCTTACCGGTGCCCGATTCGGCCTGGATCAAGACGGTGGCTTTGCTGGTGGCGATGCTCTTGGCGACGGACATCAAGTTGCGCATCCCTTCGTCTTGGGTGATGATGTCCTTGAAGCTGGCCTTCGAGCGGTCGCCGCCCTTCTTCTTGACGCCCTTTTTGGCGGCCATGGCTTGCCCTTCGGGCACCGCCAAGGGCATGGGGGCTTGGTTGCGCGAAGCCAGAGCCCGCTCGATCAAGAAAATAAAGGTGTCGAAGTCAAAGGGCTTTTGGACATAGTCAAAGGCCCCGTGTTTCATGGCCGCTAGGGCCGTGTCGATGGTGCCGTAGGCGGTGATCAAGACCACCGGCGTTTCGGGCCTGTGGGCCTTGATGTCCTTGAGCAGCTCGATCCCGCTGCGCTTGGGCATGGTCATGTCGGTGATGACGAGGCTGTATTCCTTTTTCTTGAACTTATTGAAGGCGTCGATGGCGTTATGGCTCAGCTCCACGGGGAAACCGCATTTTTTTAAGGCGGCACTCATGGCGATGCGCATTTCCACTTCGTCGTCTACAATCAGGATCGGATGTTCAAGGTCCATGGTTCACCAATTGGGGGTTTCGTTTTCTTTAAAGAGGGCCGCACCGAGGCTGGCCCATCGTGAGAATCCTTTCCCAGCCGCTTTGGGCTGGATTAGTTGCAACGCCAAAAGTTGGCGGGTCGCCGCTTGGCGGCGTAGGTATTCGTCGCTGGTGCCTAGTTCGTCGACCAAGCCCAATTCCAGCGCCGCCCCGGCATGCCACCATTCTCCGGTAGCGACTTGCTCTAACTTAATCTGCGGGCGGCCCTGCAACACCCAATCTTTAAAGAGCTGGTGTGCGGCGTCCACTTCTTCTTGGACCTTGGCCCGGCCCTTTTCGGTGTTCTCGCCGAAGAGGCTTAAAGAACGTTTGTGCTCGCCTGCGGTGACCTGCTCAAAGTCGATTTGTTTGGCATCCAGCAGCCGCTTGAAGTTGGGCAGGCTGGCCACCACGCCAATAGAGCCCACCACCGCAAAAGGCGCGGCCAAGATGTGATCGGCCACTGAAGCCATCAAATAGCCGCCCGAAGCGGCCACTTGGTCTACCGCTGCCGTTAATTTGAGTCCTTTGTCGCGCAGCCTTTTGAGCTGGCTCGCCGCTAGGCCGTACCCGGCCACCGCGCCGCCGGGGCTTTCGATTTTGACCAACACTTCGTCTTGGGGGTCCGCTAAATTTAAGATCCCGCTAACCTCGGCGGCCAACCGCTGTGCCCCGCTGGCTTTGAGGTCGCCTTTAAAGTCGAGCACAAAGGTGCGGGGGCGTTTCTTGAGCTCGCTTTTAAGCTCTTTAAAGCGGCGCTTGCGGTTTTTATAGTCCGATTTGGAAAGACAGGCTTTAGCAAGGCTTAGGGCTTGGCGCTCAAAACGTTCGTTAAGCGAGACCACCTCTAGGTGTGCTCCCCTGCGCCCTCGGTTCTTTCGGCTGAGGCGCAAAACCCAGGCGAAGCCCAGGACCACCAACAACCAAATGGTCACCCCTTGGGCGACAAAAAGGGCGTACTGGAAGGCAAGATCAACGGCAAATTGGACACGGTCGTCGTACATAGGCTCCCTGGTTTCCCCCTTATTACCTGATTATCAATGGCTTGAAAAGAGAGAAAGCGGAAGAAATTGCCGGTTTGTATTCTTTGGAACAGCCTTTGAATAGGTTATTGAGATAAGTGTTGAGGTACCTATAGTCCTGGCACCGCCTGCCTGGGGTATTGATCGGGGTCGAACTTCCTTTTTGGGGGGGATTCTGGTATGATTAGAGGGAGCGCTGCTTTAATAAAGGAGGTGTCTATGTGGTGGGTTCTAAAAGTCCGAAAAATTGCCCTGTGGTCGCTGTTGCTCTGCTTCTGGGCGGGGCTCGGCTGGGCCGCTGAAGAAGGATTCAGCCCTGCCGAACGACAGCTTTTGGTAGACGCCTATGTGGACCGGTTTGACCGTAGCTTTTTAGAGCAGACCTTCTTCGATCAGCGCCTCGATAAGGTGGAAATGCTGGTCAAGCGCAACATCCACAACCAAGAAACCGGGCGGGACTACGAAGATTTTAAAAGCAAGTACTCTATGTGGCTGGCCAAGAAGTTTCAGCGCAAATGGCGCACCACCCTCAAGCGAGCTTCCGAACAATTTGGGGTAGACCAAGAGGTGGTGGTGGCTATCTTGCTCGTGGAGACGGGCTTCGGCAACGTGATGGGCAAATATCCGGTGATCGGCACCTTTAGCTCGATTTTGGTGCAGTACGAACAAAATAAACACCTATATCCAATCGCCCCGGACGCCGACGAAGATCAGGTCTACTTCCTCAACCGGCTAGAGCAAAAGGCCGCTTGGGCCAAGACCGAACTGGCCGCTTTGTTGACGCTGTCCCAGAAAAACCGCAAAAGCCCCTACCGCTATAAAGGCTCCTACGCCGGGGCCTTTGGGTTGCCGCAATTTTTGCCCTCTAGTTACTTAAAGTGGGGCTTTGATTCCGACGACAATGGCTCGGTAAATCTTTTTTATTTCCCTGACGCCATTTACTCTACGGCTAACTACTTAAAGAGCCATGGCTGGAAAGAGGGATTGCACCACTTTGAAAACCAGCGGGTCGTTTGGCATTACAATCGGTCTGCACCTTATGTGGAAACTGTATTGGAGATTGCAAAGAGTTTAAGAAAAAACAGGGCTGGAAAAAGCCCCCAACGGCCCGAAAACTTGGCGCTCAATCAACCGGATAGGCGCGCCGAACGTGCTTCTGGCGGGAAAATATTTACTGACAAACTCTAAGGTGCATGTTACCTTTTGGCCGACTCCCATGCCCATGTACCCAGCGCATTGAAACTTATATTTCGTCTGACTTCGATCCGCTATTATGTCGCCTAAACACGACCAGGGGCCCCTCGGGCATACCCAAACCCAGACCGAACAAGGTCTTGAGCGGCCCCGTCAATATAAGGTTTTGCTGCACAATGATGACTACACTCCCATGGAGTTTGTTGTGCAGGTCTTGATGGAAATTTTTCACAAGGATGAGATGTCGGCCATGCGCATCATGTTAAACGTGCACAATCACGGTACCGGGCTCTGTGGTCGGTATTCCTTTGAAATAGCTGAAACCAAGATCGTTAAGGTCCACGAAATCGCCTCACAGCATGAATACCCGCTACGCGCGACCATGGAGGAGGAATAAACTATGTTAAGCCGCGAATTGGAAATCTCACTGATCTCAGCCGTTCGAGACGCCAAGAAAAGGCGACATGAATATGTCACCTTAGAACACGTCTTCTTCGCGTTGCTACATGACCACGTTACCTCGTTGATTTTAGAGGAATGCGGCGGCGATGTGGAAGAGCTCAAACGACAGGTAGACCAGTACCTAAACACCCAGGTCCCCTCGCTTCCTGAAGAAGTGGAGCAGGAGCCCTTGCAAACCCTGGCGTTCCAGCGGTTGATGCATCGGGTGATGAAACATGTCCAGTCTAGCGGCAAAAAAGAAGCCGACGGCGGAGACGTTTTGGCGGCCTTCTTTAAAGAAGTAGACAGCCACGCCGTTTATTTCTTGCGTTCTCAGGGAATCGAGCGTCTCGACATCCTGCGCACCATCAGCCACGGCGAAAACGGCAAGAAAGAAGGGCTCGGCCCAGAGGCTCAACGAGCGCCCAGCGACGAGCGCAGCCAAGCACCGAAGCAGCCCGGCAAAAAGACCGCCCTGGAGTCTTATACCCTCAACCTGACCGAAATGGCCAAGGCAGGGAAAATTGATCCGGTGGTGGGCCGTGAGATCGAGCTAGAGCGCTGCATGCAGGTGCTCAGCCGCCGCCGCAAGAACAACCCGATCTTAGTCGGAGAGCCCGGCGTAGGCAAAACCGCCATTGCTGAGGCCTTAGCCTTGCGCATCGAGTCGGGCCATGTGCCCGATACGCTCAAAGACGGTGAGGTCTATAGCCTCGATATGGGCAGCCTGCTGGCCGGAACCAAGTTCCGCGGCGACTTTGAACAACGCTTAAAGGGCGTGATCCAAGAAGTGGGCGAGCGCGAAAAGGCCGTGTTGTTTATCGACGAGATCCACACCATCGTCGGTGCCGGGGCGACCTCGGGCAGCAGCATGGACGCCAGCAATATTTTAAAACCCGCTTTAATCACCGGCAATCTACGCTGCGTAGGCGCGACCACCTACGGCGAGTACCGCAACTTCTTCGACAAAGACCGCGCCTTAAGCCGCCGGTTCCAGAAGATCGACGTGCCCGAACCGACGATCGAAGAGGCCGTGCAGATTTTGCAGGGCCTACGCGAGCGCTACGAGACCTACTTTGGCATCAAATACTCCAACACGGCGCTGCGCGCTGCGGCGGAGCTTTCAGCCGAGTACATCCACGACCGCTTCTTGCCCGATAAGGCCATCGACGTGATCGACGAAGCCGGTGCGGCGGTGATGCTGCTACCCCAGCACAAACGCCGCAAGCGCGCGATCAACGTTTTGGATATTGAGCGGGTGGTCAGTAAGATTGCCCGCGTGCCCATCAAGAGCCGCAGCAAAGAAGATATTGGGGCCTTGGCTGAGCTGGAAGCAGAGCTTAAGGGCCAAGTCTTCGGCCAAGACGAAGCGATCAAGCATATCGTCACCAGTATCAAACGCAATAAGGCAGGCTTGGGCCATCCCGACAAGCCGATCGGCAGCTTCCTCTTCGCCGGACCGACCGGCGTAGGTAAAACCGAGGTGAGCAAGCAGATTGCCAAGCAACTAGGCATTCACTTCGAGCGGATCGACATGTCTGAGTACATGGAGAAACATTCGGTGGCTCGTTTGATCGGGGCCCCTCCGGGCTACGTGGGCTTTGAACAGGGTGGCTTGATGACCGAGTCGATCCGCAAGCACCCGCACAGTGTGTTGCTGCTTGATGAGATCGAAAAGGCCCATCCGGATGTATACAACATCCTGCTTCAGGTAATGGACCACGCGACCTTGACGGACAATAACGGGATTGAAGCCAACTTCCGCAACGTGATCTTGGTGATGACCAGCAACGTGGGCAGCAGCGAAGGCGGGGCCAAGGCCATCGGCTTTGGGGCGTCGAACCACAACAAGGAAAGCGACGCCATCGACCGGCACTTTCCGCCGGAGTTCCGCAACCGCTTAGACGGCATCATCAACTTCAACAGCCTCGATGCGGCGGTGATGGAGTCGGTGGTCGAAAAGTTCATTAAGGAACTTGAAGGCCAGTTAGGTGAGAAGAAAATCACCATCAAACTGACCGCTAAGGCCCGCAAATGGCTGGCCACCAAGGGCTACGACCCTGAAATGGGTGCAAGGCCCCTGGCCCGCGTGATCCAGGCGAACATCAAAGACCAACTTTCCGACGAGATCCTCTTCGGTAAGTTGATCAAAGGGGGTGAGGTTAAGGTGGACGAGAAGAAAGACGCACTCACCTTCACCTACAAATCCCGTTAACCACCGCGGATTGGGGTTTCTTTGAAAGCCCGGACAGGGGAACCTGTCCGGGCTTTTTTTTTGGAGCGCAAGATGGCGAGCAAATACCTCGGGTTGGTCCTGCTTTTCCTTTTTGGCTGCGCCACCGGCCCGGTCTGGGCCCCTGATTGGGCTTTGAGCGACCCGGCCCAAATCCCGGTGCAGGTGGAGCAAAAAGACGCTTTGACCCGGGTCTACCTTTCTCCTGCTATGAGCCCCCGCATGGGGGCTCAGTCGAGCCTGCTGCGCTGCTATCGCAATATTGAATCCAAGAACATCGCCTGCCAGCTATTTATCCAGGTCCGGAGTGAACTTCCTTCGGGCGAGCGGCAAATTGCCTATGAACTAGGCGGTGAGGAACGCTTGGGCGAGGTCAAGTTGGTCTTAGAAGACCGGGCCTGCGGTCCGCTTTGTTCGGGGTTTGATTGTGGCAATAGTTGTTACAATATCTATTTCTTCACCTATAACCTCGATGCGGCTTTAGTAGACCAATTACGCAAAATGGCCCGGATGCCTGTGGACCTGCGACGCCCGTTAAACTTTGCGCTGGTAGGCAAGGGGCCTAAGTACCAGGGGGCCATTGCGCCCACCGCCCTAGAAGCGCTCTTCTTAAAAATGGCCGAGGAGCAGACGCCATGAGTCAAGATTTCGAAACTTCTTTTAAGATGTTGCGCTGGATGTTTGAGGATCTGGCGCTACCCATTGGGGACGGGCTGGAATATTATCAGGCCCCTGGGCCACAAGAAGAGCGACAGGCTCACCTCTTGTGGCATGTGGGCCATGCCGCTTCGGACTTGGCCCGTGCGCTGATCGACCCCTACCAACCGGACCTGCAACTCTCGGCTCCTTGGGGCGATGAATTCCGCGGGTTTAACGCCCACCTACCCTGGCCCGAGGGGCCGCCGGATTTTTTTGCGTTGATTGATTGGTACGAAGGTTTGTTCGCCGCGATCAAAACGCTGATGCCCCGCTACCAGCGGTCTTTGGTGCTGCCGGTAGACTTGGGGGATCGTCAGGTAAGGACCGCACGCGAAGCCTGGGACTATGTGTTGTTCCACACAGGCTTCCACCTGGGCCGCTGCCACCAGCTATTGGACTGGTAAGGGGCTAGTCAGCGAAGGCAAACATCTCGATCAATTGGCTCTGGCCTTTGACCTCCACGGAACCCATAGACTTGAAATTAAACTGGCCGGCTAGGGCCTGCTGGACTGTTTGGGAAACCAGAAAGTCAGCACCCAAGCTGCGGCAGGCAGACTCAATCCGGCTGGCCAAGTTAACGGTGTCCCCAATCACGGTGTATTCAAGCCGCTCGGCGGTGCCGATGTTGCCTACAATGGCTTCGCCGTAATGGATGCCGATCCCTTGTCCTAGTTGGCTTTTGCCTTCGCTTTGGCGCTGCTGGTTCAACTCGGCCAAGGCGCGCTTCATGGCCAAGCCGCACTGCACCGCCCGGAGCAAGTCTTCCTGGCCCGTCTCGGGGGTGCCGAAGGTGGCTAAGATGCCGTCGCCTAAGAATTTGTCTAAGGTCCCGCCGTGCTCAAATATCAAGCGGACCATGGTTTCGTGGTAGGCCGAAAGGAACTGGACCACCTCTTCGGGCGGCAAGGTTTCGGACATAGCGGTGAAGTTGCGTAGGTCGCAGAACATCACCGCCACGGGCTGCCGCCTCCCGCCGGGGCGGAAGAAGTCTTCACCGGCCCCGCTGATCGCTTGGGCCACCGAAGGGCTAAAATAACGGCCCAACTGGGCGTTGGCCCGTTCTAGGTTGACTGCTTTGATCACCGTTTGGCGGAAGTTGTAAGAAATCAAGCTGATCAATGCCCCGACCATCAAGATCGCACCGGTGTTGATCCAGAAAAACACCGGGTTTAGCCCGGTGCCCATGATGTGTTGGCTGTAACTAGAGGTGAGCACAACCCTTGGGTCCTCTAAAACCCACCTATAAAGCCCTAGGTTGAAAGCAAAAGACAAGAGCGAGAGCAGGGCCGGGTAGAGCGGGCGCAGCGCCAATCCACTGACGGTGATCAGGCCAATAGATACTAAAATGCCGGAGGTTTTGAGGGTATAGGCCCGGTTGATGAGCTCGCCCCCGCCAATTTCGTACCAAGCAAAGGGCAAAATGCAGATCAGGGCGAGATCGATCCCCAATCCGGTGAGCCCCATTAAATGCAAGTGCTTGGCGTCTAGGTTGCCGTGGCGGATGCGCCAGAGCAAAACACCGATAACCGCCAGCAAGATTAGGTACAAAACACCCAGGTGCTGGGTGGGCTGGGTAAAATATTCCAGCGTGAAGTTAGTGCCTAGTAGGTAAAGTAGCAGCAGCCCCTTAAAGACCAGATGCAGGCGGGTGCCTTGCAGCTCCTTCTGGAACAAGACTTCGTCAGAAACCTTTAGTAATCGGCGCGGCAGCTTCATATCCCTCAACTCCGAGAAAGGGTTGAGGGTAGTCTAGCGGCTTGGGGGCCTCTTGAAAAGGCTAGAAGCGGGTCGCCAAGCTGAGCATAAATCCGTTTTCTAAGTTGAAGGTCATGCTTTCGGTGCTGTCTTCAATGGTGATCGTGGTAGCCAAAGATTGGGCCTCGAAACCTAACATCAGGTTGTCATTAACGGCGAACAGTATAGGTAGGGCATAGACGCGGAGCGGGACGCTGTCGGTATACTCGCCTAGGTAATCGCCCGAACCGCTCAAACCACCCAAAGATAAGGAAACACTGCCCTCTTCTTGGTAGGTCATTTTTGCGGTGCCTTGGCGCACCTGAGGCATGACTGTCACACTTTCACCTATATTGAAGTGGAAGCCAAAAGCCCCGAAATTACCGGCTAAGGCCAGCTTGCTTTGCTGGACGTCGATTTCGATGGTATCGAAGGTGGTACCATCAAGAGTGTAGTTGGTTTCTTTCCAGTTCGCCTTCCCGGTCATTAGGTAACTCTGATAACCCACGCCAATCAATAGACCAAAGTCCGGGGCCCAATAAAGCCCCGCCACGCTCCCGCTACCGGTCAATTTGTGGTCCAAAGCCTGAAAAGCTTCGGTCAACTCGGTGCCAGTGGTAGCATAGTCGATGTTTGCGCTAGCAGCTCCTCCGCTAAGCATCAAGAGGCCGCCTGCCTTGGCTTGAGGTGCCGAAAACAGGATCAAACAAGAAGCAATTAAGAGAGGTATGCGCGTTTTCATGGCATTTGACCGAACAGATGATTTCCGAAAGCCCTTAAAGGCAAAAGCTTAAAGAAACCTAAAAAGCAAAGAAGGGGCCAAAAGGAAGGACCGGACTGTCTTTATAGGGCAGTCCGGCAGGGGGTATAGTGGACCGAAAAGTTCAGACAAAATTTGAATTAGGCGTTATTTCTGAATTGCGGTAACGAACCTCGATTTAG
>JAVVEA010000021.1:0-57179 GCA_032250835.1 bacterium
CCTAAATCGAGGTTCGTTACCGCAATTCAGAAATAACGCCTAATTCAAATTTTGTCTGAACTTTTCGGTCCACTATAATCCTCCCAATATACAAAGTAATATTTCAACTGTTTTCCCCGAAAATCAGGTGAAAAACCGGTTGATAGGATACCGGCTTTACGGCTTCTTGCTGGGATCGAGGGAGTAGAATTCTTCAGAAGACTGTAGTGCGTGCAAAAACAACGACTATTCACTGACTCCACGTCGTTTCTCTTGGGCATTGGGACTTGAATGTTCAACGGTCTGTTTTTCTCCCGGCCCTTGAGAGTTATCGGGCTGGGGCCCCAAAAAGCACAAAAAAAGCCCGGCTACCTTCCAGGAGGCAGCCGGGCTTAAAGTCACTTGAATCCTAAAGTAGGATTACTTCACCACCGCGCCGATGCCGGGGACGTGGATGTGTTCGCGGATGTACATGCCGCCGTGGGCCGAGATGTGGCAAGCTTCGCAGTTCGCTAAGGAGCGGACCGACTTGTTCTTGATCGTCTCTTCGGTGATGTTCTGGTGGAAGTCTTTGATGTAGGGCACTTCCATGATGCTCATCGGGGCAGCGCCACCCAAGCTAGCCATGACCTTAATGGAGCGCGCGGCCTTTGACTCGTCGGCGGCGTTTTTCATGATGTAATTGTTCAGCCTTGCAACCGCCGCTTTTTCCAGCATCAGTTCTTCGCCAAAGTGGTCGCCCAAGGTGGTCATGATCTTGTCCCAAGAGGCCTTGGGGAGTAATTCAGGCTGGTAAGCCAAGTGGCAGGTCCCGCACTCGTCAAGGTAAAGCACGTTGTCTACCCGCTTCATCTTCGGCAGTAAATCAGGCTTATCGCGGAGGTGGCACTTACCGCAGGGCAGTGGGCTGTGCGAGTGGCTCGGCTTGTTGGTCACCAAGCGGTTCGCTTCGTCATCACCGGTACCACCGGTTTGTTTTTGGTCACATCCGGCCAACGCCAGCATGGCAGCGAAAAAAGAAAATAATATCAACCGTTTCATTATCGTTCCTAGTTAAAGGGTTGGTGGGTGGTACTGGGCCCATAGTGACCCTAGGTTGGCCTCTTTCCCTGAGGCATTGTCAGCCCGTTGAAGTTCGGGAACTTCAATATGGGCGTCTTCAAAGGAGCCAAAAAGGGCCAACCGATGGCAAGCGATACAATTGATGCGGTTGCGTATCGGGGCGGTCTTAAAGGTTTCCTCGCTAATCTCTTGATGTCTAAAATCCCAATAGGGAAGTTCCGTGATCCGCTGGGGCTTTTGCGTGGGCCCAATCTTGCGGGTCAAATAATAAGCGGCTTCGCTGTCGCTCCTTTCGGCGGCACCGGCCAAAAGGTAGTTGCGCAGGCGCACCGTCCCTTCTTCGTCTAAGCTAGCATCGTCGCCAAAATGGTCCTCTAAATTGGCCACCATTTCCTCCCAACTGCGCTGGGGCAGCAAGTTGGGTGGGAAGGCGAAATGACAAGCCCCACACTCGAAGGTGTAAAACTGCATCTCTTTGTCCTTGTCGTGATCCAACCCCTTCTTCGTCTCAGCCGTGCGGAAGTCAGTGGGCCAAAACACCACAAAGGCTAAGGTGGCAAAGGTGACCGCCAAGGTATAGGCCTTGGCTTGGCACCGGGGCTTTAGGTCCTCTTCGGGCAAGGCTAGGTAATCTTCAGGCGGATGTTTTTTTCCGTCCACAAAGATAGCCTTCACTAAGTTTTCGCGGTGCAGATAAGAATCCGTGGCCGCACCGGCCAAATGCAAGGCAATCAACCCCAGCAGGCTGTAGGCCAAATACTGATGCCATTGATCCGCTAAGTACCCCTGGGCATGGCTCAAGACCCCGGCCAAGAGCCCGATGCGTTCCTGTCCGCCCAACACCAACAAGCCCGTCAAAGCGGCTAGCCCCGAAAAAACCACCATCAGGCCAAAAACGTAAGAGGCCAATGGGTTGTGCTCTAATATCTTGGGCGGCTTGAGCCGGAAGAGTCGGCTGCAATAGTTAGCCGCTACGCTGGGGGCCCGTAAAAAGGATTCATAACGAGCGTAATAATTCCCCACAAAGCCGTATCCAAGCCTAAAGACCACCAACCCCAAAACGAACTCACCAAAGTAAATATGCAGCGTCAGTGCAGATTCATTCAGGCTACTTAAGAACGCTCCGCCAACGCAGAGCGCCAACAGCCAGTGAAACACTCTGGTGGGGAGATCCCAAACCTTGACCTTCATTTAAGGGGGTGTTTGGAGGTGGCTAAATCTATATCCATATATACGAATACGTTTGACATGGCGGATTCTTTTTGACCAGAAAAAAGTGGTAAACTTTAGATTTCGAGGTCGGCTAGCGCTTGATCTAGCTTCAGGCTCCGCCCTTGCGGCTGAAGTCGCGGGACAATTGCTGCTTTTCCCATTCGGGCATCTGGTCGATCAGTTCCATGGCCCGTTGGATCGTGGCCTCGGGGCTCATCCGTTGGATCTCGGCCAGTTCTAGCTTACCTTCAGAGACGCCCCAAAGTAGCGCCTTGTGGATCAATTCCCGCTGAGCTTCCATCGCCCCCGAACCGCCTTTGGGCGGCTCAATGGTTATGCCTTCCTGGGGCCCTGGCACGCGGGTCGAGCTGGCCTCGGTATCTATGCGGGACACGCCGGAGATCAAGTGGATCGCCTGGACGCGGAGGTCTACCTCGGCCTCGGAGAGGTCCTCATCAAAAATAACTTGGATTCGGTGGCTCGGTTGCATAGGCCTCTGCTCGGTTGAAAAAAAGAATTGTCTCAGCCAGCCTGGGGTTTGACAAGTCATTTTCCTTTTTCACAAGGGCCACTTTTTGCATCTAAAGTTTCTAGTGAACATGCCTTGTTGACCAAACCTGGGAGCCAGATGGGCCGAATTAGCCTCTTATTTATTTGCCTATTCAGTCTTTTCCCCGCTTCGGGGTGGGCCTGGGACCTTGCTTTGGGGCTACAGCGAACCAAACCCCAGATCGGCTACCACCAACAGACCTACCAAAGCGACGCAGGCAATTGGAGCTTTAAGCCCGATGGCGAAGAAACCATCTTCGGGCAGGCGCTCACCCTAGACCTAATCATCGACTGGGCGATGATCGAATACGAACAAAGCGAATATAAAACCACCACCAAAACCAGCGACAGCAGCGGCAATTTGGTCGAATTAAGCCCCACCTTTACCCAGGAACGCTTAGGGCTCTATTTTTCAGCCGAGCGGGAGTTGGCAGGTTTCTTTATCGGCGGCGGCTTCGACCGGTCTAAGGAATCCTTCGATTACAACGGAAACACCTACCGCTATGAGGGCACCTCCCCTTACGCCAAGGCGGGCATTTTAATGATCTTCGGCCCCTTTAGAGTGCGCGCCGAACAACTGCACAGCTCGATTGGTGAACATTTTTTAAAGACCAACAGCCTAGGTCTGCTCCTTCAGTTTTAATTCAGTGGCCTCTAGGGGCGCTCCAATACTCCTTACCGCTACCCACGGCGCGCGCTCCGGCGATGGCCTGGGCAGCGTATGCTTTGGCCTTACGCGCCGCTTCGGGCCAAGCCAACCCCCGCAACCGGTAAGACAACAGGGCGGCTGAAAGCAGGCAGCCAGTGCCGTGGGGGTCTTTGCCTTCGATCCGCGTTCCCTCAAGCCATTCTTCCCCTTCTGGGCCCAAATAGAGGTCCAAAGGCGCTCCGTTCAGGTGCCCCCCTTTGACCAACACCGCCCTGGGCCCCATGGCCAGCAGCTTGTGGGCCGCCGCAACCATCTCGCGGGGCCCCTGGATCTCCAAGCCTGTCAACTTAGCCGCCTCAGCTAAGTTGGGAGTGATCAGGTCCACCAGCGGCATCAACCGCGCCTTAAAGAGCCCCAGCGCCTCTTCGCGCAAGAGCAAGTGGCCGGAGCTGGAAACCAACACCGGGTCTAACACCTTCGGACCCGAAAAGCCGGTCAACTGCTGGGCCGACCAAGCCACCAACTCCTCATTCAACAACATCCCCAGCTTGACCCCGGCGATTTGGAAATCCACTTGAAGACTCTGCATCTGTTGGTTTAAAAAGCCCTTATCCACCGGTGCGACCGCCTGCACCCCCACAGAGTTTTGGGCGGTCATCGCGGTGGGTAGCGCCAAACCCCAAAGACCTAAGGCCTCAAAAACCTTCAGGTCCGCCAGAACCCCCGCCCCGCCGCTGGGATCAAAGCCCGCTAAGGTCAACGCGGTACGCATGGGGCCTCCTTGACGCCGGACCCAAGGCCCGATAAGTTGGCGTAACCCCAAACACAAGCTGCCATGTTCTTTTGGCTTTCAAAAACCCTGCGCCTTTTCATCGACCCCCTCTTTTGGATCTTTGCCCTTTGGGGCTGGTTGATATGGCGTCGTGGCGGGTGGCGGACCCGGTCTCTTTGGCTGATTTTTTACCTCGCCTCGATCCCGGCCATCAGCGGCCCCCTGCTCTATTCTCTAGAGCATCTTAGCTCAGGCAGTCCAATCCGAAAAGACTATGATTATATTCTGGTGCTTACCGGCCTGTTGGACCTCCGGTTGAGTGAACAGGGACCGGCCTTCAACGCCGCCGCTGACCGGATTACTGAGGCTTTGCGGCTCTACCGCGCGGGGGTGGGCAATAAATTATTGATAGTTGGCGGGGAGGGTGCGCTCAAACCCACCGGGCGCTCCGAAGCCCAGGTGCTCCAGACCTGGTTGCTCGCCCAAGGCGTTGGGGCCGAAGATTTATTGATCGGTCCCGACTCGCGAAACACCTATGAGAACGCCCTTGAGGTACGCCAGTTGACGGCGGGGTTGGATCGGCCTAAGTTGCTTTTAGTGACCTCGGCGTTTCATCTTTACCGTGCCCAGGGGGCCTTTGCGGCCGTCGGCGTCGAGACAGACCTTTACCCTACCGACTTTCGGGGCCATATCCAGCCTTCGGGCTTAAGCGACTTCCTGCCCTTTTCCGGCGCGCTGAGCGACAGCGGGCTGGTCTTGCGGGAACTAACCGGAATTTTAGCCTACCGATTGAGTGGCCAAGCCAAATTTGGAGATTGATTGATGAGAAAATACCGTGTGCCTCTGCCGCCGATGCCCACCAAAAAATACAACTTGCGCCTTGAGCCCTCCGGCAAGGTTTATGAGGTAGACCCCGCCAAGTTGCCCTACACGCGCCACGGATTACCCGGTTCGGTTTTAGATATTGTCAGCGCCGTAGACGAGCACGCCATCGAACATACCTGCGGAGGCGTACAGGCCTGCTCAACTTGCCATGTCTACATAGCCGACGGCTTTGATTGCTGTGGTGAGATGAGCGAGCGCGAAGAAGACTTTTTGGAAACCGCCCGGGCGGTCAAGTTGAACTCGAGGCTCGCCTGCTGCGCCGTCCCTGACGGGAGCCAAGACGTGGTGGTCGAGGTCCCCTCCTGGAACAAAAACGAGGTTAAAGAATAGGGGCTTAGCCGAGACCCCTTAAGCTATTCTTTCGGGGTTTTGGGCTTTTTCTGCTGGCCCTGTTCGGTGACGTCGGACCAGAAGCTTTGCCCCGTCGCCTCGATGTCATCGGTGGCCCAATCTTCTAAGGGCGGCTCGTCGTCAAGCTCCAAATCCAAAGGGGCCGAGCGTAAGGTTTCTTCTAACATGTCGGGAACCAACGAATCGAAGCCACCGTGCAGCTCGTTGCTCTCTTGTTCGGCGTTGTGGGCCTCTTTCGGGGATGCCGGAGAATCCAAGAGCCTAAATACTTCTTCTAGCTCCCCTAAATTTCGGTTCTTGAGGTCCGTTACCTGCTGCTGTTGGAAGTGGACCGAGGCGCGCTCCAAGGTGCTTGAAGCAACCAAGATTTCCTCGCGACCAGAACAACCACAGAGAAACTCGGCTACCGAAGCGCTATCCCCAATAAAGGTATAAGCGCCCTTACGGTTGCCCAGAGTTCCGGCAATGCCCGCCGCCGAATGCAGGCCAATGCCGTAGTCTAGTTGTTTCTGCCCCAATACCTTACGCTGGTGGTTTTGCTCCTTCCAGGCCTTGGCTAATTTGATCGAGGCGCGCAGCGCGTTGTTGATCCCGTTCATCCCTTCAAAAAGGGTGTAGACCTTGTCGCCCACAATCTTGACCACCTGCCCGCCGGATTCACTGACCTGCTGTTCAAAACCCGCTAAATACTCATTGAGGAGCTTCGATAGATTCTCTGGCGATTCGGTAGCGATCCAATCTTGAACCCCGGGAATCCTAGCACAGAGGCAGGTGAGATCGGCTTTACGCAACGAATAGTCGGTCTTGACCTTTTCGGGTACTTGGCCCTTGGCGAGGCGGTTCTGTACCGCCTGTTGCTGGATTTGGCGCAAGCCCAAAGCCATCCGGTTGAAGGCTTGCAGCAGCTTACCCAGCTCGTCATTGTGGTGGGTCTCTAATTCTTGTTCATACTGCCCAGCGGACACTTGATTGAGCGCCAGGGTCAAACGGTTCAAACCCGACGCCATGGGCAAATGGTAGGCCCAAATCAAGATCATCCCCAGGGCGCTTATCCAAAAACCGTTAAAAATAAGCGTATTGGCCGTGTCGGCTAAGATCTCATCGTAACCGATCAAAACCTGCACGGTGCCTATGCGCACCTGCTCCCCTTCCTTAGGGACCGTAATGGCGCGTAAAAACTGAAAGACCCGCCGATTTTGTCCGTCTATCTGGTAAGTGATTTCTAAGGAAAAAACCGAATCGGCCGGGGTGCTGTCTAACTGTTCCACCAGCGTACTATGCGCCTTTTGGCCCACATACTCGGGCCTCGTCGAGGCGTAATAGATGCCCGTAGGGTGCAAGATCACCGAGGTTTGGATAAAGCCGTCTTGTTTGTCTAAAACTTCGGTGCGGAACTGCTCTAACTCGTCGGCCAGTTCCTGTTGGTCCCGGTTGTACAGAGCATTTAAGGTCATCTGGGAAACCAAAACGGCCTGGGACCGGCCCAGGGCCTGGACCTGTTCTAGCCGGGATGCCGCCATATTGGGCAAGAAAAAGAGGTAAAGCGCCAAGATCAAACAGCCCGCCAGCACCAATAACGCCAACATCTGTTTGTAGACAATCGGCAAATTATTCAGCGCCGAGCCTTGTTTGGCTTCAAATTGGCTTTGGCTCATCTCTGGGTTCCCTTATTAGGAGGTTGTTCTTAAGCATCCGGGTCGGCAACTACCCGTAACATTTCTTCTAAACTAGTGGTTCCGCCCAACACCTTTAAGGCGCAATCGTCCGACAGCTCAAGCATTCCGGCCTGTACGGCCAGCTTGCGTATTTCGCCTGAATCTTCTCCGCGGCTGATGGCGCGGCGAACGGGCTCGTCGATCACAAGCAATTCATATACCCCCAAGCGCCCTGTATAGCCATTAGACTGGCAGGCATCACAGCCCCGGCCCCGCCAAATATGGCCACAGAAGTTCTGTAAAAATCGTTCCTTGATTCCGGCGCGGCGTAGTTCCGCTGGGGTGATGCTCTGTTCTTCTTTACAATGGGGGCAAATTTTACGCACCAACCGCTGGGAGATCACCGCCGTTAACGTGCTGGAAACCAAAAAGGGCTCAATCCCCATATCAATCATGCGGATGATCGAACTCGGAGCATCGTTGGTGTGCAAAGTGCTGAGCACCAAGTGGCCCGTCAGCGAAGCCTGGATGCCGATCTGGGCGGTTTCGGCATCGCGCATTTCACCGACCATGATCACATCCGGGTCTTGGCGCAACATAGACCGCAACCCTTTGGCAAAAGTCACGCCGGTCTTTTCGTTGACCTGCATCTGCCCATAATCACCGATGCGGTATTCCACCGGGTCTTCAATGGTGACGATGTTTTTTTGCTGGGCATCGATCTTTGCTAGCAGGCTATACAACGTGGTGGTTTTACCCGAACCGGTCGGACCGGTAACCAGCAAAATGCCATGGGGCCGCTGGACCATACGTTCTAAGGTCTCGGCCATGGCCGGTGAAAAACCTAGTTGGTCTAGACTCAAGATACCCAGGCTTTGGTTAAGCAAACGCAGAACCGCCTGTTCCCCGTGCACCGTGGGGATGATACTGACCCGGATGTCGATCCGCTTGCCCGCCAGCAGGATCATGCTGCGCCCGTCTTGGGGCTTGTTTTTGGTGGAGATGTCGAGCCCGGCCATCACCTTGACCCGGTTGACCAAGGGCACGTGCCCCGCACGGGGCACCTTGGCCAGCGGACGTAACAAGCCATCGATGCGGTAGCGCACTTGAGAATCCTTAAAGCCCGGATCGATGTGTACATCCGAGGACTGGTCCTTGACTGCTTGGAATAAGATGCTGTTCATCAGCCGTTTGATGGGCTCTTCGTCCTCAGCGTCTAACAGGTCTTCGGTTTCTTCGGCACCCCACTCTTTTAGGTAGTCTAGGTCCTGATCTCCTTCTAAGACCTCGGCGGCCTCTTCGGCGCTAGACTGGCCTTTGTCGAAGCTGCGGTTGATGGCGGCGGTGATCTCGTGCGGTCGGGCAATAGCGAGCTTTAAGCGGCGCAACCCTAAGGCCCGGGCCACTTCTTCAAAGGGACCACGCGGCCAGGGGTCGGCCACCGCCAGGGTGACGCTTTCTGGCCCGAGGCGCAGAGGATAACAAAGGTGGGCTTTGGCGAAACGGATGCCCACCAGCTCAGTGAACCGGGCCAAGGCAACTGACTCGGGCTCCGGTAAAGGATCGGCATATTCTAAGTCCAGCAACCGGGCCAAGCCGCGCTGGTAATCTCGTTCCTTAACCAAACCGGCTTTATCCAGGGCTTCGCGGAGGCTGCTGCCCTTTTGGCGCGCCGCCAAGACAGCCTGTTCGATCACCGCCTCACGCTCAGCAATCCCCCCCGAAAGTTCTTGAGCTAAGCGGCGAAGCCAGGGCCCTACCACCTCACCGGTCCTTTGATTCATGCACCCAAGGCCTTGGGCGGTCGCCCCTTAGAGCGCACCCGTTTGCTTTCTTGTCGTTTGATCCGTTTGAGTACTTGCTCTTTACTCAGTTTTTCTTTCTGGAAATTCACCAGTTGATACAAGGTGGTGATTTCGCGTTCTTTAAGGTCTTCAAGAAAGCGGTTTAAGAAGAAATGGGTAGCCATTACGTCCGGCATAGCCCGGTGGCGGTCGTCTACTTCATAACCAAAATGATGGCTCAAACCGGTCACCCCACAGGCCCGTAATTCAGGCAAGAGACGCCGGGCCACCGCAAAGGTACAAACCGGCAAAGGTAGCTTGAGACGCGGCATCCCCAGGCGGTCGATTTCAGCATTGATGAAGTTAAAATCAAAGGGAGCGTTGTGGGCCACCAAGACGCTATCGCCCATAAAGTCGATAAACCGGGGCATCACCTCTTCGATGGGAGGGGCCTGTTCAACATCCTCATTTTGGATACCCGTCAGGCGGGTGATGTGGCGGCTGATCTTTTTTTGAGGGTTGACCAGTTCTTCAAAGCGGTCGATCTCTTGCCCTTTTAAAACTTTGATCGCCGCTAGATCGATGATCCGGTCGCTGCCGCGCAGTGAGCCGGTGGTCTCAATGTCGGTGATCACAAAAACCACCTCATCTAAGGGGCGGTCGGGCGGTAAGAGCTCTTCGAGCGGAGCGGCTTGCCAAAGTCCGGGTTCCTTCAGGAGGAATCGGCGGTCGCCTTTCATGGCCACAAAAGCCTCTTCAGGGTGACGTAACCCTAGAAACTTAGTAATATGGCTTTCACTCAGTGGCTTTTCATGCCGGAAAAGAAGTTGAAAAATCGAGTCGATCAAGGTATTTCCTTAAAGGCTGGTTCGGCCCTTAGGCCGCTCGGCAACAGATTGATTTAGGCTATCAATTCACTAGCTTCTTGCCTAGTCAAAATTTCCCGCGCGGGCCTACTGGTGGCCCCTAAGAAGCTGCGCCAGGGAGCAATCCCCTTGATCGATGCAAGTTTTGTGACAGGCCCCCCATGACAGCGCCCCGCTTTTCTCCCTTTCTCGGCTCCAAATTAACCCTTTTTGGGTTGGCCTTTTTTGCGGTAAACGCTGGGGCTTCTTATGCCTTTTATCAGGTCAACAGCTACAAACTTTTGGTGGCCCTGCTAGGGGCCCTATTGTTGGTGGCTTGGTTTGAGGGGTTTGGTCGCAAGACTTGGCTGCCCTTCGCCCCGCGGGGACTCTACTTTTCCCTTCTGCTCCCCACCGTAGCGGCACTCCCGGCGGCGGTGGTCGGTGGTTTTGCGGAAAATTACAACTTCGCCTACGAATTGGCCAGCAACTTAATCATCTGGCTTTGGGCGGTCTACCTCTACCAAACCTTAGCCCAACCGGGCCAAGATGAGACCTGGGTCGGATGGCTGGCGGTCACCCTAGCTTGGTCGGGCCTTTGGGCCTTAGGCGAAGGGACCGGTTGGCTCGGCGACGGGCCCAGCCTAGCGGGGCAAGTCAAGGCCAGCTTCGGGCACCGCAACTACTTTGCTTCTTACCTAATCCAAATGCTGCCGCTCTTTTTCGCCCTGGCATTGCCGATACCGGGCCAAGCGAAAGAACTTAAGCGCAATCTATGGGCGGCCTTGGCGATACTGGCCTTAGCGGCGTTGGTGCTGACCCAAACCCGTGCGGCCATTGCGGCGGCGATGCTTTCGATGATGCTGGTCGGTGCGGGATATGCTTGGTTCTTAATCGAGCGCCGCCAAGGCAAACGTTTGCTGGCGGCCCTCGCCAGCCTGTCATTGGCCGGACTGTTGGGCCTGGGTCTGTACGGTCTAGGGGTCTCGGCGGACCCGCTACAGGGCAACCGGATCGAACAAATCTTTAGCCGCCGGGCCTGGATCGGGCGGTTGATCCCTTGGGAAACGGCCTGGAAGGCCTTTGTTGATGCCCCCTTCTTTGGGCATGGCCTGGGCAGTAGCTACAACCTCTTTTTTACCTACGTGGCCCCGGACACTAGGCTCTACCACCACGAACGCAGCTACAACCACGCCCACTCAGAATGGCTCGAATACCTAGCTGAAGCGGGGCTGCTGGGCTGGGTCGCCTATGGGTTAGCCTTTTATTGGATCTACCGAGCGCTGAAGAAAGTGTTAACCGCAGGCTCGCCGGTCCAACGCCGTCTGGGCCTGGGTTTCGGGGGTGCACTGATCGCCTTTCAGGTCCACGGAGCCTTTTCTGTGGCCCCGAGAATGATCGTGGCGGAACTCCCCTGGGCGTTGAGCCTCGCCGCCTTGTTTGGCTTGGCGGCCCAAATCGCCGGCCCAAGCCCGTTGGCAACACGCCACCGCCGCAGTTTGGCGATGTTGAACCTATCACTCCTGACCTTAGCGGCGGCCCTATTGTTCCCCTGGCTGGCCCAGCAAAATGCCTACCGCCGGATCATGAACCTCCCGGCGACCACCGAAACCGCGCAAACCTTTGAGGAACTGGCCCAAAACAGCAACGACATCTACATGCTGGACCAGCTTTTGGGCCTACAAATCCAGCTAAACCGCCCCGAACAGATGCGCCGTACCTTAGAGCAAATCGATGGCCTAATCCCTCATTACCGGGAAACAGACTACCGTAAGGCGGTCTGGGCCGTGCTTTTGCGCAAGCGCGAAGAGGCGCGCAAGCTGGCCCAAGAGGCCCAGACCCGAGACCGATACTATTTACCGAACCTGCGCCTGCTAACCAGCATGGCCTTAGAGGCCGACGACTTTGACGGCTTTGCTTACCAAATGGATTTGCTGTTGCGGCGGCATTTGGTGCGTAATTTTGTGATCATCGCCTTTGGCGACGAACAGGTACCCATCGAACACAAAGCCACCAGTTGGGGCATGGAGTTCCGCAGCGAGCCCAACAAGCTTCGAGTCCGTTTAGACCCCTTCTGGTTGCGCCGTATCTTTGACCAGGCGCAAGACTTCCGCCGCAGCCCGCCGGGCCCCTTGGAGCGCGAACAAGTGTTAAACCAATTAACCCGCCAAATCGCCCAGAATCCCTACTTCCGTTTGCAGGTTAAGCCGGAGTTCTTGGCTGAAGAAGCACAGGTCTTCGACCTGCTGCGCCAATTCCACGAAGCGAGCCGGGAATGGGCCAGCCGAAAGGACTTCTTGCAATTTTCCCGCAACCAGGACCTGAGCCGAGCCCACAACGAGGAAGACCGCCAACGCATCGCCGCAGACCATCAAGACCGCCTAGCCCAAGCGCAAACTGCCGCCGTAGAGCGGCTAGCTAAGCTGGAAGCTCAGTTAAAAGCGAAGTCGGACTTCCCCCACTTCTTGACCAAACACCGCTTTGCGGCCCAGTGGATTCAAGAGATTCAACAGATATATTTTCCTTAAGGTGGGGTATGGAAAAACTGCTGATTTACACCGATCTGGACGCCACCCTAATCGACGCGAAAAGCGGAGATTTTTCGCTGGCTTTGCCGTTGCTCAAAGAACTAGAAAAGCGCGGGATTCCGGTGATGCTCAACTCTTCGCGGACCGCCTCCGAGTTGTTGCACCTGCGCAAAGAACTGGGCAATTGCCATCCCTTTGGTGCCGAGCACGGCGGCACGGTCTGCGTACCCCAGGGGTACTTCAACGGAGCGGCCGTCGCGGTGGAACATGAAGTCAAGATGGACTATCTAGGGCTGAACTACAAAGCCATCTTAGACCAATTGATTGAATTAAAAGACCTACATGACTATAGCTTTCTGGGCTTTACGGATCTTTCGGTCACCGACCTAGCCGATGAGACAGGCATGGACGTCGAGATGGCGATCAAGGCTAAGTCACGGATGGCATCCGAAGCCCTACTTTGGCTCGATAGTGTTGATGCGCTGCAACACTTCGAAAGCTGCTTAGCCCAACGCCAATTGAAGTTGGTCAAAGGGGGGCGGTTTTATTATGTAATTTTTGAGCGAGCCGACAAGGGCGGGGCAATCCATTGGATCAATTTCAACTTCCATGAAGCCCAACCTCAAACTAAATTCCGCACCATCGGCATCGGCGACAGCAGCAACGACCTAGCCCTATTAGCCCATGTAGACCAGCCGGTGGTGGTCGTCCCGCCTAGAGGGAAAGCCCTCGATCTAGAGCGCCCCGGCACCCTCTACACCAAAGCGGCGGGACCAAAGGGCTGGGTAGAAGGCGTACAAGCCGCCTTAGAGAGTTTGGGGGTATGGTAGCCCCAGAGGGTACCTGAGAGCTTGCAAATACAGGCCATTGTTCCTAAAATAGGTGGTTCCTAGGCAGGCCTTGGAAGAATCCAAGGCAACAACACCTAGTTATGATAGTTGAAACAACAGCCTTTTATCTCCCAAGGATAACGATGACTGCCAGATCCATTTTAGAACAACTCCCCAAGGACTGGTTGGAGCAGCATTGGACGGAATACCTAAAACTAAACGAGCGGATTTTGGTGACCCTGGTGCAGGTCAAGGCCCATGAGATTTCTTGGCAGCAAACCTTAAATCGGCCCGAGGACTTTGAGAGCTTTTTTCAAGCCGAAGCAAAACGTTTAGCAAAAAAGCCCGACGAAATCCGCGGTTTCTTCCAGCAGATTGCCCAATCCAAAGCCCGCGAGCAGATCTTTGAAAAGCACTTTGGGCATTTAGTTCCCCGGGATGCCGCAGGGAACCCAACGGTGACCCGCAAAGACTTAGAGCCCATCGTCGGCCCGGCACTGCAATACAAGTCGGAAGCTTCTTAAAGGCCGGTACTTAAGGCAGTTGGGGCACGGACTTCAGGTAGATCAACCCCTTGCCCTCTTTAGCCTTGGCGAGTTCTTCGCTTAAAAAGCGGATCGAAGCTTGGGCGTCTAAGCTATTCCAGTCTTTTTGCGGCAACAGGTGCAAGAGAATGTACACCGCCTCATAGTAGACTTTAGCGTTATTGGCGGTCAGCGATTCTTCATTATAAAACCCATCCTTTTCTTCGGCTTTACGGCTCAGGATCCTCCCGAAAGCCTTGTCTGGCGCTCCGGTAAAAAGCAAAACATAAGGAAATATATCCTTCTGCTGCACCTGATTGATGCTCATATGCTTTTGGTGGGTCAGGCCCAGGCAGACCAAATGATCGGCAAACTGGAAGGCGGCGTAATACTCGCGGATTTTGTGGGCCGTTTGGAAGCGGATTACGTATAAGGCCTCTTCTTTTTCCAAGGCATGAAAGAGGCGCTCGAAGGCATGATGGAAACGCATCATCGCCAATTCGTCTTGTTTGAACAGCCGGGCGTTATAGCCATAGTCCTTCTGGCTCGCTCCGTCGAACTCTCCACGGAAGGCGACCACGTCGGTCTTGACAAGGCGGAACTGGCTGATCGCCTCAATGGCCTCGGGATTCTTTTCAATCAGGGCGTCTTTTCCACCGGCTACCTTAGGCGCGGCTTCCGCAGCCGCCGGAGCCGGTCCGTCGCCGCCCTTTTCTTCGGCAATAAAGGCTTTATAGGTGTTCTTAATGGACTGGAAGATCACTTTAAAGGGCTCGGTCATCAGTTCAAAGCCCTTTTCGCCCAATTCGATGAAGGCGGTCCAAACCTTTTTTAAAATATTTTTCACGCCCATCCGCGCCACCTGCCCAAACTCCTTGCTGAAGTTGCTTTGGGCCAAAACGGTCAGGCTTTGTTTGATGTCCCCGATCAGTTTGTAAACCGTCGAAGGACTCAGGTGGTCCACAAATTCGCGGCGCTGCTGTAAGACCTCGGCGGAATTAAAGCGCTCAGCGTCCAACAGCCCCTCGACCAGTTCCTGGGGCGGTACCAGTTGATCATTGGTCAACAGACAACCGGCAAAAACCCGACTCACCTCAAAGGGAGGCACGCCGCCAAAGCGACGACCCGCAGTCAGACGGGCTAAGAACAGCTTATAGTAGGCATGGCGCTTTAAAGAGTAATTGTACAACGCCTCATGGGCCTGGATGGTGGCGACGAACTCCAAGACCACCTTGCGGATTTCTGAGGGGTCTTCTTGCATCTGGAGGTTATCGGTCGGCTTGGGGTTGCCCCGAAAGACCGGGTTTTCCTTTAAAATGCGCAACATCAACTCCACATGGGAGTTGATCTCATCAAAGGAATCCAAATAAGAGCGTTTAAAGAGCCCCAAGAGCACCCGCGCGATGTCGCTAACGAAGGTATAGAGGCTGCCCCGGTCGAGATGGATGCTCTTGGCGTTAAAGATCTCGTTGGTCGAAGCGAGGATCTCGACGTTTTTATTGATCGATAAGAAGGTAGGTTTGACGAATTCAGCAATGGCCTTCTTCTGGTCCATGCCGTCAAGCAGCATCAGCGCGGGAACCAGCTTGCCGATACTGATCTTGCTGCTGAAGAAGTCCATGGTTTCTAAGATATAAAACCGCTTCTTCGGCGCGTAACTGTTGAGCCGGTTGCGCATGCTGGCGAAGACGCGCCTGACCTCCGAGACCACCTCTTCGGGCACCATATATTCTTGTTCTTTCTCAAAGAATATCTGTACCGCCCGCTCGCTTAGGGGCTGGGATTCTTTGATCAAGGCGTCAATAGGGAGGTTGGGCCGGGTACCGGCTTGTTCGATTTCACCAGCTTTGGAGAGCTGGCGTTCGATAAAGCGGTCGATATTGGACTGGAGCTTGCCCAGGTCCAACTCATTGTATGGTTCGTCTGCAGACTGATTCATGCTACCGGCTGAGGAGGTCTTCTTTCCCACAGACTTTAACAGAAGCGGCAACAGCTTGGCAAGGCAGGCTGTTCGTCGCTCCTAAAAGGCCAACAACAGGTACTTTAAATCAGATCGTCATAGCGCGATTCAAAGCCATATTTATGTTTGGCCTCTTCGTCCGCCAAAAAGTTAAACAACGCTTTTAATTCCGCGTCATCAGCGTCGTCAGCCAAACGGCGGTACAAATCCAGGCTGGCTTTCTCAAGCTTCATCCCCACAATCAGGGCTTCTTCATAGCTGAGATTGGGCTTGTGCGGGTCCACGTCGACCAAATATTCGGCCAGTTTTAGGTCTTCGTCGGGGGTGTACTTCTTGGTTTGCGGCAATTGCTGCTTTGCCAAAACCGCTTCTAGCCTCTTTTTATGGCCTTCCTCTTGGGCTCTGACTTCTTCAAAGACTTTTTTCAGTTCCGGGCGTTCGGCTTTGCTGGCTAGGTATTGATACAGGGAAGCGGCCTCTTCTTCCAGGCCGATGGCGTGTTTCAAGACTTCAGAAAAACGGTCCATCTGGTTCTCTCGGCAGTAGATTTTCATTCCCCGGCCCGCACAAAGCGGGCCGGGTCCGTGGATTAGAGGCCCTTCGCCGCCACAAAGGCAGCAAAGGCCGCTTCGCGTGAGTCCATGGCTACCGAAGCCAATTCAGGAGCTAAGCCCGTAGCGACCAACCGGCCCTTAAGGCCGTTGGTCAAGGGGGCCATCTCACTCACTTCACCAGCCAAAGCTTGGCGCAAAGCACTCAGTTCCTTGAGCGCGCCCAGCCCAGCCAATTCGGCCAGCAGGGCGTAGCCTTGTTGCTCATCGGCCACCGGCAAGGGCGAGTTCAGCAGCGCCAACTGGCCTTGATCGTTCAAAAAGGCTCCGGCCGACCGCAAAGGATCAGCCAACGGCAAGCGAAGGTCCGCTGCGCTTTCGTGGTTCGAAAGCAACAACGTTTGCTTAGCCTGAGGATTGGGGGCGGCTTGTCCCACCGAAACCAACAGGTCTACCGAAGGGTTGTCCCAGGCCTGTGCCCCTAGGCGCTTTAACAGCGCTAGGTTTTGCTGGCCCTGAGCCTTGGCGTGGGGCTTCTTTGAAGACTCACGGGGCGCTTCGCTGCTATAGTAAAGTTTACCACCTTTGGATTCCGCCAGTTTCTTGGCGGCAAAGAGGTTTTCCACCGTGGTAGCGGCGGTGGTCAAAACCGCCACCGAAGCAGCCCCAGCGACCATAGACTTGGCTTGTTCCAACTGGCTTAAATCCAACTGAGACAAAGCACCGGTCACGCTGTCGCGCAATTGCAGCGCAAAACGCCCTTCTAGGCAGATCACCGCGCCGTTGGCCGGGTCTTCAACTACCGAAGCCACATTGGTGATCAAACCATCGCGTACACTCACCCGCAGAGCACAGCCCCTAGCGCATGAGGTACAGGTGGTGACGGAGTTATAGGTGAACCAGGGGCCCACTTCCTTACCGGTATTCGCTGCCATCGCGCCGGTGGGGCAGACGTCGATACACATGCCGCAGGCGTCGCAGCCAACGGTCTGTAAGGGGTCCTCAAAGTTCGGCGTGATCTTGGTGGCGAAGCCCCGGTGCACAAAGGTCAAGGCCGAGATGTCGCGCACCTCGTCACACATCCGCACACAGGAACCACAGGTGATGCACTTATCCGCTTCAATCTTGATGAAGGGATGGCGCTTGTCTTCTTCGTAATTACGCTTTTGGCCTACTAAAACCTTATCACTAGCGCCGTAATCGGTGGCGTAGTCGCGCAGGTCACATCCAAAGCGGGCATTACAGCCACATTCGATACAGCGGCTCGCTTCAGCCAGCACTTGGATTTCGTCAAAGCCTCGGTTGATCGGCGCATAGCCGCCGTCGGCCAGACGTTTTTCGGGTTCGAAGGTGGTCTCGTGGTTGCGCTTTTGGTGCTCGTAGCGGGGGCTGAAATCGGCCATGTCGAGGTCTTCATTGCGGCCTCGGCTGATCTCATAGGGCCGCTCTAGCTTGACCTCTTCTCCGTTTAAGAAGCGGTGCATGGCCTTGGCGGATTGTTTGCCTTCGCCGATAGCGCGGATCACCGTTTCAGGGCCCCAGGCACAGTCACCAGCGGTGAAGACCCCTTCGACACTGGTGGCCATGTTCGACTGGTCATAGACCAAAGTCTTCCACTTAGTCGTTTCGGGCTTGGCCGCCGAGCTATCCAAGCAGGTAATGTCCGGGTCCTGGCCAATAGCCGGGATGATGTGGGTGAAGGGGAGCACCTCTTCGCTGCCTTCGATGGGCACCGGGCGGCGGCGGCCTGAGCTGTCGGGCTCGCCCAATTCCATGGTCACCACCTTAAGACCTATGGCGCGGTTGTTGTCGTCCACCGCAACCGCCGTGGGGGCGGTCAAGAAACGGAACTCCACACCCTCTTCCATGGTTTCGTGCTGCTCCAGCGGCAGGGCGGGCATTTCTTCCTGGGTACGCCGGTACAATAAAGTTACTTTAGCGCCTTTGCGCAGCGCCACCCGGCAGCAGTCCATAGCGGTGTCACCGCCACCGATCACCGCTACATGAGCGCCTTCGCCGATGCCGGTGTCGTTGCCCAGAACCACTTCGCGCAAGAAGTCGATCCCGCCGATCACGCCGTCGGCATCTTCGTTGTCCACCCACATGGCTTTGGACTTATGGGCACCAATAGCGATCAATACCGCATCGGCCCCATCTTTCTTGAGGTCTTCAATGGTGAAGTCCTTGCCCAACCAGCGGCCATGATGGACCTTTACGCCTAAGTCAATGATCCCGCCGATCTCGGCGTCCATCATGTCCCAGGGCAAACGGAAGGCAGGGATGCCGTAGCGGGCCATCCCGCCCAAAGCAGGCAAACCTTCGTGGATATGGACTTCATGGCCAAACTGGCGCAGGAAGTAGGCGGCCGTCAAACCCGCAGGACCCCCACCAACGATGTCCACGCGCTTGCCCGTGTCCGGTGCGCAAGGAGGCAGGTAAGGGCCTTTGGCCAGCTCGTATTCCGAGGCAAAGCGCTTGATCGGGTTGATCGCTACTGCTTCGTCCACCAGAGCCCGGCGGCACTGGCTTTCGCAAGGGTGCGGGCAAATGCGTCCGCAAACCACCGGCAGGGGGTTGCGTTCCTTGATCAGCTTAGTGGCCGCTTCAAAGTTGCCGTTGGCCACATGGGCAATATAGCCCTGAATGTCTACGTTCGAAGGGCAGGTCGCCTCGCAGGGCGCAATGCAGTCCCCGGCGTGATCCGACAGGATCAAGTCCAGGTTCATCTTGCGGCTGTCCATCACCTTCTGGCTGTCCGTTTTGATCTTCATGCCCTCGGCCACTTGGGTCGAGCAAGAAGGGGTCATGCTACGGGCACCTTCGACGTCCACCACACACAAGAAGCAGGACGAAAAAGGCTTAAGCCGTTCGTCGAAGCAGAAGGTCGGGATTTCGATCCCCTGCATCTCGGCGGCCTTGCGGATGGTGATACCGGCGGGGACGGTGACGTCCTTTCCGTTGAGATTGATCGTTACGTTCTCGCTCATGAAATCTTTCCTTGGGGTCGTTTCTATCGTGACGATTTTAGGTCCGCCGTGGTTATTCGACGAGGATGCAGTCGGGCTTACATACCTCGACACACATCGAACAGTTGATGCACTTGTCCATGTTGATCTCGTAAGATCCCGCCACTTTCGGCTCGCCGGTGATGGCGTCGGTCGGGCAGGCCTTTTCGCAAAGCGAACAACCGGTGCAGTCCGCTTGGATCACTTTGTGGGTGATCAGCGCCTTACACTTGCCCGCCGGGCAGCGCTTATCCTTGATATGGGCGATGTACTCGTCCTTAAAATAGCGCAGGGTGGTCAACACCGGGTTCGGGGCGGTGCCGCCTAAAGCACAAAGGCTGTTGTCCACAATCTGATGGCTCAGCTGCTCTAACATATCCAGGTCTTCCATCACCGCTTCGCCTTCGCTGATCTTATGCAGAAGCTCTTTCATGCGCACCGTGCCGATCCGGCAGAAGGTACATTTCCCGCAGGATTCCAGCTGGGTGAAGTCCAAAAAGAACTTAGCCAAGTCCACCATGCAGGTCTTATTATCGAAGACGATCATGCCGCCGGAACCCACGATGGCCCCGGTTTTTTGTAGGGCCGCATATTCGATCGGCGTATCAAAGAGGCTTTCGGGGATACAACCGCCCGAAGGCCCACCCAACTGGGCGCCCTTGATGGGCCGACCAGAGGCCGAACCGCCGCCGATGTCGTAGATCACTTCGCGTACCGAGGTGCCCATAGGGACTTCCACCAAGCCGCCGCGCTTGATCGAGCCGGCCAAAGCGAAGACTTTGGTGCCCTTGGAGTCTTCGGTGCCATAAGCCGAGAAGGCCTTACCACCTTGGGTGAGAATCCAAGCCAAGTTCGAGAGGGTCTCCACGTTGTTGATGATCGTCGGCTTGCCGAACAGGCCTTTGACCGCCGGGAAGGGCGGGCGGCGGCGGGGCATACCCCGTTCGCCTTCAATACTGGCCATCAGCGCCGTTTCTTCACCGCAAACAAAGGCACCGGCCCCTTCTTTGATTTTGATGTCAAAGCTGAAGTTGCTACCTAAGATGTTGTCGCCCAGATAGCCTTTGGTCCTTGCAGCTTCCAAAGCCAAGCCGAAGTTTTCCACCGCCAGTGGGTACTCGGCGCGGATATAGGCGTAGCCGTGGGTCGCACCGATAGCATAGGCGGCGATACACATGCCTTCGATCACGTTGTGTGGGTCGCCTTCGAGCAAGCTGCGGTCCATAAAGGCCCCTGGGTCGCCCTCGTCACCGTTGCAGATCAGGTATTTGGTTTCGGACTCCTGAGCACGGGCAAAGCCCCATTTCATATGGGTCGGGAAACCAGCACCGCCGCGTCCGCGCACGCCTGCTTCCTTGACTTCGTTGATCACCTCGTCTTGGGTCATCCCAGCAGCGATCTTTTTGAGAGCGTCATAGCCGCCTCTGGCCTCATAATCTTCGATCCGCCGCGGATCGACCTGACCCACGTTGCGCAAGGCGATGCGGGTTTGTTTGGTCATGTAGGTATTGTCGTCCGTTTCGGGCGTCTCAGGCGCCACCAAAACGAATTCGGTGCCCAACTGCTCTGCACCCGACATGATGTGCTCTAAAATCTTGGGCACTTCTTTGGTGGAGACTTTGCCGTACTTATAATATCCCTTGGGACTGTTGACCTCGACCAACACTTCCTGATGGCACATCCCGGCGCAGGACACCCCTTTGACTTTCGCCTCGGGAGCCGCTTCTTTAAAAGCGGCCAACACCTCTTTGGCCCCGGCAGCGATGCCGCAGGTGCCTTCGCCGATGATGATTTCCAATGCTGCTGCGTTCATGAATCTTCGCTCAATTAAGATGTTCGTAAATTACTTAACTACCTGCTTTTCCGGGGTCGGCAAGGTTTCTTCGGCGGTCCGGGCGTGCTTGCGTAAAGTCCGTTGAGCTTGGGCACCGTTGATGTTGCCGAAAATCTGGGAACCGATGACCATCAAAGGAGCCTGGGAGCAACAACCCACACAGGCAACGTCTTCGATGGTGTAAGAGCCGTTTTCGGCGGTGTCTTGTTCGGGGTCGTGGATGTTCAGGCTGTGGCGCAGCGCCGTGTTGAGGCGGTCGGCACCTTGAACGTGACAAGCCGTACCATGGCAAACCTTGATGATATTACGACCCACGGGTTTCATGCGGAACTGGGCGTAAAAGGTCGCCACGCCGTAAAGCTGGCGGCCGGTGATCTCGGTTTGCTCAACGATCAAATCCATAGCCATCCGGGGCAGGTAGCCATATTCGCCTTGCACGGCCTGCAACAGAGGCACCGTGGCCGAGGGGCCCTTGCCGATCTCTTGGATCCAGGACGCCACCTTTTGGGGGTCCACCTTAGCTTCGAGAGAGCTGGTCGTCATGTTAAGTTTCGGTTCAAAGGTTCATTCGGGCAACTTGGGGTCAAACGGCTTGAGCCTACAAGCTTCGCGTAGGCTTTCGACGTAAGCCAGCCTACAGGCCCAATTAAAAACGCACTAGCTTTGAGCAGATAGCAGACTGAGGCAAATAACACAACCTCGTTATGACCCCTATTTGGGCTCACAAAAACCGCCCATCCATACCCATCGGGTCTGGGTCCTTGATAGGGCAGTAGGTCCGGGCAGCCGGGACGGACACCAAAACCCGCTCGGGCAACAACAACCCGGTCAATTCTTTTCCATACACACAGCCCGTATCTAAACCCACCACATGGTCCCTAACCAGCCCGTTGAGTTTAGCCCAATGCCCAAAAACCGTCAGTTTGGGTCCTTGGTAAAAATCAAACCAAGGCGGGTTCGCTTCATTTTGCAGGTCCTGGCCCCATCCGTCCCAGGTGCGGATGCTGGTCACCTGCCTCGGGTCCGACTGGCTCGGATGCTGGCCCGGCACCAATCCCGCGTGGACCACCATCAGGTTATCCTCTTCTATATATAAGGGCCACGATTTTATGTCGGCGAGGTAAGGAACAAAGTGGCTACCAAAGTACTCTTTAAATTCCCCCAACCAGCGCTTCTTCACCTCAATCCCCTGAGCATCGCGGATCAGGTGCAGTTCATGGTTGCCTAAAACCGCTTGGCCCTTCAGCTCCTTAAAGAGTTTCCAGGTGCCCAACGAGTCGGGGCCCCGGTTGATCAAATCGCCGACTTGAATCAGGCGGTCTTGGCCGGGAACATAACCGACCAACTCGGTCAGCGCCGCCAATTCGTCAACACAACCGTGTACATCGCCGACAATCAGGGTGCGGCTAGATTTTGCCTTTTGATTTGACATTTTTATAGCAAACCTATAAAAAACTCTGAAACTTGGTAACGTTGGGCACTGTTGCCCAGGTTAGGCCTGACTACAATGGGCTCAAGTGTAAAACAACTTAGACGCTCCGGCAACAACTCACCGGTAGCGGCCCACCCGAAACGCCGAAGGAAGCCATGAAATCCACCCAAATGACCCCCACCCGCGAACGGGTCTTACGATTCATTAAGGCTGAGGGAAAAGTATCGGTCAAAGCCCTAACCGACGAGATCGGCATCACGCCCATGGCGATCCGCGGGCACCTAAACAAACTGGAAAAAGACGAATTGATCGCCGTCAGTACGGTACGCCAAAAGTTAGGCCGCCCGTTGCAGGTCTTTACCTTGACCGAAAAGGGCGATTCTTTTTTCCCTAAAGATTATGGCCGTTTTGCTGTCGAACTGCTTGAAGACCTCAAACAAATGGACGATGGCGCGACCCTAGGCAAAGTGATGCAAATCCGCGAGAACCGGATCATCGAGGAACTTAAAGCCTCTATGAAAGACACCAAAGACCCGGCCCAGCGGATCGAAATCTTCAAGCGCTGGGTAGACCAGCATGGCAACATGCCCAACGTCGAGCATTTGGGCGGCAAGAACTTCCAGCTTTGCATCAACAACTGCTCTTTAAAGACGGTGGTCGAGGAATTCCCGGTCTGTTGCGACTCAGAGGTCAGCATCATCCACGCGCTGTTTCCAGACGCCAAGATCGAAAAGACCAAGAGTCTGCGCAATAGCGACAAAAGCTGTTGTTACCGCTTCGAGTTTTCTTGAGCCCCTTGAACGCCGCCGATCCCCAAAAGCTTTTTATCTACCGTTTCGACCACCCCGCCCAAGAGCTGTCGCAGTTCCTTCAGGACCGCTACCAGCTCAAAGGGGACGTTCTGGTCGAGGCCCTAGAGCGCCGCATCACCGTCAACGGGAGTCGGCCCGCGCCGGGCTTTGAGGTGCAGACCGGCGACCAGATTGAATTCTTGCATCTGCGCAGCGACGAAGCGGCTTTTGAGGGCACCCCCTTGCCCTTGCTCTATGAGGACGAAGACCTGCTGGCTATCTCCAAGCCCGCCAACCTACCGGTCAGCCCTTCGGGGCGCTATTACTTCCACTCCTTGGCGATTTTAGCCCGCGAGCGCTTTGATGAGCCCGACCTATCCCCTTTGCACCGCTTGGACTTAGAAACCAGCGGGGTCTTGCTCTTTGGGCGCAACCGCCGCGCCCGCAGCAAGGTGCAGCAGCTTTTTGCCAAACAGGACATGGACAAAACCTACGAGGCCATCACCCTGGCCCCGGTGGCTTTAGGGCCGATCAGCGGAGACATGATCCCCGCCGAGGGCTCAAAGATCTACAGCAAGCAGGTGCTGATCCCGAGCCGTAAGCCGCTGTCCTTGAGCATTGTTGAAGCCTGTGAGCCCTGGGGTCCCTATTTTAAGGTGCAGATCAAGCCGGTGACCGGCAAGACCAACCAACTACGGGTCCACTTGGCGGCGAAGGGCGCGCCAATTTTAGGCGATAAAAAATACCACCCCGACGAATCGGTTTACTTGGAATGGTTTGAAAACCGCAACATCCAGGCCCTGCTGGACCGTTTGGTGTTACCGCGCCAAGCATTGCACTGCGCCCGCTTGGCCTTCAACAATCCCTTGACCGGAAATTACCTGGAAATCAACGACCACAGCCCCGGCTGGCCTGCGTTGATCAACCCCCTAAAGGATCTATGAATCTGTTTGTTATCCGTTACGCCGAGATCGCCCTGAAAGGCTCGAACCGTGAGTGGTTTGAAAAGCGTTTGCTGATGAACCTGCGCCAGCACTTAGACGTGCTGGGCAAGCACCATACCTGGAAAGTGCATGGGCGGATGATGGTGGAAACGGAGTTGGACCCGATCCTGGTGGCCAAAACCCTGGCCCAGGTGCCGGGCGTCGCCAACTTCAGTTTGGCCCGCCATTCGAGCCACGACCTGGGCCAACTGGCCGAGGCCTGCCAAGCGGTGATGGGTGAATATTTAACCCGCTACCCCGAGACAGTTACCTTCAAAGCCGAGTGCAAACGGGCCGACAAGACCTTCCCCCTAAATAGCCAGCAACTGGCCGCCGAAGTAGGCGGTTATGTACTCGACCAGCACCCAGACCTAAAGGTCAAGTTGGTGGGGCCCGACGTAGAATTGGGCGTCGAGATTTGGCCGGGCAATAAGGCCGCGGTTTATCTGGAAAAACAGAAGGGCCAAGGCGGCTTGCCGGTGGGCACTTCGGGCAAGATGATCAGCTTCTTGTCTGGGGGCATCGACAGCCCCGTGGCTAGTTGGATGATGATGCGCCGGGGCGTGGAGGTGGTTTATTTAAACTTCCATAGCTTCCCCTTCATTGGCGAAGAGTCCAAGGAGAAGGTAGTGCAACTGGTCCAACACTTGAGCCGCTACCAGCCCAAGTCTACCCTCTACATCGCCCCCTTCACCGAAATCCAAAAGGCGATCAAGCAACATTGCGACGAGCGCTACCGGACGATTCTGTACCGCCGGTTGATGTACCGCATCGCCAATGCGCTGGCCCATAAGTTAAAGATCAAGGGATATGTAACCGGCGAAGCCCTGGGTCAGGTGGCCAGCCAGACCATTGAAAACTTGGCCTGTACCGAAGCGGCTGCGGACCTGCCGGTGCTGCGCCCCTTGATCGGCCTAGAGAAGGGCCAGATCATCGATCTCGCCCGCGAGATCGGCAGCTACAACATCTCCGTCCAACCCTTCCCGGACTGCTGCACCGTCTTCCAGCCCCGCAAACCCGAAACAAGGGGTGAGTTGGAGGTGTTAGCGGAGCAGGAAGCCAAGGTGGATTTCGCCCCCCTGATCCAAGAAGCGGTGGAAAACCTGGAAAAACACCAGTTCGTCACCCAGGTGCAAGAACAGTTTTTTGACTAGGCCCTAGAACGGAGGGGGCAGGAAAAAAGCCGGTGCAGTGCGGCGTGGGTTCTGGGCGTAACATCGAGCAGTTTGGCCGATGGGAAAGAGCGCACCATCAATCACATGGCCTCAACCAGCTTTTGGAGCGCCGACGGGAAGCCCGTTTCGGCTGCCGAATTTTTGGATGGGCTTTTTGGAACCTTGCCGGATTTCTTTAAAAACGAAGCCGAACTTCGGGCGCTTTGGGGCAAGCCAGATTCCAGGAAACAGCTTTTAGACCAGCTTTCAGAGAAGGGGTACGACTCCGGGCAACTCAAGGAAATCGCCAAGCTGATTTCCGCTGAAAAGAGCGATGTATTTGATGTGCTTGCCTATATCGCCTTTGCCCTGAGCCCGATCACCCGAGAAGAACGGGCGACGAGCCATAGGAAGCAAATCTTGGCGTTGTTTAACGAGAAACAACAAATCTTCATCGACTTCGTGCTTTCACAGTACGTGGCCGAGGGCGTCGAAGAGCTAAACCCAGAAAAGCTTCCAGATTTGCTAAATATCAAGTACAAGGGGCTTGAAGGAGCCAAGCAGGAGCTTGGAGAAATCAAGTCGATCCGAGAAATCTTTGTTGGGTTTCAGGGGTATTTGTATGAGGTGGCGTGAATTGGCCTCTATCTGCCTTTGAACGTAAGCCGATAAGCAGCCAAGTTATTTTTGGAGGGGATGGCTGCGAATTGGTCCAGGGTTGAAATTAGGCACCGTCAAATTTATGACATTATTATGAGTCAAAGAAAAGAGACCAGCGGCTCTTTTTTCGGTATTTGGACAATTACAGGTCGCTCTGAATTTATGGACTTGCCGAAAGCTACCGCTTGGAGAAATCCTAAATTGGGAATTACCGAAGCGTATTGTTTTCCAAAAATGTGACTTAGAAAATTGATGTTTGTCTCATCATAGCTTGCAAAACTAATTACTGAGTTGCACTGAGTTAAAATGGATTTACTTACGTTAGCAGTGCGTTGTGAAATTACAAGCAATCCAATCCCATACTTTCGACCTTGGAGGGCTATTTGTGCTATTCTCGTTACCATTGCCTTCGCATCAAACGACCCTAGGCCGACGTTCGTGGACTCAGGCATGACGGTCTGCGCTTCCTCGACAACAAGTAGTAGCTTTTCTCCGTTTGGATTTTCCTTTTTGTAACGGAGAAGATTGCTGATATATTGTTCTGTAATAGTTAACGTGGCTGCCGTGTTTGATATCTCCTGTAACTCAATGATGCCAAGCTTGTGATCGCTTTTTAAAAAATCAGCCAATTGTTGTTTGGTTTGTTCTTCAATCCTGCGTAAAAACTCCTTTAATATTCTTTTCTCAGCGCCACCGCCATAGGCGCCCGTTTCAGCTTCAAATATTTTGGTTTCAATCTCTTGGGCTGTGTTCGATTCAACCGACAGGAATTCAGGATGAAGGTCAGACAAGTCCTGGCTGTATTGAGCAGTAAGATCAATGCAAATTACTTTAGTATTTTTAGAAATTGTATGCTTAATAAGGTCGTAAGCAAGTTGGGTCTTTCCTGAACCTGTTACACCCAAAAGAGCTGTATGATATTCAAGGTTTTCTACCAAAGAACATAATACCGGCAGGTTAGAGCCCGGCATTTCTCCTAGTTTGAAGTCATGCTGTGGCAGGGGAACTGGAAGCTCAATGTTTGGCGCTGTGAAAACGGGCTGATTCATTTGTGGAAGCCAACCAAATTTCTCAAAATAAGGCCTATTTTCTAGTTTTCCTAGCTGTGCAGCATTAGCAATTTGGAAGCCGTGTCGATCAATCGAAAGGGACTCTTCCTCAGTTACCCCTGACGTAACCTGATAATATACAGTGTTTTGCTGAACTGCGCAGGAGACAACAGTTCCCTCTTCCAATGGCCCAAGGACTTCAAAGTTGATTGATTGGATACTTGAATTTTCACTTACAAAGCCAATTAGCCTGGAACCTTGGCCCCCACCAAAATCTTTAAAGGTTTTCTCCAAATCAACATTTAGATCGGAGGGTAATTCGTAAATTTTATCAGCATCATATTTTGCCGAAGACTTATATGATATCGGCGCGGTTATGCCAGTTCCGATTAACTGTTCGCCTTGGAAATATGAATAAAGGGGGATTATGAGTCTGAAAGTACCGCCACTAAGTCGTAACAGCTTTGGATCGTCGTGTTTCCACTTTATTTGGGGAGCTAGTGCAACTCGCACAATATTGGGTTCCTCTCGTTTGAAAACGCTTCCCATCGATTTTTTCACATCTTGCAGAGTACCAAAGCCTATTTTGCTCAAAAGCGCAGGAATTCTAAGAGGGGACAGGGCTAACATGAATCCCCAAAAGGCGACTATCTCAAAAGCCCGCTGGTCCTTGAATTCGTAGTAGTTGGCGACGCCGAAGAGAAAAACAACAGAAAACAATACTCTGCTTTTTCCAAAAACCTTTGAAATTCGGTAGGAACCATTAGCAACGATTTTTTGTACGCCTTGGATTTGGGGGCTAGTGCTCGTGATAATGCATATGAGGGCCGTGATCAAAACAGCCACACAATAGAGCAGAATGCCATACCACCAAAACTGCCGTTCCGGTGCCAATGGTAATAGGGCAACAATGGCCATTAATGCATTTACTGTAGCGTCAGTAGGATGAGTAAATTTCGTTTCAACTAGTGTGGACCCGAGAATTATTACTAGTAAGGCACTTGTATATATGATCGCCGCTTCGGGGTCTTTTGGGATTAGACTCCCTGTATGATGTAGTGAAAGTAGGGATACCATCCATGCTCCAACCAGCAGGATAGCTACTTTAACCCAGGTTTTTACTGTATCCAAATCCGATAAATTACTCATTGTTGGCCTCGATTTATGGTTTATAAAACTCGCTATAATATTTTACCGGCATCTTTTTAACCGTCTGCTCATTGATTTTTCTGGATTCCTTAAGTCGTCTGAGCTGCTTCTTAATTGCGCCTTCTGTCAGTAATAGAGTGTAAGGCGGCTTTACTTGGATATCTTTAGCTATCTAATCAAAATCCATTTGCCTTCCTTCCGCCCCCCAACCCGCTCTAGCCGCCCTTCATCCTTCAGCTGCCTGATTTGCAGCTCCACAGCACGCGTACTTATGCCCAAAGCTTCTGAAAGGGCGGAAATCGTAAGGGTCGGGTCTTCGGCAACCAGTTGAAGAATCTTTTCCGAAGTCTTTTCCGAAGTCTTTTCCGAAGCCTTTCCCGTACTTTTTTTCTCCTGCTCGATCTCCAGAGCCACCGGGTCCACAGGGAACCGGGTGCGGATGAAGTTGGCGGTGAAGGTAAAGGATTCGCGAGGGTAGGACTTGAGGATGCGGGGCATGCCGGAGCCCAGTTGTTCCACGAAACCCAAGTCCTTGAAGACGCGCATCAAGACTTTGTTTCGGGGGGAGGAATAGCCCGAGAAAAACTCTTCTTCGGCTAGGCCCGGCGGGACGGAGCCCGCCGAGGTGATTTCGATGCGGTCGGAGAACAGTTCGATCTTGGGAACGGCTTCGTTGGTGTAGTCGTTGTGGATTAGAGCGTTGATGACGGCCTCCCGAAGGGCAATGGCGTTCCAAAGGCGGCGGGTGATCCGCTCTTTGGAGGTGATGCGTGTCACCGAGCGGTTTTCCACCTCCAGGCGGTCCAAGACCTGATTGCAGGACTTGATCAACGAGCAATACCCGTATTCCTCGTTTTCGATCAGGTCTACCCGGTCGGTGCCCCGATACTTGGCGACCTTGACTGAATTCCCGTTTTGGTCGGCCAGCAGGTAGGCGGCATAGTTGTAATCGCCCTCTTCGGTCAGCAGTTCCAGGTTGGCGGCGAACTGCGGGCCGAGGTCGAAGCCCTTTTCTTGGTAGTAGATGCGCAACTGCTCGAAGTGCAGGTCTTGGCGGGGGGAGCGGATGCGGCTGATCGAATTGCGGGTGCGCTTGGCTAGGCGCTCCTCGATCATCCGGGTGGTCATGGGTTCGCTGGCGCTGCCAATGCGGAGGAAGCAGCCCTTCTCGGAAAGACCATATTTCTTCAGGTAGTAGGGCTTTTCCGATCCGCTAGCCAGGGTGATCTTGACGATCTGTTTCCCCTCGCGCTCCTCCAGCAGCACGTCAAAGAGCCCCAAGCAGGAGGGCAGAATATTGGTCTTGAGCCGGTCCTTGACCTTCAACTGAACCCCGTCCGCGTCCTCCAGCCCAACCACCGCACCGGCCTTGTCGATCCCCAGATAGACCAAGCCACCCTCAGGCGCGTTGAGAAAAGCGACCACCTCTTTCTCCAAGGAGTCGGTCAGCTCCTGTTTGTATTCGATGCGGTGGGATTCGATCACTATTTGCGCCTTGGCTGGTTGATCCTCCTTTGGCCCCCTTGCCCAAGGGCGACAGGCGGTCAGAGGGCATGCTTCGGGCCAGGATATAGCGGTCTGCCTGCCTTGGCAAGCTGGCTTACTCCTGGCGCAATCAGCGGGGCGAAGTTTGCTGGCTCCCTAATGCTAGAAATTCGCCGTCCATTGCCGGGATTTATCCCCTAGTGGGCGTTATTTGGGTAGTCTGAGAGTTTTTCCCGGCGAACGGCGAGTTAAACCCATTCACCCCCGATCTGGCCAAACCCTGCAACCCAGCTTGTCTTGATCTTCGGCCCGGCATTGATTACCATGAGGGCAACGCCAAGGAGTTGCCCCATGAACGCTCAAATCAATCGCATCACCTTTGACCCCATGATTTGCCACGGGAAACCCTGCATCCGGGGCCTGCGGTATCCGGTGGAGATGATCCTAGACCTTCTGGCATCCGGCATGAGCCATGAGGAAATCATGGCCGATTACGCCGATTTGGAGCCCGAAGACCTTTTTGCCTGCCTCGCCTACGCAGCCCGGACGACCCGCGTTCAAGCGGTCCTGCCTGAATGAAGTTCTTGAACGACGCCCACTCCTGGCGATCCTAGAAACCCACTCCTATATCAAGATTCGGGCCAACCAACTGCTGCTCCACGGGTAGACCATTCCTTTAATCAGGTGAAAACATACCCATTTAATGGACTAAAATCATGCCCCTATTAGTTGGCTTCCCGCCCCGCCTCGGAGGAGCCCTAGGGCCCCGGCAATGAAAGGCAAGACAAAAGGCGGGCCGCGAAAGGAGCCCTGAGGATTTGGCTCAAAGCAGGCCTAGACCTTTAGGCTAATAGACCCAAGGGCTACAGCCCTTCTACCTCGCCTTCGATCACCGCCTGGACGCGGCCGCCGACCCAGATACCGCCTTCGGTTAGCTCTATGGCTACTTCGCCTTCGCGGCCCAAGGCCTGGCCTTGCCGGGCCTGATAGCGGCTGCCGGCCTGGATCACTCCCTTTTCTCGCAAATAGGCGGCCACCGCGCCGTTGCCGCTGCCGCAAACCGGATCTTCGATCACCCCGGCGGTTGGCGCAAAGCTGCGCAACTCTACATTTCCTTCTGCATCACGGTAAAAGAGGGTCAGTCCGCTGACGCCGCATTCAAGGCTCAGGGCGCTGACCTCTGAGGGAGCCGGGCTTTTTTGGTACAAGACCTCTAAAGATTCCACCTCACTGACCAGCCACTTAGGGCCTAACTCCACCACCAAGCCGGTGGCCAACTCACGCCGCAGCAATTTGCGCATCAGGCGCTCTTGCACGGGCTTGAGCGGGCGGATATGGGCTTCGGGCATCCGTACTATATAGTCGCTGGGGCCCAGGGCTTTCAGCTCAACCTGACCGGCGGCGCATTCTTGCAGGTATCGCTCGCGCCCGGCCGTGGCCATGCCCCAAGCCAAAGCGCAATACAAAGCCCCCAAAGAGGGGTGCCCGGCAAAGGGGATTTCCTGCTGGGGCGTAAAGAGGCGGATCTTGTAGTCGGCTACTTCGCTGGGCTCGATAAAAACGGTTTCCGACAGATTGGTCCAGCGAGCAAAGTCCTGCATCCGCTGGCTATCTAGGGAGACCTGGGGGCGGATCACCGCCAAGGGGTTGCCCTTGAGGGGGTCTAGCGAAAAAACGTTAACTTGAAGGTAGGGCCATTTCATCTATTTATTTGGTCAAAAAATTGTTTCTCTTTCAGTTCTGTGACAGAGTTCTCAATTTTTGTAAAATCGTCTAGCCCTTTTATGGGCAAAAATGGTGGTAAATCTTCCAAATCCAAAGTCCCGCTAGGTCAAAAAGGGGCAAAAAAAAACCCCGAAATCCTTGTACCGGATATCGGGGTCTTTCTTTAAGCGAAGTCTAAGCTAGTAGCTTATTCCTCTTCTTCTTGACTGGCGGCTTGTTCCGCCGGGGCCTCTTCTTCGGCCTCAGCCTTGGGCTCTTTTACCAGTTCGTCTGCGGCGACCTTAATGGTCATAGACGCGTTCACTTCGCTGTGCAACTTAACCACTAGGTCATAGTTACCCAACGTCTTGATCGGGGCCAACAGGGTCACCAGACGTTTGTCTAGCTCAATGCCCTTTTCGGCAATCGCTTCGGTGATGTTCTTCTGGGTGACGGAGCCGAACAATTTGCCGGACTCGCCAGCCTTCACCTTGAAGACCATATCCAACGCTTCCAACTTAGCTTTAAGGGCCTTGGCGGAATTGATGGCTTCTTCACGCTTCTTGTTGAGCAGAGCGCGCTGGTGCTCGATCTGCTTGATGTTCTGCCGGGTAACCGGCACGGCGAACCCTTGGGGGATCAGATAGTTCCGGGCATAGCCGGCCTTAACGATCACTTCGTCCCCTAGAGACCCGAGATTGTAGACGTCTTGCGTCAAAATTACGTTCATCGCTTACTCCTTGGGGTCTTAATCGTGGGACTCATCTTGGTACACATAACCATAGGCAAAAGACAGCAGCGCCGCGTTGCGTGCCCGCTTGATGGCAGCGGTCAGGCGAGCCTGACTGCGAGCACTCAAGCCGGTGATGCGGCGCGGGATGATCTTGCCTTTTTCGGTGATAAACTGGCGGAGCAGTTCAATGTCTTTGTAATCGATATCTTCGATTCCAGCAGCCTGCAAAGGGCAGGGGCGTTTGGCCACGCGCTCGCGGGTGCCGTTGTTGCGTCGTTTTTTGCCCATCTTATGCTCCCAGGACGTCGGTTACCAGTTTGGCATTCTTGGCCGGGTCGGCCTTGAGTGATTCAAATTCCTTTTTGGCTTCTTCGACGCTGTCCACTTGGACCACGAAGTACTTGAGCACTTGCTCGTCATAGCCCATCTGCTTCTCGGCGGCTTCGATCACCGCGCCGTCAGCTTGAAGATAAAGGATATGGTAAATGCCGTGGGTTTTCTTTTGGATATGATAACCCAACCGACGGCGGCCCCAGACCGCTTCGGCGACCACTTTGCCGCCAGCCTTGGTGATCACCTCTTTGTGGCGATCCAAGACCGTTTTATTCTCTTCGTTGGTCAGGCTCCCATCGGAGATGACTACGAATTCGTAATAACTTTTGATCATAAGGTTCCTTCTTCCTTATGGTTAAAGCCCCGCAGGGCAAGGAAGGGGGTCATCCCCCTTAAACGTTGAAGCGAAAATTCATGATGTCTCCATCTTTGACAAGGTATTCCTTGCCTTCGGTCCTCAGCCGGCCTGCTTCTTTGACCTTGGCTTCAGACCCCAACTCGTCCATGTCCGCATAATGGAACACTTCGGCGCGGATAAAGCCGCGCTCGATGTCCGAGTGTATCTTTCCCGCTGCCTGGGGGGCCTTAGCCCCACGCATCACGTCCCAGGCGCGTACTTCTTTGACCCCAACGGTAAAGAAGCTAATCTGGTTGAGCAAGCGGAAGCCTTCGCGGATCACTTGGGCCAAACCGCTACTGTCGACGCCCATATCCACTAAAAATTCGGCCCGTTCTTCGGGCTCCATCTCGGCTAGCTCGGCTTCGAGCTTGCAACAAATCTTTACGCAAGTCACCCCTTCTTCGGCGGCCCGTGCCTTAACTGGTCCAACCAGCGGGGGGTCTTCGGTCAAGCCTTCTTCGGTGACGTTCATCACATAGAAGTAGGGCTTGGCGGTAATCAAGCCCAGTTCGGCGAGCCACTCAGTCTCGTCTTCGCCTTCAATTTTAAAGCTATGAGCCATCAACCCTTCGCCCAAATGCGCGCCTAGTCGCTCATAGAAGGGGATGGCTTGAGCTAATTTTTTGTCGCCTTTGGCTTGGCGGCGGATCTTGTCTAGTTTGCGCTCGACTTGCTCTAAGTCGGCCAAAATCAATTCGGTGTTGATCGTCTCAATATCGGCAATCGGGTCCACTTTGCCTTCGACGTGCACCACGTTGTCGTCTTCAAAACAACGCACAATATGGGCAATGGCGTCCACTTGGCGGATATGGCTCAAGAACTGGTTCCCTAAGCCTTCGCCCTTACTAGCGCCCCGGACCAAGCCCGCAATATCCACCATTTTCAGGATATTGGGCACCGTCCTTTGGGGTTTGACCAACTCGGTCAGCCGGTCTAAGCGGGGGTCCGGGACCTCCACAATACCCACGTTAGGCTCGATGGTACAGAAGGGGTAATTGGCCGCCTCTGCCGGAGCCGCCGTGATGGCGCGATACATGGTGGACTTGCCCACGTTAGGCAGTCCGACGATTCCCACTTCCAAAGACATTCAGGGGCCTTAAACTGCGGGCTGAACCATAATGGGTCGGCCTTCGATGAAATCAAAAATATAGTCACCCGCGGCTTCGGCGGCGTTGGCCAGGGCAATGGCCGAATCACCGGACAATTTGCCCAACACGTGCCCGGTCACCTTGGCTGCATGGGCAGGGCGTCCGATTCCGATACGCAAACGGGGGAATTCTGGGGTGCCCAGCAGTTCGATTAGATTCCTTAAGCCGTTGTGTCCGCCATGACCGCCTTTGGTCCGAAAGCGTAACCGGCCTAACTCAAGGTCTAAATCATCAGCCACCACCAAGATATTCTCGGCAGTGACCTTAAAAAACTGGGCGCAGGCGACAACCGAACGTCCGCTGAGGTTCATGTAGGTCTGGGGCTTGAGTAAAACGAAGGGGCAGCCATTTAAGCTGCCCTTGACGTATACCCCCTGATGCCCGGACTTCCAGCCCGTTTCTCCCAACCTTTCGGCGAGATGGTCCAATGCCGCGAATCCCGCGTTGTGCGGGGTGTCTTGGTATTGGTCCCCAGGATTCCCCAGGCCGACGATCAACCGCATAGACCTTACTCGGCTGCAGCTTCCTCGGTGCCCTCTTCGCCTTCTTCTCCGTCCGCTACATCAGCAGCACGGCGGCGACCCGCAACGGTGATCACCGTTGGGTTGCGGCCTTTGACGATCGGCTTTACGCCTTCGGGATAGGGCAGAGATTCCATGTGGACAGACATACCGAATTCCAATCCGCTTACGTCAACGTGCAATTCTTCGGGCAGGTCTTTGACCATGCACTTGACGGGCACCCGGCGGCGGATGGTCTGTAAAACGCCACCGAACTTAACTGCCGGGCAAAGGCCCACAGCCACGACGGGCACGTTTACTTTAACGATGGTGGTGTCGTCCACTTCGCGGAAGTCGACGTGTAGCAAGCGGTCCCCGTGGTTGCTGAATTGGTAGTCTTGGACCACCGCTTTCAGCTGGGTTTCCTTGCCGCCTTCTTCAAGCGTCAAATTGATTTGTTTGGTTACGCCCTTGAGGCTCTTGACAAAGCGGTTGCCCAAATCGGCGCGCATTTGCACCAAACGGGGTTCGCCTTTGCCATAAATGATCCCCGGGGTCAAACCGGTAACACGGAGCCGACGGTTGGCTCCTTTGCCAGTGGCCTCGCGGGCCTGCACGGTAAAGTTCATCTGAAGTCCTTATCCAAAGCTGGTTATGTACAACCCGTCCAGGTTCTGGTACTGATTGCGGGACAGGCCGGAAGGCGGTCTAAAGCTTTCTGGAATCCGAAAAACTAACACCCGCTTCCCAACTCGTCAATTCCCTTTTTTATGGACCCCAAAGAACCTTTAATTCTTCTGATTGTGAGCGGTTCCGTAGCGGCTTACAAGGCGCTGGAACTAGTGCGCCGACTGCGCGAGCAAGCCTTTGGGGTGCAAGTCATCCTGACTGCCGGGGCCCAACGTTTCGTTACACCCTTGAGTTTTCAGGCCCTTTCGGGGCGTGAGGTCAAGACTGAACTATTTGACCTAGGCAGCGAAGCCAAGATAGGGCATATCGACCTTGCCCGCAAGGCCGATTTGATCTTAGTCGCGCCCGCCACGGCGGACCTGATGGCCAAAGCGGCCTTAGGCTTGGCCGATGACTACGCCAGCACCCTGCTCTTGGCCACCCAATCGCCCCAGCTTTGGGCTCCGGCAATGAACCACGCCATGTGGTCCCACCCCGCAACCCAACAAAACGCGGCGACTTTAAAGACACGCGGAGCGACGATTGTCGGCCCCGATTCAGGGGACTTAGCCTGCGGCGAAGAGGGCCCAGGCCGCTTGACGAGCACCGAAAATATTCTGGCCGCTTTGCAGTCGATGACCGCTGCCAAGGGTCCGCTGAGCGGCAAGCAGGTTTTGGTCACCGCCGGGCCGACCCGTGAAAAAATCGACGCCGCACGTTATATAAGCAATCATTCTTCGGGTAAGATGGGTTTCGCCCTGGCTCAAGCAGCCCAGGCCCTAGGGGCCCAAGTTACGCTGGTTACGGGCCCGGTCGCCTTGAGCACGCCCCCGGGGGTGCAGCGGGTGGATGTGGTTACAGCTCAGGAGATGATGGAGGCGGTTTTGCAACACTTTGAAACTTCCGACCTCACCATCAAATGTGCCGCCGTAGGCGACTACCGGCTCAAAAACCCGGTAGATACCAAGCTAAAAAAAGCCGAAGACTTCAGTCTGGACTTAACGCTGAACGAAGACATCTTAGCCCGGTTGGGGCAGCTCAAGCGGGAGGATCAGGTATTGGTTGGTTTTGCTGCCGAAACGGGCGATCTGGCCCATTGGGCTCATTCTAAGCGCCAGCGCAAAGCTGCCGATTGGATTGTGGCCAATGACGTCAGCCTTGCCGATACGGGCTTTGATGGAGACCAGAATCAAGTCTTGGTGGCCCACGAAAAAGGGGAGTTTGAACTGGGCCCCATGGCCAAGTCGGAGCTAGCCCGACAGCTCTTAACCCGCCTGTTAGAGGACCCTAAGCTAGGACCAAAACTCCGGCAGAACTAGCCGTGGCCAGCTTTGCTGGTTTGGTATTGAGTCGTAGACCAGCGGGTATACACACAAGTCGCCGGGTCGATGCGGATGGTCTCGACAAAAGACGCCTGCCCCATAGCCAACCGGTATTCGTTGCCATATTGGACCTGCTGGGCGGGGATCACCGAAATTTGAAAATCATTCATCTCATTGTCTCAACAAGGGGTTGTCTGGTCGCTTAGGGGACTTTTAGCTGGCAATCGCGGGGCCACAAAAAAGCCTGCCTCGCGCTCACCACTTCGCTTTAAGGCCTAAATTTTCCTGCGGACAATGCTTAGATCATGCCAGTTACCAAGCTCAATCTGATGCTTTGATCACGCTAGCCCCCACCCCTAGGATCGGATTCTAAGCCAAAGCGGAACATCTTGAAAAGCTCAAAAAAGATGATCAACTTAAAGGAAAAAGTCTTGCCTTGGCCGCAGGGGTAGGGTAAAGGGTTAGGGAAAACCGGATTCGCCAACCCAAACGGTGCGCAACATGATGCAGTTCGTTTTTTCCATTTTACCTGTGCTGGCCATTCTCGCCTGCGTTCTCTTGTTTACGGTACCTGGGCTTTGGGGTGCTTTTTTCACCATGTCGCTCCTAGGCCACAAAATGCAGTGGTTTGGTTTAGACAAAGGACCAGAAGACAAATAGCCGCCTCTGGCGGCCCGCAAAAGCCCGGTTCTTCCGGGCTTTTTTTTGTCCTCCGCCCGGCCAATTTGACCTAGCCTGTTGGGCCAAAGAGCCAACCTCTACCGGCCAACCTGACCGATCCGCCGGGATTACTGCAAACAAACCACTTCAAAAACAGTTAGATAAAATATTGGCACTGGGCCTGCAATAAAGGTTCTTGTTCCTTGGTTGGAGTTTCCCTAGCCCGGCAGGTTTCGTTCCCCTTAGCCTGCCGGGCACTCCCATACCCCGGTACAAACCAAAACCTTCACCGTGAGAGCCCAGATGTTTTCGAGCCTTGAACAGATGATCAACCAACTCCTTTCAGCCCAGCAAAAACAACTGGTCAGCCAACCCACTGGATGGCAAGAGCTTAACCCCCAAAAGTGGCCTGCCTTTAACCTTTTTGAAGAAGCCGAGCAATTTGTCCTCACCGCCGAGTTGCCGGGCTTTGCTAAAGCGGACCTGGAGTTAGAGGTCAAACAAGACCAATTCACCCTCCGCGCTAAGCTCCCCCAACCAGCCGAACCAAAGGCTCCTCAATATGTACACCGCGAACGGGGCCTGAGCGGCTTTGAGCGTAGCTTAAAATTGCCCTATTTGATCGACGCCGAACAGGTCAGCGCCCACTTCGAGGAAGGCGTACTGACCGTTTTCTTGCCCCAACATGAGTCAGACAAAGCCCGGCAAATTGCTTTAGCCTAAGGAGAACCATGACCCCTTACCGACCCAAGACCGACCTAGTCCAAACCGCCGAGGGCTACGAGCTCTGGATGGACCTGCCCGGCGTACCTAAGGAAAACCTTTCGATCGAGGTGGCCCAAAACCGCTTGATCGTTGTGGGACAGCCAAAACCACGCGAAGGCCAACCGGTCCACGCCGAATACGGCGTCGGCCCCTTCGAGCGGAGCTTCCGGCTAGGCGAGACGATTTCAAAGGAAGAAATCCAGGCAGAACTCAAAAACGGGGTGCTCAAGCTACGCTTACCCAAGTCCCAGGCAGCCCTGCCTGTGGAGATTACGGTCCATTAAACTTTGACTAGGGCCTCTTGGGCGGTTCATAGTCTCCTAAAGACAACCAGCTCAGGAGATCCCTTGTCAGACTTCACCAACCGCCTCTTTGTCCAACTCTTTAAAATCCCCTGGATCAAACGGCGCTGGGCCTCTAGCTTTGTGGTCCGGCAGGAGGAGCAAAAAAGCTTCCGCCGCCTAGGTAAACCGCTCAACCAATGCCGGGTCGCGCTTTTGACCACCGGCGGTCCGCACCTTAAAAGCGATCCCCCCTTTGACATGGAAGACCCCCAGGGCGACGGCAGCTGCCGCAGCTTCCCCTTGGACGTCGACTGGAACGACCTAACGATCACCCACAAATATTACGATTCAAAAAGTGCCGAACGGGACCTCGGGGTTTTGATCCCCATCAGGCCACTGCAAAACGCCGTAGCCTCCGGCAAAATCGGCGCGGCGGGGCCCAGGGTATTTAGCCTGATGGGCCACCTGATAGACGAGCAGCTAGAGCACCTCTACCAAGTGACGCTACCTAGGCTGGTGCAGGGCCTAAAAGATGACCAAGTTGACTGTCTCTTCCTCGCGCCTGCTTGAGGCATCTGCAACCAGACGGTCGGTCTGGTCCAAAAATACATCGAAGAAGCGGGCTGGCCTACGGTTAGCTTAAGTTTGTCGCCCGAGATCACAAGGCAAGTTGCGCCTTCACGCGCTTTGTTGCTACAATATCCCTACGGCCATCCGCTAGGCGCACCTGGAAACTTGGCGCAACAAGACCAAATCTTTTGGGATGCGCTCAACTTATTGAACGATGCCGAGGAACCGACGTTATTAGAAAGCCCCTATCGCTGGCGGCGCACTAAGTTCCCCTTAGAGAAAACCCATGAGACGCTTTAAAAAACCCCGCTGGGCGTTACCCGAAAGTGAGGTCACTGACGAAAACATTTATAAAGACCGCCGGAAGTTAATCCAAGGCCTCGGGCTCGCCGCCGCTTGGCCCGCACTCTCACCCTTGGAAGCGCTGGCCGCCAGGTATGAAGAGGGGCTCAAGCCTACGCCCGAAGAGCTGGTTACCAGCTACAATAACTTCTATGAATTCAGCACCGACAAAGGGGCGGTCAGGGAACTGGCCGCCAAAGTCACCTTGGGCCCCTGGGATATTCAGGTCAGCGGCTTGGTGGAAAAACCCTTTGTCTTAAACACCGCCAAACTCAACCAGCGCTACGGCCAGGAAGAACGGATCTACCGGCTACGCTGCGTCGAAACTTGGTCCGCGGTGGTCCCTTGGACGGGTTTTCCGTTAGCTAAACTAGTCGCGGAGGCCAAGCCCCTTTCGAGCGCCAAATATATCCGTTTCGTTAGCTTTATGGACCCCGAAAAAGCCCCCGGTCAACGCTCCAGAAGTTACCCCTGGCCCTACACCGAAGGCCTGCGCTTAGACGAGGCCCTAAACCCATTGGCCTTTATGGCCACCGGACTTTACGGCAAGGCACTCCCCACCCAAAACGGCGAGCCCGTGCGTTTGGTGGTCCCTTGGAAATATGGCTTTAAATCAATCAAGTCGATCCGGGCCATCGAGTTCACCGACCAGCAACCCAGCACGCTTTGGAACCAAATCCAGCCTGCTGAATATGGCTTTTATGCCAACGTCAATCCCAAGGTGGACCATCCCCGCTGGTCGCAGGCCCAAGAAAAGCCCCTGGGCACTTGGTTTGGCAAGGTAGATACCTTGATGTTTAATGGCTATGGCCCCGAAGTGGCCGGACTCTACCAGGGGATGGACCTGGCCAAATACTATTAGGCGGCCCATGGCTAGTTGGATATTAACGGTTATCTTGGCCTCTCCGCTGGCATACATGGTTCTTTTGACCGCTACCAACGGCCTCGGCGCTAACCCCGTTGAGCGGCTGTTGATTCTGGCGGGCCAAGGGACCTTGAGCTTGCTGATCTTTTTGTTGGCCCTGCCGGGGACGGCCAAACTCTCGGGCTGGGCTTGGCCCAAGGCATGGATGCGCCACCGGCGCGCCATTGGCCTGAGTATTTTTGCCTACGCCTCCTTACATATGCTTTTGTGGCTAGCCGACCAACTTGGCGAAATCGACAAACTTGTGGATAATTTGGCCAGACCCTTTACAGCCAGCGGGCTAGCTTCTTGGGTAATCTTGTTTTTGTTGGCGGTCACCAGCAATCGGTTTTCCATCAAAAAGCTGGGCCGCCGTTGGAAGTCTTTACATCGCTGGGTGTTTTTCTGCATCCCCCTCTTATTCATCCACATCACCTTAAAGGACGAAGGAATTTGGTGGTCCGCCGCTTTGTGGCTAGGCCCCATAAGCCTTTGGGTGTTGCTTGCGCCGAAATTTAAAAAAAATAAGCCCCCGTCTGAGGCCCGCTGAGTACGGCTGTTGACAGGATTTCGGCCATGCGGTTATAGTGCGTTTTAATCCAATTTACCTTTATCTTGATTCGGGCTTAGCCCAATCGTGAGGAGAAATCATGGCAAGAGATTACATCTTTACCTCTGAATCGGTCACCGAAGGCCACCCCGATAAAATGGCCGACCAAATTTCTGACGCTGTTCTCGACGCCATGTTGGCGCAGGACCCAGAGAGCCGCGTGGCCTGTGAAACAATGATCACCACTGGTTTGGTGGTGCTCGCAGGTGAGGTAACTTCCAAGGCCCAAGTTGACTTCCAGAGCTTGGTTCGCGAGACGATCCGCGGGATCGGCTACGACCACTCGGACAAAGGTTTTGACTGCGACACCTGTGGTGTGATGGTGGCCCTTGATAAGCAATCTCCCGACATCGCTATGGGCGTAAACGTCGGCGAAGGTACCTACGCCGAGCAAGGCGCTGGTGACCAGGGCTTGATGTTTGGCTATGCCAGCAACGAAACCCCTACCTTAATGCCCCTGCCTATCTACTTGGCCCACAAACTAAGCGAAAAGCTTTCTGAAGTGCGCAAGTCCGGCGAACTGGGCTACCTACGTGCTGACGGCAAGACCCAGGTTTCGGTTTTGTACCAAGACGGCAAGCCCACCAAGATCAAGAACGTGGTGATCTCTAGCCAGCACGCCGAAGGCGTGACCCTAGAACAAGTCCAAAAGGACTTAAAAGAAAAAGTAGCCCTTAAGGTGATCCCCCCCGAGATGATCGACGACGACATCGAGTGGTTGCTCAACCCCACCGGCCGCTTCGTTATCGGTGGCCCCATGGGTGACTGTGGCCTGACGGGTCGTAAAATCATCGTAGACACCTACGGGGGCATGGGCCGCCACGGTGGTGGTGCTTTCAGCGGTAAAGACCCCTCGAAGGTTGACCGCTCGGCTGCCTACGCCTGCCGCTATGTAGCCAAAAACTTGGTGGCTGCTGGTGCCGCAGACAAGTGCGAAGTTCAAGTAGCTTACGCCATCGGTTACCCCAAGCCCGTCAGCGTCCATGTTGACTGCTTCGGTACCAACAAGGTGGACGAAGGCAAGATCGTTGAAGCGATCCGCCACTTCTTCCCCCTGACTCCCTCTTGGATCGTCACCACCTTGGACCTCAAGCGCCCGATCTACAAGCAGTCTGCTGCTTACGGTCACTTTGGCCGCGAGTTGGACGACTTCACCTGGGAAAAGACCGACAAAGCTGCCGAACTCAAGCAGTACTTGGGCCTGTAAAGGGTTCCATGCAGAGGGAACTGACCATCTGCAACAAGCTGGGGCTGCACATGCGTGCAGCCTCTAAGCTTGTCCAATTGGCCGAAGGTTTTGACTTAGAGGTGGTGCTCCACTATCAAGGTCAAAGCGCCGACGCCAAATCCCTCCTGGAGGTGCTCCAACTTGCGGGCACCAACGGAACCCCCATTACTATCGAAGCAAAGGGCGACGCCGCTGACGAAGAAGCCGAGGCGCTTGAATTGGTGTCCCAGCTTTTTCTCAACCGTTTTGACGAACCGGAATAGCTTGCTGTTTCCCGCCATCGACGGAACCACTACGCTTTACGGCATCATCGGCAACCCGGTGGCCCACTCCTTTTCGCCGCTAATGCACAGCCAAGCCTTCTGGCAGGTTGGGCATAAGGCCCTCTACCTCCCCTTCCCTGTTGAGCCCGAAGATCTGCCCCAATTGCTTGAGGCCTTCCGAATTGCTTCAGTCCAAGGCTTTAATGTCACCGTCCCCTACAAAGAAGCCATCGTCCCCTTCCTCGACGACTTAACCGAAGAGGCGCAGTTGTTGGGGTCCGTCAATACGGTCTGGCGTGAGGCAGGCCGCTGGAAAGGCCACAGCACCGACGGCCCCGGTTTTGTGCGGGGCCTTAAAGAGCGCGGCTGGCAGGTTGAGGGCCGCAGCGCCACCTTGTTGGGCGCAGGCGGTTCGGCCAAAGCGGTAGCCTTTTCGTTGCTCAAAGCAGGCCTAGCCCAATTACATATCAAAAACCGCACCCGCGCCAAAGCCGAAGAACTGGCCTCGAAGCTTGCGGAGATTTTCGGGGCAGATCGGCTTTCGGTTGGTTTACCCGAAGGCGGCGCCGACCTACTGGTCAACTGCACCTCGGTGGGTCTTAAAGCCGACCTAAGCCCTCTTCCCAAGGGACAATTAGAGGCCTACCGTCAGGTGGTCGATATCATTTACAACCCGGCCCAAACCCGCCTGCTCAAAGATGCGCAAGATTTGGGCTTGGAATGGGACAATGGCTTGGCTATGCTCTTATACCAAGGTGTGGAGTCCTTTGAAATCTGGACAGGCCGCCCCGCACCGGTAGCCTTAATGAAAGAAACCCTGGCAGCCCAACTCCAAGGGAAGTAGATGTTCAAGCGAATCTTCGGTTTTTCTGGCTTTAAAATCGCCCTATTGATCACCCTGGCGCTTTCGGCCCACTACCTCTTCACCCTGCTGGGCTTTAACCCCCAGAGCTTCATGAGCTTGGTGGACAAAAAGGTGGTGGACTTGGTGCAGGCCAACCGCGGCGGCAAACAAATGACCCCGCAGATTGCCATTGCCGCCATTGACACCAAGTCGGTGGACAAATATGGTCGTTGGCCTTGGCCGCGCAATGTGATGGCCGATTTGCTGGAGGTCTTGGGCAGCCATTATGACGTCAAGGTGGTGGGCTATGACGCCGTCTTTTCAGAGCCCGACCCCAACGACCAAACCACCAAGCAGGTGATCCGCCGCTATTCCGAAGAGTTGCGCGCCTTAGACCCGACCAGCAAGCAGCACCTCAAAGAAATAGAGGCCATTGAAGCCACCTTAAACCAAGAACTGGCCTTTGATGCGGCCTTCGCGGAAAAACTGACCCGCTGGGCCGATCGGGTGGTGAACGGTTACTTCTTTTTTGCTAATGAAGACCGGGTCTTACATCTAGACAAAACCGAACGAGCCCGCGCCACGGCGATCATCGAGCCTTCGGCGATCAAGGTTATTCGGGGGATCAACCACCTCGAATACACGCCGCTCTATGAGGTGGCGGTGGTTGAGTCAAACATAGAGGCCCTTTCGCCTCCAGGGATTCAAGCAGGCTTTTTTAACGTCTTCCCGGATGCCGAAGACGGGACGGTGCGCCGGGTCCATTTGGTCCTCAAGCACGAGGGACGCCTTTACCCCAGTCTAGACCTACAAATCCTCAGCCGCTATTTGGGTGATGCCCAAATCTCGATGTTAATCGGAGAGGCCGGGGTGCAGGCCTTCAAGGTCGGCGACCGCCGGATCAATACGGCCTCGGACGGCTCGGTGATGATCAACTACCGCGGCCCCGCCTTTAGCTTCCCCCACTACAGCGTTTGGGACTTGATCCACAAAACGGTGCCCAAAGCGGCCTTACAGGGCAAGATCGTCCTGCTCGGCGCGACGGAAGTGGGCGTCTTCGACCTGCGGACCACCCCGGTGGGCGTGGACTTCCCTGGGGTAGAGGTCCATGCCAACTTGCTGGACAACCTGTTGCAGGGCGACTATTTCAACCGCAGCGAGTTCACCAACTTTTTGACGCTGATTGTTATCTTGGCAACGGGCCTCTTTGTGGGCCTTGTTCTGCCCCGCTTGGGAGCGCTGCCGGGGGCCCTATTTGTGATTTGTCTTTCAGGGGGCTTTTTCTACGGAAACTATTGGTACCTGGAAAACAAACAAACCTGGATCAGCTTTGTTTACGTCTTGTCGGTTATTCTGTTGAACTGGTTGGTCATTATGCTTTGGAGCTATTTTAGCGAAGAGAAGGACAAGCGGTTCATTAAAGGTGCCTTCGGCCAATACCTAGCCCCCCAGGTGATCGACCAGTTGGTCCACAACCCGAATCTACTTAAGCTAGGTGGCGAACGGCGCGAGATCACCGCATTCTTTAGCGACGTGCAAGGTTTTTCAACGATCAGCGAGACTTTAGAGCCCGAAGAGTTAGTCGGGGCACTCAACGAATACCTAACCGCCATGACCGATATCATCATGAACCACGGCGGTACGGTGGACAAATTTGAGGGGGACGCCATCATCGCCTTTTTTGGCGCACCGGTGCCCCAAGAAGACCACGCCAAGCGGGCCTGTGATTGCAGCCTGAAGATGCAAGAAAAACTGGGCGAAATGCGGGCCCATTGGAAAAGCATCGGCAAACCCGAACTATACATGCGCATCGGCTTAAACACCTCGGTAGCGGTCGTGGGCAACATGGGCTCGGCCCAGCGGATGGATTACACCATGATGGGCGACGGCGTGAACCTGGCCGCCCGCCTCGAAGGGGTCAACAAGCAATACGGCACCTTCACCCTGATCAGCGAAAACACCCAGGCCGCCATCGGCGAAGCCTTTGAGCTGCGCGAGTTGGACCTGATCCGGGTAGTCGGCAAACAAGAGCCGATCCGCATCTTCGAGCTGGTCGGTCACCCCGAGCAGCTGAGCGAAGAAGCCAAGCAACTCAACCGTTACTTTGCCAAGGCGCTGATCCTTTACCGCCGCCAGGAATGGAAAGAAGCGGCCAAATATTTCTTGCACTATGCCAAGCAAAATCCTGAAGACCGAAGCGCCCAGGTTTTTGTGGAACGTTGCAAGTTTTTCCTTAAAAATCCCCCGCCCAAAGACTGGGACGGAGTTTACCAGATGACCAGCAAATGAGCCCAGCCATAGACCGCCAGAGGCAAATATTCTTTGGCTACCTCGACATCGACGGGGCCACAGAATACAAATACGAAACCCACCGGGGCCACTGGAAGGCGGCTTTCCTGCACTTCTTTGAGGACTTCCCCGACTACCTAGGCGACGCCCAAAAGACGCTTTTTGCTCGGCTCAAGCACCCCCAACTACAGCCCCTGAACTTTTGGAAAGCCCTAGGCGACGGCATTGTCTATACCGGCGAGTTCGCCACGCCCAACGAGGCCTATGCTTATTCCAAGGCCTTTTATAATGCTTCGGTGCATTTTAACGACTACCTCTTCAAACGCAGCGGGCTTTGGGTCAAGGCCGCCAGCTGGTTCGCCACCTTCCCGGAGGTGAACTTGGCCATCAAAACCCCAGCTGGCGAAGACTACCTGGGCCCGGACATCGACATTGGCTTCCGCTTGGCCGCCCATGCTTTAAGCCAGCGGATGCTGGTGGCTATGGACTTAGCTTACGAATTGACCTTTGCCGACTTTGTGGATGAGTTGGATTTTTATCATGTCGGCTGGCGCAAAATGAAGGGCGTTGCCAAGGACAAGCCCTACCCGGTCTTGATGATCACGGGCCGCGCCAAGCCGGAGATCCCCATCTGGGAATCTTACCTCAACGACCTAACCCGCAACTACATCGAAGGCAGCCCCTTAAGCCCCGGCCAGGTCCGCGACCTAATCGACCGCTACAAGCGGGACCTGCACTTCGAAAAGGACCGGATTTAGGGCTAGGTTGGTTTTTCGTTTCCGGTCGAAGAACCTGCCAAGCAGGCACCTCCTTGTACCGAGCAGCGAACCTTACAGTTCTAGGCTCTGGGGAGCACAAAGTCACCGGAAGAAATAAAGAGATGGGATTACTTTCTTTGGCTCGCAAAGAAAGTAACAAAGAAACGAGCCCTCACCTTCGCGGCTAAGACCCCCTACCCCGCAGACCACTGGATTTACTGATTCAAAAAAAGGTTACCGCCCCTTAATTTAGTATACAAAAATAAGGTATCCATCAATTCGAGGGAAGCTCAGGAGTTCTCTAAAGGTACCTATGGGCTTTTTCCCAATCCAATGGGATTTGATGCCACATATCGGGGTTAATATTTTTAACCTTGATTGAAGGATGAGCTGACTTGATGATTGGAAAATCCGGTCCTTTGACGTAGCAAATATATTTTTCGGCACGTTGAGCCTGTTTACCCACCAAAACAACTACCTTTAGTTTGGGTAATATATCGAATAGCTCTCGCAAACAGGCAATCCCTTTATCGCGTTCTTCGTTAGTAAGCTTGGTTGTCCCGTTCCAACCTGGAATTGTGTTCCAAAGACAGCTGACTTCTCGCGGAACCTCGGCAATTTCTGAGAACTCAAAAATTGCTCTGGCCGTTGGGTCAGGATTGTTGCGGCTGACAAACCCCGAAGAATTGGCTTGTCGTCCTGGTTTCTCCATCAGGAAAAGGACGGCTGCCTCTACCCCGCCATCAAGTGGGTCAAAATCAGGTACCTCACCCAAGTTCCGGCGCCTCAATTCTTCCACATATTTTGTGAGGCTGAGCATCTTTGGGATATGTAGCAACTCTCGACGGCGTTGCTGCTCATTAGGATTTTTCAGTGTGTATGGCGTATCCATTTCTTGTATCCTATGTCTTTGAGGGAGATACGATTTCAATTTTATCTAAAAACTGACCGCATTAAAAGTAAAATAGCAATGAAACTGAATGAACTGGATTAGCCAAAATTCTAACCCTCATCTTCGAATTTAAAGACCTAGAATCAGCTTACGCCATAACCTTAGAAATCAGGGGACAGCCACCTGTTTTTGCAATAGTAAATCCCGAGACCGACGGGGTAGGGCCTTGGGTTCCCTTTTGCGAGCGGCTTAGAGCCCCTAGCCGAAGCGAGCGTAAAAAAAGCCAAACTGTTCGAGCTTCGAGCGCAGCGAGGGCGAGTTTTTGGCTTTTAGCGAGTGAGGCGTAGGGGGTCTTAGCCGCGAAGGTCGAGGGCAGGTTTCTTTGCTACTTTCTTTGCCTGCCAAAGAAAGTAGTCCCAAAGCTATTAACCTAACAAGGCTTTGTGCTCCCCAAAACCCAGAACCTGAAATTACGCCCTTCCTTGCTGGATTGAGTTTCGTCTTAGAGTCACTTTGGGGAATCGGCTGCGCCGATGTTTTATGTGGGCAACGCTCGCAGTGTTCGCGTCGCTTCGCTCGAAGCTCCTTGGCGAGCCAAAGAAAGTAATCCCATCCCTTTATTCCTGCTGAGGGCTTCGTGCTTCCCAGAATCTATGGAAATCAGGTGACAGTATACTTTTTTCAGACCCCGTTTGGATAAAGTTAAATTTATATTATAAATCAACCACTAAGACGAGACAATCTGCCCGGTGACATACTTATGAATCAGGCTGCTGATCAAGGTTTGGTAACCGATGCCCTCTTTGGCGGCCATGATTTTGATGCCCGCCAAATCGGCCTTGGTCAGGCGGATGGTCACACGCTCCGACTTCTTCAGCGTGTTGCGGGCATAAAGCTCGTGCTGTGCCTTCCGGCGTTCAAATTCTTCTGGGGACGCACTCACCCATTCGCCTCGTTCGCGGGATGCCATGATTTCGGCTTCCTCTTCGTCCAAGGGCTCAAACATCTTGGGGTCGTTGTAGTCTCGTTGTTTGCTCATTTTCGTCTCCTGTTAGGGTAGGCTGTAGAGGGGGGCGAACTGTGCTTGGGTCAATCTGGACCTGCTGGCGGATTTCTTTGATATCCAGGGGCTCTAGTTCATGGACCTTAGCCCCTTCGGTCTGGCCTTGGGCAAACCGGCTGGCCTCCTGCACGCTCCGCTCTAGGCTTTCAAAGGCTCGCTTCATGATTTGGCTCCATATTGCCCCAACAAGAGTTTAACCCCGTTCCTTTAGGCAAGGTACGCTCAGGGTCACTTGGGCGTCCCCGCAGCTTAGCCATAAGGAACCATCTTGTATCTGGGCGGTGAACTCGGTCCCTTCATTGAGCAACTTCTCCAAAGGCCCCCCTTCGGCTTCCCCGATCCCATAAACCGCCAGTTTGTCGTAGCGCCTGAGCTTGTCGGCCTGGGTCTCGTACCAAGCCGCCGCGTTGGCTTGGTAGCTATAGACCGTCACGGCCTTGGACTTGCCGCAAGCCTGACCGAGCCGCTTAGGCTCCGGTTGGCCCAGTTCGATCCAATGGCTGACCTGCCCCTGCAAATCTAAGGTCCAAAGCTCCGGCTCTTCGGCCACGCAAAGCCCCTTGGTGAACTGAGGCTCCTCAAAGGCCCAAAGCGCATAAACAGCGACCCTAAACATCAAGCGCCGGTCCGTCTCCGAAGGGTGCTGGACCAAGGTGAGGCGGTGGGTTTGGTAGTGGTTGTTTTCGAAGTCGGAAAGATGCAGTTGGAGCTTGAGGACTTGGCCTTTCGGTGCCATAAAACCTTTGGGGTAGGAACAAAAAAAAAGCTCCCCGAAGGAAGCTTTTTTTATACTTTAGATGGAATCTCTAGATGTTGTCCGAAGACTTCGGCAGCTTCAACGCCACCTTCTCTCCGACCCGTAAATGCCGCCACCGGCGCGCGATATTCCGGTTCCAGTTCTTCACTTGACTCAACGAGACGTTGTAGTTTTGGCTGATGCTCCAAAGGGACTCGCCGGGCTGGACCTCGTGGTAAACATAACCTTCTTTAGGTCCCGCAGGAGCCGAACGGGCGACCCGCCGGTACTGGGGCAAGACATAATCGCTAGGCACCGGCAACATTATCCGCTGGTTGATCCGCAACAACCGCCGCTTACTTAGGCGGTTAAAGGAAACAATCTGGTCCATGGGGATGCCGTAGCGCCGCGAAATATCCCAGAGCGTATCGCCCCGGCGGACGCGGTGGTACTTCCAAAAACGGGTGCGGTTGTTTTCTAACTGTGAAAACTCTTCGGCCTTGGCCTGATAGGGCTCGGGAACATGGACCTCGTAGGTCTCGTAATGCGCCGGGGTCAAGCCCTTGGGAATCGCCGGGTTTAGCTCCGCTAAGACTTCGGCGTCGAACCCGGTGATCTTGGCCACCTGGGTCAAAGAAACGCCACCGGGCACGGCGATACCATAGCGGGCGACCTCTTCCTTCGGTTCAGGTAGGGGGTCAAAGCCGTAAGCCTCTAGGTTAGAAAAGAGGATGTTGGCCGCAAAGAACGTGGGAACATAGCCGCGGGTCTCGCGGGGTAGCTTAAGGGACCAGTAATCGGTATCTAAGCCCAAACGCTTAGCCCGGCGGATCGCGCCGCGCACCCGGCCAGAGCCAGAGTTGTAAGCCGCCAGGGCCAACTCCCACTCACCAAATTCTTTGTAAAGTGCCTTGAGGTACTTAGCGGCGGCGTGGGTGGATTTTTCAGGATCAAAGCGTTCGTCGTGCCACCAGCTGTTTGAGAGGCCGTAGGTCCGGCCGGTGTAGGACATAAACTGCCACAGGCCCAAGGCGTTTGCGTGGCTGCGGGCCGTTGGGTTGAAGTTCGACTCCACCACGGCCAAGAAAGCCAAGTTGGCGGGCAAGCCCTCTTCTTTAAAAATCCGCTGGATCATCGGCAAATACACGGCGCTGCGCTGGATGGCTTCTTCGAAGACATCGCGCTTGCGGTGGGTGTACATATGGATGAAGGCTTCGATCTTCTTGTTGCTGTAGGTCGGGATTTCGGGAACCTCAAGGGGTTCGTCCAAATCAGCGGGCGCGTTAACTGCCGGGCCTTTGCCGTCGATTTCGGCGGTCACTGCGGCTTCGCGGTCTTGGGCCTCTAGCTCTTCGCTCTCTTCGGCGCTCAAAGACTTCTCAGCAGGGGCTTCTTGGGCGGCGAGTTCTTCTAAGGTAAGGTCTTCGCCATTGCTGGCCTGTTCCTGTGCCACGCCTTCGGTCGGGTTCTCGGCTGGTCCCGCATAAAGTCCGGCGGTGGTCAGCGCAAAGGCGGCTATCAGAATACAAAAACGTTTCATGGGTCTCCCCCTTAAGGTCCTTCCCCCAAAACAGGGGATAAAGTTACTTATGCCAGATTTTTCCCGGCGATACAAGCACAGAAGCTAGCAGGCTCAAAGCAGAGACCGTGCCAGAGCTTGTCTTTCGGTACTTTAGCCCCCATCACCTGGGCGGCTCCAACGCTCTAGCAACCAGATCAAAACCAACCCTGCCACCATCAACGCCACCGCTGCGGCCAATTGAGCGTCCAGGTTGGGCAAAATATTCGCTTCACGCAAAACATGCTCCTTGCCCCGGATCATCTTGGTTTCCAACACCTCTTTCCAGGGCCACACTTTGCGCAGGCTGCCGGCCATCAGGCCCGTCAAAAAGGCCAGGGTCATGGCTTCGAAGTGGTGTAGCAGGTAACTCAAAACCCGACTAAAGGCTCCAATCCCCAGGGCGGCCCCCACCGCAAACAGGACGATGATCACCAGCGAATCGATGCTGGTTGGGTTCTTTAAAGCCCCGGTCACATACTCATATTTACCTAAGATCAGCATCAAAAAGGCCCCGGAGATTCCCGGCAGGATCATGGCGCAGATGGCAATCATCCCGACCAATATTATAAACCACCAATCCGTCGGCGTCTGCACCGGAATCATGCCCACCACCAAAAAACCGAAGACCGCCCCGCCCAACAGGCCCCCTACACGGGCCAAGCTCCACTGAACTTTAAGCGCCAAAATCAAAATCGACGCTAAGATCAATCCAAAAAAAGCCGACCAAGTCAAAACCGGTTCTTCCTTTAACAGCCAATGCATCAGCCGGGCGATGCCGATGATGGCGGTGCCGATTCCGGCCAGCAGGACCACCAAAAAACGCAAATGCACCCCGGCCAGCGCGTCGGCAAGACGCAACCGACCCAAATTTTTGAAGGTATCTAGGTCTACGGACTTGATGGCGTCGATCAGGTGGGTATAGATACCTGAGATCAAGGCGATGGTGCCACCCGAAACGCCGGGGATGATGTCCGCAGCCCCCATGGCCACGCCCTTAAAATAAAGGACTAAGGCTTCTTTAGGGGTCTTCGGGCCCGGCGAGGCCATCAAGGCGGATTTCAGTTGCATAGATTTATCTTAAATGTTGGGGGAGTTCAGCAATGAAGGGGAGGTTGCGGTAGAGGCCGTTATGGTCCATGCCATAGCCGACCACCCAAGAATCAGGGCAATGCAGGCCGGTGTAGTCCGCCGTAAAGTCGGATTTGCCTTTATCCAATAGGCAGCAGGTCAACACTTCGCTGGCCCCTAGAGCAAGCAATTCTTTTTTTAGCGCATTGAGGCTGTTTCCGCTGTCTAATATATCGTCCACCAGCATCAGCTTGCGGCCCTTGGGGTCGAAGTCCAAGTTGAATTGGATCTTGCCTTGCGTCTCGCCTTCATAGCTTTTGACGCGGACACTGTGAAAGCTCAGCTCAAAATCCAGATGGCGGATCAAGTCTGCCATAAAAACCAAGGCCCCTTGCATCAAAACAACCAGCTCCAAACCGGTGCCCGCCTGTTCGGCGGTGATCCGGTGGGCCAGATGTTTGACCTGGGCGGCAATGGCCTCGGGGCTGTAGATGATATTGGTAAACTGTGTCATAAAGTGCCTGGGGACGAACTTGACCGCATTTTTCAATAGTGCAAGGATAACTGTCAATCCAAGCTTGCCCCTAAACTACGCTAAGAAGAGATGCCATGCAGTTTGAGCCGGTGATCGGTCTGGAGGTTCACGCCCAGCTTTCCACCAACTCCAAGATGTTTTGTACCTGTGCCAACCAATATGGTGCCCAGGCCAACGAACATGTCTGCCCGGTCTGTCTGGGTCTGCCTGGAGCTTTGCCCCGCACCAACCAGAAGGCGGTGGAATTTGCCATTCTTTTGGGCCTAGCGACAAACTGCGAGATCCGCTTAGACAGCCAGTTTGCCCGGAAAAATTATTTTTATCCCGACCTCCCCAAGGCCTACCAGATCAGCCAGTATGACCGGCCCATCTGCGAGAACGGCTGGATCGAGATCGAAACCAAAGCGGGCATCAAGCGCATCGGCATCACCCGCATCCACATGGAAGAAGACGCAGGCAAGCTGGTCCATGAGGGGCAAGACCCCAATGCTTCTTACGTAGACCTCAACCGCGCCGGGGTGCCGCTCTTAGAGATCGTCAGCGAGCCGGACATCCGCAACTCCGAAGAGGCCAAGGCCTATATGGAGAAAATCCACGCCTACGTGACCTACCTGGGCGTCTGCAACGGCGACATGGAAAAGGGCAACCTGCGCTGCGACGCCAACGTTTCGATCCGCCCCAAGGGCCAAGAGAAGTTTGGCACCCGCACGGAGACCAAAAACCTCAACAGCTTCCGTAACGTCGCCTCGGCCATTGATTTTGAGATCGCCCGCCAAACCGACGCGGTCTTAGACGGCGAGACCATCTACCAAGAAACCCGGCTTTGGGACGCCAACCTGAACCAATCACGCAGCCTGCGGCTCAAAGAAGACAGCGACGACTACCGCTACTTCCCCTGCCCAGACCTGCCGGTGGTGATGATCGACCCGGCCCAGGTCGAAGCGCTCAAAGGCAAATTGCCGGAGCTACCGGACCAAAAGCGGGACCGCTTCACCGCGCAATATGGCCTAAGCCCCTACGATGCGGCCCTTTTGACCACCGACAAGGCGCTTTCGCACTTCTTTGAAGACTGCTTAAGCGACGGGGCCCCGGCCAAACAGGTGGCCAACTGGATCTTGGCGGAGATGTCGCGGCTCTTCAACGAAACCAAGACCGACGTACACAGCCTAAAAATTGCTCCGGCCCAACTGGCGGCCATGATCGCCCTGATCGAAGACGGCACTATCAGCAGCAAGATCGCCAAGACGGTCTTTGAAGAGATGTTCAACACCGGCAAAGACCCCGGCGCGGTGGTCGAAGAAAAGGGCCTCAAGCAGGTCAGCGACGAAGGCGCGCTCAAGACCATCTGCCAGCAGGTGATCGACGGAAACCCCGGCCAAACCGCCGAGTACCGCAGCGGAAAAGACAAGCTCTTCGGCTTTTTTGTCGGTCAGGTGATGAAAGAAACTAAAGGCAAGGCCAACCCGCAGGTGATCAACCAACTGCTCAAAGACCTGCTCGGCTAACCGCCCCCCACCGCTCGGGTCCCCGTCAGGGGGACCCGCCTATTTTTTTGAGGCCCCATGAACGCAAATCCCCGGACGATTTTTCTTAAGGATTACCAGCCCTTCAGCCATGAGGTCTTAAGTACGGACCTGATTTTTGACCTCTATGAGGACATGGCTCAGGTGACCAACAAGATGAAGTTGGTTGCTCAAGAAGGTGCTACCGAGTTGGTTTTGGACGGGGCCCAGTTGGCCCTGTTGGGCCTGAAGTTGGACGGCAAGGATCTGGACCCCGACCGGTACCGGATCGAAGGGGAGCAGCTGACGCTCACCGGCCTGCCCGCTCGATTTAGCTTAGAAATCCTCACCGAAATCCGCCCCGCCGAGAACCGCAGCTTAGAGGGCCTCTACCAAAGCGGCGCGCTCTTCTGCACCCAGTGCGAGCCCCAGGGCTTCCGCAAAATCACCTACTTCCCCGACCGGCCCGACGTGATGACCCTGTTCACCACCGAAATCCGGGCCGAGAAGGCCAAATATCCGGTGTTGCTTTCCAACGGCAACCGCATCGGCTCTGGCGACCTGAAGATCGGGCGCCATTGGGCCAAATGGGAAGACCCCTTCAAAAAGCCCGCCTACCTCTTCGCCTTGGTGGCCGGTAACCTAACGGCCCGCCACGACAGCTTCACCACCATGAGTGGACGGAAGGTGGCCCTTGAGCTTTACACAGAGCCCGAAAATGCCCACAAAACCGAACACGGGATGGAGAGCCTAAAAAAGGCCATGAAGTGGGATGAAGAGGTCTATGGCTTAGAATATGACCTGGACATCTTCATGATCGTCTCGGTCAACGACTTCAACATGGGGGCCATGGAGAACAAGGGTCTGAACATCTTCAACAGCTCCTGCGTACTCGCCGACCCCCGCACCGCCACGGACGCGGAGTTTGAGTTCATCATGGGGGTGATCGGCCATGAATATTTCCACAACTGGAGCGGGAACCGGGTCACCTGCCGCGATTGGTTCCAGTTAAGCCTTAAAGAAGGCCTGACCATCTTCCGCGACCAGCAGTTCAGCAGCGACCTGGGCAGCGCGGCGGTCAAACGGATCGACGACGCCAAACTGCTGCGGACCAGCCAGTTCGCCGAAGATGGCGGCCCCATGGCCCACCCGGTCCGCCCGGAATCTTACATTGAGATCAACAACTTCTATACCCTGACGGTTTACCAAAAAGGGGCCGAGTTGATCCGCATGATGTATTTAATGCTCGGCAAAGAGGCCTACTACAAGGGCGTCAAACTATACTTTGAGCGCAACGACGGGACGGCGGCGAGGGTTGAAGACTTTGTGGCCGCCCTCGAAGAAGGCAGCGGTCAGGACCTGACCCGTTTTGGCCGCTGGTACCACCAAGCGGGCACGCCGCGTCTGAGCGTCGAGACCACCTGGAACGAAGCCAGCAAAAAACTCACCTTAACCTTAAGCCAAAGCACCCCGCCCACGCCGGGCCAAGAGACCAAGTTGCCCTTGGTGATCCCCGTCAAGCTCAAGGGCTTTGGCCCCGGAGGCGAAGTTTGGATTGAGGAGCAATTGGCGGTTTTAGAAGAAGAAAAGACCGAGTTTGTTTTTGAAGGCTTTGCGGGACGCCCGATCCTCTCGCTGCTGCGCGGATTTTCTGCGCCAGTAAGGCTGGACTATGACCAGCCCAAAGCGGAGCGGTTGTTCTTGATGGCCCACGACGACGATCCCTTCAACGCCGTCGAGGCCGCCCAAGGCCTGATGATGCGCCAGATCGACCACCTGCTCAAGGACCTGAGCCTGGGCTCGGAGATGCAGGTAGAACCCGAGTTGATCGAGGCCATCCAAAAGCTGATCGAGGACCCCAGCAAAGACATGGCTTTGGTGGCGCTGGCCGTATCCTTGCCCAGCGAGCAGTACATTTTAGAGCAAATGCCCGAGATGTTGATTGAGCCGGTCTTAGAGGCCCGCAAGTTCCTCAAGGGCGTCATCGCCATGACCTTAGCCCCCCAGTGGAACCAGTTGTACCGCCGCCTCAACGATGGCGAGGCCTTCCGCTTTGACTCGGCAGCCACCGGCAAGCGCCGCCTGAAGAACTTGGCCTTAGATTACCTAGTGGCCACCGAAGACCTAGACGCACTGCAAACCTGCCTGGATCAATACGACGAGGCAGACAACATGACCGACCGGCTGAGCGCCCTGTCGATCTTGGTCAACCGGCCGGGTCTTGAGAAACATATGGTCTTGGCGGACTTCTTTGAGGTATACTGCAACGACGCGCTGGTTTTAAATAAGTTCTTCAGCTTGCAGGCAGCTAGCCCCGAGTTCCTGCCCGGACAGGTGGCAGGCCTGCTCGAGCACCCGAGCTTCGACAAGAAGAACCCCAATAATTTGCGGGCCGTCTTAGGCAGCTTTGCGCTGCGCAACTTAAAGCAATTCCACGCCGCCGATGGTTCGGGCTATCAGTTTTTGGCCAGCCAGATTCTGTGGCTGAACGACGAGAATCCCCAGATTGCCGCCCGGCTGCTGTTGCCGCTGAGCCGCTGGGCCCGGTTCCCCGAAGATCGGCGCGAGTTGGCGCGGGAGCTGTTAGAGAAGATTTTGGCCCACGAGGGATTGAGTCCGGACGTGTATGAGGTAGCTGCCAAGAGTCTGGGGCGTTAAGAATTTGGGGCCTTACAACCCCGCCATCCTTGCATTAGGAACATGATGATCAAATCGATGACCGGCTTTTGCAAAGCCGAGGTTCAAGCAGGCGGAAAGGTTTGTTCCGTTGAAATGCGCTCCGTCAACCACCGCCACTTGGACGCCCGGGTGACGCTACCCAAGGCCTTTGGGCAGCTTGAAGAAGACCTTAAAAAAGCGCTCAAAACCCACCTAACCCGTGGCAAGGTGGATGTGTTGCTGCACCTAGTGGGCGGGGACATCGTTGAAGAAAAGATCGAGGCCGACTTAGGCGTTTGGAAGGGTTTTAAAGAGGTCTTGGCCCAACTAGAATCCGGCTGGGACCGCAAGATTCAGGTCAGCCTAAACGACCTGACCCAGATCAAGGGACTGTTGCAATCGGTGCCCGTTGCGCCCGACGACTATGACTATCCGGCGCTGTTCCAGCAGGCCGTCGAGGAAGGGGCCCGGCTCTTGGCCGAGATGCGGGCCGTCGAAGGCAATTTGTTGAAAACCGAAATCCTGGGCCATGTGACCTATCTGGAAGAATTGATTGCCCAGGTGCCCCAGTATGAGGCCGAGGTGGTACAGCTTTACAAGGACCGCCTAGCCAACAACTTGGCCAAGCTGGACTTGAGCCTCAAGGAAGATGACCCCCGGATTGCCCAGGAGATCGGATTCTTTGTGGACCGCGCTGACGTAACCGAAGAGGTAGAACGCTTCCGCACCCATTTGACCCATTTGCGCACGCTGCTGGACGCCGAAGAGCCGGTGGGCCGCAAGCTGGATTTTATGATGCAGGAGCTCAACCGCGAAGCCAACACGCTCTGTTCCAAGGCAGGGCACCAGAAGATCACCGAAATCGGGGTGACCTTAAAGACAGAAATCGAAAAGATCCGCGAACAGGTGCAGAATATCGAGTAGGGCCCCCATGCCCCCTTTCACGCTGCTCAACTTGGCCTTGCGTCCCGACCTGCTCGAATGGGTCGCCGCCAAGCATATGGAAGCCTTCGCCACCTACCAACCGCCGGGCCTGACCTTGGCGGCTAAAGTGGGCATGCTGCCAGGCCGCCTGAATGCCCAGGGTATAGTGGACCGAAAAGTTCAGACAAAATTTGAATTAGGCGTTATTTCTGAATTGCGGTAACGAACCTCGATTT
>JAVVEA010000022.1:0-48823 GCA_032250835.1 bacterium
GGCTTGGCGCTGGCGAGCGAGAGGCCGATAAACCGCATGAAGGAGATCCGGTCGAATAGGGCGTCTTCGGTTTGGGTGTCGCTCAAGTTGTACCAGCGTTGGAGCATCAGCACTTTAACCATCATCAACGGAGGATAGCCCTCTTGGCCGGTGGCATCCTGATTCCTGCCCAAACGCTTCTGGACGACCCGTTCAATCGGCCTCCAATCAATCAACTGCTCCACCTTTTCTAAAAACCCTGCCGAGGGGTGATCAAAAACCAGGGCATCGGCGAGGGTGAAGGAGGTTTCGATTTTGCGCTTCATGGGGCTTCTCCGCTAGAGTTTTTGAAACTATAGCATAATATATCAGTATATTAAAGCGAAAAATGTAGGTTTTCCCCGTGCAGCGGTCTTAAAGAATCTTCCCCCAAAAGGAGGCCGTTGTGCGCAAAGAACCTTATATAGTGGACGTGAAAGCCGGGCAAACCTATCATTTTTGCCGGTGCGGCTTGAGTAAGACCCTGCCCCATTGCGACGGCTCCCATCAAGAGGTGGGCGTAGAGCCGATGGTGGAAACCTTTGAGGGGGACCGAACCGTCTATATCTGTGGTTGTTTTAAGTCCAGCAGTCGCCCCTATTGCGACGGGACCCACACAAAGTTGTGAAAGCGGGTTGACTCTGACTTGGCAAAGCACAGGTAAATCTGCAATTCTGGGGCGAATTGACTTCTTCTTCTTTGGGTCCTATGAAGCGGATTTACCTTTTTCTATTGTTGCCCCTGTGGGTCGGTTGTGGTGGTGGCGACACCCTTTCGGTGGTCAGTAAGCGTTGCTTGAATATCGACGTCCCCGCAGGCTATACGTTGCCCGACACGGGGCAACGTACCTGCTATGACCAAAGTGGGGACCAGATTTCCTGCCCCGCCTCCACGGCAGATGCCTACGGCCAAGACGCCCAATACAGCCAAGGCCGTGATTTTATCCTCTGCGGCCACCATAAAGTCTTCTTCGACAACCAAACGGGGCTCTACTGGGTCCGCGGCACCCAAAGCCGCACCACCTATGAAGCGGCCTCAACGGCCTGCGACGGCTTGGAAATAGACCAGCTTTCCAATTGGCGGCTGCCGAACCTGCGTGAATTGAGCAGTCTCTTAGACTATTCGGGTACGGTGGACGCTAGCAGCTCGGGCGCGCCCAGCAATCCCTTCATTATCGATAATCTGGCCTTTAGCTACGACAGCAGCTCGGACACCACCGGTGACCAAACTATCCAGATGATGGGCCAAAGCTGGACCAGCACCGCCCGCCCCGATCTGACCAGTTCGCATTATACAGTCAACTTTTTAACCGGCAACATCGAGAGCGACAACACCAGCGACAGCACCGCCGACGCTTTTTATCGCTGTGTTCAGGGGACCGAACAGGGGATGGTTAGCCGCTACACCAGCTTGGGCGATGGCACCAGTCAAGACGCCACCACTGATCTGATGTGGCAGCAAACCGCCAGCAACACCCGCTACAGCTGGCAAGAGGCGCTCGCCTATTGCGAAGGACTTGAACTGGGCGGCTATACCGACTGGCGTTTGCCCAACATCAGCGAATTGCAAAGCCTAGTGGACTATGGCAACGCCACGGTGGGGCTGGATACCCAGTATTTTGGCTACAGTCATGACACCGGCACCCTCGGTTATTATTGGAGCGGGACCACCGATGAGGAAACCCCGGCTTACGCCTTTTATGTCTGTTTTGGCCCCTGCTCTAACGCCGACAGTACCGCTGACGTGATGGGCCCCGGTGCGGTCCGTTCGGGCCCCAAATACGACGACGGCAACCTGCCCACCTCGATTGGCGCCTACCAAGATTATGTACAGGCGAGTAACTATGTACGGTGTGTCCGTAATTGAGGAAAAGGGTGCTTTTTTAACTACCTGTTGGAAAAAGACATTTATTTTACAAAGGCCCTGTTGCAAGGAACCATAAGGGTTTAGAAGTCAAATATAGCTCTTTTGGGGGCTAAAGAGCCTGCTTGCGGCAGAATAAAGATAGACAAGCGCTTCGGGCTCTTGTAGTCTCGGGGCAGACTAAGTCAAAGATTTGGTCCTAAAGCCGTTCCTGCTTAATCAAGCATCCGGCACCACGCCTCCGGGCGTATCCTATAGGGTCGACTACCACTGGACCCGAAACTAACCACCAGTCAGTGGATCAAGGTCCTGGTGAGCCACCGGACCAGGAATCCGCATCCAATCGCTTACCGCAGAATCGGAAGATTTTGGGCCACTACCATAGCCCCTCCTTTTCCGTCGGCGCGGTGAATCCAACGGGCTTATCGGCCCTGTGGGGTTTGAGCCACCCCTCCCAACGTAGACTATATCGGTCCCGCGGTTGAGCTAAAGGCTCCCGAGGACCCAAGAAAAACGGCGGCAAGACCGCCAACAAACCACAGTATAGGTAGATTTTGTTAAAATTTGAAGAACTGGCACTCATTCCCGAACTGATCCAATCGCTCAAGTCCGCGGGCTACGATACGCCCACCCCGATTCAAGCCCAGTCTATCCCCCACTTATTAGAAGGCAAAGACCTTTTGGGTATCGCCCAAACCGGTACCGGCAAAACCGCCGCTTTCGCTTTGCCGATCTTAAACCACTTAGCCCTTTCGGGCGGTCGGGCCAAGCCGGGCCATTGCCGCGCTTTGATCCTGACCCCGACCCGCGAGTTGGCCTCGCAGATTTTCGATAGCTTAAAAACCTATGGCAAAAACCTGCGCATGCACAACACCGTGATCTTCGGCGGCGTTAACCAGAACCCCCAAGTTCGCGCCATGCTGCGCGGTGTGGATGTTTTGGTGGCTACCCCCGGTCGCTTGATGGACCTGATGAATCAGGGCCAAGTGCATTTGGGCCAAGTGGAGGTCTTTGTCCTCGATGAAGCCGACCGCATGTTGGACATGGGTTTTATCAACGACATCCGCAAGATTTCGGCAAAGGTGCCCCAGCAGCGCCAAACGTTGCTCTTCTCGGCTACCATGCCCAAAGACATCGCCGCGCTGGCCGCCAGCCTGCTCAAAGACCCGGTCCGGGTGGAAATCAGCCCCGAGTCGACCACTGTTGAGCGGATCACCCAAAAGGTGATGCTGGTCCAGAAGAGCCAAAAGTCCGCTTTGCTGCGCGACATCTTGGCCATGGAATCCATTGATCAGGCCTTGGTCTTTAGCCGCACCAAGCGCGGTGCCGACCGGTTGGTCAGTGACCTGAGCCGCTACGGGGTCCCTTGTGACGCCATCCACGGCAACAAAACCCAATCGGCGCGTCAGCGTTCTTTGGGTAACTTCCGCTCTGGTAAGTTGCGGGTTTTGGTGGCTACCGACATCGCCGCGCGCGGTATCGACGTCGCCGGGATCAGCCATGTGATCAACTACGACCTGCCCAACGAGCCGGAATCTTACGTACACCGCATCGGTCGTACCGCAAGAGCCGGACGCGAAGGCACGGCGATCTCTTTTTGTGATGCTTCGGAACGGCCCTTGTTGCTCGCTATTGAGCGCTCGATCCGCAAGAAGTTGCCCCGGCACGAACACGACCGGATCGACTTTACCGCGCCTCATCATCAGGAATTGCCCTTGCAGCCTGAAGCCGCCTTGGCCGCTCAGAAAACCCATAGCCAAAAGCACAAGCCCAAGACCCACGGTACCGCTGCGGTAACCGCCGGTCCCGGTGCTGCTGCGGGCAATGGTGGTTCGAAGCGCCCCTCGCGCCGGATGGTGACTTCGGCCCCCGCTGGTGGCCCTTCTAGAAGGCCTTCACGCCGTAAGGTAGTGTAATCAAAACCCAAGCATTTTTTGCTTGGGTTCCTCGGAAAAATGGGGTTATGCTGGGCTCAAATTCGAGTCCAGTGAACCTCATTCAAGAGGAGCCAATGTATTCAAATTCTTTAGCCAAACCCTTGGCTGACTCCCCCCGACCTTACCGATCTCAAGATTCCAGCCCTATTTGGTCTACCCAGGTAGCCTTGGCTAAAGCCCAAAAGCTGGGACTTAAGTTAAGTGCCGAAGCTTGGGCTGTGGTGCAGACCGCCAGGGAACTGGGGCAGTCCCAAGGAACCCTACCTCACCTTTACCTTTTGGTGGGCCATGCGGGGCGGCAGATGAATCTTAGCCAAAAACGCGCCCTGCGCCGCTTGTATCAGCTTTTTGGCGGCGACCCCAGGCCGCGTCTGGCCTATTTAACAGACCTACAGTTGGCCCCTTAGGCCAAGCCAACCTTGAAGCACCTCGACAGATCGGTTATAATAAAGGTTCAATGAACTTTACCGAAAGGATGAGGAATCATGGGGCGGTTAGTAGACGGCCAATGGCAAGACGACGATTTTGTGAACAAACAAGGCAGCGGGGCTTTTGACCGCGCGCCTTCAGCGATCCGCGACTGGGTCCGCGCCGATGGCAGCACCGCCTTTGGCCCCCAAGCGGGCCGCTACCACCTTTATCTTTCTTGGGCCTGCCCCTGGGCCCACCGCACCCTGATTTTACGCGCCTTGAAGGGGTTGGAATCGGCCATCGGCGTCAGCTTTGTGGACGCGCTGATGGGCCCCAAGGGTTGGAGCTTTTCGACTCCTCCGGGCCATCAGCCCAAGGGCCTGCCCTCGCCCCGCTTCCTGCACCAACTCTACCAATACCATGACGCCCATTATAACGGCCGGGTCACGGTGCCGCTGCTTTGGGACTGCCAGACCGACCGGGCGGTGAACAACGAGTCTTCTGAAATCATTATCATGTTGGATCAGGAATTCCAGCAAATCGCCCAAGACCCAACCGAATATTACCCCGCCGCCCTGCGCCCGCAAATCGACGAGCTCAACGCCTGGATCTATGAAGAGGTCAACAACGGCGTCTACCGCTGCGGCTTTGCGGGGACTCAGGGGGCCTATGAAGAGGCCTTTGCCCAACTCTTTGTCGCCTTGGACCGCTTAGAGGGCATCTTGGGAACCAACCGCTACCTGACCGGGGACCGCTTGACGCTGGCCGACTGGCGGCTTTTCACCACCCTGATCCGCTTCGACGCCGTTTATGTGGGGCACTTCAAGTGCAACCTGCGCCGCATCGCCGACTACCCCAACCTACAAGGCTACCTAAAGGAACTCTACCAAATGCCCCAAGTCCGCCCAACGGTAGATTTCGCCCAGATCAAAACCCACTACTACGCCAGCCACAAAAGCCTAAACCCCCAGGGCATCATCCCGATAGGGCCTTGGTTGGATTTGGAGGGACCCCATATGCGGGGTTGAGCAAGCCCCCGCACGAGCGGGAACAGGGCGAGGAACTCTGAAAATCAGGGGATAAACTTAGTATGCTGTCACCTGATTACGTTGACTTGCCTAAAAGAGCTTCAAAACTTTGCGGGGAAAAGCCCTTTCGTTAGATGTGAGCTAGCAGGATCGAAGGCAATGGCCAGACCAAGAAACAGGTAATTCAGTTCCCAGATTCGACATCTTGAATCTTGATTTGCGTGCCGAATAGGCATACAATCACCCATGAAGAATAAATTTCGGTGGAATCCAAAGAAGAACATCCTGCTAGAAAAGACACGTGGTGTCTCTTTTGAAGTGATCGTTGCCCTGTTTGAAACCGGGAAATTCACCGTCAGGCGACACCCTACAAGGCCGAATCAAAAAATCGCTACCTTGGTTTTGGAGGGTTATCCCTGGGATGTGTCCTTTGTGGAAGAAGAAAGCGGAGTGTTCTTCTTGAAGACCGCCTACCCCAACCGGAAGCGAAAATGAGCAAGAAACGAGACTACAACGATCCGAAGATGTTTGAGCCAATGGACGCCGAAGAAGCGGAGTTGATGGCCGAGGCGGACAGCTATGTATCTTTAGACGAATCCGAGTCGGAACGCATCAAAGAAGCGCTGCAAATTGCCGCCAAGAACAGCTTGAAAAAGACCGAACGGACGAACATCCGCATCAGCGAGGCCGACTTGGAAGCGCTAAAGCTATTGGCTGCTCAAGAAGGGGTGGGTTACCAAACCCTCATCTCCGGCATTCTGCACAAGGTGGCTTCGGGGCAGTTGGAGGTTTAGTCAGGTTAGCTGCGATAGGCCTGAACGCTCCTTGTTTAAGGTCTCAAAAATTAGGGGACAGTTACCTAAATTTCGAAATCAAAAATCAGTATACTGTCACCTGATTTCACGGAATTCGCTAAATGAGCAATTGATCGGCAAATATCTTGACCAAGGGATACGCTCCCAAAACAGCGGTATTCTCTGGGTCGTGAATAAAACAGGAAAACAGTTTCAAAAGGATGATGGAACTTTGACAAGCTTTGAGGAAGCCATTGAGATACTGAATATTGAAGCGCAACCAAAAGCTTTAGAGTGGGGATTAGCTGGTCTTCAGGTGATTGGGGCGCAACTTTAAAGCGGTTTTCGAATCTAGGGATTTACGATGCTTTATGATGTTTTTATTTGTCACGCAAGCGAAGATAAAGATGCATTCGTACGCCCTTTGGCGGATAAGCTTAAAAACAGTCATTTGGAAGTTTGGTACGATGAGTTTTCACTTTCCGTAGGAGATAGTCTTCGGGAGTCGATTGATAAGGGCCTTGCAAAGTCGCGTTTTGGAATCGTCGTGTTAAGCCCAGCTTTTTTTGAAAAGAGTTGGGCGAAGCGGGAACTAAACGGGTTGACCTCTCGTGAAATGAACTCCTCTGACTCCCTGATCTTGCCAATTTGGCATAATGTCAATCTTGATCAAGTCCTAGATTTCTCACCTCCCTTGGCCGACAAAAAAGCCATTGTTTCTAATGAAGGCATAGACTTTGTTTGTTTCGAACTATTAAAAAAACTACGTCCTGATGAAAGCCCTTTGTTGGTAGCAAGAGACGAGCTAATCCATTTCGGCTTGAATCCGCCGGTTGTGACTGATGAATACTGGCTTGATGTTGTTGAAGCGTCCAATCGTATTCCATGTTGGGGATTTGTCCCTCCGCCTGGTGTCGACTGGGGAAGATGGACCTTCCCGTTGCCCAATTTTCAAAGTAAGGGAGAATATCGGGGAGTTCGGCTTGCATGGACTGCAATGCAAATGCAGTGGGAAAAGGAAGCTGAACGAATACCTATCACACAAATTACCCCTCCTGAAATTGTGCAGGAATTTATACGTACGCAGCCAGGGCTTAGGGAGATTTGCCATAAATACCCAAACTTACTAGCCGAATATGCACCTCAGCTTACAATCGTAGGGTATGGCGGTGAATTCGAAGAAGATTTTAAGCAATTGCTGGAGGACTCTGAAAGGAAACGGAGGGAACAAAAAGATACGATTTCTGGCACCGGCCTAACGATAAACAAGGAAGTGCCCAAGTGTGATCAAAATATTGCCTTGCGACACCCAACTTTCGGTGATTATGAGTCAGATATCGTTGCAAGTCAGTTTGTCAGCGGGGATTTGGGCGGTCCTCATGTTAAGTATTATCGGACTTTCGATTATCTCGTGTGGTTGCTTTCATCAGATTCTGAATGGTTACCTACACCGATTTGGGAAACGCTTATAGAAGGCATAAAAAAGTGGAATACTTGGCTTCCGAATGATTCCATGGAGGAATTCTCGGCTCCTTTTATCCAATCAATTGCAAGGGCGAAAACCTATAAAACCTTTCAATTTGGCAAGAAAACACAAGCATCGTTAAAACAGATAATTGAGCAAGCAGCCAGGAATATGGCTTTGATTGGAGATGTAGATGAGGTGTATAATAAATTTATTGCGCAGGGTTTTATTCAGGAGTATTTTAAGCGTAGCAAAAGAGCTCGATAATATCATCTCCAGGGCTCTTTTACTAGGATTGTGACAAAATCAAAATCAGGTGACAGTTACCTATTTTTTCGCCCCTAAATCCCAAGAACTGGGATGTACGGCTCTTAGGTTCCCTTTTGCGAGCGGCTTAGAGCCCCTAGCCGCGCTAAGCAGCTCCGAAGCTAGGGAGTCGGCTTCGCCGACGGTTAACACAGCAACACTAGCAGTGCTCGCATCACTACGCCCGCAGCCCCCTCTGCTCTTAGCTTTGAAAATTCTTGGGAGGATAGGGTCTTTTGATACCCCCATTGGTGAGACGCTTAGAGCCCCTAGCCAAGCATAGCGTTAAGAAAGCCAACTGTCTGACCTTCGAGCGCAGCGAGGGCGAGTTTTGGCTTTTAGCGTAGCTTGGCGTAGGGGGTCTTAGCGGTGAGCCTTTGGGGGCTGGTTTTTTTGCTTCTTTTCCATTGGGTGTTGGCTTCGCCAACTGTTTAGGCTACGCAACACTCGCTGGCTCGCGTCGTCACACACGTCGCCCTCGGCCTGCGGCCTCGAAGCTCCTTAGTGAGCCAAAAAAGAAGTCCCAACTCTCAATTTCTTCCAGCAATTTTGTGCCTCCCATTGGCCAGAAGGGAAGAGCCTTGCGAACCGAGGGATTCACGCCCTCAAGCGTCGCTGCGCTCACGGCACTCAGTAGGACGGGTTTTAGGCGGAAAGCCCCCGCAAGAGCCGGAACAGGACAAAGCGCTCTTGCGGGGAGGGGCGTGAGCCCCCTTGGGGAACCGGACCGGGGGGCGGCCTGAGTTGAAATCTTAAACCTGTGCGGCCAGAATTTGGTCCATCTCGCTGGCCAACAGGTCCAGGTGTTTTTTCTTCTCGTCGGCCATCCCCATAAAGAGTTTTTTGGAGTTCTCCTTGGTCGCTTGTTCCGAAAGGCGGGTATAAAAGTCATTGAAATCAGGTGACCGTATACCTAATCTGTGGATTGGAAAAAATGGTTAAACTGCCCCATGATTTTCTGATGGTTCAATTTTAATTTCGCTTTACAATACTATTGCCTTAAGATATGCTTTTCTCGAAATCACTAGGCAAAAGAATGATCCAAAGCTTCAAAAGCAAGGAAACGGAAAGGCTCTTTGACGGGCGGCCCGTCAAAGGTTTCGCGAAGGAGCTGCAAAAGAAGGCCCTGGTGCGGCTCATGTGGCTGCATCGGGCCACCTTGGTCGAAGACTTGCGAGTTCCTCCCTCCAACCGCTTGGAGGCGCTGTCGGGCGACTTAAAGGGGTTTCATTCCATTCGCGTCAACCGGCAGTTTCGCATCCTCTTTCGTTTTGAGGGCGGCCATGCTTACGACGTGGCCTTAACCGACTACCACTAAAAGGGACCATGACGGATTTTATCGAGCTGACGCATCCTGGAGAGCAGGTCAAGGAGATCCTGGAAGAGTTGCATCTGACGGTGTACCGGGCCGCCAAGCTGATGGGGATTCCCGCCCCCAGGCTGGATCGGATCACCAAGGGCAAGCGGTCGATCACTCCCGATAGTTCCATTCGTCTGGGGTTGCTGTTCGGCCAAAGCCCCGCCTTTTGGCACAACATCCAGGCCGACTACGACTTCCGCAAGGCCCGCCAAGAAATGGGCGAACTGCCCGATATCTCGCCGATCAAGACGGCATAGAATTACCCGAACTGAATCCGCCGCCTGTTTTACGATAAGGCGGCGGCGAAAACTGGGATTCTGTAATACGGTGACAGTTACCTAATTTTTGCAGCGTTCAGCCCCAAGACCTGCGGAGTAAGGGCCTTGGGTTCCCTTTTGCGAGCGGCTTAGAGCCCCTAGCCGCGCTAAGCAGCTTCGAAGCCGTCAGGCTGAGGGCTGCGTGGGTAGCAATGCGAGCCGGCGAGCATTGCCAAGCCAAAAGCCAAACTGTCTGAGCTTCGAGCGTTGGGGAGTCGGCTTCGCCGACGGCTTACATGAGCGACACTCGCCGGCTCGCGTCGCTACGCCCGCAGCCCTCACTTCGTTCGGTGCTGCTTGGCGAGAGAGGTGTAGGGGGTCTTGAGCGCGAAGGTGAGGGCTCGTTTCTTTGTTACATTTTAATTGGAAGTTGGCTTCGCCAACGGCCTAGGCTGCGCGACACTCGCCGGCTCGCGTCGTCACACACGTCGCCCTCGGCCTGCGGCCTCGAAGCTCCTTAGTGGGCCAAAGGCCCCTGGACCCCACTTAGTTTATAAACGGCGAGGCTAGCCTCCCAACCTAAATCTGGCCAAAACCCAGGACTTGCGGGATATGGGTCTTGGGTTCCCTTTTACGGGCGGTTTGGTGCCTCAGGGTACTCAGTAGGGCAGGTTTTAGGCGAGAAGCCCCCGCAAGAGCCGGAACAGGACAAAGCACTCTTGCGGGGAGGGGCGTGAGCCCCCTTGGGGACCCGGACCGGGGGACGGCCCGAGTAGAAAACTTAAGCCTGCGCGGCTAGGATTTGGTCCATCTCGCCAGCCAACAGGCCCAGGTGTTTTTTCTCTTCGTCGGCCATTTCCATGAAGAGCTTTTTAGAGTCATCCTTAGAGGCTTGCTCAGAGAGGCGGGTATAGAAGTCGAAGGCCTGGGCTTCGATGGCCATGGCCAAGCTAAAGACCTCTTCGTTAGAAGTCATGCGGGGCAGGACCTGCTGGGCCAACTCGTCGATCTTAAAGCCGCCTTCCATGATCCCTTGGTAATCAGCGGGGATTTCGGCAAATTCGCCCTTTCCGCCCTTGGAGATCAGGTTTTCTTTGTGGTGGTCCTCGAAGCTGGCGAGGCGCTCTAGTAGGGTTTTGAACTCAGGCTTATCGACTTTTTCGGCCAACTTGTGGTAAAAGGCCTGTAGACCCGATTCCATGGCGTAAGACATAGCCAGCGCGTCGGGGTACTCGGCGTCGGCACCGATTAAGTTGAGGTTATGGGCCACCGGACCCGCCGCCGAGAGGCCGACCCAGCTGCTATAGCCACCCTGGACGTCGTAAAGCTCAGTGAAACCCATTTGGGCCATATGTTGGGCGGCAGCAGCGCTGCGGCGGCCCGCATGGCAGTAGACGAGGGTCGGCTTGCTTTTGTCTAGGTCCACTTGGCTCGCGACCACTTGGTCTAGGGGGATCAAGACCGAGCCGGGGATGTGGCCCTGTTCGTATTCGCCGGGCTGGCGCACGTCAACCAACTGATAAGATTCCGTTGGGTGGTTTCGGCAGTATTCACGGGCCTCAACAGGGCTGATCAATTTTACATTGTGGGTCATCACATCATTCCACTGCATATTCACCTCTAAATGGCGGTTAGATCATCGGTGCAACTGACTTAAAAACCCGGCAAAACAATCGCTACGAGGTTCAAAAAAGAAGTAGTTGCAAATATACATATATTCATATATTATCCATGTAAATTAATCAAGCCAAAGCATCACTTTTTTGGAGGAAGACATGGCTAAACCGTTAGAGTTCCGGCAATTGTTCGATGAAGAGACCAGTACCTTCACCTACCTTTTATTTGATGGCGCGACTAAAGAAGGAATTTTGATCGACTCTGTACTAGAGCAGGTGGACCGCGATGTTCAATTGCTCAAGGACCTTGGGGTCAAGCTGGTCTATACCTTAGATACCCACGTCCACGCCGACCACATCACCGGGGCGGGCAAGCTTCGTGAGCAGTTGGGCTGTAAGTTTGGGTTAGGTAAAGGTGCGGGGCTCGAATGCGCGGACCTATTGATGGCCGACGGCGAGACCCTTGAGTTCTCGGGGCATCAAGTCAAGGCTTTGGCCACTCCCGGCCATACCGACGGCTGCACTAGCTTTTTGATCGACGACATGGTCTTCACCGGCGATGCGCTGTTTATCCGCGGTTGCGGCCGCACCGACTTCCAGCAAGGCAGCCCCGAAAGGCTTTGGGACAGCGTCAAAAACCAACTCTTCACCCTGCCCGATGCCACCAAGGTCTACCCTGGACATGACTATAAAGGCATGACCATGACCACCGTGGCCGAAGAAAAGGCGCTGAATCCGCGCTTAGGCGGCACCAAGACCAAAGAAGAGTTTGTCCAAATCATGAACAATCTCAACCTGCCCTACCCCAAGAAACTGGACGCTTCGCTCCCGGCGAACCTGGCCTGCGGGATGGTACTCAAGGAAGCAGCGGCTAGCGCATAAGTCGCCCTTGATGGACCCGAATATTTAAGGCATAAAAAAGGCTTCAGGGCATTGCTCTGAAGCCTTTTTTTGTTTGCCCTCCCCTTTCTCCATGCCGCCTTAGGGGGTCTGTTCGACCACCTTATATCGGGTATGGCAATCAGAACAGTTTTTTAAGATAGCCACCAGGCCGCGCTGGATTTGCGGAGCCTCCGCTCCCGCACGGGCCTGTTCGGCTAGGTCGTCAAACTGGCCGTGGACCACAAAGCCCGCCTTTTTGAAGTCCACCGGTAGCTGCAACATCACCCTGGACGGAATGTTGGCCAAAGCCGCACCGCCCGCTTTGCTGGCGATCTCGGCCACTTGGTCGGTTTTGCCTTCGGCCAGGGCAAGGTTCAGTTCCGTAACCCGGCCAAAGAAGTTGGTCATCCCTTGGTGTACAATCGCGCGGTCTTCGGGCTTGAGGCCCAAGGCGATCCGGTCATCGGTGGAGTCCACCGGGTTTCCGCGGAACATCATCACCGCGAAGACCACCACCGTAAGGGCCCAAAGGCCTAAAGCCAGGAGAGTTAATTTGTTTGCTTTCATGGGTAAAGTTGGAGGGTTGATTAACGCCAAATTCCTTTAAGCCATCAGCAGGCTGGCTTAGATGGGCTCTTGCTATGGCTTGGGAGGAATAAAAAATTAAAAATTACTTGTTAAATATGGCGATATTCAGATATTAAAGCACCAAAACCTTACCCCTGACAAGCCCTTAAAAACGCTTTCAACTAGAGGAACGCTTTGAAACTATTTACCTTCAAAAAAGGCGTCCATCCCAATCCAGAGAAGAAATTCACCTGTGCCAAGGTGGTGGAAACTCTGCCCTTGCCTAAGGAGGTGTTCATCCCCCTCCAGCAGCATATCGGCAAGCCCGCCAAGGCTGTCGTCAAGAAGAAGGATCTGGTCAAGACCGGACAACTGATCGGCGAGGCCCAAGGCAAATTTTCCGCAAACATTCATTCTAGCGTGACCGGCGTAGTCAAGAACGTGGGCCTCTTCCAACACCCGATGGGATCTCGCGTAGAGATGGTGCATATCGTCACCAGCGGTGAGGATGATTGGGACCTGTTGCCCCGACCGGCGGACTGGAAAAGCGCCAGCGCCGAAGAGTTGAATGAAGTGGTCTTTAAGGCCGGTATTGTGGGCCTCGGGGGTGCGGTCTTCCCGACCCACATCAAGCTAGACCCCCCAAAAGAAAAAAAGCTCGACGCCTTCATCCTTAACGGCTGCGAATGCGAACCTTACCTTACCTGTGACCACCGGATGATGGTGGATTTTGCCGACCGGGTTTTGGACGGGATGGCCATCGTGATGCGTATCCTCAACTTAACCAACGGATATATCGGGATCGAAGACAACAAACCCGATGCCATCGAAAGGATGCGCCAAAAAGTGGCCGAGCGTGGGGAACCCTGGAAAGTGGTGGCGCTCAAAACCAAATACCCCCAAGGGGCTGAAAAAATGCTGATCAGCGCTGTCTTGAAGCGGCAGGTGCCCGAAGGGGGCCTGCCAGCGGACGTTGGCGTGATCGTTAATAACGTAGGGACGGCCATGGCCATTGCCGACGCGGTGATCGATGGTAAGCCGCTGACCGAACGGGTGGTTACCGTCACCGGCGACGGCGTGGTGGAGCCGAAAAACGTGATGGCTCGGGTCGGCGATACCTTCGCTAGCGCTTTAGAGTTCTGCGGCGGGCTCAAGAACGAAACGATCCAGGTCTATATGGGCGGCCCCATGATGGGCATGAGCCAGTTCCATATGGAGGTGCCGATGGTCAAGGGGACCAGCGGCATTGTGGCGGTCACCAAGGTGGCCGAAAAGCGCAACAAGACCTATGCCTGCATCAAATGCAACGCCTGTGTTTCCGCCTGCCCGGTTCATCTATTGCCCAACCGGCTCAGCCGCCTGACTGAAAAGGGGCAACCCGAAGAGGCCCACAAGCGGGGGCTGATGAACTGCATCGAGTGCGGTTCCTGCGTTTTCGTCTGCCCCAGTTCGATCCCTCTGTTGCAATGGATTCGGATCGGTAAATTTAAAATAAACCGCCTTCCTAAGGGAGCCTGATGAGCGAAGAGACCCAGGTGCCTGAGGCGGCACCCGAAGAACCCAGTAAAAAGAAGCGAGACCCCAGGGAAAAGCTTTTTCAGGCCGATCTTCCCTTGGTACTGACCGCTTCGCCCCATGATTATAACGTGACCACCACGCCCCAGATCATGTGGAGTGTGGTTGCGGCCTTGGCCCCGACGGTCGGGGTGGGCGTCTATCTATTTGGCCTGCAGGCCCTGGCTTTGATTCTGGTTTGTGTGGTTGCTGCCTTGGCGACCGAGGCGGGTATCAACCGCCTTAAAGGCGAAGCCTTTACCTTGGGCGACGGCAGCGCCGCCCTGACCGGTCTGCTCTTGGCGCTGACCTTGCCTCCGGGGCTTTCGTTGTTTTCCGGCGCTTTGGGCTCCATTTTTGCCATCGCCGTAGGCAAGCAGATCTTCGGCGGCTTGGGCTACAACATCTTCAATCCCGCCCTCTTGGGCCGTGCCTTCTTGCAGGCCAGCTTCCCGGTGGCTATGACCAGCTGGATCTATCCGGGCACCGCCAAGTTCGCCGCCATCGACGCGGTCAGTGCGGCGACCCCGCTGGGCCTGTTTAAGTTCGAACAAAAAGCCACCCCCTATTTGGACCTAATCATCGGCAACATCGGCGGCTCCATTGGGGAGACCTCGGCGTTGGCCGTATTGGTCGGCGGGTTGTATCTGGTTTATAAAAAATACGCCGACTGGCGCGTGGTTACGGGATTTTTGGGCTCTACCTTGGTGGTCGGGGCGTTGGTTTACCTGCTCGACCCCACGGCCTACCCCACCCCGATCCACCATATCTTGGCGGGCGGTGCGCTGTTCGGGGCCTTTTTTATGGCCACCGACATGGTCACCAGCCCGGTCAACCCGATTGGGTCTTGGATCTTTGGGATCGGCTGCGGCTTTTTGCTGGTGATTATCCGGGTCTTCGGCGGCCTGCCCGAAGGGGTGATGTATTCGATCTTGTTGATGAACGGCGTAACGCCGCTGATCAACCGCTACACCCGGCCCAAATACTTCGGGGAGGCGAGCGCATGAAATCGGTAAAGATCGTTTTAGTGCTCACCCTGATTGCCGTATTCTCCGGCGGGCTTTTGGCCCTTTGGGACAGCCACACTTCCCCGTTGATCGAGGCGAACATGCTGGCGGAGTTAGAAAAGGGCATCGCCAAGGTCTTACCGGAGCACGACCGTTACCAGAAGTTTGAACCGGAAGGCCTGACCTGTTATGTGGGCTATAAGGATAACCAGCCCGTTGGCGTAGCCTTCGAGACTTCGGGGCCGGGCTTTCAGGGCAAAGTTTCGGTGATGGTGGGGCTCAAACCGGATTTTAAGGAGATGACCGGAATCGAGGTGATCTCCCAGATCGAAACGCCGGGTTTAGGCACCAAGATCGTTGACGACCCTAGCAATAAACAAGACAGCAAGTGGTTCCCTAAGCAGTATAAGGGCCTCTTTACGGACCAGCCCTTAGAGGTAGTCAAAAACCAAAAGGCCCAGGGGAATTATCAGGTTGAGGCCATTACTGGGGCCACCATCAGCTCCAAGGCCGTCTCGCGCATCATCAGCTTAGGCGTGGCGGCGGCTCGCCCCCAGTGGGAAAAAATAGCAGCGCTGGCTTTACATCCTCCGGCCCCAGAGCCCGCCGCTGCACCGACCGAACCGATGCCGCCAGCAAAGCCAAAGGAGGCGCACCTAAGCGAACCCGAAGCAGCAACCCATTCAGAGTAACGAAAAATGGCCAAAAAACCGAACCCTATAGGCTATGAATTCGCCAAGGGGCTGTGGAATGAAAACCCGGTGCTCGCTTCTTTGCTGGGCCTTTGCCCCGTTTTGGCGGTAACCAACTCCGCCGAAAACGGGCTGGCTATGGGCTTGGCTACGGCTTTTGTGTTGATCAATTCCAGCCTGATGGTTTCGGCTTTGCGCAAAGTGATCCCTAAACAGGTCCGCATTGCCGGGTATATTGTGATTATCGCCAGCTTCGTGACGTTGGCGGACCGCTTTTTGGCGGCCTACTTCTTAGAGATCAGCAAATCCCTGGGGCCTTATATTCCCTTGATCGTGGTCAACTGCTTGATCTTAGGCCGCCAAGAGGCCTTTGCCAGCAAAAACGGGATCGGGCGGGCCTTGACCGATGCGTTGGGGATGAGCGTGGGCTTCACGGCGGTTTTGATTGTCTTAGGCGGAATCCGCGAAATCTTTGGTTCCGGTTCCTTTTTTGGTCTGGTCCTTCTGGGCGATTGGTTTGAGCCTTGGATGGTGATGATCTTGCCGCCGGGGGCCTTCTTTACCTTAGGGCTGATGATCGCTGCGGCGAACCGCTACAACCAAGGGAGGGCTTGATGGAGCTGATCTTACTGTTTATTTCGGCGGCGATCGTCAATAACTTCGTACTCAGCTACTTTCTGGGCATCTGCCCCTTTGTGGGCGTTTCGAAGAAAATCGACGCTTCGGTTTCTATGGGCATTGCGGTGACCTTTGTGATGACCATCACCGCCGTGACCACTTGGTTGATCTACCATCTAATCTTGGTACCCTTCCATTTGGAAATCTTGGAGTACGTTTCTTTTATTTTGGTGATCGCCTCTTTGGTCCAATTGGTGGAAATGTTCATCCGCAAGATGAGCAAGCCCCTTTATGATGCTTTGGGCGTCTATCTGCCCTTGATCACCACCAACTGCGCCATCTTAGGTTTGGCGCTCTTTGCGGTGCTGCGCGAATATAACTTCATGCAAAGCTTGGTCTTTAGTCTCGGGGCCGGGGCGGGCTTTACGCTGGCGATGGTCTTGATGGCGGGCATCCGTGAAGAACTAGAACTTTCCGAGGTGCCCCGCCCCTTTCAGGGCGCGGGCATCACCTTTATTGTCGCTGGTTGTCTGGCGCTGGCCTTTATGGGCTTTGCCGGTTTGATTACAGCTTAAGGAGTCCTGATGGATATGCAATCGTTGGTGGTGGCTATGGGGGCCATGGGCGGTATGGGTGCGCTCTTTTCGGCGGGCTTGGCCTTGGCGGATAAAAAACTGCACGTCGAAGAGGACCCCCGCATTGAGCTGCTGGTCGATGCGCTGCCCGGTGCGAACTGCGGCGGCTGTGGGGTGCCGGGCTGCGGGGCCTTTGCGGAAGCCTTGGTCAACGGCAAGGCCTTGGTGAATGGGTGCCCGGTCAACAATGCCGACGGTGTCGCCGAACTGGCCGAGATTATGGGCGTCGAGGCCACCGCCGGGGTGCGCCAGGTTGCTCGGGTGCTCTGCGCCGGTGGGGACGCCGAAGTGGCCACGCGGGGTGAATATTTGGGGGTAAAGACCTGCTTGGCCGCGCACATGAACCACGGCGGCGAAAAGCTTTGTGAGTATGGCTGCATGGGCCATGCCGACTGTGTGGCGGTCTGCCCTTTCGACGCCATCCACATGAACGACAACGGACTACCGGTGGTCAGTGACGACAAATGTACGGGCTGTAACAACTGCGTGATCGCCTGTCCCCGAGACATCATCGAGCTGGTGCCGGAGAACAAAAACCTATTCATCTTCTGCAAATCCAAAGACGAGGCCAAGCATGCCCGCTCGGTTTGTACCGTTTCTTGTGTCGGCTGCGCCGCCTGCGCCAAGGGTGCGGGGGGCGACTTGATCTGTATGGATGGCTATTTGCCCAGGATCGACTACAGCCAATACGGCGAGGTGGATATTTTGCCCACCGAAAAATGCCCCAACAACAGCTTGCGGATCTATGGCCAGCATTCCACGCCGACGATCAACGGCTTGGGCCCCAAGCGTAGCCTGCCCGTAGAGGCCCCGGTGGCCGAAGATGCCACCGAAACCAGCGAGGCCTAATGGAACGGGGCCGTGTCCAGTCGGTTGAAGGGGAAATCGCCTGGGTCCAGATGCAAGGTAGTGATGCCTGCCATAGCTGTGGGGCTAAGACCATCTGCCGCACCGATGGCGAGGGGCAGCGTAACTTGGCGGTATACAACGGCCTCGGCGCGCTACCGGGGCAATGGGTTGAGGTAGCCGAACGGGGCCATATTACCTTAAAATTAGCGGGCATGCAATTTGGTTTGCCCTTGCTGGGGTTATTGGCGGGGATTGGCTTGGCGGCCCTTTGGATGCCGCCTCTAGGGCTGCCTCCTGAGCTGGTTCAAGGCCTTTGCGGGATTTTGACCATGCTGGCTTCGGGCGGTATCACCTATGCCTGGGCCCAGCGCGTGGCTAGGAGCGGACCGCTGTTTGAAGTACTCAACTTAGCCTGAGCCGTTCACTTTCTCTTTCTGCTCTGCTATCCTCTTCCTGTTCCTTCTAAACGCCCGATTTTTACGGGCTTCACCGAAGCTACAAGAGCAGCGTGGACGAGCATAAAATCAGCGAAGAATCGATTCGCAAAGCCACCGGCCAGGGGCGCGAATATTGGTTTGGTCTGTTGGACCCCTTTAAGGAAGCCGACCACCGCCGTCGGGTCGCCGCGTTGAGCGAGGCGGGACTGGATTCGAAGTGGTGGCAGCAGACCCTAGCCATCGAATATGAAAAGGCCCACCGGCTCCGCGCCGTGGGTGAAACCGCCGAGTCCGGCTGGCAATTGGGGATGCAAAAAACCTTAACCATCGAGCCCCAAATCCTTTGGGACTTGATGGTTGCCCCGGCGGGACTGGCCCTTTGGCTGGGACGATTGGATCACCTTCCCGAAGCAGTGGGCGAAAGTTTCACCACTGCCGAAGGCATTCAAGGTGAAGTCCGCAGCTTTGAGCCGCCGCTCCGTATCCGCCTTCAGTTGTTAGACCCCCAAGACGAAGAGCCCAAACGCCTGCAATTGACGCTGGTGCCTAATGGTTTTAAGACCTCACTGCGGGTCCATTGGGAATTGCTGCTCGACGCCAATGAACGCGAAGCCAAGCATTCGGAGTGGAAAGGTCGCCTTGAGGCACTTGAGGCCTATCTCACCCCAAAGGAAACTAAGGCGCTTTGAGCCGCGCCGAAGACTTGGATATTTCAGGTAGTCCTGTTAGAATCAAAGATAGGGGGTGTAACTACCTGGAGAACTACCTTGTTCAATCCCTTTAAACGAACCAACAAGTACATTCATTTCTTAGAGAAAGAGGTCTTCAAGCCCGAGGTGTACCTGCTCTTTGAAGAGGTTTTGCGGATGGTCCAGGTCCTGTTGGCCGACGCGATCAAACGGGCCCACGGGTCAGGGTTTAAGGCCAAACGCCGCATCGAAGAAATGTTTGCCGAGCCTCCCTCGGCCCATGCGGGGCAGTTCAAAAATCTCTATTACCTGCTTTACTTCAACGAAATCGCCCAGACCGTGGGGCCTGTTAAAAACTACAAGTTGGTTTTAACGGACCAGCACATCAAATACGCCACCCAATTTGTAGAGCAAAATCCACGGATGATGCTCAAGTTCAAGGCGGACCTACAAAGCTTTTTAAATCTCTATAAAAAGACCCAATTGGCGGCTCTAGAGCCCGCCGAGCAAAAAAATCGAGCTGATTTACTGCGTCGGTTAGCAGCCTCCCTGGGGCCCTTGGGCTTTAAGGCCGTCGCCGGAGCGGACGGGTATTACCAAGTGGAACCGGAGCCTGCTCGGCGCAAGCAACTCTACGATGCTTGGTACGGCAGCGGCCAAGCGGGGTTTTTCGCCAAATTCTTGAGCCGATTCCAAGGGCCCGAAACAGCTTATTCGCAGTATCTAAAAAAGACGCGGCGCAGCAAAGCGGTGCGGGCCCTGGCCGACCTAGTCTGCAACCAGTACCCCTTCGGCAATCCCACCAAAATAAAAACGCTGATCACCTTTAGTGTCATAGTCTTAGAGGAAATAACGCCCAAAATCCAAAAATCCATCGACGAAGAAAACCGCAAACGAGTCCGGCAGTCCCATTTTTTCAACGCCGATCTAAAAAAGCTCTCGGGGCATATAGAAAAGCGCTCCGGAGAATATTACGACCAGTTGGGGGTGGACCTCAATTCCTTCATCACCGCCATCCGCCGTATCGAAGGCGGCGTCAACCGCCCCGATGAGGCAGAACTGCAAGCCCAGAAAGAGCGCTGGAATCAGATCAAAAAGGCCTTAAATGATCTGTCCTTTGATTATACCGAAACACCCGACGCTAAGGTGATGAAACTGACGGGGTCTCACTAAAGATTTTCACCCTTGTATCTGAGGGGGAGGATCCATTTAAGGTGAAGAGTTTTTCAAAAAATTCATTCAAATATTCGCTTCTATGAGGTAAATTGCGCATTAGATTTAATGTCTAGATTACATTTAACTGGGGAGAGGCCATGCGATTGACAATCAAACATAAGGTGATGATGATGGTCGGCTTGGCGACAGTCTCCACCGGGTTGGCCGTTAACCTACTGTTTAGTTATGGGGTCTATCAAGATAGCCAGCGGGGATTAGAAGAATACCGCCACCAATTGGAAGTGGACAAAAAGGACGCCCTGAAGACCTATGCCCAAATCGCTCTCAAGGCAATCGAGCCCATTTACCAACGTTCCAAGCCCGAAAATATCGGCAACCTGCTAGAAGACCGCAGTCATGATTTTAAGTCGTTGCTGCAATACCTCGCCGCGCATAGCCAGGGGAAGGAGACACAAAAGGCAGTCCAGCAGTTGATCCAAGAATACCGTTATGGCGGCGGAAACTATTTCTGGGCCCAAAAGGGGACTCGGATGATCCTGCACCCGACCAACCCCAGCCTCAATGGCCGTGACCTATCGGATCAAGTGGATTCAAAAGGCAAAGCCTTTTTTGCCGAAATAGCCGGGGCTTTGGCTTCTCAAGACCAAGCGACGGTAAGCTATTACTGGAAAAACCCCCGCACCGGGCAAGAGGAACTAAAGGTCAGTCGGGTCTTCCTGTTTAAGCCCCTCGGTTGGATCATCGGTACCGGGGCCTTTTATTCGGACCTGCAAGAACAACTCAAGACCGAGGCGGCGCAAATCGTGGGCAACTTGCGCTACGGTGATTCGGGCTATTTTTGGATCAACGACTACCAGCCCCGCATGGTGATGCACCCGGCCAACCCTAAGCTGAACGGGGCGGATCTGAGCCAAAACCAAGACCCTAACGGGGTGTTTTTGTTTAATGAGATGGTCCAGGTGGTCAAACAAGCCGGGGAAGGCTATGTGAAGTACCACTGGGCCAAGCCGGGCTTTGATGCGCCCCAGCCAAAAATTTCTTATGTGGTTGGTTTTAAAGATTGGTCTTGGATCATCGGTACCGGCGTTTATGTTGAAGAAATCGACCGATTTGTGGCCGAAGAAGCCCAAAAGACCCGTGCCGCGCTGGTGGCGATGGTGCTCTGGTCGGGGCTGGCTACCTTAGCGGTCTTGGCGGTCTTGGCCGCGCTCTTCTTGTGGCTGATCCACCGCCAAATCAATTTACCGCTGCTGCGGATTGCGCGGGATGTAGGTGGGGCCTCGGATCAGGTCTTGGTGGCCAGCGAAGCCATTGCCGATGCGGCCGACCATTTAGCCAGTTACTCTAGCGAACAAGCGGCGAGTTTAGAAGAAATCTCTTCGACCTTATCCCAGGTATCGGCCCAGACCCATTCGAACGCCGACGCCGCGCGCGATGGTGCGGGGCAGATGCAGAAAGTATTAGAAGAGGTCGCCGCCGTGGTCCAAGGGGCCCAAGAAGCGGCCAGCCTCTCGGCTGAAACGCGGGGAGCTTCGACCCAAGGCGTGAGTAGTATGGATGAAATCAGCACCGCCATGAATGACATCCAGAGCTCTTCTGAAGAGATCACCGGGATCATCGAGGTCTTAAGCGAAATCACCCACAACACCAAAATCTTGGCCACCAATGCGGCCATCGAGGCGGCCCGCGCAGGTGAAGAAGGCAAGGGCTTTGCCGTCGTCGCCGACGAGGTATCCCAACTGGCCGAAAACTCTAAGACCTCGGCCAAAGAGATCGCTCAACTGATCAAGACCGCTAATTTGAAGACCCGCTCAGGCAGCGAATTGGCCCAAAAGGGGGCCAAGGTATTGCAGAAGATCGAAGCCCAGGCGGAGCAGTTGTCTTCTTTGATGGAGCGCTTAGCCCAGGCGAGCCGAGGTGAAGAAGAACTAATCCACCAGATGGCCCAGAGGATGGACGAAATTGTGGTGGCTTCTTCGGAGCAGGCCGAAGGGCTCACCCAGGTAGCCAAATCGGTGGCCGAGATCGACGAGGCCACCCAGGCCAGTTCGGCGACTGCCGAAGAGTCCGCTTCGGCTTCTAAGGAACTGGCCGCTCAGGCCCGCGCCTTGGCGGACATGGTCGAAGATTTCAGTTTACTGATTGGCGTCAGGCTAGATACCAGCTTATACAAGGGCCCGGTGGTCAGTCTGCGCGACGCCAAGCGGTTGTAGGGATTAGGGCTAAAGGTTGGCGCTAGCTACCGGTTGATGGCCCTGTGGGGGAGATGGGGGGGGTCCGCTCTTTTAGGAGGTCGGTTATGTTGGCATTGCACCAGGTGGTTAAACGCTTCGGCGGCAAAGTAGTGGTGGCCGGTCTGGACCTTAAGGTGCCCCAGGGAAGCATTTACGGCCTGTTGGGGCCTAATGGGGCCGGCAAAACCACCTTGATCCGCATGATCGTAGGCTTGCTGGACCCCGACCAAGGAGAAATCGAGCTTTTGGGCGGCAGACCCAGGGATCTAGGCGTGCGCCGCCGCCTCGGATACATGCCTCAAGATTTGGCCCTTTACCCTGGCCTGAGTGTGGCCGAAAACCTCAAGTTTTTTGGGGTCTGTTACGGCCAAGTGGGGGCTCAACTGGAGTCACGCTTAGATGAATTGTTGGCGCTGCTGGAGTTGCAAAAAGAGGCTGACCAACTGGTCGAGCACCTGTCGGGCGGAACGGCCCGTCGTTGCCTGCTGGCCAGCACGCTAATCCACCGCCCCGATTTTTTGGTCCTCGACGAGCCAACTGCTGGGGTGGACCCCCTGTTGCGCCGAAAAATTTGGCACTGGCTCACCGATTTGGCCCAGTCGGGGGTTACGATCTTGATCACCACCCACCATATTTCCGAAGCCCAGGCCTGCAACGAGGTCTTGTTCATGAGGCACGGCCAAAGCCTGGATAAGGGCTCGCCCCAAGAGCTAATGGACCGCTACGGGGCGGCGGATTTGGAAGCGGCCTTTTTGTCGGCCACCTTGGACCGGGGGGGAAGGTGAAACTACAGTGGATCGCTTGGAGGTTGGTGTTGGAGATCCGGCGGGACCGCCGTACCCTAGCCATGTTTTTCCTGGTGCCCCTGGTGGTGATGACGCTCATCTATTATGCCCTGCAAGGAGACGAACAGGCCGATCTGGCGGTGGTCACGCGCGGCGTGGCCCGTCTTTGGGACTACCCGATCCGTTCGACGCTGGGCCAAGAGGATAACCTACGCTTGGTGGACCTGGACTTGGACGACCAAGAAAACGACCCATTGGTGATCGAAGCGGCGATTCGGGCCGCGCTGGTCCAAGGCAAAGTGCAAGGGGTCTTATACCTCAATACCAGCCTGCTAGAAGAGCGCTTTTCCGGCGGACGCGGGCAGTTGCATCTTTACCTCGAAGGAAGCCGACCCACCGCTTCGGCGGACATCTTGTCCGGCATCGCCTCGGCCATGGACGACCTAGCCGAACAATTACCGGTGGTGGTCGATGAAACCTGCTCGGCCGAATGTGCCGCCTCGGTCAACAGCAAAGCCTTGGAGTTGAAAAAACACTTCCTTTACGGCAATGAGGACTACCGCACGATCGACTACTTCCTTCCTGCCTTTCCGCCATTGTTGGTCTTTTTTTTCACCTTCATCATCACCATCATCACCTTCCAACGCGAACGGGCCCGCGGTACCTTGGCGCGGCTGTTGATTGCCCCCTTTTCCTTTGCCCAAGTGGTTTGGGGGTATGTCTTGGGCTTTTTTGTGTTCTTCTCGGTCCAATCGGCGATCGTGTTGGCCTATGTGCTGGTTCTATTGGAAATTCCGGTGACCCTGTCGCAGGTAGTCCAATTGGGGCTCTTGACCCTTTTGTTGATGACCGTGGCTTTGATGATGGGGCTCTTCGCTTCCTTTTTGGCTAAAAATGAGTTCCAGGCGATCCAGTTCATTCCCCTGGCGATTTTGCCGCAGATATTTCTTTCGGATATGATCTGGCGGATCGAAACCTTTCCCGTCGTATTCCGCTGGATTGCCTACAGTTTCCCTTTGACCTATGCCAACTGGGCGGCACGCGATCTGATCCTCAAAGGGATCCCCCTGTGGCAAGAGGGCCCCGAATTGGCGGCCTTGATAGGGTTTATGCTGTTGTTTTTGTTTGGGATGATGCTTTTCGTCAAGCAGCGGCGTGCCCTATAAGGGGCCAAAAATTTACTGCTCAGCCCCCGCCAAAAGCTTGATCAGCCCGATTGGGGTAAGAAAGGCTTGGCAGAGCGGTCAAAGAAACATAGGTTCAGGTTGAACTTTCCCTAAAAAGCTATGAACCTTCGACCTAAAGTTGCGCTGGAAACCCTGGTGGAAGGGAACCAACGCTTTATTACCGACCAATCCAGACACCCGCACGAGTCCACCTTGACCCGTCGTGCCCTCTTGGACGGCCAAAACCCCATGGCCTGTATCCTCGGCTGTTCCGATTCGCGAGTTCCGCCCCAGCTGGTCTTTGACCAAGGCTTGGGCGATTTATTTATGGTGCGGGTCGCCGGGAACCTACTCGACGGGGTCACTTTAGGAAGTCTGGAATTTGCGGTGACGGTGCTTGGGGTGCCCTTGGTTTTGGTTTTGGGCCATGAAGACTGCGGTGCTGTCAAGGCGGCCATCGCCGTAAATCAGGGGGGAACGCCCAATTTACACCACCTGACCGACCGCATCCAGCCGATTTTAAAGCTCTGCAAAAACCCCAGCGACCTAGACGAAGCGGTGCGGACCAACGCCATCGAAGTGGCCCGCAGGCTACGCCAAGAAACGGTTTTTAGTGAGCGGATCGCCGACGGGTCATTGTTGGTAGTGGCTGCTTACTATGACTTGGCAACTGGCCACGTGGACATCTTAGAACGCTAGTCTACCGCCTCGATCAGCTCTTTGATGAAGTCATAGACCTGAGACTGCCTTGAGGTCTGGTACTTGGCCAGGGTGCTGCCGGTGCCGATCTTGACAGCATAGCCACCCTCTTGGATCACCGAGAACATATCTTCATCGGTCCGGTCGTCGCCGATGGCGATAGGTAGAACCTCTTCGCCTTGCTCGGCGATTTGGTGTAGGTACCAGCGGCAAAAATGCCCTTTGTCGGCTTCAATGCACCGCACTTCAATGTTCATCTTCCCTTCAATCACCGTCACCGCTGATTTAGCCAAGGCCGCTTCCAACTCAAAGTGCAGCTTGATCGCCTGATAACGGGCAAAGTCTTTGGGCGAGTTGCGGTAGTGGAAGACCAGCGCATAATCCTTGCGCTCCACAAAGGAGTCAGGCACCCGGTTGGCGAAGTCGGTCATGAGGTTCAGGGCGTCGTCATACCACCGCAAATCCGAAGTGACCAAAGAGTTCCAGGTGCGCTTTTGGTGGTCATAATACTTGGCCCCATGTTCACCGGCCATGTCGACCTTCAACCGCCCCAATTGTTTTTCTAAAAAGTCACGGGGCCGCCCGCTGGTGATCACCAAGCGGACCTGCCGCTTTTTGGCCAATTGTTTGAGTAAATCCAATTCGTTGGCTTTCAAGATAGCGTCTTCGGGCCGGTTGCGGATCGTTACTAGGGTGCCGTCGTAGTCCATAAAGATCACCAGCGGCTTATTGCCGCGCAATGCGGCCAGCTTACGTACAAAGGCCTTGGGTTTTAAGACCTGACCGGTTAAATGGTCCTCTTCGGGTTGGGTCACATGATCCACGTAGCGCCTGAAGGTGGTGGCCCAATCGGTGGCGGTATAAGACTTGAGGAAGTCCAACATGGTATTCTGGCGGCGCCTGCGCTCAGCGAGGCCCATTTTCAGTGCCTCGGCGAGCCGGTGGGCGGTCTCATCGATATTCCAGGGGTTGATGGGCATCACATGGCTTAAGGTGGAAATCGCCCCGGCGAACTCGCTCAGCAGGATATTGCCTGGATTATGCTTGTTTTGGGCGGCCACAAATTCCAAGCAAACCAAGTTCATCCCGTCACGCTTGCTGGTCACCAGTAGGGTATCGGCCAAGCGGTATAAGGCCAAAAGCTGGTGGTTGGGGATGCTTGAATAGAGGTAGTGGATCGGGCTGTGGGCGATGTCGCCAAACTTACCGTTGATGGACCCTACCATTTCTTCTAAGCGACTTTTCAGCCCTTTATATTCAGGCACGTCGGTCCGGCTGGGTACGGCTATTTGGACCAACTGAACTTTACCGCGCAGTTTCGGGTAAAGCTCTAACATCCGCTCGAAGGCCTGGAACTTGAGGTCGATTCCTTTGATGTAGTCTAAACGGTCCACGCCCAAAACCACTTGTTCTTCCACTAGGCCCTGTTGCAAGCGGGCTAACTCACCCTTGACCGGTGCCGCGTTGGATTTTTTTATGATTGAATGGGTGTCGATACTGACCGGGAAGACACCCAACTGGGCCTTGTGCCCCTCGTGGGTGATCGAATAGAGGTCTGTTTCGAGCCCTAAGGTCGAATAAACGCCCGAGGCGAAGTGCCGCAGGTAAGAATAGTCATGAAAGCCCACCACATCGGCGGCCAGGAGAGAGGTCAAGATCTCTTTGCGGGTCGGCAATTGGCGGAAGATTTCCGAGGTCGGGAAGGGGACATGTAAAAAGAAGCCGACCCGGAATTTCTTTTTCATTTGGCGCAACATGCCGGGCAGTAAAAAGAGGTGGAAGTCGTGGATCCACACCAAATCACCCGGTTCGGCGACCTTTAAGATTTCTTCAGCAAAGCGTCGGTTGACCTCCACATAAGCGTCCCAGTTGCTTGCCAAGTGCCGCACCAGATTTGATTCATAATGCAGCAAGGGCCAGAGTACATCGTTGCAATAGCCGTTGTAGTAGGCATCAAATAGGTCTTCTTCGACCACTACGGGATGGTAAGATAGCGGATCGGAGCTGGGTTTCCGGACCGCTAAACCCTCGGCCAGTTCTTGACTGGCCGCGCCAATCCAAAGCTTGCGGTTTTTTGTCTTGATTCCGTTGACCGCGGTGACCAACCCCCCCGAACTGGCCGTGATTTTGCCTTTTGCTGCGTCATATTGCAGGGGCAGTCGGTTGCTGACGATGATCCACTGGGCTGAGGACATAGGGTCTCTGGTATTTGCCGTTGTCGAGGTCAGGGTTAAAAAGCTTTGGCGTCCCACCAACTTGCCAGGGTCCACCAAGGCGGTCTATGCTGATTATACTTCCTTAGGGCCATTGAAACACATCCGGGCAATAATGACAAAGTTCCATCAGTATAATTTCGGCATCATCGGCAATTGTTCTTATTTGGCCTATATCAACCAGGAGGCGAACGTCGTCTGGCAATGCTGGCCGCGCTTTGACTCCAGCTTCATCTTCGGCGGACTGATGGATAAAGAAAAGGGCGGCTATTTTTATATCCGCCCGGCTAGCGAAAAGTATTACAGCCACCAATACTACTTGCCCAACACCAACATCTTGGTCACCGAGTTCCGCTGCAACGACGGAGCCTACCGGGTTTTGGATTTTGCCCCACGGTTTAAGTTATATGAACGCTGGTATAAGCCCTTGCTGCTGGTGCGTAAGGTAGAACTGCTTTCGGGCACGCCGAAGATCAAGGTCGGCTGCTCGCCCCGGGGTCGCTATGGGGAACTAATACCCAAACCGCTTCAGGGCAGCAACCACATCGAATACCACAAGCTTGATGAGGCAGTGCGTCTGACCACCAACATCGCCAAGACACACATCATGGAAGAAGAGGCCTTCTGCCTGACCGAAACCAAATATTTGGCCTTAAATTATGGCCAAAATTTTGAAGCCGCTTTGGAGGACACCTGCGAGGAGTTTTTGCGGAAAACTCAGCTCTATTGGCAAACCTGGGCACAGCGCAGCGGTATTCCGGGGGTTTATCAAGACCAAGTGTTGCGCTCGGGCATGATCCTTAAATTGCACCAGTACGACGATACCGGTGCGATCATCGCCGCCGGTACCACCAGCCTGCCCGAATCACCGGGGTCGGGCCGCAATTGGGATTATCGTTATTGTTGGATCCGAGATAGCTACTATACCCTCGAAGCACTCAACTTCATGGGCCACTTTACGGAGCTACAGCGCTACTCGCACTTTATCCAAAACATTGTGCAGGGCGAGATCAACGGGGTTCAGCCGATGTACAAGATCACCGGCCATGGGGCTATTGAAGAGCGGGAACTGGATCTGGAGGGGTATCTGGGCAACAACCGCCCGGTCCGTATCGGCAACGCCGCCTACCAGCAGGTTCAGTATGATGTCTTTGGCCAGATATTGCTTTCCCTCTTGCCGCTGTATGTTGACAGTCGTTTCCAGCATGACCCGGCCCCGCCGACTTCGTTGGTGGAGCGCTTGTTGGGCAAAATCGATGAGGTGATGGACGAGCCGGACGCCGGGATTTGGGAATTTAGGGGGCTTAAGCGCAAGCATTGCCACACCTACCTGTTCCACTGGGCTGGTGCCAGGGCGGCCAAAAAAATTGGGCAAAAGTTCTTTAATCAAGAACTGGTAGCCCATGCCGAAAATTTAGAGGCCCGCTCTAGGCAGATGATCGAAAAATGCTGGCGGCCCGAAAAGGGGTTTTATGCCAGCACCATCGACGGGGACGATGCCGATGCCAGTGACCTGCTGCTGATCATCCTCAACTATCTTGAATATGATTCGGACCGGGCCCGCAGCCATCTGCAATATTTAGAGCGGGAATTGTATGCAGGCGAAGGTTTGCTCTATCGCTACCGCCATGCCGACGATTTTGGCTCGCCGGAAAGCGCTTTTTTGGTTTGTAGCTTTTGGTATATTGAAGCGTTGGCCTGTGTGGGCCGGATTGATGACGCCATCAAGACCTTTGAAAAAGTCTTGGGCTACGCCAACGGGATGGGCATGTTCTCCGAAGACATCTGCCCCACCGACGGGAGCCAGTGGGGCAACTGTCCCCAAACATACAGCCATGTAGGGGTGATCAACGCCGCGTCCCGCATCGCCACCAGATTAGATCGGCCATTTTTCCATTAATCATATAATCAAATAATAGAAGATAATTTCGAATAAAATGGAGACGAAAAGATTGTTTCTCTGATAGGTTTATCGCTATGTAACCGCATTGGAAAGCAATCTATGGACTATCCTAAACTGAAACGTTTGGCGCTCAATGACGAGGGCTTTATTTTTGATCCGCTGACGGGCAATAGCTTTGTGGCCAATGCCACCGCCCAAGTAGCGTTGCAGGTCATACGCGAGGGCGGCGGCATCGCCGGGGCGGCGGCGAAAATTTGCCAAGACTTTGACGTGAGCCCTGAACAAGCCGAAGAAGATTTGCGCGAATTGCTGGCCCAATTGTCTTTAGAAAAGCTGGTCTGAAGATGGCTCGATTCACGCTGGCTGTGTCGGGCTTAAATGCCTCGGAAAACCCCGCTCCGGGCGTTGGCGTTGCCCGCAGCCTGTTAGAAGACCCAGATTTAGATCTGCGGTTGGTCGGCTTGGTGTACGATGCCCTAGAGCCCGGTGCTTATCTGGACTGGTTATTCTCTAAAAGTTATTTGATGCCCTACCCCTCGGGCGGCAAAGACGCCTTCTTGAGCCGCTTGGCCCATCTGGCCCAGCGTGAATCGGTGGACTTCTGCCTGCCCACCCTAGACCTGGAAATCCCCCTTTACATCCGCTACGCCGACGAAATCAAGGCCATGGGCCTTAAGACCTGGCTGCCCGAAATGGGCCCCTTTAAGGAACGGGGCAAAGACCAACTGCAACGTTTGGCCCAGGTGATGGGCCTTAAAGTCCCCCAGACCGAGATGGTCACGAGCCCCCAGGAACTAGAAGAAGCCTGTGAGAAGGAGGGCTTCCCTCTGCTGATCAAGGGGGCCTTTTATCAGGCCACCGAGGTTTGGACCATGCCCCAGGCCTTAGCGGCCTATCATTCGATTGTAGCGATCTGGGGCTATCCGGTTTTGGTGCAGGAGCGCATCGAAGGCGAGGAAGTCAATCTCGTTGGGGTCGGCGACGGGGAGGGCGGAAGCCTAGGTGAGGTGGCGATCAAGAAGATGTCGGTGACCAAAGAACGCAAGATTTGGTCTGGCGTGACCATCCACCAACAAAGCCTCAGTGACGCATCAAGCGCTTTCCTGGGCCATTACCGCTGGCGCGGGGCCTATGAGATCGAATGTTTGGTGCGCGACGAGGCGCTGTATTTGATCGAGATCAACCCCCGTTTTCCAGCCTGGACCTACTTTGCCACCGGCGTAGGCGTCAACCTTCCGGCGCGGATGGTCAAAGCGGCCATGGGTATCGACCCCGGCCCGAATCCTAGCTACGCCCCCGGTAAGCTATTTATGCGCTATACCTACGAATGCATCAAAGACCTTAAGGAATTCCAAAACCTGACCCTCCACGGCGAAACATGAAAAAGGAGTACGAAAAGCCTCTGATCCAACGGCTCAAGACCGGCTTGCTCAATAAATTTGGTGCCGCACCTTATTATAGCCGTAAGATCAGGAAAGACATCGACGGCGTCTTGATCCAAGATCTAGTGGAGCAATACGGCTCGCCGTTGTTTGTGTACTCTGAGCGCCATATCCGCCAAGAGGTGCGCAGCCTAAAAGAACAGTTCGCCACCCGTTACCCCAAGGTGGAGTTGGCTTGGTCTTATAAAACCAACTACCTTAAAGCGATTTGCGCGCTGATGCACCAAGAGGGGAGTCTGGCCGAGGTGGTTTCGGCCATGGAGTACGAAAAGGCCCGTGCCCTGGGCGTGCCCGGTAAGGACATCATCTTTAATGGCCCCCACAAATCCCGCGCCATCTTAAAGCGCGCCCTAGAAGATGGGGCCAAGATCCATCTGGACCACTTTGAAGAGTTGTTAGAGCTTGAATCGCTGGCTGATGAATTGGGCCTTCGCCCCCAGGTGGGCTTGCGGATCAATTTGGATTCGGGCATCTACCCCCAATGGTCCCGCTTTGGCTTTAACTTAGAATCAGGGCAGGCCTTTGAAGCCGCTCGGCGGATGCACGCCAAAGGCAAATTGACCCTGGATACGCTGCATTGCCATATCGGCACCTACATCATGGAACCTAAGGCCTACGCTCAGTCGGCCGAAAAACTAGTGGCCTTGGCAAAGAAGCTGAAGGACGATCTGGGCTATCAGATCACCCGCCTAGACTTAGGCGGCGGATTCCCCTCTATGGGGCGTCTCAAGGGCCAATACCTGCCACCGGAAGTTTCCAACGCCAGCCTGGAAGGCTTCGCCGAGGCAATCTCAACGGCGCTCTACGCCAACCTTCCCCCCGGCGACCTACCTCAACTCTACTTAGAGTCGGGCCGGGCTTTGGTAGACGAAGCGGGCTTTTTAGTGACCAGTATCGTCGCCGCCAAACGTCTGCCGGACGGACGGCGCGCCTATGTGGCCGATGCGGGGATCAACCTGCTCTACACCTCCTTCTGGTACCGCTTTAACATTGAGTTGGAACGGGACATCAAAGGGGCCAACGAGCCCAGCGTGCTTTACGGCCCGCTGTGCATGAATATTGACGTGATCGACGAGGGGACCCAATTGCCGGGGCTCTCTAAAGGGGACCGGTTAATTCTCTCGCCGGTAGGGGCCTACAACCAAACCCAATCGCTCCAATTTATCGAATACCGGCCGAATGTGGTGCTGGTGCGTGAAAACGGGCAAGTGGATCTGATCCGCGAAGCCGAAACCCTTGAAGATATCGAGAGACGTGAATGTCTGCCAAAGGACCTGAAGCTTTCTTGAAAGAACACGCCGGGGCCCTGCTCAATAGCTTTTCGGAGGTTTACTTCATCAACAGCCGGTTGGTGGGTTTGGCTTTCTTGTTACTGACCTTGGCCAATCCCCGGTTGGCTCTTGCCGGTTTGATTACCCTGGCGGCGGCCTATGGTTTCGCTAGGTTGGTCGGCCTGCGTGAAGAATTTTTGCAGTCCGGCTACTATACCTACAATCCGCTGCTAGTGGGTTTAGGTCTGGGCTCGGTTTATGGGGTTTCTTGGCTGAGTCTTTTGTTGTTGTTGCTCGCCGGGGTGATGACGCTGGTGGTGACCCTCGCCATGGCGCGGGTTTTTTATTGGTACCTTGGTCTGCCGATCTTGAGTCTGCCTTTTGTGGCGGTGATCTCGGCCATGACGCTCGCCAGCGGACATTATTCGAACCTCTTTGTGGCCAGCTTTTATCCCGCCCCGCACCTGCCCGAGTTGCCCCTGCCTTTATGGGCGTTGGGTTATTTTAGGTCTTTGGCGGCCATTTTGTTTTTGCCCCATTCCCTGCTGGGCTTGGGTTTGGCGGTGATCCTGCTGTTGGCTTCGCCGCTTTTGTTTGGTTTGTCCGTCGCCGGTTATTATACAGGCAGTCTGGTTTCGGCGGCGATGACCGGGTCTTGGGAAGGGGCTTTTTTAAACCTGAACCATTTTAATTATATCCTGATTGCTATGGGGATCGGCGGGGTTTTTCTAGTCGCTAGTCCGCGCAGCTTTCTGATTGCTATGTTGGCCGTGGCCAGTTCGGTGGTGTTGGTCGATGCGGTGATGGTCTTTTGGGCGACCTATGGTCTGCCGGTTTTGACGCTACCCTTTAACTTGGTGACTTTGGGTTTTGTCTATATTTTGCGGCTCTTGGGGAATCCCTTGGTGGCGCGGCGGGTGATGTCCGCGCCCGAAGCGACGCTAGATTATCACCTTTCGGTGACCAGCCGCTTTGACGATTGCCCCATCGCTTTGGCCCTGCCCTTTGCGGGCAGTTGGACCGTTTGGCAAGGCTTTTCGGGACCCTGGACCCACCAGGGCCCTTGGGCTAGGGCCTATGACTTTATTTTGACCGACGGCGAAGGGCAGTCTTTTCGGGGTGAAGGAGCCGAGACAAAGGATTATTTGGCTTGGGGTAAGCCCGTTTTGTCTCCCTTAAGTGGCCGGGTGGTGCGGGTGGTCAAACACCATGCGGACCAAAAGATTGGGCAGATAGACCAGCAGAATAGCTGGGGGAACTTAGTGATCATCCAGACCGAGGACGGTTGGCATGTGGAACTAAGCCACTTCCAAAAGGACAGCCTGCGCGTCGCCGAAGGAGATTGGGTGGAGCGCGGTAGCCTGCTGGGTCTTTGTGGCAATTCGGGGAACTCGCCTCAGCCTCATATCCACGTGCAGGTTCAAATTGGCTCACGGATCGGGGAGTCTACCCTGGACTTCCGCTTTTCGGGTTATTTGGGCGCTGCGGGTTATGTCACCAAAGGATTGCCCGAGCCGGGCACCTGGGCCGAATCGCTGCCTCCGGCTCCGCCCGGGGTGGCCAGTTTCCCGCTAACCGAAAAGTTGGTCTTTAAGGCCATCCATGGCAAGGGCGAGCGGGGCTTGGTGACCTGGGAAGTGAAAATGGACGCCGAGGGGACCTACTATTTCGATAGCGGTAAAGGCCAATTGTATTTTGGCCGTATTGGCGACTGCCACTGCCACTATACCTTGGTTGGTTCCGACCTTTCTTTAAAAACGCTTTTCTTGGCTTTGCCGCGTTGGCCGTTGACCGAGCGGCGGGAGCTAGAATTTTCGGAGTCCTTACCTTTAGGGCTCCTTTACGGACCCATAATGCGGCGGGTATTGCTGCCTTTGGGGGCCTTTTATCATCAGCTGGGGCGTCCCTTCGGGCGTTACCGGCTAAAAAACGGGGAGATTCGGGGGACCGTTAGCAGCGGTTGGGGCAAAAAACAGGTAGATACCTGGGCTCAAATTGACTTGCAAAAGGGACTGCGGGGCTTTTCAGCAATGGAATGGACCTATATGAGGGTAGAGGATGAGTAAGAAGACGTTGGTATTAGTTTTAGTTAGCTTGTTGGCCAGCGTTCCGGCCTGGGCCTACGAGCGCCCTTCGGGTGCGGTTTTATCGGCAGGGCAGACGGGGTTTAACGCTGAGGCCAGCCGCGATTCGATGTCCCAGGTTGCGGTTTATGCCTCCACTCCGATGGATTTAGCCTTTACCTGGGAGTTCGCCGCAGACCAAACCAAGGTGACCTTTAAAGACGCCGATACCGATGCGGTACAAGAAACCAGCGGTACCATCGCATTGGGTTATGCAGGGTTTAACCACTCCTTTGCGCTGGGCTACCACGGGATCAGCAGCACCTCTGATTACAACAAAGGTGCCAGCGGCGTGGCCTTTGATTATCTGTATTACGAAGGCTTTAACTGGTCAGCGGGATTGCATTACGGGCGTTCCAATTACCCTAACTTTATTGTTGATTATCAAGAAGTCACCACCACCACGAGAAGCGCCCCCATCCCCGGTCAACCGCCCACACAGACGACGACCACGACCTACGAAGAGGTTACGGGTTTAACCATTAACCAAGTGGGCCTGACGGCTTCGAAGTCTTTAGGGCTTTATTTCGGACTAGACCTAGGATTAGACCAAATCATGATCAGCCCGGCGATCTACGGCCAAAAGGCCACCTCCTTTTCTTCGGCTTCCGCCGGGCTTCGTGCTTATTGGAGCACCTTTGCCTTTAACCTCAGCACCTACAGCGGAAAGCGTTTTGGTTACCTAGGGGCGCATGCCTTAGCGATGTACAGCAACACCAACATCTACCAAAGCGGCGTTGCCTTCTCGACCCGCTGGACCATGGGGCCCAGCAGTGCCTTGACCGTAGCTTACAACCAGGATAACTATCTAGAGTCTGAGTCTGGTCCGACGATGACCGGTTCGGGCCTTTCTGTAGCCCTTGGTTTGAGCTTCTAATGCGAAAGTTGTTGGTCCTTTTTGTGTTGTTACTTTGGGCAGCGCCCTTGTGGGCGCAGAACGAAGTAGCTGAGGCCTACCAGAGGTCTTACGCGCTGGAATCGGCGCAGGACTATCCGCGTGCCGCTGCGGCGTTGATCCCCCTGTGGGAGGTGCATCCCCAAGGGTACACGCTCAACCTGCGGCTTGGATGGCTCTATTACCTACAAAACAAACAGGCCAACGCGATCGAGCATTATACCCGAGCAGTCCAAGCCTATCCTCTCTCGTTAGAGGCTCGGCTTGGATTGTCTTTACCTTATCTGGCCCAGCGGCGCTGGAGCGAGGCCGAACAAATCCTGACCGATGTGCTCAAGCGGGACCATTACAATTTTTATGGGAATCTCTACTTGGCGCGGGTGTACCGCTTTGAAGGCAAGTTGGAGTTGGCCGAAACTTTGCTGATGCAGACCCTGTATCTTTACCCCACCAATAGCCAACTGTTGCTTGAATGGGGCGAGGTATTAACGGCCCAAAACAAGGTTGAACAGGGGCGTCAGGTGTTGGCGGACCTGTTGGTCTTAGACCCAGAAAACCTCCGGGCCAAGGCCTTGCTGAAAGTTTTAGCGGTTGCTGAACGGCATGAGTGACTACCGAGGTCGCTTCGCCCCCACACCGAGCGGCCCCTTGCATTTCGGCAGTTTGGTCGGGGCCTTAGGCAGTTATTTGGCCGCTAAGTCCCAATCGGGCGCTTGGCTCCTCCGCATAGATGACCTAGACGGGCCCCGGGTGGTCAAAGGGGCGATTGATCAGATATTGCGCCGCCTCGAGGCCTTTGGGCTGTTTTGGGACGAGTCGGTCCGTTACCAAAGCCAAAGATACCCAGAATACCAAGCCGCCCTAGACCAATTGATCGAGCGGGGCTTGGCCTATCCCTGCCATTGTTCGCGCAGCCAGTTGGGCCAAAGCTCCCAGGCGGGAATCGAAGGGCCTGTTTATCCGGGCACCTGCCGCCTGACCCCTGGGGCCGGGGAGCTTCGGTCCTACCGCCTCTTGACCCAAGGGGCTCCCTTGGTGTTTGAAGACGGCAACCTAGGGGTCCAGCGCCTGGATTTAGCCGCCCAGGTGGGCGACTTTGTTTTGTGGCGCGCCGACGGGGTTTTTTCTTACCACCTAGCGACGGTGGTGGATGAGCAGTTAGATGGCATCACCGAACTGGTGCGCGGTGCGGACCTGTTGGTTTCGACCCAACGGCATTTGTTTCTGATGGACCTATTGCGTCAGCCACGTCCGCGTTGCCTGCACCTTCCGGTGGCGCTGGATGCTCAAGGAGAAAAGCTGAGCAAACAGACCCTAGCTCCTCCATTAGAGCCGGGCCAAGAGGGGCGGTTGCTTTTTTTAGCGCTGGAATTTTTGGGCCAATTCCCGCCTGAAGATATGCGCGGTGCCCCACCGGCTGAACTGCTCGCCTGGGGCGTGGCTCATTGGATGCCCCAAGCGCTGGGCGGTCAAGCAACGCGCTTAGCCCCTTAGGGGAGGTAGGCGATCCGGTTGCGGCCCTGGTCTTTGGCTTGGTAAAGTGCGCGGTCGGCCCGCGCTAAGAGGTCTTCCAGGCTTTCTGAGTTGTCGCGCAGCCCGGAAATCCCGATACTGACGGTCAGGGGGACGGGCTCTTCTCGGTCGGATTGTAGGCTCAGGGACTCAACCTGGGCACGGATCCTTTCGGCGACAATGTCCGCGCCGCTGCTCGGTGTTTCCGGCAAGATCACCCCAAACTCTTCGCCGCCCAACCGGCCCATAAAGTCCATGGAACGCAGGTGTCCGTTGACGGCCTGCACAAAGGCGACAATCGCTTGGTCCCCTTGCTGGTGCCCGAAGCGGTCGTTGATGTGCTTGAAGTGGTCTAAATCCATCATCAATACCGACAAATGCCGCCCAAAGCGTAGATTGCGTTGCAACTCTCGTTTGGCTTGCTCTAAAAAGTGACCACGGTTAAAACAGCCGGTCAGGGCGTCGGTCGTTGCTTGGAGGTGGAGCTTTTCGGTTAGTTCCACCCGCTGGGTGATGTCCACCAAGCCGGTGAGCATCATGGGTTTGCCCTCAAATTGGATCGGGCAAGAAGACAGATTGGTCCAGAAAACCCGCCCCGAAGGATTGATCACCTTTACTTGCATATCTTTCACCAACCCCTTCAGCTTGAGTTCTTCGGCGAAGCGGAGGCGGTCTTCGGGGTTGCCGTAAAACTCGTTGGCCGAGCGGCCCACCGGATTGATCCGGGCGTCTTTAAGGAACAGTTCTCGGGCCTTGAGGTTGATCTGACGGATCACCGCGCCCTGGGTCTCGGTCAGCATCATGGGCACCGGAGCCATCTCGAACAACTGTAGGTAGCGCTCTTTGGAGGCCTCTAACTCTTCCTGGGCGGCACAACGCGCCCTGACTTCTTTACGCAGGTTGAAGTTCAGCCGCCCCACCCACGCCGCAATGCCCGCAACCAGCAGCGCCAAGGCCCCGACCCAGGCTAGGCTGGTAAAGGCCCAGCGGTAGTCCTTTTTCTCCGGGTGATACAAGAAGCCCTCTAGGTCGATGGGGCCCGATAGGTTAAAACTCGCTTGATAGGTTTCCCCGATTTTCTGCCACCGTTTTTCGCTCATGTGCCCCAGTTCCACCATGTCGGGGAGGATCAACTCGCGCATGGCCTGGGCTTCATAGCGCAGGTGGTCTAGCGACTTTTCGGGGGCGTAGTGTTGGTGGATCTGTTGGACCATCTCTTCGGGGTGGTCTAGCGCGTATTGCCAACCCTTTAGGGACGCTCGCCGGAAAGAGGCGACCCGTTCGGGGTGTTGGTTCAATTCCTCCTCGGAGGTGAAGAGCACGTCGGTATAGTAGTCGATCCCATATTGGCGCGGGCTGATCGCTCGCCAGGGGATGCCTTGTTGCTGTAGGTAGTATGGCTCGTTGGTGCTGTAGGCATGGAAGGCGTCTACTTTGCCTTCAATCAAGTCCTCAATCCGATAACTCATGGGGCGGATGTCCAGCTTTTGCGGATCGATCCCCTCTTGCGCCAAGGTGGCCCAGAGCTCTAGGCTTTCTGTTTTAGGTAACATCATCAACCGCTTGCCCACCAAGTCATGCAGGTTGCGGATACCTGAGTCAGCGCGCACCAGCCAGATGGAAGGGGCTGTTTGAAAAAGCGCCGCTATCGCCACCACCGGTTTCCCCTGCATCCGCAATAGCAAGATCCCCGCATCGCCGACGGCATAGTCAGCCAAGCCGGAGACCAAAATATCCGAAGCTATGCCTAGTTTTTGGCTGGCAGCCCGGATTTCCACGTCTAACCCTTCGGCGGCATAATAACCTTGCTTCTGGGCGGCGTAATATCCGGCGAATTGGAACTGGTGCAGCCAGTGTAACTGAAGCACCAGCTTTTCTTTGGGCACCTCGGCCTGCAAGGGACCCAAGCTACCCAGCAAACAGCCGAGGGCTAAACAAAATTTGCCAAATAGTTGCTTTTTCAACGTCCCTTCCCCTTCTTTTATGGTCCAAGAGTATCTTGCCGCAGCCGAGGGGTTCTGCCAACTAACAGATTGTTAAGGGCTGGCCAAAAGCAGGGCTTTAGTCTAGCAATAGGCTAGGGTAAACGTGAGGGCCCGGCCTATGTTATGGTTTGTTTTTGCTCTGGCCACTGCGCTGTCGGTGGCGTTCCAAGACAGCTTGGCCAAGCGGCTGTTCGGCGGCGGTAGCCCGGCTAGGATGCTGGGTTTTGTCTTGCTTTACAGTCTGCCTTGGGTGGTGCTGGGCTGGTCGTTGGTTGAGCGCCCGCCCTTGGGCCCTGAGTTCTTCTGGGGTTCTGCCCTTTTGCTGCCGCTCAATGGGGTGGCTATGCTGCTCTACATGCGGGCCATCAAGCTCTCGCCGCTATCCTTGACCATGCCGATCTTGGCCTTTAGCCCCGCCTTCTTGATTTTTATCGGTTGGGTGGTCTTGGGAGAGGTTTTGAGTTGGTGGGGGATTTTTGGGGTCTTGGTGATCATGTCGGGCGGCTACTTGCTGCATTTGGACCGCGACCAAACCAGCCTTTGGAGCCCCTTTGGCTCGCTTTGGGCCGATCCGGGCAGCCGGGCGATGCTGGGGGCGAGCTTGCTTTTTGCCTTTGCGGCCGCCTTAGGTAAATTCAGCCTGAGCCACGCCAGCCCGTTGTACTTTGCCTTCAGCTTCTTTACGGTCCACAACTTACTGATTTTAATCGTCTTGCGAGCCTTTGGCCAGATCTCGTTGCGCGACCTATTGAGTTATTGGAAGTCCGGGGTTTGGGTCGGCGGCCTATATGCCTGCCAAGTTGTGTTCCATCATCTAGCGGTGGCGCTGACCCAGACGGCCTACATGATCTCCGTCAAACGCCTGAACATGGTCTTTTCGGTGGGCTTGGGCCGGTGGGTCTTTAAAGAGGAAAACACGGGCCAGCGGTTGCTGGCCTCGTTGTTGATGCTCGCCGGGGTGGCGGTGATTTACCTATTGGGCTAGGCGGCTACCGGAGACAGGCGCTGGATGTCGAGCAAGACGTCGTCCCAGAAGCGGATGCGGGCCTTTACGGCGGCAATGGCCGCCTCTTCAGCCTCGCGCTGGTAACGGGGGTCGTCTTTGCAAAGCTCGGTCAGCGTCATCATCGAGAGCGGGCCGTGGTGGTCTTGGTCTAAGAGGATGTGGCGCTCAAGGTAATAATGGAAAAAGGGGGCCTGCTCTTGGGGGCAGTTCATCTGCTTTAAGAGCGAGCGGAACATGGTCGGGATGATGTGCTCGCGGCCCAAAGCGAAGGCGGCGGCGACCTTGTGGGGTTTGCCGCTGGTGATGAAGCTGAAGGTGGTCTGCATAAAGCGCTTCGAAGCGTCGGGCACCTCGACTTGACGGCAAGCCACCTCAAAGCCCTTCATCTTAGCGATCCGGGCAAATTCGCGGACCTTTGTGGTCGAAGCGCCAACCTCTTCCATGGCCTTCAGGTACATCTCATAATGGCTTAGGTAGCCCTTGCCGTCGGGCAAGGTGTCGGTCTCTTCTTCTAAAACCATTTCGTTGATGAACCGCTGGATCATCGGGTTTTTGTGGGGAGACCAGGGGTAACCATGGGGGGCGATCACCCCTTGGATGGTCTTAACCAAAGACATAAAATCCCAAACCGAAAAGACATGCCGCTCCATAAAGAGGCGGAGTTGGTCCATATTGCGGATGGCATGATAGACCGGGTGGTTTTTCAGCTCTTCGCGCAGCGGGGTGATGTTTTCTAAGGGGAAATCCATGGGCATACCGGCCATTGGGGTTGTTGTGGGTCTATGGTTGTCCTTTACCCCATTTGGGGCGGCTAGGCAAGGGTTCAGCGGCTTGGAATTTGTTGGATTCGCTACAAAATGTCGAAAGCCTTACAAGTCTTTGGATCTCGCCAGATTCTTGTAGATCGTTGGTGCCCATAGGCTCGCGGTAGATTTGGCGATTTCGGCACGACCGCTGCAAAAGTCCCCTGAAGGAACCACAAGGCCCCCAGAACCCACAAACCCCCTGATAAACCATGAGCGAAGAACAAAAGGAATTAAAAAAAGAATTGGCCAAACTCCGCCGCTTGGCGACCGATATTGCCGGTCAAATCCACGACATTGTTGAAGACAGCTTGTGGGACAAATATGGCGAGATGCCAAAGCTGAGCGAAGAACTAGTCGCCCGCTGTGAGGAAGTGAGCCAGTTTAAAGCCGCAAACGGGCTCTAGGCTTAAAACTTCAAGGTGACGGTGAGGTAGTTGATGGCGTCAAGGCTGATCAGGGAATCTAGCTGGTTGGCCTGATCCTTAAGGTAAATCCACATGTATTCGCCTTTGTAGCTGAGCGACCAGTTGTCGGCATAGGTCCACTCTAGGCCCACTTCGGTGCGGGTCATAGTGACTTGGTTATCGCTGCCTAGCGGGCTCGAACTGAGCGGTGCGGCGAGGTACATCACCCCGCTGGTGGAACTGCCACAGCCTAAGTTGAGCAGCATACCGTCGATGCCGGGGACCGGAATTTGCGATACCTGCAACATCAATCCCTGGATGGAGAATTTGGGGTGGTAAAGGTCGTATTCGCGCACCGACCCTGTACTGTTGTGCACCAAGACCGGCTTTTGGTAGATTAGGTCAAAGTAGGTGTAGCGCGCGGGCCAGCCGAAGATTTGGCTGTCATAGGCGATGCCTAACTCTTCTAGATGGATGTCGATCCAATACAGATTGCCCGGCGTTAAGGCGGTTACGGTCGGCGAATCATCAAAGGGTACATAGCCCACTTCTTGGCCGTAGGCGCTTTTGATGGAAACTTCGGTGTTAAAGTATTCTTCGCGCAACAAAACCACCCATTCGGGCATTTGATAAAAAGGGGCCAAGTCGGAAGACAGCCGTTGGACTTGGTTTTTTTTCTGGGTTAGGTCTGTGTCGGACTGACCGCGAGGGTCCAAGGGGTTGACCCTTACCGCCTCGTTGGGGTTGAACTGCCCAAATTGGGTTTCGTAGCGGAAGCGCTGCACGCCGCCTTGGGCTTTGTCGCCGACCACTTCAAAGAAACAAGAGCCCTTGGCGGTCCCGTCGGCGGCCATCACCGCGCCGGTCACATTTTGTTTAGCCGTTGAATAGACGATGGAGACGTCGTCATAACTGCCGAGGTAGACGAGGTTACAGCCCACCGAACTCTGCCCGCCGAAGATGCTCTTGGCTTGCCCGATGCGGTTTTGCACCTCTTGCCCCGCTTGCTGGACTGCGCCCTGAGCTCCGCCAAAAGCGGCTTGCCCTTGGGCTTGACTCAAGCTAGGCCAGCTGGCCAGAAGGGTTAAAAAGAGGAAAAAGCGGATCGGGGACATCTTGGCGTTAGCTAAGGGTTCCTCTCCTTAACGGCATTTGCCGCCAAAGCTTTAATCCAAGGTTAGGCTTTTGGTTGCTTGGGGGACGCTGGTTGTTTACCCCCCTGCCGGGCTCAGCACTTTTGACCTCACCTAGGTTGCCCCAGATCAGGGCCCAGCCTCCCGCTGCCCCGACGTTTTCCCGCCCCATGGGTTGAGGCCGATTAGAGCGCAATGGATTTAGCGCTCCATCCCACTAGGTTCCTAACAACGCCCCAGTAAATCCCCTTGACGCCTCACCGCGGTCAAGCTACCTTAGCGCCACCTCCAAGATGAAGCGGGAATAGCTCAGTTGGTAGAGCATCAGCTTCCCAAGCTGAGGGTCGCGAGTTCGAATCTCGTTTCCCGCTCCAAAAAATTTCAAGTAGTTAGCCAAGAATCGTATCGCGGACCTCAGGTGAAGAAGCTGAGGGCCAGGGCCGGATTCCGGCTTTTGTCCAACCGAGTTTGTTTGGGGGCGATTGCTGGTTCAGGCAACGTTTCTGGCTTCCAAGCAGAGGGTCGCAACATACTTAGTCAATTGGCCACAGATATAGAATCCGCGACTGAGGCCCCTGTCTAGACGCGTACAAATGACAGAATAATGCCAAACCCGAGTTTTGCGGCAAATTGGAACGGACCAGAACGGGTTCAAAAGGATTGGGGCTTATGGTTTGTTTCGGGCGGTGGCCGTTACCATCGTAGCCTCCATTTACCTTGAGAAGTATCTTGGAATTTTTCGCCCATCACACAGGAGAACAAGAAGCCATCAGCGTCACTGAAGGCGCATCACCACAGTAACCCCAGCGTTCGCCGGGATATCCCCAGGCCAAGGCCCGAACTGGAAGCGAGCGCTTACACGAATTGTGCTAATTGCTTGGTTCTCTGAGCGGTTGGCCTTTTTTTACGAGTTGGAGAATATTTATTCCCTCTTTCAAGGGCAATATCGCTTGGGTCCAGGTTTTACCCGGCCTACCTCTTCGAATGCCGAGCCGGACTCGGCTTCTTGCTTAGTAAGGCAGTAACGCTGCAAGGGGCCGCACAATGCCTTTGGACCCCTCTGATTTGGGCCTGCCATTTATAGTAGTCTACAGTTAGTTAGAATTGATTTGAGTCAGTTACAACCGGCGTACCGGGTTAATTTAAACTAATCAGAAAACCAAGAAATAATTATTATTTGACCAAAATGGATATTTTTCCTAGGTGTTTTACCTAGATATTTTTGTGTTGAGGGGGGTATTCTTCCGGCTGTTTTTAGATGGTCGGTCGATAGCCACAGCTTTTACTGTTGTATATTTTTTACATTGATTTGCCCGATTGAAACGTCCGTTTGTTTCGATTGGGCGCCTGTTAGGATAGTAGCTATGTCTGCGAATTTTGTTTCGAGGTTAGTTCTTCCCTTCCTGGCTCTCACCTTCTTGGTGAACACCGCCCAAGCCAACATCACCGAAGACGGCAGCTTCACCCACGCTATCCCCCTACAAACGCCCAGAGCGGTCAACGGCATGGCCCCCCAATTGGCCCTTAGCTTCGACAGCCAAGCAGGCAACGGCGTCTGTGGGATTGGCTGCAACTTGGCGGGCTTCGGGGCAATCTACCGCACCGAACAAGACAAAGGCATCCACTTCGGCGACGCGGACCATTATGCAGGCCCCAACGGATTATTGGTGGACGTCTCGGGCAGCCGCACCTTGTTTCGGACCAAACACCGCACCGGAGCTAAGTATGAGCCCGCGGGTTCTTGCGGTCTCGCCGCAGAGCCCTGTAGCTGGACCGAAACGCTCCCCAACGGAACCAAGAAGTTTTACGGCGCAACCAATGATTCGCGCATCGAGGCCCTAGGGCGCAGCGGCGCGGTGCGCGTCTGGGCACTGAGCCGGGTGGAAGACTTACAGGGCAATGGCTATGACATCCAATACCTCGAAGACGGCACCGGGGCCTTTTATCCCCAGGTGGTGCTTTATGATTCAAGCCGAATCGAGTTCCAATGGCAGGACCGCCTAGACTATACGCCTCAGTACCAAGGCGGCGGTATGGTCAGTCAAACCAAGTTGCTTTCGAAAATTTTGGTGAAGACCGCCGGGCAATTGGAGCGCTCTTACCGCTTGCTTTATGAGATCAGTGCCGACACGGACCGGAACCGCCTGATTGCCTTTATGGAGATGGCCTCAGACGACCAGCATATCTTAAAAACCCAGCGCCTAGATTGGCAGGATCAAACCAGCCAAGGGGCTCCTAACGTTACCCCCTTCGGTCAATTGACCCCCGACCCCAACTTGCTCGCCGACCCGAATATGCAACTGCGGACCGGCGATTTTAACGGCGATGGGAAGACAGATTTTGTCGTGACGGATTCTAAATTATCGGTTCACCTTTACACGGCCAACGCTTCCGGTGGCTTCACAGATGCGGGAGTTATTTCTTTTTTTACGGGCATGACGTCCATTGGCACCGCGCCGATGAAACTTCATGTCCTCGATTTTGATGGCAGTGGGACCGACGACATCATTTTGCAAGGCAGTAGTGATGCGGCCGCAACGGACGTGCAAGCTCAAACCTGGTTTCTTTCCGGGAACGCTGCCGGGGGGTTCCACCCCATTACGGAAATCTCCAGAAGTAGTGCCCACACGAATCATGCATCGAGAATGAACCTCCCTCAGGGGTCCTTTTTTCATCAAAGCGTTACCTTCGACTTTGATGACCTCAACGGAGATGGGCATAAAGACATCGTGCTGTTTTCCTCTATTACGGGAGGGGCCGTTTCAGACTTTCAGGTTTATGACCGCTACCAATTCGATCAATGCTGGATGCGCTACGTTCCCCCGCCAGGGGCGCTTTCCAAAAATTATCAGTTAGTTTCCTTCGACCTGGACGACAACGGCAGCACCGACCGGATCTTGCAGCCCTATTTTGCCACCGATGCGGCCTTTATGGAAACGAGCCACGTCATGACGCTCGGGGACGGTAGCCCCATTCCTGCGAATGCGGACCGCCGAACCGTTCAAATCTTCAACCGCCCCTTTTGGCAAGACATCACCTATAAATGGGGCACCAACCCCAACCTGTGGGCAGCCCAGAATTATCAGATCATGCACCTCGACCTGAACCGGGACGGCAAACTGGACATCATCTTCCGTCCCACCCAGGTGACGCGCATGGTGTACATGATGCTCAACAACGGCGACGGCTTTGACAACGTCCAAGAGATCAGCGCTAGGTGGGGCCTGACCGAAGCCATTTGGGCGGCGGACCAATATGACATCGCTAGATTAGACTTAGAGGGCGACGGCCGCACGGACCTGATTTTTTCTTCAAAAACTACGGCCAAACCCTCGTACATCCTCAAGGGGGCGGTCTCCGGCTACTTTGAAGACGCCGTGGTCCTCAACGGACAGTATGGCGTTGCCGCCAATGATTGGAGCAGCGCCAACAACCGGTTGGTGGTGGCCGATTTTAACGGCGACCAGCTTTCGGACTTGATGCTGGTGGGCAATACGAAAGATTCAGCAAGGGTGATCTACGCCGCCACCGGCAAGCGGGACGCCCTGGTGGCGGTCCGCAATGGGCTAGGCGGTACGACCCGCGTAAAATACCAATTGCGCAGCAACCACCCCGGCGCGATCTCCACCGCCGCCAGCCCCACGGCCCCCAGTTCCAAGCCCAACCGTGGGCCCACCTATCTGGCGGTGGAAGAAGCGACGGACAACGGGCGGGGCCTGACTTCCACCAAACGCTACCAATACCTCAACGGGCGCTATATTTCCGGAAACCGCCTGACGGCCCGCAACCTCGGCTTTGAGCAGGTCGTTGAGACGCAGGTGGAGACCGGGGCCCAGCAGGTGAAGCGCTTTATGCAAGATACCCTCTTGCCGCCGGTACCGGTGAAAACCGAACAATTTGACGAGACCGGCCAGTTGATGGCCCGCAGCACCCGAACTTGGCAGCAGGTCATTTACCCAGACGGGACCGAGTCGATGCTGGTGCTTAAAGAGCTTAACGAGCGTTTTGAAGGGGGTCAATTGGAGGTCAGCCAAGAAACCACCAGCACCTATGACGCCTACGAATACCCCCTGACCCAGCAGGTCTGCACCAACGGGGATTGCGCCGTGACCACCAATACCTACCAGCACGACCCAACCCAATGGGTCTTTGGCGAGCTGGTCACCAGCCAAACCACCCACGGCGGCCTGCTGCTTTCAGCGAGCCGCAACAGCTACCAAAACCACTTACCCACCCAGCAGGAAGCCTATTTCTGCCCCCAGGCCGAAACCTGCGCTATGGGTCAGGGCAGTTGGAAGATTTTAAAACAGGTGGAGTATGACGCCAAGGGAAGGCCCGTCAAGGTGACGGACGCTTTGGGCCGCGCCAGTACAGTGACCTACGACCCCCAATTCCCGGCGCTGCCTTCGGTGTCCACCAATGCGCTGGGCCACCAGCAAAAAATGAATTATGACGCCCTGGGCCGTTTGGCCAGTCAAGTAGACGCCAACGGCAACCGCACCGAATATGCCTATGATCTCTACGGACGCCCTTTAGAAAAACGCCTAGCCGACGGCGGCCTGACCCGCTACAGCTATTCCAGCCTCGGCGACCCTACCGGGCAATACAAACAGCAAAGCACCCTGTTCAGTCGCGCCGGGGAACCCCAGGTCTTTAGCACCCAAACCGAGTATTTTGACGGCCTGGGAAATAGCTACAAAACCATACACCTAGGCGACGACAGCGCCCCGATCTATCAGCTCAAGGAAAACCAAGTGACCCTAGGCAAGGTCACCCAAAAGACCAGCCTGCCCTATAGCGAAGGGAGCACGATCCAGTGGAGCCAGTCGGTGGTGGACCTGCGCGGGCGGCCTGTGATGCAGATCCAACCGGACGGAACCAGCCAAAGTTATGTTTATAGCCCCTTGGAAACCCAGGTCCAATTGCCCAATGGGCAAGTCCAAAAGAACTTAAAAGACCCCTGGGGCCGGACCGTTCAGCTCACCGAGCCCAACGGCAAGGTCACCTTATACACCTACGACCCCGCCGGACGGGTGACTTTGGTAGACCTGCCCGGCGGAAACCGGGTACAGCAGTTTTACGATGGCTTTGGCCGGGTCCGCCAGATGACCGACCCCACCATCGGCACCAGCACCTACCAATACGACCTAGCGGGCAACCTATTGCAAAGCACCGACAGCCAAGGACGCACCACCACTCAGGTCTTTGATGCTTTGAACCGGATGGTTTTAAAGCGCTCTCCGGGCGGGTCTGAGTTTAAGCTGACCTTTGACGATGCCGCCGTGGCAGGCGGCACCGGACGCTTGACCCAGGTGGACGGGCCGGGCCGTATTGTTGAGTTGGGCTATGACAAGCGGGGGCAAGTCACTTTGCAGTCCATCCAGCTTAAGGCGCTGCCGGGCATCCGCTTCGTCAGCGAAGTGGTCTATGACTTGGCGGGAAGGGTACGCGAAAAGAAGCTACCCCAGTTTGGTCCCTTCCCCCGCAGTGTGCAGACTTTCGCCTATAGCGAAGGCGGCAACCTCACCAAGATCGGCCTGAACGGCAATGTTTTGGCTGAGTACGGCGGCTTTGACGCCGCCGGACGGGTGGGGCGCGTCACCTTCCAGCCGAGCACCAACCGGGCGGTACACAGCACCTATAGCTACAACGCCAAGGGCTTGCCCGAGACGGCCCAGGCCAGCGACGCCCTGTCCAACAAGATTTTGGACCTAAGGTACCAATACAATGCAACGGGCCACAAAACGGCGATCCAAGACCTGAGCGGTACCCAATTGCCGGACTACATGGCCGCCACGGGCTTTGATACCAGCCAAACCTTCGCCTACGACAACCTAGGCCGCCTGACCCAAGCCAGCGGGGCCTATGGACAGCAGGCCTTTGGGTACGATGACCGCACCAACCTGAACTTCGCCAGCGGCCAAAATGCCAACAGCTACCAATACAACGGCGACCGGTTGGTTTCGGGTGCCGGATTGAGCCTGACCTACGACGGCTACGGCAACCTGACCCGCAAGGTGCAAAATGCGCTGACCTGGGACTATGGCTACAACGACTTGAACCAACTGATTTCGGTCCAAAAGGACGGGACCCTGGTCCAAGAAATGGCCTACGACATGGCCGGGATTCGGTACTTAAAAAAGCTCTACGACCCTGCCGGGGCCCTGGCTTATACCCAATACGATCCGGTCCCGGAGTTGCGTATCCGCTACCAGCCAAGCGGAACGATCCAGGTGACCAAGCAACTGACCGGGCCGGGCGGCAAACAATTGGCTAGCTTTGACGAAACCTTCAGTAGCGCCCACCTGGCCCAAGGGGGGCAGTGGGCGGCCTACGCCAACCGCTTTGACGACCACACCCTCACGGGCTTCTTCTTTGCGGCGGCCTACCGGGGCCTAGGGTTCTTGTCCCAGCCGAAGGTGGCCCAGCGGTTGCCTGCGGCGGCGGTGGCGTTGCTCTGCTTGCTGTTGCTGGTACTTTGGTTTAGGCTCTGGAAGCTGGACCCGAACTTTGCGGAAAGCCAGTTTAACCCCTGGCAACGGGGCATGGCCATGGGGCTGGTTTTCGTGGTGATGTGGGTCGCCTCTTGTAACAACAATTCTTCTTATTCCGACACCACGCCCTTCACCGAAACGCCGGGCGACGCGCCGAGCACCATCAGCGACGAAACCGTAACCGTCGAAAGTGCCGCCGCCGCGCCGACCGGCGGGACGGTGACCACTGCCGACGGCAGCGCGTCGGTGGGTAATTGGGCCTTTTTTCATAGCGATCCGGTGCAGTCTACCTCTTTGGTGACCGACGGGGCGGGCAAGCTGGCCGCGCAGATCAACCACCTGCCCTACGGCGAGGTGGACGCCGCCCACTCGGTGGGCAGCGCCGAAGCGCTCAAGCAGTGGGCGAGCTACACAGGCCAGGAACAGGACCCTGAGACGGGCCTGATCTATTACAAGTTCCGCTACTACGACCCCAGCTTGCGGCGCTTCATCAGCCCCGACAACATGGTCCCCGGCGGCGGACGGGACCCCCAGGCCTTCAACCGGTACGCTTATGTGTTGGGGAACCCGGTGGATTTTAATGACCCCGAC
>JAVVEA010000023.1:0-41974 GCA_032250835.1 bacterium
GCGCGGTCTGCTCGGGGTCTTCGAGGTGCGCTAAGATCAAGGAAATGGTCTGGGGGTGTTCGTTCATGATGAACCCGGCGATCACCTTGGGCTCTAACCACTTGAGGCTGTCGAGGCCTTCTTCTTCGGTGCTGGACTTTAGGTTGTCCACCAAGTCTTTGGCGCGGTCGTCGCCCAAGGCCCGGCTGATGGCGTTTTTGACGAAGTCGCCCGAGGCGTTGATCGCTACACCCTGGTCCTGTAGAGCCACCTTGCGGTAAAACTCTTCTAAGACGTTGTCTAATTCTTCGGGGGCCACGTCAGTGAAACGGGCCATGTAATAACCCACCTGTTGGATCTCGCGGTCCTCTAGGTTTTTGATCACCTCCGAGGAACCTTCCTCGCCCAAAGCCAGCAACAAGATAGCCGCCTTTTTGGGGCCCGTCAGCTTGCCAACCGCCATGTATTACCTGAACGTATGGTTATTTTGTCTTTGAGGCCTAGACAAGGCGGAGAGAGAGCCTCTCCTAAGGAATAGAATACAAGAAATATTCCCTTAGTTCAGCTGAAGGTCCGGGAAAAGCTTATTGAGTACTTTGGTGAGGTTGGCTTTTAAGACCGGCTTGACTAAATATTCTTGGCAACCGGCGTCAAAGGCCCGTTTGATCTGCTCGCGGTCGTCTAAAGCGGTGATGATCACCACCTTGGCTTTTTGTTCCCCTTCGAGCTTGCCTTGCCCTTCTATCTTGCGGATTTCCTGTAGGCATTCGATCCCGTCCATTTCCGGCATCATCAAGTCCAACAGGATCAAGTCGTAGGGCTCGCCCTTTTCGTGGGCCGTCTTAAACTGGGAAAGGGCGAAGAGCCCGTTTTCCGCTAAGTCGCAGCTTGCTGTTTTCTTTAAAAAGTGAAACAGAGCCAGCCGGTTTTCGATGATGTCGTCTACGATCAGTACCTTCACCCAAGCCTCTAATGGAGGTGTATTACTCGCTTAAGCTTAAAGGTAAACAATTCGGTCCGCCTTGACTAGGGATAATTGAAACTAGACGCACCACCGTTCGACTGGTGGGCTTAGGTGGACTTAACTTAACCTGAATTAACGGCCTAAACCTTACGCGGCCCCGCCTTTGCACTTACTTTAGAACAAAGGGCCGCTCCGGTGGGGGGTGCCTAGAATAATATTTTCAATAAATCAATAAGATGAAGGGAATCTTAAAGGCCCTCGCTCCTCTTTGGGGGCGGTTGATTTTGCCGGTATGTTTGGCATTGTTGCCGGGTGTCGCCCACGCACAAATGGGATTAGACTTTTTAGTGCAGGAAAGTCGTTGGACCATTGATGCGCTGTCGGAACAAAAATCGGCCTCCCAAACAGGCGCTTATCTATACTTTCCGCTTGGCCCTTGGGCCTATTTGGAAGCCTCGCACGACGAAACGACCATTGAGTTCAAAACTGCCGACCCCTTCAAGAGAGGCGACAACGCCGGCGTCTTGAGCCTGCTCTTGGGGCCGATGACGCTATACGGTGGGCAGCATCAGGTGGCCACCGAAACCTCGTCAATTCAAGGCGGGAAGTCTTCGGTAGTGGGAGCTGAATTATTTGATATCTTACATCTGACCTTGCGCTACGAAAGTTACCGGACTAGCTATCCTGATTTTCCATTGAGCGATCAGGCCGGGATAACGGGCCTAGAATTGAGCCAGTCATCACCGATGATTGGGGTTGCGTTGTTTGAGGGGCTGTTGGATTTGGAGGTCCAGCGCGACGTTAGCCAAACCAACGATAGCCTAGGCCTGGGTCAAACCGAGTTTGTCAGCACCCGCCAAGCTTTACGCCTGACCTTTTATCCTTGGCGATTTTATGCCTCTAAGTGGAGCGGGGAACGCCTCTTTTTTGCCTCTTCAAAGGGCTTGTATCTGAACAGTATGGACCTTTTATATAAGGGTGGAAACCAAGGCTCCTTTACCTATTACGGCTTCGACTGGGTACATATTGGCTACACCCGCACGGTCGAGACCTTTTTGGAAGCTCCCCAGGGTGATCCTTTGACCGCCCATATCGATACCCTCAGTCTGACCCTCCGTTTTTAGGCCCCGCCGAAAAATGTCCGGTTGCTTAAGGTTTTAACTATCGGATAATAAACAGCAATAAAAGTTTCCTCCCTCCTGGCGACCGGGCCTTGTCTGAAGGCTTCTGGTGAATGTCCCATTTTTGGGCTGGGGCCTCTCCTAATGGGGCGATAGTCTGGTTTCGAACCCCTTCGAATCGCCAGATGCCCCCCAAGGACCCACCCAAATCGGACCCGTCGCTCGCTAGCCTGAGTCTACCCGATTTTGCTTTGATGGCTGAATGGGCGGCAATGTGCAGTTCTAGGGCAGAAATGATGCGGCTCATCTCCCATTTACAACCCCCTTTGGGCTTCGAAGGCTGGCAAATCTCCTGGGTATTGTCGAACAAACAAGGCGAGGAGGAGCTACTGCAAGTTTCGCAATTACCCCAAGGGTGGAGCGAACGCCAACGAAGCCTGGACTTTTTTGTTATCGATGACTATTTGACCCAGCAATTAAAACGCCCAAGAGCCTGGGGCGTACAAGTCTGGGAAAACCGGAACTTTGTTAAGGAACCTTTGCTGCGCCCGAAGCCTAAGAAAAATGAGGGGCCCGGCGAGGAGGAGTCAGCTTTTAATGCCGAAGAGTTGCAGAGTCTGCGCCGGGGATTTAGCTGCGGTCTGATGGGCGCTCTGGAGCAATCGATGCTCTTTTGGGCTTACGGAGCCCGTTTGGATTTGGGCGGCGGGGCCCGGCGTATACTGCAACAAGCAACCCCGATTTTGTACGTCGCCGCCGAACGGCTTTGGGCGGCGCAGCGGAAAAATTATCTGCCCTATGGGCAGTATAGGGTCTTAGAGTTACAGTCTTTGGGGTTGAGCAAACAAGAGGTAGCCGAAGATATGGGGATCTCCCCCAGCACGGTCAGCTACCATTTGACCCGCGCCTACGATACTTTAGACGCCCACAACACAAACAACGCCATCTATAAAGCCTCCAGATTGGGGTTGTTCAATGACACGGACAGCTAGGTCCGGCTGAGCATTTTTCCTGGAAAAGGTCGGCTGGGAGCCCCTGCCTGAGGGTTTCAAATTCGGGCAAATACCATTCCAAATATAGGCCTAATGGGCAGTGTGAAACAATAGGACGGCGTCAAACGAAGCTCTGACTCTGTCAAGGACCCCTGTATTATTGTGCAGGGGGCACTGTGGTTTTTCATGGCTATGGTAGGGCCTACTATCTGTCACTCTATTTTTAGGCCACTACCACTCTAAGGGTTCGTCTCTATGAGTATTTCGCTAATTTTAAAGGAAGTGCGTGAGGTACGCGAAGAGTTGCGACGGTTGTCGCCATCGGCTTCGGATGCCAGTCCTGACGATTTGCGGGAGCTGGTGTTGAGGACGCTGGGCCATTTAGAGCAGCTCTTCGCGCGCCAGCACGAACAAGAAGGTGGTAGTACCTTGATCGAAGGGCTCAGCGAAGTGATCAGCAAAGCCCAGATATCGGTCTCCCGTTTGCGCCCTTAAAATCCGCTACTGGGGCCTTGAGCTGTAAAGGACTGGGACCTAGCCTAGTTGGTCCCGATACCCCCCCCTGAAAAGAAAGCGCCCCTCGGCTCCCAACCTTTCCTTAGAATCAATAAGGCGCAGCATGGGGGAGGTTGAAGGCTTTATCAAAGGTCTCGATCACCGCCTGTTTGTTTTGTATGTTCTTCTGGTCAAACTGGGCCATCTTCTGCATCAAGTCCAACAGCGCCTGCTGCTGGCCTAGGGTCAGAAGCATTTTGAGTTCTTCCGCTAAGCGCCCAATGTTTTTGTTTAGTTGGGACCCCGCCGAAAGGAAGCGGGTCAGGTCTTTTAAAATCAACGTAAAGGTCTCATCCTCGCTGCCCCAGCGAGATTGCCAAGCAGCGTCTAGATATTCGGTGCAAACTCGGTATTCCTTACTGCTGACTTCGCCATCTATGGCCGCCACCAAAGCGCCGCAAAAAATCGTTTTCTTGAGGTTTTCCAGGTTGTCATAGCGGACCGCTTGACCCGGTTCATGAGGCGGCAACAGCCGCTCTAAGAAGGCCAAACGCAGTTCCCGGTTGAGGTCTTGTTCCTTGCGGGCTTGGTTAGTCAGGGGATGGTGTGTCTCAAAACTGTTGTGGTTGACCCAGACCCAAAGCTTGACGTTTTCCGGCTGGATGTCGTGCTCGGAAAAAAAAGTCTCTAGTTCTTGATGCAAGGACTTGTCGGCGTAAAATTCCTTATAGTTTTGGTGGTAATACTTGGCCTTGGCGTGGAACTTAGGCACCGAACGTTCCTCGACCATCAAACTGCCCAAATTGTTGCGGAATAAAAGACTCAACCCACCAAAGTGCAAAAGGTTGACGAACAAAAAGACCTCAGTAATCTGCAATTTCTCTTGCAAACAGGCCCGGTAATCAACCTTTTGTTGCGGGAAGAAGGCTTGGATTTGGCGCATCAATTGTTCGATCTGGCCGGGCTGAACATAGGCTAGGTCGTTGTCCATCTCATCGCCCAAGTCCATATGGGTGCCCACCAGCTCTAAGGAGGTGAAACTTTCCTTGAGCGTTCCCTTGTTGACCACGCCGTAATAGCCGTTGGCGATACAATGGGCCAAGCCTTTTAAGAAACTACTATGGTCGATCAGGTCCGTTTCTTCGGGCAGGTGAGACAGGAGGTCTTTCTCGCCGCCGAAGCCCCTGACGGTATGTTTTTGGAAGGCTTTAAAAAACCAACCCCGGCCCTTTTCAAACCCCGCCAAGACCCGGCCTCTAGGTACTTTAAGGTGCTGTAAGATGGTTGGTTGGATGACGTTTTCTTGGGGCTCGAAGTTCTTTTTGTAATAGTGGTACCAGATCAAAAATTCCTGGTTCAATTCCCGTTCGTCTTGGATACCCAAGTCGTCTAGACGCTTGGCGATACGGTTGATGCAGCGCTTAAAAATGCGCCGCATGGCCTGCTCAAACTGGGTCACTTCGCGGATGTCGCCGATGCTGATGTTATCTAATTCCCTTCGCTGCGAGCTACCTTGAGGGAAAGCGAGGTCTAAGAAACGGTGCAAAACTTTTTGCCGGTGGGTCTCGGGCTTGCTTAGGCCGAAGACATCGGAAATCCGCACATGCAGCGCAAAGGCCAGGTCGAGGATATGGCTGATCTCTATCTGCTCCGCCTCATTTACGTCAGGAATCTGTTTTTCTAGGTAAGCGATTTTGAGGGCTTTGTACCTGACCCACCAGGGGTCATAAGCAAGGTGGGGGAAGTCTTTTTCTAGCTCTAACATGTTCTTAGGCAAAAAGACTTCTTTAAAGGCCCCGGTATTGATCCGGTCCACCAACTCGTCCATCCGCTCGGGGACTTTGATTAGCTGGATGATGGTGGCGCGCATGGAGGTGTGCAGCAAGGTCTCGTAGCGCATCAAGTTCATCATCGCCTTGGGCAGATTGCCGCTAGAGGCTTTAAAGGCTTCCCAATAGATCGCGCCGTTGTGGCTGCCCACGTAGTCTTGGGTCAGGTCCGGCGTGCGGCCTTGGTCACTGACTAGGTTTTTGTATTCGCCGAAGAGCGGATCTAAGAGCCCAAAACGCATATAGTCCACCAGCTTGTCGTATTGCTGGTCGTTATTGGTCCTGCGGTCGAAGAGGAAGTGGCTGGGCATGACGGGCGTAAAATAGACGCCGGGCATCAAGGTATCGTAAGTCAAAATCAATTCGTAGGCCGAGCCGGAAGACTCCTTGGATTCCAAGGTGCTGCGGAAATTCCCTTGCTTCATGTCTTCGTCAGACATGGGGAACAGCCAGATTTCCGCACTGGGGTAGCGGCTGGCGACATAGGCCTGGATGCGATCGATTTTTAGGCGCAGGGCCGCTTCGGCTTCAGCGTTGGCCTTTTTGTTGTTCAGGCGGTTGGCGGTGTTGTAAAGCTTGATCGTTTCGTTGATCAATTGGGTGCGCAGCTTCGGGACGGGGCTCTGGCTCAGGCGGGTGATCAGGTCCACCTCTTTACTGATGAACTGGGCATAAAGCAGCGGGTAGGCCTGCTGGAGCCGACGGCGAGCCAATTGCTGGATCTTTCCCGCCATGTTGGGGTTTCTGGTCAGCTGTTCATTGCTGATTTTATTTTGTTTTTGGACTTTCCTGGCAATGAATTTAAGGGTTAGGCCCAACAGCGACTTTAAGTTTTCTTCATTGAGGCTGCTAATCTCTACCAAGAACGGCTCGATCCGGTAGAGGACTTGTAAGTCCAGGTCTGAGGCTAGTGCCTTGTGCCCGATGGTGCCGATCGAACCAATCGAGAAGATCCCCATGATAGGGTTATGCCCACCGCTGCCCGGCAGGCTGCGGACCTCGAAGGTGGAACCTAAATGCTCCATCAACTCGGACTTCATGGGCTCGCCCATCGCGTCTAGTCCCGCAACCCCGGCGGGGGCACCCGGGACATAGAGGTCCGCGACCTTTTCGACTTCCTTTTCTTTGTAATCGATCACTTCTTTGGTGCTATAGCGCACCTCTGAAAGTGAGGGATCGTTGATGTGTAACAGGTAGATGATGTCGAACAACGCCTGCTTCATGGGCGCGTCAAAAGACGAAAGGGCTAGCTCTAACCGGTTTTGGTTGTAGGCTGCAAAGCGCTTCGCGCCCTGTTCGGCGCTGCTGAGTAGCTGCTCGCGGAGTTTTTCGGGAAGGTCGAGAGGAGGCGCAAATAGGCTCGAAAGACTGGCTGCTTTGGGTGCAGCCGCCTTTTTGGTCTTACCCTGGGCCGCCGGGGTAGGAGCCTTTTTTTTGGAAAAAATACCTTTGAGCGCCATCAAACCATCCCGAAGTTAAGTCTTGGGCGAAGATAGCACTACCCGGACCTTAGATCAATCGCCAACCACCCTGAACTACCGGTCTCGCGGGCCTACCATCACAAATGCGGACCAAAAGTAGGGGTGGGACCATTGTTCTTGAGCCAAAAGTGCTAACTTGGCGTCGCGTAAGGACTGACGAGCGTTTTCTCCCTTGCGCAGGTTGCCGTAAAAATCGGTCATCAAGTTTTGGGTGCCTTCGTCGGATACGGGCCAGAGCGAGTTGACCACGGAGCTAACCCCTGACTCTTGGAAACTGCGGCGTAAGCCGTAAACCCCTTCGCCTGCTTGGATTTCCCCTACCCCGGTTTCGCAGGCCGAGAGCACCACCAGTTCGGTGCCATACAGTTCTAACGAAAGAACCTCTTGGGCGGTCAAGACCCCGTCATTGTCGCCATCGATGAGCCCCAAGAAAGACGCATTGGCGTTGACTCCAGCAAAGGCCAGTCCCGCTCGAAAGAGGGGGTTATCGCCCGGAGGTGGGGTGGACAGGTTGCCGCCCCGTTGCATTGAAGTCAGGCGCTTCTTGAGCCGCTCTTCAGGCTTTAAGAAAAAGCCGTGGGTAGCGATGTGCAGATAGCGGGGGGCGGGCCCCTGTAGCCGGTGTAGCACTTGTTCTTCGGCTGCTTTTTTGATGAACATCTCCGTCTTGCGGGGGTACATCTTTTCAATCAATTGCCCTTCGGCCTCGGCACCGTCCAAGGGATCAAAACTCAAAGAGCGCAAGCCCTTGGCTGAAACGGCCAAGGCGCTACGTCTGCCACTGTGGGCTTGGGGAACATCGGTCAGGTTTTCGACAAAATAATCCGGCCCGGCCATGATCATCAACTCTTGGCTCGGAGGGGCGGGCGATTCTAAGACCAAGTCCCGCGCCGAACTGAGGATGCGGATTCCCTGGCTCTCAATCAGGAATTTTCCGTCCTCGTCGATCATCGCATCATAGGGCAGTAGATACAGCGCATCTTCGGGCACCACATACAGAGCAGGTTTGTTGGCTACATATTGCTTCAGCGGGCTGTAAATGGCTGCGTAGGCATCGGTCGCCGCCAGCTCCATATCTTCTCTGGCGGCATATTCGTCTTGGATCATCTCACGCAAGAAGTTGACCGCCGCCCGGAGCTTGTCAACCGGCCCCAGGTCCACCATTCGGGCGGTCGGACGCCAGCAGGTGAAGAAGCCGATGCAGTTACTTTTTTCCTTGGATACCACCAAAGCCATCATGCGAGGCTCGTCTTGGTCCTCATAATAGACGTAGTCGATCAGCGCTTCGTCGGCATTCAGGCTGTTGAGCAGTTGGTCGGCGCTGACCTGCACCTGCTTGCGGGCAAAGGGCGCACTCTTGGCGCCTAGCTCGCGTTCCAGCTCGTTGATGTCGTTAACTAGCTTGCCCATAGAGAGCTTGAAAGCCGCCGGGTCTTGCCCTTCGGAACCGGCCAGGGTCTTTTTGGCTAAGCGGCGCTTTTTTGCTTGAAGCTTGAGGGCGATTTGGCGCAGTTCTGGCTGGTCGGTCATGCTTTGCACTTTGGTGATCGCCGAACTGATCTTTAACAGCAAACCCTTGCGGTCCAAGCTGGCCTGAAGCGCGAGCAAGGCGTGTTCCTGGCTGGGGTGCGCGGCCAAAAGACGGTAGAGGTTGTAAAGTTCCTGCTTGTGTAGCTCGATGTAGCCGGCACGGGTGTTTTCGCCTGCCGCCCAGAGAACCCGGTTATAAAACTCGTTGCGGCGCTTAAAGACCTCTTGCAGAGTGGCAATGGCCCCTTGGGGGTCCTTTTGGGCCTCTTGGATTTTAGCCTTAAGGTTCAGCGCTTCAAAGGTGTAAGGGTGCGCATCGCCCAAGGTCAGGGCGGCTGAATCCAAAGCTTTGTTGACCAATTCCATGGCCCCATCGCGGTCGCCTCGTTGCAGCTTCAAGGAAGCATAGTCGATACGGCTACGGACCGCATCGGGGTGGTTTAGGCCCAAAACCTTTTCTCGGTCCCGTAAGGCGGCAATAAAGAGAGGTTCGGCAAGGTCTAATTGGTCTTGGTAAGCGTAGACGCGGGCCAAGTTGTTTTTGGCTTTCAAAGTCCTTTGATGCTCCTCGCCCAGCGTTTCTTTCCAAATCCCATAAACCCGCTCGAAGCGTTCCTGGGCTTTGGGGTATTCGCCGGTCACCAGGTAGAGGTAACCTAGGTTGTTGCTGATCGCTAAGCTGGTCGGGTGGTCATTGCCCAGATTGCTAGAAGCCGCGCTGAGTGCCGCCGAATAGGTTTGTAGGGCTTTGGGGAAGACCCCCTGACTTTCGTAAAGCATCCCTAAGTTGTTGCGCAGGCTGTAATAGGTGGGGTGGTTTTTGCCCAGCACCTTCTTAGCCATGTTGGAGGCTTCGATATAAAGGGGTTCTGCCTCTTCAAAAAGGCCTTGGTTTTCGGTCAGTAGCGCTAAGTTGTTGATGATCGCTAAGACCTCGGGGTTTTCTCGGCCCCAAAGGCCTTCGGCCAACTTAAGAGCCTCTTGGTAATGTTGGCGTGAGTCGTTCCAATCGCCCATCAGGCGCTCGACCCCAGCCAAGTTATTGAGGTCGATCAGGTATTGTGGGCTGGTTTCGCCATATAGCTGGCCGTTGACGGACAAAATCTGCGTGAACAGTTCTTTTGATTCAGGGTAACGACCTAGGTCCTGTAAGAGCTGGGCGCGGTAGGGAACAAACTGCCAGTAGGTGGGGTCTGCTTCCGAGGTGAGGGCGCGGATCTGGCCCAGCGCTTGGTCCAATTCGCTTTCGGCGGCGCTTAAATCACCCGCTTTGCGGTGGGCTTCGCCCAACTCAGCCAGGGTGATCCAGGGCGTGACCACCTGATCCCCCAAAATGCGCTTTTCGTCATCCACCAACGGGAGATAGGTTTTGATGGCTAGCTCATATTTGCCCATCGCGGTGTAGACCTGACCCAGCCGCTCTCGGGCCAGTAAATACTCGGGGTCTTCTAGTTTGTCTTGGTGGCGTTTGAGGGCCGCTTGCAGCGCCTCTTCGGCTTCTTTGTGTTTGCCCTGAGCCAAGAGCATCTGGCTTTGTAGGCTCATAGCCGCTAAAGAAGGTGCCGCCACTTTGGTGGTGTATTCTGAAAGCAGTCGTTCAGCTAACTCATAACGCCCGGCAACGCCGTGGATTTGGGCGAGTAAAAAAATAGTCTGGCCATATTCATCGGGCCGTTCGACTGCCTGGGGAGCCAGCTTTTGGTTTAGGTCCTGCAATAAAGACAAGGCAGGATCAGGGTTGCCTAAATTGACCAGCATTTCGGCAAAAGACAGTTCTGCCTGAAGGGTTAGGTCCGCCTGGGGGCCGAGCTCCTGCAAGGCTGCGTTGAATCCGCTTTGGGCTTGGCCCAGGGCTTCTTCATATTGGCCCGCTTGGTAGGACTGCTGGGCGGCGAGTAGGGTCTGGATGATCTCCTTTTCACTGGCTTGGGTGGGCTGGGAGAGTAAGATGAAGAACCCCAAAAACCCGATTAGCGCCCCAAATACCTTGTTTCCCATTCGATCTCCTCCATTTGGCCTGAGCCTATTGGCAGTTAAAATTTTCTTCCTTCTAATATAAACGATTTGCATTCCCTTGACACCCCAAAAAAGGGTCATACCAGTCTGGTGGCGTCAGTAGCCTTTTAAATGGGTCAGCGGGTAAGGGGGCGCAAGTTTTCGTGGCGGACTTCGGGCAAGTTTTCGTGGCGCACTTCGGCTGGCTGAAGGGGCGGTAAACCCTCGACCAACTGGCCGGACTCTTTGCTTAATAGGTCCAACTTGGCGGCGGGGTTTAAGCTGCGGGGCGGGTCTGGAGGGCTCATGCGGTTGACTTGAGTCCAGCGGCCAGCCTTAAGTCGGCGCAGTTCTTCAGGGTAAGCAAGATTGGATACCTCAGCGCGGCCTTGAAACAAACTGACCCGCACCGAGCCTTCCTCGGATTCTACTACCAGTTCGGCCTTTTGGACGGTAACTAGCGTAGTCAAGCAGGTTAAGGTTAATTGTCCCTGGGTTCGGTCGACCCGGATCCTGGCTTTTCCTTTGGGTAGGCGGAGGCGGCGTCTTGTGCCTGTGGGGTCGGGGCCTGAAAGGTCGAGGTGGGTTTTAGAAAAGAGCATGATTTCTTCACCGGCGGCAATGAAGCTGACCCGGGCGCGGCTAGCGGCACCGGTAATGATGCGGTCCCCTTCTTGTAAACGTAGGCTTTGGCCGTTTTTATAGAGCAAGTGGGGTTGCTCACCGCGCAATAGCTGAACGCTGCCTTCTTCTAGCAGCAACAGGCCCACCGGCTGCGCCGCCCAGAGCATCGGGGAGCCACCGATAAGGACCAGCAAAAAACCAACCAGCCGAGGGATCATCAGGTTCACGCGTCCAAGCGGCGGGCGATGACCTTGAGGTCATGATTGAGCAACACACTCAAACTGACCTGGACCAGCCGCAAAGTGGCCGTACGGCTTGAATCGCAATTTTTGCAATTGCCCGTAAAGTCCACAAAGAGCTTGTCGCCCTCTAAGGAAACTAGCTGAATCCCGCCGCCATCGGCGTCCAAATGAGGCCGTAAGCGTTCGTCTAAGACCCGCTCGATCTCTGCCAGCCAATCTTCGCGGGGTAGCCGGGCCAGCAAAATGGAGTCTTTCGATTGTTCCAGTTGCCGGCTGAGTTCTTGATAGCCGCCAAAATAGGCCCCTAAGTTATTAAACCCCTGGGCGGCCAATAGGTCTATACTTTCACTTAATCCCTGGTTCTCGGCATTGGAATAAAAGAGATAACGCCGCCCAGGCGAAAAGAACAGTGCCTCTTCGGGCAGCAGCGTCCAGGGGATCGAGCGGGCCGCCGCTAGGTGCCCTTGGGCAAAGTCGCGAGGATCGCGGAGGTCGATCACCATCGGCGGGGGGTTGTGTTGCCGCTGTTGCAAAAAGGTTGCGGCATCCAAAAGGTAAGGTCGTTGGTTCATGTCACCATCTGGCAGAGCGTTGTCCGCTCAGTATAGCCGCTTGGGCCCAAAAGCCAAAGCCCAAAATCACCCGAAGCAGCGAGCCGGGCAGTTGCCACATTCTTCGGGGCTGGTAGGGCGTTGGCTGAAGTTCAGTTGGTCTCCTTCCTGGTTCAGTCGTTGGACCAGATAAAAAAGTTTGCTCGAGTTTGGGGCGGTGCTCCACAGCAAATCCCACTCGCTCAGTAATCCGCTACTGCTGGCGAGGGCTTCACAACCCCCCAGAAGAAGCTCGTGGCAAGGGCCGTCTAGAGAGGCCAAACAGAGCTGTAGGTGGTTTTGTATATGGGGTCTCTCTAACATCTCGCCAATGCAGCTGAAGAAGTTTTCGATCAGTTGTTGGCCCGTTTCGCCCGACAGTTTGCCGCTGATGCGAACGAGCCCGCCGCCATAGGCTAGAATGCCTCCGCCTAGTTGCAATTCTCGGACAATGTCTTCGGACATGGGGGCCTAATCTTTTCTTAAAAAGGTTTCTAAGTTACGTAGCTTCTGGCTCAATTCTTCAAATAATTCTGGGGCCTCGGGCGGGCAGTGTTGCAAGACATAAAAGGCGGTCTGCAAGACGTCACGCCAGCGGGGGTTAGCCGGGAATTTGGAAAGTTTTAAATACCGATCCAAAGTGCGGGTGCGGTAGGTTCCATTTTTATCGACCGTTGAGTTCCAAATCGCTGATTCTTCGGCAAACTCTACTTTGCCTTTACTGGTCGTTTGGCTCCAGTAACGCAGCGATAGGTTCATGATCTCCACCATCGCCTCGCGTTTGGACTGAACGCTGGGTAAGTCGGCATCGTCCAAGCGCGGCGGCAGGTTGCGCACCTCACGAAGCATACTGGCCCCATCGTGGCCCAGCAAGGTACTTAAACCGCCCAAATGGGCCAATTCGCCGCTGCTTTTGCCGGGCGGGCGCAGGGAAACCAGCCAGCCTTGTTCTTCTGCGAGGGGTTCAAAAGACAAGGCCCAAGGGGGTTCGCTTGGGTTTAAGGTTAGTTGCTGTGGGGCTTGCGGGTCTTTTAAAGCCCGCTCTAGCTGCTGCATCAGTTGGGGGGCCGATGGATCTTCCATCAGCGTCTCGGCGCGGCGGTTGGCTAGGGTAAGGCGGAATTTTTGGTCCAGCGCGAATACAGGGCTTTCGGTTTGGTCAAAGAACCGTAACAACCCACGCTGACGGGCTTGTAGCTGCCGTTCTACTTGCCGGCGGCGCTCTACTTCAGCATGCAGTCGGCGGTTTTGCCGTTTGCGTTCTAAGGACCGACTGACCTCGATTTGTGCCTCAACGCGGGCTAACATTTCAGCTGCTTGGACTGGTTTGATCAGGTAATCGTTGGCCCCGGCGTTAAAGCCTTCTAAAATATCGTCCCCCCCTGCCCTGGCGGTCAATAAAATAACCGGTAACTCTTCGCGCCCCTTGAATTGGCGTAACTGGCGGCAGACTTCGAACCCACTAACTTCAGGCAGCATCAGGTCCAGCAAGATGAGGTCAATCTTTGGCTCTAATTCAATGATCTCAAGAGCCTCCCTCCCATCGATGGCGCTCAAGCAATCGTAGCCTGACCGCACTAGGTATTGGCTTAAGGTGCGCTGTAAGATCAAGTCGTCTTCAACCACCAAAACCAACCCACGGGCGTCACTGCGGCGTGGTGCTTCGGTCGGTTCCGGGGCGATTTGGGCGCTGACGATTCGGGCTAGGGGTTGGGCTTTGCCTTGGTGGACCGGTAAGTTGAAGCGGAACAGGCTCCCCTCTGCGGGCTTGGACTCCACTTCCAACTGGCCTTTATGGAGCCGGACCAACTGGCTGGTTAGGGCCAAGCCCAACCCGGTACCTTCGCTATCAGGACGACCTTGGCCGCGCTCGAACAACTCAAACAGGTTGTGCATCTGGTCTGGTTCGATGCCGATTCCCTGGTCGGCGACTTCCACTATAATTTGGTCGCCTTGCCGCTCGGCGCGGATCTCTACCTTGCCTTTGGGGGTGAATTTGATGGCGTTACCTACGAGGTTATACAAAATCTGTTGTAGGCGGTTTTCATCGGCGGCGACGGCTTCTAGCTGGGCGGGCACCAAGTTGACCAACTCGACCGGTCGTTTGCCCGCTAAAGGCCGGCATAGGGTCAAGATATTTTCGGCTAAGCTGGGCAGATGGATCGGGGCGAGCTGCAATTTTAAGCGGCGTTCCTTAAGCAACGAGAAATCAAGGATGTCATTGATCAGCCCCGTGAGCCGCTTACCTGATTGGATGATTAATTGGAGGCGTTCTTGGTCGTCGCCCTTGGCTCCGCCTTGGGCCATCATTTCGGCCATGCCGATGATTCCCGCTAGGGGCGTGCGTAACTCATGGGACGTATTGGCCAAAAATTCGTCCTTGAGGCGGTCCATGTCTTTGAGTTGTTCTACTAACTCCTGCTGCCTGCGGTATAACCGGGCATTTTCCCAGGAAATCTTGGCCTGCCCTAAAAGGACCCGCAACTGCTCCATCTGGGTCGCCCCGAAGGCCGCTTCGATCCGGTTGTTTTCCAAATACAATACGCCGGTCACTTCGTCGCCACTGGTGAACGGGGCAGCCAGCAACGAATGGACCTGATGGTTTTGGACATAGTGGTCGATGATGAAAGGGCCTCGGTTCAGGGCATCGTCTAAAACCACATCTTCACCGGTGTGCAAAACATACCGCAAAACCGCCGCAGAATAACTCTGGTCTTCGGAAATCAGTTGACCGCCCACAGAGCAAAGGTCCGCCGCTAGTCGGGGCTGCCCATTTTCGATAAAAAATAACAGACCCTTTTCGGCCCCCGCTTGTTCCATGATGATCTGCAACATGGCGGGCATCAAACGCTCGGGGTCGATCTCCTTGGCGATGGTGGTCAACGCGGATAACAGGCCTCCTCGCGGGTTTTCTTCAGGGGCCGATTTTTCCGGTGCGGGAGGTAGCTGGTGGTCCGGGAAATATTTGGCGAACTGGTGGCGTACTTCTCGGATTTTTACTTCTGCGCCCCAGTTTCGGGCGGCATCTAACAGCGCGAAATAGAGCCCGCGGGCTTTGCGGGGTTTGTTTTGCTTCCAGGACAGGTGGGCGTAGGCCTCGACCAACAACATTTCATAAAACAACCGCCCCGAACGCGATAAGGACTCTTCTAGGGCTTCTAAGGGCCCAACTTCCGAGGATGCTTTGAGGCTTTTGGTTAACTCTAATTGGCGCGAGATTTCGCCAAAGTTAAGCGGGAATTGTTGGGCCAGCGCCTGGAGCTGGCTCTGCCCTTCGCTTTGGCCCAATTGGCCCTGCAAAAAAGCCATAAGGGCGATATAAGGCGGCTCAACCAGTGCCGGTTGGTTTTGCTGGGCGTGATATAAGGCTTTGACGGCCCGCTCGGGCTGCTCGACTAAAAAGTGAGTCAGTGCTTCAAACAGGGGGCCCCGGAAGGGGTCGTCGCTGCGTTCGTTGGCCAAAAACCCGGACTCAAATCCTTTGGGTACCGCCTTAAGTTGCCCCTGGGCCAGACGTTGGGCCTCTTTGAGCGACTCTGCTGCTCTAAGGGGGCCGCGCGGGCCTTCAAAAACCAAGGCGTAATACCAAAGGAGGCCACGCACCGCCCAGGCCTGATCACCCAAGGCAATGGCCTGCTCGATCCTGGGCCAAAGTTCCTGGGCACATTGGTTAAAGGGCTTTGTCCAAGGCCGCACCAAGGCCCATTCGATGAGCTCTATCCTAAGCTGCGCCCGTGGTTGGCCCCATTGGTCGGCCATTTTTTTGGCCCCCAGGGTGTAGACCTCGGTCTGGGGCTCTTGACCCAGTTGGGCCGCTTGGGCGGCGAGTAACATCTGGGCCAAGGCTTGGCCTTCGCCGGGAGGTTGGTTTTTACCTAAACGCAAAATCAACTGCGCCGCCCAGAGGGCCGCATCACCAGGCTCTGAGAGTAAAGTCAAAAGGGCTTCGCTTAAAAACCGCTTAGCCCAGCGCTGGACTTCATTGTCCTGCGTTAGCTGGGGCGTTGGTTCGGTGGGGTCCATTCCCAGCGCTTTAAAGCCGCGCTGCAAAGCCTGCTGGACGGCCGTGGTGAGCCCCATTTCCTGGGCCCAAACCAGCGCTAAGAGGGCGATGCGTATCTCCTGTACCTCAGTGCTCCCCGGCCCGAGGAGGTTGATTTGCTTTTCTGCTTGCGGCATCCGCCGCAGGCGCAGCAAAACCCAAATCTCTCGCCAAGCCAATTCAAAATTTCCTGCCACCGCCTCGGCTAGCTCGTTGGTCGTGGGCTCTAATAGGTCCTTAAGAGCCAATTGCCCGGCTTGGTAGGCTTCGACTGCCGCTTCGAGCAAGCCCGCCTGCTCGGCCCATTCCCCGGCGGCGAGATCTAAGCGAGCCAATTCTAGTCGTTCGCCGGGGAAGACTAACAGGTGGCGCGCATGGTTATAGTGTTCGGTGATTTCAAATAACAAGGGGCTGTGAAGAAATCTCGGCTGCCGATGCCGCAGGACTACGGCGAGCGCCAAATGGGTTTCCGCCGCTTGTTCTGTGGGCATTTGCTGGATCAGCAATCGCCGGATTTCCGGGTGCACGAAGCGGAAGCTATTGGAGTAGCTAAGCATCAATCCCATGGCTTCCGCCTGCCCAAGCAAGCGGCGCAGCAGGGGTTTGGGCAACAAAGAAAGGTCACGGAGTAAGTCTAGATCCACCGGATCGCCCATGATGGCGATCTGTTGGAGTAGTTGGCGTAGCTGGGGATCTAAAGCCTCCAACCGCCGCTCGATGAGTAGCGGGATGCCCTCGGTTTGCAGTTGCTGGCTAACCAACTCTAAGTCCCAAAGCCAGCCACTGCCGGGTTTATGCTGGAGCAGTCCACTTTCTTGTAAGCTTTGTAAGATCTGCTGTAACAGCAAAGGGTTGCCTTGGCTGGTTTCCCACAGCAATTTGGCTAGCGGAACGGTCTGGTCCGGGGGGGTGCCTAAGGTTTGCTCGGTCCATCGTTGGGTCTGGGCCGAGTCCAGGGGTTCTAAACGTTGGTAGTCGGCCTTTACAAAGGTGGAAAGCCGCTGGAACAGTCGGGTGGCCGCAGGGCCCGAATCATGGGTGGCCAACAGGGCAGCTGAAGTGGGTAGCTGCTCCAACAGGCTTTCTAACAGGGGCAGGTCTGGGTCTTGAAGCCATTGCAAATCGCCTAAAGAGAGCACCACCAACCCATATTGCTGGGTCATCAGGCGCAATAATTGGCTCAAAGCGCTGGCCAAACCCGTTGTGGCCCCCGGGGCCACTGGGGCTAAGTGGCGGATTTCTGGGGCAAAGTCGACCAAAACCTGCGGCACCGGCCCCATTTGCTCTAGGATCAACCGACGCCAAGTTTGTATTTGCTGGTCCGGTTCCCACAACAACTGGCGCAACCAAGCGCTTAAGCCTCGGCCTAAAATAGCGGCCAAACCGCCGTGGTTTAGTTCGTCATGGATTAATAGCCAGCCACGCTGCCGGATCACCGGTGCCAAGGACTCCACAAAACGTTCCATGCTCCGCCCGGTGGAACCCTCGATCCAAATCAACTGTCCGGGCTTGCCCACCCCCCGTTCTAATCGATGGACCAAGTCACGACGGGATTTTCGTTGGATATGGGCCGGTTCGGGGAAGTGTAGCTGAACTGGGCGGTCCGCTGCGCCGATTTGGAAGCTTTCGCCCGCTTCTAGGGCCGACAAATCGGCTAAGAGGCCTTTGCAGCTTTGGTAACGTTCATTGGGGTCGATCTTGATCAGCCGGTCGACCACTGCGCTCAGTTGGGGGTCCGTCTGGGGGAATCGCTGAATCGGCGGCGGGGGAGGGTTGCCAGTTTTTGAATACATCACCTCAATCCCTTCGAGCCCCGCAAAGGGACACTGCCCTAGCAACAATCGATAGAGCAAAACGCCTAAGGCATATAGATCGCTACGCAGGTCCAGGCTGCGGGGGATTAGGCCCAGTAACTCCGGCGAGTGGTAAATGAGCGCCGGGTCGCCCATCGGCGCCTCAAGGGGGCCTTCAAACTGCTCGGGCTCAGCGGCTTTGCAGAGGCCAATGAGCTTGAGCTGATCGCTTTGGGGGTGGTAGAGTACGTGCCCCATCTCTAGATTGCGGTAAAGTAACCTAAGCTGGTGTAGGGCCTCTAACGCTTCGGCCGTTTGGCGGGCAATGGACAAAAACAGGCCCCGCTCTAAGGCCTGCCCTTCGTAAAGCCGGTCTAAGGACTGCCCATTAAAGGCTTGCAGGGTCAGGGTCAACCGGCCTTCAAGCATTTCTAGTCCTAAGGCGCGGACAAAGCGGGGGCCCCGTAGCTGTTCGCTAAGATAAAACTCTTGGCGCAGTCGAGCTAGGATTTGGGGGTCCGCGTTGAGGTCTAAGGCCTGCTTTAATACTAGCTGCTCGCCCTCCGGGTTACTCGCAAGCGTCACGCGGTAGCGGAATCCTAGATGGAGTTCTTCAATCAATTTGTATTCGGAACCAGAAACCAACTTGGTCATAAAAACCCAGGACTGCTGTGTGGCCCACCGTTGAGCGGAATTTGATTATGGTTTAAATAGATCAGGAGTTCAAACCTAATTCCTGTAATAATTGGTTAGAAGGTCCTAGTCCTTGCTAGGGCGAAGCCCAAGGGTTCGGATTGGCGGGAATTTTTGGCAAATTAAATAGGTTGAGTTTAGCCTGATTTTAGCCGATTTTTGCCGAAAGGGCTTTTGCCAAATAGAGCCCAGGTTCGCTAGGGTAAACTTGTTTGATTTCCTCCAAAACCCTTGAGTTCTAGTCTAAGGACGGATTAGTCCTCAGGGGTTTGCCTAAGCACAGTTGAATGGGTTTTGGGTGAACCTAAAGGGGAAGGAAATCCGCGCCGGAGTTTAACTCCATTGAAAGAAATTAGAGCCCCTGCGAGCCGCATCCCTTACCGGGGGGTGCGGCTTTTTTTTGTCTGGAGTTTTTTAGGGAGGGGGAAGGTTTAATGCCGGGGAGGTGCTTTGCAACCTTTGACATCGCCCAGGCATTAAACCCTAGTCCCGCATATAGCAGGGGCGGAGGCAGAAACCCAAGGGAAGGGTTGGTCAAAAACGGTCAAAATAGCACCCCGTGTTTTGGGCTGTTTCAGGGAATCCTTTCTATATCAGCTAAATACCCAAAGGTTGGCCCGTTAAACGCAGGAGGTTCAAAAAGGACAGGAAGCCCATTGAAGCCTAATGCAGAGCCCCAAAGTTCCCTTTAGGGGCTAATTGAACCCGAGAGAAGACTAAAAATCCGAGAAATCTTCACGCATGGGAATCGCCTCGGTGGGTTTGATCCGCTTGCTGGAACCTTGCTGGGGCAGTTCTGGCGTTGCTTTGATCGGCTCGGCGCGGTGGTGGCGTTGTAAATCACTGGGCTGGATTTCCAGCCGGGTTGAGCGCCTTGGGCTGGGCGGATTGGCGGGGCCCCGGTTTTCTTGTTGGTGGTCTAGCTTAGCCCCAACCTGTAGGGCCAAATCGGCGACCAACTGGTGCAGCATCTGTGCTTGAGCGCTAAGTTCTTCCGAGGCGCTGGCCGTCTCTTCGGCGTTGGCGGCGTTGGACTGGGTGACCTTGTCCATCTGCACCACCGCTTCACTGACTTGGCGGATGCCGTTGGCCTGCTCGCCTGAGGCGGTATTGATGGCCATCACTTCTTCAGCGGCCTTGTCCATTTTGCGGGACTGGAAGCGCGCCGATTCGGCTAACTCTTCCATTAGTTCTTCCACCTGGCTATTGCGTTCTAAAATTTCCTTTAAGACTTGCTGCCCCTGCTGGGCTTGTTCGTGTCCGGCGGTGGCTCGCTTGCCGCTTTCTTTGATCAAGCGGCCTATGTCTTTGGCCGCTGACTTGCTGGATTCGGCCAATTTGCTCACCTCGTCGGCGACTACCGCAAATCCCTTGCCCTGTTCCCCGGCGCGGGCCGCTTCGATGGCGGCGTTGGTGGCCAACATTTTGGTTTGGTGGGTGATTTCGTTGATCACCTCCACAATATCGGTGATCTCGTGGCTGGAGCTATTGATTTGATCCATCGCCGCCAGAATATCGCTCATCGCACGGGCTCCCTTTTCCGCCGCTTCCTTTGCTTGAGCCGCAATCCCCGCCGCATTTTCAGTGTTTTCGGCAGATTGGACCACAATGTCGCGGATCTTTTGGATTTCCTCTGCGGTGCGGGTCGCCGATTGGGCGTTTTGGTCCGTCTGGCTGGACATCTGCTCCATGCTAGACGAGGTTTCTTCTAAGGACGCTGCCTGTTCGGTGGCTCCTTCGGAGAGTTGCTGGCTCGACTGGGCAATTTCGTCCGAAGCGGCGGCGACTTGGCGGGCCGAGACGTTGAGGTTTTGGGCGAGGTCTAACAGTAGACGGGTCAAATAGCGCACAAACCAAATGGCAAAGGCCACCGCACCGACCAAGCCTAGGATCGAAACGGACCAAAGTAAAATCTTTGAAAGATTGACTTGGCTGTCGATAGACTCGGAGATTTCGGCCGTTTCGGCCTTTTCGTCGCTTGAAATGCCTTCGACCATGGCGTCAATGGTCAAAGCCAAGGATTGAACATGACCATTTTGTTCCAGCACCTTCAGCTTAAGTTCCGCCAAGGCATCAAAGGACTCATTGTAGTCCGACAGCGCTTGAATCGCCTTGGTCTTGTCTTGCTGGTTTAGGCCAGAGCGGGTGATCACCTGCTCTAATTTACCTAGGCTCTGGTCATGCTTTTGCAGATACTTCCGGTCAAAGCGGATCAAAAAGTCCTTCTCGTTGCGGCGCGTCTCTAGATAAAGCGCCCCGGCACCGGGAAGGTGGATTTGGTCAAAGACCCGGCTCAGCTGGGTTAAATTTGCTGCTGTGGGGCGTCGTTCGGCGGCGTTGAGGGCATTCAGTAGAGGGCCTTGGTCTTTCGAGGCCACATCGGATTTTTTGATGGCCTGTTCTAAGCGATCAAACAACGCCTTGCCGGGGCGGTTGGATTTGTAGATATCCAGCAAATAACCTGAAGCCTCGGATAGGTTGTGCTCAGCCAAAGTGACTTCGGCTTGGTGGGCGGCTGTGCGCATCTTTGCGCGCAGCCCGCTGTTCTCGTCGATACCAATCTCTTCGGTTAGTCGCTGGGTCTCGTCGAGTTCGCTTAAGATGTTGCTCGATAGCATGTTAAGCTGTTGGTAAGTCGCCACGACGTCTTCTTCAGTGGTCTGGGAGATGATCTGATCGGTAAGCTCGATGGCTTGGCGCACATGCTTGCGGCCCTCTTCGATCACTTCCTTGTCGGCAGAGCTGAAGTATTGGTGCAGGTGCAACTGCGCCTCAATCAAGTCCGCCCGCACCGTAAAAATGCGGAATTCGTGTTTGATCTGGGGGATTAATTGTTTGCGCAGTGCGTGGTCGATAGAGCCCACCTCAAAGATGCCAAACCCCGCAACGAGCACCAGCATCAATAGGGTGAATCCAAACCCACCGGCCAGTTTTTGGCCCAAAGTGTATTGGCGGTTGTTGATTCCTGAAAGGCTCATTTTGGTTCTCCACGCTCATTAATCATGTTGATTCAACCCACCGGAATCATGACCCAAAGGGTTGGATTTGTAAACTTAAGCCTGGGAGTTTAGACTCCGCGTCCCAGGTTATGCGGGATTTGTTCCAAGCTGGACAGGCTGACTCATTTGCTTTTAGAATAGGGACAAAATATCTGCTCAGTATGAGGACAAATGCGCCCTATTTGGAATCCTGTCGATGGACTAGAAATCAGCCACCTTTCGGCTGATGAAAAAGTCTGGATCACCCGTGCGGTTATCGGGGCCGTGGTCGCCGATGGCGTGATCAGCCCCGGCGAGCGGCCTCACCTAGCTTCTTTGTATCGTCTGGTTAAAGGCGAGCCCCAGTTAGAGAACCTAGTCGCCGATGCGCTGCTCAAGCGCCAACCGATTGAGTTGTCTCCCCTTAAGTTGGAACCTCAATTGGCGGTGAGGCTCTATCAAGTTACTTTAGACGTCTGTGCCTCGGACCTAGAACTGCACCCCCATGAGATCACCTACCTGCTCAAATTAGCAGACCTGCTTTCGATTGCTCCCTTTGAGGCCCGCCGGTTGCTTAAATTTACGCTACAGATGATGCGTATCGAGTACCTATTAAAGATGCGCCCTCTTTTGGGCCTTCCCGAGCGGGCTTGGCTGGCGACGGCCATCGTGCGTTTGGTCTGGGCTGACGGTGTGGTCGAGGCGCGCGAGACCGAATTCCTTTCGCATTTGTTTCATCTGATCGAAGATGCCCCCGAGCTGCTTGAGCAGATGCGCAACAGCCCCGCTTCCTTGAGTTTTGAGGCACTTGCGGCACCGCATTTTGGCGAGGAATTTTCAGAGCGCCTGTTGCAATACCTGATCGAAATGACCATCGAAGGAAACCGCTTAGAGCCCTTTGGGTTGGATGTGGTGCGTGAAGCGGGGGTCCAACTGGGGCGCTCAAAGCAGCACATTGAAGAACTGATCGACCAAACCCGCGAGTTTTTGGCCCTTTAGTTTAGCGTGGCGCCGATCAGTTGGTCGAAGGGGGCTGGGAAGCTGGCTTGGCCCAAAAGAGACATGCCTTGGGCGCGGCCTTCGGGGTCTTCGGCTAACTCTAGGCTCCTAGAACCTTTGGCTAGGCCAATTTGCTGGCCGACACCGTCACTGCGGCGGTTGGTCCAAGCGTGCACAAAGCCCTGGCCGGCTTTCCAATCGATCACCTGTTCGTCGTAAAGCAACTGATAATGGGCCAAATGGCCCTGGGCATCGAGCCAACAAAACAAAAAGACGCCGGGAATTTCGCCGCAGGCCAAGACACGCTTAAAGAGGCCCTTTTGGGCGACTTGCGAACCTTTGCTTTGGATCTCGTAAAAGGAGGCCATGCGTACTCCCGCGAAGCTTGTCAAAGGATAACGTTTTTTGGTAACCCTAAGCGAACCTACAGTTCGAAGGACCTATGGACCAATTTAAGCCCCTCAGCCCACAAGAGGTAGGGCAGTTTTATAAACAAATCACCGAGCATGTGATCAAAACCGGCGGCATCGCCGAGTTGACCTATGTGGCGGGGTCCAATCAACTGCGGGCCAAACTAACACATCCCACCCGAAAGGGAAACAGCGTCGACGACCTAGGGCGCATCATCTGCAAGGCTACCAAGGAAGTCCTCGAAGCGGCAACGGGCCTAGAAGTCCATTATTCTCAGACGATCCAACAGGTCCCCAGCGTCCACCTCAAGCCCGATGTGGGCAGCTTTGTTGAATTTTCCGGTGACTATGCCGGTCTGTTGATCACCAACTTAAGCACCCGCGCGGCTATGGAGATATACCGGGGGCAGATGCTGCACATGGGGCTGGGCGAAGAAGACTTGGCCACCGAGCACACCTCTGACGAAGTGGTGGACAGCATCGGCGAGTTGATCAACCAAGTGATCGGCAAAGCCCGCTTGATGATCGAACAGAAATACGGGCTTTCGGCCTACAACAGCCAGCCTAAGGCCATCGCGTTGACCGAATCGGTCACCCTGTCCATCGCCACCCACAAAGACACCGAATACCAACTCCGGAGACTGAGTTTTAAGGTGAATGGTGCCCCTTTTCAGGTGGAATTGCAGATGGAAAACGTCGATTTCAGGATTGATCCTGAGGTCTAAGGACCGGGTCTGATCCTGCCTACCTATGAACCTTTCTACCGCAGACCTCAAAGCCCAGGTAATCCGCCCCGGCTCGCTCTTTGACTACGCTGGCCCGCTGGATCAGGAGGGCTTGACTCGTTTGGGCGGCGATTTGCGCGACCGCCTCAAAGAGCTTGAGGTGCCTTCCGAGCAGATTCTTCGCGTCTTTGCGGTCTTTGTGGAATTAGGGCAAAACATCATCCGATACGGTTGGGTTCATCCTGATGAATGGAGGCCCCTGGGGGCTTTGGCTGTTTCGGGCAGCGGTGACCGCTACGAAGTGGTTGGGGGTAATTGGATCTTGGCCACCCATATTCCTGGCCTGCAAGCCAAATTAGAGCGTTTGAGCCGCCTGGATGAACCTCGGCTCAAAGAACTCTACCAGAGTGAACGCCGCCGCAACCGGGACCCTAAGATATTAAGCACCGGTTTGGGCCTGCTAGACATGTCGCGCCGCGCTGCAGGGCCCTTGGATTTTCGGTTTGAACCCGCCGCCCAAGGGGTGGGGCTTTTTTGCTTGGGCTTAAAGGTGGGTCCGCGGATGGATCTCGGGGCGTTGGGCTCGGCTGATCAGATGGAACCTTTGCTGATCGAAGCGGGCAAATACACCCCTGCGGTGCGCTTTGATCCGGCGCGTCGCTTGCTGGAACTGGTTGGTGAATCTTACCCGGAAAATACAGCCCAGTTTTATGCCCCGCTCTTCGGCTGGATCGACCGGTTTTTCGCCACCTTGCGTCCCGGCGAGCAGGTGGAGGTGGTGTTGGAAATCTGGTACTTTAATTCTTCTAGTTCCAAGGCCCTGATGGATCTTTTTGATCGCCTGCTCAAGGGACGTAAGCGAGGATTAGAACTGCGGGTCCGCTGGCGTTATGACCCAGAAAACCAATCAGCCAAAGAAAATGGCGAAGAGTTTGCTGAAGACTTGACCAGTCTGGATTTCCGTCTGGAATCGAAGCCCTAACCTCTGGCCCGGTGGTTGAAACGGCTGTGCCCATGGCTGTTTATGGGCAACGCTCGCCGGCTCGCGTCGCTACGCCCGTCGCCCTCGGCCTGCGGCGGTCATGTTTTCTAACGGGATGTTGGCTGCGCCAACGGTTTTATGTTGGCAACGCTCGCTGGCTCGCGTCGCTACGCCCGTCGCCCTCGGCCTGCGGCCTCGAAGCTCCTTGGCGACCCCCGTTGGTGAGGCGCTTAGAGCCCCTAGCCGAAACGTAGCGGCCAAAATGCCACCTGTTCGAGCTTCGAGCGCAGCGAGGGCGAGTTTGGCATTTTAGCGGAGTGAGGCGTAGGGGCTCTTAGCGGCGAGCCTTTGGGGGCTGGTTTCTTTGTTACTTTCTTTGCCAGCCAAAGAAAGTAATCCCAAAGCTTTTAACCAACCAAGGCTTAGTGCTCCCCAGAACCTAAAGGGCAAAACCAAAGGCCAAACTAGGCCCGTCGCCCTCGCTTCGATTATACGTCCCTAGGGGGAATCGGCTGCGCCGATGTTTTATATGAGCAACACTCGCCGGCTCGCGTCGCTACGCCCGTCGCCCTCGCTTCGCTTATACGTCCCTAGGGGGAATCGGCTGCGCCGATGTTTTATGTGGGCAACGCTCGCCGGCTCGCGTCGCTACGCCCGTCGCCCTCGCTTCGCTCGAAGCTCCTTGGCGTGGTTGCCAAAGGGGATTTTTATGGTTAGGCTTTTAGACACCAAAGGATTATTTTTTTCTCTTTTGAGGCCCCAGGCACCACAAGAGACCCCTCAAAGCAAAAGGCATTTATGGCAAACGCACAGGTAGGCGACCGCGTTAAGGTACACTATAAAGGGTTTTTAGAGAACGGCGAGCAGTTTGACTCTTCTGAAGGCCAAGATCCCCTTGAATTCGTCCTGGGCGAACAAATGGTGATCCAAGGCTTTGATCAAGGTGTTTTGGGTATGGACATCGGCGAGACCCGCAAACTGACCATCCCCCCCGAAGAAGCGTATGGTGCCCGCAACGACCAATTGATTGGCGAAGTGGAGAAAGACCAACTCCCCCAAGACGAGCCCCCCGAAGTGGGTATGGTCTATAACCTAAACACGCCCCAAGGCCCCTTCCCGGTACGCGTGGTTGATGTGGCCGAAAAAACGGTTACCCTAGACGGCAACCATCCCTTGGCTGACCAAACCTTGATCTTCGAAATCGAATTAGTCGAAGTTGATGGACCCAAGATCGACATCATGGCTCCTTAGAGCTAGCCTTGTCTGGGCCTTGGAGCCTAGATGATTGATTGAGCCCCGGCGAACCTTTAGGTTGGTCGGGGCTTTTTTTTTGTCGGTTCTGCGGGGCAGCGTCGGGGGTCGGTGGTAAGGGCCTAGATTGCCAGTCCAGATAGATCATAAAGCCCGCCGCCGTCAGCAGGACCAACAAACAGCCGGTGGCAATGAAACCTCTTTGCCCCGGCGCGCGCTTAGAAGACATAGATAGCGGGCCCCGGCTTAGTTAAGCGAGGCGTCGGGGGTGCGGTTTAGGTATTTATCAAATTGCAGGTCGTTGAGCATGGCTTTGCGGCTTTCGACGGCCAAGGGCCCCCACAAAGCTTCGGGATAGTCTTTGGCCTCTGCTTCTAGGGCCTCAAAGATTTTTAGGGCTTTGTCTTTTTGGTTGTAGCGGACAAATATTTGTCCCTTTTGGTACTTCGCCCAAGGGGTCTTGGCGCTCTTGGGGAATAGCTTGATCGCTTTTTCGTAGGTTTCCATCGCCTCGGGCATCTGGTTGAGCTCGTAGAAGAGGTTCCCCATCACAAAATAGGTGTCCACGATGTACTCGGACACCTGCTCGTCTTGGAGCGGGTGCTCGTAGGTCGATAGGGCCGTTTGGTAGCTCATGATGGCGTTGTCGTATTGACCAATTGCTTGATAAACGTTGCCCAGCGCAAACCAGCAAGCCGGGATGATCTCGCGTTCCAAAGGGTTTTCGGACTCCTGATAGTCGCGGATCGTTTGGTTGTAGATGCGGATCGCCCGGTCCACCCGGTCAAACTTATGGACCTTATAATAAGCATCGCCCAGCGCCTTTTTGACCACAGGCGTATAGGTATGGTTCGGGTAAGAGACGATAAAATCGCCGTAAACCTGTTGGGCCTCGTCAGGCATCTCTTTGGCCTCTAAGATTTGTCCTTTGCTATACATCACCAAACTGGCCAAGGGGTCTTTCTTGTCCTTTAAGATCTGGTCCATGATCTGTAGGGCCTTATCCTGCAACCCCAGGCGGTAATAGCTGTCGGCCAACAAAAAGAGCGGGGCCCGGTCCAAAATAGGCTCTACGCGGATTTGGAATTCGTCTTCTTGACCTTGAACATAACATTTCGACTCTGTGGGGCGCACAAAATAGGTCCGCTCGTATTGTTCGTAGACCCCTAGGGCGTCTAAGTAGCGGCCTTGGTTGTAATAGTCGGTGATGTACCCGGTGATGGTGTCCAAGATCCGGTCATGGATGATCCGGTTTTTAACGTAGAGATTTTCAGGATACTTGCCGCAAAAGTTTTCCAAAGCCACCACCGCATCGGGGTAGTGGTGGAAGAGAGCCAAGGTCAAGCCTTTGCGCAACATCGCTTCTTCGACCTGATCCGAAAGGGGGTGCTTCTCGGTGATGAAGTCGTAGATTTCCAGCGCTTCTTTATAAGGCTTCTTCTCGGGCATCTCCGCCTTAAGGTTGGCGATACGCATCTTGCCGATCAAAAGCAATTCTTTGGTATATTTGACTATCGCCCGTTCGTAGGCCTTGATGGCGTCTTGAACCTTATCTTCGGCCCGTAAGAAGTCACCGATGCGGATGGCCACCAAGTTACTAAACGACTCGTTGGGGTACAGGTCGATTAGCTGTTCGTAGATCGCCCTAGCGGTGTGGAAATCTCGGTTCTCAAAATAGGCCTCACCCATGTGGAACATCAGTTCCGGGTCGGTCTTCATATAGGCCCCGTTCATGCTCCAAGCCCGGTCGAAGCTGTCTTTAGCTTCCTTAAAACGTTTGATCTGGAACTGTGCCTCGCCGGTTTTATACAGCGCGATAGGCACCTGGGGGGCGGTGGCGTTTTCTTTGATGAACCGCTTGAAGGTGTCGATAGACTTTTCGTAGCGGTACATATTCAGGTGCAATAAACCCTGATTAAAGAGCGCCTCAGAAGAATAGGGCGACTCGGGGTAAAATTGCAGGATGATCTCAAACTGGTTGAAGGCGTCGGTATAAAACTTTTGGTCCAGGTAGGTTCGGCCCATATTAAAATAGGCCCGAGGTACGTCTTCATATCCCTTGTCGGCTACCAGGGCTGCGTTGACTGCCGCGCGGTACTCCTGCACCACAAATTCGTGGTTCGGCTCTTTTTGGGCTAGTTCCCATTGGTAATAAGAGTCTGCCGAGCGGAAGGCGGCGCGCACCCCGATTTCTGATTCGGGCGCAAAGTTGTAGATGTTTTTAAACATCAAGCCCGACTTCTTAAACCGCCCCATCCGGTATTGCTGTTCCGCCTCTTCCAGCTTTTTATTGACGAACTCTTGGCGGGCCGCCTCATCTTCGTTCTTCTTTTCGGCCTCCACCTGGGCCTTGGTGGTCAGGATTTCCTGCTTCGAAAGGGGGATTTCCTTGTCTTCGGTTAATTCTAGGATCACTCTGGGCGGGCCGGTCAGTGTTTTCTTTTCTACCTTGAGGACATATTCCTTGGGCCTAATCACCATCAACAGATACTTGCCCCGGTTTTCTACCTCGACCCCTTTGAGCATATCGGTCGGCGCACCAGGGACGATCAAACCGTCGGTCATGCGCGCACCGATCATGCGGACCTTGACCAACCCGCCGGGGGTGGTGTTGTCGCGGATGATGTCGTATTGGACCGGTTTGTCGAAGGTTAAGATCAGTGATTCTTTGGCCGGAGCCAATTCGCGCAGCATATCCACCAACTCGACCCCGGCATATTGGTCTTTGGCTTGGACGGGCTTATCAAACTGGACCTTGATCAGCTTCGAGCCCTTCGGCTGGGGCAGGACCTTATAGGTCAGGTTGTCGTGTTTGGCGCGGACTTTGACCCAATATTCCCCCCGGTCCACCTTCTGGATTTGCACCCCAGAGAGTAGCGGGTCGCGGAAGACGATCAGGTCGCTGATCTCACCGAGCTTGGTGCCCCGGAATTTGACGATAAAGACTTTGGAACTGAGATTTTCGACGATCTCATAGTCCGGCGGCTCGAAGCTTTCTAAGGTAAGAACGGTACGTAGGTCCCCGTCGGGCTGGTTGGAGATCCGGTCCAGATAGTTTTGCGGCTCTGCATTCTGGGCCCAAATGGGCATCGAATAACAAAGGAAAACAATAAGAAAGAGTAGTCTGCGCGGTCTGAACATTCTGGCCCTTAGTGGTTAACTCCCCTTAAGGAAAGCAAAAGCCTTGCCCAAACGAGGTCAGCGGCTTGGGGCCTCTTCGTAAATGGAGTTTTGTTGGTGGATTTCATAGAAACCTTCGAGCTTAAAGGCCTGTTTGTCCTCCTCGCTCCATCCACGGATCATGATGCATTCGCCCTGAAAGAGCGCGCCGTCTTCGATGGAAAAATCACTGGAGTAGATCAACCCTTCGATCCGTCCTGGGTTAAGTAACTCCAAGCGCTCTACTGCCTTGATATTGCCGCAGAGACTACCCGATACAATCACTTCGTCGGCGACGATGTTCGCCTCTACCTGGGCGTTTTCGGTGATGATCACTTTGCTGGGTAGGCCGGGTTTGCAAAGAATCTCCCCATGCAGTACCCCGTCGATGCGTAAGACTCCCTCAAAGCGAATGCGCCCTTCAAAGCGGCTCCCCGCGCCCAGCAAGCCCGAAAGTAGGGCCTCTGGTTTCTTTTCGACGGTCTTCTTGGACTTGCTCATGGATGCCTTATTCTAAGAAGATGGCTTTATCCAAGGGGTGGGCCGAGCGGTTTAGCAGGGTTCCCTTGTAAGAATAAATAAATACCATCGCATGGGTATAATACTCGTTGGCTTCCTTGAGGGCAAGGTTTTGGGTGATGGTCTTTTTATTGCCCTTGGCTTTTAAGAAGTATTGGCGTCCCTGTTTGTAGCTCGAAGGGAACCCTTTTTCCCCTAAGGGACCGCCGGTAGCCGAAACGTATAGGGTCGGGGCTTGGTCTTCGTTGGCTAAGGTGATGCAGAGGTAGCCGCCCACCGGTTGGTCCGGGTTGGAGCGGTTGGACATAGAGACCGAAAGTTCTAGCTGGTCGCCGATCACCTCGGCTTTGAGCTGGGCCACCTCGACAGCGCTCCCTTCTTGGATCTCCTCAAAGCTCAAGCCGGAGCTACGTTGGTCCCAGATGTCTGCGGTGCTCAACTCTTCTTGCTTGGCCAAGGAATCTTTTAACAACCGCCGCCCAGCCCCTTCTTGTCCGGCGGCGTAGTATTTTTGGTCCAGCTCCCGCACTTGCTGGCTCAGCTGGCTCATCTTCTCGTCGCTTTGGATCAACTGATGACGCATCTTGCGGTTTTGGGCCCGGACCACCAAATAGTCGATGGAGGCGTAGAGCAGAAGACCGGCGATCACCGCCGCGAGCACCGTCAAGATCCCGACCTTGCGCTTCTCTATAGTGAAGCTTAAGGGGATGCCGAAGTTGCGGACAATGGTGACCGTGTAGATTTCCTTTTTGTCTCGATCCATTTTACCTTAGCTGAAAACCCCGTTCGGCCAGAGCAGCAATCAAGCCCTCTTGCAGATTTTTGGTCTCTTCGGCGCTTAGGGTGCGGTCTTGGGCGCGGAACTGTAGACCTACCGAAAGGCTCTTATCTTCGCCCAGTTCCTTGGCGTAATAGACGTCCAAAAAGCGGACTCCGCACACCAGGGGATTATAGGACTCAATGGCCCGGGCCACTTCTTGATACCTTACCCGTTTGGGCACCAAAAGGGATAACTCAAAGTTCACCGCCGGGAAGCGCGAGGGCTCCTCAAAGAAATACTCGGCCTTGTTTTGGGCGAAGAGGGCGTCGAAGTCCAATTGGCAAAGCACTACCTCACCCTTGAGGTCAAAGCTGCGGTAACCCTTCGGCGAAAGCCCAAAGAGGCTACCTAGGTGGGTTTGCGCGCTGTACACCTCGGCGGCAATGTAGGGGTGTTGGTAGTCTGGGGGGTTCCTGAGGGGCTCAAAGCGCAACTGGGGGATTTGCAGGCTCCCGAGCAGGTCGATCAGGTCGGCCTTGAGGCTATAAAAGGCCTTGCCAGGCTCTGCGCCGGGCTCGACGGCGCGCGCTAGGGCCAACCGGTTGGGCTCAAAGGGACCTTCGGGGCCGTAATGGTAGATGCGGCTTAATTCAAAGAGTTTAAAGTCCCGGCCCAATTTCTGGTTGGCGTGGATGCGCTGGGCCAGGTGGGGCAGCAGGCTGGTGCGCATCCGGTCCTGGGTCTCGATGACCGGGTTGAGCAGCACCAATTGGGGGTCTTGGCTCAGGCCAAAGGGCGCTTCGGTGCTTTCTTGGGTCAGCGGATAAGAATAGATTTCATGAAAGCCCAGCTGAGCCAGCGCCTTTTTGCAGCGCGTCTCCGTTTGGCGCAACCGGTTAAACTGGGGCCGTTCGACCGGAAAGAGTGCCGCCTGGGGCTCGATCTTCTCCAGCCCAAAAATCCGGCCCACGTCCTCGGCCACATCCTGGGGGATGCTGAGGTCTTTAGCGCGGCGCGCTGGCGGCACCGTTAAGGTGAGGCGGTCACCCTGAGCCTGGATGTCATAACCGAGCCGGTCTAAGATCCGGTCGATCTCTTTGGGGTCGATCTGGGTGCCCAAAAGGTGGTTGATGAACCCATAGCTCAAGTGCACTTGCACCTCGGGGTATTCTAGGCCCCAATGGTCGCTCAGTCCGCCCTTGGGCTTTAAGTCTGGGCAGGTGTGGGTCAGTAGTTCTAGGGCACGCCAGATAGCCGGTTCGGTCGTCTCGGGGGCTAGGGCCTTCTCGAAGCGTTGGCTGGCGTCGGTGCGCAGACCGATACGAGCCGCGCTTTTGCGCACCGTCACCGGTTCCCAGTTGGCGGCTTCTAAGAAACAGCTGGTCGCAGTTGCGGCGACGCCCGAATCCAGCCCGCCGATCACCCCGGCCACCACGCTAGGCCCGGCGGCATCGGCAATGGTCAGGTCTTCGGTAGTTAAGGTGACTTCCTTTTGGTAAAGGGTCATCAACTTTTCGCCTTGGCCCCGGCGGATCGTCAGTTGGTTCCCGGCGATTTTAGAGCCGTCAAAGGCGTGCATCGGCTGGCCCAATTCACACATCACATAGTTGGTCACGTCCACCAAGTTGTTGATCGGACGTAGGCCTACGCGGTGCAGCCGGTGGCGCATGGCGGGGGTAGAGGGCTTGACGGCCAATCCCTCAACGAACAAGCCCGTATAGCGCGGCACCAGTTCGGGCACCTCGACTTTTACCTGAATCGGGCAAGGGCCTCCGTCTAGGCTCGGCGGTGAGGCGGGATAGGGCTTTAAGGGGACGTCAAAGACCGCCGAAAACTCACGGGCAAAGCCATAGTGGCCCCAGAGGTCGGGACGGTGGGTGACCGACTTGTTGTCGATTTCCAAAACCCAGTCCAGTTGGTCTGGGAAAAGCTCCGAAAGTGCGGTGCCCGGCTGGGTTTCTGGGGGCAGCAGCATCAAACCGTCGTGGTCCTCGCCAAAGCCTAGTTCGTCTTCGGCGCAGAGCATGCCTAAAGATTCAACGCCCCGGATTTTGGCCTTTTTGATCTCAAAACCGCCGGGCAGAACACAGCCCAAACCGGCGTAGGCGACCATAGCTCCCACGTCAAAGTTGTGGGCACCGCAGACCAATTCGATTTGACCCTGGCCGTGGTCCACCGTAACCAAACGCAGCTTCTCGGCGTCTGGGTGGGGGCGTAGGGAAAGTACCTTGGCGGCGAAGACTTGGCTCAGGTGGGCCCCGGTGATCTCGACGCCTTCCACCTCGCAGATGCGCAGGGTCATCAGGCGGCTAAAAGCGGCGGGCTCAAGGTCCTGAGGCAGGTCGACAAATTCTTGGATCCAGTTTTTGCTGATCTTCATGGGTTAAAATACTCGATAGCCCGAAGCGGTGGAGAAACGACGATTAAAGCTCAGGTCGCCGTTGTGCAGATGCCGGATGTCGCTGATTCCGTAACGCTGCATGGCCAAGCGGTCGGTGCCCATCCCAAAGGCAAAGCCCGAATAGACCTCCGGGTCGATCCCGCCAGCCTTTAAGACGTTGGGGTGGACCATGCCGCAGCCTAGTAGCTCGACCCAGCCCAGCTTTTTACAGGCCGGACAGCCGTCGCCGCCGCAGATCAAACAGGCAATTTCCAGCTCAAAGCCGGGCTCGACGAAGGGGAAGTATCCGGGGCGCAGCCGCACTTCGACTTCGCGCTCAAAAACTTCTGAAAGCATCACTTTCATGCTGTGGATCAAATGCCCGACGTTGATGCCCTTGTCGATCATCATCCCTTCAATCTGGTGGAAGCAGGCCTCGTGGGTGGCGTCGAGCCGCTCGCAGCGGAAGACCTTACCGGTCGAGACGATCCGCAAGGGCGGCTTCATCTGCTCCATGCCATGGATTTGCACCGGGCTGGTCTGGGTGCGCAGCAAGTGGCCAGATTTAAAAAAGAAGGTGTCGTGCATGTCCCGGGCGGGATGGTGCGGGTCGAAGTTGAGGGCTTCGAAGTTGTAATAGTCCGTCTCGACGTGCGGGCCGTCCAAGATGCTGTAGCCCATGGCCTCGAAGATTTCCTCTAGCCGCTGGTGCACCAAGGTGATCGGGTGCAGGCTGCCCGCTTCGCGCCCTTCGGGGTTTAGGCTGATGTCGATCCATTGGTCTTCGACCAAGCGGGCCGCTTCGGCGTCTTTGATGGCTTCGGTCCGGGCTTCTAGGCCCTGGGCGATTTGTTGCTTGAGTTCGTTGATGCCCTTGCCGGCGGCGGCCTTCTCTTCGTTGCTTAAGGACTTGAGCCCGGCCATTAGTTCTTGGACCTCGCCCTTTTTGCCTAAAAAACGGACCTTTAGGGCTTCAATGGCCTTGGAGTCTTGGGCCTGGCTCAAGGCTAACTCAAAAGCGCTCAAGATGGACTGTAGTTGCGTTAACATAGGGTCCTTAAATCGCCAAAGCCGGTTTGCTTAAGCCCAATTCCCGCTCGAAGGCGTGGGCGATGCCGAGCAGTTTGGTTTCTTCAAAATGGTTGCCTAGAAGCTGCAATCCTACCGGCAGCCCTGAGGCAAACCCACCGGGCAGGCTGATGCCGGGGATACCCGCCAAGTTGGCCGGGATGGTGAAGGCGTCGGCCAGATAGTTCTTTAAGGGATCGTCCACCTGTTCGCCGATCTTAAAGGCTAAGGTCGGGCTGACCGGGCTGGCGATGGCGTCTACCTGCTCAAAGGCGGCGCGGTATTGGGCACGGATCAGGTTTTGGACCTTAAGGGCCTTTAGGTAATAGGCGTCATAATAGCCCGCCGAAAGCGCAAAGGTGCCCAGCAAGATGCGTAACTTGACCTCTTGGCCCAGCGCTTGGTCCCGGCTCATTTCGTAGACCTCGGCCAAATTCTTAGCCTCGGCGGCGCGGTGGCCGTAACGCACGCCGTCATAGCGGCCTAAGTTGCTGCTGGCCTCACTAGGCGCGATCACATAATAGGTGGCCACGGCGTGGGAGATGTTGGGGATGCTGACCTCTTGGATCTCGGCCCCGGCGGCGATTAAGGTCTTGAGGTTGTCTTCATAGACGGCGACTACTTCGCGGTCTGCTAAGCCCAGATCAAGTTCTTTGATCACGCCAATCTTTTTGCCCTTCAGGTTGCGGCCCAGTTCGGCCCCAAAGTCGGGCACCGGTACCTTGGCGCTGGTTAGGTCGTGGTCGTCGGGGCCGCAGATGGCGTTTAAGATCAGGGCCGCATCGGTGACGTCTTGGGTCATGGGACCGGCTTGGTCCAAAGAACTAGCAAAGGCCACCATGCCCCAGCGAGAAACCCGGCCATAGGTGGGCTTGACCCCCACAATGCCGGTGAAGCTGGCGGGCTGGCGGATCGAGCCGCCCGTATCGGTGCCGATAGCGGCCAGGGCTTGGCCTGCGGCGACTGCCGAAGCACTACCGCCCGAAGACCCACCGGGGACTCGGCTTAAGTCCCAAGGATTGCGCGTCGGGCCGAAGGCGCTGTTCTCAGTGCCCGAACCCATGGCGAACTCGTCCATGTTGGTTTTGCCGATCATGGCATACCCGGCGGCCATCAGCTTGGCGGTGACCGTAGATTCGTAGGGTGCCTTGTAGGTCTCTAGGTATTTGCTGCCACAGGTGGTGAGGGTACCTTTGACATTAAAGATGTCTTTGACGGCAATGGGCATGCCCTCTAGAGGGCCCAAGCTACCGCCTTGTGACTGCTTTTGGTCTGCTTGGCGCGCCTGTTGGAGAGCGGCTTCCTGATTGAGCATCAAAAAGCTGTTCAATTGGGGCTCGGTGGCCTCAATGCGCTGGATCACCGCAGCGGTGATTTGCTCGGTGGTGGTCTCACCGGCCTGACGCATTTGGTGCAGGCGGTGGATCGGCAGGTGGTAGAGCTTCATTCTCGGGAGTAGGGCGGAAAAGATTGCCAGATCGGTTTAAGGCCCACTTATAGCCCCAATTGCCCCCCTGTGGCAAGCCCCCTGAGGGGGCTTGTACCTTAGGGGCGGGTGATCAGGTAACAATGGTGGATTTTCGGGCTCCGCTCAAAGTCTTTAGGCAGTGTGCGGGCGGTGATGTCTTCGATTTCGAAACTACTGAGGGCGTCGTATTCCAGCTTAAAGTCTCTAAAGTTATTGCTGAAGATCAAGGTGCCGCCCTTGGCCAAGCGCTTCATACAGGTGTGGATCAACCGCACATGGGCGGACTGCACATCAAAGCTGTCGCGCATGGACTTAGAGTTAGAAAAGGTCGGTGGGTCGCAGAAGATCAGGTCGTATTGATTGCGGTCCTGCTCAATCCACTGCAAAACATCTTCACGCAAGAGCACATGAGACTTGGTGTTCAGCCCGTTGTGCTCAAGGTTTTCTGCGGCCCAGTCTAGGTAGCCTTGGTTCAGGTCCACACTGACGCTGCCCTTGGCCCCCCCAGCGGCGGCGTATACGGTGACCGCGCCGGTATAACAAAAGAGGTTTAAGAAGCGCTTCCCGGCGGCCATTTTTTTGATCATCGCGCGGGTGCTGCGGTGGTCTAAGAATAGGCCCGTGTCCAGGTAACTTTCGAGGTTTACCTTAAAGCGCAGCCCGCCTTCGATGACGCTGCGGATGCAAGGTTCGATCTCGCGCTTTTCGTATTGCTCCTTGCCCTTTTGCCGCTGGCGGCGCTTTAGGTGTAGCTGTGCGGGCTTATAATCAAAGTCTTTGATCAACCGCAGCAACACGTCTTGCAACCGCTTTTTGGCTACATGAGGGTCCAACTCTTTAGGCGGGCTCCACTCGCTTAGGTGCAGGTGGCTGCCGTATCGGTCGATGGTTAGGTTGTACTCGGGCAGGTCCCGGTCATAGATGCGGTAGGCCTCGGTGCCCTCCTTCTTGGCCCAGGGCTCGAATTTCTTTAGGTTCTTTTTGAGCCGGTTGGTGAAGGCTTCGGACTCTTCGGCGGGCTCCCGCTCCGGTAGCGGCAAGCGACCCGGCGGTTTGCGCTCGAAGACCGGGGCGGTGCCTAGGTCAAAGCGCAGCAAGCGGCATTCGATAGCACCGTTGTAAAATTTATGCTGCCGCTTGGCTTTGATCCCCATCTCTAGGCCCAATTCGGGGCTTCCGGTCAACATAGCCAACTCAAAGCCCGGCGCATCGGTGGTCAGTCGTTGGCCAATTTGTCGGTACAGCGGCTTGAGCACTTCGGTGTCGCCGATCCGCTCGCCGTAGGGCGGGTTGGTGGCGATCAGGCCACCCAAATCGATCAGGTCCTTGGGCAGGGCAAAGTCCTTAAAGGCCCGTTGCTCAAAGGTGACGCAGTCCGGCAGGCCCGCTGAGAGCAGGTTGGAGCGAGCCGCCGAGATAGCCCCGGTGCTCTGGTCCCAGCCGTAAATTGGTGGGGGGTAGTCGTGGATTTCTACCGATTCGGCGTGGTCGATCAGCTCGTCCCAAAGGGCTGGGTCGTGTTTTTTCCATTGGCTAAAGCCCCAGCGCTCCCGCAGCAAGCCCGGTGCCGCGTTGAGCGCGATCATCGCCCCTTCGATCAGCAGCGTGCCGGAACCGCAGAAAGGGTCGAGCAACGCCTTGCCTTCTTTGGCCATCTCAGGCCAGCGGGCCCGTAGTAAGAGCCCGGCGGCGAGGTTCTCGCGCAGCGGCGCTTCGACGCTCATCTTACGGTAGCCGCGGTGCGACAGTGGTGCACCGGCGAGGTCCAAGCTCAAGAGCCCGGTCCGGCCATCTAAAAGCAGGTGGAAGCGCAGGTCCGGTGCCTCTAAATCCACCGTGGGGCGCTCACCGGTCTGGGCCCGGAAGGCATCGACCAGGGCGTCTTTGGCTTTGAGACGCAGAAAGTGGCTGTTCTTAAAGGGGGAGCCCAAAAGGTCCACCTCAAAGGAAAAGCTGGACGATAGGTCCATTTGAGAAAACCAATCGTACTTAAGCAGGGCGTCGTAAAGTTGGGCTTCGTTGAAGCAGTCAAACTGCATCAGCGGCCAATAGATGCGGTTGGCGACCCGAGACCAAAGCAGGGCCTTGTAGGCTCCGGCAAGATCGGTCACCAAGCGGACGCCACTGTGCCCCGGACGGGCATCGGCAATACCCAGGCCATGTAGCTCTTCCACTAATAACTCTTCGAGCCCCTTAGGTGCGCTGGCAAAGAGGCTGATCATCGGTGCTTCTCCAATAGTTGGGCCAGGGATTCGGCGCGTTTGCGGTTCACTCCTAAGTCAGAATGACCTAAGCGCGAAGCGGAGCGCAGATGTAACAGACCGGCGTCGCGGTCATATAAAAGTTCCAGGTCGTCTTTGAAGCGGAAGACCCGGCTGGTAAACACCACATGCAAATAGTCCGGCCCTTCTTCGCCCAATTCGTGTTGCCCCAGTTGCCCCAGCACCGCTTTGACCGGGGCGAAGGGCTCTTCGCTCGGCAGCGCAATGGCAATAGGCTCAACCCGGTGTTCGCCGGGCGGCGCAAAGCTGCTGACGCAGTTGGGTTTGTCTGGGCAGGGGGCCAGTTTTCCGTCCTGAATCCCCAACCCATCGGGGCGCGGGGTGGCGCAGGCGGCCAGCAGGCCGATCGAAAGCAACCAAATTCGGTGCATGGGTTTCCTTGTTGAAAATCCGTTCAGGCTAGCCTGATCGCTTCATTTGGCAAAGCCCTTTAATGGTTCAAACGCAAGAACTCGTCAGCGCCCTTCTGGAACCGGTAGCGGGACTCCACCAGATCAACCCGGACCCCCCGCTTACGGAAGTGTTCAATCACCGGACGCAGGTGGATCGATTCCTGGCAAGCTAGGTTAACTAGGGGATAAATCCGCACCTCCGGGGCGAGCCGCAACATTTCTTCTAAAGACCTCAAGTGAAAATCCAGGTCCAGTAGCTGGTCATATAAAAATAAGAAATGCGAGCAAAGGGCCAGGGAAAAACGCCCAGGTTTTAAGGGTAAATTGGGCAAGGCCCCGGCCAGATAGCGCCCCTCGGCCCGGCCCAGGCGGTAATCTGACAAAAAGACGGCCAAGGCCTCAAAGCGCGCTTGGCGCAGGCCCTCCAAATCGCCGTAGCGGCTCCAGTCAAACTGGTCGGCGGCGCAGTGGGTTTGTTTTAAGATATTGGGTGCCGCCTCCATCACCTTGCTTTCGATGGCCTCACCCTGCAACTGGTAGAGCGGATCGACCGAGACTACCTCCCGCCCGCGCGCATGCAGCCCGGCGTTAAAGCCCGAAGGACCCTCGGCAACCGCCAAGACGGGACCGATCGGGGCCCGATCGAGCAAAAACATATCTTCATACTCCGCCAGCCCGCGTCCCCAAACAACCACTTGATCATATTTCATCGGTACCTACATAGGGCAAATCATGCTGGCACGGTCGGTTTTGTCGATAAAGCCGCGCTTGGTGTAAAAGCCGCTTTGAAAGGAGTCGCGGTGGCGTCCCGTAAACAAACTGACCCGGCTGGCCCCACGCGCCACGGCCCGTTCTTTGACCCAGTCCAACAACAGCGAGCCCACCCCTTGGCGCTGGTGCTCTGATTCAACAAAAAGCTCCGAAAGGTACCATTCTGCTTCGGGCAAGAAAAAATAGGGCACTTGGTGGCAATGGGCATACCCGACCACGCGGCCCGCTTCGTTGACCGCCACTTGGCACTCCTGGGTGGGCGAGTCGAGGGTTTCGCGCAGGAAGGATTTAACCCGGTCTTCTTGCAGTTTGGGGTCCTGGGCCGAAAATTCCTCAAACCAGCCCAGCTGGTCTAAAATCCGGGCAATCGGCTTGGCATCGGCCAGCATGGCGGGGCGCAGGGTGGTTTTCATACCGTTACATTTTGTTGCAAAGCCTTACGGCTGGTTGAAGAAGCTTTTTGCAGGAGCGCTATTCTAGGATCAACTTCAACGCAGTCAAGCGTTACTGTCAACCCGAACTCAGGAGTTCCCATGAGAACCGGACGTTTCACCAGCTTCTTTATCCTCTTGGCCTCGGCTACCTTCCTCTTTAGCGGCATCGCCCAGGCCGGATGGTTCAAAAAGACCCCAGAAGAAAGGGCCCAGCGGATGGTCGAGAAGGTAACCGACGAATTGGATTTGTCGGCAGAACAACAAATCCAACTCAAAGAATATGTAACCGAGGTGATGGCCTTTGCTAAGGAAAACCGCCCCGAGCGCGGTAGCATGATGGATCTGGCGATTGAGCAGGTCCAGAGTGGAAAGATTGACCAAAGTCGCGTAAAGGAAGAGATAGACACCCACCGTCAGCGCATTGAAGCCATTGCCACCAAGGCTTTGGAGCGAGCCGACCAATTCTTGCAGACCTTGACCCCTGAGCAACGCGGCAAGCTGGTCGAACATCTTCAAGAGATGAAAGAGCGTTTCGCCGAAGGCGGCCACCACCGGGGATTTTGGCATTAACGAGGACCTATGTCTCAGAAGATATTTATCATCGATGACGACGAAAAGCTGGTCGAGCTTCTAAAGACCTACCTCAGTAGCTTTGGCTATGTGGTGGAAGCCCGCTTCGATCCCGAGGCGGGCTTAAAGGCCCTAGAAACCGCCCAAGCAGACCTGCTGATTCTAGACGTTATGTTGCCGGGCTTCGACGGGTTTGAAGCCCTACGCCGTCTGCGCGGGCATTCAAACCTGCCGGTGATCATGTTGACCGCCCGAGGCGATTTGACCGACCGGGTGGTCGGGTTAGAGATCGGCGCGGACGACTATCTCCCCAAACCCTTTGAGCCCCGCGAACTGGTCGCCCGTATCCAAACGGTACTGCGGCGCTCCAGCGGGCGGGCCACTAAGTCTAAACAGGTGTTCGGCTCCTTGGAAATCGACTTTAAGAGCCACCAAGTGAGCTTAGCAGGCAACCCCGTAGACTTGACCAGCACCGAGTACCAACTCTTGAGCCTCTTGGCCCAACATGCCGGAGAGGTCTTGAGTCGGGATCAGATCATGGAAGAGGTCGCCGGGATAGAGTGGGAATCCTTTAACCGCAGCATTGATGTCTTGGTCAGTCGCCTGCGCCATAAGCTAGGCGACGACCCCAAACACCCTCGTTTTCTTAAAACCGTCTGGGGTTCGGGATATATGTTTTTTGACCTGGCCCAAGGGAGCGCCCCATGATGGATTGGTTCCGCAACCGTTCGCTGTTCGTTAAGCTGCTGTTGGTGCTGGTGGTTGCCGCGCTGTTGATCAATTTGGCGGTGGGCTGGTTTTTTGGTCACTTTTTGGGCAGCCAACGCAAGATCTTTGGTCGTTTTATCCAGGGCTGTACCCATTACGTGATGGAAAGCCTGGGCGACCCGCCGCAACTAGACAAAGCCCGAGAGGTGGGTGAACGGATGGGCCTGGACTTTCGGCTTGAATCGCCGGACGGCGGTTTCGCTACCGCCGAATGGGTGCCCTATGCTTCGGAAGTGGCCTTCCGCCACAACCATCCAGGTTCCAAGAATCGACCCCTGCGGCTGGGTCGTGCCGGGGACCGTCCGATCTTGCAGATCCAACAGGGGGACCACCGTCTCTTGGCGGTGCCGCGTTTTGAACTCAGTGACCGAGCTCCTTGGCCGGAGCTGTTGGCCCTGTTGAGCGTGCTTTCCCTTTTGTTTATCGGCTCTTGGTATATGCTGCGCCGCCTCTTTCGGCCCTTGCAGGAGTTGGACGGCGCGGTACGGCAAGTCACCCAAGGCAACCTGTTAGTCCGCCTGCCCGAGCGCAGTAAAGACGAACTGGGCAATCTGGCCCGGGCCTTCAACCAAATGACCGAACAGGTGCGCCGGGACCTGCACTCGAAAGAACAACTGTTATATAATGTAAGCCACGAATTGCGTAGCCCCTTAACCCGGATGCGTTTGTCTCTTGAGTTCTTGCCGGATGGGAAGGAACGCGAGGGATTAGTGGACGAGTTGGGGCAGATGGAAGCGATGATCGACGAGCTTTTGGAATCCGCCCGGCTAGACAGCGAACATGGCGTCTTGGACTTGGCCCCGCTGGAACTGGGCTCCTTGTTGCGCGGCTTGGCCGAACGGCAGGGTCCGGGCGTGGTTTTAGAAGAGCCTGCCGAGCGGTTGCGGGTTTCAGGCGACTTTAGACGCTTAGAGCGCCTGTTCCGTAACTTGATCGAAAACGGGGTCAAGTACAGCCCCGCCGGGAGTCAGGTCGAAATCTTGCTCAGCCGCCAAGGGGACCAAGCCCTAGTGGAGGTCTGCGACCAGGGGCCGGGCATCCCCGAGGCGGACCTGCCGCACCTCTTTGAGCCCTTTTACCGGGTAGACAAGAGCCGCAACACTAAGACCGGGGGCTACGGCTTGGGCTTAGCCTTGGTCCGCCAGATCGCTGAGGCCCACAAGGGCAAGGTTTCAGTCACCTGCAGTCCCAATCAGCGGACCTGTTTTTCGGTCTTATTACCGTTGATCCAATAGCCAGCCGTTGAGCTAAGGGCTTCAGGCCTCCCTGAAGCCCTTCCCAGGCCCCTTTCAGGGTGCCATAGTTCCCCCTCAAAATCCCCCTATATATAAGTGTAAGTTCCACCCGGTGGCTTGCGCTGTTCTGTTTTTAATCCTACCTAAGCCTTTATCTATGGGCATCTAGAAGAAAATACTGCTTTTTCTTCAACTTCCCCCTCAAGTTTTTTTTAGACGCTCCGATAAGGAATCAAGACGCGAAGGAGCGGGAAATAAAAAAGAGCAACAAAAAGCTCAAGTTTTCCCAGCAACCTTCCGACAAGGAAACAAAGGCAAGAGCCCAAAAGGCAATTAGGCAAAAAAGCTCCCTGAGGGGCAGAGATTCTAGGAGAGAATCATGAGCTTGAAAATCAACCATAACGTAGCGGCGCTGAACTCATGGCGCAACTTACAGAAGACGGACTCTGAGAT
>JAVVEA010000024.1:0-41484 GCA_032250835.1 bacterium
CTAAATCGAGGTTCGTTACCGCAATTCAGAAATAACGCCTAATTCAAATTTTGTCTGAACTTTTCGGTCCACTATAAAGGTCACCCCTGGGTTGGGAGAGTACTCATCCCATGATACGCCTCCATATTAGATTGATTTTGCCTATCTAATGTCATACAATCTAAACATGAAGAAACAATCCTTACGCTGGAGCGACGACAAAAATGAATGGTTGATCGCCGAGAGGGGGATCTCCTTTGAAGAATTGGCGCAAGCAATACAATCGGGAGCCCTGCTGGACGACATCAAACACCCTACGAAGGAACACCAACGGGTTTTGCTGGTTTGGTGTCAGAATTACGTTTGGGCGGTGCCCTATGTGAAACAGGAAGAGGGTGTTTTCTTTAAAACCGCGTTCAAAAGCAGAAAGTACAACCAGAGGTACGGACATGAGTGAGGTCAAACAAAAGCCTTTCGATGAAGCAGAGGCTGAGTTGATGGAATCCCTTGAGCATGACGAGTGGGTTTCAAACCCTCAGTTTTCGAAAACCGAGTGGAAGCATATGGCTGAAGAGGCCTTGAAAAAGTCAGCTAAGGTCAACCTTCGCTTAGCGCCGAATGACCTAGAAGGAATTAAGGCGAAGGCTGCTCGGGCCGGATTGGGATACCAAACCTATATCAGCATGATCTTGCACAAACATGTGACCGGGCAAGAAATCTAGCCTGTTTGGCCTGTTCGGCCCAGGTTACCCTTGCTTAACCTTTGTACGTGGGGGATTGGTCGGGAGCGGGGTCCCTGAATCATTCGGAGGGGCTTAAAAAACTCTTAAGTCATTGAAATTGATGGCGGGGTTGACGGGACTCGAACCCGCGGCCTCTAGCGTGACAGGCTAGCGTTATAACCAACTTAACTACAACCCCGTAATGCGACTTCCAACGAGCGGTGGTGGGCGGTATTGGACTTGAACCAACGACCTACGGCTTGTGACGCCGCCGCTCTACCAGCTGAGCTAACCGCCCGCAGCGGAATATCGCATTAGAGCAGCGCGTCTTTTATTTGTCAATCAGATTGCAGCGGTTTTCTTGTCCTTTCCCCGCCCCCTGGGCGCTTGGGTCGCAAGGCGCTTTAGCCAAAGCTCAATTCCCCTTTATCGTTGGGCCTTCGCCCCTCCCCTGCCGGTTGGCTTGGGTTGTTAGCGGTGGTTTTCTTGCAGCGGCCCTGGGCGCTTGGGTTGCAAAGCGCTTTAGCCAAAGCCCAATTCCTCCTTGTCTTTGGGCCTTCGCCTCTCCCCAACCGGTTGGCTTGGGGTGTTGGCGGTGGTTTTCTTGCAGCGGCCCTGACTCCTTGGCCCCCTTGGGGCGGGCCTTTGGTGGCAAGGCGCTTAAGCCGAATCCTAATTCCTCCTTGTCTTTGGTCTTTTGGCGTTCCCCTACTTGTTGGCTTGGGCTTTAATCTGTTAGAATGGTTCTCAAAACCCCGTAACTTGAGGACCGGCCATGAAAGCCTCTGATCTGTTTGTTAAGTGTTTGGAAGAAGAAGGTATTGAGTATATCTTCGGTGTGCCCGGTGAGGAAAACGCCGATTTTATGATCTCCCTAGAGGCTTCCAAAACCGTCAAGTTCGTTTTGACCCGGCACGAGCAGGGCGCGGCGTTTATGGCCGAGGTATACGGGCGGCTGACCGGCAACCCGGCGGGCTGTCTGGGTACCTTAGGCCCCGGCTCGACTAACTTGATCACCGGCGTCGCCGACGGGAACATGGACCACTCCCCCATGCTGGTACTGACCGGGCAAGGCTCGACCAAGCGGCTGCATAAGGAAAGCCATCAGGTGATGGACGTGGTGGGGATGTTCGAGCCCGTCACCAAATGGTCCACCACCGTGCGCCATGCCGACAACATCCCCGAACTGGTCCGCAAGGCCGTAAGATTGGCGCGTACAGAAAAGCCGGGGGCCTGCCATATCGAGCTGCCCGAAGACATCGCCAAAAACCCGACCGAAGAGCGGCCCATCCCGCCGCGCCGCTTCCGCCGCCCGGTCCCGGACGACAAAGTAACCGATCAGGCCTGGGATATCCTTAAACGAGCCAAAAAGCCGGTGATCTTAGCGGGCAACGGCTGCATCCGCAAGCGGGCGAGCAAGCAACTGCGAAAGTTCTGTGAGCTGACCCAAATCCCGGTGGTTAGTACCTTCATGGCTAAGGGTTGTGTGGATATGGACGCCGATTATTGCCTCTTTACCATTGGTCTGCAAGCCAAAGACATCATTGCCTGCACCCTTGACGAGGCGGACTTGGTTCTGACCTTGGGTTACGACATGGTCGAGTACCACCCGAGCTTTTGGAACGCGAACCGCTCGAAGGTGATCTTACATGCTGACTTCGTTCCCGCCGAGATTGACGACCATTACCTCCCCCAAAAGGAGCTGGTCGGCGATTTGGCCCATACCCTCTGGATGCTCAACGAGCGGGCCCAGCGCGACCCCCGCGACTGTGGGCAAGCGGGGCACCATCTGGCGGTGCGTCGCGAGATGTTGGCAGAATTTGCGCAATATAAAGACGACCTAACCACCGGGACCATCAAGCCCCAAAAGGTGCTCTGGGATGTGCGCCAAGAGATGGGGCCCGAAGATATTGTGCTTTCCGACGTAGGTGCGCACAAAATGTGGATCGCCCGGTATTATCAATGCCATGAGCCCAACACTTGCCTGATCCCCAATGGCTTTTGCAGTATGGGCTTTGCGCTGCCCGGCGCGATTGCCGCCGCGCTGGTCCACCCGGACCGGAAGATTCTGGCCATCTGCGGTGACGGCGGTTTTTTGATGAACGTGCAGGAGATGGAAACCGCCAAGCGCCTGGGCGTGAAGATGGTGGTGATGGTCTGGCAAGACGGCGGGTACGGCCTGATTTCCTGGAAACAGCAAAACCAATTTAGCCAACATACGGACCTCAGCTTCAGCAACCCCGACTGGCTCAAACTGGCCGAGGCTTTCGGGTGGGGCGGTTATTGGGTGGAAAAGAGCCAAGACTTGGCCCCCACCCTGGCCCAGGCCTTTGCCGACGACGGGCCTAGCCTGTTGGTGTTACCCATCGACTACCGGGAAAACCTCAAACTCACCGAACGCTTGGGCAACATCGTGTGCCCAATTTAAGGTGAATTCCGGCTTGAGTCGCAACAAAAAGCCTTTTCAGTCAAATGCCTAGGGACTTGCCCCGGTTGACCTTTGAGCCTGCGCTGCCTTAGAATAGCCACCTAAGCGTAAATTAAAAGGCCTGATCATGAGGGGGTGCGATGGCTGAGGAAATGGATATGACACCCATATTGGTCGTTGATGACCAATCGGCCATGCGGCGGATCATTAAAAATCAATTAAAATCAGCTGGATACGGGTCTGTTGACGAGGCGGGCAGCGGGGCCGCAGCATTGGCGCGACTAGCGGAAGTCCACTATGCTCTGGTGATCTTAGACTGGACGATGCCCGGAATGACGGGCATTGAAGTACTCGAAGAAATCCGTCGGCGTCCCGAGTTGCAAAGGATCAAGGTGGTTATGGTTACCGCAGAAGGCCTGCGAGAAAACGTATTAAAAGCGGTGCAAGCCGGGGCCAATAATTATGTGGTAAAACCCTTTTCTCCGGCGGCTTTGATCGAGCGGATCAATGAAACGCTAGGCGGCTAACCTTAGGTGTGCCAAGGAAGGGTGATCTGGAAGCTAGTGCCCTGCTGTAACCGGCTGGTGATCCCAATCTGGCCGCCAATAGTACCCAACGCCTGACGCACCGCATGCATGCCCACCCCTCTGCCGGAAACTTGGGTCACCGAACCTGCGGTGGACAAGCCGGGATGGAAGATCAATTGATATAATTCCGGCTCCGTCAATTCTTGGCCTTCCTCTAAAAGCCCCGCTTGAATCGCCTTACCTAAGATTTTGGTGGCATCCAAGCCTGCGCCGTCGTCTTCAAAATTCAGGTAAATTCCTTGGCTATCTGAAGAGGCATCAATAAAAATTTTCCCTGCCGGTGGCTTGCCTGCCGCTAATCTGTCGTCAGGCGATTCAATCCCGTGGTCTACTGCATTGCGGACTAGGTGGATCAGGGTCGAGAGCGGGTCTAACATGACTCTGGGGATCATTAAGTCCGTTTGGCGCTGCTCAAATTCGATCTCTTTACCCAACTCGGCCGCCAGATTTTCTGCGGCTACCTGAAACCTTTGGGTCAGGGTTGAAAAGGGGTGGCTATCGGCCATTTCTACTATTTTCAGGCTAACATCCAACAATCCCTGGCCTAAAGCCGAGCGCAAGGTTTCGAATCGTTCCCTAGAAAGGACTACGCCTTCTAAACGGACCCGCAATTCCGGTGGGATCGATTCCAGATAGCCTCTGGCCGTTTCAACGAAACTTAGGAATAGGTTCAGCGAGTCGGCTTGGACCGAGCCTGTTTTAAGCTCTTCTTCAAGCTGGTGGCATTGGTGGCTCAGTTCGGAAAAGTCGAGGAGTCCGGCGATGCCCTTGAGGGTGTGCAGGTTGGCCTTTAGGTCTTGGGGTTCTTCTTGTAATCCCTCGATGACCGCATTGCAGAGCTGCAAAACCGAAAAATAGGCCTCGGGATCGGCAAAGATGCGTTGCTTGCGGCGTTCCTCGCGCTCTAGCGTTTCTAATAATTTTTGGCTGGTGATGTCGATCAACCCGACATCCAGCCCGGTCACCATGCCTGAACTATCTATACAGGAATAATAACAAAGCTCATAGGTGCGCTTGCGCGGGCCCTGCCCAAAGGTGACTTCTCTAGGCAAAATGGACTGGATCATCCGCCGTTGGCTCTCGTCCAGTTTGGGGTCAAAGAGCAATTCGAATCCTTCCCACTCCCGCTGAAACCCCGGTGACAAACTTTCCATCACCTCATCAAAGCGCTTAAAACGGACTTCATAGACCTCTTTTGCACCCAGGTATTCTAGGCACTTCTTCGAAATATCGGCGGTGATGCAGCCCTGTGAATCGATTTTTACAAGCCCCTGGGGCGTGTGCTGCAACGATTCGGCAAGGCGCAGGCCGAGTTCGAGGCGGCGTTGGCCGGTGGATTTAAGCAGTTTTAATAACGTTTTGCGGGGGACCACTTCTTGAAACCTGTCGTGGGAAATCACCAGGGCCTCTAGGTCTTCTTCGGCCCGTACCGTTGCCGAAGCGGGTTCGTCTAAGAGCGTGCCCATTTCGCCTAAAAAGTCCCCAGACTTTCGGTAGGCCACCACTTCGCCGGAGACTAAGATCCCGGCGATACCTTGGCGGATTAAAATAAACCAAGGAACGGGCTGCCCTGCTTCTAACATCAGCTCGCCTTTATTAAAACACTTAACCTCAAAGGATTCGGCCATGTGTTCCAATGCAACGTTCCCCAGGCCTTCAAATAAAGAGATATGGGCAAGGGATTCAGATATCTGGGGCATAAAAACATTCATGGTTAAACTCCAGGGTCAAGGCAAGGTCTATAAGTAATTCTACTGCCATTGAGGGGAGGTTTCAATGAGGCATTGTTCCTAAATGTGTGGATTTATTACCAATTATTCCCGACTTACATCCTAAGGAAAGTAGACTAGCCAGAGGCGTGGTGATTTAAACTTGCGTCGGTGGGGATGCGTTGATGGAGCGGGGAATTGGGTCAGGCAAGAGACTATTTTTACTTTGTTTAGTAATCCATGGCTGATTGCAGTCAGGTAGATAGGCCCGGGTTCAGCGGTGAGTCCAAAAACGTTTTTAAGGTTGAAAGCTTAAGGGGAATGCCCTAAAATTGGGGCATAAGAAAAGCCGATTCTTAAGGACCAGTTTTTCGAAGGGGAACCGATGAAGGCTTTGATGAACGCGCTCAGCCCGAGCCAGCAGGTCTGGTTCGCCGACCTGATGATCCAGGCGATCTGGGCGGACCAGCGGGTGGCGCTGAGGGAGTACGAATATTTTTTGCGTCTCGCCAGCAGTCTGGAAGACAAACTTTCTTCTTCGCGTTTGGTGCGCCGTTTGGAACGGGGCAACCCCCGCGCCCAGGCGATCCCGCGTGATTTCCCGAAGGAACTACTGCCCCAAATCTACATGGAAGTGGTCTCTCTGGTGGTTTGCGATTGGGACCTAGACCCCCGCGAACGCCGGTTTTTAGAAGACCTTTCGCGCCGTTTCGGTTTTGAGGCCAACTACCACGCCCACTTGATCGAATGGGCCGAACAGGGGCTAAGTTGGCAGGTGGCGGCCCGTAATTTTTTGCCCGAGTCCTTAGAACTCAAGCACAAATGGGTGCCCGTCCACCAGATGAGCCAAGCCCAACAGGTCTGGTACGCAGAGGTGCTGGTCGGGGTGATGCTGATTGACGGGATCACCGATCCTTTAGAGGTCAAGCTCCTCAAAAAAGCACTATATTTCTTACCGGCGGCCCACAAAAAACGCTTAACCGGGCATTTTACCAGCCGCCTCCGCCCGCCGTTGCTTTCGCCGCCTAGCTTGAACCGCGAGACGGTCTTTCAGGTGCTCTTTGAAGTGCTCGAAATCATTGGCTTGAACGAAGAGATCAGCCCCAAAGAAGCGGACTTTTTGGGCGACTTTATCCGGGTATGCAATCTGCCCCGTGCCCTAGAACAACGGTGTCTAGACTGGTGTGAGCAGGGAATCTTCTGGCGGCAGCAACGCCGCGCCTTGGGCCATCAAGTCCGCTTCGCCAACGGGCCCGATGCGTTGCCCGTCGACCGGACCCTCTGGCGGCCCCATCCGCAAACCTCTCAGGTTTTGGTCCGGGAGCAGAGCTGTTTTATCTGCGGCGATCAGGCCCCTCCGGTCTTGGTACACCGCCTCAGCACCCAAGCCTCCAAAGGACGCAGCAACTTCTTTGGGGTGGTTTCTTATCCCTTGGAGCTGCTGGGCGAGTCGGCCGAAGCTGATTTCAACGGCCTGCGGGTGCATTTCTGCCCCAGTTGCCTCTTTGCCAGCCCCCGTAAGGAATTGTTCCGCGCCACCAGTGACGACGCGGTCCCCAGCCCCTTCTTGCAGGAAAGTTTTTTAAAGGAATGGCGCGATGGCAGCCAGCACCGGCTGCGGCTCGACCGCGCTTTGCTAAAAGAGCAAGGCAGCCTTGCCCCCTCGCCCCATTGGGTGCGCAGCCTCTACCAATTGGCCATCGATAGCCACAAATTGATGCTGAACCACCATGCCTCAGATGAAAACCGCTGGTCCCTGATTTCTCTGCAACTGACCCTCGGGGAGCAGTTGATGAACCAAGGCCAACCCGAAGAGGCCGATGCCTGGGTGGAAGCGGCGGCCGACGAGGCCCGCCAGATGGTTTTAGCGGCCCAATTGCAGCGTTGGCGGCTCAAGGCCCACCGCCTGCTCTTTAAAGTCGCCCTTTATCAAGGCGACAGCCGCGCTGCCGGGGCGGTGATCGACCAACTAGTCCGCCTGAGGATCGAAAAAGGAGCCTTAATGAACGAGGCAGACCGAAATTTGCTGGGCGCTACGCTCAGCGAATCTCGGCGCGATTTTGCGGAGCGCAACCGGTTCGCTAAGGAGCTATTGCAGGGCTTTCATCTCCGCGAAGCGCCGGGTAAAGCGATTCAGGAGGCCTGATGGCGGTGGACCGAAAGATTTGGATTCTGATTGCCGATGAAGCCCCCGAAGCCCGCCGCATTTTGCGCGAAACCTTAGAAGAGCTTTATTTCGAGCATATCGAAGAGGCCGCAGACGGTGAAGACGCCTGGGATCAGCTCACCCAGGGGCATTTTGGGCTGGTGCTTTGTGAATGGCTTTTGCCGAGGCGCTCGGGCTTGGACCTGCTCGAAGCCATGCAGGCCGACGAAAATTTACGCAGCACCCCCTTGGTCTTGGTCACCACCGAGTCCGACGCCGAGACGGTCCAAAAGGCCGTCGCCGAAGGGGCCGCCGGGTTTGTGGTCAAGCCCTTCGACCACTTCACGCTAGGAGAGCAGCTCGAAGAAGCCTTCATCCGCCAAGCCAACCTCTTTCCTTTTCAGTAGCCCCCTAGCCGCTTAGACCCGTTGTTTGGACTTGGGGTGTAGGCCTTCTAGGGCATCTCGCTTGTAGTCGTCGGCTTTGTCCATAATCGCCTTGGCCTGGGCCAGTGTCTTTTCGGACATAGCCCGCAGTGCCTTGTCCTTGGCTCCGTCTTTCATGCGCTCTATAAACTGTAAGGCATAAACAGATTCCTCACGGTTCGAAAAATAGAGCGAAAGGATCAAATGGAATTTGGCGGCCTGCAAGAGGATCTTGTTGTCCCGGGATTCCTCCAAAAGCTTCCGGGTCAGTTCCATCACTTCTTTTAGGCATTCCTCCCCACCTTCTTGGTCTTTGAGGTTCATGCGCGCTTCGGCTTCGTCGAGCTTTACCTTGGCCCGTTCCCAGTCCGAAAGCCCTGACTTGCCTGCCATCAAGGTCATGGCCTCAAGATTGGTGGCAAAAGCGGCGGCTACATAGTCTAAGTTAGGGTCGATCTGCCCGATTTGCGATTGGCTGTCACCGAAGACTCTACGTCGGGCCAGTAAGCCTTTGATCCAGTTGGGCTTAAAATCTGGGTTGTCTAATACCACCGGAACCGGTTCCCCTAAGCGCTTGCGGAATAGGCTCTTGTCCCCGGAGGTGAAGAGGCAGTGTGGGCAAACGATCAGGCGGTTGCGGTTGTAGTCATAGGCCTCGTTGGTTCCGGGCACGACCACTACCGCTGGACGCCCTAAGAGGTTGGGGGTGGTGCGGGTATGTTGGCGGAAGTGGACCTGGGGTACAGCTTCTTCGCCGCAGACAAAACAGCCGAAGAGGCGCTGAATCCAGGGCTTTTTTTCCGGCTCCACGTCTTTTTTGACGGAGCGCAACTTGACCCGGGCGATCAGCGGGTTTTTGCGGTTGCGCCATTCCATGCCCCGGATGGCCCAACTGACCATGCGGTTAAATTCTTGGGGAGGGATGTCCGCAAGTTGGGCGACCTGCTCTAAAAATCCCCGTTCCTGGGTGCTGATCACCTCATCGGTAGCAATCAATTGCAGGATACTCAAGAAGACCTGAATCCGTTCGGTTAAGGTCGTCTCTGGCGGTGGGGCGCTTAGCTGGGGGGCGAAGCGGTTTTTTACGTGGGCCATCAGGCTGTTGCGCGACTTAGCTTCGCCCACCATGCCGATGGCCATTTTTAGGAAGTTCATCTCCAAGTTATCAATCTGCCGGTCCATCAGGATGGCCGCCACCAGCGTCTGGGCATACCAAAAGCGTTGGCCTTCGTTAAATTCCTGGAGCCAGTTGGCGTCTTCGGCGGGGGTGAGTTTGAGTCCTTCGGACTTCCAGTCTAGTCCCTCTTCCATCCAGGCATACCATTCGGCTTGGTAGCGTGGCTCAAAGCCCACCACTTCGCTGACTTCTTCTAAAAACTCCCGCTCCGTCTCGGCCAAGTCTACATCAGACAGCAAGACCATGATCAATTCGGAAAAGATCGCCGCCAACAGGGTCCCGTGAGTGCCGTCGGGCGGAGGGGTCAGGGGAGGGGCTTTGCAGGTCTGAATCGCCTGGGCCAGTTGGAGCCGATCTTCAGGCTTGGCGATCAGCGACAAGACGGGTTTGAGGAAGGAGACCTCGGCGCTGTTGATCTCGCCGTCTGCCAATACTGCCGAGATGACTAGGTTGGCGTACCAGAGTTTTTGCGGGTCTTTTAGTTGGGCAACAGGGACAGACATGCGCCTCTAGTAAGTAGGGAACCGAAATAAGATGCTGCCACTAAAGGAACAAGCTACGGCCTGGACGTCAATGGGGGGTTTAACCTAGGTACTTTTTAAAGGCCGGGGTTCAGCTCAGCCCGGTTCGGCGCGGGCCCTAGAAGGGGCTAATACCACTTCTCTTTTCCCTTTTTCTTGAGGTACTTTTTCACCCACTTTTCTATCAATTCGGGCAGAGAATCTTCGTTGTGCTCGGCGGCGATCTGCCAGCGGCGCAATAGTTCGGGGTCTAGTCCCTCCAAGTCAAAGGGGTTTTTCGGTGCCGGTGCGTCCTGGGGTTGCGCTAGCGGTTCGCCCAATTCTAAGACCGGGGCACCGCCCAGTAAGTCCTGCATCGGGCTGTTCGATTCGCCGCCCCCTTGGGCAACGAAATGCTCAGGTTGCTTTAAGCTTTTGAAAGTCTTTTTTGGCATGGGTCAGGATCTCTTGGGTTAAACTGTCGATTTCTGCGGCTGCCGTTCCGGCGGCGGCATACTCGCCCACCGTCAAACCGAGGCTCATGGATTCAGCAAAGGCAATGCGTTGGCTGATGGCTTGCTGGAGAGTCGGTAGGCCCAATTCTTTGAGTGCGGCGGCGATGTCTCTGCCTAAAACACTGCCGACGATCTTGCGGTTGATCACAAATGCGGCGGCTAGGGATTCCTTAAAAATCCGGGCCTCTGCGAGCAGGTCCAACATTTCTTTAGAAGACCATACATCTAACGCCGAAGGGCTGATCGGTACCAAAAAGAGGTCCGAAGCCAGCAGGATAGAACGCAAGATCCCCGCCGAATGGGGCGGCGAGTCGATCACCACCCAGTCGTAGGGCTGGGCTAGAGTTTTCAGTTCTTTGTGGATCGTTTCTTTGGGTAGGCCGATGCTGGTAAACAGCGGCTCCACTTCGCGCACCGAAGCCCAGTCGAGCGCGCTGGCCTGCTTGTCGGCGTCGAGCAGCAAGACCTTCTTTCCTGTCTGGGCCAGCCGGGCTGCCAGATGGACTGCTAAGGTGGTTTTGCCGACGCCGCCCTTTTGGTTGCCGAAAGCGATGATCTGGGTCATGGAATCTCTCCTGTTAATGTTCTATATATGCCTCAGCTGGGCCAAGGCCTCAAGGGGTGGGCTCAGATTTTACCCCGATTTGCGTGGCGTAGTTCGGGCCCAAGCAGCGCAACGCCTTTGGCTGGGCCTTAGAGGTGCTTTTGGGGATGGGCGTAGAGGTAAGAGGAAGGTTAAGTGGGCTACTTTGCCTGAGCTTTGGGCTTGGCAAGGCAGGCCCAGGCCTTTAATCTAAGGGATAACCTCAATAAAAAGCTTTCCATGACCGACCCCGCAGACCTAAAGGCCAAACGAGACTATCTAGTCCAGCAGCTAGAGGACGGCACTTTTGAAAACGTGCTGTTGCTTTTTGAAAGCCTACCGGACTACGACCAACTGCTGCCCGACCTAGCAGCGGACCTAAGCATTCGGGTCCGTAGTGGGATATACCGGTTGTTACTTGAGATGGAGGGGCGCTTTGACCTACGTCTAGCGCAGGTAGCCCCGGCCATGGCCGCCAAGTTGGATCAGCCTGAGCCGACGCTGCGCGGTGATCTTTGCAGCGCCTTGGGGCTGGTGGGGACCATGAACGAAATCGAAGCCTTAGAGCCCCTGATCGACGACCCCAACGCGCAAGTCGCCGAGTTGGCCTCCGAGGCAATTGACGAGATTTTAGAACGCAATCTTCCGGGCAAATAGCGCCTTATAGCCCACCCGCCGGGGTCGCTGGGCCGCCAGCGCTACTGAGCCGAAAGCTGGCGGATGATGGCTTGGATCAAATCATGCCGCATAAAGGGCTTGGCTAAGAAGTCTTGCATGCCTGCCGCCAAGGCGCGGGTCTTGGTTTCGCTAAAGGCGTTGGCGGTCAGGGCAATGATGGGGATTTTGGGCTGGCGGGTTTTTCCGGCGCGGATCAAACGCGCCAATTCTAGGCCGCTCAAGCCGGGCATGTGCAAATCCGTTAAAAGGAGATCAAAGTCCCGCTCTTTGAGCAGGCTCATGGCGCGGTCACCGCTTTCGGCCATCACCAAGCTAACCCCTTCATTTTCCAGCCACTTAGCCACCAACTGCCGGTTGAAGGGTTGGTCTTCGGCGAGCAGAACGGTCAACCCGGTTAAATCAACGGATTCGAATGTTTCCGCCTCCGGTGCGACTTGTCCGGCCCCCGGAGCTAAGGGGAGGGTGAAAAAGAAGGTAGAGCCCACGCCTTCAGCCGATTCCAGCCAAATTTCCCCACCCATCAACTGCACCAGCCGTTTGCTGATCGTTAGCCCCAACCCGGTGCCGCCGTATTTTCGAGTCGTCGAGCCGCTGGCTTGAGCAAAGCTCTCGAAGATCGCCTCTTGGCGTTCTTGGGGGATGCCGATGCCCGTATCGGCGACGGCGAACTCCACTAGTTGGTTGGGTCCCATTTCGCCTACCGGGGCGATGTATAAGGAAATTTGTCCTTCGCTGGTGAACTTTAAGGAGTTGCTCATCAGGTTCACTAAAATCTGCCGCAACCGGACCGGGTCGCCGACGAGTGACGGGGTCAGGCTGGGGTCGATGTGGATCGAAAAGGCTAGATTTTTGGTTTGTAGCTTTAAGGAGAAGAAATCAGCGACCCGCTGCAACTCCTCTTGTAGTTCAAACTCTTCTAAAATGATCTCCAGCTTGCCGGACTCGATTTTGGAAAAATCCAAAATATCGTTGATGATCGCTAGCAAACTATCGGCGGAATCATAAACGATCTGGAGACATTCGGACTGCTCCTCGTCTAGCTCGGTATCAAGAACCACGCTGGTCATGCCCATGATAGCGTTCATCGGGGTGCGGATTTCATGGCTCATGTTGGCCAAAAATTCGGACTTGGCGCGGTTGGCCGCTTGGGCTTCCAACTTGGCTTGGACCAATTCTGATTCGTTCTTTTTGCGCGCGGTGATGTCTTCTTTGACGGCCAGGAAGTGGGTCGTTTGGCCCGACTCGTCAAGGATCGGCGAAATCAGCGCCGATTCAACAATGATCTCACCGTTTTTCTTTTGGTTGATGAACTCACCGGACCAGACTTTTTGCTGGGAAATGGTCGCCCAGAGATCGTCGAAGACCTTCGGGTCTGTTTGGCCGCTGTTGAGGATGCGCGGGTTGCGCCCGATCGCCTCGGCAGCATGGTAGCCGGTGAGCATGGTAAAACGCGGGTTGACGTACTCGATGTAACCTTCGGTATCACAGATCATGATCGAGGCGGGGCTTTGCTCTACCGCCAAGGACAATTTACGGATTTGGTCTTCGCCGCGTATCCTCTCGGCGATTTCTTCGGTCATCCGGGCGTTGGCTAGCTCTAATGCTTCGGTGCGGCTGGTGACCACCTGACGGCTTTCGCGCAGGTTGGCTACTAATTCCTGCTGGGAGGTCATCAATTCGTTGAAAACCAAACCCACCTGTGCCAGCTCGGTCGGTCCTTCGGTAGGCAGACGCAGGCTTAGGTCGTGGGTTGTGCTGATTTGGCGCAAGCGCTGGACCACTTCTTCCAAGGGGCGGATCAACCGGCGGATGGTGTAGGTTAGGCCCAACAACAACGTGATCGCTAAAAAAGCCCCGCCGCCGAGAAGCAAACTACGCCGTAGTTGGCCGATCAATTCGATGGTTGAATTGCGGGGCACTTGGATTAGTAGATGGGCCATTTCATGCCCTTTGTCATCGGTGATGGGGTGCAGCGCGCTGAAAAAGGCGTCCTCTAGGTTTTCTGGGAGTCGGGTAGTGGACTGACCAAAAAGGTGCTTTTCTATGGGCTGACGTTCGGCCAGCGGGCGGGTGCTGTGGTGGATTTTGCGGTTATGTAAAATGGAAATTTCCGCACGGGCCAGACGTTTGATTTCATTAGTGAATCTCTGGTCTGTATGCTGGCCGATTAAGATCACGCCCGAAGGGTCATGAGGCAGGCCTACAGGCGCAAGGGCGACTAGATATAGGTGCTCGGCTACCGAAAGGTATCCCAGGCTGACGCTGCCTTGTTCTAAGGTCTGGTGGACCATGCCGACCAACGTTGCTTCCTCGGGCGGCTCGGGGCCGAGATTGGCCAAAAAGCGGCCTTCGTTGTCATAGGCATAAACTAAGTCAAGGTCCAGGCTTTGGCGGTATTCCTCGGCGCTGTCTTGGATGGTCTTTTTGTCCTGGTTCTCGATCACCGTGGCCATGATCGGTAATACGCCGATCAGTCGGGCTTGGCGTTCCAGGTTGACCCGCTGGATCGCAAGCAGCCGGTCCACCATGCGGGCGGTACGCTCTAATTGGTCTTGGCCCGTTTGTTGGCCAAAGCGGGCCAGCAAGGATTCACTGATCAGTAGCCCCACCAACAGGTTACCAATCAGGATCAACCCGATCAAAAAGAGGGTGCGCGCCTTGAGGCTTAAGAACCACATAGTCCCTTAGGGTCCTCGTCTAAAATATACGGTCCCCTTTCCCCGGCCCTTGCGTTCTAAGGGGATGGTTAATTCCCCGGCACTGGGCAAACTCGCCTCGATCTCGGAGTACCCAGGCACCAGCAAACGGATCTTGGAGTATTTTTCGGGCAGGTTTTTGAGCGAAAAGCTAAAGGAGCGTGCCCGGCTGGGGATTTTGAAAGCCTGAGCATAGCGGCTTGAAACGGGCAGGACCCAAGCCCGCATGTTCGGGTGGATGCTGCAACTCAGCTTGACTAAAGTTCCTTCATTCCAATCGACGGGTACCGAAACGGTAGAGCCCGGCGGGCGTAGGCCGATGTCGAACTGAACCTTTGCCTCGCGGTCGTTGGCATAGACGTTATGGTCTACTTCATCGGAATTTTTAATCTTCATCTGAGCACCGGGCGGGATCAAAAGAAATTCGGGCAAAAAGGCCTTATTTTTTTGGTCTAACAGTTGTTCGCCCTGGCGGCCCTGGTCTTCAGGTAAATAAACGACCATCCCGGTGGGGGGGCGGGTCGAAAATTCCATCAGGCCGCTCAACTCCCAAGCCGAAGCCAGAGGAGCGCAAGCGAGTCCCAACAACAACCAAAAGGAAGGCCGAAACATTACGGAACCTCAGGGCGCTCAATCACGAGCGGTTGGCTCAGGGCACCTAAAAAAGCGATGAGGTCAAAGATTTCTTGCTCACTCAACTCCAAAGGCTTGATGGCTTTATCCTTAGCTTTCACTTTTTCACCGCCTTTGTTGTAAAAACGCACCACCTCTTCGAGGCTCGCTAAGGAGCCATCGTGCATGTAGGGCGCACTAAAAGCCACGTTACGTAAACCCGGGGTTTTAAAGGCCTTATATAGGTTGTCCCGTTTTTCGATTCCGTACCGGCCTAGGTCTTTGTCGGGCAAACCGATGTTGTGGAAGCCGTGGTCGGTGAAGTTCGGGCCGTCGTGGCACTGAACGCAGCGGGCTTTGTCTTTAAATAGCGCCAGACCCCGTTTTGCGGCCGGGGAAAGGGCCTTCAAGTCGCCCTTAAGGTAGCGGTCAAAGGGGGTATCGTCCACGATCAAGGTCCGCTCAAAAGCGGCTAGGGCTTGGGCCAGCGTTTCGGGAGTCACACCCTGGTCTGGGAATTGTTTCTTAAAGGCCTTTTGATAGGCTGGAACGGCCTTGAGTCGAGGGAGCAACTCGGCTAAGTCCATGTTCATTTCCGCAGATGAGGCAATTGGACCCAGCGCCTGCTTTTCTAAACTTTCGGCCCGTCCGTCCCAAAAGAACCGCATCTCCCAGGCGAGGTTGTAGAGGTGTGGCGTGTTGCGGCCCAATCGCTCTCCTTTGGCACCCAAACCGGTCTTCAGGCCGTCTGAAAAGCCTAGGTCAGGGTTGTGGCAGGTGGCACAAGATTGGGTTTGGTTAAAGGACAGGCGGTTGTCAAAGAACAAAAGGCGGCCTAGTTGGGCCAGTTCTTCTGTGGGTTCTTCGTCGTCTGGATAGCGGATTTCAAAGCGGTCCGGCGTCGCCAAGGGCACAAAGGCCGCCAAATTAGACGTCCAGAGGGCGAAGGAAAACAACAGGCTGAAAAAGAGCCGAAGATTCATGGGGGCATGTTGGTGGCTGAGGTTGGCAGCTTAAGTTAACGGAGACTACTTAAGCCAACTACTGTTAAATACCTCAGTTCGTTTCCTAGGGCAAACATTCCTTGGCAGAGGATGCTTCAGTCAGTAATCTAGCACATAATCCTAGGTGACATTTGGGGGTTCGATGAGCCTGAAGTTAAAAATATTGGTGTTCTTTTTGGTGACCTCCTTGGTCCCCTTGCTCTTGATGGGCTGGATCGGGATTTATGCCCTGCGGGATAATCTCTTGGGCCGGATCGAATCAGAAGAATTGTTGCGCGCTGAAGAGACCGCCAAGGACTTACAACAGGTCCTGCGAGGCCACGTATCCGAAGCGCGGCTGATCGCCAGCCTGCCAGACATGGCAACGCTGATCCTACAAGCCCAAAAGGGCCCCCCCTACCTGGGTAAAATGTCGCCCGAGCAACTGGCTATCCAAGACCGCCAATGGATCGACCGGCATGGTGACACGGAATTTGGCCGCCAGATTGCGGGCAACCCTTTAAGCCTGTATTTAGGTGGACTGCGCGATGAACCAGACCATGGTTTTGGTGAAATCTTTGTGACCGACGTCCGGGGTTACATAATAGGGATGTCAGGCCCCACCACCGATTTGTATCAGGCCGATGAAGGCTGGTGGCAGTCCGCCTGGGACGAGGGGCGAGGGCGGATGATGTTGGATGACCGGGGAATGGATATTTCTTTGGGTACCGTCACTTTAGGGGTGGTCCTGCCGGTGCAACGCGAAGGCAAAGTGCTGGGCATCTTGAAAGTTAATTACAAAATCCACGATCTTTTTGCGCAGATTGAAGACCCCCGAAACATATCGGCCTACCCTTATCTTGCCCGCACCAACGGCAGCATTTTGATCGGCGACCGGCCCGGCGAAAAGGCTTTTGACCTACCGATCCAACAAATCACCGCCCGTGCAGAGCCTTTGGGGATGTTGTCTTTTGTAGATAGCGGGCGCGACTATTTACTCTTTTTTGCCACCGTTGACCAAGTGGTGCACCAGCGCCAAATCCACCGGGAATCTGAGCAGGGCATTTCAGGTGAAGCTTGGGAACCGGTCCGCTGGATCTTTATCCGGGTGATCGACTCTCGGCTGCTCAAAGACCCGGTCAACGAGACCGTACGTCGCTTTGGCTGGATCGGGCTGTTGGTATTGTTGGCGGCGGCGGCCTGGGCTTTTTTGGCGCGCCGGCTGATCGACCGCCCTCTCGCCGTGCTGAATAAAGGGGTTTCGGCGCTGGCTGAAGGGGACTATAGTGCGCGCATCCAAGATCTAGGCGAGCCGGAGTTGGCTCCGGTGGCCAGCACGTTAAACCGCATGGCAGAGCGAATCCAGAAAGAACAGGTCCGGCTTGAAGAAGCGGTACGCAAACGCACCCATGAAGTCCACGAACAAGAAAGGCTCTTCCGCAGCCTCTTTGACGCCAGTTTTGACGGGATCGTGATCAGCTTTGAGAACCGGATCATCGAAACCAATGAAGCCACCGCCCGCCTCTTTGGCTGTAAAAGCCCCCGCGAACTGGTGGGTAGTAGCCCCATTGACGTCTGGGATGCCGAGAGTGGGGCTCGGTTGATTGAAGCGATGCGCACCCACCTAGACCGTCCGGTGGCCTTTCAGGGGCACCTGAAAAATGGCCGGTTTTTGGCCATCGAGTCCATTGGCCGTCAGATGGAATACAAAGGGATGACCGTGCGGGCCGCTGCTTTCCGCGATACCACCGAGCGAATCCAGCGGGAAGAGGAAATTTTGGCCTTAAACCGGCAATTGACCCAGTTGGTAGACGAATTACACCGCAGCAACTTAGACCTAGAACAATTCGCCTATGTGGCCAGTCATGACTTACAAGAACCGCTGCGGGCCATAGCCGGATTTTTGCAGATCCTGGTGATGGACCATCAGGCCCATTTGGACCCAGACGCCCAGGAACTGATCGAACGGACCCTGGCCGCAGCCAACCGGATGAAGGCGCAGATCGAAGACCTGCTGGCCTACAGCCGGTTGAACACCCGAGCAAAAGATTCGGTGGCGCTGCCCTTAGGCGAAGTGGTCGACGAGGTTTGCCAGATGTTACAGGCCACGATTACCGAAAGTGGGGCGCAAATCATTGCCGGCAGTTTGCCTGTGGTGCTCGCCGAACGGTCCCAGATGGTTCAGCTATTCCAAAACTTGATCGGCAACGCCATCAAATTTCGCAGCGAACGCCCGCTTACGATCGAGATCACCGCAACGGAATTGGCAAAGGAGGTGGAAGTCCAGATTCGTGATAACGGGATCGGTTTTGAGCCCCAGTTTGCCGAGCGTATTTTTGAGATCTTCCAGCGGTTACACAGCCGTACGAAATATGAGGGGACTGGCATCGGTCTGGCGCTTTGCCGCCGGATTGTGCAACTGCATGGTGGCCACATCGGAGCTACTTCGCAACCTGGACAGGGGACCTCGTTTTTGTTTACCTTACCAAAACCTAACAACCCATAAAGCAACTTGAAGTCAATCCATCTATTGCTGGTTGAAGACAACCCAGACGATATTTTTTTAACGCGCCGCGCCTTTAAGGACAGCCAGCGGGTTGAGTCTATATCGGTGGTTGAAGATGGGGTTGCGGCGATTCAGTTCTTGAGACGTCAAGGCGACTTTGCCACGGCCCGCAGGCCTGATTTGATCTTGTTAGACCTCAACCTGCCCAAAAAAGACGGACGCGAGGTCTTGGCCGAGGTCAAGCAAGACCCAGAGTTGCTTTCTATTCCCATTGTGGTTTTAACCACTAGTTCCTCTATCGAAGACATCGAGCAGGCCTATGCGCTACATGCAAATTGTTACCTCACCAAACCGGTGGACATGCACCAGTTTGTCTCTGTGGTCCAGGGGATCGAGTCCTTCTGGATGTGCCTTGCGCAACTACCGGAGGCTTAATGGATAAAACAACCAGCCTGAATATCCTGTTAGTAGAGGACAACCCGGACGACGCTTTTTTGCTCCGGCGCACCTTCCGCAACGCAACGCATCTAGAGTTTAGGGTAGATTTTGTGGACCGCTTGTCCGACGCCTTAGATCAGTTGGACAAAGAAACCTATGATTGCATTCTGTTGGATCTTAGCCTGCCGGATTCATACGGCCTAGATACCTTGGCAAAGGTGCGCGAGGCACAGCCGGACTTAGCTATTTTGGTCTTAACCGGGAATGCCGATGACGAGGCCTCGATCCAGGCGGTACGCATGGGGGCCCAGGACTATTTGGTTAAAGGCAGCCATGACGAAGCCCTATTGGTCCGCGCGGTTCGCTACGCAGTGGCCCGCAAGCGGCAGGAATGGGAGCTAAAGGCCCTGACCATGGAGCTGAGCCATTCTAACGAAACCAAAGACAAGCTACTCGCCATCATCGCCCATGACATCAAAAACCCGCTCAACGGCTTGCTCGGCTTTTTGGACTTGGCGTCGAACCGGGCCGAGCGGATGACCGGGGCCGAACTGAGTCCTATGTTGCGCGACGCCAACTCGGCGGCCCACCACCTAGCAGAGTTGATTGAAAACCTGCTGACCTGGGCGCGGAGCCAGTCGGGCCGTTTGGAACATCGGCCACAGAAGCTGGCGTTGAATCTAGAGGTCGTTGAACGGGTGGTGGAACAATATGAAAGCCTAATCCACCAAAAGGGCATTGAGCTAGAGGTGGACGTCCAGCCGGACCTGATCGCCTTTGCTGATTGGTTTATGGTTTACACTATTTTATCCAACTTTTTGGGCAACGCCATTAAGTTCACTAGTAAGGGGGGCAAGATCCGCCTAACAGGCAGTCAGACCGGTGATAAACTCCGTCTCGGCGTTGAAGACCAAGGGGTCGGCATGACCGAAGCGACCCGCCAACACCTCCTTCAAGGCGACCTGATCGGTTCGAATCGGGGCACCCAAGGCGAGGAAGGGACCGGCCTGGGTTTGCTGATCTGTCGTGAATTTGCCGAAAAAAACGACGGCCAATTAGGCATCCATTCTGAGGTGGGGAAGGGGTCCCACTTTTGGGTTGAACTGCCCGCCGCCACTAAATAGGAGCCCCTATTGTCTGAAGAGTTATTGATCCGATGGGTAAAAGACCAGGAGTCGGTCTTAGACGAGGCGGGCGACGTAAAGGAAAAGAAGCCCCTAGTTGAGCTCTTTTTGACCAACAATGCCGCCCAGCCGGTATACGTAAACGCGCTAGTTTACCGCGAAAACGGCGAGCCCAAGCCCCTGGCCCTGACCCGCAACCATGGCTATAAAACGAAGTACGGGTTGCCCTTTCGTATTGAGGCCTATGAGACGGTCCGCGCCAGACCGCAGTATAAAGAAAGCCTGCTCCAGGCGCTAGCTCAGGGCGAGGCCTTGCAGGTCTTTTTGGCCCACTGGGGTTGGCCCAAACCGATCCGCCCCATTGCTAGCCAATGGATCGGCGGGGCGCTGATCGATGCAGATGCCCTGGCGGAACTGAAATCCACTTAAGCCTCGTTGGCGCAGTTGCCGGAGATGGGCTGCTGGTCCCCTGCGGTCCGTTGGGCAGCCCCTGGTGTCTCATCCTCAATTAAGGCGTTAAGTCTTGCGGTGCCCTGTGCTGCTGAGCCGCACCCGTAGCGCGCTCAGCCAGCGCGCCGCCACCTCGTGCTGGCTTAGGCCCTCTACCAGCCGCTCCCAACGAAAATCTAGGTTAAATGCAAGGAGCCCTGTTGCCTCAGGTTCCATAAGCTACTGCGCCCCAGGACCTGCCGGTAACGATGCAGCGCGTCCTGGGGCTTAGTCCGATTGCGGCCAACATTGCGCCAGCCAAAACACCCGCAGAGCTGCCGCCAACCAGAGCGTGGCGGTCACCCCCCCACTGACGAGTAGGCTTTGGGCGTAGAGCTTTTCGGTGGCGGTTAAGGTAGCTGCGTTGGCTGCCAGAAACCGGCCGGGCTGAAGCTGCGGGCCTACCAAGAGGGGCCCTGTCTCGTTTCAATTTACCTCCTTGCATTGCTCAACAGTTACCTGAGATTCACTAAACCTAGAGGCAAATTCCTGAAGGAGTCTTAGTCAAATGTAATGAGATGTACCCCCCTGGCTATTCCCCAGTCCAATTACCGGATTTCCCCGGTGACTATCCGGTGCTTTTGGAAAAGATCATTAATGAAATCAATTTAATTTTGACCTGCTAACTATTTATGCTAAAAAGTATACAAACTAAAGGAGGAACATGAAAAACAAGACCGGGGGGCGCGCTCGTATGGGCGATTGGATGCTGTTGAGGTACGGGGTTGAGGTAGAGGCGAACCAGTGGGAACTGCCTGCTGAGGCCCAAGCAGGGTTAATGATCGAAACCCGTAACCTGCCTCGGCGCGGCTTAGGGGGCTCTGGACCTCAAGCCCAGGAATTGGCTGGAGAAGATCGCTAAGGGGCGGCTCCAGAGCAGCTCTCTACCACCAACCCCAGAAGCGCACAGACCCGCGCTTTTTAATCCCCTGGGGCTTGCCACATTGGTCCGAATCCGCTAGAAGTTATCGATTACGGGGTGTAGCGCAGCTTGGTAGCGTGCCTGCTTCGGGAGCAGGAGGTCGGAAGTTCAAATCTTCTCACCCCGACCAAAAATTTCAATGGGTTACGGCGGGATTTCCCCCGCTTTTACGGCCCAAATTCCCCTTCCCTATCTTTTTTCCGCTTAAAACCGATATAACCTATTGGTTTAAAAAGCGATTTGAGCCGAGTTTTGATTCGGTAAAGCCCTATTGTTTCAATGGCTTATCTGTTTTTAGCCCTCGCTCTATCTTTCCTCAAAAGTCGGGAATCTAGGTGGGAAAAAGCTTCCCGATTTACCGGCGACCGACATCAGCGAAAAGCTCAAGGAATCCGTGGTGATTTGCATGCCTTGAAATCCCCGTGCCTTACACCAAAACTCGCGGGATATTTGATGCAGTAATCGGGAATAACTTCGGGAAGGAGAAAACGAAATGGCCCAACGCATCAAAACCAAATATCCAGGCGTTCTGTATCGCCCCTGCAAAGCTCAAGGTGGGTTTCAGGATGACACATTCTACATTGTCTACATCCTCGATGGAAAGAAACATGAAGAAGCGGTGGGACGCAGGAAACGTGATCAAATGACCGCAACTATGGCCAACGGAATCCGAGCCAAACGGTTGCTGGGCGAAGAACTGCCCAATCGAACAACTCGAAATAAACCCGCCCAGCCTGAGGCAATACTCTTTGAGGAGGAGAAAAGTCCAGACTGGACGCTGCGCGCGCTTTGGAACAGCTATTTGGAGCATCAGGGCGAATACTCAAGCCGCCGAGACGATACCTACATGTTTAATCGATACCTCAGCAGATTTGGAGACAAACGCCCCGACGAGTTGGTTTATTTGGATACCCGAAGGCTGAAAATGGAAATGGAGAACGGCGGGTCATCTCCGGCAAGCATCAAATACATGCTGTCTATGCTGCGCCGGATCGTGAGATTTGGTAAAAAGGCCCACCAAATCCCAGGACTGACTTTTGAACTGGAATTTCCCAAAGTCCCCAAGAAGATCGAGGAAGATCTTTCGCACAGCGAAATTCAGCGGTTAGTTGGGGTACTCGACGAATGCGGCCCTGGAAACACGGCAGCCCACCTCATGCGGATCATGCTATATACAGGCCGCCGAACGGGAGAACTGCTTAAGCTCAAATGGGAGCATGTTCACTTGGAGGACCGCTACCTTGTTATCTTAGATACCAAAAACGGCGATGACCTTAAGCTTCCATTGAGCGAAGAGGTCATGAAAATGTTTCTCGCCATCCCGCGTCTTTCTAAAACTTGGGTATTCCCAGGAGCAGATGGACAAGCGATCAAATCAGTTCGGAGTGGGGCTAATACCATCAAGAAGAGAGCTAAACTCCCCCAACATTACCGGGCTACTTACTGTCTTCGACATACCTTTGCATCTATCGCGGCATCAATGGGTATTCCCCTGGATCATATTGGCCGACATTTGGGACATACTCAAAACCCAAAATCGGTGACCGAGCGTTATGCCCGTGTTTCTCAGGATGCATTAAGGGAAGAGGCCGGACGAATTGCCGACAAGCTCAACGAGATTGCCAAGGGCCCACAACAGGGCAAAATTGCAGCCCAAATCGGCCCCTCTGGCAAAATCGGCTAGGCCTTCACGGCATGGGCCCTCGACAGAGGGCCTACGCTTTTTACGCCCGATTTTTCGGCCAACCTCATTTAAGTACTCTCATGGGACTCAAACGACGATGGACCTACCCTTTCCCGGCAGGACTTGTTCAGCAGGGTGCAGGTCGACAAATCAAAACGCTAGGTCCGCATTCCGCTTGGAAAGCTCAAGAACTGGTCAAAGAAGGTTGGGAGTTTATGGGGGGAGAACTTTCCGGTAGGGGGCGGACGCTTCGGCTGGTCTTTATGCGGTAGAAAAGTTTTCGCTGGGGAAAACTTTGACAGCGCCATCAAAAAATTTAGACAACCAAAACTTTTCGCAACGAATTCTTCGTTCCTGAAGACTCCAAGCAAGGCAATATATGTAGTGGTGCCACATCCCTTTATACAGGCCGAGGCAGAAGGCTTTTTATTCCTTTCGGAAAGGGGCATCGACATATTGCCTTTTGTCCTGGCCACGCCCAAGGATAAACATGTCCAAATATAGCGTCATATTTGAAATTTCGTTGGAAGCCGCCCGCAAGGAGATCGCCTTGAACGCTACGAAGTTGTCCATCGCCGAACGTCAGAGATATACTCAAAAGCATGTAGGCCTTTTCGTTCGCGAAGCTCAGAAGGAGCTTAAGGAACTGATGGAGTACATCTCCTCTGACTTCAAGGTAGAATTTTTGGCTTCGCAAAAGGGGTTCGTCCAGCCTTGGATGGCTGCCGACCCGGATTGCGTCCAGGTCTTCACAAGATATGGCTGGCTGGAAAACCTAATGGACGAACTCAAGCGGCAAGCCCTCAATCCTTGGAGGGAAGCAAATTTAAACCTGATTGAGGAGGTGACCGAAGGGAAGCCTTTTTATCGGGAAGGAGAAGACCCGGAGGATCCTGCTGTCCAGCAACGGCGATGGTCCATCGTGGTTGCCGACCAAAGGTTTTATAAGGCGATTTGCCGGGCAACCGGCATGAGCGATGCGTTGGTCAAGAAGGCAATCGCTGCCCTTGACCGCGCGGGGATCATCGCTAAGAAGCGAAAGTTCAACAAGGTTCAATGTTATGCCATCGGCTATCATGCTAAGAAGTACAATGGCCAGCACGCCAGATACTTCTTCTTCCTCCGCAAGGAGGAGAAGGAGAATCTGATCGGCTTAAGGTTGAACCAATCCCGATAATCCAACTGCCCGGCCAGGGTAGAGGCCCGCAAGGGCCGAAACCCCGGCAAGGCCAGTTTGAAAAATGAGTCTGCCGGGAAAAATGGATTGGTTAAGAAAATGGCGACCTCCGGTCGCTCTTCGTGCTTCTTCGTCCAAGGTTCGTTGCCTGATCGTGCTGTTTGGTCTGCCAAGACCGAACGGCTTCAGGCAATGAGTCCGCAGGGCGGAGGAGTACGACCTATATAAATATATATAATCAGAAAATGCCGGATCATGGAGAAAACCCTTGGTTTGCAAGGATTCACGCTGAAAGACCGGTATTTCGATCCAGGCTGCGAAGCCGCATTCTACCGTATAAAAACGGAATAGGACGCAATAAAGATCAGAAGAGTGGGTCCGTTTATTGGGTTTGGAACTGGATCGACAAGGTCGAGGCTTGTGTTGGTGTCGGCAGGCAAGGGCGCTTCAAAGGCATCCCCTCTGGATCAACAGGGTTTTCTCTCTGTCTACCCCGTAGGCGTACAAGGTCCTACTGACTTGGAATGGGCTGGACCTGCTTTCCTGGGCTTTGGGGCTGCTCGCCGGATCGACGATCATCTCGTTGCCTTTGGTGGAGCGTTCACAGATTTGTGGTTCGATTCAAGTTTGCTGGCGAAGAATCGGACACGCGAACGGAATCCCGTCAGTGAGTTATCCGCAAAGAGTCGCCCTGTTTGTACTGCTGCCCCTTAGGATAGGGGCTTGGGCAGATTTCAATCCCAGGCCAAATTCGCCGTTAAATGGCCCCATAAGCTGGAACGTGGGTTTCGGCTGGGCATGGGTGAGGGCAGCACGAATGATGCGGCTTTAACGTCCCAAAAAAATCCGTTCCTCCTGGGCGGGTACTCGGTTGCTAGTCACCAAACCACCGGAGCCGTTAGCAGGTTGGAACGTCCAACCTCGGGAGGTCGGGCTGTCCGGCTTCGAGAGTGCTGCTGTGGTCTACGTGATCCGTACTTTTCTTCTACTGCTTCGCAATTATTGCTGTTCTCCTGATCACTGCATGCAGGTGGAGCGTCAGGTTTTTGCTTGTTGATCGATTTTTGGGGCTTTCGGTCGGGAATTGTGTCGGGAAACGAACGCGCAATGCTCGGCGCATGCAACTATATGCCAGTAAAACAACCAGATAGACGATAGGCACCCCCTGCTTATAAAGCAGGAAGCCTGTAAATTTTGAGGGGGTCAATTGACCGCATGGGCCTGTTTCATGATTTCGAAAAACCGATCCAAGATTGCGTCTTCCGCTTTGACGTTTCCTTTTTTATCGTGGATGTAGTGATAGGAGCAAAGTACATGTGTCGGTCGTGCAGGTACCAATGCTTCGCGTATTAAGGTGTCTTGCAAACCGGAAAGCGAAACGTAATAGTCCAAACCTAGTTGTTTGCCCAGTTCCCTGTAAAAGACTACGTTTGCGGCCATAACAAGATAGCGATCTGTAAAGACCCCTCTGTCCTTGCTTGTTTCCACAAGCCCTCTCTGAACTGATTCCCACAGGTGATCTCGTTTCGCAATTTGCTGTGAATTGTCAACATAGCGTGGCTGGGAGCTGCCGAGGGATAGGTTATGTTCGCCAAGGTAGCGCTTTATTTCTTCTTGTTTGTCGGTTGGATATTGCAGGAGTGCTTGGTAATCTTGATCTCGGGCTGTTTTGGTTTTGGTAAAGCAGACGATTTTTTCAGGATCGGTGAAATCCCATTGATTGTTGTTCAGTTTTGGCTTGAGGAAGGTGCCTGAACGACCAAGTTTCTCCCAGGTAGTTGAATCGGCACTTTTCCACTTAACCATCGCCAATAAATCAACATCGGCAATTCCAAATAGGTGAACCGGGAGGCGATCTGCTCTCCCGGCATTTTGCTGGATAATGGGAAGCGTGAATTCAAGAAATTCTCGCCGTTCTTTTTTGCTACGACCTACAAGGCCGCCAAGGGCGAAATATTCGCAGTTTCCAAGCATAATCCGTAAATAATGCTCTGGTTCCATCTCATGCCCTTTTGGAGCTAGGTGGTAGGCATGCATCGGCCGCAAGCTGAACTCATCGGCCATTCGGCGATAGTTTTCAGCCGTTACCTCTGGGCTCAACAAATCATCAAGCGTTGCATATTCGGAAATCCGATTGTGGTTTCGCTTTATGAACCGGCAGTATTGTTGGAAATAGAATTCACTAATGGGCTTTCCTTTGAAGGAAAAAGCTCCCGAGTCCACCATAAGGTGGATTTCAACCTTTTTTGTAAAACTGGACATCATTTGTTATTGGAAGGCGGTATACCGATAACAACCTGCGGATTCCCGGCATATTCAAAATCCGCCATATCCCTTTCGTGGCTTAGCAGCATTTCCAGGAGGTAATATTTGTGTCGTTCCCCATTGGGGCCAATGTATCTGATTATGAGGTCTTCACCATCGTCAACAACTCTAAAACCCATACGTCTAAACTTTTCAGTTCGGAAAAAGTCCTCTGGTCTTGTATCGTTTGTGGTTGTAACCACCTCTTGATGATCTTCCGTTTCGGATAAATCTTCTTTTTCGTTTTCGTCGTTCAAAAACCGTTCGTTCTCTTCTTCCCGCATTTTTTCCAGGACTTTTTCCGGGGAGTAAATTTCTATTCGCACGGCATCTAGCAGTTGCTTCATTTCCAAAGCTTGCATTTCCTCAACCCCTGCTATCTGGTTTATCCGACTAACCAGTAATTCCATGGTGGCCGAATTGAAAATTGCCTTGTCTTTCGATGTGATGACCGGAATCCACCAAGCATTGGCCGCACCATGCAAAACAGCCAAGGTCGAAAAATGAATCTTTAGATCATTGATAATTAATGTTTTTTGTATTGCAGTTCCAACATACTCCAATACTTCTGCAGCATGTTTGCGAACCGTAACTTGCTTAGGTGACATCCCGATCATTTCCCCAAAAGCTTTCAATGAAAGGGAGGAACGATCATATTTTTTGCAGTATTTCAAAGCGTAAAATCCGATTTCATAGTCGGAGTTTGATTTTCCCTTATTCAATTTTACCCTGGCCGACATAGCCTCGGCCCCACTCGCTAGGGATTCATGTAGCTCACAAAGGATTTCTCGCACTCCAGCTCTTTTTGCTGCCTCCCAGCGGGCCATACCATCAATTATTTCCGGTTTTCCTTCATGTTCCCGAATCAGCAAGGGAGGCATCGAGTCCGGCCCTAACATCTGAATTTCCTCGACCAGTTCAGCAAGTTGTTGCTCATCTTTTCGAAATTCTGGATAGTCTGGATAGGGCTCTAGTAACTCAATCGGGACGCGCAGTATAGATTTTTGCTCTACCGAAAATCGGTCGCGAAAAGATTCTGGTTGCATCTGACTCCTTCAAATCTTGCAGTATGCCAGACCATAACATTAACCCGTGATGTTTGGAACAGTTTCGGTGATCTTGGGAATCGAACGGAACCCAAATCACCCTTACTGGAGGCATCATGGAACTCAAAACTATCAGCACTAAATCTGTCCGGCAGCGCCTGGGCGGCCACATCACCGAGCTTAAGTTCACCGATACCCTGTTCCTAATCGAGAAGAACGGTGAGATCGTCGGCGGACTTGTTTCCCCGGCGTTTCTGGAAGCGGCGGGTATCAAATTGCCCGCTCGTGAAGACAAGCTGGCCCCCAAGGCCGCTGCGGACACTAAGCCTGAGCCCCCGGCAAAAGACGCAGGCGAGCAGCCCGACCCCAAGGCTTCGAGCGAGCCCGCCCCCAAAGACAGCAGCAAAAAGGCCAAATAACGGCCCCTGGGCCGAGCTTTTACGCTTGGCCCTCAGCTTTCCCCTTACAATCCAAATCTAACAGCCCTGCCGCGATTTTGCGACCGTACCTCAAAGGTCGGCGGCGGGGCCTATTCCTTTGTAGAAGACGATGAACCAGAAACGACAATGGCGGCTCCTTCCGCAGGAGTGCGCGGGCAGCTACGAATTCAACGGTACGCTTTACGTAACCAAGGCCTTGTTTGAAGACCTTGAGCCCGAGGAGATCGGGCAGATCGTCGGCCTGATCCAGGCCAGGGTGGCCGAACAAGGCGGGGCGGACTACCTGCAAGTCCTTGAGGATGGGCAGCGAAACCGCATCTTCGCCATCGACCAGATCAGCCGGGAGATGAAAGCCAGCGGCGACTACCGGCCAGAGGACAACCACTGGACCCTGCTTTGGGCTTGGGAGTACTAGGGGATAACCTTGAATTTTTCCAGGTTAGCTTTTAGCACGGATTCTTGGGCTTTATAGAAGGTGCCTCCAGAGATGGCTACTTCAAAGCGTTCTTCCTGGGCCTCTACCAGAGAGTTAAAGTCGGTCCCTGAGTCACCCTTGGACACGTATGTGACTTGGCCATTTTCGACTTTCAATACCAGCCTATGTTGCTTGGTGGAGGTAACATAGACATTTCCAGCTTCAATTCCCATATAATATCCTTTGAAAACAATAACTGCATTTTGTTTACGGAAGGGCAAGATGAGCATGCCACCCGTTTGCCTTTCGATGCAACCCCCAACTAAACAGGCCAACTCGCTCTGCTGAAGACATAGGGGTGTATGCCTGGGCCGTTCGTAGCGTCACTTCAGGATATATGTGGCGGGATGTCCCTAACCATGAACCCGGTTACCACGCATTTGAAGCCAACCCAGACACGGAAGCAGGGTAACTTAATTTGTTGCCGGAGTCATTCAGTTTTTGGATTCGGTTAATGCACACCAGCGCGTTGGAGAATTTTGCTACTCCCATTTGGCTGGGGCTTTTATGTTGGGGGAGTTCTACTGGCTAAATCAGCCTTGTTCCGATAGGCTAAAGCCGAAAATGCTGGAGAAATATGGACAAGCTGACTTTTAAAACGCTGCTCCCCCAAGAAGCCTATCGAGCCTACGAGGGCTGGCTTGAACAGGTAACGGACGCCTACGGCAAAGAGAAGGAAAACCTGGAAGAGTTGAGCGTGACCTTTGCCTATGGCGCAGGGGGCCTACCGCTTGGAACTGGGAGGCCGAAGGCCACAAGGCCCGCGTCTTTGAAGCATCCGCCCCCTTGCCAACCGACCTGGAGCCTTTGGGCGTGGTGCCCTACGAGCTGGGCCGGGCCTACTCGACCTGGGAACGCCAAGTTTTAGAAGCCTCCCCGGTGCCCCCAACGATTTATCTCACCTTCACCCATACCGCGCCGCTTCAAAGCTGGATGGTCATTGCCCATACGGCAGTCAACTGGCAGGCGAAGGGGGATCATCTAGTCCTGCTGGGTTAACTTTTCTTGCTTCGGACTGCCGCTCCACTTCCAAAAGGGAGTTGAAAGGCCAAATGGGGTCTATCGATCGTACTTGCGATCCTGCGCTTCGCGATGAGCGCAGCTTCCACAAAGGCCGTCTTCAGTCATAGCCTCGTAGATTTCATATAGCTCAAGCTTGCTATTGCATTTTTTACAATATTGATTTCCGTACTTCGCTATAACTTGAGCCTCAAAAACATCTCGTTGTTTTTCACTGAGGCTTTCCAATCCTCTATCGACTACTTGTTTAGCTATTCCGGCAGCAGCCCCTTCAAGGTATCCGCCTTCTAATAGGTCAGATACAAATGAACTCAATTCGTCCCGTATCTGCTGTTGTTCCATTGCGTGTTTCACTTGTCCCATTCTTTCCTTTTATTGCAGTAGATTAAAGTTGTATTTCCAGGCCGTCGTCTGGAGTTGTTGCAGGCTTGAAAAGCGTATCAATTTGCTTACCTTTTGTCTTGCAGAAACAAGGCCTTCTTGGCCTGGGTACGCAGAGTGAGTTTGTCTAAGGATAGCCCCTAGGACATCCTCGGAATGAGGGAATATTGGGGTCTAAGCTTTTTGGTTGACCACCTTGCTTAACCGGTGTTTTTCAACCATCCACCGCGCAGCTTCGCCAAGGTCCTCGGGAAAATCTCTGAAGATGTGGGCAGTCCGTGGCGACATAACCGGCCCCATTTCTGAGTAAGGGAGGTCCCACTTGATTGGATCATAGCGGAACCCAAACTCGTTGTTAGCCACAGCGGCCAGTTTTAGACCTACCCGAGTCTCCATCAGGCGAGCATAAAAGAACTGCTGCTGCTGAACCGGCATCCGCTCTCCAAGAGTCAGGCTCTTGATGGCTGCCAGGGGAAGTTCCGCTAGATAGACGTCGGCACCGGAGCCCGTCTCTTTAAAGCAGTTTTTTTGTAGATGGAAGACTCGAACCTCCTGCTCGACTTCCCACTGGTTTGATTTGAACTGAAGCTCAGCAATGGGAATCGGCTCCCGGCGCATAAAATGGCTTAAAGGCAGAACTGGTCGAGAAGACACATATTCCACCTCGCACCTTGCCTGGAAAAAATCGTGGGTTTCATCGAACTCGATCAAGACTCCCGTATAGTCTTGGGCATAATGGGCCCACATTGAAAGGGAGTCTGGGTTTTTAGAAAGACACAAGATTCCGATGGTCGAATTCAACTGTTCACGTATCTGCCTTGCAATGAGATCACTTTTGTTACCTGTATCACTAAGCACCGAAAGGTCCAGAATGGAGTTGCGACGGGGAGCGGTCAGATCGAATGAAAGCTGATGGCTGGCCTGACTGTTCTGCGGCTCGACTAGGATTTCTGGCAACAATTCAAACGGATCATTGAGAAGATTGGGTTGAGTGAACCTGATTTTCCCATCGATAATCTTTTCTGCGATAGGTGCTGAAACATATTTATACAAGGGCATAAGGTTAGTCTCCCTTTAAAAGCCAGTCCAAGCTTACCTCAAGCACCTCGCTGATTGCCAGCAGTTCTTTGTCATTTATTTGCCTCTCCTGCCGTTCAATCCTGGCCAGGACTCTCGTATCCATTTCAATACCGTGATCAACGGCAAGCGCGGCCATCAGGCTGACAATGGTGAACTTCCGGCCTTCCTTCTTGGCCTTTGCCTCTCGGGCTTCTCTGATCCTTGCTCCGCAGAGATTCTTGCCCGCTGTGATGCCTTCTTTTCTTTTCATTGGCTTCCCCTAAAATGGGATAAACCTATCAACCTCTAGATAATTATTCTGGCTGTTTCATATGTCTATTTTAGCCATTTTCACTCGACGGCTCCCCTCTCCCGGTGATAAGACAAGCAGGTATTTCAGCTTAAAAGTAATATTGCGGGAGAAGAACATGAACCTAGGCGAGGAAATCTGCGGCGAATGGCTACGGCATGAGCGGGGCTGCGATTTTATTCAGTACAACATCCCCCTTAATGACGAGCAGGGGGAAATCGATGTGGTGGGGATCAACCTGGAGAGCAGAACGGTTTACGCCTGTGAGGTGGCTATCCACTTAGAAACGGGGCTCCAGTATGTGAAAGAGCGCCAACCAGATAACGTGAACCGCTTCGTGGCCAAGTTTGGCAAGGACATTCGGTATATCCGAAAGGCCTTCCCCGAGGCCGAGGGCTATAAGCACGTGGTCATGCTCTGGACGCCCATCGTCAGAAACAGCCCCAACGCCAAAAACAACCAAACCCAAGACCTAAAAGACATTGAAACAGCGATCTGCACCGAATTTGGGGTAACAGTGGCAATGGTCGTCAACCGGGAGTATCAGGCCGCCCTGGAATCGTTGCGAGCCGCCGCTAAAAAAGAAACGGCTGCCTTGGAGTCTCCGGTGATGCGGCTATACCAAATCGAAGAAAAGCTAAAGCGCCACTTGGCCAAATTCTGAACCGACCTTCTGCAATGGCTCCTGTTCCAGCGTGAAGAATGCGGGGGATCAGGGGATAATGCTGGGTCTAAACCCCTTCCAAAGGAAATGTCATGAAGAAAACAATCCTCCTGTGTCTCTTCCTAGCCCCGGCTGCGGGCTTCGCTTTCAACCTGGGCAATCTGCTTCCAGGGGAACCGGAGGCTCACGCTCAAGCCCCCAAAACGGCAGCAATCCAACCCTTCGGCTCTCTCGCTTGGGACGATAGCCTGTTGGAGGCCTTCCAAAAGCTGCTGGCGATGAACCCGGAAAAGCTCGATCTGGTGAAAGGCGGTGACCGGATCAGTCTCAAGGGTGTTTCAACCAAGGCCCAGCTTGAAGCCAAGATGACCGAGTTTCTGAAGAAGCAAAACAAGTTGTACCTGGACCCGACGGACCGGCGCTTGAAGATGCATTTGGTCGGCTACAAGGGGACTGATGGTGCCGACCGACTATACTTGCGGCGTGGGTTCCACCTGGAAGCCTCGCCGGTCATGATCCAAGACGTTCCCTTCACGGTGACCGTGAATACCGTCTTCGCACCTGGGATCGAACTGCAAAAACCTGAAACGGTACTCCAAGTCAAGCAAGCCGGATACTCCTATCCCTTGGCCATTAAGGATGTCCGGTTGCAGGCCCGCAGCCCCAAGTTGGCGGTCAGCCACAAGGCGATTGCCGACATGTTGAACCAAAAATACGGCCATTTAGGGGAAGTGGAGAACGGCGTCAAAGATGGCCAGGGAAATCGGCTGGTGGCTAGTGGAGACGATGCGGTTTTCTACATCGACTATTACAACGGCAACCAGCTTCAAGTTTTGGATGCGGTTTACAAAAAGCTTTTGGAAGGCTTGAGTTCGAGCGCCGGACCGGATCAAAGCTCGGGCCTCTAGCCCGCCTTCTCACTTCGGGGCCATCCCCTGGCCCCATTTCCCCTCGAAAACGCCCCATAACGGACGAATACCCGCGATTATGCCCCACCTCAAGGGAAAGCCGAGGGGAGGAACCACTCTCCCTCAAATTCGGCCCCCAATTTGCGCGAACCGAATTGATGAACCCGGTCACCCCTGGCCGGTAGCGATAGCTTGAGTAAAAGATCATGTAGTTCAGTCGTCAAGGCAAACATGCGGGCAAGCCCAATATCCTTGTCAAATGATGCGGATTTAAGGTAGGAGGTACGTTGATGTTCTTTTGCCCAGTTTCTGACCTACCGAGAGCCAACTGACGATGCCTAAGCCCGAAGAGAAAGCTAGAGCAAAGATTGATACCCTACTGACGGCGGCGGGCTGGGCGATTCAGTCCTATGCTAAGTTCAAGGCCAGCCCTAGCCCGAAGTTGGGCATTGCCGTTTGTGAGCACCCAGTCGCCGCAGGGGACGCCGACTATCTCCTGTTCATTGGGGGCAAGGCTGCGGGCGTCATTGAGGCCAAGAAGGCGGGAGAAACGCTGAGCGGCGTTGCTGGGCAGTCGATGAAATACCTGAACTCCTTCCCGGACGATCTCCCGGCTTGGTATAATCCTCTCCAGCTTCACTACGAGTCCAACGGCGAAGAAATCTACTTCCGCGACCGCCGCGACCCCAAGGCCAAGTCCAGGAAGGTCTTCGCCTTCCACCAGCCCGAAACCCTAAAAGCCCAGCTTGAGGAAGATAAGACCCTCCGGGGACACTTCCATTCGCTCCCGGCCCTGGTGACCGAACCCTTACGAGAATGCCAGATCAAGGCGATCAACAAGATTGAAGCCAGTATGGCCAAGGGGAAGCAGAAGGCCTTGGTTCACATGGCCACCGGCTCGGGCAAGACGTTCATGGCCTGTAACCTCTCTTGGCGTTTAATCAAACATGCGGGCATCAAGCGGGTTCTGTTCCTGGTAGATCGCCGGAACCTAGGCAAGCAAGCCCTCAAGGAATTTGAAGCCTTTCAGCCCCCCGCTTCGGCGCACAAGTTCGGGGAGTCCTATATCCTCAAGCGGATGACTTCTAACGGCTTTGACAAAGACGCCAATCTAGTGATCAGCACGATCCAAAGGCTCTATTCCATGCTGCAAGGGGAGGAACTGACCGAGGAAGATGAAGAGGCCTCAGGATTTGAACAGGACGAACGGGGGGAAGGCGAGCCTGTACCGGTGAGCTATAACCCCAAGCTACCGATTGAGGCCTTTGACCTGATCATCGTGGACGAATGCCACCGCTCCATCTACGGGCGCTGGCGGCAAGTCCTGGATTACTTTGACGCCCATTTGGTCGGCCTCACGGCCACCCCCTCTCCCCATACCCTGGCCTTCTTCCAGAGAAACCGCGTTTATACTTACGACTATGCCCAATCGGTGCTGGATAAGGTCAACGTGGACTATGAAATCTACCGCATCCGAACCAAGATCACCGAGCAGGGCAGCGAAATCGAAGGGGAACCGGGCTTTCATGTGCCGGTCCGGCATTTGCGGACCCGGCGTAAAAGGTTCCGTAGGCTAGACCGCAAATTATCCTATTCAGGGAAGCAACTCGACCGGGCCGTGGTTGCTCCCGATCAAATCCGGCTCGTCCTGCAAACCTTCAAGGACAAGCTCTTTACGGAGATGTTCCCCGGCCGCAGCGGTGAATGGGTGCCCAAAACCATCATCTTCGCCAAGGACGACAACCACGCCGAGGACATCACCCTGGCCGTCCGGGAAGTCTTTGAGGAGTCCAACGAGTTTTGCCAGAAGATCACCTACAAGATCGGCCAGACCGACCCCGAGACCCTGATTAACTCCTTTCGGCTTGACCCGGAGTTCAGGATTGCCGTCACCGTGGACATGATCGCCACGGGTACCGACATCAAGCCCGTGGAAGCCCTGCTGTTCATGCGGGACGTGCGCTCCGAAATCTACTACGAACAGATGCGGGGCCGAGGTGTCCGCACCCTGCCCGATACGGACCTGCAAGCGGTCACCCCGGACGCCTCCACCAAAACCCGCTTTGTCTTGGTGGACGTGGTAGGCGTATCGGAAACCAACAAATCCATCCCCCAGCCGATGGAACGCAAGCGAAGCGTCTCCCTGGAACAGCTTCTCAAGCTGGTCGGCCAGGGCAAGGGGGACGAGGAAGATTTTGTTTCCTTGGCTGCGCGGCTGACCCGCTTGGCCGAGGAGAAGGGGGAAGACGCCGAAAACCAAGTGTTCAAGAAATGCGGTCGTAGGCTGACCGATCTGGCCCAGGGGTTGTTTTTCGCTGTTGATCCAGACAGCATTGCCGAAGCAACCAAGAAGAAATATGGGGTGCTTTATACCGATGCCCAGCTTGCCGAGGTAGCCGCAGACCTAAGGTCAAGAGCGGCCAAGCCCTTCGAGGATGAGGAGCTCATTACCTTGATCCTGGAAATCCGTAGCGAAATCGTGCTGGATGAGTTCAGCGAGGACAGCCTGCTGGAGTCCGGGTTCTCCCAGAAGGACGCCAAGGACCGGGTGGACAAGCTTTCGAAGTTCCTGGAGGAAAATAAGGACCAGCTAGAAGCCCTGCACTTCCTCTACGAGCTGCCCCAAGCAAAAGCCAAACTCACCCATGAGGCCCTTCGGGAACTGGCCGATACCCTCACCTCTCCCCCGTGGACGCTGAACGTCGAGGGGCTTTGGCGGGCCTACAAACGGCTGGAGCAAGCCAAGGTCAAGGGGGAGCCTATCGTGGGCCTCTTGACGGAGATCATCGCCCTGGTCCGCTTCGCTATCGGAAAGGCCGAAGACTTGGAGTCCTACTCTATCCAGGCCCAGCAGCGGTACAACCTCTGGATCGGTCGCCAAAAGAAGGCGGGCCGCGAATTCGACGATGAGCAGATGGCTTGGCTGGAAAAGATCAAGCGCCACCTCATTGCCAACGGGGAGATCGTGCCCGACGACTTCCAGGAGGTGCCCGCCTTTAGTGGCGAGGGCGGCATTGTGAAAGCCAGGGAAGTTTTTGGGAAGGACCTCGTTGAGACCATGGATGATCTAAGCAAGGCCTTGATCGCATGAACCAGCCGACGGAATCAAAGGAGCATCTGCCGCAGGGGTGGACAGAAACAACGCTAGAAGCTGTATCCTTGCCGTTTCGCGCCAAGATCAAACCTAGCTCCAGCTCAAAGCTCCCGTTTATTGGGATGGAAGACATTGAGGCTGGGGCGATGACGCTGAGTTCCGTTGGTCGCTTCGCGGAGATGAAAAGTGCAGCAGCTCCCTTTTTTCCAGGGGATGTCCTCTATGGAAAGATGCGACCGTACCTAAATAAGGTCCATGAAGCCAACCAAACCGGAGCATGTTCCGCTGAGTTTTTGGTTTTCCCCTCGAACCCCTACTTGAACAGCTCCTTCCTGCGTTTCTTGCTGCACAACCGGGCCTTCGTTCGGTTCGCAGCCCACCCAGACAAAATGACCGGTGACCGCCCACGCATCGACTTCGATGACATCAAGGGTTACCAGTTTTTACTTCCCCCCCTGGATGAGCAGGCACGCATCGTAGAGCGGATCGAGCAGTTGTTCCAGCAGGTGGAGGAGGGGGAAAAGGCCCTCAAGGCTGCCCAGAAGCTGGTGGAAAAGTACCGGATTTCCCTCCTCAAGGCGGCGGTCACCGGCGAATTGACCAAGGAATGGAGGGAGAAGAATCCGCCCAAGGAAACCGGAGCCGACCTGCTCAAGCGCATCCTTAAGGCCCGCCGAGAAGCCTGGGAAGCCGCCGAACTGGAAAAGTTCAAGGCCAAAGGCCAGCCCCCCAAGGACGACGCCTGGAAGAAAAAATACCAGGAACCGGCTCTCCCCTCCCCCGAGGCTATTGCCGACCTGCCGGAACTGCCGGAGGGGTGGGTTTGGGCATCCTTGGATCAACTGGCCTGGGCTTCATCTTACGGAACTTCCGTGAAGTGCTCATATGACTCCAAGGGGATCAAGGTTCTTCGTGTACCCAATATTCGCCCCGGCAGATTTGATGTCACGGACATTAAGCTGGCGTCTATCGACCTGGAGATTTCTGCGGCGGAACGGGTCCAACAAGGAGACCTTCTTTTCGTTCGGACCAATGGGAGCAAAGCGATCATTGGTGCAGGTGTGGTAGCGTGTAAGGACTTGGACGACGAGTTTTATTACGCCTCCTACCTGATCCGATTTAGGCTGGTCGCATCGGCCTTGCCCTTTGAATGGGTCAATTTGGTCTGGCAGAGCCCAGTGGTTAGAGGGTTCATACACCAAAATGCTGCGACCAGTGCGGGCCAGTACAACATATCCCAATCTAAGGTCCAGGAACTGCCAATTCCTTTGCCGCCAAGTGAGGAAGCCGTCGAAATCTCTAGTCTGGCCAAGGCAAAGCTTGACCTCTTTGGAATCCAGAAGGAACTAGCACGAGAACAGGCAGGAGTTTTGGCCCTCCGCCAATCCATCCTCAAGGACGCCTTCTCCGGTAAGCTGGTCCCCCAAGACCCGGAAGACGAGCCCGCATCGGTGCTGCTGGAACGAATCCAAGCCGAACGAGCAGCCAGGGAAGCCGAAGCAAAGCCCAAAAAGCCCCGTGGCCGCAAGAAAAAGGGGACTGCGTGACGCCCCAGGAAAAAGAGGAGTTGCTGAGGTGGTTCTGGGCCTTGCGAGAGCAAGAGTACTGGCACGGAGCCCAAGACGCCAAATTTCTTGAGCACGCCCAGGCGAAATGGCCTTTGCCTCAGGGCCTAACCCCGAAGAAAGGCGAGGAGGCCCCCAAGTCCTGGGTTTTCCGGCAGTTCCTTCAAGTTTTCGCCCTCTATCGGTGGTTGCCAAAGCATACCTATGGGGAGCTGCGGTACATGGCCGATCTTTGTCATGACCTGTTTTTACCCGAATTGGGAGACAGTCCGGTGAAGGCGGCCCACCAGCGATGGATGACGGCCGTCGCCAAGTTATCCAAGCGATGGACTGGCAAGCAATTGTATTCGGCGACCTCCAAGGTTCTCTGGCACTACCACCCGAAACATCTACCGCTTTACGATTCCTACAACTCCAGGGCACTAGCTCTTGCCTTGGGCTTAGACAAGGGGCGGAAAAGCTACTCCGTAAAGCCCGAAGATTTTCTGGATCAGTTCGCGGCCTTTTTTGAGACCCAAGGCGCAGCCCTGGAATTTTTCCGAGGGGAGCCCGAGGCCAAATACCCTTACCCCCGACGCGTGGGAGAGAAATACCTATGGCTCCTTGGAACCCAAGACCAAGGGGCCTCGCAACTCGATTCCCTGCGGGCCTACCTGCGGGCAACTGGACGTTTTCAGGAACTACTATGAGCGAAACCCCATCATCCCTGGTTACCAAGGTCTGGAACTATGCCCACGTGCTTCGCGAGCAGGGCATTAGCTACGGCGACTACCTGGAGCAGATCACCTACCTGCTCTTCCTCAAGATGGACGAGGAGCGCACCGAGTACCTTGGCCAGCCTTCGATCCTGCCCAAGGGCTTCCAATGGGAAGACTTGGTAAAGCTGGACGGAGACGACCTGGAAGCCCACTACCGGAAAACCTTGGAGAAGCTGGCGGCTGAACCGGGGATCATCGGGACCATCTTCCGCAAATCCCAGAACAAGCTCAGCGACCCGGCCAAGCTCAAACGGGTGGTCTCCATGATCGCCGGTGAAACCTGGATGGGGATTCAGGTGGACGTGAAGGGGGCGATTTATGAAGGCCTGCTGGAAAAGAACGCGTCCGAGGTCAAATCCGGTGCGGGGCAGTATTTTACGCCCCGTGCTGTGATCCAGGCGATGGTCGAATTGGTCGCTCCCAAGGTAGGAGAAACCGTCCATGACCCAGCCTGCGGCACCGGTGGCTTCCTTTTGGAAGCCTATGAACAAATGAAGGAGCAAACCCACGATATTTCCAAGATCAGGCAATTGCGCGAGAAAACCTTCAGCGGAACGGACATTGTTCCCGATGTGGTCCGATTATGTGCGATGAACCTTTACTTGCACGGCCTGGGCGGTGGAAACAGTCCAATTGAGGAGGCCGATGCCCTGCTTTCCGATTCGGGGACTCGCTATGACGTGATCCTAACCAACCCGCCCTTTGGCAAAAAGTCCAGCTACCGCTACGTGGACGAAGAGGGCGACATCCAGACCGAGACCGAGGAATACTCGCGGGAGGATTTCCGGTTCAGCACCAGCAACAAGCAATTGAACTTCCTCCAGCACATCATGACGGTGATGAAGCTGACCGGCAAGGCAGGCGTGGTGCTGCCGGACAACGTGCTTTTTGAGACCGGCCAAGCTGGAGAGGGGATACGAAAACGCCTACTCCAGCAATTCGATTTCCATACCCTGCTTAGGCTTCCTACGGGCATCTTCTATAAGCCGGGCGTCAAGGCCAACGTGCTCTTTTTCGACCGCAAGCCTCCTCGGGCCGACCAAAAGCCTTGGACCAAGGAGCTTTGGATATACGACCTGCGAACCAACCTGCACTTCACCCTCAAGAAGAACCCCTTGAAGCGGGCCGACCTGGACGACTTCGTAGCCTGCTACTCGGCCCAGGACCGAAGCAAACGCAAGGAAACCGAGCGTTTCAAGAAGTTCACTTACGAGGAGCTGATCGCCAGGGACCATACGGACCTGAACATCTTCTGGATTCCCGACGAGAGCCTGGAAGACCTGGATAACCTCCCCACGCCGGACATCATCGCCCAGGAGATCGTGGACAACCTCGCCGCCGCCTTGGAACAGTTCCGGGGCGTCGCCGAGGAGCTTGGTGGGGAGCCTATTGAGGAAGTGGAATAGCCAGATTTTGGCCCTCCTCCAGTCCTACGATGGTGGGGAGGCTAGCAACATGGCCAATTCGCGGCTTTAACGGCCACATTTGAACTTTTCAATGCTGGGCCGACGGGGGAAGTGAGGGGAAGGGGCTTTACGGCGTTTTTGGGGGCGATTTTTTGCTCTCCTTGGCTGCGAGATACCTCAAGCGATGCTTTAGGCGTTCCCATAGAACTGGATACCTATTTGGTTCAATGGATCGAATTGCAGCCAGCGGGTTGATGTGAACTGGTGAGCTTGCCCTGCTTTTGTGGAATCCCAAGCGATTGGGAGGGACCGAAACTAACTTAGGTCTTTTTTCTTCTGCTTAGCAGGAGCGACGTCGATGATCACAGCGTTGCGTATCTCCCCTTCGATACTTTTAGCGTTAATGGAAAGGATCACTGGTTTCTTACCCCACTCCGCGTCTCTTATCAGCTCTCTAGTCTCGGACAACAGGGAATCGTCCTGCAGGATTGCTTCAAACTCTTCTTCGGTGGAAGTATCCATGACGCGAACCTTGAAATCTGCGGGCTGGCGGGAATCGACCCGCAAAATTCGATATTTTCCGTCCAACCTCACCTCTTCCGATTTTCTGCGGCTCGCCTTGACCAATTCCCCGGCGATGTTTTCCTTTAACTCTGCACCTTGAATGGTCGCCGTCTTTGCTGATGCTCCTGCATGCAGTAACGCTCTGTGACTGTCCTCACCAGCTTCTACGATCTCCTCAAGAATCGCATGTTTGGAAGCTAGGTTGGCAATAATTTTAGCACGTTTTGTTTCTTCTTCAGAGGCGAACCTTGAGGCCTTGAGGCGTTCGACTTCGGTTTCCTTGTCGAGTTCCTTCAGGCGAATTTCCTTTTTGTTCTCCAAGTATTTTTTATAAGCGGAGTGTCCTGCCCAGATGACAGCCGTCGCGATAATTCCAAGGACGGCTATGTTTGGATCCACGCTGGCTCCTATTGTTTTAAATAGATTTTCAGCAATTGGCTGAAAGTCGACTCCAAGAATAGACGACCCTTTTGAAACCTTAACTTGGATTTCGAACAGTTCCTTTTCTTCTTTCGATAGAATGCGGATGTCACTCGAACCATGCAGGGACAAACAACAAGCCCGATAGATGGAACTTTGCAAATCCAACATTGCCCGCATCGTTGCGGGGTTCATGCTTTGGTGAAACTTCTTCCCTTTCAGGTCGATCTGGATCGTCCCCCAATCGGTCAGGTCCAGTTTAACATTATCTAGATTGGTTTTTCCAGCTAGGTAGTCTTTCAAAAACTCGTAGGCTTGAGCTTCGGACCGGATCAACTTTGTGGTTTTAGGTCCTTTTTTTTGGGAACCCCCGCTGGGTGGGGTACGTCGCGGTTGTGCAGCAGGCATCTTTCCTCGTAATTGGCAGCAAAATTTGTCTTAAACTTAGGTGCTAAGGCTAACGGAATCAAGTTTTTTCTATTTGGAGAAGAAGGAGTTGGATGCCTCACCTGGTCTCTCATCGCCTGGAATCGCGATAGCGTCGCGACGAAATATCCAAGGTGTAGAATATCAAAGTCTGGATATCGTAGGACAACCCTCTGCTCAACAACCAGAGCGTCCGCACTGAACCGCTTGTAAGTCTTTAATTTTATTTGAGTGTGAAACCGGATTCGAACCGGCGACCCTCTGCTTGGAAGCTAATGAGCCGCCCAGGAAAAGCCACTTTTCAGTCGGGAAAAACGGAACAGGAAGCAGGTGCGGGCGCTTTTTATCTAATGCAATATATTGTTAATAAAGGATTAAATTTCGTATCAGGCACTTTCTTCGGGAGCAGGAGGTCGGAAGTTCAAATCTTCTCACCCCGACCAAATTCCCGCCTTAAAGGGTGAGCGCTTGCTCGGAGCGCGCCATCTCGGAAGTTCAAATCTTCTCACCCCGACCAAATTCCCGCCTTAAAGGGTGAGCGCTTGCTCGGAGCGCGCCATCTCG
>JAVVEA010000025.1:0-40414 GCA_032250835.1 bacterium
TTTTGTGCAAGGCCTTGATGACGAGTTTTTTGACGGAAACCAGCAGATCAGCGTGGTTTTCGGTCCGGCCTCCTCGGTGGCCGATCCCAATTACAACAATCTAGCGGTTCCAAGCCAGGGGGTGACCATCCTGGACGAGGGGTTGATCTTCGAAAACGCGGTGTCCTGCGACCAATATTGGTATCGTCACGTGATTCAGAGAAGAGAGCTAACTCCTCCGGACGGGAATGTGTATACAAAATATGTCTCCCCTAATCGACTTGCCCACTATTGGGTTACCGCTGCAGGCGTCCGGCAGGAAGCCTACTGTATGATGGTGGGCGATGGGGGCTGGACCCGAGTGTTGCACGCCCAGAGCGGGGACAACTTTACGAATCTTACAGGTTGGGTTTCGGGGGTAAATGTCGACGCGGCCAATATGGTTGCAGGGAACGGATTGGCAAGCAAGTTCCCAGACGCGATGATCCGCGCCATCCAGGATGCCCCCAGTACTTACACACCGGATCCAGAAATCTTCATGGATTGCCAGGTCGGTCAGGTGCACATCAAGAAGCTTTGGTTTTCCACAAATGCCAACCATTCCACATGTTATGATCATAACGTGGGTTTGGGATGGACTACAGCCGCTTTGCATGGCACTTTGGCCTGCTCCCGAGGAGTTTGGCCCGGATTTGACAACTACAACTGGACGGTAGCGGGCGTTCCCGTCAGTTCTAGGTTTCCCCACCTGTTTTATCAACTCACCCCGGACATTCATGTCGGCTCCTCGGCGGGGTTTAAGTGCAGCGTCTACGCAAGGTAGTTAATTACCCTAATAGGTAACAACCCGCTGCAAAACACCAAGACCCGCTTAATGCTGGGTCTGCAAGGGGAGGCCGGACCCTGGACCGGGTGCCGTCTACCCTCTGGTGAACGACGGGGCGGGCAGGTTGGTGTTACAGATAAAGTTCGCTACCCTTACAAAACGCGGCATCAACCAGACCTCTTAAGTTAAAGAACAGGTCACCAAAAAGGCTATCTTGGCCTGGTACTCCTGGCTAAATCTTTACCTCTTCAAGCCGCTCCATTTCCTGGTTCGACTCCAGTCAAACCAACTGTCCAGATTATCCCGCCCCAAGATCAAAGTCCGCACCCAAAAATCAGGTAGGCCTGAAAGGACCCCTGATCAAGAAAAGAGGGGCAATCCGGTGGATCAATATTGTAAGATACCCAATAATTTTGTTATCATGGAGGCGAGGAAAAGGTTTTTTAGGAGCCCTTATGGACACTCAATATGTATACCGATTTTCCCCGGCCCAAACCGATGGGAACAAAGACTTAAAGGCACTCTTGGGCGGCAAGGGGGCCAATCTAGCCGAGATGAGCCGCATTGGCCTGCCCGTGCCGCCTGGGTTTACCATCAGCACCGAGGCTTGCGCGCGATACCAAAATTCGGGCACCGAAGGGATGGCGGCGATTGAGCCGCAAGTGCGCGAGGCGGTAGCCTTTGTGGAGCAACAGCGCAAGCAACGATTCGGCGACCCCCAAAACCCACTGCTCTTTTCGGTCCGCTCAGGTGCGGCGATTAGCATGCCGGGCATGATGGACACGGTGTTGAATCTGGGCCTCAATGAACCGACGGTGGCGGCGCTCCAAAGGAGCACGGGAAATCCCCGCTTTGTTTACGACCTTTACCGGCGTTTTATTGATATGTTTGGCGATGTGGTGATGGGCGTCAAACACGAGCTCTTTGAGGCGGCGCTAGTCCAGCTTAAGCTGGAAGAAGGAGCCGCCCAAGATACGGACCTCAGCGCGGATGCACTCCAACATCTTTCGACCCAATACCTAGAAATCTATCAAGCGCACACGGGCGAGCCCTTTCCCGCGGACCCCTGGGACCAGCTATTTAGGGCGATTGAAGCGGTGTTCCGCTCCTGGGGCAACGAGCGGGCGATTAAGTACCGCCGGATCAACCAGATCACCGGTCTTCTGGGAACTGCCGTGAACGTACAGTCCATGGTGTACGGCAACCGGGGGCCGAACAGCGCGACTGGCGTCTTGTTCACCCGCAACCCAGCCAACGGAGAAAACAAGCTCTTTGGTGAATACTTGGTCAACGCCCAGGGGGAAGACGTGGTCGCCGGTATCCGTACCCCTAGCCCCATTGAAGACCTACGACAGATCCAACCGGAATGTTATGGACAGATTGAGGCCCAGACGGACCAGTTGGAACGCCATTTCAAGTGCATCCAAGACATTGAGTTCACCATCGAGGAAGGGGAACTGTTCATCTTGCAGACCCGCACCGGAAAACGTACCGGCCCCGCAGCGATGCGGATTGCCTGCGCGATGGTGGACGAAGGGCTGGTCTCGCCCAAGGAGGCCGTGGCCCATTTGGTCGAGCCGGAGCATTTAAACCAAATGCTGCACCCCACCTTTGCCGACGAGGCCGCTTACCAGCCTCAGGTCTTGGCCTTGGGGCTGCCCGCGTCGCCCGGTGCGGCGGTAGGACGGATCGTCTTTGAAGCCGATGAAGCGGAACTCTGGGCCGAGCGGGGCGAAGCGGTAGTCTTGGTGCGCCAAGAAACCAGCCCTGACGATGTGGGCGGCATGCACGTTGCCCAAGGCATCGTCACCGCCCGAGGGGGGATGACCAGCCATGCAGCGGTGGTGGCGCGCGGTTGGGGTAAATGCTGCGTCGCCGGTTGCGGTGCCCTGAAAATCCACGCGGACGCAAAGCGGGTGGAGGTTAAGGGCAGGACCTTTACCGAAGGCGACTGGATCAGCCTCAACGGAACCACCGGAGAAGTGATCGAAGGCCGCCACCCCTTAAAAATCCCCGAAATCAGCGGTGACTTTGCCCGGTTCATGGGTTGGGTGGACCAGTACCGGCGCTTGAAGGTACGCGCCAACGCCGAGACGCCCACTGAGGCGCAGAAGGCGCTGGAGTTTGGCGCTCAGGGGATTGGCCTCTGCCGTACTGAGCATATGTTTTTTCAGGAAGAGCGCTTGCTTCCCTTCCGCGAGATGATTTTGGCGGAGTCCCTTGAAGACCGTAAAATGGCGCTTGAAAAAGTGCTGCCCTACCAACGCGAGGATTTTGAGGCGCTATTTCGGATCATGACGGGCCAGCCGGTCACCATCCGCCTGCTGGACCCCCCGTTGCATGAATTTTTGCCCAAGGTCCTAGAGGACCAAGAACGGCTGGCTCAGGACCTGGGCATTCCGGTGGAACGCGTCCAAGCCGAGGTGGAGGCCCTTTCGGAAAACAACCCCATGTTGGGGTTCCGGGGCTGCCGCTTGGGCAACATCTATCCTGAAATCACCCAGATGCAGGTTCGGGCCATCTTCGAAGCGGCTTTACAGGTCCAGTCCGAGGGCCTTAGGCCCGAACCGGAGGTGATGGTGCCCTTGGTGGGGGACCGGTCTGAATTAGACGCCCAGCGCGGCGTGATCCAAGAGACCATTGAAGCGGTTTTCAAGGAACGGGGCCAGCGCATTGACTACCGCATCGGCAGCATGATCGAAGTCCCCCGCGCTGCAATCCTGGCTGGCGAGATCGCCGAACAAGCCGACTTTTTTTCCTTCGGCACCAACGACCTCACCCAGATGACCTTCGGGTTCAGCCGCGACGATGCGGGCACCTTTTTACCCCAATATGTGGAGCGCAAGTTGTTGCTGAGCAGCCCCTTTGACGTACTTGACCAACGCGGTGTGGGGCAATTGATGCAGATGGCCATTGAGCGGGGGCGGGCAACCAAGCCGCAATTACAGATAGGCATCTGCGGAGAGCATGGCGGTGAACCCAATTCCGTGGCCTTCTGCCACCGGGTGGGTTTGGACTATGTTTCCTGTTCGCCCTACCGCGTGCCCATCGCTAAGTTGGCCGCCGCCCAGGCCGCCTTAAAGGAGCCCTGAACATGAACGGTCACCTCCGCAACCTACCCTTTGAGGCACAGCAAGCCTTCACCCAGCTTGGCGAGGTGGTGGACCTGGATGCGGCGGACTTTGAGCTGGTCCAGGTGATCCCGGCCGACGTCACCGGGGGAGCCAGTGGAAATCCCCGAGTCCACAGCCTGTTGGTTTTCCGGCGGCAGGAACAACTCTATTTTGCCAAACCCGAGGTGGCGATGCGCAGCCTGCGCGACCCTGGAGCGCACGACTACCGTAGTTTTGCGAAGTTTGCGCTTTCCCTCTTTGATTGCGGCGACGGGGACACCACCCCGATCTGGGAACACAATAGCCCCGAAGAGCCCGAGGCCCCGCCGCTGATCATCACCCAGGCCCAAGTCCTCAAGAACCAAGCCCTTCTTGAGGCGATGGAATCGCCTAACGGAGCCGCCAGCGAGCCTTGGCTGAATGTCCTCTATAAATATTACCAAGCCAAAAAATCGGCTCTGATCAACTTAGGTGGTGAAACCTTCGAACCCTTCTTTAGCCATCAAGGACGTGATCTAGTCGGCGAGGTGTTGGTTTCGGCGGTGGGCCGAATTTTGGGCGTACCCGTTCCGCTGAACCATTTGGCGGTCCGGCGGGAGGAAGAACAATGGGGCCAAGGTCCAGGATGCTGGTGCCAGTGGCAGAGCCGCTACCTTTTGAGTGAAGCACTGGGGAATCGGCGAGATGTGCCCAACTTGGCGGACCTGTTGAAGGAGGCTTATTTGCAGCGGCTCCACCAATCGGAATATGTAGAAGACCTAAAGACGGCGTGGCACGAGGCCAATCCCTTAGGTCTGCCCTTTTTTTTAGGACAGTTCCACGAGATGGGACGCCAGAGGGCCGAGTTGTGTTTGGGCCTGCTGAAGCGCCCAGAAGACCTGATCGCTTCAGACCTGCTAGACCGGATGCTGGGCGGCGTGGCGGATCGAAAGTTACAAGAATACCTGCTCCCGCAAGGGGCTGAAGGCCCGGTTTATACCTTAGATTTTGGCGAATCCTTCTTCGACGAATTGGCGCTGGAGCCCACCGACCCCCACTACATCAGAAGACGCAATCAGTGGTTTAAGCGGTTGGGCGGAGATTTTGAGGCCTTAAGCCATTTAGACGGCGGGGGCCGGATCAAACAAGTCTGGTCCCAAATGTTAGCCAAACTGGTTAGCCTCCCCGGTGGGTATTTTGTACGCTTGGTGCACCAAGTACCGCCGCTCTTTGCGCGGTCCGGCCGCTCCGATGGGGCCGATAGCTGCCACCTAGAAACCTTGGGCGATTATTTGGAGTCCCTACGGAGTCTCTGCCGTCAGTATTTCCGGCTTACTGGACCGCTGGATCAAATCGGGGCCCAACGGAGGATGCTGGACTACTTCAGCCAAGGGGGGCTATGAACCCCTACCTCATCCCCACAAAGGCACGTCTAATCATTTTAGACGCCCATGACACCATCTTAAAACGAGACCTAAGCCGCAACACGGACCGGCCCTTTTTGGACCCCAAGGAAAAGGAAAAGCTCAGTTGGTTTCTGCGCGAAGGCTTCATCAACTTTCTAGATTATTTCAGCAGCGTCCAGGGTTTGATGGTGGTTATCAGCAGCGATGGCGGCAAACAATATCTGCTGGACACCTGCCGTCGCTTCGGCATTTTACACCAACTCCAGGCGGTTTACGGCTCCAACCACATGGACCCTTCGACAGGCCTCAAGCAGGTTGGACAAATCTTAGAAGACCTTGCAGTAGCTCCCGAAGAAGCGGTGTTCATTGGCGACAGTCGGATCGACCGCCTCAGCGCAGAAAAGGCGGGGGTTCCCTATGTGGAGGTGCCCGATACCTTGGATGACCGTAGTTTCACCTTCAATCGGTTCCTTCCGGTGCAATTCGGCAGCGGCAACCTGGGGCTTGAGCTACAAAAGATCGAGAACCCTGGCCGCCTTTATCATAACCTTTCGACGCCTCATCTCGTCGAATTGGTCTTAGAGCGCGGCGAAGGCCAACTAGCCCACCTAGGACCTTTGGTGATCAACAATGGCGATGACGGGCCGACGGGAGCCCCCCAATACATTCTACGCGAGCCCTCTAGCGAGGAATTTGTGGATTGGGAGTCGGGGTTGTTCCATGAGTTTGAGATGGAGCGCTTTGAGATGTTGTACCTGCGCCTGCTGGCCTTTTTGCAGGACCGTCCCTTGTTCGTGCAAGACTGCTTTGCCGGGGCGGACCAACGGCGGCGGGTGCCCCTGCGCTTGATCACCCAAACGGCTTGGCACAACCTCTTTGCCCGGCACCTGTTTGTGCAGGCCAACGCGGAGGAAATGGCCGAATTTTTCCCCGAGTTTACCTTGATCCACGTACCTTATTTTAAGGCAATTCCGGCCATCGACGGGACCCAAGGACCGGCTTTTGTGTTGGTCAACCTGCTCAAGAAACTGGTGCTGATCGGTGGATGCCATGACCCAGGGCAAATCCAAAACGCGGTCTTCAGCCTGCTCTCCTTCTTGCTGGCGAAAGAGGACGTGGTGCCGATCCGGTGTTCGTCCTTTTTAAACCAATCCGAGCGCCCCACGCTGGTCTTCGGGCCCCCTTCGCTGGCTCGGACCGCTTTCGCCGCCGCACCGGGCCACCGTTTTTTTGGCGATGACTGTCATGGCTGGGGGGCACAGGGGGTTTACAACATCGAGTGGGGGTGCCACTTGCCGCTGAACCATTTGACCCAACCCCGTTACCGACACCTCTTTGAGTCCACCCAAAAATTTGCGGTCCTGTTGCAGGGGGTGTCGGTGGACGAAAACCGGCGTCCCGATTACGCCCAAGCCCGCCCCAACGCCCGGGCTTCGCTCCCGATCACCCACCTGGGCACGGTAGAGCGCAGCGGTGTGGCCGAACGACCGGGGTTGATTGTGGTCCTGGCCCCAGGGGGCGGGGCCCTCCCGGCGCTGATGGAACTCAGCCCCGAATTGGCCGTGTTGCTGCTCTTAGCGGGCTATCAGCAGGGCCCCTCGGGCCCAGATTACCGCCCTTTTTATGCCGGGCACCCCTTGTTATCCAATCCCTTGGATCATGCCTTGTTGCTTTGGGAAAAGATACGCAGCGCGCAGGCCCATTGCCTTTGGGTGGATTCCCCATCGGGGATTGAAGCGGGTCTTGCTTGGAATCAAGAGCCGGGCCTCAGCCAACTAGACCCTATTTGGGGCTGTCCCGCGCAAGGCCAATGTGAGGCGGCGCGGGCCAGGGACCTACAGGCACATTTGTTGGGGCTTTTAGGTGATCACCGCCTCAAGCTGGACCGTCAGTTTGTCGCAGAACTGCCCAGTTGGGCGCAGGTCTCTACTTAACCGAGGCGGCATGGAAACGACAAGCCTACCGTTGATCTGGGGATTGGGCTATCTGGCCGGTTTGGGTTTAACCTTGTCGTTGGTACTCGCGGCGGCGGGCCGCTGGCTGTTGGTTCCCGAAGACCCCCGCATCCACCAGCTGGAGGAACTCTTGCCGGGCACCAATTGCGGGGCCTGCGGACAGCCCAGTTGCCGCGCCTTCGCCCAAGGTTTGGGTTTGGGCCAGCTCCAGCCCGCCGATTGTAACGTCAGTACCGAGGCGGAACGGGAGGTTGTCGCTCAATTCTTGGGCGTCGAGGTGGGTCAAAGAGAACGGCTCGTCGCCCGCTTGGCTTGCAACGGGGGAACCGGCGTGGCCCAAAGGGCCTTCGATTATCAAGGCCCCGCCAGCTGCCGTGCCGCCGCCGAAGTCGCCGGGGGGCCGCTGGTCTGCGCTTGGGGGTGCATGGGCTATGGTGACTGCCAAGCGGCCTGCTCCTTCAAAGCCATCGAGATGACCGAGCGGGGCCTGCCGCAGGTGGACTTTAGCCGTTGCACTGCTTGCGGCGACTGCGTCCAGGTCTGCCCAAAGGACCTCTTCCGCTTGGTCCCGGTCCGGCAGGCCCTGTGGATTTATTGCCGCAACCACCAAGAGGGCGAGGCCGCCCTGGCGGGGTGCGATGTTGCCTGCACCGCCTGTGGGCTCTGCGTGCAGGACGCCCGGCCCGGTTTGCTTACCTTAATCGATCACCTCGTGGTGATGGAACCCGAAGCCTGGGACCAGGGGACTGCCAAAGCGGCGGGCCGTTGCCCCACCGGGGCCATCCGGTGGCGCCCCGACCCCCAAACATCTTAACCGGAGAGGACCATGAACGAGCAACCCTTCCCTTACCCCGGTATCCCCGGTGCGGTGGACGGCAATACCGCCGCTATCCTCTCGGAGCGTGAGGCCAGCGATGCCGCCGGGGCGTTTCCGATCACCCCTTCGACGCAAATGGGCGAATACTGGGAGGCCCAAGCCTCGGCGGGACACCTCAACGTTTCCGGTGAGCCCTTGATCTTCATCGAACCCGAAGGCGAACACGCCGCCGCCGGGGTTACCGCCGGTCTTTCCATGTCCGGTCTGCGCTCGGCAAACTTTTCTAGCGGCCAAGGGATCGCCTACATGCATGAGTCGCTCTATGCGGCGGTGGGCAAGCGGTTGACCTACGTGCTGAATATGGGTTGTCGGGCCATGACCAAAGCGAGCCTGAATGTACATGCTGGGCACGACGACTACCACGCCGCCGACGATACGGGCTTCTTCCAGTTGTTCGCCAAGAACGTGCAACAGGTGGCGGACCTCAACTTGATCGCCCACCGCGTTGCCGAATGGGCGTTGACGCCGGGTATTATCGCCCAAGACGGCTTTTTGACCACCCATTTGATCGAGTCGCTGCGCCTCCCCGAGCGCGAGTTGGTCGCCGAATTTTTAGGTCGCCCTGCTGATTTAATCGCCACACCCACGGCATCACAGCGGATGATCTTCGGCAAGGAGCGCCGCCGGGTCCCCATGTTGTGGGATGTTGACAACCCCGTCTTGATCGGGCCGGTGCAAAACCAAGACAGCTATATGCAACAGGTAGCGGCCCAAAACCCGCACTTCTTCCAGCCCATCCTGGGCATGGTACAGCAGGCGATGGAGCAGTATTACCGCCTGACGGGCCGTCGTTACCAACCGGTGGAAACCTACCGAGTCGAGGACGCCGAGTACCTCTTAATGGGGCAAGGGAGCGTCATCCCCAGTTGCGAGGCCGTCGCCGACTTCCTTCGCGAGAAGAAGGGCCTCAAGGTTGGGGTGATCAACCTGACCCTCTTCCGGCCCTTCCCCGGAGCCATCTTGAGCCAATTGATCCGGGGCGCTAAAGGTGTGACGGTACTAGAACGGGTCGACCAGCCCCTGGCCGAGGACCTGCCAATGATCCGCGAATTGCGGGCCGCCCTCTATAAGGGGATCGAAAACGGCATGGGCCACGAAGCCTTTGCCGGTTATGCGGCCATCACTCCTGGAGAAATCCCGCCGCTCTACTCGGCCTGTTTCGGCTTAGGCAGCCGCGACCTACAACCAGAGGGGCTGATTGGGGCGGTAGAGAACATGCTGGACAAAGCGCCGCGCAAGAAGCGCTTTTACCTCAGCATTGATTTCATAAAAAAACCAACTACGCCGAAACAAGAGATATACTTCCAACAGCTCAAAGAGCAAATCCCCAATCTGGAAGCGCTCAGCGTGCATGGCAGCGAGAATCCCAACCTCATGCCTAAAGGAAGCATTACCGTCCGATTCCACAGCATCGGTGGCTGGGGGGCGATGGCCACCGGCAAAGCGTTGACCATGACCTTAGCCGACATCTTGGGCTTTTACGTCAAGTCCAACCCCAAGTATGGCAGCGAAAAGAAGGGGCAGCCGACGACCTATTACTTGGCGGTCGCGCCCGAGCCGATCCGGGTGAACTGCGAGTTTTATTATGTGGACTCGGTGATTTCCCCAGACCCCAACGTCTTCAGCCACCCCAACCCCCTGGGTGGTTTGCGGCAAGGCGGAACCTTCATCCTGCAATCGGACCTAGGTGACAGCGCGAAGGTTTGGGCTTCCCTGCCCGCCCCTTACGCTAAGATGATCGTCAATCAGGAGATCCGCTTCTTTTACCTCGACGCCTTTAAAATCGCCCGCGAAGAAGCCCACGACCCAGACCTGCTCTTCCGGATGCAGGGGATGGCCTGCCAGGGGGCCTTCTTCAAGGCCACCGGGATTGCCCAACAACAGGGGCTAGACGAGGCCCAACTGTTCGAACGGATTGAGCAACAGCTACGCGCTAAGTTTAAAGGCAAAGGGGAGCAGGTGATCCAAGACAACCTTCAGGTGGTCAAGCGGGGTTATTTCGAGACCCACGAGATCACCGAAAAGCCGCTGGAACTAGGCCAGAGGGCCGAGAAGAAATCGGCGGAACTGCCTATGGCGCTCAAGGCGCGCCCCCAAGCCAACCGTCCGGTGGTAGACATCCACCGATTCTGGGAACAAACCGGTTATTTTTACAAACAAGGAACTGGCGGGGGCATCTTGGCGGACCCCTTTGCGGGGATGAGCTTGATCCCCGCCGGCACCGGCATCTTCAAGGACCTGACCGAAATCCGTTTCGAGCACCCCCGCTGGGTGCCCGCCAACTGTACCGGCTGCGGGAAGTGTTGGGGCATCTGCCCCGATTCGGCTATTCCCGGTTTGGTCAGCCGGATTGACCAGCTCTTTGAAACGGCCGCCCAACGTTTGGAATCCAAGGGCCTGTCTCTAGAGGCGTTACGCCCCCAACTGAGGGCGTTGGAGAAGGACTTCCGGGCCCGTTTGGTGGCAGCGGAAAACGACGCCGATGTGATCGCTTTACTCAAAGCCTCGGTTGCCCAAAAAAACCAACCAGACGTGCCTTGGGATGATTTCCTAAGCGAGTTGGCGCATTTCCCCTTGGCCCTGACCCAACCCTACTTCCGTACCCCCGAGAACCAAACCAGCGGGGCGGGCGGGCTGCTATCGGTAACCATCAACCCGCTAGCTTGCAAGGGCTGTATGGAATGTGTGGCCCTCTGCGGGGATCAAGCTCTGGTCAAAGTACCCCAAAGCCCGGCAACCCTAGAGTCGCTGCACCATAGTTGGGCCTTCTGGAATGACCTCCCCACCACCGACCCCCGGTATATCCGGGTGGATAACTTAGAAGAAGCCGTGGGGGCCTTGGAGTCGATCCTGCTGGACAAAGCCGCCTACCAAAGTATGACTGGCGGTGATGGGGCCTGCCTCGGCTGTGCCGAAAAGAGCCTACTGCACCTGTTCACCTCGACCGTGGTGGCGCTGATGGACCGGCGGGTTAGGGGCTTTTTGGCGCACTTGGACCAGATGATCGAAGATCTACTGGACCAAGCAAGGCAACGCACCCAACTGGACCTGAACGACTCGCTGCGACTTGAAGCGATCCTTTCGGGGCGCGAGGACCTGAGCCTAGAAGAATTGGCCCACCAATTGGGACCCAGGCGGCTTGATCTACCCTGGTTGAGCGAAGTGAACCGCCTGCGGCTAGGGCTCATGGCAATCCGGGATCAATACCTCAAAGGGGACACCGGCCTGGGTCGGGCCCAGATGGGCATCGTCAACGCCACCGGCTGTTCCTCCGTTTGGGGCAGTACCTACCCGATCAACCCCTACCCCTTTCCTTGGGTCAACCACCTCTTCCAAGACAGTCCCTCCATTGCGTTGGGAGTCTTTGAGGGGCACATGCGCAAGATGGCCGGTATGTTCAAACAAGTGCGGCAAGCCCAGGCGTTTCTAGACGCCGAAGAACCGCCCGACTTGACCTACTTCGATTGGCGCCAGTTCAGCGACGAGGAAATGGAGCTTTCGCCCCCGGTAGTGGTGGTGGGCGGAGACGGGGCCATGTACGACATCGGCTTCCAGAACCTTTCTCGGTTGATGATGACCGGAAAGCCCATCAAGGTCGTGGTGTTGGACACCCAGGTTTACAGCAACACCGGCGGGCAAGCCTGCACCTCCGGCTTCAAGGGGCAAACCTCAGATATGGCTACCTTTGGCAAGCTGCACCAGGGCAAGGAGGAGGTCCGTAAAGAACTGGCGTTGATCGCCATGGCCCACCGCACCACGTACGTCTTGCAAGGCTCCATGGCCAATCCTTCGCATTTGGTTGAAGGCTTCATCGCGGGCCTTAAATCCCGTCGTCCCGCTTTGTTCAACCTCTACACCCCCTGCCAACCCGAGCATGGGATCGGCGACGACCAATCGGCTCACCAAGCCAAACTGGCTTTGGAGTCACGGGCCTATCCGGCATTACGCTTCGACCCGGAGCAAGGCGAAAGCTTCGCCGAGTGCTTGGACCTGGAGGGCAACCCGGACCCGGAGCGCGATTGGCCGACCTACGACCTGGAACTGGACGGCGAAAAGCGCGCGATTGACTTGACCTTCGCTGATTTCGCCGCTACGGAAATGCGCTTTTACAAGCACTTTAAGGAGGCCCCGCCAGAAACTTGGGACGACGGGCGGATGGTCCCATTGGTGGCCTTTTTGGACCTAGCAGACCCTGGCGAGCGGGTCCCCTATATTTGGGCTAAGTCCCGAGAGGGTAAGGCCCGAAGGCTGCTGGTCTCGGCTGAGTTGGTCGATTCGACCCGAGACCGGCGGCGGTACTGGCGGCTGCTCCGCTCGTTGGCTGAATCGGGCCGGGAGGCGGCCCAAGAGCAACTGGCCGAGCAATTGCGCCGCCAGATGGCCCAAGAATTGACCGAAAAATTGCTCGCGTTGGCCAGTTCTTAAGGGAGGCATGATGGGCTTACGCACCTTCTCCAAGGGGGTCCATCCCCCGACTTTCAAGGATTTGACCCGAAGCTCGCCGATCCGTCGCTTGGGTTTTGCCCCCCTCTTGGCCGTCTCGCTGGCCGGGCATTTAGGCCGTCCTTCTAGGCCCATGGTGCGGATCGGAGAAGAGGTGGAGCGGGGCCAAAAGATTGCCGAGGCCGACGGATTTCTTTCGGTAGCCCAACATGCCCCTGCCTCGGGCCAGGTCACTAAAATCGACCAAGTCTTGGATGCTCAAGGGCACTGGCAACCGGCGGTCTTTATCGAACCCTTCGCGGCGTCCCAGCAAATCCTTCCGGTGCATCAGTTGGTGGATTCGCAGCATTTGGATTTGGAGCAATTGATCCATTGGAGTCAAGAGATCGGCATGGTGGGGCTTGGTGGGGCCGCCTTCCCAACACACGTAAAAATCGCCTCGGCCAGGGAAGGAGCGATCCATAGCTTGATCGTCAACGGTGCCGAATGCGAGCCCTACCTAAGCGCCGACCACCGGGTCATGTTAGAGCAAAGCGCCGACGTGGTGGCAGGTATCCGTCTGTTGCAGCGCTGCCTCGGTGCCCAGAGGGTGTTGGTCGCTGTGGAGGACAACAAATCCGATGCCCTGGCCCAACTGCGCCAAACCGCCGGGGAGGGGACTGGTTGGGAGTGGGTGCCCCTCAAGACCAAATACCCCCAAGGGGCCGAGAAGTTGTTGGTCCGGGTCTTGTTGGGGCAAGACCTGCCTTCGGGTTTTTTGCCCAAAGATCTGGGGGTTCTAGTCGCCAACGTGACCACCTTGGCGGAGATGGGTTTGCTGCTGCCCATTGGGGCGGGGATCGTCGAGCGGGTGGTGACCGTTGCCGGTGATGCCTGCTTAAATCCCGGCAACTATCTGGTCCCCTTAGGGACGCCGCTAGGCTATATTTTGGACCAATTGGGCGAAAAGCCCGAGTTGGTGGTCTTGGGCGGTCCCATGATGGGCCGCCCGGTGGCATCGGGTCAGACCGTTACCACCAAGGGAGTGACGGGAATTTTGATGTTCAAAGGCCTGCAAAGGCCCACCGGGGGACCAGACCCCTGTATCTCCTGCGGGAAGTGCCTGAGCGCCTGCCCGTTGGACCTAAACCCTAGCCGATTGGGGAAGCTGGCTCAGGCCGGGGCTTGGGCTGAAATGCAAGGGAAACAGCACCTCTTCGACTGTTTTGAATGCGGCGCTTGCGCCTATGTTTGCCCCTCGCGCATCCCGCTACCGCAACTGTTCCGCGCCGCCAAGGCCGCACTACGTAAGGAGAACGCCTCATGAAACTCCAGGCAGCCCCCTTTTTACACGGGCCCGAGACCCTGCGCGGGATGATGAACCGGGTTCTCTGGGCGCTCTTGCCGCTGGTGGCTTGGTCTTTCTACAAATATGGTCTCGCCGCCCTGGCGGTGATCGGCACCAGCGCGGTCGGTTGCTGGGCCATGGAAGCTTGGCTGCGCCCGGTGGGTGCTCCGGTTCGCGGGTTGCTTGGGGCCATGCCGCCCCGAGCGCCGGACGCCTCCCCCTGGATCGCCGGCATCTTGCTGGGCTTGAGCTTACCTCCGGGAACGCCTTGTTGGATCGCCCTGGTAGGCGCGGTGGTGGCCATGACCTTGGGGAAGTGGGCCTTTGGTGGCTTGGGGCATAACTTGTTTAATCCGGCGGTGGTGGCCCGGGTCTTCCTACAGGCGGCCTTCCCGGCAACATTGACCACTTGGCATCCAGCTTGGCAGCCTGGGCGGTTCACGCAGTTGATCCCCGCCAACCTCGCTTGGCCCATGATGGCCCCCTCGAGCGACGGGATCTCTGGGGCCACCCCCTTAGGGCTTTGGAAGTTTTCCCACCAGCCGCCCGATTGGTGGGCGCTGGTGAGCGACCAGAGCCAAAGTTCTCTGGGCGATGGAGCCCCTGGGTTGGTCTTGGTTCTGGGTCTGGCTTTGGTGTTATTGAAGGTTGCCGACTGGCGTATTCCGGTAGGGATTCTGGTCTCTGCCGCGCTGGTTGCCGGTTTGTTCCGTCTGATGGGTCTTGGGCCGGGGCCGCTGTTCCACTTAAGCAGCGGCGGGCTGATGCTAGGTGCTTGGTTTATGGCGACCGATCCCGTCACCTCACCGGTATCGCCTAAAGCCATCTGGGTATACAGCTGGTTCATCGGGACGGGGATTGTCTTGCTGCGCCAATGGGGCGGGCAACCGGAGGTGACCGCCTACCTGTTGCTGATGGGCAACGCCATGGTCCCGCTAGTGGAACGCTGGCTTCCGCCAACCCCTTATGGAGCCAACCCGTGACCACTCGAGGGAATCCAACCTGGAAGATGGTGGCCCTTTTGGTGGGGCTGACCACGCTCTGTGGCCTGTTACTTTTGTTGGCCCATGCTTGGAGCGCTCCGATCATTCAGCAGAAGCAAGAGGCCGCCCTACGGTCCGCTCTGGTGCGCGTCCTGCCCCAGGCCAAAACCTTTGCCACCTGGACCGAACAAGGCGGACAGTTGGTCCCCCCTTTGGCCACCGGCAAGGACTTGCGGCTCTTTGAGGGCCTCGACAACCAAGGCCAACGAGTCGGCTGGGTGATCGAGGCACAAGGGGCGGGCTATCAAGAGCCGATCCGGCTGCTCTTTGGGCTGGATGTCCAAGGGCAGCAATTGAACGGATTCGAGGTGCTCGATTCGAAGGAAACCCCCGGCTTAGGCGACCGAATAGAGAAAGACCCGAGCTTTCTTGCCAATTTTAAAGCCCTGGACCTAAGCCAACCGATCCGCTTGGTTAAACCAGGGCACAAGACCAAACCCTCTCAGATTGAAGGGATCACCGGAGCCACCGTCAGCAGCCAGGCGGTGGCGCATATTATCCAACGGGCCTTGGCCAGCCGCCTTCCCTTGGTAAAGCAGTGAAGGAACCGACCGCCCAAGAATCTTTCAGACAAGGCCTTTGGACCAAGAATCCGGTCTTGGTCCAATTGTTGGGGATGTGTCCCGTCTTGGCGGTCAGTAACTCAGTGGCCAATGCCCTGGCTATGGGCTTGGCGACAAGCTTCGTGCTGGTTGCCTCGGCGCTGATGGTCTCCTGGATCAGGCATTGGGTGCCCCCATCGGTGCGTATCGCGGTCTTCATCCTGATCATCGCGACCTTCGTGAGCTTGGCCGAAATGCTGATCCAAGCAGTGAGCCTAGAGGTACACAAGGCTCTGGGGCCCTTTATTTCGTTGATCGTGGTCAACTGCATCATCCTCGGCCAAGCCGAATCCTTTGCCTCCAAACACCCGCCGTTGCCCTCGGTGATCGATGCCTTTTCAAGGGGCAGCGGCTTTACCCTAGCCATTTTGGCCATGGGGGCCATCCGCGAATTGCTGGGCAAGGGTAGTTTATTAGGTTACAATGTACTTGGAGAGCACTTCCTGCCCTGGGTCGTGTTTCTGTTGCCTGGAGGCGGCTTTTTTGTGTTGGGATTTTTACTGATGCTCTACCACCGATATCAGCGGGAGGCGAGATGAACGAAGGGTTGGCGGCCATCTTCTTGGGAAGCTTTTTGGTCAATAACTTTGTGCTCGCGTACTTCTTGGGTATCTGCCCTTTCTTGGGCGTTTCGGGCCGAATGGATACGGCGGTGCGCATGGGGCTAGCCGTCAGTTTGGTGATGTTGGTCGCCTCTATGTCGGCCTATGGGATCAACCAACTGCTGCAAGCCTTGGATTTGGAAGTTTTACGGCTGATTTCTTTTGTTTTGGTGATCGCCACAGCGGTGCAACTAGTGGAACTGTTCGTAAAGAAAACCAGCCGCCCCCTGTTCGACGCGTTGGGCATCTTCTTGCCGCTGATCACCACCAACTGCGCGATCTTGGGCGTGGCGCTGTTCCAAACCAGCCGGGATTATGATTTTTTGCAGTCTCTGGCCTTTGCCGCCGGGGCGGGGGCGGGGTTTACCTTGGCTCTGTTGTTGATGGCGGGTTTGCGTGAAGAGCTTAAGTGGTCCAACCCGCCGGACCTAACCCAAGGCACGGCCTTAACCTTGATGGTCGGGGGGATCCTTTCCATGGCCTTTATGGGTTTTGCTGGGCTGGGAGGTTGAGATGAGCAAGTCGCCACCAATCAGGGAACATATCTTGGAAATCCTCTCCGATGCGGGCGAGGGGGCCCAAAAGGCGGGGGGCATCTTTGCCAAAGCTTCGGCGAAGATGGGCAATTATCTTTGGACCGTAGAGATCATACCGGCGGAAATCCAACCGCCAGCCCACACCACCCGAGGTTCTTCGGGCATCCGCATCCGCTTCGGGGCCGATCCCGTCACCAACGCCGGAGACCAAGCCAACCTGATCTTCGCCTTCAACGAAATGAGTTTGCTGGCGCGCCTGGAGGCGGATTCGCTGGCTCCTGAGGTGGTCTTGTTGATCGACGACTTTTGGGCCCAGCAAGAAGAGACCCAAGCCAACTACCGGCAGGTGGTGGCACGGGTAGTTGCTGGTGGGGGCCGCGTCATACCCGTTCCTTTGACCCAACTGCTACAAGACGCCGACGCCGAGCAAGGCAAAAACACCTTGGCCCTGGGGGTCTTGTCTTACCTCTACCACCGAGACCTAAGCTTGGTGGAAGAAGCACTCCGCCAGAGTTTTGCGCACAAAGAGACCGCCGTCATCGACGCCAACTGCGCGTTGCTGCACCGCGGTTACGACTGGGCTGGTGGTGCCGTCGATTTTCGGGTTAAGATCCCCGCCAAGCCCTCCAAGCACCCAATGTTAGCTATGAATGGCAACCAGGCCTTAGGGATCGGTGCCATTGCGGCGGGCTTTGAGCTCTGTTCCATGTACCCCATCACCCCGGCTTCTTCGGCCTCCGTCTTCTTGGCCAAGGAGTTTGAGGCCTTCGGCGGGGTGGTGCATCAGGCAGAAGACGAAATCGCCGCAATCGGCGTGGCGCTAGGCTCCAATTATGCTGGCAAACCCGCGTTGACCATCACCTCCGGTCCAGGATTGGCGCTCAAGACCGAGTTTATGGGGTTGGCGGTGATGACCGAAACCCCCTTGGTTTTGGTGGATGTCCAGCGCGGCGGCCCCTCGACTGGCCTGCCGACCAAGATCGAGCAGTCCGACTTGCTGGCAGCGCTTTATTCAACGCCCGGCGATGCGCCTAAGGTGGTGTTGGCCCCCACCAGCATTGAAGATTGTTTTGAGGTGATGATCACGGCGCGCCGCCTGGCCGAAGACTTACGCACTTTGGTGGTGGTCCTCTCGGACGCCAACTTGGCCACTGGGGTCCAGACCTTCAAACGCCCCCCGGCGGACCGACCGGATTACTTCCGGCCCCTAGAGATCGAACCCGTTGGCACGGAGGCGGTTCCCTACCAGTGGGACCCCGAGACTGGCATAGCTCCCAGGCTGATTCCGGGGCACCACCGAATTCCCGCGATGACCTCCTCCCTAAACCATGACCCCAAAGGGCTGGTGTCTTATGATGGAGCCAGCAACCAACGGAGCCACCAGATGCGCCGCTTAAAGCTCAATCGGCTGCGCGAAAGCCTCAAGACCCCACCGCTCCTTGGGGCAAGCCAGGGGGACCTGCTGGTGGTCGGCTGGGGGAGTACCTTGGGGGCTATTGAAGAGGCGGCGGCCCAGGCGCAGAAAGAAGGGCTCGCTGTGTCGGCCTGCCACTTACGCTTTCTTAACCCCTTGCCGCCGGGCTTAAAGGGGCTATTCGGCGGATTTAGGCAGGTGGTCACCGTCGAGTTGAACTACGGGGAGCCCAAAGAACCGGGGCAACTGGCCCGGTTGTTGCGGGCTGAGACGCTGGTGGACGTGCAGTCCTTCGCTAAGGTCTGGGGCAGGCCCTTGATGCCTTGCGAGCTCTTGGCCGAAATGAGGCGCTTGATCCAAGCACAGGAGGCCTAATGGATTTTATGCATCTTGATGAATTTATTGAGTCCCACTGTGCAAGGCCGCAGGCGGTCGACTTTGAGGGGGAAGCGGCCCGTTGGTGCCCCGGTTGCGGAGATTTCGCCATTTTGTCGGCCTTGGAACGCTTGTTGGCGAAAGAAGCGGTGGACCCTTCGGAAGTGGTGTGTCTTTCGGGCATAGGCTGTTCTGGCCGGTTCCCCTATTACCTGAAAACCTTCGGTTTCCACGGCATCCACGGCCGGGCCATACCGATCAGCACGGGTGTGGCGCTGGCCAACGAAAAACTTAAGGTGATCACCGTGATGGGGGATGGGGATTGCTTCAGCATCGGATTGAACCATTGGCTGCATGGGTTGCGCTACAATGTCGATTTGCTGGCGCTGGTCTTCGATAACCAGATCTACGGCCTCACCAAACAACAGGCTTCCCCGACCACGCCGCAGGGCACCTGGACGACCACCACGCCCGGCGGCGCATGGCTGCCCGCTATCGACCCACTAGCCCTAGCGCTCAATATGTCCAACCGCAGTTTTGTGGCCCAAACCGCCACTTGGTTGCCAGGGCATTTGCAGCAGACCCTGGAATCAGGTTGGGCACACCGGGGCCTGAGCTTCATCCGCATCTTGCAGCGTTGCCCAAAATTTTCGCCCCAAGCCTATGGCGAGGCCCAGGAGCTAAGGGAACGCTTTGTTTTCCTGCAACCGGCAGAGGGGTCCCAGGCGAGTGCAGAAGAGTCCTTGGCCGATCGGCTGGAACATGACCCGTCGGACTTAAAGGCCGCCCGGCGGTTGTTGCAAGAAGAGCCCCGAATGCCCCTCGGGCTGTTGTACCGCAATCCGGCGGTGCCCAGCTATCAAGCCCTGCGCCTGCGAGCCCGGCCCAGCCGGGCAGAGAAGTTATTGGCCTTGGAAAACCTGTTGGACCGATTCTCCCTATAGAGCCGCCATGATCGACCGGATCTTACAACCTGCGGTGGACCGCTTTGAGGCGGCCCGGAAAAATCGCCTGAACGAATGGATCGAACGGGCCCGTCAGGTCTTTGCCCAATACCTAGGGGGCGCAACGCCGAGCGGCTACGGAGCCTTTGGGGCGGCGACCCTAGATCTGGACCGTTGGACCCGGACCCTAAAGGGCCCCGGCGAGCCTTGGAACCTGAGCGAGGAATTGGCCCAGTTGGAGCAACAAATCCCCAGGCTGCCTGGCTCCCGCTGGGTTGACATAAATTCAGAGGTTTCGTGGGTCCACCAGTTCAATGAGCAACTGGCTCCCTATGAAGATTTGGTGGGGCTGTTGCGGCAGGCCGAAGCGTTAAGCTACGGTCGATGGGTTAGGCCCGAACGCCCCAGCTGGCAAGACTTCAGCCCTGCTGAATGGAGCCTTTGCCCCTTGGTATTGGTCGAAGGGAGCCAAGCCAGCGCGGGGTTGTTGCTCGACCTGTTGGCCTCAGGCTTGCCGCTCAAAATTTTGGTCCAGCGCTCCTTGCAGGCCTGTTTCCAGGCAAGGTCCGGGCGCGGCGCGGCCTTGCAGCCCGAGATCGACCTCGGTTGGATGGCCGCGGGTTTGCGCAGCGCCTACAGCCTCTGCGTCCCGGCGGGTTGGGCCGGGGAGCGGTTGGAAGCGGGCTTGGCCTCGGCGCGGGCGGCGCTCTTTTGCCTGATAGAAGTTCCTGAAGAATTTGAACAGCTTGCCGTGGACTCTAGAACCATACTCCCCCTTTGTTACGACCCGGACCGGGCCGAAAAGGGCGCAGGCCCGTTGGAGCTCATCGGTGTCTCCCTAAACTGCCCAGGGTGGTTGCCGGTCACCGAAGAGGGCTTAGACGACGAGGGAGAGGCTTGCACCCGCGAAGGGGCCTTAACCCCAGCGGATCTGTACGCTCGGTTGTCGGGCGCAGCGGCCCAATTCGACGGACCGCCCGCAGACCAGCCTGGGATTTCCCTGGCGGACTATCTAGCCGCCGATCACGAAAGGAGGCTGCACCACCTACCGACCCTAGCCATCCGCCGCGCCAACCTGCGTTGGACCCAGGAGGTGGTCCCCCCTTGGTTGGTTGGCTTCTGCCAAAGGCGGTTGGATTTGTGGCAACAGGCGTTACGCCAATTGGGTCCCCTAGAAGCTCCGTCTCAGGCAAAACCGCCGGTAGCCGCCCCTTCCGAAGTCCATCCTTCACCGGCAGAGGCGGTGCGCTCGGCGATGGCGCGGCTTGCCGCCAAGTTGATGGGATTAGAGCCCAGCGGCCTTGAGGCGCTTTCTGGGGGCCTAGCGAACCCGACCACCGCCGTAGAACCGCCCAAGGAGCAACCACCTAAACCCCTGACCTCATCCAGCGGGCTCCCTTGGATCGACTCGGCTAAATGTACCAGTTGCGACGAATGCACCCGGATCAATGCCAAGATATTTGCCTACAACGACCAGAAACAAGCCTTTATCAAAGACCCCAAAGCGGGTCCCTTCCGGGATTTGGTCAAGGCGGCGGAAAAGTGTTCGGCTTCGATCATCCATCCCGGAAGCCCGCTAAACCCCCAAGAAAAGGACCTAGCTAAATGGGTCGCACGAGCGGCCAAGTACCCATAGGACCAAACCGGGGCTTGATTGGATTTCATTGGTTTTTTTTCTAACTATGTACACTTGAGGTCTGGGGCATTACAATAGGGTAAAACTATTCAAGGCCCTTTGATTGTTTTTGAGAGGTAGCCGTTGGACGCTTATTTGTTGGATACTGATATGCTGGCCCAGTTGGTCGAGCGCCTCCGTTTGGAAGGGGAGGTGATCGGCCCGCAAATCGACCGAGGGGTGATCGCCTATGGTCCGCTCAAGTCCTTTGAGGACTTACCCCAGGGGTGGAGTGAGTTGCAGGGGCCGGGGCTGTACCGGCTCCAAAGAACCGGTCGGCCTTCGCGATTTGCCTACCGCGTGGCCCCTACCTCTTGGAAGCCTTTTTTATATCCGCCCAAGGAGCTATTGTTTAGGGCCCGCAAGGAAGGAGATTCCTTCACCGTCCAACCTGCCGAAACCTCCTTGGAAGCAAGGGTCTTGTTTGGTCTGCGTCCCTGTGAACTACGGGCCCTGCGGGTGCAAGAACGGGTCTTGTCCAAGGCGAATTACCCACCTTACCAGCAGCGTTTGCAGGCCAGTTGGATTGTCGCGGTGGCCTGTGTCGAACCGGGCGAAAACTGCTTTTGCGCGGACCTTGACAGCGGCCCCGAGGTGCGCGACGACTGCGACCTTAAGCTAGTGGAATGGGGAGACGAACCCCGCTATCTGGCCCAAGCGGGGAGCGAGCGGGGCCGGGCGCTTCTGCGCGGATTGGCCCTACCCACCGCTAGCGCAGAAGACCAGAAGGAGGCCCAGGCAGCACTCGCAAGGGCCCGCCGCCAGATGGGCCGTAGTTTGGACCGCCGCCAAACCCCGGACCTCTTGACCCGGAAACACGCCCACCCGGCCTTTGATGCCCTGGCGGAACGCTGCACCGCCTGTGGGAATTGTACTCTGGTTTGTCCGACCTGCTTTTGCTCCAACCTAGAGGACCATACCTCGCTCGATGGGCGGGAGGCCTCCCGCTACCGGGTTTGGGATTCCTGTTTTACCCTTGATTTTAGTTACATCCATGGTGGCCATGCGCGGAGCAAGCCTTCTGAGCGCTACCGACAATGGATGACCCACAAGCTTTCCAGTTGGCAGTCACAATTTGACGAGGCCGGTTGCGTCGGTTGTGGGCGCTGCATCACTTGGTGCCCCGAGGGGATTGATCTAACCGAGGAGTTTAGGGCGCTGACCGAACGAGCCAAAGAGTCGACAATCCAATACCGCGAGTTGACCTGATGGGAACGAAACAAGAAATGTTGGGGCACCCCTTCATGGTTGGGTTGGCCCCGGAGCATCAAGCGGCCATGGTTGAATGCGCGCGCGAGGCGTTCATCCAGAAAGGTACCTGGCTGTTACGCAACGGCGACTTGGCGGACCAATTTTTTTTAGTTCAAGAAGGGGTCCTTTCCATTGAGTTGTACGTCCCCAATCGGGCGGAACACTCCATCCAAACGGTGCATCCAGGGGAATTGCTCGGTTGGGATTGGATGGTGCCGCCTTACCGGTGGACCTTCGACGTGAGGGCGCAGGAAGACTGCCGCGCCTTCGCGGTAGACGCCCGCTGCATCCGAGGCAAGGGGCAGGTAGACCACGAATTTGGCTACCAACTACAAAACCGCATCAGCCAAGTGATGGCCCGAAGGGTCAAGGCCCTAAGATTCCAACTGCTAGACGTGTATAGCCATGAACCCTGAATCGGTCTTGACCCCCACTTTATGGAAGCTGCTTGAGGTACAGGAGGAAACAGGAGACTGTTTTAGCCTCCGGTTAGAGCCACCGGAGGGTTACCGGTTTGAGCCGGGACAGTTTAATATGCTCTACGCCTTCGGCAAGGGGGAGGCCCCCATCTCGATCAGCAGCGACCCTGACCGATCAGACCAACTGGTCCATAGCATCCGTGCCGTTGGCGTGGTGACCCAAGAACTGCAGCGGCTGCGGGCCGGTGAACAGGTCGGGGTGCGCGGCCCCTTCGGGCAACCTTGGCCCTTGGAAGAGGCCGAGGGTAAAGAGGTCTTGATCATCGCCGGGGGCATCGGCCTGGCTCCGTTGCGCCCTCTGATCTACCGGATTTTGGCGCAGCGCCAACGATTCAAGCAGGTCTATTTGCTGTATGGGGCCCGCACCCCGAAGGATTTGCTCTACCCGGATCAGTTGGAACTTTGGCAAGAAGGGATCGAGGTCCGCACTACCGTAGACCGTTCTATGGCCGGTTGGACCGGGCAGGTGGGCGTGGTGCCCAGGTTGATCACCGCCGAGGGATTCGACCCGGCCAACACCCTGGCCTTTGTCTGTGGTCCTGAAGTGATGATGAATTTTTGCGTGGAGGAACTGCAAAACCGAGGCGTCGCTGGGTCCAGTATTTTTGTCTCCTTGGAACGCAACATGAAATGCGCCCAAGGCTATTGTGGCCATTGCCAAATGGGGCCCTATTTTATTTGCCGGGACGGACCGGTCTTCCGCTACGAACGCATCCAACCCTTTCTCAACATACGAGGTGGATGATGGCGATCAAACTAAAGCTGGCGGTGTGGAAGCTTTCGTCCTGCGATGGCTGCCAATTAAGCCTATTGGATTTGGAGGACCATTTGTTGGACTTGGCCGAGGCGGTGGACATTGCTTGGTTCCCCGAAGCCTCCAGCGCAATGTTGCCCGGCCCTTACGATGTCTCCCTAGTCGAAGGCTCGATCACCAGCCATAGCCAGTTGCGCGAAATAAAAAAAATCCGGCAAGAGTCCAAGCTTTTGGTCACCATCGGAGCCTGCGCCACTGCGGGCGGAATCCAGGCCCTGCGGAACTTTGGCGACCTGTCCCAGTGGCAGGCGAAGGTCTATGCCCACCCCGAATACCTAGATTCGCTGGACCGTTCCACCCCGGTAAGTAACCATGTGCCGGTGGATTACGAATTGCGCGGTTGCCCGGTGGATAAGTACCAACTGTTGGAATTGCTGAACGCCACGCTCTTTGGTCGGAGGCCCAACATCTATGACCGTTCGGTCTGTTTTGAATGTAAGCTTAAGGGGAATCCCTGCTTGATGGTGTTGCGGGATACTTGGTGTTTGGGGCCCGTGACTCATGGAGGGTGCGACGCACTCTGCCCCACCTACGATCGAGGCTGTTTTGGCTGTTTTGGTCCCAAAGAGCAGGCCAACGTCAAGTCCATGAGCCGGGTCATAGAAACCAAGGGGGCATCCCGCGAAGAACTCAAACGCCTTTACCGTAAATTCACCGCAGGCGACCCCACCTTGGCCCGAGAGAGTGAACGCTATGAAGACTAGGCAGATTAAAGTCGACCTGCTGGCGCGGGTCGAGGGCGAAGGGAGGTTGGAGGTTTCGCTCAAAGACAACCGGATCACCGACTTGTCTTTGCACATCTTCGAAGAACCCCGCTACTTTGAGGCGCTCTTAGAAGGGCGCGAGTACCATGAGGTGCCCGACATGACCTCACGGATTTGCGGGATCTGCCCGGTTGCTTACCAGATGAGCTCAATCCATGCGTTAGAGCGGATCTTTGGGCTCGACCCCGGCCCGGAGGTCCGCGCGCTGAGGCGGTTGATCTACTGTGGGGAATGGATCGAAAGTCATGGATTACACATCTACCTCCTGCACGCCCCCGATTTCTTGGGTTACCCCAGCGGCATCCACCTTAGCCAGGCGGCCCCGGAAGTCGTCAAGGCGGGCTTGCAATTAAAGAAAATCGGCAACCAAATCGTCCAGGTGGTGGGTGGAAGAGAAATCCACATGATCAACCTAAAGGTAGGTGGATTTTATCGAGCGCCCAGCCGCGCGGAGATCAAGGCCCTGCAAGCCCCGCTGGAACAAGCCGTCACCTTGGCAAGGGAATGTTTGGCCTGGGTAGGGACCTTCGACATCCCCCCGCTGGAACGGGACTACCACTTTGTGGCCTTGCGGCACCCGTCGGAGTATCCGATGAACGAAGGTACCTTGACCTCTTCTAAGGGGTTGTCCTGGGAGCCGGCGGCCTTTGAGGATCACTTCGTTGAATCCCATGTCGCCCGCTCCAACGCCCTACACAGTAGCTACCATGGCGAGAGTTATCTGGTGGGTCCCTTGGCTCGGTACGCCCTGAACTATGACCGGCTTGGTGCTGAGATCCAAGACCTTGCCCGCCAAGTGGGCCTGAGGGAGGTCTGCCGCAACCCCTTCGAAAGCATCAAGATTCGGGCGGTGGAATTGCTCTTCGCCTGCGTAGAGGCGCTGCGGTTGGTTCAGGGCTATGAGCCGCCCCCACCGGTGGAGGTAAAAGTCAAGCCAGGTGCCGCCGCCGCGATCACCGAAGCGCCCCGGGGCCTGCTGTACCACCGGTACCAAGTCTCCGAGGCGGGTTTGGTGGAAAAAGCCAATATCGTGCCCCCAACCAGCCAAAACCTACGCAGCATCGAAGAGGACCTAAAGGCGCTGATCGAATCTAACTTGGAATTGGACGACGAGCCTTTGCGCCTTTTATGTGAGCAGGCGATCCGCAATTACGACCCTTGCATTTCCTGCGCTACCCACTTCTTGGACTTAAAGGTACAGCGGTGATGATTTTGGGGATCGGGAACCAACTCCGGGGCGACGATGGCTTGGGGCCTCAAGCGGCCCTACTGATCCAACAAGCCAAGCCCCAATGGCCCGTCAGGCAACTGAGCGACTTGTCCGGCGTCCTGGACTATTTGGAGGAATCGGCCGATCTTTGTTTGTTAGACTGCCTGCAAGGAGCCGGGCCGGTTGGTAGCCTGCATTCATTTGATTTATTAAAGCAAACATTGCCGCCCATTCGGGTCGGTTGGTCTAGCCATGGCTTTAACCTCCCGGCCCTGCTGGGACTATCCCGCCACCTGGGCCAACAGCCCCGGCGTTTGCTGCTCTTTGGGCTAGAAGGCGCTTGTTTTGCTATAGGCCAGGGCCTCTCCAGCCCGGTAGCCGCCAACCTGGAAACCCTCTGCCGCCGGGTGATCACCGAGGTTCAGGATTTTAAACCGCTGTAGTCTGGGCTGACGCGTTGGATTGAGCTTTGGTCCGCAACTTATCTAAAGGAATATCCGGTTTTTAGTCCTAACGGAATTCCTTTAAGGCTTATGGCGCATCGGAATCATGTCTTTTTTCAAACAAAACCGCCTTCAGTGGTCTGGGTGGTGGGGGCCAATTCAGTCCTCGACGCACGCAGCTTTGCAGATCCAGTTCCAATCGGTCTTCAACGAGTCGCCCTGACTGAAGATTACCTGACGGTGACTGCACTGGCCAGAGTCTAAATCACACCTACCGCAACTGGAGTAACCCTTGGACCGGAGCATGGGGTCACGTCATGCTCTGCGCAGCCTTCACTTTATTTGGTGCTGCTCCAAGGGGCAGAAGAGTAAAGCCTGAGGGCTGGCCTGTTCCGTCTGCTGGGCTTGATTGCTTTGGACTCTTGGTTCAAAATGTTTTAAGACGAGCCATTGTTTGGCCGGGTAGCACCAACCCATCAGGGGAATCATGCAGCAAATCGATTTTGGTCAGTTCCGTTTCAGAAGATTCCGACAGAATCAGGATGAAGAGGATCTTTTTGCTGCGCTGGGGCAACCTGAGGTGGTCCGGCATATGGCCTCCACCGGCATCACCCAGCAAGATTGCGTGGACATCATTGCTGGCGCAGAACTGCACTGGCAAACCTACAACATCGGATCTTGGGCGGTGATCCATCAGGGGAGGTTGGCTGGTTGGGCCGGGTTTAAATACTGGCAGGAAAACGAATTTGAGATCTTGATTGTATTGGGGACGGAACACTGGGGGCTGGGCAGGCCAATTTTTAGAGAGCTAGTCAAGCTGGCTAAGACCCAATTTCACCTGAATCAGATTTTTGTGATTTTGCCGGAAACCCGCAGAAGCTTTCAATTTATCGTCAAAAAAGCGGGGTTCACCGCCTTAGGGGCAGAGGAGTTCCACCAACAGGCATTTCAAAAATTTAAACTGACCCTCAGTTAATCAACAGCCCACTTCAGCCTTCAGAGACTGAAGGGAGTTTGGTTGAGGCTGTAGTTTCGGTCTAGACTATTTCGGGTCCTGTGTCGCTGCCGAAAAAAGCCGCCGGGCTCCAATTCGTATACTGGGTTGGACGTGATCATTTGTTTATGGGAACTCTTCCACTAGAGGAAGAACTTCTTCGGTAAAGTCCAAGGTTTCGCTGCGTTCAGAGGCCTCAAAAATGTCCTCTAGGCGGTCCTGGTCGGTCTCGACCTGCTGCCCAGCCAGAACCTGTGGGTCGGCCTCTAGCGAGTCTTGCGGATTAGGTCTCTTGCTCGTAGGAATTTCCTCCTTAGGTTTCGGTCGGGCCAAGTGGTCGGTTACCGTTTCCTCCGGAAGGAGAGTCGTGCGAATTTAACACCTCCTTCGGAAATGTAATAATAGACGATCCAGAAACGTTTCTTGGGGTCTTCGTAAAGCCAGTATTCCTTGCCAATGACGGGGCTTCCCAGGCTGGGATTGGACTCAATCAAATCTATTGCCTGTTTGACTACGCCTATCATCTCCCGGTTTTCTGGGGTCAACCAAAGGCTTAGGAATTTCTTTAAAAAACTAGCCACCCAGCACCTCTTTGAGCATGGCCTGGACCTGCGCCTCATCGTATTCTGTTTCTCCCCCTTCCACTGCGGCTTTGGCTTCGTACGCCAAGAGCTTTTTTTCCATCGCCTCTACTTGAGCCTTTGGGATCAGCAGAAAGTCTTGCCCCTTAGGGTATTCAATCTCCAGGGGTTGCCCGGCCTTGAGTAAGGCATAGAGGTGGGTTTTTACTTCCGATGCTTTCACTTGAACCTCCTAAATAGGTCGTTAGATAGGTCTAAAAATAACCTATAGACAGGTATATGTAAAGGTTCTCTAGCGTTGTCCCGATCAAAGAGAGTTCGGATTATAATTCAATACCTTAAAATCAGAATCCGGTGACTGAAATCAGGTGACAGTATACCATTTTTCACAAATTCCGCAGAGCGAGCGCAGCCACAATTTGGACGGCCTGCTAAGAGGGCGGTTTGCTTGAGAAAATGCCGGTAATGGCAGGGGGACCAAAGGGCTCAGAGACGCCGCCTTGCGGGGCGTCAGACCTAGAATACTCTCCTAGACGGGGCTCATAGCGATATTTTACGGGAAGTCGGCCTGATCCGGCCAAGATACTGCCCCGGCGTTTGCTGCTCTTTGGGCTAGAAGGCGCTTGTTTTGCTTTAGGCCAGGGCCTCTCCAGCCCGGTAGCCGCTAACCTGGAAACCCTCTGCCGCCGGGTGATCACCGAGGTTCAGGATTTTAAACCGCTGTAGTCTGGGCTGACGCGTTGGATTGAGCTTTGGTCCGCAACCCAGAGCCTTTTCCCGTTGATTAAATCCATATTTATTTTATAAACCAAGCACTTACCTAAAGAAATATTCGGTTTTTTGGTCCTATCGGAATCGGTGTAAGGCTTTTGCTGCACCGAAATCATGTCTTTTTCATACAAAATCGCCTTCAGTTGTCTGGACAAGTGGGTCCGCTAGGCTGGAAATGAACCTTACAACAACATTTGGTTCTTGCGGCTTCGGCTTTCACCGACTGAAGTCACCCGGATTGCCGGGTGATCAATCACCGGGCATTGATTTTCGCAAATCCCGCAACCGATACATTTTTCGGCATCCACAAAGGGGCGCTTTAATTGAATGTTTTGGTTTTGGTGGTTCTTTACCTTTACCTCTTCAAACCAAATGGCCTTAGGTGAAGTAGGGCAGACCTCTTCACAGACAATACACTGCCGGTGCATAGCCCAAGGCAAACAGCGGCCACGATCAAAAAAGGCGGTGCCCAGTTTTAACGGGGCTTGTTTGGTCGAGTCGCCTAATTTTTGCGCTACGGTGATTTCTTCAATGGCCCCGGTCGGGCAAACTTGGCCACATAACACGCAGTGGTGCTCACAATAACCTAATTTATTGACCAAAATCGGGGTGAAAAGCCCCTCGGTTCCGGCCTCTAACAAGGCGGGCTGTAAAACCCCAGTGGGGCAGGCTTTCATGCATTCGCCACACTTAATGCAGCGGCGCAAAAAATCCTCTTCCGCTAGGCTGCCGGGCGGACGGATGACTTTGGCTTGGGGCGAAGAAAAGGCCTTGGCGCTCACCCTTAACATCGGAAAAAAAGCTAAGGCCAAAACCCCCGTTTCCACCAAACGACGTCGATTTACATCCCAGCCTTGGGCCTGGGCCTGGTTCTTACAGGCGCTAGCATAGCTCAAGGCCCCTTCAGGACAGTCTTCAATGCAATTCATGCAAAGATGGCACTCCGTTTTTCGGTGGTAGCTATGTGGGTCTGCGGCTCCTTGGCAGGAGTTCAGGCACTTGTTACAATCGGTGCATTTTTCAATATCTCTGCGGATGGCCCAGGGGCTAAAGAGGCTCAATAGCCCCAACATTGCCCCGAGCGGACAAAGGCGGCGGCAATACCAGCGCGGCCAAAACCGGTTCGCATAAAGGATAAAAAGCAACACCAACGCAGTGATCACGCTGCCTTGTTGCAGGCCGGGGTTGGCCAAGAAACTCCAACCCAATCCCGGCAGAAAGGCGGTGGCAAAACTACGGGTCATCAGGGAAATCGGGTCGAAAAGCCCGGTTTGCAAACTGCCCAAAGCCGCTAAAACCAGCAAAAAGAAAAGCAGGTAATATTTGAAACGAAACCAAGGTGAATATTGGTTGGCAGAGAGGTCATCCTTCTTGCGTTTTTTGTTCAAGAGCCAGCCAAAAAATTGGTTCAAAATCCCTAAAGGGCAAACCCAACTACAAAAAAAACGGCCAAAAAACAAGCTGGGGATAACCACCAACAAGCTCAAGGCCATTCCTTGGTAGAGCGTGTTGCTGGTCAAAAAGCTGGCTAGTGCATTGAGTGGGCTGAGATTTAATAAAAAATCAACCTCATAACCTTTAAGGCGGCCGTAGCTGGTTAAAGCCAAAAGGGTGAAAAAAAGCCCGATAAAAAACAAGGCCCAGATGCGCCTGATAGTTCTTAGCTTCACAGTTGCAACTCCTTGGTGTTAAGGCTTTTCCAGTCCGTGGTGCCTAAGCCCCGGGCTTGGCCTAACTTGAGATAGTCGATCTGGTCTGGTCCTTTTTCGAACCAGCGTTGGGCGGCATAGGTATCTAAAGCGACCTCATCTAAGCTGGCGACCAGACAGTTTTCTTGGGTAACATCTTCCAGATTACCGCCGGTGGGCCCGTTTCTGCGCAAGACCCGGGTGGCGTCTAAAATGGTTAAGGTCGGATGAATCGCCCCGGCCAAATCAGCAATCGATTGGTGGATTTTTTGATGGAGCCGGTTGCGGCGTCCGCCAATCACGCCGTACCAATTCTTCATCGAAAGGGTGCAATTTGAAAGGGAATGGTGTTTAGCAATCGGCAAGTTGATCACTTTATCTACCTGATGAAAGGCTTCTAAAGCGGGCCATACCTTTAATATTTCCCCTTTAAAATCTGTTTCTACAAAGTTGTTTTTTGCTCCATAAAGCACTTTGGCCCCGGCCTCTTGGGCGGCCTGTTCTATCCCGCTACGGTGAAAGGCCCTAGCCGGGTCGTTGATCGAATGATCGACAACCAACACCTCGGCACGGGCCTCACGCAAGATTTTGCAAAGGGCACCCACCAACTCTGGTCCTGTATTAGCGGCCTGTTCTGGTTGACGGTCCCAGCCCACATTTGGCTTCAGCAAGACCTTCTCATGGGGGCTGACAAAGCGCGCGACCCCACCCATGGACTCAAACAAGCCGCGCACCATCTGTTCCACGTCTTGGCCCTGGGCAATCACCATCTCCGGGTAAAGCTTGTTAGCGGCGACTGAAAAATTTTTAAATTGATGGATAACCTCATCGCCTAAACGGACGGGCTCGGTGGAATAGCCCCACCAACCCCACAGCCCGACTCCGCTTGCTGCGGCGGCGGCAATCCCGGCTTGGCGGAGGAATGCTCTGCGGCTGGCGGTTTGGTCTTTTTTTGAAGTCATGGCAGGTCCTTTTCCAGACAACCAAAACAACCAAGGGCCTGTTCTTGGTTAAGCCAAAACCACCATTCGCCCTCAAAAGGGTCTAAGACCTTATATCGGCTTCCTACCTTTTCCGCCTTCATTTGGGCATCCTCGAGATATTGCTGAAACCCCGCTAGAGCCTTTTGGCCCCCTTTGGGCAACAAGAAAAATTCCAACTCTCGGCCTTCAATTTCAAGGCGGCGGGTTAAGGCCTGGTTGGCAAAGCCCATCCCTCGGTAAGCTTCGGCAGCAAAACCTTCGGACAGTGTTTTGCCTAGTTTAGGCAATCCTTGAAAGAGGTCTTGGGTCCCTGGGGCTTGAGGCAGGTTTTCGCTGATGGCCTGGGCCAGCTTTTTGAGCTGGCCTCTTTTATCCAGGGCCACCAACTTGGCGTAAAATGGTCCTTGGATAAAACTCAATTCACCTTGTCCCATAAAGGCCATCTTCCCAAGGTCAATCGCCCTGGCCGTCTCGCCCTTTTCATCCATTAAAACCCCAAAGGCCGCCAAGGCCTGATCAAAACGGTACACCTCAGCGACCACCCAGGCCGAACCCGGCTCGGGGGCATATTCTACCACCGTTAAAAGCTCAAACCCCTGGCCGATGAAATAGTCTGCGTGGCCGTTGACATACTCCCAAAGATTGTCTTTTTTAAACCAGCGGGGGCCCGGTAGCTGCTTTAAATCACCCGCCTCTGGGGGGAAGCTTTTTAACAAAGCCGGGCGAGAGGACAGCTTAAAGTCAATCAACCCTGGGTCGTAGCTTTGTCCCTCCCAATAAAGGGCCAAGGCCAATAGGGGCAACAGAGCGAGCAAAATGAAGGAGCGGGCTTGTTGCATTAGGCTAACGAAAGGTCTTGATGGGCCTGATTCATCATTGTTTTGACTGGTAAGCCATGAGGGCAAGCGGCCTCGCAAGAAGGGTTCTCGCAGCTTTGACAAGCCGCCCCATTAGGCGAAATTTCCGCATAACCTTGTATGGCCTTTTTCTCTTCGCCATAATCTTGAAAATACATTAAATGGCGCAGGCTTTTGGCGATTTGAACCCCCTGTGCGCAAGCCGGGCCGCAATCGTTACAGCCTGTTCGGCAATACTGGCTCCCCCAACGGCTTGCGTAACGGTCTAATTGACGCTGGTCCGCTTGGGTGAAGCTCTGCCCAGAGGCCTTGATGTAATGGTAGAGGTTTCCCACTGTTTTCATGGTGACCACCAGACCGGCCACCTCTTGGTGTTTTAAGACCCACTTAAAGGCCGCATGGGCGAAATCTTGGGCCCCTTGGTCTAGTTCCAACGCCTTGGCCCCGGCCAGGGTCTTCATCGCGACCACGCCGACGCCCTTTTTCTTGGCCGCTTTGAGAAGGTCGGGCACCTTGGGGAACTTCATGAAGTTAAAGGCCGGCATGATCACGTCGTAATAACCAGAATTCACGGCCTCTAATAATAGAGCTTCCATATTGTCGGGGCCATGGCTGCTTACGGCTAGGTGTTTTATCTTGCCTGCCTTCTTTAAACTTTCTGTGGCGCTTAACATCTCCTCTGCAAAAAGGCGCTGTTTTTCCTCTTCAAAGTTTTCGCTGAGCTCGCCCATGGCATGGACAAACACAAGGTCAAGGTAGTCGGTCTTGCATCTTTGTAAGCTGGTATCAACGGCTTCGATAAATTTTTGTTTTTTTGTGCCCACCGGTAAGTGATTAGGGTAAGAGCGGCCATCGCAATACTTGCTCGCGAGAATGATCTCTGCTCGATTTAAACGAGCCATGGCCCCACCTATGTGGTCTTCACTGCGACCATAATCCGGGGCGGTGTCAAAATAATTAATTCCCGCAGCAGCGGCCCTTAAGACCAGTGATGAAGCCGGTAGCTTGCCCGCCCCAAAGGAAATATCGCTAATTTCCAGCCCCGTATTGCCCAATTTATTGTATTTTACGATTCTGTCTGCACCCAAGGCTGAATCGGGCATCCCTCCTAAAGCGGCAAGCCCCACCCCGCTAAGCGCTGAGGTTTTAATGAATTCTCGGCGTTTCATCGGTCCTCCAAAGTGTTTGCCCATATCTTAAACCCTCCAGCCCGTGGCTAGCAAGTTCAAAGCGAATTTTGGGTTAACCCCTTAAGACCCCTTGAGCCAGGCTGGGTTAGCGGTTTTTTTGGATATGCAGCTAAAGGACCTTCGACCTTAAAATGAGGGGAGCACCCGTTCGAAGACCCTTTCCCGCTAGAAATTCGCGAAGATCTTCGAATACTTATCCCTATGCTGCTCTTTGTTTTATGCAAAGACCAACATTAGGCAAAGCTACAGGTTTTGGGTGGGTGGATGGGTTTGTCCGATTGACCAGCCCTCCTTAACAGGGCCAGTTTTTTGAAAAAACATCAACCTTCTAACACTTACAAAAAGTCCAGTTTGCGCGAACAACGCCAAACTGTTGAGTCCCTCGCGGAGGCATATTTTCACTCCGAATTGAAATGTTGCAAGTGTCGCATTTTTTATGCTACATATGTTGCATCGGTGCAACATAGGGGAATGTTGGGTTTCCAGCGGATCAATGCTTTGGGGTCGGCTTACAGACCCGACAAGCCAGTGCCAAAACTCCGATGACAAGCACAGGGCTCATCCAGAACAACAGGTTTAGCCCGCAACAGACAAAGTCAAAAGTGGTGGCGTCCATGACGACCTCCTGATTGGGGTTGAGTCCTCTTCCATACCCTTAATGCTGCATCGAACAGGCCAAGCGGATGCCACAGAGAAAAACGATGAAAAAGCGAAAGCGACCTTTTGATTTTTTGAGTGGACAGGACATACTGGACAGCGTGGCCGATGGTGTTTTTACGGTGGACGAAGAATATCGAATCACCAGTTATAACCGCGCTGCCGAGCAGATTACAGGATTTACTCGCGAAGAAGCCATCGGGAGTCTTTGCCATGAAATATTTAAGGCCAACATCTGCCAAAACAGTTGCGCCCTGCGGCGGACGTTCTTAACCGGCGACAACTTGATTGATATTCCGGTGGAGATTCTGCGCAAGGATAGCAAACCGGTCCCGATCAGCGTCAGCACGGCTATCCTCAAAGACGGCAACGGAGTCCAAGTGGGCGGTGTGGAGAGTTTTCGGGACCTATCGGAGATCCAGCACTTAAAGCAACAGCTGAAGCAAGCAACGATGCCACTTGAACAGGTTGGGCTTGATTCCAGTTTGGCTCATATTGGCAAGCTTCTGCCGGATATTGCCGCCAGCGACGTCACGGTGCTGATCACTGGGCCCAGCGGCACCGGCAAGGGCCTTTTAGCCGAAACCATCCACAAACTCTCCCCCCGCAAGGAGGGCCCCTTCGTCACGCTTAGCTGTGCGGCTTTGCCAGAAAGCCTCTTAGAGGCGGAACTCTTTGGCCACGAAAAAGGAGCCTTTACCGACGCCAAAACCGGCCGCCCAGGACGCATCCTTGGTGCAGAGGGAGGAACTTTGTTTCTTGATGAAATCGGCGATATCCCCCTGTCTATCCAGGTCAAGTTACTGCGCTTCATCCAAGACCGAGAATACGAACCCTTAGGGAGTTCGCAGCCCAAGAAAGCAGATGTGCGTATTCTGACCGCTACCAATGTAGACCTGCGGCAGAAGGTCGAGGAGGGAACGTTCCGCGAAGACCTCTTTTACCGGATCAATGTAGTTTCCATCGAACTCCCTTCGCTCAATGAGCGAAAAGAAGACATTCCCGCGCTGGTTTACCGCTTTATCAGGAAATTTAATGCCCGTTATGACAAGGAGGTAAAAGGGTTTAGTGACGAAACGCTCAAAACTCTGCTGGCCTACGATTATCAGGGCAACATCCGAGAACTGGAAAACGCCATCGAACATGCCTTCGTTTTGTGCAAATCTCCTTTGATAGAACCACGCCATCTGCCTGCTCGCTTTATCGAGGGTGCCGGTCACGGAGGAGCCCTTGCAGCCAGCTACGAAAACAACGAGGTACTAAAGATCAAAGAAGCGCTTCGGGCCTCTGGCGGCAATAAGAATCTTGCAGCCCAATCTCTGGGCATGCACCGCGCAACTCTGTGGCGCAAAATGCGGCGTTATAAGATCAACAAATGAAGCGTTAGGGGAGGCTCAAGGACGGTGCGCAGGACGCGGCTTAGGCCCTTGGCAAGGCCTCGGTGCATGCCCTTCTGCTACCGACGACCTCAAGGATAAATTTTTCAAAGCCCAGACCAGCCCCCATGGGCCGGGCCAGCTTTTGCAAAAACAAGGAACTGCTGATCGCTAAAACAACCGGGCCTGGGGGCACCCAGTCACCCAAAGGCCCAGGTCCTCTCAGAGCGAACTGGCCACAAAGCCGGGCTTAGCTTGAAGCTCAAAGCGGTTTTAAGAGTTTAGAGGCGGAACCATCAGGGATATGGTTGGCGAAACCCGCACCGGCCTCAGTATAAAAATTGTAGACCGCCTGGACCCCCTCTTTGGTTAAGGATTCGGCGTCGTCGGCATACATCACCGTGGCGGCGACAAACCCCTTAAACTCGGCGGCGGCCAGCTGTTTTGCGGCAAAAAGATTTCCTGCGTGGTGGGGCATGGTTAACATGACGACCTCGACGTGGTCATGTTGCAACCTGCGCCAGAGGTCTTTATCCGCGGCATTTCCCTCGATAACCCGGCGACCGGCCTTTATATGGCCGTAAACAATGGCGGGGTCGGAGTCAATGCCGATCACAGTGTCCCCATGCTTGGAAACCATTTGATTGTAAGCACCGGTTCCGATGCGCCCCATCCCGAAGATCAAAATCTTGGCCTGACCGAGGTCTAGGGGGAGGTCGTCGGGGTGGGGTTGATCGGTTTCAAAGCGCTTTAAAAAATTCTCTAAGCGCGCAAAAATCTCATTGGCTTTAGCGCTCAACACCGACGCGATCAAAAATGAAATGGATAGGGTCATGGCAATGACCATCAACCAGTCCCCATGTAACCAGCCTTTGGTCACTCCGGCAGCGGCGACAAAAAGACCGAACTCACTATAATTAGCCAGGCTGATTGCCGCCAGGAATGAGGAACTGGACCGGAGCCCAAAGCGAACCAGAATCCAAAAAAACAAGCCCATCTTAAAGGGAAGCAAGAGCGCAAGGAATAGAGCGGCTCCAACGGACTCGAAGGTGAGGGTTCCAGACAAACCGATGCTCAGAAAAAACCCAACCAGGAAAATGTCTTTAAAACTTAAGATGGAATTTGCTAGTTCCTTAGCCTTGGGGTGATCGGCAATCAAAGCACCGAGGAAAATAGCCCCCAAATCTGCCTTAACGCCCAACAGCGGGAAACCGAAGCCCGCCAGGACCAGGGCCATGAAGAGCCCGAACAGTATCAAAAGTTCACCATGGCCGCACCGGTCCAAAATTGCGGCGAATAGGGGCCTGAGCGGGAAAAGACCCAAGAGGAGTAAGGCCCAGACGGAAGGTACCTTGCCCATCGTCGCGGCGAGAAATAGGACCGCGAATAGATCCTGCATGATCAAAATACCAATGGCTTTTCGTCCGTACAGAGACCGCATTTCGCCCTTTTCCTCGAGAACCTTGACCGCAAAAACGGTACTCGAAAAACTCAAGGCAAAGGCAATAATCAAGGAGGTGGTCAAATCCATCCCGCTGAAAATAAGAAACCCGATCACGCTTAGCCCATACATGCCGACCCCAAAAACGGCACTGGTGACGACCATGTGCAGGGTGGAACCAGCCCAAACCTCCGGTTTGGTAAGCATTCTGATCCTTAGTTTCAGCCCGATACCGAAAAGCAGCAACAAAACACCGATGTCGGCGATGCGGTCTAGGACCTGTCCTCCTTGAACACCCAAGGCACTCAGCACAAAGCCAGCGACTAGATAACCGACCAAAGGCGGAAGCGAAACCTGCTTAGCCACTAAGCCAAAAAGCAGTGCGATGGCAATCCAAAGGGGGTCCATATTCTTTCTTTGGTTTAACGGTTAACGATTGATTAAGCCCATGGGATTTAAAGAAGAATAGATTAACGGGACCGGACGGGTTGCGCCTACTTCGGAGCTCGCAGAACTAGGTGCCCGATAGTCTAGGGGACGAACCTAAATTCGGGATATGGTGACAAGCTTTTTAGGCTTGTCTGAAAAAAATGGGAATCCTCTAAAGTGCTTGTATCACAGAGGTTAGATTTTGCAATAGGGCGGAAATCAGCTATCATCGTCTATTCGAAAATTTTACCACAAAAATAGGTTACTTATAAACCGCTCCGGCCCGTTTTCAAGGGCCTTGCCAGCGCCAAATCCGTGCGGTAAGCGGGGTTTACTGGGCGCTAACCAAGCAAAGGCCTCTGAACAATACCCCAATTAATCCAAAAATCCCCTCCGCCTCACTTTTTAGCTGAAATTGACCTCAAATCTCCCCTTTTTGCCCTCCATTTCTGGGCATTTCCGGCCTTTTGCCGGATTTTGGGCACGCCGCCTGCGCAAGGCGTATCATGCGAAGCACTATCCGAGACTGCGAGAGCAGTCTCGCTACGCTCTATGAAACCAGTCAGACTGCCTTCTTCGCGTTGAAGCAGAAGGCGTTGAGGTAGAATTCCACCTCAAGCTTCGCTGCCCCCAAATACCGCGCCCGGTTAAACTGGTAATCTCGCCTGAGGGTCCCAAAGGCCCGTTCCACTTGGGTAGCGAACCGTGGAAATGGTCCGGTTAAATTCCTTTTGGGCAGCATCCAGTTTCCGGCCCCGAAACGCCTTATGCATGATTTCATCGTAATGACCTAATTTACTAAGCAAACTGCGATTGGCTTTACTGCAATACCCCTTGTCAGCCATCACCAACGTTCCCTCCGGCAAGTCGGATTCTGCCAGCGCTTGCCCAATCTCGTTCGTGTCTGAACGGCTGGCGGCAGTAACATGCCCGCCAATGATGAAGCCATGCTGCGAATCCACGGCCATGTGTTGTTTGTAGCCCTAGTGCGGGCGGCCCATCTTGACGGTCCAGTTGGCTTCTTCATCATCCGAGTAAGTCACTCGGGCGTTTGCGGAGTCCTCCCCTTCTTCCTCGGTCATCGGTTCTACCTCGATCACCTTGCCGGGGCGGCGCTGGGACTGCACTAAGGTAGCAACTACGATGGCCCCCTGCTTAACGATCAGTCCCGAACCTTCCAATTGCTGGTTCAAGATTTTGAAGAGTCTTTCGAACAGGCGCGCTTCCATCAACGCTCCTCTGAAGCGGCAGAACGTCGTTTCATCCGGTCGGGGTCCACTCATTTGAAAGCCGCAGAACCGGATAAAGGAAACCCGATCATAGAGAGCTTCCTCAAGGCCAGGGTCGCTGAGATCGTACCAGCGTTGGAGCAGGAGCGCCTTGAACATGGGCAGAGCCGGATAGGCCGCATTCCCCACAACGTTTTGGGTCCGCCGGTATTGCTTCTTGAGTTGTTTTTCGATGGGTTTCCAGTCGATGAACTCATCGACTTGAGCCAAAAAGCTGGGCTTGGGGGAGTGTGGGGTGAGGCAACCCCACCCCGCTACGCCTCTGCGAGGCTTGCGGGGGCCCCGGAATCAGCGAAACCGGGGGTGGTCTTTTTGGTCGTCATGGCGGCTCCTGGATCGGGGTTGCATCCAGGTTAGCAAAGACTTTTAAAGATTTCTACCCGTGCAGAAGTCTTAATATATCTTTTACCCGCCACAGTCCTTGATCATATCCTCCAAGCGGGGAGCCTCTATAGCCCGAAATATATCCCGCTGTATTTAATCCATTTTGCGTGTCCAACCATTTCTGCATTAATGGCAATCGAGTTAAAGCTTGTATGCTGTCATATGTACAGTCCGATACAAAGCGCGATAACATTCATCCAAGTCGAATTTTCGGTCTTGCTCACTCATAGAATGGTACCCAAGAGCAGTATATCAGAGTTAAACCAGCCATCATTTCTCCTGCGCGTAATAAAGAGGATTACCCCCAGCGTTGTTGGGCGGCTCCATTTAGTTCTAATAACTCAAAATGTGGAACTGAGGATAGAGGTTCATCTAAAAAGAACCAGCGTAGTATGCCTTCCATGGTTTCTGGGCGCTGAAAATGAAAAAGATGATCAGCATCACGGACAACACCGAAGGCGCTATCTGGCATTTCCCTGGCTACTTCAGAACAATATGTGGGTGTGCAAAGTGGATCATGTTCACCGGTAAACACCAGAATGGGGATTTCTGGGGCTTTTTTTAAATCAAGACTCCCACCATTGATTAATGATTGAGTTCTTTGAATAAAACGCTTGCAGTCATCCTGATTGATTCGGCGGAGCTGGCGGATAAACATTTCTTTTACAAAATCTCCTTGGTGTACGTAGTTGTTAGGATTGTTATTAGTTACAAGGTTTGCTATATGAATTGCAAAAGAATCGAGGTCTCTATCCTTAACAAGTTTAAGACTTTTACTTATACCGTCAAACATATGTGGCGCTAGCGTCTTCATTGTTCCGCCTAGAATCAATCGTTTTACCTTTTTACTCATTTGAGCAGTTAGGTAACCGATAGCGGTACCGTAAGAAGCGGAACCAATGAAAATTTCATCGATTCCTAAATGTTCGAATAAGCTAATAGCTGCCGCAGCGGTGAATTCAGCTGGTGTCTCCTCTGGTAAAGGATCTGATTGACCTGTTCCAGGTAAATCGGCTAACAGAATGCTACTCTGAACTTGCAACACTCTTGTCAGCTTGAACCACGATTTCATTTCCTGAAATCCCCCGCTTATAAACATTATTGGTGGTTTGACCGCAGCAGGATTCTCAATCCAAATAAATGGGTATCTAAAATTTTTATATTCAGTATATTGAATTTTCATGCTATCCGCGATCCAGGTTAAATTAATTGACAAGTTTTTTGCGATTCGGCGAAGAGGTGGTGATTATAACTAGTTGATCCGTAACAGTGTAGTCCCATTCGTCCAGTACCCTTTTATACTCCATTTGAAGAAAGGTAACGAGTATAGCGCAACTGGATGCTACAAAATTGGGAGCCCATTTTCACCAGGGAACCAATCTCTGGACAGTGATTATAAACGAATAGTGTTTGCAACGCTTTAATCTAGCAACCCACATGGGGCTTTTCAACTAACCTTTAAGGTATCTGCACCGAAAACACTTCCCAGTTTTAGATCAAAATAGGCCCCAATGACCCGGACCCCTTGGAGCTGGGTCCTACTTCCTGTTTTGTTTAGGCTGGTTGGAGAAGGTTTGGACTGGGCTCCATTTTTGGTAAGAAAAGCTCTGGGGAAGGAAGGGGGACGGTTGGGCCGAAGATTTATAGTGGACCGAAAAGTTCAGACAAAATTTGAATTAGGCGTTATTTCTGAATTGCGGTAACGAACCTCGATTTA
>JAVVEA010000026.1:0-23389 GCA_032250835.1 bacterium
CGAACGAGGCTTTGGGACCTTAAAGAAGGACTACGGCTTGAGCCGAGCGAGATACTTGGGCTCCAAAAAGCTCAACTTCGAGTGGACCTTCAGCGGACTCTGTTTCAACGTGAAAAAGGCGGTAAATTTGTGTTTTTAGGGGGATAACTCTGCCCAAAATGGGCGAAACCCCCTAAATTCATAGGGGAATAAGGTCGAAATAGAGGAAAAGCGGCCTCCTTAAGTCGAAGTTTTGGCGAAAAATCAGCCCCGAAAACCAAAAATTGGAAATCCGACAACTATGCAGCGGTCTTTCTTTAAGTCCACTGCACCCCACGGCGGCTTAGGTTGCCAAATTCAAAGCCCTCCATGGGAAAACTGACCTTGCGGCCCCAAGCGGCCCCTGCCGCCCAAAGCAAGGGCAAGAAATGTTCGTCACTCGGGTGGTTGGCCTGCGCTAGGGGGGCCTTTTGTCGCCAGTCCAGCAGGTCCTCGGGGCTTTCTTGAACCAACGCCTGGGCCACCCAAGCATCAAAGGCCAGGGCTTGCGGCTCAGCGATTTGGGCCGAATAGTCCAACTGGGCTAGGTTGTGGGTCACCGCCCCACTGCCCACCAGCACCACCCCTTCGCCGCAGAGCGGGGCGAGCCTTTGACCCCACTCAAAAAGGGCCCGGTCCCCCATCTGGGGCAAGGACAGCTGCAACAGGGGCACCTGGGCCTCGGGCCAGAAGCTTACCAGCGGCACCCAAGCCCCGTGGTCCAATCGGCGCTCGGTCTGGGTTATGGGCCCCAACAATTCGGCCAGTCTTTCGGCTAGCCAGGGGGCCCCCGGAGCGGGGTATTGGACCTGATACAGAGGCTTGGGGAAGCCAGAAAAGTCGTAGATCAGCTGCTCATGCCGACCCAACTGGCCTAAACTGGGCTCCTTAGTCTGCCAATGAGCCGAGAGGATCAAGGCCGCCTTGGGCCGCTCAATAGCCGCCCCCCAACGGCCCCATTGGGCAACCTGCTCGGCGTTGAGCAGCGTCAAGGGGGCTCCATGAGAAAAAAAGAGAACCGGCTGGGAATGAGGCATCATCAAGTCTCCTAAAGTTTTTCCTATGGGGGCACGGGCCCTAACCAAACCTCCTGGCCTTTCACAGGCCCGCTGGTGGCGATTTGGTTTCCCTTACGGTGGGTGTTGCACCGACGACCTAGGGCCGCCAAATAACCCCCAAGCTTCGGCGCGGCAGGTCTTAAAGGCCCGCAGGGGGAGTGAGCCCGCCGAAACCGTCGGTGCCTTGCCGTCGCCCGCCTCGCCCCAAAGAAGCCCTTAGGCGTAAAGGATAGCCCCTTTGGCAAAAGATTTAAAGCTTCCTTTAAAGGCTAAAATTCCCCAGTTTTAGGCCCCCTAAACCAAAGCAGCAGAAACCCGCCTTGTCCGGCTACAGGGCTATCCCCCAGGGCCAGGGAGGTAAAAGCGCGGCGGAAGGCTCTAAGGCTGTGAGGGATTTTTCAAGAGACCGCCTGCCTATTATTACGGTCTGTGGGCTATTGTCGCAGAATCTGCGGCGATAGCTGGCCTGTTAGGACCCAACCCAACCGGCCTGCCTCTGCTTCGGCTTTGTCCTTTAAGGCGATTTTCATGCCCCCTGCACCCCCTAGGGGGTTTAGGCGCTAAAGCCTGATAAAAAGCCTATATAGAGCCCCACGCCAGCGATTTAGCGTCAAATTGCCACAAAAAACAGGTTCCATTTTTTTTCGTGGCGGTGGTAGAATAACTCACGACCATTGTCTTTTGTCCGTGGGGCGGTTTTGCCCGGTAGCGGCCCTCGCAGGACCGAAGCCATTGCGACCATCCGGGGCAATCAGGACTAACCCAACAAGGAGCGGCAAATGAACCGAAGATTCTTTAGCACCACCCTGGCTCTTTTGGCTGGCCTATTGATGGCAACCACGGCCCAAGCAGCGGATTTCCTAAAGTTCACCGGCGGCCCTAGCGGCGGCACCTTCCAGTACTTTTCCAGCGGCATGTCTGGGTATCTTTCTAAGGAGACCAAGGGGCTTAAGGTTTCTAACCAAGCTTCCCGCGGTTCGGTGGAAAATATCCGCAAAATCGACTCGGGCCGGGCGGACTACGGCATTGCCTACTCTGGCGACCTCTACTTAGCCCGCAACGGCAAGCTTTCGGGGGACGATAAAAAATACCTCAACGCCCGCGCCGTATCTTTCTTATACAAGGCCCCGGCTCAGTTGGTGGTCTTAAAGGGATCGGACATCATGAAGGTCGAAGACCTCAAGGGCAAGAAAGTGGCCTTAGGCGGCCCCGGTTCGGGAGCGGCGGCCAGCGCCGAGCGCTTCTTTAGGACCGTCGGCCTGTGGGACGAGATCGACCGTCAATTCTTGGGTTATTCCAAAGCCGCCGACGCCATGAAAGACGGGCACATCGACGCCATGTGGATTTTAGCCGGTTACCCGACCCGCGCGGTGATCGAATTAGCGGCCACTAAAGAGGTCCGCCTGTTGAACTTAGACGAGATCGCCGAAGCCAAGGGTCTGTACCGCGACATGCCCTTTTATCAGAAGCTAAAAATCCCGGCAAACACCTACGAAGGCGTGACCACCGAGACCAGCAGCTTCTTCGACTCGGCCCTTTGGATTGCCAGCCATAAGGTCAAAGACGACGTCATGCACCGCAGCATCGAGATCATCTATTCTGACAAAGGCTTGGCCCACTTGATCAGCGTCAAAAAAACGGCCAAGCAGATGTCTGTCGAAGGCGCTTTGACCGGTATCGTCACGCCAGTGCACCCCGGTGCCATTAAATTTTGGACCGAAAAGGGCCTGAGCATCGCGGACAATCAAAAGTAAATTCCAACCCCAGGCCTGCCCCCTCGGGGCAGGCCCCACCGGAGAATAGGCGCCGATGGACTCCACCAGCCAGCCCGTACCCGAACAAAAGCTTCAAGAAATCTTAGAACAGGACTCCAAGTCCGTGCGGAACCTGACCGGGTTTTGGTACTGGATCACCGCCACCTTAGGGGTGGGGTTGGTTCTGTTTTATTTCACCACCGCCGGTCTGCGGCCCATGGGGCCCCAGTACCACCGGGGCATCTATGTGCTCTTGACCTTTGTCCTGATCTTTCTGTTTTACCCCATCAAAGGCAAGGCCCGGGAATCGCCCAAGCCCAACTGGTTGGACATAACGCTGGCCATAATCTCGGCGGCGGTCTGCATCTATTGGATCCATGAGTTCGAAAACCTCAACCTACGGGCCGGGGCGGAAAACGACATGGATTATCTCGTCGGGGTGATCGGTTTGCTGATCAGTGTTGAGGTCGCCCGGCGGGTTTTAGGCTGGTCCATGACCGCCATCGGCCTGTTCATGCTCTGCTACGCCTACTTCGGCGAATTCTTCCCCGGCATGATCCAGCACAGCGGTTTTACCGCCAAAGAAATCGCCGTAGAGCTATTCATCAGCACCAACGGGGTCTTCGGGGTGATGGCCAACGTCTTGGCGACCTACGTGATCCTCTTCATCTTCTTTGGTGCCTTCCTGCATAAATCCGGTGCCGGTAAGTTCTTTCTGGATTTGCCTTTGTCTATGGTGGCCAACTCGGTGGGCGGCCCCGCCAAGGTGAGTGTGATTGCCTCAGCAATCTTCGGCTCCATTTCTGGTTCGGCCATCGCCAACACCGTCTCGACCGGTACCTTCACCATCCCGCTGATGAAAAAAGCGGGCTTCCGCCCCCACGTGGCCGGGGCCATCGAGCCTGCCGCCTCGATTGGGGGTATGTTCCTGCCGCCGGTGATGGGGGCCGGGGGCTTTATCATGGCCGAGTTATTGGAGGTGCCCTACTCTTATATTATGGGCGTCGCCATCTTCCCGGCCTTGATGTACTTCTTCGCCGTTTACGTGATGATCCACTTTGAGGCCAAAAAATATGGCCTGCGTGGCACCGCCGGAATGGAGGTACCCAAGACCCGCGAAGTCTTAAAGAAGGGATGGTACAAAAGCCTGCCCTTGATCATCATCACCCTCTTGATGGTCATCGGTAAGTCTCCGGGCTTCGCCGCCTTTTGGGCCACCATCAGCTGTGTGGCGGTCAGTTGGCCAGACCCCGAAACCCGCATGGGCTTTAAACAAATTTGGGAAGCCATGGTTGACGGCTCGCGCCAGACCTTGGTGATCGGGGCCACGGTGGGCGTGATCGGGATTATCGTGGGCACCATCGAACTGACCGGGATTGGCCTGCAATTCTCTTCGCTGATCATCTCCGCCGCCGAAGGATTGAGTTTTAACTTAGCCAGCCAAATTTTGATCACCGTGTTCTTGATCGCTCTGGCCTCTTTGGTTTTAGGCATGGGCGTGCCGGTGACGGCGGCCTACCTGATCACCGTGGTGCTGGTCGCTCCTTCTTTAAGCGAATTGGGCGTGAGCCTGATTGCGGCGCATATGATCGTTTACTGGTTTAGTCAGGACTCCAACATCACCCCGCCGGTCTGCGTCGCCGCCTATGCCGGGGCGGCCATCGCCGGGGCAGACCCCTGGAAGACTGGCTGGACTTCCTTTAAATACGCCAAGATGTTGTATGTGATGCCGATCCTCTTCGCCTTTGTCCCGGCGATTCTACTCAACGACAGCCTAGACCAGATATTGATCGCTATGGTCAGTTGTCTGCTGGGCACCATAACCTTCTCGGGGATCACCCAAGGGTACTTCCTGCGGCGCACCACTTGGCCCGAGTGGTTTTACCTCATCCCCACCACGTTGCTGTTGTACTGGCCTAGCATTGAAACCACTTTGGTGGGCGTCGGTATGGCCTTGGGGCTCGCCTTCTGGCAGCGCCGCCGTGAGGATTTAGTCACCCTGATGCCCGAATAACAGGAGTCTTTAAATGGAACAGTTCAAAAAAATATTGGTTGGCGTAGACTTAGACCACCAAGGCTTTGAAAGTACCATATCTCAGGCGGCGGGCATCGCCGCTTGCGCCGGTGCGGAGGTCGAAGTCGCCTATGTCTGCCCTGACTATGTCTCGAACGCCTTTTTGGAGGCTTATTTAGACCAGAGCGTCTTAGAACAGGCCGCGAGCAGTTACCAAGAACGCCTCAACGAATTGTGCCAAAAGGTCATGCCCGCCAATGTACCCTGGCGCATCGAGTTGGGCCGCCGCAAAGGGCACAACGCCTACCAATACCTGACCAGCCGCGCCAAAGAAGAGAATTTCGACCTGATCATCATCGGCGAACACGACCGCCACGGCTTCGACCATATCTGGCTGGGGAGCAATGCAGAAAAGGTGGTCCGCTATGCGCCTTGTACGGTGATGGTGATCAAACACAAAACCTAGATGGACTATTTAAGCACCTGGGAATTGGTGCTCTGTATCGCGGCGGCGGCGCTGGGTGGTTGGGCCACGGCGTTGGTTGGCACCGGGGGTCTGATCACCATCCCCGTATATCTTCTTTGCGGTATCCCGCCTTTTTTTGTGTTGGGCACCAACAAAGCGGTCTTGGTGGCCGGTATTTCTCAATCCGCCTGGAAATACGCCCGGGTCGGTATGGTCCGGTGGGACTTCTTAAAAAAGGCCGCCCTACCGGGCCTCTTGTTGCCCACAGCCGCCAGCTGGGCCGCCCTGCAGATGGAAGGGGCCGATTGGGCGGCGGTGATTGCCGTGGTCGTCCTTTTGGCCACCTTATCCTCCTGGCCTGCCGAACGCAGCTGGCAGCAACGCTTACAACTCCCCCAAAAATCCCGCGGCCCGGTGTTTGTGGTGCTGTGGCTTTATGACGGCTTTGCCGGTCCCCTTTCGGGGGCCCTGTTCTTTTTGGGACTCAACAAAACCCATGGGCAAGACCGGCCCGAGGACGTCCGCCTCGATCTTGGCACCAGCCGTTGGTTGCAGTTTATCAGTGTCTTAGGGAGTTCGACGTTGATGGTCTGGCGGGGGCAGGTGCTTTGGGAGTTGTTTTTTTATCTGGCTGCCGCTTCGATTTTAGGCAACCTCGCCGGGGCCCAAATGGGGTCCCACCTCAACCCCAAGGCCATACGCTGGGTGCTCTTTGGCTTTTGCCTCGCCAGTTCCTTGAGCCTGCTCGCCAAGCTGTAATCCTCAGGAATAGTCCTTAGGACTTTACCAAGCGTTCCGTTACTAGTATCATCTGCGCTAAGCCATATTAAAACCAACCAGTGAGGCCCCTCATGCGCTTGATCGCCCTGTTATCTCTTGTCTTATTTGCTGCGGCTTGCGGCCCGACTATGCCGGACCGAATCCACCCCGAATTACTCGAAAAGCCTAGCGACGAGTTGGCCGACCGGTTGGAGATGGTCGAACGAGAGATTATCTTGATCCCTGACCAAAAAGAAAAGCTCGGTGAGAAGATGCTGGCCACCAAGGTCACCTTAAAGGCCGCCGAAAAGGCGCTGGCCCAAGCCACTGAAGAGCAAAAAAGCCTCAAAGCGGCTTTGAGCGAAGCCAATAAAGCCAAAGACCAAGCCAAAATCGATCAGCTGACCCAAGAATTGGCCCAAAAGGACCAGGAAGTGGCCCAACGCGCCGCCATACGCGACTATCAAGCAGAAGCCCAAAAAACCCAGCAGGCTAAGTTGGACCTGCTCAACGCCCAGTTGAGCGCTAAGGTCGCCGAACAAATGTTGGTGCAGGCCCAGATTGCCCAAGAATTCCAAGCCACCGAAGAGGGGCAAGCAATGAAGGGCCATGAGCCGATCAACCCGGAGCCCTTCCAAAAATATCTTGAGGCAGTCCAAAAAAAGCTAGCCGAACAGGTCAAAAAGACTGGCGAGCAAGCGGCCCATTTTGAGTCTTTGACCCAGCCCGAACCGGTGGCCGCACCGACCACCGAGGCCCCAGCGGCTACCCAAGCCTCCCCGATGGAAGAACCAGCTCCCGAAGCGGCTACCCAAGCCGCCTCGATGGAAGAACCAGCCCCCGAAGCGGCCACACCGGCCACCCCCTAAGTTTTTAAAGGTAACTTAAAATGCGCAAAGGATTGTTGGTGATGGCTGCTTTAGCGGCGGCCCTCTACTCGGTTCCGACCCAAGCGGCCCTCTTGGGCGGCGACGATTTGGCCAAGTGCAAAAACGACATGGTCGCCACGGAGCTGAAATATAAGTATTGTTATAAAGACAAAATTTCAGCAGAACGCGAATTAGAGCAACTACGCCGCCAGTATAACAACGAGACGGCGAACTTTAAGAAGACCATCGCCGATCTAGAGCGCCAGTTAGAAAGCCTGACCTCGGAACTAGAGGCCCTGCGCCTGGAACTGACCCAAGAAAAGGACCTTTCGGCCCAACGCATTGCGGAGTTAAACGCCACCATCGACATCCTGCGCACCAAGAGCAGCGGACGGGAACAGGAGTTGATGAAAGCCCAAAAAGAGGCCGAAGCGCGTTACCAAAAGCAAATCGCCGATTTGCAGCAGCAACTTAAAGATCAGGGTGATGCCCACCGCAAAGCGCTGGAAACGCTCCGCCAAGAACGGGATGCCGAGGTGGCCAAGTTGCAACAGATGGTGGACAACTTGACCGAAGAATTGGCGAGCCTCAAGAAGTTGACCAAGGCCCAAAAAGAAGAGTTGGAGCGCCTCAAGGCCCAAGAAGACGAATTGGCCAAACAGTTGGAAAAAGAAATCCAGGCTGGCGAAATCCGCCTGAAAAAGTTCCACGACAAGCTGATCATCAACGTAGACAACCGCATATCTTTTGATTCGGGCTCGGCGGAATTAAAGAAGGAAGTCTTTGTGGCCTTTAAAAAGATCGGTAAGATCTTAGCCAGCTACCCGGAAAACCGGATCATGATCGAAGGACATACCGACAACGATGCCTATCGGGGCAGCACCTTTAAGGACAACTGGGAGCTGTCGACCGAACGGGCCTTGTCGGTATTGCGCAACCTACTGAAAAACCAAGACCTAGACCCCAACCGCTTCAGCGCCGTTGGCTACAGCGAATACCAGCCCATTGTCCCCAATGATTCAAGCCAAAACAAAGCCTTGAACCGCCGGGTGGATATTGTGGTGGTGCCCCGCGCTAAATAGCTTTAGGGCCTATCTGGCCCCAAAGTTCTCGCAAAGCGGCCAAGCGTAGCGGCTTGGCCAAATAGCCATCAAAAGGACAGTCCGCTTCACCTAACCCCACTTCGCTGACCTCTAGGGCACTCAGGGCGATCAATTTGGGTTGGCGCTCTAGTTCCGCTACCTTTTGGGCCGTTTCAAAGCCATCTATCCCCGGCAGTTGGAGGTCCATCAAGACCATATCCATCGCTTCACGCTTCAGCCAGACCAAGGCCTCGGGCCCGTTAAAGGCCTGGAATACCTCGGCCCCGGCGGCTTCTAAGACCAACTGAGCCAAATGGATTTGGGCCGGTTCGTCGTCCATCACCAACACTTTAAGACCCTCTAGACTACAAGGCACCGGCTTGACTTGGGGCACGGCACCGCGAGGCAAGGTGAACCAGAAGGTGGCCCCGGCCCCTTTTTTACTGCGCACCCCGATCTCGCCGCCGTTGAGCTGAACAAATTCTTTACAAAGCAGCAGGCCCATCCCGCTGCCTTGCTCGTTGGAGGTGCCCGGCTGGCTGATTTTGGCTTCGCTGGGCGCGAAGATTGCGGCTTGATTGGCAGGGTCCACCCCGACCCCTTGGTCACTGACTTCGACAAAGATCTGGTTGTCTTGGGGCCAAGCCCGTAACATCAAAACCCCGCCTTCAAAGGAGTACTTGATCCCGTTATTGACCAGATTGCGCAACACCGTCTCGGCCAGGCGGACGTCCCCCTTGGCAAAGCAGTTTGCGGCAATGTCGGCCTTTAGCTTAACCCGCTTGCTCTGGGCCATTTCATTAAAAAGTTCCAAAACCGGGATCACCAGTTCGGATTCTAAGTCAAAGTCCACCGGATGGGCTTTGATGCGTCCTTGTTGGGACTGAGCCCAGGTTAAGAGACTTTCAAACTGACCGGCCACCCGTTCGGTAGAGCGCCAACAGATTTGCAGGGTGTCGGGTTTAACCTCTACCATACCCTTGACCATACATTGCAGCAGCAACGCCACGCTACTCAAAGGCCCCCGGAGGTCATGGGCAATGATGGAGAAGAACTTATCTTTGGTTCTGTTGGCCTCCTGCAACTCAGCGCTCAACGCCTCCAGTTGCTCATGTTTGGCCCGTTGGTCGGTGATGTCGATGATCGTTGCCAAGCCGGTAGGTACGCCTTGGTAGGGGATCATGTTGCCAAAAACCTCGATCCAGCGGACCTCTTTGGACTTAGTGAGGATGCGGATTTGATAGCGTGAAGGTGCCGGTTCGCCCCGCTGGCGGGCTTCGCCCTGGGCCTTGATGCGGGCCTGCTCCTCGGGGTGGATCACATGGGCAAAGTGCATGCCCACCAGCTCTTCGCGGCTGTAGCCGGTGATCTCAGAAACCTTGGGGTTGGCGTAAAAGAGGCGGTCGTTTTGGAAGAGGAAAAACCCGGCTTGGATGGCGTCTAGCAGAACCATCAAGTCCTGATTGTCCTGCTCTACCAGGCCATGATAGCCCAATTGAGAGACGTCTTGGATCGTTGAGAGTAGGCCCGTTACCTGCCCCTGGGCGTCTTTTTCCAGCTCACCCCGGCAGCAAAGGATGCGCAAGAGTCCGTCTGGGCGGATCAGACGGAGGTTGTAAGCGTAACCCCGTTGTTCCTTAACCGCCCCGTCCAGCGCTTGTTGCAGGCCTACCTGATCGTCTTTAAACAGCCGTTTCAAGAAGCGCTCCAGCGGCTCCTCATGGTCTAACGGTAGCCCCAGCAGTTGGCAGGCCTGTGCGGAAAAGCTCACCTGTCGGTCGCTCAAGTCCAGAGACCAAAGACCAATTTGACCTAGACGTTGCAGCCGATCAAAGGCCTGCGGATGTTTAAAACCCATTTAAATCCCAGAATAATTCCAATCAATCCGTCAAAAGACTTAGAGAAGTCTAACACGGGCCTAATGAAAGCTAAAGCTTTGTTGCAGGCCCAGTTTGGAAAGAATTGGTAAAATCAGCTCTGGGATATGCCCCTAGGCCTTTTCCTTACCAAAGGGCTTCAAAAAGATAATCAACTCAGGTAGTAGTGTCAAAGCCGCTACCAGTGCGACCACCATAGCCATACCCGTCAGCAAACCAAAGAATATGCTGGGGATAAAGTTGCTGATCACCAAGATCGAGAAGCCAATCACAATGGTCACCGAGGTGTAATACATGGCGTAACCGATGCTTTCGTGGCAGCGATGCATAGTGGCCACATAGTTGTGGTCTTTCTCGAACTCGATCTTGAAGCGGTGGATGTAGTGGATCGTGTCGTCCACCGCGATCCCCACGCTAATCGCGGCGATGGTGATGGTCATCATGTCCAAGGGAATATCCGCCCAGCCCATAAAGCCCAATACGGTCCCGACACTCAAGACGTTGGGCAGAATGGCGATCAAGGCAATCTTAAGGCTCCTAAAGAGGATCAAGAACATCACCATCAAGACCGCCAAAACCGCGCCCAGCGTCTTGATCTGCGAATCGTAGAGACTTTGTAACATGTTGTTGTACATCACCAACATCCCGCTCAGGCGGAAGCGGTCGGGCTCAAGCCCCAGGTCGTCTTGTAGGCCCTGGCGGATTTGCTTGAGCAGCTCGTCGCGCCTCAGGTCCGGCTCAGAATCGCGCACCCGGATGGCAAAGCGGACTTGGTCGCGCTCAACATCCACATAGGGGTCCATGATGATCTTCTTGAAGCGGTCCGGAAGTTCGTTGTAAACCAGCGCCAGCTTGAAGTTGTCCAAGGGTTCCCCCTCGTTGAGCGTCTTGCCTACCTTAAGCATGGTGCCCAGCGAGAGCACCTTACCGGTTTCTTTATATTGATCTAAGTAGTCGTGCACCTTCTCCACCTCGGCCATCTTGGCGGCGGTGAACCAATATTGGGCTTCATCGGCCGTCTCGGCGAATTCAGCTTCAAAGGCGTCGAAATCCGAAAACTCGTCTTCTGAAGCCGCAACCGCAGGCTGGGCCGCTTCCTCTTGGGGCTTAGAGAAGTTTAGGGTCACGTCCAAGGGGGTGGTGCCGCCTAGGTTTTGGTCGATCACCTTCATGCCCTGATAGATTTCGGTAGACTCCTTAAAGTAGTCAATGAAGCTGTTTTCCACCCGCAGCCTAGCTGCCCCGACCACACAAAGCACCAGCAAAACGCCACTGACGCCCAACACCCACTTCCCCCGGTGTTCGGTCAGGTCGGCGAACCGTTTGGTGATCACAAAATGGGATTCAAAGGCTTTGTTCGCCTCGATCTTCGGCAGCAAGATCAACACCGCCGGGAAGATCAAGAAGACCAAGAAAAGGGTCACAAAGATTCCCACCGACATCATCCAACCGAAGTTGATCACCGGCAAGATGCCCGAAAGCAACAGAGACGCGAAGCCGGCAACGGTGGTCAAGGCCATGAAGGCGCAGGGCTTAAACATAGAGGCCGATGCTTCGGCGACCAGTTCTTTTTGGCTCGCCTCAGGCATCAGTTCCACGAGTTCACGGTACTTGACAATCAGGTGGATGGTCAGCGCCATGGTGATGATGATCTGGATGCTGATGAAGTTAGAGCTGATCACCGTGACTTCCCACCCGAAGATTCCCAAAAAGCCTGCCGTAGCTAAGACCGAAGTCCCGCAAGTCAGCAGAGGGATCAAGATCCAGCGGGCCTGACGGAAGATGAACCAGAGGGTGGCCACCAAAAAGACCAAGACCCCGGTCCCGAAAAAGCGCAGGTCGTTTTTGACGAAGGTCACCAAGTCGTCGGCAATCATGGTCACGCCGCCCAAAAACAGGTCCGCTTGATCGTTATGGCGGGCGATCAGGGCGCGCATAGCTTGAATGAACTCGTGGTCTTTGACGCGCATCTCGTCGCGGTGGGTCTTAAAATCCACCTGTAACTGGTCTAGTTCGGCCTGTTCGGCCCCACTCAGGCCTTCAGTCCGTTGCTTTTCGCGCAATTCGTAGCGGCGCTTGACTAGGTCGCGCCAGGTCTTGTCGTCTTTGAGGTTGACCAGAATCGCACTGGTGGTGAAGGCCTGATTGACCAGATGTTCCTGGTAGATCGGGCTGTTGAGCAATTCCTTCTTGGCCAGTTCCTTGTCGATCCAGGGAGTCCGCAGGGTGGGGACATCGTCGAGCAGTTCCTTGATCGGCTTCGGCGGGGATTCTAACAAAGGCACATCCCAAAGGGTCAAGACGTCATTAACGCGTTGGATCTTTTCCAAATCCGCCTTGATCGCGTCCATATGCTCGCGGGTTGCGTCGTCGAGCAGGCTACGCCCCTCCTTGGGGGTATAAGTGATCACTAAGAAATCGGGGCTATAATAACGCTCGTTGACTAGGCGGCTATAACGTAGGTCCGGGTCGTCTTCGAGCAGCAGCGTCTCGCTGGAAGCGTCCACCTCTAACTTAGAGGCCTCGTAGCCCAGTCCCGCTAAGACCAACAGCAAGCCCAAAAGCAACGCGATGGGGTACTTGAGGATGAAGTTTAAGTAAAAATTCCGTAGCATCAGGGACCTTGGTTGCTTTAGATTTTAATTGGCAGCGGGGATCTTCAATTCGCCGGATTTGCGCATCTTGTTGAGCAAGTCTTCGGCGTTTCCTTTGGACATCAACCCCTCAAACTGACTGCGGTAGGTCTGCACTACGCTAACGCCTAGGATCACCACATCATAAACCTGCCAGCCCTGCCGGCCCTTAAAAAACTTATAAACCATCTCCATGGCCTCGCCGCCGCTGATCAGCTTGGTGGTCACATAGACCCGGCTTTTGACCTGTTGGGCCTCTTCGACCTCAACCCGCTCGTTGGTGTAAAGGTCCAATTTTTCCAGATAAGATTCCTGCAAACGGACCACAAAGAGCTTAAGGAACTCGGCCTGTTGGGCTTCATTCATTTGGCTCCAATACTTCTTTCCCAGGCTGAGTTTGGCCATTTGGTCGAAGTCAAAGATCGGGTCGATGGCTTCGATAATCTTGGCGTTGCGGGTGGGCTTATCTAGGTTCGACTTTTGGAGCAGGTTGATCACCTGATCGATCTTATTTTTGGTCAACTGGGTCAGTTCGTCTGTTTCGGCGGCCCAAAGCGGGTTCGCCAGGAAAAGGACCAATAGAGATGAAATTAGGGTTATCGCTTTCATGATCAATCCTCGATTTCTTTTAAGCGGTTTTGTTCATAGCTATCCCGCAAGAAGGGATAGAGGTCGAAGGCATCTTTCTTGAGGCTTTCATAGGCCCCTAAGTTGATCGAGGCGTAGTTGATCTCCTCGGCCACCCAGTAACCATAGCCATATTTACGTTTGTCTTGGCAGGTAACTAGGTCGTTACAAAAGACGGGGTCCACAAAGGAGTCGGGAGCCAGCGCCAGCGCGTCGCGCAGGTTTGAAGGACCCAACACCGGCAAAACAATGTGTGGGCCCGGACCCACACCCCAGACGGCCAAGGTCTGGCCAAAGTCTTCGTCATGGGCCTCTAAACCGAACCATTCATAGGCGGGATCAAAGAGGCCCAAAAGGCCAACGGTGCTGTTGATCACAAACCTGGCCGTCTCCTCACCAGCGTCTACCACTTCGGCTTGCAGCAGGTTGTTGACCAACCGGATTGGGTACCAGATATTTTTAAAAAACCGGTTGATGCTATTTTGGACGCCGTCGGGCATCACCCAATCCCAGCCCGTGGCCACCGGCTTTAAGACCCAAAAGTAGAGCCGGTCGTTGACCGTCGTCATGGAGCGGTTGTAGGAGTCTAGCCAGTCTTCTTCAGGGGCCGCTTCGGTGGCGAACTCGTCTTCAAAGCTTTCAAAGCCCCCAAAGCCATCGCCTGGTGCCCCATCAGAGAACCCCGCGTCCATTTGGTCATCGTTCTGCACCAGTTGGATAAAGTTCTCTTGGCGCTCAAATAGGGCGTAGACCGGAGCTTCACCTTTAAAGTCGGCTAGCTGGACCGCCAAACTGGGCGCAGAGGCGGCTTCGGGCGGCTCCGCTGGGTAAGGCTGCGTCAGCTCCAGGGCCGAACTGTGTTTTGGTTGACTCGGCAAAGCCTGAGCCACCGGAAGCCAGATCAAACAGACCAAGAGCCCCCATAAAAGGGATCCAAAAGGGCCTGGGTTTATAGCTGTGCGGTTCATCTGATAGGAACAAAAATTTGGTTTCGCTTGGCCTTGAAAACCGCAGGTTACTTCCATTTGGGCCTAAGGTAAAGCCCTCTTAACCGTAAAGGTTGGGAGTTTTTTCAGCCTCTTAATTCTTAAGTCGAAACGCGCCAAAGGGGGCTTAACGGCTGGACTCAGCGGGCGGAAAGCCTAGCCTGTTCGTGGCGGCGTGGCCACAGCGGGCTCCAGTAGTCGAGTAAAGGCCTCTAACCGAGTCGGCGCAAGACTGGCCCCGGAACCTTTAGCCCTGCGAGTTCGGAGGCAAAGCACTCCTTCAGGGACGAGCCTAAGGAAAGTCCTTGGGAGCAAGCCGGTGATTTGCCCAGCTAGGCACCGCATAAAACGATTCACCTTTCGCCCCCCTAAAAAAAAGGCGATGCGGATCAGCCAGGGAAGAGACCCCAGAAAACCAAAAAATTTTACCAAAAAAATTTGGGTCTTTTCCCTAGTCCCCCAAGGTACACTCTCTGGGGTTTTAGATACAATCGGCCTAAAATGTCCCAGAAACACCTATAGATTTTTAAAAGTTGATCCGGTAAACATATTAACCGGAGGAGGGCCCTTGGACGTAAACCCTAGTATCGGAGCTCATGGAATCCAGCCGGCCCAATAAAATTGCTACTTGGCTTAGCCACCCCTTGGCTATCTTGTTGATTATCGGGGCCTTGCCCTTTGGATTTCTGGTCTTCCGCATCTTACCTAGCGCGAGTGCTTCGATTTCCGCTGGCAGTCTTGTGTTTGTCGCTTTGCTTGCTTGGTGTGGCTGGAAGCTCCCGTTAAAGGGCCTTTGGGTAGCCCTGGCGTTGGTGTTGCCGCTCTACTATTTCGCTTGCGTGGGCTTTGCCGATGCGGAGCATTTCGAAAAGCGCGCCGCTGTGGCCAAGTTTGAATCCCAAATGGGGGCCTCAGGCGACTTCTTGATGGGTACGGATTACGAAGGCCGTGATATTTTGGCTACCTTAGTGATTGGCGGAAAACACGCCTACTTGGTGGCCATCTACACCTGCCTGACGGCGCTCTTGTTGGGCGTGCCCATGGGCCTCTTACTGACCGCTGAAAACCTCATAGCGCGCAACTTGGCCTTTTGGGTCACCCAGTTTTTTGAGATCGTCCCCCAGCTCTTTTTTGTTTTGATCGTCTTGGGCGTCTATAACTTCTGGGCCGCCGAAGCGGCTGGCGAAAGGCTACAGACCGCCTACGCGCTCCCGATTGCGGGCTTTGCCATCGGCCTTTCTTCGCTGCCTTCCATAGCCCGGATCTTAGAAAACCGTCTCTTGCAGCTCAAGGCGGAGCGTTTTGTTACCGCGCTGCGCAGCACCAACGTCTCTGAGACCAAAATCCTCTTTTATAACCTACTCTGGAAGAACTGCATCTCCGAGATCGTGGTGCAGACCACCTTCTTGTTTGGTTCGGCTTTGCTGCTCGAATCGGCCCTGAGCTTCGCTTTTGAGATCGGCTTCGGTGACTTGGGCACCGGCGGTTACCTCTCTTGGGGTAAACTGCTGGCCGAATCGCGCCGTTCGATCCTCTTCGCCGAGAAGGTTTGGATCGTGATCCCGCCGATCGTGGCTACGGTGATCAGCATCTTAGGCGTCAATTACCTGGGCGACCAACTGGCCCGCCGCATCCGCAAGGAGGCCCGGTGAGCGAAAAACGCCCGATTTTAGAGGTCAAGAACCTGACCCTCGGCCTCAAGAAACAGACGCTTGAGGTGGTCAAAGACATCTCCTTTAAGATCATGCCCGGCGAAACGGTGGCCCTTCTGGGCGAATCCGGCGCGGGCAAGAGCACGCTCTTTAAAGCGATCTTGCAGCTCCTTAAAAACAGCGACTGGCAAGGGCAAGGCAGCATCCAGATCGATGGGCGCGAGGTGATGGGCCTGCACCCGAAGGAACTCGAAAGCCTGCGTGGCCAGTTGGTCCGCTGCATCTTGCAAGAGCCCGCCTTGGTGCTCAACCCTTCTTTAAAGGTAGACCGGCAATTGGCCGAGGCTATTTTGGTCACCGAACCGGGCATTGAGCCTGCGGTGGTTGACGCCCGTATGCACGAGACGCTACGGCTCTCGGGCTTAGACCCCCAGCTAGTGCTGGGTCGGTTTCCCGGCGACTTGAGCGGCGGCCAGCGCCAACGGGTCGGGGTGGCCATGAGCCTATGCGCCGCTTCTCCTTTGTTGCTCGCCGACGAGCCTTCAAACTCGCTGGACTCGGTGACGGTCTATGAATTAGTCCAAACGCTACTTAAGCTCAAGGATACCGGGCACATCGGCGCTTTGTTGATTGTCACCCATGACCTCGGCGTGCTCAAGGCCTTAAACTGCCAGCGGGTCTTGTTCATGGACGATGGCCACCTGTATGAGGCCGGTTCGATCCAAAACGTGGTCGCCAATCCGGTGCACCCGAAACTGGCCGAGATCGTCTCGTTGATGAACGTGATCGACCAGCTAGAACGCCAAACGCCCCACGACGCCGACCATGAAGCCCCATTGGTAGACGGACGAGGCCTCAACTTCGGTTACCGTACCCGTAGTTTTTTAAAGCGCGGTAAGACCCAAGCACTGCACAGCGTCGACTTCCAATTGGCCAAAAATGAGTTTGTCGCACTGGTGGGCAACTCGGGCTCGGGCAAGTCCACGCTAGGCAAATTGGTGACCCGTGAGCTGATGGAATTTGAGGGTTCCTTGAGTTTTAACGGCAAGGAATTAGGGCCCAAAGAGCGGCCCACTTCGGAATTTAGACGTCAGGTCCAGACCATCTTCCAAGAACCGGCCGACACCTTCGACCCCTCGTTGACCATGGGCGAGAACATGGCCGAAAGTTTTTCGGCCATGGGCGTCACTAATCTAGAATTAGAAGGGATTTTTGACGAGTTGCTGGACCAGTTACTGCTCGACCGGCGGATGTTAGGCGAGCTACCCGGCAACCTAAGTGGCGGCCAAAAGCAGCGCTTTGCGCTGATGCGGGCCTTCGGCAGCCACCCGAAACTATTGCTCGCCGATGAGCCCTTTAACAACCTGGACCTAATCGCTCAGCAGCGCCTGATCGAACTTTTGTTGACCCGCAAGGCGGACCAGCAAAGCCCCTTAAGTTGCATCCTGATCTCACACGACATCGGGGTGGTTTCAAAACTTTGCGAGCGGGTCTTTGTGGTTTCTCGCGGGCGGATTGTCGAATCTGGACCGGTGGAACAGGTCATCCAGGACCCAACCCATGAAGCCACCAAACGCCTTATTCAAGCGGCTCGTGCTTTAGGTAGCATCGAGTCGAACACCGGGCTTTAAGGCCCTTTTTTATCCAAAGCCCTTTGGGCCAATTTAATGAACTCGTGGAGAGAACGATGATGGCAAAACCGAAATCGAAGCGACTGAACCGAAACCTAGCTTGGCTGTTGACGCTGAGCTTATTTTTGGCCAGTTGCGCCACCCCAATGTCTCGCGGCTGGGAGCATTTTTCAAAAGCCGAGTGGGATAAGGCCCGTGCCGAATGGTCCCAATCTAAAGAGCCGGACTTGACTAAAAAGGCCGACGCCGCCGAGAAGATGTTCGCCCTGCACGAAAAAGCAGAAGCCGCTGAAGCCAAAGGCCAAGAAGAAAGCGAAACCAAACTACGGTTGGCTATCTTAGCTCAGGACCAATGGCCCAAAGACGAGTGGACCAAAGGAAACAAAGAATTGGTGGCCATCCTGGCAAAAGCCCAGGACAAAAAGACCCAAATGACCGCCAAGTTGCAGGCTGCCTATGATGCAGGCATCAAATGCGGCAAGGAAAACTTCATGGCCGACGAACATGAAAAAGCCTCGGAATGTTTCAAGTCAGCTCAGGCAGCCGAAGGCGCCTATAAGGGCATCGACTTGAAGACCGAAGACGTTTCCTTCATGATCGCTGCGGTCGATCAGGCCTTAGAGATCCAGCGCCAGATGGAAGAAGAACGCCGCGCTGCTGAAGCCGCCAAGGCTCGTTTCGAAGCCGAACAAAAGGCCCGGATCGAGGCCGCTATGGCCGCCGCACGTAGCGCACGCCAAGCTGAAGAGTTGAAGCGCCTAGAAGAAGAACGCGAACGCCAGCGGATCGAAGCCGAAAAGAAACGCCGCTGGATGGCTTTCTTATCTAAAGGCCACCCGCTCAAGCCGCTGGTAGCGACCGTGGGTATCCCCTCCGTCGGCACCGGAAAAATGACTAAAAAAGGCGAAGACAAGAAGTGGCAAGGTGGTGCTCAATTCCCGATCCTCAAGAAAAAAGGGATGCGCGCCGAAGACCTGTTTGCCTTGGAGATCGTGGTTCCGCGCCAGCTTAAGGCCAACTACCTGCGCAACTACTCCAACTCTCGCGGCAGCATGTTGCAGTTCCCCCAAATCTCTGGCGACAACAAACATTATTATACCGAAGGCTACAAAGGCGGCCGCTTCTATACGGAAGTCGAGTCAGTCGTTGACGGCCCGGTGGATTATAAAGTTCAAGGCGTGATCTACAAGATCCCCGTAGTTCATTAATCCTGAAGCCCAACCTAAAGAGAAATAGAAATGAGCAAAAACATTAAATTAGGCCTCATCGGCATTGTGGTGTTGGTTATCGCCATAGTCGGTTTTGTGGTCTACAAACAAAAGCAACATGCCGAGCTGGTCGAGAAGATCCAGCGCAAGACCAATATGATCGTCGCTTTGACCGAACTACCCGAGACGCTAAACCCCGTATTGGCGTCTAGCGAGTCGGCCATTACGGTCAACAACCTGATCTTTGACGGCTTGACCAACCTCAGCGGCGAGCGCATCGACCACTTCCAGTACGGCGGTGCCTTGGAACTGATCCAAGATGCTAAAGACAAAAAGGTCTATATGGTCACCGTCAATACCGACAAGGTATGGCATGACGATCCGGCGCACAAGCTGACCGCTGCCGACGTAGCCTTTACTTTTGAGGCCATTATCAACGAAGCCAACGATTCGCCGCTGCGCGGCCGGATCAGTCGCTTGATCAACAACGTGGAAGTCTTAGACGATGCCACCCTGCGCATCAATTTCCGTGAAGCCATCGCCCCGGCAAGGGTCGGTTGGGTATTGCCCTTTAAGTTGATCCCCGCGACCTATAAAGGCCAGCCGATGGGTAAAAACCTGAAAACCGATTCGGTGGCTCAGGAATTTTCCAAGGCTCCGATCGGCACCGGCCGCTGGGCCTTTGTAAGCTGGAACGGTAACGATGTGATCCTACGCGACACCCAGATCGCCCCGATCGACTTAGACAACGCTACTGAGCAGACCTTGGCCGAAGCCAGCCAGCTCCACCAGATCACCTTCACTCAGGTGCGTGACCGTGAGAAGCAGGCCAAACTGCTGATGGACGGCAATATCGACCTAATGCTCAACTCCGATCCCGACTTGCACACCAAGTTAAGCGACGCGGGCTTGAAGCATGCCGATTATGTTCCCCATTACTTCTACGCTCTTTCTTTTAACACCAAGAAGGCACCCTTCGATAACGCCAATGTCCGCCGTGGCATCGCCATGTCGATCGACAAGGCCGAAGTCGCCGGTGCCGTTTGGAGCCAAGAGCCCGAGAAGTTCATCAACAAAGGCCCCTTCCCCCACAACTCAGAGCGGCAATACGAAAGCTTTGAGGAGATGAACCCCTTTAAGCCCGGCGTCGCTAAGAAGATGCTGAAAAAGGCCGAGGGAACCAAAGCTACCTTGATCTACCCTGAAGAAGCTTCGAACATGATGGAGCGTTTTTCCGGCAAGTTGGTTCAGTTCATCAACGAAGCAGGTTTACAGGTAGAGCCCAAGGCTTTAGGCCGCGCTTTCGAGACCCAGTTGCAAAACGGCAACTACGACGTAGCCCTAGTGCGCCACAGCGGCTTCACCCAGGGTTATGACATCAGCCCCTTGTTCTTTAGCAGCTCGCCGAAGAACATCTCCGGCTGGGGTAACGCTGGCTTCGACAAAACCTTACAAAAATGGCAAGAGACGGCCTTCTGGACCGAGAAATTGCCGTTGTCGAAGATCATCCACCAGGAACTTTCAAAAGAAAGCCCCTATGTCTTCTTGTTCACCCTGCCCACCCGCGCTTATTTCTCACCGCGCTTGGACAAGGTTCTGATTGCTGATCCTTCGGCGCTGCTCAACACAGCGTTCACCTGGACGGCAACTAAATAAAGGAGCATTGCTATGGGGTCTATTAGTGTCTTGGTCTTTCGGCGCTTCTTTTTGCGCCTGTTGTGGGTGGCTTTGCTCACCTCCTTCGGCATCCATCTGTTTTTGACGGCTCTGCCGGCCAAGCGTTTGGTAGACCCCAACGCTCGCTTTGATGACGCTGGTGCGGTTACCTACCGCAAATGGGATTTCAACCACTATTTAAAGTGGATTACCGGAACCCTGACCGGCTCGATGCAGATCTCCGATCAAGGGAGCGGTAGTTGGGAACAAAAGGACTTTGCCATGCGGGTGACTAACAGCCTGCTGCTTTGCACCTTGGCCTTCCTGATCGCTGCGGCTCTGGGCATCGCTTTGGGGGTCTATCAGGCCTCTTTGAATTTTGAGCTGCTCTCCGGTCCGCCCGGCGGATTTGATGAGCAGCTCTCCAATATCTCGCGCTGGACGGTCTTTTTCTTTTCGTCCATGCCAGCCTATATTATCGCCTACTTGATGTTTTTAGGGATTTCCAGCCAGTCCAGCATGGCCTTCGCCGTGGTGGCCTTGGCTTTGGGCAGCGGCACCGCCATGGACGTCGCCCGGATGACCCAAAACACCCACGCAAGGCAGTTGCGCTCGCGCTATATCGAAAGCGCCATCGCCAACGGCCTCAAAACCCGAGGCCTGCTGCCGCGCCCCGGCTATGTCGGTTGGCACGCCTTCCGCAATAGTTTGATCACCATCTTGCCGGTAACGGCCATGCGCTTGCCACTGATCGTTAGTGCGGCGATGATGGTCGAAGTGGTCTTTGACCTGCCCGGTATGGGTGAGTCCCTTTTGGGCGCGCTGATCGGACAGGACGTCCCGCGCATCTTGAGCATTGTCTTGATTTCGGTGGTCTTCACCCAAGTCTGCCTCTTCTTGGCCGAATTCTTGGTGTTCCTATTGCACCCCAAGGCATTGACCAACTAAAACCGACCGGCCCCGTTTCGGGGCCGATTCGGGAGCCTCCTCCTGTCTCTTTTGCCCGCCTGGGCCAGCTAGCCCCGCGACATCCCCTCTAAAAACCAGCTGGCCGCTTGTTCCAAATGGCTCGAAAAGTCCGGCACCGCTAAGCCTAACTGCGGCTCCGCCGCGTAGACTTCTTTGATGATGGGCGCTTGGTCACAGGCAGGCCAAAGGCCCATGGCATAAAATAAAAGGTGGCTAATGAACCCAACGCCTTGCCCCGGCTTCATCCAACCCAACCGTTCTTCCACCTGACCGCCCAGAGCCAGCAAGCCCCGGTGCAGCGCCCACTTAAACTCTTGGGCTTTTTCGAAGGTGATGTTGTGCTCTAAGATTTGGTTGGTGATCACCAATAACTTCATCACCAAGCTATGCTCCGCTAGAAGCTCTGCGCTCACTTTGGGCAGAAGCCCCCAGTCTTCCATTGACGCGATCCGCAGGGCCCAAAGCTCTAATAGGTTGAGGGATTCGCGCAAGTGTAAGCTCAAGAAAAGCTCTTCTTTGGTCTTAAAGTAAAGATACAAAGTGCCCTTGACGATCCCTGCCTCTTGGGCGATTAGCTGGACCGACAGGGTTGCATAGTCCCTTTGGGCCATAAGTCTGGCGGCGCAATCTAAAATCTCTTGGCGTCGCTGGTCTTTTTGGTTCGTCCCCCGGGCCCGCTTAAACTCGGGACTCAAGGCTTGGGCTCCATAAAGGGCCGCCACCAGCGTTCCTTCCCACCCACATGGCCCGGATTGATCCGTTCGCCAAATTTAGGGGTCAGGTAGGCAATACCCGCTTGGTCGGCAGCGGCCACAAAGCGCTCGATGGGCTCATGCCAAGCAAACATGGCCAAATCGAAGGTACCCCAATGGCTGGGGACCAGAAGCTTGCCCCGGACCATTTGGTGCGCCTGGACCGCTTCTTCGGGGGTGCAGTGGATTTCCTTCCAGCCACGGTATTCGCCGTAGGCCCCCATTTCAAAAAAGGTGACGTCAAAGGGCCCCAACCGCTCACCGATTTCGACTAGGCCGGGATGAAAGCCCGTGTCGCCGCTAAGGTAGAGGCTGGTTTGCTCGCCTTTGATGGCATAAGAGGTCCAGAGCGTTTGGTCGCGGTTGAACAGGCTTCGGCCTGAGAAATGTTGCGCTGGGGCGGAGGTGAGGGTCAATCCTTCGAACCGGGCTGCTTCCCACCACGCCAACTCGGTAATCTGCTCAAGGGGCACCCCCCAATCCTCAAGATAGCGCCCCACCGCCAGGGGCACAATGAACCGGTCGGTCTTGGAAATCAGCTTCTTGATCGAGGTTTCATCGAGGTGGTCAAAGTGGTCGTGGGTGATCAGCACCAGGTCGATAGGCGGCAATTGGTCTATCGTCAGGGGCAAGGTCGAAAAGCGCTGGGGGCTGAAGGGACCAAAAGCGCCTGCTTTCTGGGAAAACATCGGGTCCGTTAAGATCCATTTGCCTTCGACCTGCAACAGGTACGTAGTGTGTCCTAGCCAAGCAAACTGAACGGGCAGGTCGCTGGGCCAAGTGGCCCAATCTACCGGCTCCGCTTCAAAAGGCGGGTCTATGGAGCCGCCCTTGGGTTTGTTAAAAAAGAATTCCCAGGCCATCGAAACCATTTCCCCCATAGAGGGGTCCGGCGTGGGCACTGGGTTTTGGAAGCTTTTCCCGTTCCATTGGGGGCTGGCGTCGATTCGTTCTTGGCGCGTTGGGGGCTCTGCGTTGGCGGGCGCACAACCGATGGATACAACACTCATAAAGACCAAGGCGAAGAGGGTTACTTTCATAGAAGCTCTGTTTGATTAATTGAACATAGTTCATTTAATCTAAGGACCGGTAAGCTGGCAAGTTAAATGAACAGCACTCAGTAATCCGCCTTCCGAACCTCTCAACAAAAATGGGGATTGACTAGGCGGCTCGCCTCAGTCTTGTTTCTGAACTAAGGGAGGGCGCGGGGTGCGGCCCTAGAAACTTAGAAACCGACAGGTGTCTGGGAGTTGATTTAAACGCATCAGCGCTTGGAGTGAGTAGGCGCAGAGGCCGTGGCCCAAGGAAAAAACCGGTGGCTCTGCGCCCGGTCGCCTTGGTTCCAAGCGCTGCCTTGCGGTATCTACAAGGCAACGCC
>JAVVEA010000027.1:0-10445 GCA_032250835.1 bacterium
CGGGCCATGTAATAACCCACCTGTTGGATCTCGCGGTCCTCTAGGTTTTTGATCACCTCCGAGGAACCTTCCTCGCCTAAAGCCAGCAACAAGATAGCCGCCTTTTTGGGGCCCGTCAGTTTACCTACCGCCATGACCTACACCTCAAATCAAGCCAATAATCAAAATTGAGTGCGCCTCTATTTTGCACCAATTTAATGCGAATGTCCAAAATCTTTCACCAACCTTTTCCCCATCCAGCGGCCCAATGGCGCGCCGCTGCTAACCCTTGGTCAGTTCGCTCGCCCGAACCAACTCAATGCCCGCCGCCTTTAACAGGGGCAACATTTCTTTTAAAACCGCCAAGGTATCTTCGCGGGGGTGCCCGATGGCAACGGCTATCCCTTGGCTTTTGGCCAGTTCCATCGCCTTCAAAAAGGCGGCGTGCACCGCCTCTTTGCTAGGGTCTTGATCTAAAAACAGGTTGCGACTGAAAAAGGGCACCGCGTATTTTTTGGCTTCCGATAACGAAGTGGTGCTGGCGGCGGTCCGGCTATCTAAAAAGAACATCCCCTGGGCACTCAGTTCCTTCATCACCTCGGCCATGCCCGAAGCGTCCTGGGTAAAGGCCGAGCCCATGTGGTTGTTGACCCCAATAGCGTGGGGCACCGAAGCGAAATTTTTGCGCAACTTCAACATCAAGGTTTCTGGGTTGTCGCTGGTCAACAAAGCCCCAACGCCGGGGTTGATCTCGGGAAACTGCATCGGCTGCATGGGCATATGCAACATCACCTCAAGCCCCATGCGGTGAGCCATTTCGGCGGTGGCGGTGCTGTGGCTTAATTGCGGTAAGACCGAGAAGGTCAAGTTGGAATTCAACTTGGCGAAGCGCTCAAAGACGCCCATATTTTGGCCCATGTCATCGATGATGATCACCAAACGCCCCTGGGGCCCATTGGCGGCCAATTGTTCGCCAAAAGAGTCGGTGTCGATGGCCGGGACCGCCAACGGGGCGGCTTCGGCTAAAGGCTTGTCTAGAATCTCCGGCTCCACTTCGGGCTTCTTGCCTATCTTAGCCTGGGCCCCACGCTGCGCTTCGACACGCACCCAAAGATTTCCCTCTTTTAAAAAGTCCAACTCGTAACGCGGCACCTTGCCGCTGCCCTGGTTGGGTGTCAGTTTTTTGATCTTGATCCCTAAACCTTCTTGTACGGCAAAGGCCTGGGCTAGATCAAAGAGGCGTTCTTCCTTGATGCGGTTGAACTTTTGTAGGTAAGAAACATAACCATGCCCACCCAAGCCTTCTACCGAAGCCACTCGGTCGGTTTGTTTGAACAGTAACAGCCCCCCATGACTTTGGCGCAAATGGGCCGACAAACGCCGGGCAAAGTCCTTTTGGGCCTGATAGTTTTCTGTGCGGATGTCCAGGTTTTCGGCACTCGGGAGGTCATCAGGAAAACTGGGAGTGCGGGCAAATACCAGCGAGAAACACAACATGAGAGCCAAGACCCCAATTCCGGCATAGGCTATTTTGGGGTTACTGAAGAAACTCTTAAATCGGTTCAGCATGGTGATCCAGCAAGATTAGGTTGGCAGAGGCCGGGGAAAAATGACGCCCCCCGGCTCGACTGCCCATTAGAAAAGCAAGGATCGTTCCTAGAAGACCGGCATGTGGTCAAAGAAGTGGGTCGTTTCGATCCGGCGGAAGGTTCGGCTTTCTCCCCTAGCCACAAAAGAATGGGTCACCGCACCGTTACGGGTAAAGTGCACCCCGTTTAAAAACTGCCCTTGGGTGATGCCGGTGGCGGCAAAGGAAACCTCGTGGCTGTCGGCGAGGTCTTCTACCTTATATACCCGCTCGGGCTGTTCCATCCCAAACTCACGCGCCAGCGCCCGGTCAGCGTCGTTTTCGATGATCAAACGGCCTTCTAGGTATCCACCTAAGCAGCGGATCGCGGCGGCGATCATGCCTAAATCAGGGGCCAAACCGATGCCCATAAACAAGTCGGCCTTGCCGGTCAAAACCGAGAGCGCCCCAGAGATTTCGCCCGCAGCGATTCGCTTGATCCGCGCTCCACAGGACTGGATTTGGGTGATCAATTCATGGTGCCGAGGCGCGTCTAAAACCACCACCGTGATGTTTTCAGTGTATTTCTTTAAAGACCGCGCCACCCGCTTAATATTAGTCGTCGGGGGTTGGGTTAGGTCCACCACGCCATAGGCCTCTTGGGGTACCACAATCAACTCGGCCCAAAGCCGCGGGAGAGGCATTAAATTTCCCGGCGTGGCGATGGCGGCGAAGCTGGCGGAGTTGTTTTTCCCATGGGCAGTGGATTCAAAGCCCTCCACGCTGAGGCTCGCGATTTCCATGTCGTTGGTGCCGAAGCCCGCCGAGGGCGGCAAGGGCATGATCCCTTCTTTACCCATAAAGCGGTCGTTGATCACCTGCGCGCGGACATTGATCCGGCCCAACCCGCGCACCAAAGCGGCGCGCGAAGCGTTCAGCAGCCGCTTGGGGTCGCCTTGACCTTGGTGTAAAGCAGCCGTCAAAGCAGCCAGTTCGGTGGCCCGAACCAGCTCCATCCCGTAGTTTTGGTCCATAGTGTAAATTAAAGCGCCAATGCGCGGATTTGGGTGATCAGCTCGCGGCGTTCCGCCTGTAATTCCTTGGCTTTTGAGGTATCGCGCACCTGTTTGGGGCGGTCGAATTCATCAATCACCTCAACCCGCAACGGCACCGACTCACTCTTTAGGTTAGCTTCCTTCATCTCTTCGGGCGTCGGTAAGATGATCCCGTACAACATGGTTGGGGTGTGGACCAGCGCATGCCCACGGTTGTAATAGGCTGCTGCAAACCCGCCGTCCACGTTAATCGCCACGCCATCTTCGCTGGCCATACATTTGCCTTTGGTCACGTCCACCGGGGTGTGCCCAAAGATCACCCGATCGGCATGAAATTCCTTTAATATCTTTTGCTTAAAAGATAAGGTATCTAGGTTTTTCTTCCAAAAGAGGCTCGGTTCCTTGTGGGTTTCTTTATCGTTTAAGTAGTAGCGCTCAAAGGTCTTCATCGCTTCTTTACCAAAGAAAGGACTTTTGGGGCCGCACCAGAGATAAAAGAACAACGCCTGATCGGCTTCGGGAACTTGGACACCGGCTATGTATGCCTTTCCAGCCCGCTTGATGCTCGCATCGATATGGTCGAGCAAGGGCTTGCCCCGATGGCCCAGAAATTCTTCAAACTCGCCATCTGCCGTACTGGGGATCAAGGCGTGGATGTTGAGTAAGTTGTGGTGCACAAAATAGGTGTGCCCCTTCTCGAAGAAAAAGGATAAGAGCCGTTTGAGCTGGACATTACTGAGGAACTGACGTTCCAAATCATCAATCACCGCCCTTTCTTCGGGCGTTAGTTGCGCCGGGTGGTCGGGGTCGATGGTCGGGAAGTGGGTGTCGTTGAGTCCTTGGGTTTGACCGCTTTGGAGCATCTCGCCCAAGAGCCGGATCGAGCGACGTCCCTCCATGTTCCATTCGGGATGTTTGCTGATCAGCCTATCTTCTAGTTTAAACTGGATCACGCTTAGGGCTTTTTCCATCGCCCGCCCCAGGTCGGTCTTGGCCTTAAACTTGGCCGTGGCCAGTTCCACCGGGTAGGTCTTTTTGGCAAATTCAGCTAGCTTGCTGTAGTCGATACCGAGCCGCTTGATCAGCTCAAAGTGATCATAGCGGCTGCTGATGCGCATCGCTTCAGCGATCAAGCTACGGTTGCCGGTGGCAGCGCCCATCCAAAGAATGTCATGGTTGCCAAAGACCATCCGCACAATGGGCTGGTAATTCTTTGAAGACAAAATCCGGATGATCTTGTCGGGCTGAGAGCCCCGGTCCCAAATGTCGCCTAAGACGATGATCCGGTCGAGCAGGACTTGCTTGATGGTGTGGCAGAGATGGGTGATGAAGCGCTCGGCAATGGCGGGTTCCTCAAAAACCGGATCGGGCACCTTCTGGTCCGCAATCAGGCGGCGTACATATTCGCGATATTCTGGCTGGATCACCTCGTTGAGGTTATAGTCGACGTTGTCCAATTTATATTTGATGATGTCTGCCAGACAAAGGATTACGTCTTGGCGGTCCATCTTCAGTTCCCGGTCGTCGAAGTAAGACTGTTTGCGGATCACCCGCACCAAATATTGCAGTTTGGCTTCGCTGAAAGTTTTGGGTAAGGCTTCTTTACAGGTCTGGTAGGTCATCCCGAAACGACCGCGCAGGATGCTTTTGAAGCGGTCCCCTTCGCCGTGCAGGTCGCTGATCCAAAGGGTGGTCGGGATGTTGGAGTTCAGGCGGCTGTCGATCTCTAGCAGCCTTTTTGAAAGTTGGTCTAATTGCTCAACGCCGCTTAAGTTGCTGGCCAAATTCATAGGTATTCGCCTCCAAGGTGAATTTCCCGCGTGGGTGCTCGTCTAATGTTGTTCGGCAATAAAGAACAATTCCTGGCGTACCTGTTCGGGGTCTCCGCTATTTAACTCCACCAAACGACGCAAATGGGTTAGGCTGTCAATGTTGATTTCATCGAAGCGGAAGCCGTTTTGAAGCCCCTCTTGAAAGACCAAGGTAGCGCTCGTATCAATCGAAGCATTAGCCCCATCCAATTGGATCGAAAACTGGCATTTATCTCCCTTGGAAATCTCCAAGGGTGCTTCGCAATGGACCAAAGCCCCTTTCAGGCTAAGGTCAATCAATTGGCAGATTTGCTCGCCCTTAGGCAGGTCGAGCTTGACCGAATGTTCAAAAGGAATCCGGTGGAAATGGCGGCGTTCTGAACTCATGAGGGGCTACTGGATGGGTCACATTACTTATTGTTGTTACCTTGGACAGTTTACTGAAAAAAAACGCAAAGGTCCAATCCTTCTTTTTGCGGTTTGCTGGTCTCTGGTAGTTGAAACTTTAGAAGAAATTGAAGACATCCCAATATCTGGCTTGTTTTCTTAAAGGCCTCTAGATAGCCTCAGGGCCAGGATCTGCCCGTCCTCTCCCGATTCCCAGGGGTATCCGCCCTCTTATTATTCATATTAAAGGACTTTTACCATGTCTTTGCGTGACCTTAAAATCGGCTATAAACTCTACGCCGGTTCGCTATCGATGCTGATCCTCTTTGCCGTTGCTAACGGCATCAACTTTTGGGGTATCAACTTTTCAAATCAGTCTTCAGACCTTTTGGCCACCCGCTACCAGCAGATCACCCTGTTCCAAGAGTTGGAACAGCGCAATACGGGCATCATCTTGGTGATGATGGAAATCCTGCTGGATAAGGACACAGGAAAAGTAAGCGCTGAGCGAAAAACCAAACTGGCCAACATTTTCAATCAGATTGAAAGCGAACACCAGCTTTTACTCGCAGCTGCCGACACCAAGGAAGAAAAAGCGAATGTCGAGTTGATCATCAAAAATGCCACGGCTTTAAAAAACCTTGCGGTACAGGACCTCTATCCGGCCATCGAACAGCGGTTGATCACCCCACAGTTCATGGAGCGCATGGACGCGCAGATCGACGCCAAAGGGGCCCAGAATAGCCAGTTGATCAAGGCGGTCACGACCAGCATCCAAGGCGAGATCGAGGAAGCCCGCCAGAGCCGAATGTCCGCATTGGATCAAGTAAACCTCTGGTCTACTATCGTATTGGTCGGCGGCTTTGCCGTTGGGGGTTTGGTCGCTTGGCTGTTAACGGCCAGTTTAAAAACCCCCATCGTCGAAATGATCGGGCTGCTCAAAAATATTGCCGAGGGGGACGGAGACTTAACCCAACGGCTGAACCTCAACCGCAAGGACGAGATCGGCGAAATCGCCTATTGGAACAACCGGTTTTTAGACAACATCCAACCCATCATCCGCGAGATCCAAGATCTATCGGCCACTTTGGTTTCTTCATCTGAGGAGCTTTCGGCCACAGCCACCGAGATGAACCAAACCACCGAGCGCATTGCCGAAGACAACGAGCGCAACGCTGCGGCAGTCAACCAGTCGACCACCTCGCTACAAGAGTTCAGCGCCGCCATTGAGAACATCACGCTCAAAATGCGCGAGATCAAAACCAAGTCCAGCGCCATCAACGATGGAGCCAACCGCGCCAATGACGCGGCGCACCAAACGGACCAGTCGATGAAACAGATCGAGCAGTCGAGCCGCAAGATTGAAGGGATCATCCGCGTGATCACCGACATCGCCACCCAAACCAATCTCTTGAGCCTCAACGCCGCCATTGAGGCGGCCAAGGCGGGGGAATCGGGCAAGGGTTTTGCGGTGGTGGCCGAAGAGGTCCGCAGCTTGGCCGAGCGTAGCAATAATTCGGTTAGCGAAATCCAAAACCTGATCGAGACCAGCTCTGCTAATGTCTCTCAAGGGATTTCAGTGATCGACCTGACGGTGGAAGTCTTGCAAGGCATCATCGCGCAGATCAGCGACATCACCGCCGAGATCAACGAAATCACGGTAGGCGTCACCCAACAAGAGGCCAGCGTCCACGAGATGACCAAAAGCGCCGACGAAATGGCCGGAACAGCCGAGAATAGCGTGATCTCTCTGCGCCAGCTTTCGGACGCCACCAGCGAGGTCGCCAAGACCACCGAAGACCTGAGCCAGATGGCCTTGACCTTAGAATCCAAAGTGGGACGGTTTAAGGTATAACCCAGGCGGGCATTGGGCCAAGCCCCAACGCGCCGCTTTTCGATCAAGCAAAGCTTGACAGCAAAGCGGCGCCTGGATAAGGTATTCGTCTACCCCAAGGGAGAATGTCGAGGCGTAGCGCAGTCCGGTAGCGCACTTGTCTGGGGGACAAGGGGTCGGAGGTTCAAGTCCTCTCGCCTCGACCATTCCCTGCTCTGGCTTCGCGCCAATTCTAAGATTCCAACGTTGTTTGTAAGTTAGCGCCCGCTGCGCTCGTTAAGTCTGGGGGACAAGGGGTCGGAGGTTCAAGTCCTCTCGCCTCGACCATTCCCTGCTCTGGCTTTACAGCTAATCTGCCAAGTCCCAAAAAGCCAAATTCCTTAAAACTTGACTAGTTCATGCCCAATCGGCAGTCCTTTGATCTATAGAGGGGCGCTTGATTGGTTAGGGTGCTGATTTTGAACTAGGCTGATAACTCACCTATTTTCTTGAATCCATCATGCTGGCCAGCTCGGAGCAGGTGGACCGGCGCTCGCTGCCAAGGAAAAGAGCCAAAACAATCACAGCCGAACCACCGGCTAATCGTCCTGCCAGTGAACCGTCCTGCCCGCCCAAAACATGGGCTCAGCTGGCGCTTGGTGTGATCGCCACCAAGCCTGTACACAGTCCGAAGGGCCGCTAGATCATTGGTGTTTGTATTGCCGGGCGACACCAGACTCAACAGCGGCCTTGAAGACCGCAGCGGCCACGTTTTCGGCCACATGTCGGTTAAAGACGCTGGGGACAATGTAGTCGGCAACGGGGCGTTCGGTTCTAATTGAGGCAGCAATAGCTTGGGCAGCCGCCATCTTCATCTGCTCATTGATGCAGCAGGCATAACTGTCTAGGGCACCGCGAAACAAGCCTGGGAAGCACAACACGTTGTTGATTTGGTTTGGGTAGTCGCTTCTGCCGGTGGCCATCACCGCCACGATTCCCTGGGTTTCCTCGGGCATGATTTCAGGAATCGGGTTCGCCATGGCGAACACAATCGGGTCTTTGGCCATTTTTTTAATGTCCTCAACCTTCAACAATCCAGGGGCCGAGAGCCCAATAAAGACATCGGCACCCACTAAAGCGTCGGACAAGGACCCTTGTAAATTGGTCGGGTTAGTCCAGTCGGCGTAAGCGGCTTTGTCTGAATTAAGGCCCTGTCGACCGCGATAGATTGTCCCTTGCCGGTCACAGCCGATAATGTTTTTGACCCCAATGGTCGCCAACATCTCAGAGCAGGCGGTCCCCGCCGCCCCCACACCAGAAACCACTACCTTGACCTCACCGGCTTCTTTGCCCACCACCTTTAGGGCGTTGATAAAGCCCGCCACGAGGACGACAGCCGTGCCGTGTTGGTCATCATGAAACACCGGGATGTCCAACTCCTCTTGCAGCCGCCGTTCTATTTCAAAGCACCGCGGAGCCGAGATGTCTTCTAAGTTGATGCCCCCGAAGCCGGGGGCAATGGCCTTGACGACCCGCACAATCTCGTCGGTATCTTTGGTGTCTAGACAGATGGGGAAGGCATCGACATTCCCAAATTCTTTAAACAACATCGCCTTGCCTTCCATCACCGGCATGGCGGCCTCGGGGCCAATATCGCCGAGTCCCAAAACGGCGGTGCCATCGGAGACAATGGCCACCATATTTTTCTTGATGGTCAGCTGGTAGGCTTTGGTTTTGTCTTCATGGATGGCCATACAAACCCGCCCCACCCCTGGCGTATAGGCTCTAGACAATTGCTCGCGGTTTTTAATCGGGATCTTATTGGTCACCTCGATTTTGCCGCCAAGGTGGATCAAAAAGGTGCGGTCCGATAGGTGGAGTACCTTGCAGCCTTCCAATCCACCCAGCATTTCGGCAATAGTACGACCCGCCTCATAACTTGTGGTCTCGATAGAGATATCGCGGACCATATGGTCCGCCTCAGCGCTCACCACGTCAATGGCCCCAATCGCCCCATTTTGCTCATGTACCAAGTTGATTACACGGCTCAATACGTCCAGGTCATTTTGTAACTTGAGCCTAACCACAATGGAAAAACTGGGGTCTGTTTTGCTATTTTCAAGGGCCATGGAATTCCTGGGGGTTATCTGGGGGATTGATCTATTCGACCTATGCGCACCGGACTGGCCATTAAGGACAGGAAAATTGCGGCGCAGCAAGGGGGCACCGAATCAAACGTAGCTTTAGGACTCTTTGGAAAAGCCACACTCGCGCATAAAGCCTTCAATTTGCGCCAATTCAATGGGCTTTCGGACAAACAAGTCAGTCCCGTTTTTGAAGCCTCTTAAGATGGCATCGGTTTGAACATGAGTGGTAGAAATGACGATTGAAGGCTGTGTCACTCCATTGGCACGCTCAAACCCTCTGACTTCTTTGGTCATGTCGTTTGCGTCCATATTGTGGGCATCAACATCCGCAAAGATGACGTCATAGGGAGTTTTGGCGGCGTAAGCCCGAAAGAAGCGGTCCAGCCCGTTCACGCCGTCTATCGCTACATCCACGTTACCATAACAACCAAAAGCATTTTCAAGAAGGCGGGTGTTTGCATAGCTATTAGTCACCAAGAGTATGTTCATAGACCTCTAAAATGGGGCGGGCTGGGAAAACAGGTAAATCAAAGTTCAAAGTATTCCTAATTTTCTAAGTTGCCTACCCGAATCCGCGCAAGAGACCCCGACCCTCATCTAAGCCCAATGGGCCGCAAGAATCCTTTGGCTGAGCGTAAACCAATGACGGACTAAAATCCAGGCAATGTGGGTTGGTTCTGGCAAGCTCAAGCCTGAAGTTGATTGGTAGACCTACCTTTATCGGTCAGGACCTCTCTCAGGAGGGCCGTCAATTCCTTTCCGGCCATTTGGATTGCGTGATGGAAATGGATGTCTCGGTCGTTGAAGTCATCATAAAAGTAATAGAGTCCTCCAATCGCCTCGTAGTATTCTTCGTGCATGGTATACATATTCCGGCTCTTATCCAGTAATTGCTTTGCCCTGGCAAACCAACGAGTTGATTGTTCACTTTTGCCAACACAGGCCTCGTATTTAATGCCCGCTAACGTGTGGCTTACACCTGCGTAAAAAGGAGTGAATAGGAGCGGCGACTGGAATTTCTCATAGAGGTCGTCAAATCGTTCTATCAAGCCTTCTAATTCGGCTGCGGCCGTACCCTTATCTTCTTGATCGTTTATTACTGGTTCTTCCTTCGGCGCTCGCGTGGTTTCACTTGTTTGTATCTTCGTCGACACTTCCTTGGGTTGCGCCCCAGTGCCTACTGCGTCTGAGAACTCTGGACATTTCCGCAGTTTGATTTGCAAGCTTTTGTAATCGATCAGTACCTTTAAACCATTCAACTGGTTGCTGATTGGAAAATAGTGCAATTCCAGCAACTGATTCAACTGATCAACAAAGAATTGATCACAATCTTGACCGGAAGACCCACCATCTGGCTTTGCACCGCCTGGACCCGGATCGATTTGACTTCCTGCTTCGTCACTTGTTTTTTTCGTGTCTTGATTCGTCCCAATCAATTTCTTCAGCAATTCTGCAAATTCATCGATTGTTGGCCCTAGCCGGCATTCCTTGCAGGAATTTTTTTGTTGTTCTGAGTTTTCATGCTTTTGGCAAACTAGCGAACAAGCAGCCAGCCCAAGCGAGCAACAAAGGGTAGCCGCCTCGACCGGAAGGTCAACGCCGATATGGTACTTATAGTGGACCGAAAAGTTCAGACAAAATTTGAATTAGGCGTTATTTCTGAATTGCGGTAACGAACCTCGATTT
>JAVVEA010000028.1:0-10431 GCA_032250835.1 bacterium
ATGTCCGAGCGGGCCGCCGATATGGTGCGCGACGACTTGGATGCCTTGGGTGCCGTACGGGTCGCCGATGTGGACGCGGCCCAGCAGAAAATGGTTAAAATCGCGCGCAAGCTCGAAGAAGAAGGAAAAATCATCATCAGCGGAGCTGGTGGAGGAGATGTGGTTTAATGTCGGCAATTTTACTGGGCGATGCTTTCTGGTCGCCCCAAGATCCGAGCAAGTCGGTACCCCAGTTTATTTTAGAAGACGAAATCCCGCTGTTGCACCTGTACCACCAGCAGTTTAAGACCGGCGCGTCGATGGTGCGCACCCCGACCCGCCAAAGCTCTGCGGCCTACCTTAAGCCCTTGGGTTTATTGGACCGGATCGAAGCGGTCCACAACATTGCGGTACAAAGTGCGAAACATACCCAAGAGCAGGGCGACTTCGATTGTTTGGTCGCCGCCGTCATGGCCCCGCCTTCGCCGGACTTTGAGGGGCGGACCGAAGCGGCGCTGGAACATGAGCTGGCCGAACCGGTGATCTATATGATCGACAAAGGGGCGGACATCATGATTCTCGAAGGCTTTAGCGACTGGGACCAATTTGAAACGGCCCTGAAGGTACTCAAGTCGGTGAACCAAGTCCCCCTACCTACCTCGGCCTTTTTTAGGCCCAAACAGGCGGACCTTGAGACGATCCAGCGGCTGTTCGTCTTTGGTGAAGCCTTGGAACTAGAGGCGGTAGGCTTGGAACTGACCTTAAGCGATGCCGCCAAGCTGCGCCGCGCCGACCTCCCCAGCGACCTAGCCTTTGGCCTGCAAATCTTAGGCGGCGGCGAGCCCGTTGAACTGGACCGGGCGGTTGAGCGCTTATGGGAACTGGGCCCTACCTTGATGCTGGGCGGAGAGGGGTTTTCCCAGGCCAGCTGGGACCAGCTTAGCAGCCGCCTGAGTCAGGCTCAGGGCTCTAAAGACGGCCAGTCGATGGCCGCCCAATAGAGGCAACTTTTCAGCGCCCAGCTTTGGCTCTCATTAAAGCAGGCGATCTTACCGCCCATTTTCACCCGCACATGCCGGATGCGCGGCCCCTGGGGGCTGCTCATGATCACTAAAACTTCTTGGCCCACCTCGGGCCGGGGACCTTCGGCCAAAGAAATCCATTCCATTTGATGCCTTCTGTGCGGTTGGGGGCTGGGAATTCCAGTTTAACCCGCAGCCCCGCGCTTGCCAAGCATCAACGCCGCCACTTATCAATGATGCTTTGGGAAAAACTATCTAATCCCGCAAAGTTTCCAATCGCAATATCTCTTTTTCAACTTCACTGATAGCAAAATGCCCAAATTGCTCAAAGATTCGCTGAGTATTCTGAGAAAAGTGCGAGGAGCGATTGCCACCGGAAATCTTACTGTAATCACTAACTTTTGAACTCAAACTGCCGCTGCTTATCCCGGCTTTTTGCTCAATCGCTTGGCAGTAAGCTTGTTGTGCCCCCCTTTTTGGGGATTCAGATTTTAATTTCAAATAAATCAGAAGGCACCTCATTTCATTTAAGTCGTTCCAGTTTGAACCGTTAAGATAACTCATTTTTCCTCTCAGTTTTCAGTTTTAGTCAAACCGCTCATTCTCATAGAATGCTCAAAACGACATTAGACTCACCATACTGAATGCATTCCCAGTCTAGCATCACTTCAAATCCCAGCCCTTTTCGGTAAGGTCTTGGCGCAGGAGGGTCCAGAATTGGGGCCAGTGGCCTTGGGCTTGGTTGAAAAGGGCCTCTAGGTGGGCATTGCCCTTTTGGTAGCGGCGGTACTGCAACAACCGGGCGTTATTGAAGGTTCGCTGGACTCCGGTTTGGGCTTCAAAGGCTTGGCTCAATTGGGCAAACAATAGCGCTCGCTGTTCCAACTTTTCTTTCTCTTTCAGCTCACTAGCGTACAATTCCTCGAACTGAGGAATCCACTGGCGTACCAGCTCTGCCGCCCGGCGGCCCCGTTCCTGGCCTTGGACTTGGACTTCCCAGCGGGCCTCGTCCCAACCGGCGGGACCGCGCAGATAAGCCTCGGCCCCCTGGGCCCCCACAAAGCTGGCCAACTGTTCGTTGAAGTCGCCTTGGTCGTTGACGTACAGGGTGGCGTGGGTCATTTCGTGCAGCAGCGTTTCGGCCAAGTCATAGAGCCCTTGACGCAACATAGGGGTGGTTACGGGGTCTTCAAACCAGCCCAAAGTGCTGTAGGCGGGAGCGGCAAAAAGATAGGTGTCTAGGCCCTGAGCCTCCAAGTCGGCTTTTAGGTCCTCAGCATCGGAGTGGTCGAAATAGCCCTTATAGGGCACGCTTCCGATCACCGGAAACCACCACTGGTGCGGCGATAAGGAGAGTTTGGGCGCGGCGGTAACGACATAGGTCACCCCTTCACCGGGCACCGGGAGATAGGCTTGGTAATTTTGGGTCGCCTTTAGGCCCAGTTGAGACTGGCCGAAGGCCTTGATCTGCGGTACTTGGGCCAGCAACGCCGCTAATTGGGGGTCCGGTTCATGCGCCTCTTCGAGCGGCACCGAAGACCAGCCTAGCTTGAGCTGCCCCCAGCCCTGCTCGACCACATAACAACCACTCAACAGGGGCCACAACAACAGGGCCCAACCTAAGGAACTAATCCTCAAGCCGCTCCTTGCTCAGTTGGCCCGATTCGTCTTTAAGCAACACCTCCACCCGCTTTTCGGCCTCGGCCAATTCTTTGTGGCAGGCCCGCGAGAGTTTGATGCCCCGCTCGAAAGACTTGAGCGCTTCGTCTAAGTCAGCAGGGCCTTCTTCTAAAGACTCTACAATCGCTTCAAGCTGCTTTAAATTCTCTTCAAATTTGGCGGCCAAGGTCTCCTCCTGTTGTATGACGGTCCTTAAAGATCATAGTCGAGCCCAGGCGACTTTGACCAGCCCCCTTTGGCCTTGATGGATTCTTTACGGTGCCCTATAATTAAGGGCCTACAACAACTTATACGAAGGCTATGAATCCGTCGCTCCGCTGGGTAGACACCCACTGCCACCTAGAAATGTTAAAAGAACCGGCCCAATCGGCCCTCGAAAAGGGGACCGAGGCCGGGCTGAGCCATTGCCTGACCATCGGCACGGGCCCGCAGTCTAACGCCCAGGTTTTGGCCTTTTGTGACCAATTCCCCCAGGTATATGGCAGTCTAGGCATCCACCCACACCAAGCGGGGGAAACGACGCCCGAACACTTGGCCTTTATTGGCGAAAACCTGGACCACCCCAAGATCGTGGCCCTAGGCGAATGTGGCTTGGACTATCATTATGATTTTTCTAAGCCCGAAGAGCAAAAACCCCTATTCATGGCTCAGTTAAAAATGGCCCAAGAGCGCAACATGCCTCTGGTGATCCATTCCCGCCAAGCCGAAGAAGACACCTTAGAATGTCTCGCCCAGGCGGACCAAGGCGGCTTACGGGGCGTCTTTCATAGCTTCACCAGCAGCTTAGAGATGGCCCAAAAGGTTTTGGAGTTGGGCTTTTACCTCAGCTTCAACGGCATCTGCACCTTCCCCCGGTCCGAAGCGGTCCGCGAGGTTTTGGCGAAAGTGCCGCTGGACCGATTGTTGCTGGAAACGGACGCTCCCTATTTAAGCCCCGTCCCGTTGCGTGGCAAGCCCAACCTTCCGGGGAATGTGGCCTTAGTCGGTGAATTTGTGGCCAAGTTTTTAGGGATCGACCCCCAGGAACTGAGCCAACTTTGTTTTGAAAACAGCCTCAAGCTCTTTGAAGGGGTCAACGCATGAAGCTGCGGCTCTTTGCCTTTGCGGGCTTAAAAGAATTGATCGGGGCTCAGGAGTTAGCGTTGGAATTACCGGCCGGAGCGACCGTTCAAATGGCCTTGGATCAGTTGATGGCCGACTATCCAGCGGTGACCAGCATCGCCCCCTCTTTAAGCGCGGCGATAGACCAAGAGTACGCCCCGCTGGATGCGGTTTTGAGCGAAGGTTGTGAGTTGGCGCTGTTCCCGCCCGTAGGAGGGGGTTAGATGTTTGGACTCACCCAAGAGCCTTTGAGCTTAGAGCCGCTCTTAGAAAAAGTCGGACGTGACACTGCCGGCGCCCTGGCGGGATTTGTGGGCGTCACCCGCAACAATAATTTGGGCCAAGAGGTCCGCTACTTGGAGTATGAGGCCTATCCGCAGATGGCCCTAGCCAAAATGGCCCAGGTGGCCGAAGAAGCCAAAGCCCGCCACCAAGTCTTTGAGGTGGCTATCTGGCACCGCTTGGGCTTAGTGGAAATCGGCCAAGCGAGCGTGGTGATTGCCGTCTCGGCGGCGCACCGGCACGAAGCCTTTGCGGCCTGTGAATTTGCCATCGACCGACTTAAAGAGATCGTGCCGATTTGGAAAAAAGAGTTTTTTGACCAAGAGGGTGCCCGGTGGGTGCCCAATAGAACAGACCGTCAGCCATAGGAATTGATGGGTAGTCGAAATTTCATGATCACCGAAGAACAACGCAAAGAATATGCGGCGGGTGTGCTGCTCGATAAGATGCAGGACGAAGACCTGTCTTATTCGGTGGCCCTCGAAGGCGACGACCGCGACTTGGAACCGTTGTTCATCCACATGCTCGCCAAGGGCTACGTGGAGGTTGATGACCAAAACCGCTACAGCTTGACCGTCAAGGGCTTAGAAAAAACCGAAAACCTGCGCAAGCGCTATGAGGAGTACCTGTCGCACTTTGACATCTACTGCGCGGTGGACACCGGTAGCGGCGAGTTTGCCTTTGAGCAGATTTTTGAGTTAGAAGACGAAGCCTGGGACGCCTTCTTAAGTGAAGAGCGCTTCTTAGACCTCCGTATAGCCGTGGCTTGGTTCAAAAAGATCAACCCGGCAGACTTTGTTTTCTTAAGTTTCTTAAAAGAAGGCCGCTTCGACACCGACCGGCCCGGTTGGCAGTTTGACCTGCTGAGCGGGTTGATCTGGAAAGAGATTGAAGAGGTGATCGACCGGGCGGTGACTATTGAGGAACTGGCTTATCAAGCAGAGAACGGCGAATGGATCACCGGGGAGATGGTCTTAGAAGACGTGATTTCCCAAGGGGCCAAGATCAACGCCAACCTGCACGCCGAAGAAGACCGCTTCCATACCGACGACCACGAGTTGCGTAATGACTTTTCGGACAACCAAGGAACATACGTAACCTACGAATCTTATTATGATCCCTTTTACATCAGCCCGATCTGGTTCCTTTTTTAAGGGACCTTTCGGTTGGGATCGGTGAATTTTTTCGCTGGAACTTTGGGAGCCAAGGGCGTACCCTGATTGGAACCTACATTGGTCCCCTTTAAAAACATCGCATTATTTCAGAGGTTCGACATGATTGGCGGATTAGGCGTTGGCGAGCTTTCCATCATCCTATGTATCGTTGTGGTGCTGTTTGGCGCAGGCCGTTTGGCGGGCATTGGCTCGGGCTTAGGCCGCGGTATCCGCAACTTTAAGGATGAGGTGGATACAGGCAAGAAGGAAGCTAAAAAACTGGACGGCGCGGCCCAAGAAGCTGCAGCAGAATTTAAATCCGAAGAGAAGACCGAGGCCTAAAACCCCGAGTCCTCAAGAAAAGCCCGGCCTGTCCGGGCTTTTTTGTTAAGGCCTCTAGCTTTTTTCAGGCCTCAGCCAAGCCAAGCCCAAAGTCCCCCTAGGCCGTTGAGCAAGCCTAAGGGCAAGATAAACCAACCGAACCACCGCTTGAGCCGTTTCGGGTCTGTACGGTGCGCCAAGTTGGCCCCCACTCGGTTAAAGATAAACGCACTAGGCAGCAGAGCAAAAAAACCGGGCAGGTAAAAGGCGTGCCAGAGGCCCGTCAATTGGGTGCTGGGGTCGGCCTGAAGGCCATGGGAACCCAGGGCTGCGGCGGCGGCAAAGAGCATGAAGCCGGTTGTGGTGCCCACCGCCTTCGCAATGGGATAGGCGGACACAAAATGCAAAAGAGGCATCACAATCAACCCCCCGCCGACGCCGAAAAAGGCCGAAAGTAATCCCCCAGCAAACCCAATCCCCGCAAAGACCAGCAGGCCCCGTCTCCCCTGGGTCACGGCGTCATTTTTCTGAGAGCCCTTGAGTAGTTTGAGGGCCATAAAGAGTTCAAAGGAACCCAACAGGATTTTAAAGGGGTCCGCGCTCAGCTCCTTGAGCGCCAAAGAAGCCAGCAAGGCCCCCAAAGCCCCCCCCAAGACCAACCCCAGCAGTGGAGAAAAGTCGATGTTGCCGTTTTTCCAATGGGCCGCCAAGGAGTTCCCCAGCGAAGCCAAAATCACCGCCAGCGAAGTAGAGACCGCGACCAAGGGGATTTGAGCGTCCGGAAGGCCCGCCTGTTCCAGGCTATAAACCAAGACCGGCACATAGAGAATCCCCCCTCCAATGCCCATCAACCCGGCCAAAGTCCCGGCCAGAGCACCAGTCGCCACAAAAACCGCAATCAACCAGAGTTCCAAGGGCTCCTTAAGGTTTCAATCCAAGCCAAGGCCCGACCGCCCGCTCCGGCTGCGGCAAAAAGCCCCAGAGCCAGACCGGTCCCGTTGGCCGCCAAATCGGCCCATTCAAAAAACCGGTACCCACTTAAGCCTTGCAAACTTTCGATCAGCAAGCCATAGCCAAACAAACCCAAAGTGACGTTGCCCCAGGGGAGCAACTGGGCAAAGTACCAACCTAAAAACCAATAGGCCGCTAGATGGTTTACCTTGTCGGCCCCAGCAAACTGAGGCCCTTGGGGTGGGGTGGGGGTCAAAGAGCCCCAGGCAACCAGCAGCAGCAACAAAACCCCACCGGCCAGCCAAGCTTTTTGGTGACGTAGCCGCACTACTGCGGTGCCGCTAAGGTAAGTTTAAAGGTCCGTTCGACCTTGTCGCGCCTGCTGGTGAGGGTGATCTGGTCGCCGGGCTTGTGGTTTTCTAAGAGGCTTAAAAGATCGTCTTGGCTGTTGATCACCTGTCCTTCGGCCTTAAGGATCACGTCCCCCAGAAGGATTACGCCCCGAGGATCGCGCTGTAACCCACGCATACCGGCCCGGGCCGCCGGGCCGCCGGGGTAAACCTGTCCAACCACCACGCCTTTGATCCCGTAACGCTTAGCGATAGCATCGGCCAACAAAGACAGCCCCATCACCGGGCGCATGATCCGGCCATATTTGATCAATTCGGGCACAATCTTGTTGACCGTCGCCACCGGGATGGCAAAGCCGATCCCGCTGGACGCTCCCGAAGGGCTCAATATCTGTGTATTGACCCCCACCAAGCGCCCCTGGCTGTCCAATAGAGGGCCGCCGGAGTTACCGGGATTGATCGCCGCATCGGTTTGGATCACGCCTTTGATGCTGCGGTTCGACAGGCTCTTGATCTCGCGGTCTAAAGCACTGACCACGCCGACCGTCAAGGTAGCGTCTAGCCCAAAGGGGTTGCCAATAGCCAAGACCTTTCGGCCTACTTGCAGGGCATTCGAGTCGCCCCGTTCGATGGGCACCAACTTGTCGGGCTCTGCCTCAATCCGAAGCAACGCCAAGTCCTTGTCCGGTGCCACCCCGATCAGCTTGGCCAGATAGCTAGACTGGTCGGCCAGGGTGATGCGGATGGCATCGGCATTTTGGATCACATGGAAGTTGGTGACGATCAGGCCGCTCTTATCCCAAATAAACCCTGTTCCCGCGCCGGAAGGGATCTCCTGCACATTCAGCGAAAACATGTTTTGTTTGAGCGTCGAGTTGGTCACGAAGACCACCGAAGGGTGAACCCTCTCGAAGACCTCGATGTTGTTGCGCTCGTCGGGCGTTAGGTCATCTTGGGCCAAGACCGGTCCCGCGACCAGTAACCAAGCTATCAACAGGGCCCGAAGGACCCCAGTCCCCTTATGCCACCAACCCATTAAGAGGGATTGGCAGCGCAGGCCCCGTTAGCACAGCCGCCAGCCTTGGCGGTATCGCAGGAGGGTGCTTCACTAGAATAACCATCAGCGTACCATCCGCCGCCTTTGAGTTGGAAGGCCGTCTTGGAGGTTCGGCGTTCTAGGCCTTCAGCACCACATTCAGGACAGGTTTTGTTGTCGGCTTCGCTAAATCGGCGGATCAACTCTTGAGGCTTGCCGCAAGCAGAACAGTCGTATTCGTAAAGAGGCATCGAGTTTACCTTGAAAGAGGGGGGTGATCTAATCCCAGAGCGCCTTGGGCAGCTTTGGGGACTCCTGATCATGTCCCTTATTTATAGTCTTTTTGATATAATTTGGCAAGCCCACTGCAGCGGGACTTTTAGCCGATTTTAGCCGAAAAAATACGGGCCTTTCCTAAAGCCACCTAGTATAAACACCCTAGGATTCACTGCTCCTAGGGGAAAACCTCTTGAGTTTGTCCATCTAGTATAGGGCCGAGAAGCACCTCAAGGCTCGGCTACACCACCATTGGGACCGCAATGCACAAGCATCTTCTGACCTGTCTATTCATTGCTCAGTTAACCACCACCGCCTATGCGGGCTCGGCCAACCTGGAGCTTTCGGGGATCTCAGCGCTGGCCAGCAACCAGACCCAAACCGCCCAAGGGGGCAAGCAGATTGGGTTTGGGTACGCTAGCCAGTCAGGCAGCCTAGCTTATGAGGACAACTCAACGGGCACTAGTTCAGCCAGTTCCGCAATGTTCGAATACAACCAGCCAATGGAAAAAAACCTTTTAGTCTTAGGTTATTCCAGCGGGAATTCAAAACAGCAATTTGACCAGTCCGGCTCCATCATCGCCGGCGGCACTACCTACCAAGTCACCCAAAGTTGGGAGTTTTCGGGCCCTAACAACCAGATCGCCGGTTTCTATCAGGTCAACCTTTCAGAGCAGAACTACCTGGACCTCGGCCTGGCCTTGGTCAACGAGACCACTGAGGTGACGGTCCAACAAGACATCACCGACCCTTCGGGCACCAACGTGAGCAGCGGAACCTTTGTGGGTAGCGCCGCCAACAGCTATACCTCCGTTAGCATCAAATATTCGGGTAGCCTCAAAGATGACCTCCGCATCGCCGCCAGCCTTTCACCTGCCGTAGCCTCTTCGCAGGCCTATTCTGGGGACTTTACCGGCAATACCTCAAAAGCAGGCCATGGCCAACTGGTGGTCATAGGCGTGGGGTTTCAGGGCAAAGATAAGACGCTGGGCTTAGACTATAAGCAACGCGACAAAAGCGAGAGCGCTTCTAGCAACGGATATACCACCCTTCAGTTAGACGGGCAGTACCGGATTTCTGGAGCCGCTATCTTAGAAGGCATGGCTTCCCAATCTAGCTACACTGCTTATAGCTCCGGCGGTCAGGACATCCAAGTTACTCAGTACCGGTTCGGCGGCTATTATGCCTTAACCGGCGCAGTCCTCGGCTTTTTCCTAGACAATGGGAGCGCCAGTTACAGCGGCACCTCGGCAGGTGACGGTATTTCTAGTGAGCAACTCACCACCTTAAGCTTGGTGGCCTCAAAAAGCTTTTAACCCATTTATAACCAAAGATCCCGGTGAAAGCCTTCTGTTTTGCCTAGTTCACCTAAAAAGAGAACCCTGATTGGGTTCAAAGAGCTTTTTACTCCCCAAGGCAGAATGCCTGGGTTTTAGAGACCCCAAAGTAGATTCTTTGGGGGCCATGGTTGCACAATTTACGAGGAATAGCATATGAACGTTTTTAAAAAAATCGGCCTTTCACTGAGCGCCTTAATATTGGCTGCATCCCCCTTGATGGCGGCTGAACGGATGATCATGGGCGGATTAGGGAGCGCTTCGGGCAGTTATGACTACCAAGATTCTGACGCCCAATTTAGCTTCCTCAACAGCAAGCTGGATCATGACATGTCCGGCAGCAGCCTTTCGGTTGCTTACGTAGGCGTTGAGGACTCGGGACTGATGTGGGGCGCAGGCTACCACTCGTACACCTTAACCGGTGATTCCGGTACCCAGACCTGGAACAACCTTACCGTTGACGGCACTACCTACGATCAATATACCGCAAATTCAACTACAGACCTCACGCTGACTGGCTTTTATGGCTTAGTGGGGTACCAATTGAAGTTCGCCGATAAATTTAAGTTTATGCCCAACCTTCGCCTAGGTATTGGCAACACTTCCGAAGTAAAGCTTTCCGTCTATGAAACCGTTACCTTGGGCGGTACCAAGTATGTTGCCTCGGGAGCCAGCACCGACAGCGGAAGCGCCAGTCCCTTGTTCATTTCCTTGCCTCTATATTTTCAAGTGAGCGAAAAACTAGGACTAGGCCTGGAATTGATCTCTGGCGGCCTAGTGCATGAAATCACCAGCGGGACCTCAACTTACACCTACCGCCTCGCAGGTGCCACCCAACTCTCGCTGACTTACGGCTTCTAAGCCCTATAGTGGACCCACTTGTCCAGACAACTTTTTGATTAGACGATCTTCCTGATCTTTTTTTCTAAGCAATCTTCAGTC
>JAVVEA010000029.1:0-1604 GCA_032250835.1 bacterium
AGCAAAGGAGCAGAATGAGGGTTTTCATGGCTTTCAGTTGTTTTAGCTAGAATATGGGTGCCGAGACGGGTTCTGGGTTTTAGTCCGTTTGCTGAAAATTAACTCAAATCTGCGCCCCCCTCCAGGCTGGTCGGTTTAATCCTTGAGAACATCGGGAAAACACCAAAGCAATTGGTCCGAACCTTTGGGCCGCAGGATCACAAACTTTTTATGGGACTCGTCCACTAGGTAAACTTCTATGTCTTCTTTGATTGAAAACGCGTCTGGGGAATTGACTATTTCCGTTACTGCATCCCAATCCTCTTTTACGGCAAATTGAAAGGCTTTGTCGTATACCTCATGGCTAAGAGCGCAGAATTTTCCATCTGCTGTATGGTGGATTTCCGGCGGCGGTGGGTCGATGTGGTCCACCTGGGTGCTTTTGAGGGGTTTGATTTTAGAGGGCTCCCATTCTTGGCAATAGGTCTTGAATTGGGCGTTGTAGCGGGGGCGGCTAGCGACCTGAGTCACTACTCGCCAGACGACATGTTTGTCGCGGTGTGCTTCGGGATTGAAGCTGGCGTGGGCCCTCCAGGGGGATTCGGGCTGGTCGGGGCTTCGAATCATTATCACCCAGACATCATCCGCCTGGTTATCCTTTTGGATTTCCAGCGCGGCCTGCATGGCGGTTTGCGCCCGTTCTTCGGTAGTTTTGGCATGGGGGGCATATATCTTGGCGATGATGTACATCGGGGTTTTGCGCTCAAGTGTGATGAGTTGATACTTCTTGACTTTAGCGGGGTCGAGGGTCTTGGGGCAGGAGATGGTGGCTTTGTCCGCCGCTAGGGTGGAGGCGGCAAAAAGCAGAGCGCAACAGAACAGGGTTAGGGTTTTCATTTGCAGTCAGGTTTTTTAAGTCAGCAGTTCGGGAGTTTAAAAGATGAGGCGGAGCCGGGTTTTTTAACAAAATCTGGGGCACTTGATCGGGGTGCCTAGCTTCCTTTTACAAAAAAGTATCTCAAAACAACGCCCATGGCAATAGTCCCCCGATAACCGACCGACCCTGTTTTTGTGGTTAGAGGACAGGCCAACGAAGCCGCGCGGAATCCTTGCCCTCTGTTTCTGGTTCCTTCCAAGGGGTATGCTGTGATTCGCTCCGTGGGGTCGGGCTTTTGTGGATTGAGTACTTTTAGGACCACACGGGCGCCTAAGGATTGGGCGGCACTGAACTTTGGTTGGTGTTGATGATGGAACTCCTCACCTACCCCAGCCTCAACAAGGAAGGATTGCGCGATGAATCTAAAAATTTCTTTGGACAGCACCCAGGCCCAGCGCAATGCAGAAGCGTTTTTAATTCGAATGCCTCAAAAGGCGTTTCAACGTTGAGACGTTTTTTGAGTTTTCTCGGAAGGTAGTTCGCTGGAACAGTCTGGGATAACATCTTGGTAGCACCAATAGGTGGCCTGTGAGCCTTTGGGGCGGACTTTTAGGAGGAGGAGGTAGCGGTCCTCAATGTATACTTCAACGTTGGCTTTCGTGGCAAATACCTGATCGGAGAGGTACAGAGGTTTAAAGGCCTCAAAATCGCCATCATCCAGCCAACTGGTTGCCTTTATAAGCAATTC
>JAVVEA010000002.1:0-118497 GCA_032250835.1 bacterium
ATCACCGTCTCGTGTTCCATGTTTTCGGCAATGCTGCGCGCTACGCTGAGCACGTACTTAAGGTCCGCTGAGCCGTCTTCGTCGGGCGGGGTGCCCACGGCGATGAAGCAGATTTCGGCGGCTTTGGTGGCCGCCGCCAAATCTAAAGTGAAGGTCAAACGCCCAGATTCTTTGTTGCGCCGGACCATTTCTTCTAGGCCGGGCTCATAAATGGGGACGCCGCCAGCGTTGAGCAGGTCAATCTTGCGGGGGTCTACATCGGCGCAAACCACTTGGTTGCCGCTTTCAGCAAAGCAGGCGCCAGCCACTAGGCCGACGTAGCCACTTCCGAATACCGTTACTTTCACAAAGGCTCCTATAAGGCGGTCCACAGCATTTTTTTAGGACCAAAGATTGTGGCGGCGCAAACTGCCCTTTTTTTCTCGTTACAGCAAGATAGTAACGCCACGACGTCCTGTCAATCTAGTAGGTCTAAATTACATTCCACTATTTGAATATATCCGCTCTCTGCTGGACAAAAGTCACCGCCATTCCGCATAATGACTGAGAATTCACTAATTTGCTATAAGCTCTTTTCCTTCCGGTTGGACCAAGAGAGGAGCTAGCCACCTCACCATAGCTCTTCGAAAATAACCATTGGGGCTCAAGGCCGATTGACGAAGTCGAACCAGATAAACCAGCCCATGCCTGATTTCTCATCACCCTTAAGCTCCATCAAAATTCCATGACTTCTTTTAAATCAACGGCTTTTTCGCTTTTGCTGGCTGGGTTCTTGGTTTTCGCTTGGTCAAGCAAAGGCTCGGCCATCCCGGTCGTTAAATTACAAGTCACGGATTTGGAAAGAGCCCGAGAAATGGCCCAACAGCTTGAATCCTTGGGAAACCAAGTCAAATTGAATGACCCCGATGCCGACAAAAACCTGTTACCAACCTTAGAAGTAAAGTTTAACGGCCCCGTACCGATCATCGAATTTGCCAAGGCAGCACCCACCCGTTATTTACTTAGGATCCATCAGGCACCGGCCCAGTTCCCCTTAATATTCAGAGAAGGCTACCACTACAATTGGAAGCTCTTCGCCTTCGCCCCGACTTGGGCCCCAGTCCCCTCGGAGCGGCTACAAGAATACCAGATACTTACCGGAAACGAACGGGATCAAGCGGATTTGGAGACCCTCAAGGAATTTGTGGCAAAAGGATGGGTAACCGACTTGGGCGACGGTTCGCAAAAAGAGAGAAAATTGTATCAGCTAGAGGGGCTCGAAGCGAAAGAAGAATGGGAATCTTACCAAGTGGATTTCGTTGCCAGGAGATACGCCAACGGCATCCAGAACGACAATCTCCCAATACCGGCTTGGTACGAAAGCTTCACTAAAAACTTCTGGTTTGCCCAGAACCATTACAAAATCGAACCCTATGGGAACTTCTGGTGGATTGACACCAAAGAACTGCTGGAAGAAGGCCTCGCCCGGCGTAACGCCGATGGGACCCTTGAGCTACAACTGCTCGTTCAGTTTTCACCCCAGCGAGTTTATAATCTGTGGTTGATCCTCAGCTTACTTACCGTTGGCGTCACCCTGGCTTATTTTGGTTGGGCCCGTTGGGGCGCCAAGAAGAGTTCTTCATAGCCACAGTAGCGCACCTTAATCTCGTAAGTTCCCGCATCCAGCGGGATGCTGATCATCCCCCCTGGACCCATCTGGTACTGGGTTTCTTGTTGATTTACGGACACCTCCCATTGGTCATGAAAGGGAAGAGCCAAAGACACTTCGCCAGACGCTTCCAACGTAACCTTTATATCGGCACCCCAGGGATTTAACCGGATTTGCTCCCTTGGAATTACTTTTGCTTCAAGCAGCCCAACCTCTTGATCTAAGATTTCGACCTCCTCGCCTAGCAATTCAAAACGCGCAGACCCGCCCGGTTTGATTTCAAAAGGAAATCGAAGTTGGCTTTCTCCAGGCCGCACGATCAATCCAGCCAGATGTTTTCCGCCCAAAACGTTTACGACCCCGCCTTGAGTCCCTGCCTTCACGGTGAGGCCAATCAATGCCCAGTGGTTTTCATGGTAAAGTTCTTCTGTGGGGATGGCCAGCGGGACCGCACTGTCACTTCTTTCGTGCTTTATCCAATGGATAACCACAGCAGGCCCAAATGGGTGCTTAACTTGGCCCATTAAAATCTCATCACCTTGAATACTATAAAGCGATGGCTGGGTCATGATGGGCTCGAAGGGGGCATCTTGATGCTCGAGAAGGCTCGCCTTAAATCCATTGCGATCCACCCCCACAACGCCGCGCACGCCCCAAAAGGTGAGTAGTGGGGTTTCCAATTGCATCGGCTGGGCGTATAAAGCTGCATTTATGGTTTGACGACCTAGGTAAGGAGGCATCACCGAGTGTTCGGAAAAATGCAGCCCCGTCTTTGTTTTCTGATAAAAGGAGGTGTGCATGATATTCATGCTCCAAGCCTGATAATGCAGAAGACGGTCCCCTTCCATTAGAGGCAAGCGGTTCGTTTGGTAGTAGATTTCTCCATCTGAAATTCGGTCTTCTGGTGGTTGGAGCCGTTGGTATATTTCGTACTGTTCTTCTTGGTAAAGGTCGTATCGCTCGTGGGGCAAGTCTGCTCCCGCGTTGAAACGCTGAACCAATTGATAATTGGCGTTCGAAAATGACGCTGATTCCGGGCTATATTTTACCCATAAAACCAAATCCGGCCGCTTTTCTTCAAGCAACTCCGCGTTGCCCCCGATTTGCTCGAGACGGTGCCTAAAAGGATCCAGTCGAATCCAAGGGGTTACAAAACTACCGCCTTGCGGCATGGGTATTCCTATGCGACTAGTTGCCGTCGCTTTTTGGTCTAGCCATTCCACCGCAAGGTCTCTATTGGTGGGGCCAAATAAGTAGCGGGCTATTTGAAACTGCTCCCAGCCAGTGGCCAAAATCAAGAGAGAGGTCAAAAAAACCCCAGCCCTTTGGCTATTAAGCGATTGTTTTTTCAAGGCCAACAACAAACTGTCCAATGCCCAGGAAAACAGAAAAATCGCAAATATTGCAGTCCCATAATAGTAGTAAGTCAAAACCTCGAGACGCTCCTGCATTATCAGAAGCATGTAGACAAAATACAGCCATTGAAAGCCGACCATCAACCGAAGAAAATCCGTTCCTCTGCGCCAGGCGACCCAACTCGCGGCACCCAGTACGGGCAGATAAAAAAGATTTAGAGGTCGCCCAAGCAAAGCATCTAAACGCAACATACGGTAAACTTGTGCTTGCACAAAACTACTAATACTTTCAAGCAAACTACGAGAAGAGTCCAGGGGAGCCAAATTATGGGCCATCAACCCTTGAACAAAGGTAATTACTCCATAGACTGCATTGAAGTTACTAATAAAAAACGCTCCTAGCAGCGCCCCACCCAATAAAGCCGCCCTACCTATGGTTTGTTTCCAATTTTGATGCAAACGCCCCAACCCCCAAATCAGACCCAAACCTAGAGGTAACACGTTCATTTTGATTGAGAACGAAAAACCTAACATCACAGCGCAGCCCAAGAGCCAGGAAAATTTTCGCCTTTTCAAGGACTCAAGCAAAAGCAAGACAGCATAAACCCCGACGATAATAGCGGGCAGATCGGCCTTAAGCCTTACGGCAAAGGTGACGACAAAGGGGAGCAATGCCGTCAATAACACCCCAAGCCAAGCGGCCTGGATACTTTGATGCCGACTGAGCACCCACCAAATGCCGGGCAAAAGCCAAATCATCCAAAACCAAGCTTTATAGAGCCCGAAAAGCTTCCACAGTCGGTGGTACTCTTGTGGGTAGACTAGGTAAGTGTCAGAATCTTGATATATGCGGATCAGCCCTAAACTGTCAGCGAGCCAAAAGACGGGCTTAGCTAGGTGGATAAAGGGACCGCCAATATTGATTAACGACCAAAATCGATCTTGCCGGTTGTTTAAATATCCGGCGGCAGCATAAACATTTATCCTCCCATCATCTTCGTATTTGGCAACCGGGATGTAATGGCCCCATTGGGCTTCAAACCCCGCCCCTGCGACTCTTTGTGCCCGCAAGGCGAGGCCGGTCTGTAAAGCCATAAACCCAACCAACAGCAGAATCAAAAGTGGCGGGAGGTTCCAATTTGTTTGTTTCATGTTTGGGGGGGATGCTTCGCAATTCGGTAGAAACAGCTTTAGACGCGTAACAGTAGCTAAACGAGTCTATTAAGGCAAAACCAAATTAGTCAAAACCCTACTTAAGACCCAAGCGGATTGTCCCCCTTAACCTTAACGGCTTCGACATATTTAATAAAGGCAATATCCCAACGGGCTAGATCCTGTTTATAACCTGAGCATTGCAGACAGAATCCGCTCCCGACCCCGACTGTTCACTCACTTCGCCTAACTTCAATCCTCAATAAAAGCCTTTACAGTCAAGGGGCGAAAATTTAGACTAACCTCCCACAGGACTAGTAACTCCGCGACTTTTGTTGTTGCCGCCAACAAACCCCAATACCCCCTGCGCCAATCAAATGAATAGCCACCCAGAATACGGCTTCCAAGACCATTTAAGCGCAGAGTTCCCCTCGCAGATTGTCGTCGATGTTACCGAGCGCTGCAATCTTGCGTGCATCCATTGCCCCCACGAAGCTTTCACGCAATCTGAAGTGTACGCAGGCAGACACCTGTCGCTTGAGTTGAACAGAAAACTAGTGGATGAAATTGCCACCGATGGCAAGGGTTACTGCCAGTACCTGAGGTACACCGCCCAGGGGGAACCGTTACTTAACCCCCATTTCATTGAGATGGTTCAGTACGCAGGAAAGTACGCTGGCGTGGCACTGAATGTGACTTCCAATGGTAAAGCCTTAACCCCAGAAAAAGCCTCGGCCTTGCTGGATGCGGGCGTTGGGACCTTTGATATCAGCATTGATGCCTACTCACCTGAGGTTTACGCCCAGATCCGTAAAAAAGGGAACTTGGTGGAAACCAAGCCAAACATCCTGAATTTAATCAAAGCTCGTGACCAGGGCGGTTACCAAGCTAAGGTGGTGGTCAGTTATATTGAGCAGCCTCTAAATCAGGGTGAGACCGAGCTTTTCGAAAGCTATTGGAAGGAAGTCGGAGCCGATTTTGTGGTGATCCGCCGGTTGCATTCTTGTGCCGGAGCCAAGCCGGACATTGCAGAGCAAATGAAACAGAACAGTGCACCCCGCAAACCTTGCCTTTACCCATGGGAGCGGTTGGTCTTGAGCCCTACCGGTGATGTTGCTTTTTGCCCTGCAGAATGGCGCTATGAGGCCAAAATCATCTCCTTTGCCGAGCAAAGCATCCAAGAGATTTGGAAGGGCCCCTTTATGCAGTCGCTACGCAAAGCCCACCTTGAAAACCAGTTTGCCGATCACCCCTATTGTGGTAACTGCCCAGACTGGATGGCGACCCGCTGGCCCTGGGAAGGGAGGGCATATGCCGATATGATGCGCGATTTTGCCAACCAAACAAAGAGCTAGGCGGGATATTGAATGTCGGGATTATACAGCCAAATTATTTGCCCTGGAGGGGTTACTTTGACTTCATTGATGACGTCGATCTATTTGTTTTTTTAGATGATGTTCCCTACACCCGGCGTGATTGGCGCAACCGCAATCAAATAAAAACAGCCCAAGGGCTTCAGTGGATCACGGTTCCGGTTTTGTTTAGCCAGACCGAACAAACCCCGATCCATCAGGTTTCACTGGACCCAACCCAAAATTGGCGGATCAAACACCTCACTGCAATCCAGCGATCTTATTCTAAGACCCCCTTTTTCAATAGCTACTGGCAAGGTTTTGAATCCATAATCCAAGCCGAATACGCCAGCATAGCTGATTTGGACATCGCCTTATCCTTATGGTTGATGTCTCAATTGGGCATCAACACCCCCACCAAGCGCTCCCATGAGTTGTCTCCACAAGGGACCAAGACGGAACGGTTGATTGACATCTTGAAAAAAGTCGGTGCAACCAGTTACCTTTCGGGACCGGCAGCCAAAGACTATATGGACAATCAGGCCTTTGAGGTGGCGGGAATCAAGCTTTCCTTTAAAACCTATCAATATGATCCTTACCCACAGTTGTACGGCGAATTTCAACCTGCCGTTACGGTCCTGGATTTGCTGTTTAACTGCGGTCCGTCTGCCAAAAAACACCTAAAGAGCTTGTCTGCCCATGAGTTCGTCTAAAGAGCCCTTGGCACCTATTTTCTCTATTGTCGTCCCTGTCTATCAAAACGAATTAAATCTCGAGGACACCATCCCCGAGTTACTGCAATTACAATCTGATATAGGGGATCTTTCGCTAGAGTTAGTTTTAGTGGACGATGGATCTTCGGATCGGTCCTGGGAGTTGATGCAAAAATGGCACAGACAAGCGCCACAACAGATTCGCTTAGTCAAATTAGTTAAGAATTTTGGACAAATTGCGGCCATTCAAGCAGGGTTACAATTCGCTCGAGGTAACTGTGTAGGGATCATATCGGCGGATTTACAAGATCCACCTGAGCTTTTCCTTGAGATGATTCAGCACTGGAAAGAGGGATGGCCTCTGGTCGTCGCCGAACGGAAAAACCGCGAAGAAGGGATTCTGCACCGGAGTATCTCTGGCTTATATTGGCGCCTAGTCAATCGTTATGCCGTAAAGGGTTTTCCCATCGGAGGCTTTGATTTCTGTCTATTGGACCGAAAGGTAGTAGACGAGATCAACAAGATAAAAGAAAAAAATTCGATGATTTTCGTTCTTATTTTTTCTTTGGGATTCCCCCACAAGAGAGTGCACTTTACCCGGCGCATCCGTAAAGCCGGCAAGAGTCAGTGGAGTCTCACCAAAAAAATCAAGCTCTTCGTAGATACTTTCATCAGCTTTTCGTATGTTCCGCTGCGTTTGATTTCGGCCCTGGGGCTGACTACCGCCGTCTTATCCTTTATGGTCGCCTTCTTTTTCATCTACCGCCGCTTAGTACATGAACACCCCGTTCCGGGTTGGACCTCATTGGTCGTCTTGACTTCTTTTTTTGGCGGGATGATCCTATTGACGCTGGGTATTATTGGAGAATACTTATGGCGCGTCCTCGAAGAGGTTCGACGACGCCCTTTGTATTTAGTGGATCAAATCATTGAGAATCCCCCACAACATGATTAAATCGCTCTTGAACCACCCCAAAGTTTTCGATTTTTTTCAAAACCTTGTGGGGCGGAAGAATTTTTTAGCAGATTATGTACAACACCGGATCCGACCAGTGGAGGGCATGCGGATTTTAGATATTGGCTGCGGTACCGCCGATGTCCTAGCCCTGATGCAAGGGGTCGATTACGTAGGCTTTGATGTGAGCAAGCCCTACATTGAAGCGGCACGTAAACATTATGGACCTAAGGGAAGCTTTCATGCCGAGCAACTTACCGAGGAACACCTAAAGAGCTTGGGGAGATTTGATGTGGTGACCTTTAACGGGGTCTTACACCACTTAAACGACGGGCTGGCCGAAAGCTTGCTAGGGCTAGCCAAGGCCGCGCTTAAGGCTGAAGGGCGGATGGTAAGCATCGACCCTTGCCTCTATCAAGGTCAAAGCTGGGCTTCAGCTTATTTGGTGAAAAGAGACCGCGGCCAATTTGTCCGCCCCAGAGAAGACTACTTAAAACTGGTGGCGCGCTATTTCGCCCAGGTTGATTCAAAACTGCTCGAACACCCCTTAAGGATTCCCTACAGTCTCCTCATCTTAGAAGCTAAGAACTAGGGACCTGTATTTTTAACGGGCTTCCAGGTCTTTAAGCTGTCGGAAATTACGTAGTACAGGGCTTTTGCCGTACGCGGTATGATTCTCGGGAAGATTCTAGTCGCCACCCGATATTGCATGTAAGTGCGCCCCAGGTTATGGCAAAACTTAACACTTAAGTTGCTGGTCATCATTTTGCGGACCAAGCTAGCCATGGGTGCCGGAAGGGTACAGTATAAGGTACCCAAATTTGATATCCGCGACTGCACTGCCTTTTCTTTGTCGGTATAGCAATTTAAAACCGACAGATCCATGTAGTTTTGCGACACGTCTTCGCCCTCGTCAATCAGCCCCATCTCTCGGCTTACATCCCAAAGCTTGGTGCCTGGATAGGGACAGCAGATACTAAAGGTTGGGGCAGTCAATTTCATGCTGCGGGTAAACTCTAGGGCCTGAAAATCTTGCTCTAAGGTAGTCCCTGGAATCCCGATGATGCAGTTGCCATAAGTGGCAATGCCGTACGCGCGCGCGCGATCAAAGGCGGCTTTCATGGTTTTGTCCGAAATATACCGATTGATCACCCCTCGCCGAACGTCCTCCAATCCGGTTTCGACACTCATAGCAACGGCGCTGCATCCGGCTTTTGCCAAGTACTCCACCATATCCTCAGTGAAATTATTGGGGCGGAGCAAACAGTAGAAGGGGATGCCGATTTCCTTGGGATAACGCTCGGCAAATTCTTTAATCCAATCGTCGGCTTTAAAGGCAAACACATCGTCGGCAAATCTTATAAAACGCACCGGGGAGTAATGTTCTATGGTGTGTTTGATGTCCGCCAGCAGGTGATCCACAGAGTGCCTGCGCAGCAAAGGCCCACAGCCTTTATACATTTGGTTGTAGGCGCTATTAAAGCAGTAGCTGCAACTGTAGGGGCAACCGCGTCCCGCCTGAAAACTACGCAGACCAGCCTCACGGTAATATGGGGACAATCGGTAGATTTCATCGCGGTCAATGTAGGGCAGTTCATCTAGCTCTGCAAAAAGCTCTTTCTCAACCGCTCCCGCTGAACTTAAACCGATATTTTTGATTCCTTCTAGGCTAGAGCCCGACTCAAGCCGTTGCAACAGTTCAGGAAAAGCGCGGTCACCGTCCCCTTGGCAAATGGCGTCTAGCTGGAATTGGTCAAAAACTTGAGGAGAGTAGGTGGGATGAGGGCCACCCATTAAACGAAAGATCTTTTTCCCACTAGCCTGAATGTATTCACGAAGCCAAAGATCCATCTCTTCAAAATGATGCAGGTCCGCCGACATGGTGCTATAAGCTACCACATCTGGCTCAAAGGCCTTCACATCACTAACAAAGTCCTTTCTTGAAAGATCAATCAAGCGGACCTGGTGCCCTTGCTTGCGGCAAAGTGAAATGAGTAGCAGCGCCCCGAGGGGCTCACTTAGATATATGCTTGATATAACGAACGAAATTCTCATGAAATACCATGGACGAAGAAAGACCAACCAAGCGATTTTAAGAATCAGACCGAAAGAAGTCTGTAAGTAACTGACAAACGATATCTATCTCTTCGGCTTTAATCTGAGTAAACAGGGGGAGCCGCAGCAAGCGTTCACTTTCTTTAGTCGTGTATTGATCTTCCCCATTAAACTCGCCAAAGCGAATCCCAGCAGGGGCGCTATGCAGGGGCACATAGTGGAAAACTGCACCGATCTGTTGGGACTTAAAAAAGTCAAGAAGCCGGCTGCGCTCTTCAATATCTCGGACTTTAATAAAGTACAGATGTCCGTTGTGCTGGACTTCTTCAGGGACCTTTGGCCGCTCTATATGACCTTTATTCTCTAAGGCTTCAAGGTTCTGGTGGTAACGTTTCCAAGATGCTAAGCGATCTTCTAATATCGACTGGGACTCTAAAAGCTGGGCATACAAAAACGCCGCGTTTAGATCACTCATCAAATAAGAAGACCCCCAGTCCATCCAAGTGTACTTATCTACTTGGCCCCTAAAAAACTGGCTCCGGTTGGTGCCTTTTTCTCGGATGATCTCTGCCTTTTCAATCAATTCGGGTCGGCCCAGCACCAGTGCCCCGCCCTCTCCACATTGATAATTTTTAGTCTCGTGGAAGCTAAAACAGCCAAAATCACCAATCGTCCCGAGGGGTCTCCCTTTGTAGCTGCACATCAACGCCTGGGCGGCATCTTCAACCACAGCCAAGCCATGGGCCTGAGCCAGCTCCATGATGTAGTCCATTTCGCAAGCCACGCCCGCATAATGCACCGGCACAATGGCTTTGGTACGCTCGTTGATCGCCGCTTCAATCAACCGTTCGTCCAGGTTTAACGTATCGGGTCGAATATCTACAAAACGGATCTTTGCCCCGCGCATCACAAAAGCGTTCGCCGTTGAAACAAAAGTGAAGGAGGGCATGATCACTTCATCGCCCGGTGCCAAGCCTAACAGGCTAGCGGCCATTTCAAGGGCATGGGTGCAACTTGTGGTCAAAAGACTGCGGCGCCCTAAATGAGCTAAAAGCCAAGCCGAGCATTTCTTAGTAAACTCATGATCACCGCAAAACTGTCTGTTTTCAATGGCCTGGGCAATAAATTCTAGTTCCCTGCCCGCTAGGGTGGGGCGATTGTAAGGGATCATAGGAGTTCTTGGGCCACCTGCTTGACCTGAGCCACCACGTAGTCCAGTTCAGCTTCGCTTAGTAAAGGGTACAAAGGCAAAGAAATGGTTCCCCCACCGATGGATTCGGCCACCGGGAAGTCGCCTTCATGGAAGCCAAACTTACTTCGATAGTACTCTAGCAGGTGTACGGCCCGGAAATTCACCGCTACCCCGACCCCCAATTCTTGCAAACGCTTCAAACAAGCATCGCGCTTGGCCGGTGCCACCTGTATGGTCATCAGGTGGCGACCGGAACGTTCCTGAGCCCCCACTTCTTTTAGTACCACTCCAGGCAAACCCGCAAGAGCTTGCTCATAGCGTTTCGCCAAACTTTCGCGGCGATTCCAAAGGGATTCAATCCGCTCCAACTGTCCCACCAAGAGCGCCGCTTGGATGTTCGACATGTTGGCCTTTAGACCCAATACCCTCATATCCCAGTGCTGGTATGACTTGGTATAGCGGTCGGCCGCCGTTTTATCGATCCCGTGCAGTCGCAAGGGCTTCAGCCTTTCGGCCAAGGCCTCGTCTTTGGTAGCGATGGCACCGCCCTCACCAGAGGTAATGTTTTTGGTGGCGTAAAAACTAAAACAAGCGGCGTCGCCCAGCTGTCCGGGTTTCACACCGTCGCGTTCACCTTCGAGACAATGGGCGGCATCTTCAATAAGTTTTAGACCATGTTTTTGGGCGATGGTGCTGATGGCGCGCATATCGGCCATCCTACCGTAAAGATGTATGGGGATGATGGCCTTGGTCCGTTCCGTGATTTTGGCCTCAATCAAGGCGGGGTCCATATTGCCATCTTCGGGGCGTACATCCACAAAAACGGGCGTTGCACCAACATGCAAGATAACATTTGAGGTGGCACAAAAGGTCATTGGGGTGGTGATCACCTCGTCCCCAGGGCCTATGCCTAAGCCCATCAAGCAAAGCTGAAGCGCTTCGGTACAACTGGTGACCGCAATCGCGTGGGGAAGATTCAAATAGGCAGATAACTGATCTTCTAGCTGTTCAACCACCTTTCCGGTAGCCAAAAAGACAGAGCGGAGCACCTCATTGCATCGCTCAATATCTTGCTCTTCAATGTTATGCCGAAAAAAATCGACCTTTTGGATGTCCATATTCTAAAGCTTTTCCGAAGGAGTTTTAGAGTAAAGCCTTTCCCAGCCAAGTATTAGTCCTAATAAGACGATAATGCCCACAAAAATGAACAGCGTCAGTTTTTCCAAGTCCCGGCGTAGCGGCTGCAATTGGTATTGCAATCGGTAGCTCCCAATCTCGTTTGGCCCCACCCTATAGGCTTGCAACCCACCATAAACCGGTAAAGGAGTCAGGGTATGCTGCTCGTTCACTAAGGCCCAAAGCGGGTTGAAGGATTCCGCGAAGACTAAAATACCCGGCTCTTGAATCGCTACTTTATATTCGGCCGAACCGAGGCGTTCAAAGGCGACGGCATCAGAATCCACCTCAGGTTGCGTGGTTAGATTGCTCAAAGCGACCAAGTCGACTTCATCCCTAGGCCCCCCCAAAACCAAAATATCGAGCGGCTGCTCTAGGGACACTGGCCCATAATCCAGCCATTCACCGCCAGCTTTGCTTAAGGTACGAGAAACCCGACCATTAAGTAAATCCACCCCAACCGTTTGACCGGGCTGGCCCATTACCTTCAGGCCTAAGCGGTAAGTGCCGGGCAAAAAGGGCTGTAATTGGAGCTTAACGGGCAAGCTTACGGCGTGTCCATTGCTGCGGACAATCCCATCATACCCATCTTGCCTAAGCGTCATGGGCCGGTTGACCCCACTAAAGAAACTCCAAAACTCGCTTTGTTTAAAGGTGGCTTTGAACCACACCTTTTGGGTAGGGCAGGCAAAGGAATCCTGCCTTCTGGTTGAGTAGACCCCACTCCAGGCCCCGCTCCCATCACTTTCTATGCGGTATAGAGGCTGAAAATTTCGGCCATCTGAAGAAACTTCAAGGGCGATAAAGGAAGTTTTCTCTAGGTCGTTAAATAGGCGGGGGTAACTTTCTAAGATGCAGTTATTCCAGGGCCGCTCCATCTCCATTTGCCAAGCCATGGTGCCGTCACTTGCCCCCAGTCCCACGTCCGAAGCTCCCCCCCAAGGAATCAAACGTAGGTCCCCCTGGCCTTGATACACCAATTGGGTCAGATCGATTTTCTGCTGGGTTACCAGCGTTTTACCCTGATAGGCTAGGTTCTCCGCCTCGTTCAACCAGACCCGTTGGGCAAATTTCTGGCCTAATTGTGCTTTCAGCGCATCATAGCGAGGGCGCGAAACCGCCACCCAAGCTTTGAGCACCAAACTTCCGCTCAACACCTTGAGGCTTTGATCGGTCGGGGCTAATTCGAGCACGGCCCAGCCTTCTTGGCTGCTTTGAACAACCCTATCCGCTGATTCAGGGTTGTGGACCACAAAAGAAGCGTCTTCCAGGGCCCCATAGATCATAAAAATCCGGCATTCAGGGCAGTCAAACTCGAAGGCATATTCCGCCCCAGCCTGTCCTATCAGCATATGAGGGTTGCGTCCTCCATCACCCAACCAGGCCGCTTCGGTCCATTGTGCCGCCGCCGAGGACCAACCGGAACCCCGCTCAGCCTTCGGTAAAAGTAATTCGGCCTCATCTAACCAAGGTTGTAGCAGTTCCACCGGTGTTTCGCCGTAGTTGATCAATGCGGCCCAATGAGGCGAAGATGCGGCTGCTTGGGCTGGGTTAATTTGATCGGCAAAAAAGGTGGGCTGCCCGATCCATTCAGGCTTCCAGTTGCTCAAAGCAGTCAGGGCAGACAAACCACCACCTGCGAGGAGGGCCTTTTGACGCAACCGAACCCGAGGTAGGTAACTTTGGTTTTGGTAACCCAGCACCGGAGGGCGGTCAAAGATCTGTTTTAGGTCCTGTTGTGCGGTTAACAGCGAATTCAACTCATCGTCTACCGCATAAAGCGTCTCGGTGGCCCAATCAGGGGTATGTAAATGGCCAAAATCGAAGTAGCTGTATTGAGGCTCTTGGGCACTTAAAAAAATGGACTGAACCGCCGTTATGCCGAGTAACGCGCCAAAGTGATCGGTGTAGGGGCGATCCCGGTAGGCCAGCGACACCAAGTACTGTGTCCAAGGGCTTCCTGTGTGGGGCTGGGCCATCACCGCATCACGACCAAACAGTAACGCATTGCGCGCAAGGCTGTCCTTGGCGGGCAAGGGGATGGGGCCGAAGGGCCCGATACCAGAGGGCAAAATGGCCACCCTCGCACTGGGGTCCGTATTGGCGGCAACCCGATCAACTACTTCGGCCTCAACAGGGGTAATTTCCTGAGCCATCCAAGACAGCGTCTGGCTAGAATTATTTTTGGGCTCCAGTAGTTGGCCACTCCAAAAGGGATATAGATAGATCGACAACACCAATCCGAGACCCGCAAACAGCGGCTTGGCGGCCCTGGGGAAACGCCCGGTTAAATACTGCAACCCCATTGCCGAAGCCAAGCTCAACCCAAGATAGTAGAGCATCAACCAGCGCCCGGTCCTCGACATCAAAAAGAAGACCACCTTGACTTTCAACAACACCGACAGATAGATCCACCGGCCCAGCGGCGTGTGGGCTCCAGCAAACAAGAGGACCCCTAAAATCAAGGCGCTCAAGGCAAACCCGCGATAACGCCAAGGTAAGCTAGAAAAAAACGATACCCCGGCTAAAACCAACAGCACCGAAGCCGAAAGAATCCAGGCAATCCCGGGCGCCGGATAGACATACTCAGTCGCCGCACTTACCTCTCCTAAATGCCCCAGTAGTGCTGACGGCATGGGAGCCGAATAGTTTTCAAAGAGACTGGTGAACCGGGCGACATTTTCGCTACCTGAAGATTCGTTAAACTTAAATCCAGCCTGAGAAGTCTGGCTTAATAAGTAGGCAGGCCCCAGCCAATGGGCATTGGTCCCGATCAAAACCAGTAACACCAAAACCCCGCTCAACAACACCCGCAGCGGATAAGTCCTCAGGTGGAACAGGCCAAACAAGCCAAAGATGAGGCCCGTCAGGGCGATAGCCATGGGGGATGCGGCGCAGGCCAGACTCAGCAATAAGGCCGCAGCCAAGCTCCCCTTTGCCCAGGCGCGCCAACCCGGCGTGGTCCATGCGTACAACGCGCAAAGCAACGCCCAGGGCCAAAGGCTATAGGCAAAGCCGAGCTGAAAATGGTGGCCACTGATGAGTTCAGAATAAATTCTTGGATTAAACTGGGTCAAAAGAGCCAGCAGGATTGCTGGAACCACCTTCAGCCCGATCCGTTGACCCAAACGAAAAAAACCTACGGCACCGATTACGGCATAGACCCAAGGCAGCCACTTGGCCACCAAGGAACCACCAAAAAGCGAAAGGCCGTGGATCACTAACCAATCGAAGCTCCGGGTGATCCCGCCCCAGGCCCCTGGTAACCCCATATCAAAACGAGAGGCCCAGGTAGATTCGGTGATTCTGCCTAATTCGGCTAGTTGAGAACCCAAAGGTGGTATGGACTGGTCCCAGTTTTGGTATACATGAGCGCCACTAAACAGGATCGGGCCTAAACTTATTAGATATAAAAGCGTGACCAGCAGAGCAGGCCAGGTCCAAGGATTGGACTTTACCAAGGAAGGTAAAGCAAGGAGTTGCTTGATCATGGCAGGGCGTCTTCGTCAGGGGTCATCCAGTGCCGCAACCAGGAGAATCGATAATACAAAAAGCTCCCCAGTTGGTTGGTAAAAGACTGCAAATAACCCACACCCCCGCGACAGGTTTGGCAGTAAGGGCTAGGCAATAGGCCCCGCCGAAGTTGTTTGGCGAAACGGCGCGCTTTGGGGCTCTCTAATATTTCCGCCAAAGTATTGTCCGCTAGATTGCCTAACGCATTGCGGCCATCATAGTCCTTACAGCAAGTGGTGACCTCTCCATTCCAGAGCAGGCCAAAATGCCCGTCCATCCCGTCACAGCCGCCAATTAGGCCTGGAACAAACCGGGGATCTTCTGGGTTAGCTTCAAACCAATTGGCAATGGTTTCAAAACGCACCACCAGATTTCCCCCAATGGGGACTGAATGGTTGAGTTTGCCTTGGACCTTCTGGAAACTTAATTTTTCGGGCAGAAAATCCAAAAACTCGGACATAAAGCTTTCGACTTTATCTGTTTGATACTTCTGCCCCATATCCGCAGTGCCCGCCATATTTCCCAACAGGCTTTCTTTAAACACCTTTAGGTATATCTTACCGATGCGGTTGCCTTCTAAGGCGCGTTTTAGCAGCTTCTTGAGTTGCTCTTGATAGCGGTTAAAATCTCCGCGTGCGTGCAGGGAAAAACCTGTGTCTTCAATGGCCCGGTAGCTGATTAACAATTCACTGATAGGGGAGTCTAAGAGGCGCTCGATATTGGCGTCCGTTAGGTAGCTACCGTTTGTGAACAGCTTGATTTTCACTCCATAACCGGCACCGATTTCGATGAGTTCAAAGAGCTGCTTGTGCATAAAGGGCTCACCCATTAAGCCCAACTGAACCGTTTCTGCCAGTTTGGTTTCGGCCACCTCTTTAAAAAAACGCTCGGCCATCTCCAAGGTCATTGAGCCTTTGGGCCGGGTCAGCGAGTCAATGGGGCAAAAATGGCAGTGGAAGTTACAAGAGTCGATCGGCTCGATGATTATCGAGCGAAATTTAAAAGACGTACTCATTCCTGGCCATCTTCAAAACAAGCCACTTCACGTTTCATGATTTCACGCCAATCAAATTCTTGCTCAACCAGCTGCCTCCCGGCGCTTCCGATCTGGCGCGCTTGATCGGGCGATTCGATCAATCGCAAAAAGGCTGCGACATAGCCTTCCAGATCCTCGTCATCAACGACCAATCCATTGTGACCGTCACGCATAAACTGGCCAATCGCCTCTAATCGAGTACAAACGACCGGTTTGCCGCAGCCCCAATATTCGAACAATTTAAAGGAAAGGTATTTATGGTGGTTGAGCGTAGCACGCATGGTCATACAGCCGATGTCACAGGCATTTAAGACCCGAGCAACCTCTTCATGCGGAATCCAACCGGGGGTGATCACCGCTTCGGTTTGGCCTAGTTCCTCAATCAAAGCCCGGATCTCCGTTTCAAAATAGCTACCACCGCCTAAGACCAACAACCGGGTATCTGGGTGTTTTTCCCGAATTTTGGCCAAGGTGCGGATCAGCATATCCACCCCATCGTCGTGTTTGATGTCCCCGTGGAAAACCAACAAGGGGGCCTCATCGGAAACCCCTAGCTTTTCGCGAACCCCGATTGTGTCCAAGCCGGGGCGGAATCGCTGTGCATCGGTTCCGTCCGGCACGATCACGATTTTATCGGTATCTAAGGCCAAATTGGCCTGCAGATGTTCACGCATGGCCTCACTGACCACAAAAATCTTTTCCGACTGGCGCAGTACGTAGTTTTCCAGCCAAATCAGGGGAACCCGCAATAAGGGCATATCCGTACGGGCTATATCGGAATAGAAGTCCGTGAAGTCCACGAACACTGGACGCTTAATGAGTTTGCCAGCCAATACCGCCGCCAAGCCTGCTAACGGATTCCAAGCATGTACATAGGCAAAGCCCGGATACCCCGAAAGCTTGTACCAAGTTTGCAGCACCATCACCGACAAGATGCTGGCCACGAAATGCCAAATCCTTACCGGTAGGCGCAATGCAGAATAAAGATGGCAGCTCCAACCAGGGAACTGATTCATCCATATCCACTCGGTAAAATAAGACTTGCGGGTCTTCAGGTTATAACTCGGGCTGATCATGTTGACCATGAATCGGTGGTCTTCGATCAACGCTTTGGCCAACCAATACATCCGCACATTGGCACGAGAAACTGGCGGAATGGCCGTCTCCACCAAAATCGCCACACGCGGTTTTCGGTCTAAGTCAAAGCCATCGGGAGTTTGGTTTAATAGCCCCATAATCAATCGCTAAAGCTAACAGTAGACCGTCCAAATCGAAGCATGCTAACCAACTCTTTGAAATCTGCCCAGAACCACTTCGGGTGGGTCAAATCCCGCCAAATTCTACCCGCAATATAAGATGGACGTAGGTAATAGGCAAAGTAGCCTTCTTTTCTTAAGCGGTGGACTTGGTCTAGGGTGATGCCATCGGGCAGATAAACGGGCCAGACTTCCCAGAAATCTTCGCCAATATCCCCATTGATGTATTGATCCACCAGATCTGCCGGAATCTTTCCTTCTTCAATAGCCACATCCCACAGCCGAGCCCCCGGCATCGGGACCGCTGGTTTGAGGCCAATTTGAGTCAAGTTTTTGAACCCCGCTTTGCGCAATTCCACCGCAAAGTGGCAGCTTTCGCGCATTTCCTCGGCGGTTTCGCCTGGATGCCCCAACACAAAGCTGGCCTCCACCTCAAAGCCGTATTTGGAAAGCATTTTAAAGGCCTTAAAGATGCTTTTATTATAGAGCTTTTTGCCGATGATCTCGTTGCGCACCCGATCCGAGCCCGATTCAATCCCCACAAAAAAAGAGTAGCAACCGGCTTTCCACATCAAATCCAAAGCCTCTTCATCGACCTGATCCAGCCGAAGCCCCCCGGCACGCCAGCGGATCGGGCGGCCCCAGGCCAACACGGCGCGGCAAAATTCTTTGGTCTTGCTACGCGAAATGGTGAAGCTTTCGTCTTGGAAGCTAAAGTGGCCGTCAAAGTCTTCGTAATGAGCGTCCATTTCCGCAATGATCGATTCGGGGGAACGATACCTTACCCGGTGGAACGCCTCGGTACGCGAGCAAAAAATACATTTATAGGGGCAGCCTTTGGTCCCAATGATCGGGTAGGCGTCTAAACCCATCTCGCGGTAGGTTTGCATCGGGGTCAAGTCGTAGGCAGGCCAATACATGTCATCTAACTTGGCCAAGCTCTCGCCTTTAAAATAGCCGCGGACCTGTTCTCCGGCCAAAACCCGTTCAGCAAGGTTGGTGAAGGTGATTTCCCCTTCATCAGCGACCCCAAAATCAAAACAGGGGTAGCGGTCGATAAAGGTTTCATCGGTCGAAAGGTGGTAGCCCCCCAGAGCGACTTGGACTTGGTCGCCAAAAGCTTCCTTGATGGCCCGGGCGAAGCGGACGGCATTGTGGATCTGCGGGGTGGTGGCGGATATGCCAACCAGTCGGTAGTCCTGTTCCTGGATGTGCTGGTTGATTTGGTCCGTCAAAAAAGGTTGGACCCCAAGGTCCAGGATCTCCACCTCAATCCCTTTTTGCTGCAATGCCGGGGCGAGAAAGGTCAACCCCAAAGGAGGATAGAAGTGGATCCCTTTAGGGCTGGCCCCATAGGTCATAGGGGCATTCAGCAAAAGAACTTTTTTTCTTGGATTTAACATGGGAAACAACTACCTCGCACTTCAACAAAATGCGCTCGACTTAGTTAGGCTACTGATTCAAGTAGGGCAAGCCTAACATGGGGCATCAAAATTCGAAAGTCCAATTGACTACCATTGTGGCATTCTCGGGGTTTCCCCCGCTCAACGGCGCGAAAGACTAGCCAAATTTCCACCGCCCAGCCAATTTTGCATCCGTAGCAGCGAAGCAGCTAAAACGATTAGGGAAGCCGCTGCCGACTGGTAGTGGATTCCTTTAACGAAGCGGTGCGGCGCTTCCATGCCCTCGATGCGGATCCAATCGACTTCGAACCCAGCTTCTTGCAGCAGCAGGGACAACCCGGGCTTATCAAAGAGATACAAATGTTCGGCCATATATTCAAAGCCAAACCCGCCCACTAAACCAGACAACCGGTTCAACAGGTTCGATTCGCGCGGAACTTCGCAATAAAGATAGCCGCCCGGCTTGATCACCCGGTGCAATTCGCTCAAGACCAAATTGGGACGGTATAAATGCTCCAGTACATGGTTGCAGTGCACCAAATCAAAACGTCCCGTTTCGAAGGCCAATTCCTCGGGGTTTTCACTCCACAAAACCTCCACGCCTAGCCTCTGCTTGATCCGTTCGATGGCGGCTTGGGAGAATTCTTGGGCGACTACCGTCCAACCTCTCTGCATCGCCGCCTCTACAAAAGCACCGCGCCCGCAACCCAAATCGAGCACTTGGCCTTGACAGCCTTTGGCTTCTATTTGCTCCAACCGAAGGCCAAAGAGCTTTTTTTGCTCTTCGTAATGCTCAACGGGATAGATTTCGTCGTAATAGGCATTGGAATAAATAGCCGCAAGCTGCTCTAAAGTAGGCATGGGATTTTGAAATTTAGTCCCACACTGACCGCAGCGGAAAAGGGTCAATCGACTGTCCTGAAAGTAGAGACTTGCCCCTTGTGCGTGGCAAATTGGACAACCCTTCATTTGGCTACCGTAGAAAAAATTGGGGTTAGGCGATAGTCCATGGCTTCAAAGGTGCGGTCAAAGATCTTGCCCCACAAATTTTCTTTACTGGCCTTTAAGAGCCGCCCTCGGAGTAAGGCATAGGATTCGGGATTTTCGGTCAGCTCCGTAATGGCCTGGGCCAGGGCTTGTGCCTCATAGGGGATCACTCGCCCTAGCCCCTTTTCCTGCACCTCTTTGTGGGAAGGAGGAACCCTGGTGGTGACCACCGGCACGGCGCAGCCAATTGATTCTCTAATTTTGATCACATCGCCCCATTGCTTGACGCTGGCCTTGCTGGGCTTAAAGGGGGCAAGGCTTAGCGCCGCCTTTAAATAGGCCTCTAAGATTTGACCCCGGTCGCTAACATAGCCATGCCAGCGGACCGCTTGATCTAGACCCAACTCACGGCAGCGTTGCTTTAATTCCGCTTCCTTTTCCCCGTTTCCTAAAATATCCAGGGTCAATAGGGGGCGGCTTTTTAAAGCAATGGCTAGGGCCTCCAAAATCAAGTCTACCCCGTAGTCATCCCCCAACCCCCCACAATAGATCAGCCGGTTGCGGTCGATCTCTTCGGTGGGGCGGTGCACAATACCGCGGTCATCAAAACCAAAGGGAACCCAGAGCTCCCGGCCCGCAGAGGCCATATCAAAGCCCAATATCTCGCGGCGTGCTTCGCCTATGGTGTAGGTGTAATTCCAGATATAATCGCTCCAAAGGCAGGCCTTACGGTCCATTTCCACATAGATTCGGTTGGCCAAGGGGCTATCGAATTTGTAGGGAGACCAATCCGAAATATAGTAGGCCAACTCGCGGACCCGACCCGCTTTTTTAAAAACTCCACCGATCAAGGCCAATAAGGACTCAACACCAATAAACAAATCAAAGGACTCGCGCTCCGCCAAGAAGTAGGCTGGAGTGACTAAAAGGTCTCGTAGCTTCAAGCGCATCGAGGTAGCCGAAAGATCGACTTGCCCCATATTTTGGAACCACCGTGCAATCGAAAGGGGTAATTGTTTGCGCTCCACTAGCCGCCCGTCAACATATCGAGTCAGCTGTGGCGGGTAGGGCATTTGCCGGCGAAGTAGCGGCAACTCAAGGACCGTAACCCGAGGGACGCGCTCCCTTAGGTATTCCATCAACGGCCCAGCGGGCGTCGAGTGGGGTTCCCGGTTGCCCTCCTGATCGGTTAGGTGGGTGATGGTCGCCACAAAGACCGACTCCAGGGATTTCATTCCTGTTTGACCAGGAAGCCTCCGATGGCGAGGTACTTCAACCCCGAATCGTCCAGCGTATGCAAAGCATCGGCGGGGAAGTTAACAATCGGTTCGCCGTGCAGGTTAAAGCTGGTATTTAATACCGCCCCGATTCCGGTCTGTTCCTTAAACAAAGAGATCAAGCGGTGGTAGCTGGGGTTGACGTCGGCTTGCACCACCTGAGGTCGGATGGTACTATCGTAGGGATGCAGCGCCGCAGGCATTTTTTCGGCCGCTTCGGGCCGGGTTTCAAAGGCCAATTCCATGAACTGAGCCCGAATCCCCTTGGGGTTGACTAGATAACGGTCCGCATCTTCCGCCAACATACTACCGGCAAAGGGCATCCAAAAGTCTCTGGATTTGATCTGTTCGTTGAGCAGCTTGACGACCTTAGGGTCGCCGGGGTGGGCCAAAATCGACCGATTCCCCAAGGCCCTGGCTCCCCATTCGGCGCGCCCAGCAAAACGCGCCACCACTTTGCCATCGGCCAACAGTTGGGCCACCCGAGCTTCGATGTCCTCGGGTTTCTCCACCGTTACGGGGCGCTTAAAGGAATAGGCCTGAATTGCGGCTTCTATGGCCGCATCGTCGTATTCAGGACCCAAGTATAGCTTCGTTACCGGCTGGGGCACAAAGTCTTTCCCGGCCGCATCACAGTAGTCGCGGTAGCCTAAGTAAGCGGCCCCAATGGCCGTTGATTCGTCGCCCGCCGTGGGGCACACAATCAGTTGTTTCACCCCGCTTTGTTGGCCCAAATGCATGTTGGCCTTGACGTTCATGAACACGCCGCCACCACAGACCACCGAATCACATTGGTTTTGCTCAACCCCCAGGTTGACCCACTGGATCAACAAATCTTCCATCAACCGCTGGGCCGCACCGGCAATCCAGTCAAAGCGTTGCCGGTCTAGGGCAGACCGCATCCAATGCCCATAGGCATGGCAATGCAGCTTTGAGCCAAAGCTAAGGTCCTGATTGACCGAAAAGAGCTCACGGAACTTAGGATAAACCCGATCTACACCTTTCTGGTCGGCATAAGGTGCGAGTCCCATCAGTTTGTATTCGTGCTCTAGGATCTTCATCCCCATAAAATCAGTTAACACCGAATAGATCCAAGAGGGGCTGTGCGCGTTGGGGGTCCGCTCTCCGACAGATTTAAAGCGGCCTGCTTCAGCGAGCGAAACACTTGAGCAGGTCCCATCGCCCGCCGAGTCATGGGTAAAAATCAAATGACGCCCCGTTAGAGCGTCGGGCGTAAAGCCGTATAGAGCGGCGGCTGCGTGGCAGTCATGGTGGTCGTAGTAGGCGAGATTGTGGTTGCCTACCGCTTCACCAAGCCTCTTGTTAAGATCGCGCTTGAGCCCAGGGAAGAGCATTCCCTGATAAAGACTTTTGTGGGCACCTTCATAAAAGGGTTCTAAGCCGGGGAGTTTGTTGAGTACCTGCCCAACCAAACCAATGATCGCCCCGCTGGGGTTGAAGTCACGAGAGACGTGATCGGCCACCATTAGGGCTGTGGGCCATTGGCCGCCGATAGTCACCACTTGTAAGTCTTCGGGCCCGATCCCGGCCAGTTCCAGCAGATATTGAATCGCCAAGACCGGGATGCCCCCACGGTTTTTTTCCCGGCAAAATCGCTCTTCGCTCACGGCCCCAAGCACCTCGCCGTCCTTGAGTAGGGCGGCGGTTGAGCCATGGTTCAGATTCAGACCCAAAATATAACAGGCTTCTGTGCTCACGAGGCTCCTATGGGCTTTTGGACTGCAATCAGTTCCTTGATCATACTTTTTCCAAAGGACGGACCACATAGTTACCGATTACTAAAATCTCAATCGCATTCCAAACCAAGTGGTCAATTGCATCGTCAGGACTATGCACAATCGGCAAACCATGTTTGTTGAAGCTAGTGTTTAATACTCCGCCAACTCCGGTCAGCTTCTTAAACTCAGTCAATAGTTCCCAATAGGGCTGATTAACTTCGGCGGATACGGTATGAGGGCGCAAGGTACCATCCACATGTATCGCTGCGGGGATATCCTTTCTCCCCTGCTCTGTGGCTTCATCGTATAAAATCATGAACGGTGATTTAAGTACCGTCTTCAAATAACGAGGAGCTTCTTCCTCCAACATACTCGGCGCAAAGGGCATAAACCAGTCACGCCGTTTTAAGTTTTTATTGATACGCTCACGGTTTTCGGCTGAGCGAGGGTCCGCAATCACACTGCGATGCCCTAGAGCACGGGGACCGAACTCCGCACGCCCCTGAAACCAACCTAGAACGTAGCCATCTACTAGCAGTTGCGCCGCTTGAGGGGCAACGGGTTCAAAACGCTCAAATACCAGTTGATCTTTTCGGGCCTCTAAAGCGCTCTTGATTTGTTCATCAGAAAACTCGGTCCCCAACCCCATAGAAGGGCATGACCCAGATATCCGGTCAGGGTTTAACTGGTAATAAACTGAAAGTGCGGCCCCTGCGGCCACACCAGAATCGCCCGCATTGGGAAACACATACAACTGTTCCAGCCCTGGCAGGTCCATCAGTTGCTTATTCATCTTAATATTGTAAAAAATTCCACCGGCACAACAGAGTTGCGTCTGGTCATATTTTTTTAATAGATAGCTTACCCACTTGACCATCACCTCTTCCAAAATCAACTGCGCTGCCGCAGCAATATCCTCTCTTTTGACCTTGCCCTCTAACTTGGCTAGATATCGACCCGTGCGGGTAGAGCGAAAATTTTCAGCATTTTCCGCCCGCCGACTCAAGGTCTCATAATCAATCCACCAGCTTTTTGGCATCACCCAGCGGTCGTCGATAAAATCTGGGGCAATGGCCTTTAAAGCGCTGTATGCGGCTTTCGGGTCACCATAAGCAGCAAATCCCATGGTCTTGCCAGCACCATCTCCCAGGGTAAACCCTAAATGAACGCTAATCGCTTCATAAAAGGTGGCTAAGGAGGCGTAGTGTGGAACAGACTCCACTTCTGTTACCTTGGGGCCTTCACATAAACATACTTTACCGGAAACTACCGTACCGTCCAAAGTGCTTCCCAACGCATCCAACCCAATTGCTAGAGCTTTCTCAAACCCGCTAGTACGGTAGGCGCTTTGGGCGTGAGCCAGTTCGTGATCAACATAAACCAGCTTCTGTGTGTCATGGATCAATGCAGGAAGCTGGCTGGCTACCTTTTCGCGGCCCAGCTTTTCTTTAACCAACTGCATAGCAATCTTGGGCGAACGAAGGCCCATGTATGCCCCAAACAGCCAAGGGTCCAGCCGACTCCGTTCAAACAAGCTAGCAACCATCTTCGAAGTATCGATGGGCGGAAAGGCAACTGCAATTTTATCAAAATCATCCATAGTAAGCCCCTGGCGATCCAAGAAGCTCTCTATGGCCAGCTTTGGAAAAGCACCATCGTGTTTTTTTCGGCTCAGTCTTTCTTCGGATTCAGCAAACACGATCTTGCCATCCTCGACGACAACCATCGAATTATCATGGGAGTCGTATAAATAAGAAACGCCTAATACCCTCATAACTTTACTCATTTCAAGTTTTTACAAACAAGAGATATTGGCCCTCTTGGCGCTCCAAGCGCCAATTCGAGAGGTCCAGTTCATCTGGCTGGGCGTAGCCGGTACTCAACAACAGGTGGGTCAGGCCATATTTGGCCGCCAATTGGTCTGGGGTCTTTTGCATCAAGGGCCAAAAATCCACCAACTCATAAACCCCTACGCTGTTGTCCGACAGCAGCGTTTGTCCATTTTCCATAAAGTAAGCAAAGGCATCGGACAGGCCGTGGGGGATACAGGCAATGCGCGGATTGTTTTGGGCTTTCATGTGCTCAATGATCCGCCAAAGGGGCTCAGTGATCGACTTGTCAGGATTGTTGACCACCAATTTATACTGCATCAGCACCACCAACACCACGCAAGCCAAAGCCCCCAGGCCCGCCAAAGGGGCAATCCAAAGGGGGCTCAGGCCGGTCAAGCTGCGGTATACCAACTGGGCGGCGATCAAAGCCACGGCGCTGCCAGCGTACTCCAAGTAACGTTGCCCTTCGCCCAAAAACCGGAGATAACGCAGATTAAAGAGCCAACTCAAAAAGAACAGCGCCAAAGCCCATTTGATCAATAAAGGGCTCCAACTGGCCACAAAATGGGGCTGCACTAATTCGGGCTGTTCGTAAAAACGCCAGAGCACAAAGGTGAGCCAAGGGTTGACGGCAAAGAGGGGCAAGATAGGGATTTTTTGGATAAAAAACTCTATCTTGCGGACAAAATCCACGGGCATCGCCTTGCGGCTCGGCAAGCCCCGCGTCATATGCGCTAGCCGGTTGTGGATATTGTACATCCAAAAGGCCACCAGCAACAATTGGCCCCGCAGGTATTCCAGATACTTGGCCTTAAATCCAAAGATGGCTAACGCTACCCCGGGAAGAAAAATCAAAAGGTAGGTCCGTTCCCCGTCAAACAGGGTCAGTGTAAAGAAGGTGAAAAAGATCACCTGTAAAGACATGCGGTGGGTGTAGGCAACCAAACAGACCAACCCAATCGCCAGGCCCGCCTTCCAAGGGGCCGGGTCAACGAGGTAGGCCATCAGACCCAACATGGTCCAGGTGACGATCAGGCTCGAAAAGGTCCGCAAGCTTAAGTTGCTCGCTTCAAGCGGCGTAACCGGCGTGACCAAATAAATCGCCTGGGCCAGCAACCCAACCCAAGGCGTCCCCGAAATATACCAGCCCGCCGCAAAAAGCGTCAGCCCGTGCAGCACATCAAAGGCCGGGGAAAAGAGTCCCTGGTGCCGGTCCACAAAGGATTTAGGGAAAAGTGACAGGAGCCAGTATAAGAAAGGTGGGTTGTCCACGCTACCGGGGACGATGTAGCGCTCTGGTACCGAAAGAGGCAGCCGGTGGTGGCGGCGGATTTGGTCGGCCAGCAAGGCAAAGCGCCAAGTATCGATCCCAAAGTACCGGTTTTTAAAGCGAGGCCAAGCCTCAAGATAAAACCCAGCCAGTCCCAACAGTAGCGAAAGAATCAAGGCAAACAATTAGGGAACCTAAAAGGAGATCGACAGATACACACTATGACCGATGGGGAGAAAGCCCGCCTTGCAATAGAGCGACATGGAAGGGATGTTATCGGCTTCAGTGCGAACCCGCAACCGATTCATGCCTTTTTGCCGACTCCAATCTAAGGCAGCCCGGCAAAGAGCCAAGCCCCAACCTTTACCTCTTTGTCCAGAAGCCACCCCCAGCAGCACAATCCTTGCGGTGTCGTCCTCGGCCTTGACCCCAACAAACCCACCGAGTACCGAATCGCCAACTAGTAGGACCTCATCTGCCTGATCCCCCTCAAGGCAATTGAGGGCCCAGGCGCGGTGGTAGGCCCCGGCCAGCTCTTTGGTGGCTTTCATACGGTTGAAGCGCGAATAGGAAAAACAAGACCCCGCTAACTCCGCGAGGGCCATTGCGTCCTCAGGTCCACCTGCCCTATACTTCTCGCCCAAACAGGGACCTTCGACTTTGCAATCAAGGTCGCCAATGGGCAACAGCAAATGCAAGCCAGCTTGCTGCGCGGCTTCAATCGCTTCGGCCTGTGAACTAGGCAGCAGGCCAACTAAATGATTTGCCCCTTCGGCCCTTGCTTGGCTAATTAAATCAGAGATAGGTTGCCCTTTGTCATCTAGGGCAAATTGAAAAAAGGACTGGCCGAAAAACTGGCTGTCATACTCATTGCGCCAAAGTCGAAACTGGGTGCCCATATTACCCTTCGGCCAGGCGTGCTTTTAAGATGGAAGTGATCAAATGCACCAAAAGATTGTGGGCATCCTCGATGAATTGATAATGTTCGCTGGGTACGACTACCGAGAGGTCCACTAGCTCCCCTAAAGCCCCCCCACGGTGTCCCAAGAGCCCAATCGTCGAAATGCCCCGCTCTTTGGCTAATTTAATCGCGCTGATCAAGCTTTTGCTATGCCCGCCGCCGCTGATCACGATCACCAAATCGCCGGGATCAGCCAAGTTGTACAACTGACCGCTAAAGATCTTCTCATAGCCTTCATCATTCCCCCAGGCGGTCATCAACGGCACATTATCCGTCAAAGCGATAGCCCGGATGCCCCGTTGGCCCTCGGGCCCCATGGTTGATTTGGAAAGCTCGCTGCAAAGATGGCTGCTGGTTGCGGCACTGCCCCCATTGCCCATAATGAACACCTTTCGACCCGCCAAATGGGCCTGGTGGATTTTGTCGATCACCTGATCGATTTGGGCCTTGTCGATCCGTTTGACCACGTTGGTCATCCCCAATAAATAGCCTTCTGGGGTAACTGCAGATTGGAAACGCCCGATTTGGTCTAAGACCAAATGGACCCCTTCAGACTCAAAGCGGAATTTAAATTCTTGTAGGCCCTGTTCCGTAAGAGCTTCGCGCACTGCTTGCCGGTTTTCTTTTTCCACGTACATCAACAAAAAACCACCGCCGCCTGCACCGGTGATCTTTCCGCCTAAGGCCCCGGCGTCGCGCGCAGCTTGATAGGCTTGGTCAATTTGTGGGCTGCTGATAGAGCTGCTCATGGCTTTTTTATATTCCCAACCCTGATGCAGCAATTGGCCAAACTGCTCTAAGTCCCCGGCTTCTAAGGCCGTCTTCATGGCATACGCCATGTCCTTGATCTTCAGTAAAGAGTCGATCACCTGCGGCTCCATGGAGCGAGTGGCCGCCCGCTGGCTCGAAAGAATTTGTGCGGAGTTACGCTGGGTGCCTGTAAAAAAGAGCAAAAGGTTATATTCCAGGCGGTCCTTTACCGACGGATCCATCTGCAGCGGCTCTACCTGAATCCCTTCTTTACCGAAGGTAATGAAGTTTAAACCACCAAAGGAGGAGGCATATTGATCCTGCATCCCAATCGGGCGGTTAAGCCGGTCGATCTCAATCTGGCTCGAGAGATCGGCGATCTCCCCCTTAGGCATTTCTTTGTTTTTAAAGGTTGAGAATAGTTTCACCAAGCTTGAGGTAACAGCTCCCGAAAGCCCCAGCCCGGAGCCCGGTGGAATATCTGATTTAAGGGAGATGTGCAGTTTGTCATCTACCTCAAAGTGCTGCATCACCGCTTTGGGGATCATCAGAGCGTCTGACAGGCTGGCTTTGCGGATGTCGCTGATTTCTTGGTAAAGCTGATAATCAGCCGATTCGATCGACAAGGGGCCTTCCAGATTGTACTGGAGGCTAGCATAAAAATATTTATTGATGCTCGTCGAAAGTACCGCGCCGCCGTACTTGAGGTAAAAGTCGGGGAAGTCGGTTCCGCCGCCACCAAAACTAAGCCGAACCGGTGCTTTACAGATAATCATTTCGGGCTCTGATTAAAACTGACGCCTGGCTTGCTCAAGCTTTTCAAGCGAACCAATATCGATTAGGTATTCGGAAATGGGGTAACCATACATTTCTCGAGCCTGTTCAAGCAAGGCAGGAAAGACGTCTTTGCCGAAATCGCTAAAGCCAGAGCCCACAAAGTCCAAGACTTCGGGCTCCAGCACATAGATCCCTGCGTTGGCTAAATCGGTGAAGACTTCGTCGATAGGAGGTTTTTCTACAAATCGGGTGACCCGGCCTTCTGAGTCTAAATCGACTAGCCCGCATTCCTGGGGGTTTGGAACCCGGTACAAACCAATGGTGGCGACCCCACCCTTTTCTTGGTGGAAAGCCAACATCCGGCTGAGGTCGGTATGGCTGAGGACATCGCCGTAGATCACCACGAAGGTCTGGTCAAAAAAGCTCAAAAAGGGCCGCAAGGCCCCTGCGGTCCCTTGCAACTCAGTCTCCATCGAGAACTGTAACTGGACACCAAAGGAGGAGCCATCGCCAAAATAGTCGGTGATAACGTCCGGTAGGTGGGAGAGATTGATGGCGATTTGGTTGATCCCGTGCTGGCGGCAAAGCTCTATACTATGCTGCAACACGGGTTTGTCCTGGACGGTCACCATCGGTTTGGGAAGGTGATCCGTTAGCGGCCTCAGCCGGGTCCCCAATCCGGCCGCCAGAATCATCGCCTTAGTCATCAGGCCACGTCCTGACCTTTCGTACCCGGCAGTTGCGTTTCCATTTGCAGGAACGCGCCAATGTCATTGACGTTCATTTCTTTGTACTGAGGGCAAGCCGCGCAGGTGCTGATCGGGTTTTCGCTGTTTACGGTAGCACGGAAGGTTTGGAACCGTTCATTGTTCCAAATTTCTTCTATCGGTTGCTCTTCTAAGTCCCCCATGATCTCATGGCTGAGCATACATAAGCGAACCTTGCCGTCGGACTCAACAAATAGCTCTTCCCAGGGTCGGTAGCAGGGCTTGCGGTGGCCGCTCGGCTTACTTTCGCTCACCTGCTTTTGCGGGGACTCTAGGTCAAACTTTTCAGGCAACGTCAAAGCTATGCCCAGGTCCTCTGCTAGCTTGCGCCCTTCGTCAATCAAGAGGTTGGTTTTCTCTTTATCGTAGTATAAGATTTCGTCCTTCATTTCATGGCCATAGGCAACCATGTGGACCAGTTTCGCTTCGTCCATCCCTAGTTCGGCGGCCAAACGGACAAAATCGGGGAACTGGTGAATGTTTTGGCGCATCCCCACAAAAACCATCCGCAAATAAGGGGTCTTCTTCCCATGCTTGCGCTTCATCTCAACGATTTTCTGGATATTCGCCAGAACCCGCTCAAAGTTCGAGCCCCGCCGGATCTTCTCGTACACTTCCTTGGTGGTGCCGTCGAAGGAGAAATTTAAATACTCCAACCCAGACTCGATCATGTGCTCCACCAATTTTTCTTTCAGCAAAAGCCCATTGGTGAGGATAAACACCTTGGAGTCGTTGCGGATCACATCATCGAAGAAACGGCCCAGGTGCTCATTCAAGAAAGGCTCACCCCAACCAAACAGGCTTACGTCGTATGCCGTAGGTAACACACTGGCGCAGGCTTCAAAATGCTTAAGCTTGAGGTTTTTCCCTTCAAAGTCGCGGTGCGAATGGCCGCACATCTCGCATTTCAAGTTACACTTATTGCTCGCTTCAAACACAATCCGCTGGGGCTGAGACTGGATTACCTCTAGGGACTCCAGTTTTTCGCGGTCATTCAATGTCTTGTTCGCAATCGCCTGGGCGTTCGGCATGACTTCCTTCTTGATTTTTTTTGTGCCACTAAATGGCTATAATTTAACAAACAACGGGCGGGTTGTCACGGGTCAAGACAAAATCCTCACTCCGTATGTATGCTCGATACCAGAGAATATCGGTTCCTTAGGAGGTCTTTCATGATGTGCAGGAAACTGACCACAATGCGCCGAAGATACTGAAGATCCTCGAAGGACCGGACTTTACTTAACACTCTCAACGGGGCCGTCGGATTAAGAACCCGATTCAAGACAAACTTTTTAGTCATCCTGGTCTGTAAGGCCTTCAACTCCTCGGCAGTAAAGAGCGTGGTAGCTGTGCCGCCTTGCGATAATATGGCGGACAGGGCGATCAACACATTCTCGTCGTGTTCCGATGGATTGAGGTAGGCATCGAAGTTGAGTAGCCCCTCTTTCTTAAAATCCTCATAGACCCCTGTCCCGATAAAGGGCATCAATAGATAAAAGGAAGCCCAATCGGTTCCCGAGGTAATCGCAAACTCCAGGCTCTGGAGGATTTGCTCTTTCGTCTCATAGGGGAAGCCAATGATGTAAGTCGAAATAGTCCACATCCCCAGCCTATTGGCTTCCTTACACATAGTCTCAGCCTTTTTAAGGCTGACATTTTTCTGCATATAACTGCGGGTTTCGGGACAACCCGATTCAACCCCAAAGGTCAGGCGGTAGCAACCAGCCTGTTTCATTTTTTTGAGCACATCCTTGTCTAAGGTCCAATAGGCGGTCCCGTTCGGCGTGCTCCACTTAAAGTCTAATTTGCGCTCGATGATCTCATCACAAATACCGTGCAATCGTTTGCGGTTCACCGATAGGTTGTCGTCTAAAAAAGAAACCTCGCGTACGCCATAATCTTTGATCAGATGTTCCAGTTCATCGGCTACGTTTTTGGGGCTCCGCTTACGCCACTTCCGCTCCCATACCGAGTGGATCGAGCAAAAATTGCATTTGTAAGGGCAACCGCGCGAACTGAACACAGAGGTCATTGGAGTCCGCATAAGGTAGGGAGACTTCAGCACCTCAAAGTACTTCTTCATGTTCATTAAGTCCCTAGCCGGGAAAGGGATAGTATCCAAATCCTCGATCAATGGACGCCGTGCATTCTCCTTGATCTCGCCGTTGGGGAGTTTGAGGGCGGTCCCCAGAACTTCAGAATAGTCCTCCCCACGGGCCATTTTGGTCACTAGCTCCAAGAAGGTCACCTCGCCCTCACCAATAGCTACCACGTCGATGTTGTCATCTAAAATGGTCATCCGAGGCTGGATCGAGGCATGAGTTCCACCAACGATCACCTTAGTATCCGGCATGTTGTCTTTGATCAGTCGAGCGACATCGTGAGCATCGGTAGCGTAGGCGGTCCACATCGAGGTGATCCCTACGATATCAGGCTTAAAGGCCTCCAATCGAGCCAAAATATCTTCTTCGCTAAGCCCATACCGACTGCATTGCCTTTCTTCATCATCCAGCCGCACGCCCAACCCTTCGATAGCGCAATCCAAAATACCTAACGTTAGGTCGATACTGGGATCGAGATATTCGCGTAGGTAAGAAGCTAAATATCCAAGGCCTAATTGGCTTTGAGCCGCTGGAATCGTCTCGTTAGGCCAAAATACCGTGGTAGGGGGATAAATCAAAAAAACATTCAGTTTCTTCTTGTTTCCAGTTGCCAATTGATCACTCAAATCGGTCTCCCAGTTTGTGAGTTGATTTGCCCGCCAGTATAGCGAAGGAGCAGGTTAGCTTTGTTGCGGGAGCAAACGCCCCCAATGAATCTGATGAGACCCTCTTTTGCCGGCAAAGGATTGCCAAATACTTTTGTAGTTTCCCAAGAGTGTACAGACGCTGCCCAGCAAATTCGGTCATAAACCCTACCAAAACCGGTTCCATTACCGCCCCTTGCGTTCTAAAGAAGCGCCAGGGGAGTAGAAATGAGGCAGGAATTCATGGACCCCATAGACCCGTACATCAGGAGTAGACAAGCTTTCTTCAGGAATCAGCTGACCGGCTTCGATAAAATAGGCCATGTTGTCTTCTTCAACCTGTTTATAATTGACCGTTTTCCCCGGGTTTACATTCAGGTAGGGCTCGTATTGAGACTCAATGCGGGGATACACAACATACTTAACCCCCGCTTGAAGCAAGTTTTGGGTGATATCCGCCTTGGAATCTTCCACATAGAGCGCTTTGAGCGCATCATTGTAGAACTCGTTGGCACCGTACCACTCAAAAATTAAGTTTTTCGAAAAACTCGTATACCCCCAAGGCAAACCCGTCTTGCTGTGGCCGGGCCAGACAGAACCAGGCGAGGGTACCAGCATGATCCGGTAGTCCATTTCATCCCGCCTCATCTGCTCATAGATCATTAGGTCGCTGGGGTCCACTCGGTTAACCTGCAGGCTCATAGACTGAGACCCCCGCGTAATTAGCGGTTGCGTGAGGTCCACCCCAAACCAAGGATACAAGTGCGTACAAACCAAAACCAGCCAAAAACCCACCAAAACAATCCGACTCTTCGAACCTATATCCCAAAGCTCTTTGCTAGAAAGGGCCAGCATAAGAGCCCAGCTAAAAAACATCAGCGGAGAAAATCGCCAAACGTTTGAAAATGAAGAAAAAATAAGTCCAAAATTCGCGGAAAACCACTGGAAAAACCAAACACCAAAAGGAGTTTTGGTGCCCGTAATAAACAAGAATGAAAAAGCCAGCATGCCCAACGTCACGGCTTCAATGAGCCGCAGCCTGCGTTTACGCCATACAAAAACAAAAAGAACAATCACCACCAAACTCAACAGACTGACCCAACGATGGATTTCCTCTAGAGCACCGTCCCCATAGTGGTTTGCATGTTCGGTGGCCATGCTGGTTAAATTGCTCAAGCCAAATAAGTCCCACAATTCCCAGGAACGATCTGCCAGAGACATCAAACGGAACTTTAGCTCTTCATCAAGGCTGTACCCAGTATGGACTTGGTAATCTGGGTTTCGCAGCGCCATGACAAACGGCAACAGCCAAAACAAATTCAGGAAGATAAAAAACCCTCCGGCGGATGCAAACTTCCCGGTCAGGCGCAGCTTGTTCCTTGATCTAAAAATAATGACCAAGCTGTAAGGAACGGCCAAAAAAGCAATTAATACCAAATTATTGGTCAGCAAGCTGGTAAAAAACAATGCCAGCATCAACCAAATCAGATGGCCTATCTTTTCATCAGACTCCAGGCGACTTAAATAGAGCCAGACTAAAGGAAATACCGGAAAAACATATACTTGAAATAAATGCCCACCGATGAACATGGACATAATTCGAGGATTGAACATGTAGGGCAACGAGAACAGAACCGCAGCCCAAACCCCAACGCCCAAGTGTCGCAACAGAAAAAAGAAGCTGATCCCCGAAGCGGCCAGCAAGCCAACCATCAATAGCTTCGGCCCCAGGGTTGGACTCGACAAACTATCGATAAAATCGGCAATCAGCTGAAAAAATATCAATGAGTTAAAAGGTGACTCGCGCCCGCCAAAGAAAAATTCCTGCCAAACATAAAAGGAGCTCGACGTCAGTTTGCGCTGACCGTCCATATAGGGACTGGCCCCCCAGTCCCAGACACGCCCCATTACGCCTGCTTTGTTCACCACCTCCCACAATGCAGCCAACGACACAAAGCAGAGGACAAAAAGGGGAAGGATATTATTTCTTAGGCGGCTCATCGGCGGCTAGGGCTGCTTGAGGGCGCGAACAATAACCGACCGCCCCAGGGTAGGGAAGAGCTTTGGAATCAGACGGCTATAAAGCGTCCCGGTGCCATTGAAGTTGAGCACATCAGAGATCAAGTCGCTCACCTCGAATCGGTTGTCCTCCAGGAGTTGCCTCATATCTTGATGCGTAAAGTAGCGGATATGGCCGGCGTCATGTTCACGAGCGGTGTATTCGGTCATCGGATTTTTCCCGAGCATCAACATCAACCGCCGCCCCAAGGTCGCGATATTTGGGGTGCTAAGGATCACCTGCCCGCCATCTTTCAAAAGGGAACGTATCTTTTGTAAAAAAGCATCGGTATCAAAAACATGCTCAATGATTTCCCCGCCCCAAATGGCGTCAAACTGAAAGTCGAAGGTTGGCCAGTCCCCTTCTATATTGCATTCAACCACCTCAATTCCCTTCTGCCGAGCCATTTCAGCCGCCGGGCGGCTGTTTTCGAAGCCATAAACTTCGTTGCCTTGTTCTTTGATCCGTTGCGCGATGCTGCCATCCCAGCAACCAAGGTCCAAGACCCGCTTACCGCTTCCAATCAGTTGAAGTGCCAAGTCAATGCGGACCAAGCCAGAATCTTGGATCGGCTGCGGGGCCGCATACTTGGTGGAGTTAAAGTCGGTGGTTTCACGTGACATAAGAGGCTAGCTCACAGTAGCGTTTCGAAAAGTTAAGATTATCCTACAGAGGCCGAAGGTACTTGGCTTTCAATGATTGCCTTGGAAAAAATATCTTTCCAATTATAGCTCTCCATGTACCTTAAGGCATTTTGCCGCATCTCACGGAACAATTCCGGGCTCTCAGCGATCTCTAGAAGCGCTTGAGCCAGGGATTCGGAAGTATATTCTACCACCCTTCCCGCAACATTTTCCTCGATGTCTTTGGCGATTGGCGGCACGGAAGTGACCAAAGTCGGCAACCCGCAAGCGAGATAATCTTTGACGCGGCTGGGATCGGCCCAGGCCGAAAGGTTGCCTTGATAGGGTTTGTAGAGTGCCAGTCCCAGATCAAAATGGGGCAGTTTGGCCAAAACCTCGTCATGATTCATCCGCCCCAGCAGATAAACACCTTCCCCTAAGGCTTGCAACCGGGGCTCATATGGTTCATAGGTCACCCCATCCTCGGACCGATCTTCTGGCGTTTTGCCAATGACGTAAAGTTCAATCTCGGGCAGCGCTTTTTTGAGTTCGGCAAAGGCTTCAATTACCAGATCCACCCCCTTGCTGGGTGCCAACGCGCCGAGAAGGACCAACTTAGTCGCACGTACTTTTGTCTCCGCCGCCGGGAGTTGGATTTTGTCAAACTCCACACCCACCGGGACCAGCAGGTTTTTAGACGGCTCAAGCCCTTGCTCAGCCCGGACCTCACAAATTTTTGGCGAGAGGTTCCAAGCCGCGTCGCAATGGTTGACGCAATATTGATCAATTAGGTGGTAGAATCGGTTCAGAACCGGATTTGAAAAGCGGGTAGGCATCCAATCGATGGTATAGAAGTAAACCCTCTCGACTCGGCCCAGCTTTTTAAGCAACAGTGCCACGAAACAGTTTAGCGGATCTACGCCCAAACAAACATCGTACTTCTGACCAAACCGAAGCCCCCAAATCAAGGTCAGCAGAGCATCACGGAGGTAGGTGATCAGATTCGGCAGGCGAGAGCCCCAAACTTTGCGTTTAAAGACCCAATTCCCTTGGTTCGTTCGCCCCACAGTGCTTGCGCGGTCCATGCAATAAGGCAGGGGGTGCAGCAGCACATCTACCGACTCGGCCTCACGGGCGAAATAGTCCACCGCTGCCTCGGTAGGCCCTGCCAGATCGGTAATATGGCTTACTATCAACACCTTCATAAACGGCCCAGTCAAAGGGAATGACTCAATCTTGAAATTGATTCTGCCTTCTCAACCCCTTGCTGTAAAGTCTTTAGAAGGAAAGGACAGCACGGTATTTTTTGAATAGGTTAATCTCAATTTGGAATCGATACAGCCCGAACTTATAGCGGAAGCGACCTAACAGCGCAATCCCCTGGATCCCCAGCTGCCCAGCAAACCGGAAGGGCCAAGCTTTGGAGGTTTTTTCACAATACTCCAAAAACAACGCCCTCAATACTGATAGGTCCGTACTGATCAGAAACGAGTAAAACCAGATCGTGTTAACGAAGTCCGGGTCTTTGATCCAGGGGCTGATGTAGGGGTTATTCTCGGTCATGTCCCTCTGAACCGAAATGATCCACTCTTGAACCGTCGCGGGCATGGTCAAGCCAGCTTCTGCGCACTTGTCGTACAGCGGGGAGCCCGGATAGGGTCGAAATATCTGGGGCCCAAGAATCCGCACGCCCGTATCGATCCGCATCAATTTGCGGAACATTTCAAGGGTCTGCGCTACGTCATCCCGTTCCTCGCCAGGCGCTCCAATGATAAAAGAGAAAGTCGGTTGGATCCCCACGTCAATACAACGCTGAGCAGCACTGTAGACATCGTCGGACTTTATGCGTTTGTTGTAAATCTTCAACATCTTTTCGGAGGCCGACTCGGCACCCATCGCCAATTTGATGCAGCCGCTGTCTTTGAGTCGCTGGAGCAATTCCTCATCTAAAATCCGCCGGAAGGTATCGGCCCGAATCTCTGCGGCCCAACTGAACTTTAGGTTGCGGGCCTCAATGGCGTCTAACAGTTCAGTTACCCTCTTTTTACTAACAAAAAAGTGCTCGTCCCAGAACCAAACAGTATTGGCCCCATATTCGCGGATTACATACTCGATTTCGTCAGCCGTACGCTCAGCATCCCAGGAGCGCCATTTATTGCTCCCCTCAATAGCGGAGTTGATGCAGAAGCTGCATTTAAAAGGGCACCCACGGCTAGACAACACGCCGATGCTGCTTCCCTGGAAAAAATCAATCATCTTGGTGCCCAACAATCGATAGTTGATATGGGGCATTTCAGAATAATTGAAATCCTTATTCGGAGCATTAACCACTGGCCCGGCCTCGGCCAGATACCCAACGCCCAAAATACTGGAAGGGTCTTGCTGCGACTCTAAGGCGTTGATCAGTTCCAAGAAGGGCAACTCCCCCTCTCCGGTAATTACATAGTCAAACCACCCACTTTGAATGGTTTGCTCTGGGAACAGAGTGCCGTGCACTCCCCCCAAGACAACCGGCCCTTCGAATCCACGTTCCTTACGAGAATAGTCCAAAATGGCTTCTACCGAAGGCAAATGGACGGTCATGGCGCTGATTCCAATCAAATCAGTCTCAGGCAGCAATTGATCGAGTCGTTTTTTCCAATCGCCTTCTACCGCGCAGTCCAACAAAGTTACCTGATGACCTTTAGACTCAATCCAACTGCCAATATGCAACAACCCAAGCGGTAGGTTGTAGGCGTCTCCGTCGGTGACTAAATACTCGGGATAGATAAGTAATATGCGCAAGGGGTACCTTTGTTGTGTGCTGCGGTTGTCTATGAGGCCTAATCGGCAATGTAAACGGCTTCCGTTGAGCGCAACCCCATCCTTTTATCAGCACTGCCCAAGACAGGCAACCTTTCAAGAGAGAATAGAATAAGGGTTTTTAAACATAATATATATCTTTTGATAAAAACTCAACGTTTGTTTCACATCAATCCTAAGGGACCCCTAAAATTAGGCGCTGGCACACTTTGACAAATTTAGGGGTGCAACCTAGTATAGGGAAAACTAACCACGGGAACGATGGACGAATTCAATCAACGGCAAAGCAACTATTTCGACCGCTACGCCCAAACGCCCCAAGCAGAAGTCACCCAAAGCCCTGCGGACCAAATCGAATGGCAGGCCTTTAAAGCGGTTATCGGAGACCTGAAGGGCAAAAAGGTCTTGGATTTAGGCTGCGGTGCAGGTCGTTATTCGATCCGATGCGCTGAAGACGCCGAGGAGGTGATTGGAACCGATTTATCCCCAGTTTCCATTGAGTTGGCAAATCAAAATGCGGCCTCCCGAGGGCTGCAGAACATGAAAGCTTTAGTCTTTGATTTCAAAGAAATCCGCTGGGAACGTTACTTTGATCGGGCCATTCTGGTCAACATGCTGCACCACACTTCCGAAGCCGAGCAAATTTTACAGAACCTTTCCCTATCCCTAAAAGAGGATGGCTCTTTGGTCATCTTTGAAAACAATTCGATGAACCCTCTCTTTATTCCTTTCTTCATCAAATTAGGCCAACTGGGCAGCCATTGGAGCCGCCAATACCTAAGAAGCAATCTGTTTTCTTTGAAAAAGCTGCTTGAGGCCAATGGCTTTGTCGTGGAAGAAATCCACCGGTATGGGTTCTTGCCGACGGGGCTCTACAATCGTTCGCTAGTTTTTAAAAAAATCAACGACTGTCTAAACCGTATCCCGGTGGTCAATTGGTTCACCGCATTTTATATAATCCGCGCTCGCCCCCGCCCCTAGGCCTGGCGAATGAGGTAAGCCACTCACCCTCGGCGCAGAGGGAAACCACTAAAAGCCAAATGGACCCTACCTTGACTTGCCGCCCTCAATCTGACAAAGCTCGCAAATAACTTGACGCAAAGGCCGATATGACCCCCTTAAGTTCGCGTATTCTTGACCTGATTGCCTGCCCTGCTTGCAAAGCGCCGCTAGAGTATCAATCAGAGCAGTTAACCTGTAAGGCCTGCGCACTCCAGTTCCCCGTTATCGAAGGGAAGCCTGTGTTGGTATTGGAGCGGGCAACCAAATTGTCAACTGAAGGGGTAGACAGCCAACCCATCGATGGGAATTGAAATGAGTTCGCTTTTAGCCAATACGTTTTTTTATCCCTACCAGGTTTTTTTCAAAGCCGAGAAAGCTGAAAACGAACAGATGATGGCCAAGCATGCTTCGGGCATCATCGGTGACCTCGGCTGCGGGAGCGCCAACTACAAGCCTTATTGTCTTTCGCTGGAAAAGGTTCAAGACTATATTGGGATGGACTATCCTGTTTGGGGAGAGAATTTCAACCAGTCTATGAATCTGGCGGATCTAGGCGGTATTGCCAAATCGCTACTGCGGGCCTCGGCTCTGGGCGCCGAGGTTTATGTAGATGGAACCCAACTGGCGATTGGCAACAACAAATTTGATACGATCCTTTCACTAGGCGTATTAGAGCATGTCTTTAAATACGAAGCTTATTTGCGCGAAGTCCATAGGGTCTTAAAGCCCGGTGGGAAGCTGCTGATCACCACGCCCTTTTTATACCAAGCCCACGGCGGTGTGGACGGCGAAGATGACTACTTCCGATGGACCCGCTCGGGCTTAACCAAAGAGCTTGAATTGGCGGGATTTGAAATCGTTGAACGCGATACCTTTGGCGGCGTAGGCACCATGCTTTCTCAGTTAATCAACGGCTACCTGATCAGACTCCTCAATATTTACAAAGAAGAAAATAAGGCGTGGAAGTTAATCCGACTCGGGACAGCCTCCCTATTTGCTGCGCCGATCTTTTTTGGGGTCAATGCCGTTAGTTGGGTTTTGGACCGGATGAGTCGAGATGTCACCTTTGCTTCTGGCTACCGGTTTGTTGCCCAAAAACCCGGCTAAGTTAAGCAGCGGGTCTCGTAAGCTATCCGCATGCCTATGTTTGATCCCTTTGGGCGATTTGCAAGCCAGCCGCGAGCATTTTGGCTGCTTCCGGCTAGGTTTTGCAGGCCAGGATGGCTCCCAGGCAAAGGCTGTTACCGAACATTGTTGAATTTGACAGGAATCGGGCCCGAGTCTTGGTTTTTGAATATCCAAACTTCTAACGGAAAGCCTTCACAATTAAGGTTTTTTCAGACCAACATAAATTTAACCGCAGCGCTCCAGGTGCATGATCTATGAACAACCTACTAGTCATTCCTCCTTCGCCAAATCACAGGCGAATTATTCGGAATATTGACTGTAGTCATGAAGCTAAGGCCGATTATTTATGGCAGCCTAACGACTTTTTGGTGATCAGCTCTTTAATGCAGCCTGAAGATCAGATTCATTTTGTGGACGGGACAGCAGATCGCCTGGATGATTCATCGTTTTATCGCCAATTCGAAGGAGAGAAAGCCGATCTCTTGTTTTTCCTTTTGTCCAGTGCCTGCTGGGAAACAGACGTGGCGTATTATAGAAGAACCCGAGAAAAATTCCCTCAAACCCCTTGCTTTGTTTTAGGTGATATTTTCTTAGAGAAATCTTATCAGGAGATTATCCTACAAGAATGCGAAGGGATTGTGATCCAGCCCTATTGGTTAGACCTAAAGGCAATGTTAGATCTTAGAGCAAAACCATCTACAGGCGCGGTGCCGGGAGTGATTACGGCACCGGGGCAGCAGGTGTTAGGTAACCCAACCAAACCAACTAGTTTTAGCGGCGGTTATCCGAGGCACGAAATATTCTTAAATGACAATTACATATTTCCATTTTCGGTGCATAAACGCCACGCGACCGTTACCTTGAGTTGGGGTTGCCCTTTTACTTGTTCATACTGCACCGATGCGCACTTTCCCCCTTCGGTTCGACAACCCGAAGATGTGCTGGCTGAGTTGGCCCATATAGATTCGCTGGGTGTAAAAGAGCTATTTTTTGCAGACAAGACCTTCGGCTTCCCTAAAAAAGTGTCTTTACCGCTACTTTTAGATATGGCTAAGCGCTTTAATTTTAGTTGGTCTTGTTATTTTCATCCTCAGCATTATGACGAAGAACTCTTTCAAGCTATGTGCGATGCTGGATGCCATACCATCATTATTGGTATCGATTCAGTCGATCTGGGTTCGTTAAAAGAATATCAAAGGACTGTTTCAGAGAAAAAGTTAACCAATTTGCTGGGCCACGCCAACCGGCAAGGGATTAGCATTTGCGCCGATTTCATTCTTGGGCTTCGGCATGAAAGCGTCGAAGATGTCCGCAAAACCATCAATTACGCTTTGTCGCTTTCCATTGATTTTGCCTCCTTTAATATTGCGGCGCCCTTGCCGGGCTCAGTGATACGTCAAGAAGCGATTGAGGAGGGTACCTTTAAAGTTGGCGTAGAGGGATATGACACTAAAGGAGAGATGGGAATTATCGGCCATGGTAAAGCCGAGGCGGAACAAATCAGAAAACTACGCAACCGAGCAATCCTTCGCTTTTATATCCGGCCCTCTTACTGGCTCAGGAGATTAAAACGAACTAAATCCCTAGAACATTTAGGGATTCAGCTGCGCCAAATGGTAGGACTATTCAATTAGAAAAAGGCCCGTCCAACATCGTTGGGCCCCCTGATTTTCGATAGACCAAGTAAGGGAAGCCGCCAAGCAGCAGTACTATCAGCCGAACCAAAGTAAATAGGGTAAACATATCGGCTCCTGCTGACATCCCTGCCGATTGGAATAGGTACTCAAAGGCTAAATGACCTACACCAATCCCCGCCGGAGCTACCGGGATGATAGTAGATATTTCCCCAATCGGGACAACCGCCAACAGGTCGGTAAAGGCTCCGCCCTGAGACAGTTGGTCAATTAATAGCTTGAAACAAAGGACTTCTGTCAGTTGAATCATCAAAGACAACAAGAGCCCGAGGGCAAGAGTCTTTTTGTGATCTCGATATAGGGTGAAGGCGTTGTGCACTTTCAGCGTGATGCGGCTCGCCGGAAGTTTTGATAAAATCCGCTGAACCGGGTCTCTGTTCTGAGAAAACGGGAAGATAATCAACAACCCGCCCATTAAAAAAGCACAAATTAGCCCCGTTAAAATCTGCCCAGTTAACTCCCATCCGTCCCCAGCACCTTCGAAAGGCTGCATCACGAAAATCGCGAAACCAGCCAACAATAAAATGGCCAGAAGTCCTAATATCCGATCCACTAACAGCGTGGAAAAGAGCAGGCTTTTGGAGTGCTCAGGGTGCTCTTTCCTTATATAAAAGGCTTTAACCAGGTCCCCACTAATTGCGCCCGGTAAAAACGTAGAGAAGAAAATACTGATCCAAGTGACCGATACGGCTTTACGGAGCTTCATTCCAATGCCTAGGGCACGCAACAGGCACCACCAGCGAACCATCGAAGGAAACACCATACCTAACAACAGGGCCAAAAAAAGGGCAAAAAACAAGCTGGGCCGATTTAATAATTCGGGGACGAGTCGGAGGTTCAGACGCCCTTGGGTAGTCAAATAGTAGAGCACACCAGAAACGATGCTTACCTTGAGGGCAAGTAAAAATACCGACTTGATTTTTTCCATAATGACTACAATGAACAAGCAGCTTCATCGGGGCAGACCGTCTTTGATCACGGCCCAAGAAAGAGGCTAATTTTGGTACGTTGCGCTAAACTCTACTTCAGTGAGCATTGCGCGATTTAGAGATCCCGTCAGCCTTTTCGAATTCCAGGTCGACTGCAATTGAAGTTGTACAAAGAACTTTTTACCCCTTTTAGCAAACTCCGTCAGTTCGATTATTTTGCCGAGATGCGTTGGATCATCGGTGAAAAAAACCTCTTGGTAGGCTTCCCCATCTTCACTGGCCAATACCTTAATAAAACATTCCGATTCGAGCTTGTACCCCAATTTAACTTGAAATCGTTCGAGCTCTTGGGGGTTTTTCGCTTCAAATTGATAGACCAGTGAAGCTGGAACATCGTCTACAGTAGGCGTCAACACAAGCAGCCGTGGAGATAGGTAGTGCATAGAATAGGCTTTTTTGATAAATTCAAGCCGATCTTGGCCACCGAAACCATTGGCCCCCCATTTCCATTTCCGGTCAATCCCCGGAGACACCTCGATCAAAGGTTCAACCCTAACATTTTTTGTATATAGGTGCACATCCCCTGGCTGGAGAGTGAAAACCTCTTTAAAACCGTCTTTGACTAGGCTTTTCTGGAATAGTTTATTTTCTTTATCTACTCCGTTTTCAATAATCCAAAGGGGTCGATAATCTTGCGCGTCATTGAAGCTATACATTATTTTCTTATTAGTTTCCTTGTTTGTGTTGACGCTAACCATATATTGTAGATTCTGGCTATTTGTAATAAATATTGCTTTCTTCGGCAAATTTTGGTCCAGAAATTCGCCCAAAGAATGCCAGTTTACCCATTTTGTATTGTACCAATTTTCCCTTAGCTCACCATGGGCACCCCACTCTTTAGCGGAAAAACCTACGAGCACTATAAGTGTAGTTGCCTTAATAAAAGCCTGAGACCACTGCGCGAGCTTTAAGGACACCAAACGCGGACTGCTAATTAAGCTTATAAAAATCAATATTTTAGACAAGTATGTTACGAGCAATTCAACACCCCAAACCAAACCAACCGCCGTTAATAAAAAGATAAAGGGCAAGGTTGGCAGGAAAAACCGGTCGCCTAAGGAAATGGCAAAGCGGTTGTAGCCGATGACACCGATCAAAACGAAAAAATACAAGCTATGGAACGTGGCCAGCAAAACCCACCGCTTTCCCCGGACCCAAGCCAGAAAAATGCCTAGAGGGAAAAATAAAAGCGGATAGTAACCGTTGTGTTGGATGCCCAAAAAACTGCGGTAACCTAGGGTCGTCGACATGGCCAAAAAGCGATTCTGCTGCAGCGCAAAGGACTGCGTTATCGTTTCGCCGGAAAATGATGAGGACAACTCAGGGCGATGGTAAAATGATGCGATAGCGCCATATAAGCTATGCAGGAAGAAGGGACTCAGCAATGCAGTCACTAGAACCAACAACAATCCTCGCTTGAATAGATGGGCCGATAAAAGTGGCTTCCAGTCTTTGACGACCACCGGCGAGATTAGGGGCAGCAAGAGAAATACTCCTCCCAGTAAGGCAATAAACTCAACCTTTGGCCGGACAGATATCCAAAACAGCACCATCAGCGCAATCGAAAATAGCACAAACAGCTGGAATTGCTTGCTTTTCCTTTGGTCACTCCAGAAAAATCTGGTGGGGTAGGCGAACTTTTGGTGAACGAAATTTTCGGCCCCAAGGTAAACCACATAGAGTACTTGAAAAGCGATGAGGGGCACTATGGATGCGTGGGTATGTAACGCCAAGGAAGTGGTGATGGCATAGGCCCAAAGAGCGCTAGCTTTGCCCTCTGATTCAATGAATCGGTACAACGCAAAGGTGCTCAGCATACCCAAAAAGGTAAGCAGGGCATACATCCTCAGCATCTGAGACTGTTCGATATGCGGCAAGTTGACAGCCAACAGCAATGAGGCAATCAGAGCGACTCGGCGGTCAGTCCACTCTTTTCCCAACAAGTACAATGCTCCAACCACCAAGATGCCCGGAAGCCAGGACGGAATCTTTCGAACAAAATCATCGCGACTAATGCTGTCGAATATCTTTACGAGAAAATAAAACAGTGGTTGGTGTTGGTCGTGATAGAGCCCCATATGGATCTCAAAAAAGCTTCTGGGGACGGCCACCAAAACCTGAACCTCATCCCACCACATCGACTTATCGGTCAGATGGTTCAGTCTCAAATACCCAGCCAGCGCCAATAAACCCAACACTGCCAGTGCGTCAAATATGCGCCAATTTGGTCGAAATTGTTCAGTACCGATCACGTTTTTCTTGGGAACTCCAAAGCCCAAAAAAGGGCTTGGGCTGTTGGGTGTTTATTTTGAGTTTGTTCACTAGCACAAAGCCTAAAGTGATCGAACAAAGTGACGAAACAAAGCCTGCTTGCTTAGGTTAGTAGGATCAAAATCCGGTTTTTTTCTTCGTATCACCTCAACCCACAAAAGTTCAGGGTCTTGCCCAGTAACTCCCGTTCCAAGTTGATCGGCAATCTGTTGATACCTTTTTTCTTCCATCTTACGGAGCCAGCATAATAGTTCCGATTTGGCTTGTTTCCAACGGCTTTTCAATTGGTCAACGCTCCATTTTGCACTATCCCTGACCACGTCAATTAAAAACTTCGGGTCCTTTAAAGGACTCAATTCAGTTATACCCCCAAGATGCCGATTTGCATGGATAATGGAGATGTCATGGTCCCAGACCCGCCACCGCAGAAAAAAAGATGGGAAGAGTACGTTAAAATTCATAAAATAGATGCCCGTCACCATTAGCAGTCTAAAAAATTGTAGAAAAAGCCACTCCCCGTCAGATTTGGCATGACGAATCGACCATTTGGCTAACTGCACTACATCCGGAGGGCTCAGAGCTACGTGCCACAGGGCCACTTGATTTACAATTCCATTGACCGAGGACACATTGGGAAAAGGGCTACCGACAAAAATGTCTTCCAGCGGCACAATCTCGTTTTGAGAAATAAAGCTCTTAATTCTCTGCCCATTTAAACTGATCGATTCATCGTATTGGTCCCCTCGTTTGCTCATTGAAATAACAACATGGTAATACTTACCAGATTCCAACTCAATGTTTTTAAAGTGAAATCCGCCGAGGCTCGAAGCATAATGCAAGTATCGATCTTTGGCGTTTACATAGATCGCATGCCTTGGTCGGTTAATTTGGTCAGGATCGCCAGCCCAAAAGACTAGCTGATATGGGTTATCATCTTGATATTTAAAATCATTAACCACAAATCCGACCGTCCATGTTTCTAAATCGGGGTTTTGGGGTACACTTGACTTGGGCGTGGGTAAACGGAGCCAGTTTTGTTTGCCCATTCCGACCTGATAACCAACACTTTCGCCAAGAAAAGAGAACTGACGACCACCTTCCACAATAAACGGATTCTGCTTCGTCTGTTTGACAGTATCTCGAATATTGACGGGCTCGGTACTGTATAAGAGTGGGTAGTATATATCCACAGCCCAAGGATAGTCGGGAACCAACTCTTGAGTCGGATGATTCCAGCGACCAAGCTCCCACTTAAGTTTGTGCTCAATTGAGGGCACGAAACTCGCGACCAGCAATAGAAATAGCAGCACACTAAAAAAAATGCGGAGCAAGTTTTTCCCGCTTTTCAAGGACATCCAATAGTGACGAAGTGTTCAGATTAAGGCCTATACCGGCCCCCTATACCTATTATCTTCGCATGAAACCAGTCAACCAAATCCCCCTCTAGCAAAGCTAATCTGAGTATACTTTTGCGGAGTTTTGGGTGGCTACCGCCCAGACCAATTTAGCTGTAACTGCTGATTCCGCCAAAAAGCGACTGTGTAAGATGAGGTACCCTTGCAAAGGATCAAGTTATTAATTCTGTACTCAGGGACACAAATTACCTGCCCTTTCAACAGAGACCTACCCCAGGCATCTCAGACTTTTGGTTGCCGTTGTTTAGCACATCCTCTACGATAAACCCTGCATCACCAACACCAACTCGAAAACCCAGATTCCGTTGAATATCCTAATAGCCAATCTCCCTGGGGTCCAAGTCCAACAGGACGGGTCGATCCGTCATTTTGCCAAAGCTGGGTCGCGTTGGCCGATGACCATTGGGAATACCAAAAGCGTTGACTATTATGCCTTCCCTTTTTGGTTAGCAACGGCCACAGCCCTCTTAAAGAAGTCGACGGAACACCGCGTTAAAGGGTTTGACGCGGTAGTCAATGACTGCACCGACCAAGACTTTTTTGCTGAAGCCGAAGCCTTTAAGCCCGATCTGCTGGTTGCCGAATTGACGACCATCTCCATCGATTCTGACATGGCTTTGCTGCTGAAGATCCAAGAAACTCTTGGAGCCAAGCTAGTGCTTACGGGAAATTATCCGACCGTCGCCTTCGAGGCCCTATTCCAGCAGTTCCCCAGTATTGATTACATCATCCGAGGCGAGTACGAATACCCGCTGCTTGAGTTGGTGGAGGCTTGGGGTCAGACAGACGCGCAAAAACAGATTGCCGGGCTGTGCATCGGCTCGCCTCAGGGCCCCCATATCTCGGACCCTCGAAAGATGGCCATCGACAGTTTTAGGCAACTGCCCTGGCCGGATCGAGAAGACTTTCCGGCGAATTTGTACATGGATTTTTCGATCTATGCCCCATGCATCTCAGTAGTGGCGACCCGTGGCTGCCCCGCAGGCTGCATCTTCTGTCAGGAACGGCACATCCTCTACAACTCCCCTATGTTCCGCACCCGCGACCCAGAGGACGTGGTTGACGAGATACTTTGGATCAAAGAGCGATACAAAGCCCGCCAGATATACTTTGATGACATGACCTTGGTGGCGAATAACAAGTTTGTCAAAAAACTCTGCCAGGCCATGATTGATCGGCAGGTTAACCTACCCTGGACCTGCATGGGTGATGTCATGTTCGTCAAAGAGGACACCATTGAATTAATGGCTAAGGCGGGCTGTATTGGCATGAAGTTCGGCGTCGAATCAGCGAATCCGGAAATCTTGCAATTTATCGACAAGCCCCTCAAGCTCGAATCGGCCAAAAGAAAGGTGCAACTTTGCAAAGATTTGGGCATCCGCACTCACGCCACCTTTATGATCGGCCTACCGGGCGAGACCGAGGAAACCATTGAACAAACCTTCAACTTCATGGTTGAAATCAACACCTTTACGGCTCAAATCGCGAAAGCGGTTCCCTTCCCTGGGACACCCTTTTATCGCTGGGCTCAAGAAGAAGGGTTGCTGAAAAACTCCAACCTTTCGGATTTAGACGGCATGGGCGAAACGGTGATCTCTTATCCAGGATTGAGCCCAGAGCGCTTTGGTTTTTGGTATCAGAAATTCAGCAAGCGGATTGCCCGGCAAAAATTATTGAATTTCCTGGGCCAGCCGGTTTCGAGTTTAAGCATCATCATGGAATTTCTGCGCCACAAGGGGCTCGTTCGCACCCTGGGGTCCATTTTCACCGTAGTCAGGCGGGTAGTATAACGGAAATGTGGCGGTTGATGCGGGTATTCTTCTTGAAGTAGGCTTGGCTATTTCAAGGCCCTGCGGTTCAAAAGGGACTAAGTACCATCTTCGGGTGGTCGGCTTGTTTGAACGTAACTTACGATCTACTGTGCTCTGCCGTGCCGCTAGCTGGCACAGGAGTTTGCTAGTGCCTTTATTGATTTGACCTTCGCCCCCAATCAAATCACCTAGCCTCAAATTTTAGGCGGTTTGATTCAAAATCGACCTCCTTTATGGCTCCACAGCCCAAGATCGTTATCGATTCCCCCTGCAGGTTGGGTTAAAAAAGCGGTGGAGAATTTTTTCAGTCTATTGACCGCCGAAGGCAGGAAAGCTAGTCTTCACCCAACAGCCCATACTATAGTTGCCCCAGAAACCTGGTGCAATCCTTTAGCAAGAGAACTTAATGAGTGATTTGCGCGAGTATTATCAGGATTATTGGAAAAAGCGTCTGGAATCGGACAAAGACCGCCTGCCACCGATCCGTGAGGGACTCCCGGCTAGTTTGATTCCCTTTAGTCAGTATGGTTCGGTCTTGAGCCGCATCCCCGAAGGGGCCAAAATGGTTGATTTTGGTTGCGGAGACGGACATGTGGCCAGTCTTTATAAAGCAGTCAAAAATTGCGATCTTTCCGGCCTGGAAATGAGTTCTCAAGCGGCCGAACTGGCCTGCCAAAAAGGGATCAAAGCACAGCAGTGGGACCTGAATCAAACCCCTTATCCTTTAGAAGACGCATCTTTTGAGGTAGTCAGTGCCGTGGACGTTATTGAGCACTTGATCAATCCTTTTAGCTTATTACGCGAAGCCTTCCGGGTACTGCAGCCCGGTGGGAAACTGGTCATCCAAGTCCCCAATTTTGCACGGTTAGACAATCGGTGGCGGATGTTATTTCAAGGTGACCCGTTGGATATTTTGCATTGGGGCGGGTACGGCGACGGGATTGAGCACCTACACTGGTTCACCAAGCCGAAGCTGGGCAAGTTTATGGTCGAAGCAGGCTTTGAAAAAGTCTCCTTTAAGCCCGTGGGCATCCCTAGTTTTCTCTTCGGCATGGTCGGGTTGCACAACCTCTCGAGGTTGTTGCTGGTCGAAGCGTACAAACCCAAGGCATAGTGCCTGGGATTTGAACACCATTCCAAATGAGCTAAGATTGCCGAAGGGGTTTGTTACGGGTTGTGTCCGCCTTACCCCCTAATGCTTAGGTTTATCTGGGCTAATAAAGTGCGCTAACTGTAGCCAAGAGACTGAGAACTGGTTGTTCAATAGGCATTTAGACTACATTTGTCGTTTCGCCGACTCTTCCCAGTAGCCCTTCGTGCCTAAAACCCAGAGCATGCCCTATTGCATTGCTTTCAACAGTGGCTTTGCGGGTTCAAGGTAGTAACCGGAGCTAGCCTCAACAGGCCTCTCTTGCCATTTCTTCAAAGTCTCAACCTAGCCATTGCCCGCTGGTTGATGCTATTGGGCGTGATCTGGTGCTTCGCAGCCAATTAAGCCACCGTTTGCTCGCCGCTCAGCAGTTCCAAGACCCCCTTCGTCTAATACTCGGCGCTGAAATTTCGTCTGCTCTTGCTCATCTCCTCTCCTGATTCAAGGTTAACCCGTCATTCAGGAATAAGTCCCAAACTAAAAATTGTTTGAAATTTTCGGTCCATTATAAATCAACCGATTTATTTTTTTGTACAGACGCGCCTGTATTCGCCTGAATGGACTTTTACCCTCAAATTGTTCCAGCACCAAGCCACCTTGTCCTTTGATGCTAAGTTCAACTTTGGCTCGATTTCTGGGCACTGAAAAGTGGACCGGAATAACCACAAGCTTTTCGGTGCTGCTCCATTTTTCTGTACGGTCACTCTTCATTTCAAACAAATTCTGCCCTTCGAAGGTTACTTGGATTCCATTCGCTCCTTCGGCGTCATTAAATATTCGGGGAAAGAGGATCAAATCAAACCCGTCAAAGCCTTTTCCTGAAACTTCAATGGACATTTTTCCAGACCCTTGAAGCATATTGACTCCTTGAAACTCCCGATTTTTTGTCCAAGGATTCGTCAGGGTTCCTAGATTCAATTCCAATTTCCAACCCGGACTTTGGGCCTTCAACGACGCGGGATCAAGCACTAAATCGGATCGCTTGAACATCCGCAAATCACCGAGGTTTTTCTCATCAATCTCTACTTTCTGCGACCTCAACCGGATATGTTTTGCAATCTCTTGGGCAGCAATCTGGTGCCCCAATTTATTGATATGATGATCCACAGGGATATAGGGACTACCTAAATCACCGACAAAAGCTCCTCGGTAGGCGGGCAAAAGACTTAAATAAGGCACCTTTTTCTGCTCAGAAAACTGGGATAACCGAGTTTCAGGCCCTTGCAAATAAAACCTCATCTGCATTTCGTCAGGAATCGAGAAGAGTAAAAAGGGAACTCCCTCTTGCTTGAGACGCAAATGTAACCGTTCCAAAGCACCTAAATCGCCATTCCAAAAGGGCTGAAACCTTTCAAGCTGGTTTTCGTCTAATAATTGTTCTAATGAACCCAGTGGGTTGATGGACTCGTCTACCAACAATTGCTCTAATTGGTGTTCTTTGAGGTAACTTGCGGCTTGTTTGTTGCCTGGAAGCTTTAGGTTGCCGTCAAACATGCCCCCCGAGCTAGCCATAAGTTGCGCCAACCAATTGTAAAGAGCTGATTTCTGGACCCAAAAAACCACCTTGTGCCAAGGGCTGTAGGGCTCCATGAACGGGAATCGTAGAAAATATCGCCCACGCCCTATTTCACCGCTTATGTCGTTCCAAAAAAACTGACTAATTACTAGGTCCGGTTTTAGCTTGTAGCCTTTAAGATCATAATAGATATATTGATCCAAAGCGTTGGTCTGGATGAGGCTCGAATTGACAACCTCTACGGGATGCTGGAACTTGGCGGTCAGCAAATGTTCCAAATGGGTTGATAGTACCTCCGCATCATCAACCCCCCAACCCATTGAATGCGAATCGCCTAAGAGTAGAACTCTAATTTTTTCATGCGAGAGGTCTAATTCCTTAAGGCTACGAAATCCTTGACTATTGGTAGTGAACTGATAGGGCGATTGCAGCGGCAAATCAGCGTTCATACTAATCGAGGGCATATAATCACCCAGTAGATTCGAATAATAGTAAGCCCTTGGCGATACCTCGGGAACCGTTCGAATAAACCGGATGGCAAATTCACCTAGAGCCAGGATGAGCAATACGGCTAGTAGTTGATACACTATTAGCAATAACCATCGCTTCATCGATCCCCTTGGTCTGTACCAGTCATTAACTTCAGTTCGTACTCTGCCACTTTAGGCCAATCATAACGCGGTGCAAAGTCCAGAGATTGCGTCACTACTGCTTGATACCGGTTAGCATCTTGAAGTAGCTCCTGCACCTTGTTGGCAAAAGCATCAAAATCTTCATAGGGCACTTTGATCATCGCTTCAGGAAAAACTTCTTTGAAAACCGGCAAATCATAGGCGACCACCGGTTTGCCGCAAGCCATTGCCTCCACCGCTGTCATCCCCCAGGATTCGTAATGGCTGGGCATCAAGAACACTTTGGCCGCTTTGATCAAGCGCACTTTTTCGTCTCCTTGGACAAAGCCCAGAGGAAACACATTTTTTGCAAGCTTTCGATCCTTCAACTCAAAGTCCAGCCAATGTTTTACCTCTTCGCTGCCGCCGCCGATAATTGCCAAACGGGCCTCAGGGTTTCGCTCAACGACCCGCGACCAAATCTCGATTAGGTCAGGTAGCCCCTTTTGCGGATGCAAACGCCCCACAAAAATCCCTTCAAAACCAGGGGTGTCTGGGGTCGGCTCAATGGCGGCAAACCGTTGCACATCAACGCCCATCGGCACCGTAAACACCGCTCCAGGCGAAACACCGGCCTTTATAATTTCGCCACGGTCTTGGTCGTTTAAGACCAGACAAACTCCACCAGAACGTTTGATCAACCGAATCGCCCACCGCTGCGTGAAGTAATAGATAAGCCCCCGCAGGCTGGGCCGCTTGAGTTTCCCCGAATAATGCCCTTCATAGCCCCGCCAGGGAACCGGAGCGACCAGAAACAGGCAGATCACCAAACGGGCTTGGGGGTTTTGTTTGGCGGCACGCAAGCCAGGTAAAAGGTCAACCAAAAAATCCGAAGGGATATAGACCACGTCAATATCTTTAGCGAACTGGTGCCTCAGCCCCCGCAAAATACGGCCCCCGTAGATTCTTAGGACGTTACCCAAATGTTCCGATTCAGACTCCGTGGAGTCTAGACAAAAATCGTAATCCAACCCCTTAAGGCCTTGAGACTCAAACGTTCTTGCCTGTCTTTGAGGTAAAAAGAAGCTTAGCTGGTGGCCTTCAGCCTGCCATAAACGGATCAACTCCACCGTGCGGACCTCGCTTCCGTCTCTATTTTGGGTGTTAACGCGACCCAAAGCAGGCATGAAGATTTTCATAAATCACCCCGGTAGATCGCTTCTACCTGATCGATCACTCGCTCCCAATTTAAATCCCCTTCAGCCAGTTTTCGGGCCGCCTCGCCTAAGTTAGCCGACATTTGGGGTTCACTAAATATCCTCAACATATTTTTGCCCAAGGCAGCAGCATCGCTGGGCGGTGAGACCAGGCCTGCTTGATACTGCTCAAGATAGCGCTTCACCTCGCCGACCGCGTTCGAAAGTATCGGACGGGCCGCGCAAAGGTAATCTCCAAAACGCATCGGGAAGCGGGCCCATTCTATGGGGTTGTCTTCCATGGGTAGAATCAACCCGTCTGCCACAGCCAGCCATTGAGGCACCTGAGCAAAGGGGCGCTTGCCTAGACGCTCGACCCGGTGGCTCACCCGGTCGTATTGGGCTTGATATTCAGGGGGGACTGGAGCTTCGCCTAGCAGATACAGGTAGATTTCTGGGTCTTGTTGTAGAGCCTGCTCAAATGCTTGCAGCATCAACACCAAGCTTTCGGTATAGGTGTTGGCCATCGACAGAAGAATCTTACGTTCCTGGGGCACCTTTAATTGCCCGCGCGCTTCTGAGCGATCCAGGGGCAAAATCTCTTGTGCATTGGCTCCGTTTGGGATCTGACTTCTCGCAATCTCCGAAATGGCCGGGTATTTCTGAGCCGCTTGATCTATCTCCTGAGCAATCTTCTCAGAAACGTAGGTGATATGGTCGGCGTATTGCAAAAAATAACGCTCGTGCCACCCCAAAACCTTGGCAATCAACCCGCTGTGCTCTTCGGCGAACCCTCCGCCCCAAAGGTCATCCCAGTCAATAATCAAGCGCTTGTGCCGGACCATCTTGGCCACCCAAGCCGGGACCGCTATCTGCGTTTGGGCAACCGTAAAAGCATGACACACGTCGTAGCGGCCCAGTAGGACTTGAGCCAAGGCAGGGAAGGTGCGGAACAATTGACCACTAAAAAACTGGTGGTATTTGATGCGGGGCAGGGTCACCAAGGTCAACCCCGGCTCTACACTCCGCCACTTCATCAAAGGATCGAAGGTCGACCCTGAAGCGCACAGGAGCGTTACTTGATGCCCACGCCGCGCAAGATGCTTGGCGTGGAACAAACAGCGGTAGAAGGTGCCGAAGTTTTCCTGATTGTGGTTGAGAATCAGGATTCTCAAATTATACCCGTTTGCTCATTTCTTCATGGATTTGGGACATAATGTCGCGCAAATCGTATTTGAAATCCCAACTGGGGTAATGTTCTTTGAATTTATTGACGTTGCTGATCCACCACATATGGTCACCAATGCGGTTGGTTTCCGAGTAGGTGTAGTTCATCTTCTTGCCGGTCATCTCTTCGCAGATAGCAATGGCCTCTTGCATGGAGCAATTGGAGTGGCGCGCTCCGCCCGCATTGTAGACCTCGCCAGGACGGGGGTTCTGGTAAAAGTGCCAGAACATGTTGACCAAATCCCAGGAGTGGATGTTGTCACGTACCTGTTTGCCCTTGTATCCAAAGACCGTATAATGGTCCCCGGTGATGGCGCACTTCACCAGATAGCTCAGGAAGCCATGTAACTGGGTGCCGCTGTGCTTCGGACCGGTCAAGCAACCTCCACGGAAGACGCCGGTCTTCATTCCAAAGTAGCGGCCATACTCTTGTACCACCACGTCTGCGGCCACTTTGCTGGCCCCAAAAAGGCTGTGTTTGGTGTGGTCGATGCTCATGTATTCGTCAATGCCATGGGCGTAATAGGCGTGGTCCTCGGCGACTTCCCATCGGGTGTCCAACTCCACTAGCGGTAAAAAGTTGGGCGTATCGCCGTAGACCTTATTGGTAGAACAATGCACAAAAACCGCATCCGGTGCGTGGCGGCGGGTCATCTCCAATAAGACCAGCGTGCCATTGGCATTGACCGAAAAGTCCTTGAAGGGGTCGTTTGCCGCCCAGTCATGACTAGGCTGAGCTGCTGCGTGGATGATCAGCGCAATGTCTTTGCCGTACTCGGCAAACAGCCGGTCCATCTGTTCTTCGCTACGGATGTCCTGGTTGTAGGATTTGAAGTTTTTGACTTGCTCCTCAAGCCGTTGACTGTTCCAACGGGTAGAGGCGTCCTCGCCAAAAAATTCGCGGCGCATATCGTTGTCAACGCCCACCACAAGGTCAAATTTATCGGCCAAAAACTCTACTGCTTGCGAGCCGATCAGCCCCCCTGAACCCGTTACTATTGCTACCGTCATCGCAACACTCCTTCCAAGATTGTTTCTTGTTCTTTAATCCAATGGGTGATCTCTTCAATAATCTGCTTGGGCCCAATTTCAGGCTTCCAGCCGGTCGCTTCGGTTACCTTGCGGTTATCCGTTAGGTACAAAGGCATGTCCGCAGCTCGATTTTCCGGTACCGCTTCTATGGCGATTTTATGGCCCGTAGCCTCTTGGCAAAGGCTGGTCAACTCGGCCAAGGAGACACTCACCTCGCGGCCGCCGCCCACATTAAACACCTGCCCATTAAAGCGGTCAAAGCCAGCCAGTTGAAGCTCAACCAAACGAAACAAATCTCGAACATGCAAGAGGTCTCGAACCTGTTTGCCCGTGCCACCATATCCGATGTAGCTTAGCTTCCCCTGCCAATGATGTTTGGCCGCCCACAGGACCACAACTCCTTGGTCAACCTTGCCAAACTGCCAAGGGCCGCACAACACACCACAGCGGTTGATGATCGCCTTAAGACCGTAGGCTTCGATGTATTCGTGGATAAGCAACTCAGAGGCGAGTTTGGTGGTCCCGTACAGAGATCGGGCACCTTCTAAGGGGAATTCTTCGGCAACCCCAGCAACACTGATGCCGGGCATGTTCTGCTGTTCGGCTAGCTCAAAGCGGCTGTCGGACTCAATCAGGGCCAACTGATTCATGGCAGCCATCGGGTAGACACGGCTGGTGGAGAGAAAAATAAACTTTGCTCCCTTCTTGCGGGCCAACTCCAAGCAATTGATGGTCCCCACCAAATTGGTGTTGATCACGTAGGCAGGGGAGCCGTCCCGACCGGCTAAAACCGAAGGCTCAGCAGAACATTCCAAAATACAATCAATTGGACCTAGGCTATCTAAGTCTTCTGGATTGCGGATGTCTCCGTGGCGAAATTCAATTCCTGCTGCTTTGAGGCGCGAAATATTTAGCTCACTTCCGCGGCGCTTGAGGTTGTCTAAGGCAATGATCTCATGTGAAGGATCCCCTTCTTTTAGCAACAAGGCCAAAGATGAGCCGACGAAGCCACAACCCCCAGTAATTAAAAATCTCATAGCCTACTGCTCCGGCGCCCAGAACTTTCCTGTTCGGTACTAAAAATCGTTGAATAGCCTTAAATTAGGGGGCCCATGGTCTTTTGTAAAGTCATTTCTGACCAAGCAGCAAGCCGTTATCCCACTCCTATGGACGGAACATCAAAAACCCTAAATTATCACTTCCGCTGCTCTGTTTACCAACTCCCAAACGGCCAATTTGGAACCAAGGTTTGACTTCAACCCATTGGTTGTTGAAAGACATTTTTTCAGGAGCAAATTCACTAAAATAGGGGAGCAAGGCACCTCCTGCAATAAGCGCATCCTCCTTGCCCAAGGTTTGTTCTAGGGCTTTAAAAAAGGCTACTGGGTTTTCAAACTTCTGACCGATTAGCGGCGTTATCTTCTCGGCATACAAAGCTCCCAGTGCGCTTTTTTCTAATAATTCAAAACGCTGGGAGTCAAGGCGGATGTTTGTCCAGGCCAGGCTATTGGGCCACCAATAATAACCTGACATTTGGTAGCTTGCTAACTCCCCTTTTGCGCTCCACTGGGCCAGCCAGTCCCGTTGTTCTTGGTTGAGACTAGCACCCGCAATGTACGTTAGGGTTTGGGTTAATTCTTCTAGGTTGTAAAAGGGCCAATTTAGTCGGCTATTTATCCGAGGCCAATAGTAGCTAAAGCTAACCTCGTCCTGATACAAGCGCCGAAAAAGCTCAAGGGTTTCGCTACTCATTTTGAATCGGCCCGCATTTCGATCCAGTTGGATGGCCACTTCTAAATCAGGAACCTCAGCGAACTGCTGGGTTAATTCTTCTGCTGAAATAGGAATCAGCTTGAAGTTGCTTGATAAACCTAGCGGTTCTATAACCCCTACGTGGATCCTTTCTTTTAAGAAATACAAAGGAGGCCTCAACGACTGAGCTAACAGGGCTAGTAATTCAGGCTTAAGCTTAAAACCCGTCTCTAGTTCCAATTTGGACTGTAATTCCCCCAAAGAGCTGACCGGTTCCTTGGTGTAGCGGTCTAGAGCGCGCCAAAGAACCATGGCCTGACTAAACTGCGGTAAAACCAGAGGAGAAAAGCGTATACCGCTGATACAGCAGTTCGATTTAGTCCGCTGGTCAAACTGTTTTTTATAGTTACACCTGGAAACGGGTCCGTCTTCGTCGGCTACAATTGGTTCATAGACATAGCCCGAACAGTTTGGGTCTGCCATACAACGCTGCTGACAAAGCTTGTGCTGGTTTATGGGCAAAGTCTCGGACTTATATTGTTGGTCGGGGATATCCCAATCAGGAAACACGGCAAACATCTCGAACAGCTTCTTTGCCTCTAGGGTTTTGGTGAAAACCTGTTCGTCTTTATATTTTTGCCCCGAAAGCGATTCCAAACTGGACAGCATAGCCTTAAGGTCTTGCCTTCGGGAGTTTTCGCTGCTCAACTCCAAATAGCCCGAGGGCAACGACTGACCTAGTCGTTCCAGCGACTTCCGATTGATTTCGAATCCGGGTAAAATGACCTTTATATCCGCTAGCAGTAGTTTCTGCTTATCTACTACCCAGGAACCTTGCTTTCGAAGGCGGCTATATGGATGGCTAGGGCTATACCGCTGCCAACTGACCAACTCCCCTTTTTGAAGCCCCACCACATCAAGTGTGTATTGGCTATTTGCTTGCTTTTCAACATAGCGAGTGCTTAAGCCCAAAGGGCTCGACAACAGCAGCTCTCCACTATTTTCTTGGAGTAAAGTAGGCATGTCGTATGAGTTGATCAACTGGACTCGGTCTGCGCCAATTGCTTGTAAAACCAATTCCCCAAAGGGGTCTGAATCCAGCATCCAAATGGTCTTTTTGCTTTGCTGTTCCGACTCCAGCCGGCTCAGAATCTGCTCAGAAAAAGTTGACCAGGGCCCCATCAGTTTAGCCAACGACTCTCGATTGGTTACCGGAGACAAACCTGGCCGGTTATTGATCTGTTCCAATCCTTGCTTTTCGCGACTGGCTTCAAATAGCAGGCGATTGGTCATGTCCACACGCCGAAAGGAGGTGCAGCAACTGTTTGGTTTGATTTCGTTAACTTTTAGTTTCAAGTTGCAGCGAGAATGCCCATCTTTGTAGGTATTTTCTAGCGTTGCCCCCTGGCAATTTTCACGGTCCCAACAAAGTTGCTGGCAAGCTTGCAAATCGCCTAACCCGACGACGATGCGTTCTAAGTCGCCACCAGGAATATCATAGCCCGGGTGAACCGCTAGTGAAGTCCAAGGTTGTCGCCAGCGACCCGAGGGCTCAAGCGCATCTATAGCCGCTTCAAAGGTGGGGCGATCTTCGAAAGGACGTCCCACCAGGGGCTTGATTGCCTGCACAACCTTGTCCATCTGCGGGCCAGACAACGCTTCCAAGGTTTTCTCAGTGATTTGGTAACCCATCGGCGCCTCCTCACCAACTGCAGGAATCAAAAGACGGCCTTGCGCCAAAAGGGGTGGCTGATCTAGACCTTCGCCCAAAACCACAAGTTGCCCGTACCAGCCCGATGCCAAGGGATAAGCACTATAAAAGATCGCCACCAATATCCAACTATACACGATGACCTGCGTTAGCCTGCTCCGTTTTGCATCGATGTGTTTGACGATCAAAAACCAGCCGCTTAAGGCTACCAGGAAAAAGAAAGGGACCAGAGAAAAGAGCAGATCAAAACTCGCCGGCCCAAAGAGCCAAAATGCGAGCAGGGTAACAACGATAGCCACTAGGCCACCCGAATATAGCTGCCAAGCATGGTCTTCGCCTTGAACAACGCGCCCTCGCATCACTACCCAGGGCACCAAGAGTACAGGAACCAGCCACAATGCATAGCTTAAGGGGAAGGCCTCCGAAATATCGATGATCGATTGGCTTTGGAAAAAAGACTGAGAAAAAAGACTCCCGATAGGGTATGCGGCCGCAGACATCACGCCTAAAGTAGCCAACAAAAAGAAGCTCAAGTAGACACCAACGGCTTCTCTGCGCTTGGGGTGCCCAAAAAACAGAGCCTGCATGAAGACTAATAACCCAAGGGCCAATGGAAAACTAAAGGATTCGGACCAAAAGTAGAGCGCCGAAAGATGGGCCGAAACCACCAACCATAAAAAAAGGTACTTGCGGCTCAAAAAGGCAATCCAAAGAGTTAGCAGGGCGGACATCGCCAGCAAGCTCCCCAGGATATTTATATGAAAAAATGAAATCGAAACTTCGACCCAGGGAATCCACCAATAGACCGGCAAGAAAACAGCAGCAGGCCAAACTTTCTTGGTGGCCAACACCAGCAGACTCGCCCCCAATAAGCCGGTTCCCAAAATTGCCGCTAAAATAGAAATCAAAAAAAGTTTAGTCCCCGACAATTTGGTCAATTTGGCTGTCTGGTCGACGGCTAAGAGGAAGGCAGTATAACTTGGAGCGAAGTAAGTCTGGTTGTCACCCAAAGACGGCACTTTGAAACTAACGGTCCAGTCATGATACACTGCGCTTAGATGAGGCCGCGCGTTTTCACTAAATTGCGAAATAATGAGTTGGTTGTCTTTATACCGCTCATAATTTAGGAGCCCAAACCAAAGGGAGACACAAACAAACAGTAGGGCGGTCTTGAGAAAAAATTTGTAGCGCAATAAGTTTAACATTCTTCCCCCCTAACTCCATTGAATTTCTTTGGGCCCAACAGCACCCACAGGACGGCAACCCAAAAAATGTACAACGCTTCTTTTAGGAGAAAATCCCTCATACCGGCGAGATCACAAGACTCAGCGAGCAATGCCGACAGCAGTACAGCGATGCACAACACGCCCAGCTTTTGGTCATAGCCTAAGAAATATTTCTTACTCAAAACGAAAGCGGCAAAGATCGGGCCTGATAATAAGAGGAATTCGACGAGTCCATTTCCGGTAATCAAACTCCGACTAAACAGGAACAACAAAAAAAGCTCCCCAAGTCCGAGTCCCCACATCCAACCATAGGTTTTAAATAAGGTCCGAGGGATTTGCTCTTTCTTGAAAAAGATTAGTGCGATAAGTATGAACCCCGTTCCAAAAAGCGCTAACCATTCCGCTTGGTAACTATTGCGAGAGGCTGCGTACAGCCAAAAGAGCCCGGCAAAAAGCCAACTGGGTCCGGCCAACCCCAGGCGGCTGCTCTGCCCAGCAACACCCGGCGCTTCAGGCCGCAATTGGGGGGGCGGAGAATTCAACTCATGCTTTGTCATACCTAACTCTTAGGAAAGACTCACTCAGTAACAAACCAATTCCGAATAGCCAAGGTATCTGGCCTAGGAGCACTACCCAAGGGAATCCATTTTTATATTCAAAACGCACCTGATGGCTTCCCGCTTTAAGGGGGAGGGCCTGGAAAGCGTAATTACCCCAATATAGGGTTGCTGGTTGTCCGTCCACATACACCTCCCAATCTTGATCGAAGTTCTCACTTCGTACTAGGTACCCGTCTACCTCTTGATCGACTTCTATGACTACTTGGCGAATCCCCGATAGTCCAGCGACCGGGGCTAGTGGCTCAAATCGAGTTCCGGGGCGAGAGGTCTTCGCTAGATCCGGTGGTATCTCATCGGGTTCGAAGAAAAAGACCTCGGTCGGATTTTCGGCCCGGTAGTAATCTAAAAGACTCTGAAGAGCGTTTGCTCGGCACTCCACTTGATTTAAACAGGTTTCGGGGACCACCCTGGCCCCATCGACCCAAAAAAAGATGGGGAAGTCATTGGCAAATAGCCGCTCGCGCGCCTTAAAACGCTCGGGCTGTTCCTGGTTCAGTCGTCTAAAGTCCGTGCGCGCTTCAAACACCAATTTCATTAACTGCTCAGTGCGCGGAGGGTAGTTGATGAAGTTGGGCTGGGCAGAGGTTACACAGGCCCTACGATGTTGCCATGGCCAACCAGGCTCATTTATCGGCGGAATAACACAGTCTCGTGTTTTTGGGTACCGGATTGGCGTAAGTTTTGGTGCCTGAAAATCCACTGCCAGTTTGTTTAAAGACGCTGTTTGGTGGATTGACTGGAGTGATAGCATCAAAATCAAAACTCCTGCCCAACGGAACCTCGGTGCCAGGAATGGCGTTAGTAGTCCGCTCCCGATCGCAGCCACCCCATACTGGAAATCGGCCCTAGACCAAAAGGGTAGTTCACTATTTGACCACAAGCAGCTTAAGAGCAGCAGGGCTCCTATTTCAATCCACAAAAACTGATGCCATCTGGTTTGCCTGCGCGCCCAGAGCGCAAAACCACTCCCAGCCAGCAAGACAACAAAAAGTGTAAAGAAATTCATCAAAAACAAATAGTGCCTCAACACGTTTAACAAAGGAATTCTGGACAAAACCTCAAACAAAGGGCCATTGCGGCCAATAAAAACCAGAAAAAAAAGCAGCGACATCAAGACTACGGCCTTGGTTTCCGCCCGACGCCAACCAGACAACCCGACTAAACAAAAAAACAGGGAAAATCCCCCTAAATAATGCCATGCATGGAGCGGCGTATTAACCGAGCGATCCAACCAAATTGCGTTTAAATCGCTTGCCCGGCCATGGTGCCCCCTCACGCCTTCTGACAGCGAAAGGTCCGATTCCACGCTTTTCAGCCCCTGCTGGACTCCTCGATTATTCTGCTGTAACTTTTTGATTTGATGCAAATAAAACAAGTTTGGGCTCATCGCCAACAGCACCAAAAGAGCCGATAAGGCCAAAGCAATCTTAGAGCGCGAGATTCTAAACCAAAGGTTTGCAAGCTCCAATCCCCGCACCCCCGAAAGCATTCCGGCCAAGGCAAACCCGATGATTCCGATCAGAGGTCCGGTGGGAAAGTAGAAAAAGAGACTGTTGGCGGCAAATAAGGTACCTATAAGCAAGCTTTGGGGGCGTCCGGTCCTCAACCAACCTAGCAAGAACACCAGCGCCAGTGGGAAGGTTGCTACCTGGGCGGCAAAGGCTTGGATCATCGAATGGGGCAATAGATCCGAAAAAAGAGCCAATGCCAAAACGAACAGTGCGCCCCGCCCGCTCTTAAACAGAGTCCAAGATAAAAACGCCAACCCTACAGATAAGGCCAATACTTGGTTTAAAACCATCAGATTGGCGATTTGCCCTGCCCCAACCTGATAGCCGCATACCCAGTGCATCAATGCCCAAAAGGGCACGTCTGAAAAAAGCCCAAAGGTGATTGGCCTGCCCAATCCGTTATACGGATTCCAGCCACTTAAAGACGCCCATGCCCCCAAAAGCCCCTGGTTGCCCACCAGAAACTGTACGTCCTCAAACAACAAAGCATAGCTAGACACATCATGGGTCAAACTGGCCGTTCCCAATACAAAAGAGAGCCGTAAAACCCCAAAAAAGGCTATCAATCCACTGATCCGCCTGGAGAGCCAACGATGATTTAAAAATCGAAAACTAAACCAAGCCCAAAACCCCAGCGTAGCAATCCAAATCCCAGCAGCAATCATTGTCCGGCCTCGGTTCTATCCATTAGGTGGTGCGGTGCATCTGCTTTCGTTCAAATTGATAGGCCAACGCCAGCGACATAACTGCTAGCACCAGATTACAATAAAAAATAACATCCAATACGTTTAGCAAGCTCTGGTGTGATTGATATATCCAGACCACTTGAACAATGGCTCCAATGAGCAATATAAAGATCGAAGCAAGACCCCCGCGAGCCATATTGTAGGTCATCAGGACCATCAACAAAGCCATAGGGAAAACAGCCATCACAAATTTGGGAATCAGCGCCACAGAGGTCAGAAATTTGGCCCCAAAGAGCATTGAAACGAGCATTTCAGAAAAAAAGAAAAAGGCCAGAGCCCCACTACCAGACAGTAACGCCGTCAGACCCAAGGCTTTTATCAAAAGGTGAAAACTCCCTTCTTGCTTGGCACTGTTGGCTGCCACCATTGGGAATAAGGACAAAATCAAGGCTCCAGGCAGATACATCAGCGCCTTACTCACAATTGCGGCAGAGCTATAATAGCCCGCCTCTTCGGGGCTAAAGAGAGCTTTGACCAAAATTATATCCGACTGCGAAATCACCATAAACGCCGCATTGCCCATCAGCAGTGGCCAAACCTCTCGGAGCAGTTCCCGGCCCTTAATCGCACTAAAGGTGATCCCAAAGCGAAGGTTTTGTTTAATTTTCGGCACCACCAAGAAACTAGCCAAAAAAGTAGCTACGATCGTAGCGCCTAAAACCCCATTCAGCCCAAACCCCAATAACACAGCACTAGCACCGAAAACTACCCTCAAAACCGGAAACCCAGCGGCGATGGCCGAAAGGGTTCCGAAGGCCTGAAACCCTTGCAGCACGCCCGAATTGATCGGCATCGCCGTGTTGAATAAAAAGGCACCACACATGAATATCACCGGGAGAATCCCCGGGATTTGAAGGTAGGACGAAATTTGAGGTGATAGCATTGCGCCAATCAGGCTAACTACTAAGCCCACCAAGAAAATATTCCGGTAACTCCTCAGTATCAGACTATTGGCTATATCTCGTTCTTCTCGTGCTAGATGCTGCGAAATCCGTTTGGCAAGGTAGTGTGTGACCGTAGCAAAAGGCACCCCAGCAAGGGCCATAAAGGCAAAGAGAGCGTTCATGGCACCGTAATCGGACACACTCAACATGCGCCCCATCACCACCTGAAACAAATAAGAGAAAACATTCCCTAACATGGTACCGGAGAAGAGTACCATGGTTGAGCGCACCAGGGGGCTCTCCAATAATTTGGTAGCAAAAAACAATCTAACGGTTTGAGAGCGTTTCATGGCACCGAATTAAGGGATAAACGTTAAGGCGAGCCGCCCTTTGAACCTAAAGATTTACGGCTATACCTAAGGCAACAGGATCCAACGATCCTGGGCGACTCCTAGCAACCAACCGGTATAGCTGTAATATAGAGGATGTAAACCTGATGCCATATAGCTGCCCAGGTCAAAGCCGATATGGATCGTGAACGAAAAACCTAAAAGTAGCAATGGCCATGCCCTTTTGGAATACTTCCAACCGATCCACATCAGAGCTAAAGCCAGTTCCACACTGTGCAGAGGCAAAAAAGGGTATGGGCTATCAAACAAAGCTCCATCAAGCAACCTTTGAACCGCTATGGTGGGCTTGGTGATCAGATGTATAAAATGATCACTATCAATACCCCAACTGCCTGCAAACACGACCAGCAAACCAGCCTTATTCCACCTATTATAGGCCAGTACGAACAAAGGGGCCGCCACTGCCAAGTGCAGTAACATATGAGTTATCAAGAAGGTTTGATAACCGCTCATCACCTTTTTCTGGTCAAAAACTTTAACCCCACCATAAACCGCAGGAAGTACATTCCCAGGCTCAAAAAAGGGTGAGCAGCAAGGCGCAGCCACTTGCCATGCTCGATAAAGACCCCGCAAAACCGGTAAGCGGGGCTGAATTGCCGCCGGATGTCCGGGTCGTCGGCTCCCCATTTTTGAATATATCCGTCAAAGGATTGGGCGTAGTAGCCTTTCTTTTTGAGGTAGGCCGTAAGGTCAAATTCAGCCTCGTTATGGTAGACCACCGCGCCGTAATCAGCAGGGTCAACACCGCGTTCCAGCAACAGGGTTTTGATTTCAGGGGATTGAGCGGCGCTGGGGGCCAGCAACAATCCGATTGACCCGATCTGCTTGAACTTCTTGTCCAAGTCCCAATCTTCAGGACCGCTCATACTCTCATCAAAGCCGCCGATCTCGGCCAGTTTTTCTTTAGAGAAAAACCGGGCCCCATCGATCACGGTGCCATCATAAAAACGACGCTCAAAACGGCGCACTTGGCTAAAGAAATTTTTGCCCAAAACGATCTCAGGCAAATGCAACGCCACATGCCCGCCTTCTAACATCAGCTTGACTGCTTCTTCGATCAGGTTTGATGCCAAGATCATGTCGGCATCAATAAACATCAGCAACTCGCCTTGAGACTTTTCCAGTAGGCCGTAATTACGTTGCGCCGAACGCTCCGGGCCTTTGTCAAAGACTAGGTCAGTGTATTTGCGGGCTCTTTCTTTGGTGTCGTCGGTGGACTGGTTGTCCACCACGATGGTCTCGATCGGCTGGTAGGTTTGGGCGGCAATGCTAGCCAAACAATGGTCGATGTTTTTGGCCTCGTTTTTGGTGGTGATCACCAAAGAGACCAGAGGCCTTGGCGACATCTAGGAGGCCTTTTTGTGGCCGCTACTGAAGTCCTTGAGGTGCCCCAAGACTTTCATACCCGCCCTAAAAAGGAAGGCCAAATCGTCGAGGCTGCGCACGCTGGTTATCTTGCGCAGCATAAAGGCGGGGCTCAGCGCCGCCTTGTAGAGTTGCTGAGTGAAGACCTGTACCTCTTCGGTGCCTACCTCCGACTTCCAAACCGACTCGCGCATGTCGTAGCGGTCCCAATCCTCGGTCAAGAGCCACCCCTCTTTGCGGGCTTCATCAAACATTGGCGTGCCGGGATAAGGGACCACGATAGTAGCCTGTAAGCTGTCGATATAGCCCTTTAAAAACATATCGCGGGCAAAATTGACGGTCTGCTGGGCGTCTTCTTTGGTTTCCCAAGGATAACCGACCATGGTGGTGATGTGGGGCTCTAAGCCCGCCTTTTTGGCCATCTTCATGGTCTCTTCGATCTGTTCGACTTTGATCCCTTTATCCAGACGGTTCAAAGTCTTTTGGCTCATCGATTCCAAACCGATCAAGATAAACCGGAAGTTGGCTTTGGCCAAAAGGTCCCACTCGGCCTGATCCAACGCACCAACGCGCATGTTGCAGCCCATCACTACCTTTTTGTGGTAGCCACGCTCGATCATTCCTTCGCAAAATTCTTTAAGCCATTCACCGCGCGGGAAACAACCAGAGTCATCAAAGATTTCGCGTACCCCGTATTTCTCGATCAGTTTGCCTACTTCGTCGAGGTGGCGCTGGGGACTGACGGCCTTAAACTTTTGGCCCGGAAACAGAGTCGTCCAGCTACAGAAGGTGCACTTACCCCACCAGCAGTCGCGACCGGCCATCATGTAGGTACCGGGAAGATACTTATAGTTGCCGTTTTTTTCAGAATACAACTTCCAGTTGGTCAACTCGCGGTCCACGTAGGGCAGCTCGTTGAGGTCGTAATCGTAGGTGTGGGCCCCGGTATTTTTGATTTCACCGTTGTCGCGGTACCAGACACCGCCGGGTAGATCCTTTTTTTGGTCCAAGGCCTCGCAGAGCGCAGCCAGTTGGAAGTCAAAGTCCCCTCCGGTGGTCACGAAGTCTACCGGACAATTCTCCATACTCTCGCCAGGCATAGCGGTCACATGGTCCCCCATCAAGACAAAAAGCGTGTCCGGCATGGCAGCCTTCATCTCTTTGAGAATCTCCCAATGTAGCTTGATCACCGGAGTTTTGGACTCCAACGCAATCAGGTCAGGTTTTTCTTTGAGTGTTCGGGTCTTCCATTGGGCGAAGGTGAGTTCTTCGGAGATGCCGTCATCCCACAACACCTCAAAACCCTTGTGCTTAAGCAGGGTCGCCGCATAAGCGGGTACCATAGGGTAGATGTAGGTCGGGTTGTTGAACCACTGGAATTGCCGGTTCTGAGCGAGCAGGGGCACGCCTTTAGGGGAGTCCAGAGGGGGATAGCTGATGGCAACTTTCATAAAGTTATCTTCCAAGTTTGCTGGTGAAGTCTCGCCCGGACAAAAGTCCTTTTAGAAAGCGATAACCATACACGAAATGAGTACCCAAAAGATAGGGGGTGGTCGCCAACGAGATTACCAAACTTCCCGCTTTTTGCCAAACCCCAATGAGGTGAATCAGGATAGCCAACCCGTAAAGAACCCAGCCGAAAAAATACAACTGAGGCCCCGGCGGTGGAGCGAAACAGGATAGCCACCCAAACAATACAAACATAAAAAAACCAGAGGGCAGCATATAGCTTAACCGCAGAGAGGTTTGAGGGAGTATTTTGACAAAATAACCCCGATGCTCTCCATAGTTGCCAATTTGTCGCATATGCCTCCTGAAACCAGATCGGCGGTGGTGAAAAACTACCGCTCGCCCTTCATACAAAATCTTTTTTCCTAAACCGACCAACTCAGCGCAAAGCTTGGTGTCCTCACCGGGCCAAAAGGCGTTGTCAAAGCCGCCTACAGTAACAAAGTCAGACTTACGAACCAGCAAGTTAACTGAAGGCCAATCATCGACTTCAACTACCTCTTTATAAGGGTAGTAGCGCATCACCGCTGAGCCGTTTAAAGGCGAAAGAAAGGTGGCGCCCGAAACTTTTTGCCAAAAATTATCGTTAGCCGGAGTAACTTGAGGCCCACCAACTCCGCAGACCCGTGGGTCTTCAAAATGCGGGAGCGCTTGGTCTAGCCAGTCTGGCTGAGGGTAGGCATCATCATCAATGAAAGCCAAAACGGCCCCTTGGGCTTGTTGCGCCCCCAGATCGCGCTTAATCGCCGGGCTTACCGGGCCCGTTACGACTTCAGCATAGGCCACCGAGGTGGGGACGTGGGCGGCCAAAAAACCAGGATCAATGGGCTGGTCAGGCAACAAGATCACTTCAAATTGCCGGTTTTCAAGCTTCCCGATCCATTGAAGAGACTCAATTAGATAGTCCGATTCCCTTTGGAAGGGAATTATAATTGAGACCTCGATCATGCTGGCTTTTCCCGGTTCATTCAGGGAATTCATAAATGTGGTGAGGGCGATAATAGGTGGTCATTTACCGATTTGGCAAGCCAAAGCCCTGCTTTTGAGGTTTCCACCAAAACACCCGCTTTGAGCAATGCCTTAGGTTCCCGCTGCCAGCCCCTTCTGGCTCCGCCACCTTTATCTCCATGCGGATAAATGATCGCTAAGCCTAAGGGCTTTGGGCCGAACAATGCTGTAGGGTAGACTATGAATAGCTTAAAAAAAGCTCTTAACCACCGCGACCACTTCATCCACCTGAGCTTCGGTCAGCTCAGGGAACATGGGCAGGCTCAAAATTTCCCCAGCAAATAACTCGGCATTGGGGTAGTCGGCGGGGTTCCAACCCATATCCTTATAAAGCCCCAAACGGTGGATCGGCACCGGGTAATGGATGCCGGCACCCACGCCGCTTTTGCCCAGATGCTCCAAAAGGGCGTCGCGCTGCTTGGATCGGATTACGTAAAGGTGGAAGACATGGCTGCCTGCTTCGCCTAAATCGGGGCAGATAATATCCCCCACGCCTTTGAGCTTTTCATTATACCAAGCGGCGGCACGAGCCCGCGAGGCACTCCAAGCGTCCAGGTGCGGTAATTTAACGCCCAAAACGGCGGCCTGCATGGTGTCCAAGCGGCTGTTGAAGCCGACCATCTCATGATAATACTTTTTGGGGCTGCCCAGATTGCGCAGTTGGCGGATCTTTTCGGCTAGTGCGTCATCATTGGTGGTGATGCCGCCCCCGTCGCCGTAGGCCCCTAGATTTTTCCCAGGATAGAAACTAAAACCCGCCACTTTTCCCCAAGCGCCAGCCTTCTTACCTTTTTTCTGGGCTCCATGTCCCTGGCAAGCGTCTTCTACCACCGGCAGGCCGTGCTGGTCGGCAATAGCCATAATCGATTCAATATCAACCAATTGGCCATAGAGATGCACCGGCATGATGGCCTTGGTCTTGGGCGTGATCTTCGCCTCGATTTGGGCAGGGTCCATGTTGTAGGTGCCGGGCAAGCAGTCCACCAAAACGGGCGTCGCCCCACAATAGGTGATCGCCAAGGTGGTGGCCACAAAGGTGTTGGCCACCGTGATCACTTCGTCCCCTTCTTTGATGCCCAAAGCAACCAGCGCTAGGTGCAGCGCTTCGGTTCCATTGGCCACACCGATGGCATGTTTAACGCCGCAATATTCGGCAAAGGCTTTTTCAAAGTCGGCTACCGGTTGGCCCAGCACAAAGTTGCATTGGGTCATCACGGCGGTCACCGCCGGGTCGATCTCGGCTTTAAGGGCTTTATATTGGCTTTGGAGGTCCACAAAGGGGATCATGGGAGTCCTTGAATCAGGTGCATAGAGTACGGGGCCTAGGCAAAATCTATGACAGCCCGCTTTCCTCCGTCAAGACAAAGCCCCTGGCCCGCTTTTCGGCCCACGACGCCCTTCGATTGACAGAGCGCCCTCTTCCGAGGGATTCTGTAGGTCAAATGTTCGACCCTTGCCCCTCCGCTAAAAGCAATCTATATGCGCGACTACCTAAAAGCCCAACTGGCCGAGAGCCTTGAAGTCAAAACCAAGCTCATCAACTCAGACAGCCTAGATCGGTTGGCCTCGGTGGTTGAGGCCTGCCTGAACAGCCTGCGCAATGGGGGTAAGATCCTAATCGCGGGCAATGGCGGCTCCGCTGCAGATGCTCAGCACATCGCAGGAGAACTGGTTAGTCGGTTTTATTTCGACCGCCCAGCCCTACCGGCCATCGCCTTGACTACCGACACCAGCATCTTGACGGCCATAGGCAACGACTATGGTTACGAACGGGTCTTTGAGCGCCAAGTTGAGGCGTTGGGGCGTGAGGGAGACATCTTTATTGGACTCAGCACCAGCGGCAGCTCGAAAAATGTAATCCGTGCGGCCGAGGCGGCCAAACTGCGCGGAATATTCTGCATCGGCTTCGCTGGCGAAAAACGAGGTGCTCTCAATGAAATCTGTGACCTCACCTTAAACGCTCCCAGTACGGTTACGCCCCGGATTCAAGAAGTCCATATCACCTTGGGGCATATTCTCTGCGCCGCAATTGAATCTGAAATGTTTGGGCCGCCTTCGAAGCCCTAACCCTTTGGCCGCACTAGATTCCCTTACCTCCCCTTGAGGGCTCTTTGAGAAAAGCATGGATATTCAAAGCAAAATTTTTGTTGCCGGTCACCGGGGCCTAGTGGGCTCGGCGATCTTGCGGCAACTGCAGGCGAGGGGCTATACGAACCTAATCACCGCGGACCGAAAGCAACTAGACCTAACCCGCCAACAAGCAGTAGAAGACTTTTTTACCCAACAGCAGCCCGAAGTGGTGGTCTTGGCCGCCGCCAAAGTGGGCGGTATTTTGGCCAATCGGGACTTTAAGGCGGACTTCATTGTTGAGAACCTGCTAATCCAAACCCATGTCATTGCCGCCGCCCACCGGATCGGTGTCAAGAAGCTATTGTTTTTGGGCAGCAGTTGCATCTATCCTAAGCTCTGCCCCCAGCCGATGAAGGAGGAATACCTCTTAACCGGACTGCTTGAGCCCACCAACGATGCCTATGCGGTGGCTAAAATCGCCGGGATCAAGATGTGCCAAAGCTACAACGAACAGCATGGTACCAACTACCTGAGCGCTATGCCCACCAACCTCTACGGCCCTGGCGACAACTTCGACTTAAACAGCAGCCATGTCTTGCCTGCCATGCTGCGCAAATTCCATGAAGCTAAACTAGCGGGCAACCAACCCGTAATCCTTTGGGGCAGCGGGACACCGAAGCGGGAGTTTTTGTTTGTCGAAGATATGGCCGAGGCTTGTTTGTTCTTGTTAGAAAAAGTGCAGGCCGGTGACGCGCCCGGTGATCTGTACAACCTGGGTACCGGTGTGGATCTGAGTATAAACGATTTAGCGCAATTGGTCCAAAAAACGGTAGGCCACCGAGGCGACATCCTCTGGGACCGAGACAAGCCCGACGGCACTCCCCGCAAGCTTCAAGAGGTCTCACGGCTTAAGGGTCTCGGCTGGCAAGCTTCCACCAGCTTAGAAGACGGCCTAGCCCAGACCTATCAATGGTATTTGAATCAGCTAGATTGACCCCGGCTTGAGAGTTGCATGATCACGGGAAACCCAAATATTGGGAAAACCTAACGAACCTGCCCGCTCGAAAGAGTCTAAACTTTATTGCAGACCCCAACCTATGATCGCCATGATCTTAGCCGGTGGAACCGGCACCCGGCTTTGGCCCTTTTCGCGCTCCACCACGCCCAAGCAGTTCCTGAATCTGGGTTCTAGTCACGAGAGCTTGTTGCAAGAGACCTGTAAGCGACTCGAAGGCTTGATCAGCCCCGACCGGCTTTGGATCGTTGGAGCCACAGCGCACCAGTATGAGTTGCAGCAGCAGATTGAAGAAGCGGTCCCGGCTTTTGATGTGAAGCACCTCCTGTTTGAGCCTATGGGCCGTAACACCGCCCCGGCCATCCTTTGGGGCATCAGCCGCATCCCTGAAGAGCAACGAGACGAACCGGTGGTGATCTTGCCTGCCGACCACCTAATCCAAGATGCTGAGGGCTTCCGCGAGAAATTGGCTGCGGCTCAAGGGCTGGCCGAAGAAGGCTGGATCGTTACCTTTGGGATCACGCCCAACCGCCCCGACACCGGCTATGGTTATATCCAAGCTGGGCAGCCAGTGGGACCGGGCTTTAAGGTCAGTAAATTTGCCGAAAAACCGAATCTGGATACAGCCCAGGCTTATCTGGCCGAAGGGAATTACTCTTGGAACGCCGGGATCTTCATGGCCACGGCGCGGACCCTGATGACCCAGTACCAAGTGCACTGCCCAGAGCTTTACGCCGCCTTCTTCGAAGAAGAAAGCTGCCGTACTGAAGTAGTGACCCAAATCGACCAAGTCTACGGCGCCATCAAAGAAGACAGCTTCGATTATGCCGTCTTAGAGCACAGTGACCGCGTGGCGGTGGTGCAGATGTCGGTAGGCTGGAACGACTTGGGCAGTTGGGAAAGCATCTATGAGGTCAACCCCAAAGATGCCCAAGGCAACGCCACCCGAGGAAACGTAGTCTTAGAAGACACCCAAAATTGTTTGATCATTTCCGACAAACGCTTGGTCACCGGGGTGGGCCTCAAAGACCTGATCATCGTCGAAACCGAAGATGCGCTACTGGTCTGCGACCTGAACCGCAGCCAGGACGTCAAGACCCTGGTCAACCACCTAAAGGCCGAAGACCGGGGTGAATACAAATTCCACCAACGGGTGGTGCGGCCCTGGGGCAGCTACACGGTGCTGCGCGAAGGGGCGGGCTTTAAGGTCAAGAAGATTGAGGTTTTGCCGGGCAAGCGGCTCTCGCTACAACGGCACTTGCACCGCAGCGAGCATTGGGTGGTCCTCAAGGGAACCGCCTTGGTCACTAGGGGCAGCGAAACGTTGTTGATGACCGAAAACCAGTCCACCTATTTGCCCAAAACGGAGCGCCACCGGCTGGAGAACCCCGGCAAAGAACCCTTGGAGATCATCGAGGTGCAACTGGGAAGCTACTTGGGTGAAGACGACATCCAACGCTTCGACGACGACTTCGGGCGCAACGCTTAAAGGGCCCGCATCTTCTGGGCAATCAACTGGAGGCTGACTTTGCCACGGAAGCGGTTTTCGCTGAGCGTACAGGTCAGCTCAAAGTCTCCGGCCCCCCAGCCTTCGCGCACCCCGTCCCACCGGATCAGTTCCATGGCCGGGCCCAGATCCCATTTAAGGTGGCTACCAGCCAACTGGCGCGGGCTGTTCAGCGGCAAACGCCGCAGCAGAAACACCGGCTTTTTGTTGCCCTGGCCAAAGGGCTCTAAGGCCTTCAGCCCGTCGACCAACTCAACCCCAATCATCTCCGGGTTGATCTCCACATCCGCCGCTGGCGGGTCCAAGCCCGGCCCGTGGGTCTGGGCTGCCTGACCTAGGGCTAAGCGCAGCGCTTCTAATTGCTCTACTTTAAAGGTACAACCTGCCGCTTGGGCATGGCCGCCAAACTGATCGAGGTGACCCGCGCAGGAGGTAAGCAGGTCTAACATATGGGCGCCCTTGGAGCGGGCCGATCCTTTGATCCGGCCATCGCTACCTTGGGTACAGACCAACGCAGGCCCGCCGAACTGCTCGACCAGCCGGGTGGCCACAATCCCCAATAGCCCCTCGTGCCAGTCGGGCGCATAAACCAAAGCTGCACCCTGGGTCTGGTACTGCGGGGCCGCTTGCTCGACCGCTTGCTGGGCCATGGTTTGTTGGCGGCGCTTGCGCAGTCCGTTGAGCCGCGTCAACTCATCAAACAAGGCTTGGCTGCGGGCCGGTTCGGTTTCCAAGAGAAAATCCAAGGCTAGACCCGCGTCATCCATCCGCCCAGCAGCGTTGAGCAACGGCGCGAGCCGGAAGGCTAGCGTTTCGGAGTCCACAAAATGTAACCCCTGGGCCTGAGAAAAACAGCTCAAATACTGGGCTCCGGGCCCCTGAGGCTCGCGCAGTCGGCGGCGCATCTGTTCTAAGCCATGGTGGGTCAACAGGCGGTTCAGGCCTCTTAAGGGCACCTGATCGGCCACTGTCCCCAGGGCCACCAGATCCAAATGCTCCAGCAGGTTCGGTTCGGTCTTGCCTACCCAAAAGCCTTGCTCTCGCAATTTTTTTCGCAGCCCCACCAACAGCATAAAGGCCAAGCCTACGCCGGAGATGTCTTTTTCTTCAAAGGGGCAGTCCGCCTGCTTAGGGTTCACCACCAAACCGTCAGGCATCTTTCCGGGCACCGGTAAATGGTGGTCCGTAACGATCACCTCCACCCCAGCGGCTTTGAGTTGGGCCACCTCGGCTCCGGCGGTGATGCCGTTGTCTACAGTCACCACCAACTGTGGCTTTAAGGCCAAAACCCGCTTCACCACCGCTTCGGTCAGGCCATAGCCTTCGCTGAACCGGTTGGGGATCAACGCCTGAACCTTAAAACCCAAAGCGCGCAGGAACCGCACCAAGAGGGCGGTGCTGGTCACCCCGTCCACATCATAGTCACCCAAAACCAAGACCTCTTTCCCCTCTTGCAGACGCTCTAACAAAAGCTCCACCGCTTGGGGGAGGTTTTTGAGTACCATCGGGTCGGGCATGGCGCTTAAGTGGTGGGAAAAAAACTGAGGACCTAATTCTAGTTGGGCGCTCCAATAGTCTAGCAACTGACGCCAAGCCGGGGGACCCTGGGGGCGGAACCAATCCTTTAAGCTAAAATGGGCTTGCAGCGGCGTAGCGCTCATTTACGCCCTTCAATCACCAAGAACCGGCGGCGGTCTTCGGACATACTCTTAAGAAAGGACTTGGCCTCTTCTTGGAAGGGTTGGTTCGCTTGGGAATCGCCGTAAAAATGCACTACCCAATCAAAATGAGGCCGGGCCTTTGCGTAGTCGCCCAAACGATAATGGCAGATACCACTCAAAAAGTTCCACTCCGCCTCTTCTTTAGGTAACGGAGGGTCGAGCTTAGACAAGACGCGCAAGCCCTCATGATGGCGGCTCAAGCTTTTGTCCAGTCGGGCTAACTTGAGCCACAATAGGCGCAACTCCGCGGGATCGGTCGCCTGATTGGCTTCCATTTCCTTAACCAACTGGTTGAATCCGGCAGGGTCAAAGCTCTTACCCATATATTGAGGGAAGTCCACCAACAGAATCCGCTGGCCCAGGCCCGGCTGGCTGGCGTTGAGGCGCAGCAACCGGTCAACCTTCGATTGCAGCGTCAATTCCTCTAGCTGGTGCTCATCCAATCTGAAGGGGACCTCGGCACCGCAGCCCTTACAGCGGAAGGGGTTAGGCGTCCAGACCGAATGATCGTCAAGCCTCCCGGCGGTCTGGATGGCCCCTTCGTCTACATAGATCACGTCAGCAAAATATTGATAGCTGTTCCCACAGGCATGGCAAAACAAACGGACCGGCTTTTTCATGCCCGGCTGACCGGCGCTCATGACCCGCTTTAGATCGGCCTGGGCCGCTTCCATCAAAGGTTTTTCGAAGGCGAAACACAAAAAGGCCAGCAGGCGGGCTAGGTCGAACTCGCCGGGCTGGTAAATCGCTTCGAGTTTGGGGATCAGAGCCGCATCGGGCATCAACTCCAAGGTGCGGTACAAAAAGTCGGCATGGTACCGGTGCAGGACCTCAAAATTCCGGTTGATCAACACCTTGGCTTGATCGGTGGGGCGCAGTTGGAAGAGCTGCAGGGCATAATCAACGGAAGTCCGGTCCGCTCGGGCTAAGAAGTCCTCAAAGTTGACCAAATACAGCTGAATCAACCCATCGGCCAGCGCGCTGTCCACCACCGGATTGGGAAAGATCGAAGGGTAGGGCACCGGATACCCAAGTAACTCACCCCGGAAAAAAGACCAAAGCAGTTCCGAGGTACGGTTGGTCACCCCGAAGGGGCTCGTCTTGTGCTCGATCTTCAGTTGTTCTTCGTCCCAGTCCGGCGGGCTGGGGAAGAATCGCTGTAACAATACCTGCCGCGCTTTACCGGTCAAGAGGGCCGAATGATAATAAGCGGCGATTTCCTCTAGATGGTTTTCCGGATTTTCCAGCCAACGTTCCAAGGTCCGTTCGGTCTGTAAACTCAAAGGCAGGGCCAACAGTAATTCCAACTCCAGGTGCAAGCTCCTGGGGGTGGTGGCTTGGAAGTGTGTTAGATGCCGCTCAAAGGCGCTGACCAACCAGAGGGCTTTTTGGTCCGGATGCTCTTCGGGCATTCCATCTAACAGCCGCTCCAACCAGCCCTGCAACCCTTTAATCATGCGTTCGGGGGCCTGTGGCGGGGCGGCGTCAATCCGGTCTAAGGACAGTCCGGCGGCTTCGACTTCGTTCCAGAAAGGCTCTAAGCTAGCTTGAGGGCCCCGACAAAGTAAACCGCAGGCCTGAGAATAGATCGCCCGAGGCCCAAAGGCCCGCACCAAAGAGTCCCCAACCCAGCGGCAAAGTTCTACAGAGCCCACCTCGCGCCGCAGCAACTGCAAGGGTTCTAGGTCGCCGTGGTGGTCACGTAGCTGGAAGTAATAGTCCATCAAAACGTCAAAGCGGCGGCGGTTGGTGCAATGGGGCAGCAACTGGCAGAAGAGGGTGACCGAAATTACCGGGTCGCGCACAAAGTCGTCGAGCCTTGCCAAGAGTTCGTCCACCGCCTCAGGGTCGACCTGAAGCCAAGAAAAGAGCGCCATCTCCAATTCCAACCGGGTCGCCCGACCTCCGACCAAGGCCTGATGGGCCCAACGAGAGAGTAAGTTTTCGGTAAAGTCGCCGGGGAACCGGCTGAGGCAATAGGCGGCTTGATATTTTAGTTGCCCTTCGGCCTCGCGGAAGAGTTTGACCGCCAGGGGGACTAATTGCTGGACCTCGGTGGGCTCTTTGGCGCGTTCGGCCAGTTCCACTAGGGCCGCTTCTTGGATTAAAGGCAGCGGGGAACTGAGCAATGCTTCTAAGCAGTCTTCGCGCTCCTCACCGCGCAACAATTGCAGCGCTCCCCAATGAGCCAGCGGAGCGTAATCGCTCGACAAGCAACGGTAGAGAAAGTCCTTGGGGTAGGTGATGTCTGCAAGCAGCATAGGGCGTTGGGTTGTAATGGTGCGCCCTAATTTAGCCCGTTAGGGTCCGTCAGGGCAAGCGCTAATTAGCCTTAGGGCCTTTATATTCCTTCAGCTTTTCGATCAAATAGTCCGACTGGGCGGCAAAGACCTCTCCTTGTTCACCCAAAAATTCGCGGGCATTTAAGAAGTGTTGCTCGAAAGTCGCCTCGTCTTTTTTGACGATCAGCTTATAATGCTCTTCGGCTTCGCCCAAAAAATCTTTAAGGACCGAGAGGTTCTCGGCGTTATCCATCAAGATATGGGTGTACAGATGGGGGTCGCGCTGCAAGATGCGGCAGGCAAAGGCAAAGTTCGCTTGGTAGACCGGCGACATGATCTGCAAGATGGTACTCAGGTCCACCTGGCGCTTGGCCAAGACGCGGCTGAAGGTGATATGCAAAAAGTGCATCAACCCCTGGATCACACTCATCGACTCATCGTGTTTCTTCCAGTCCTCCATCACCACGACGTTTAACCCCAGCTCTTTATAGAGCCGCTCCATTTGGTGCAGACGCTTCCCTCCATTGACTGGCAACAGGATCACGTTGTGCCCCTTCAGACTGGGGACCTCACCAAACATGGGGTGGGCGCTGATCACCTGGGCTGGGGTTTCCAGCATACGCGGGATCACCTTGGCTTTGATGGAAGTGAAGTCCGAAAGGAGGTGTTGGGGCGTGAGCCAAGGGGTGATCCGTTGGATCACCTCGGGGGTCTTTTCGATGGGGACCGAAACAATCACCAACTCCGAATTAAGGACCAGCGCCTTTTCCTGCTCTAGGTCCTTTGAGCCGCTGACCATAACCTCTTTACCCAGCGCTTCCCAAGCGGGCACAAACATCCGGCCCATCATGCCCGTACCGCCGATGATGCCGATGCGCTGGATCATCCCGCAAAGACCTCAAAGTCCTTCACCCCGGCCTTGGCTAAGTCGCCTTCATCGTTGATCGAGATGGCGTCAAAGGGAAGAGGGATGCAGTTGAGCTTAAAACCATTATCCAAGGCGCGCATCTGCTCAAGGCGGTAGGCGGTCTCCAAGGGCGAAGGCGGCAAAGCACAAAAGGTCTCTAAAAATTCGGGCGTGTAGATATATACGGAGGTGTGTTTGTAGGCCCGCTCCAACCGCTCGCGAGTAAAAATCAGGGCATTTTGGTCCAAATCTAAAACCACTTTGGCTACGTTGGGGTCCGCTTGCTCGGCTTCGGTGATTTCGGTGACGCTGGTCAAGAAGCTGGCCTTTTTTAAGCGCTCAGGCAACTGGGCCAGCACTTGGGTTATCATGCGGGGGTCGATGAAGGGCTCGTCGCCCTGGACGTTGAGGATCACGTCAAAATCACCCAAATCGGCCGACACCTTGCGGTAGGCCTCTAGGACTCGTTCGGTGCCGCAGCTATGCTCCACCTTGGTGATCACCGGAATCACGCCCTCTAGCCCCTGGGCCTCGTCCAAAATCCGTTGGTCGTCGGCCGCTAAGACCACCGGTGCCGCGCCGCTAGCCAAAACCCGCTCAAGAGTCCGGCGGATCATGCTGGTCCCGTTGATTTTGAGCAGTGGCTTGTTGGGCAGCCTAGTCGAGGCCAACCTCGCCGGGACGATCACCAAAGAACGCATCAGTCCATCCCCGCCACGAACTTGGCGATTTTAAAATAGTTGGTGATCCGCACTTCGGCTTCGGCAAAGCTGAGTTGGCTGGCGGCGTCGCAAAGCGCCTTGGCGGGCTCAGGGTGGACTTCCACAAACAACCCCGCCAGATTGGTAGCCGCCGCAGCGGCCATCAGGGTCGGCAAAAATTCCTTGGCCCCACCCTTGGGGTCTGAACTGGGTACACCGTATTTACGGATCGAATGGCCGGCATCGAAGATCACCGGATAGCCGGTTTCTTTCATGATGTGGAACGCGCGGGGGTCTACCACCAAGTCGCGGTAGCCAAAACAGGTGCCCCGTTCGGTCAGTAGGATTTTTTTGTTGCCCGTAGACTCCACCTTCTTGACCACCTTCCCCATGTCTTCGGGGTGCAGGAACTGGGCTTTCTTGAGGTTGATCGCCTTGCCGGTGTTGGCCATGGCCAAGACCAATTCGGTTTGCATCGCCAAGTAGGCGGGGATCTGCAAAATATCGATCACTTCGGCGACGCCTTCGTCCAGTTCGCTGGGGTAGTGCACGTCGCTGATGGTGGTCAGGCCAAACTGCTCCTTGACCTCTTGATAGATTTTTAAGGCTTGATCCATGGGCAGGCCCGAAAAGAAGTCAGCCGAAGAACGGTTGTCCTTTTTGTAGCTCGCCTTAAAGACATAATCCACATCCAGCCGTTCTGATAGTCCCTTTAAGAACTCGGCGGTGCGCATCGCCAGATCGCGGGTTTCCAGCACGCAGTTTCCGGCCAGCAGCAATTGCCGCCCCGGGGTTAGGGTCAGAGTTTCGCTTAATTTCATGGGGGCTCCAGGGTTCAAGCGCCGAGGCTATTAAAAAAGCCGCTGCGCCAGAGGATGGCCAGATAGAGGATGACCGCCGTGGTCAGGGTGTTTTTCTCGGACTTGATCGCCCTGGCATATTCGCCTTGGATGTTCTCCAAGACACCGGGCGTTTCGGCGCGGGTCAGGCGGGGGAACCAACGGGGGACTAGATGGCGGTAGTCCTCATAGGCCTGACCGAACTTGTTGACCAAGTTACTCTCTTCCCAGGCAACCACCGGGATGTATTGGGCGAAGAAGACCAACACGAAGAAGACCACAAAGTCGTAGGCAAAAAAGAAATGTACGTTGCTAACCACCACCAAGCCGCCCGAAAGGAGCAGGTTGCCGATGTAAAGCGGGTTGCGCACATGGGCGAAGGGCCCACCGCTGATCACCTTTTGCCCCGTTGAATAGCTCCGGGTCCGGCTGACGCCGCCGATATAGGCCACGCCATGGACCCGTACCAACTCACCAAGGATCATCAGCAGGCTGCCGGCAATCAGACTTTCTTGGTTCGCTTGGCCAAGCCAAAGCATCACCACAATAAAGGGAAGCGGGGTATAATCCCGGTATTTAAAGAGGATCTCGCCAAGTTTGAGCATGCTGGTCCTTATAGATTTGGGAATCCTTGATGAAAGCCCAAGGGCCCCGGTCTGTCAAGCCCCCTTTGCCCACCAAAAGGGCTTGGCTGCGGGCCCTGGCTCTGCCACAATGACGGGCAAGGGATTGGGTTAGAATATTTTATCTTGGTTAAACACATGAAGCCTCTCTGGACCGCTGTTTTGATCCTCATTTGGACCCCTGGGTTGATCGCCCAGACCCAACTGACCCCACAGGACCAAATCGTCCGCTCCAACTATCTAGAACAAAAGGAGCCCCCACGCAGCCGGGCCCACCAGCTCGACCCCCGCCGCCCCGAGCGGATCGCCGAGCCCTACAGCCCGCAGATCCTAGTGGCCAACTATGCCTTTGAAGAAGACCTACCCAAAAACCTCAAACTCCACTGGCTGACCCGTATCTCCGGTAAATTGGCCGCCATTTTCCTGGGCAGTCGGGGCGTTTTTGAACAGGGGGTGCAACTTTATCAAGCAGAAGAATACGCCGAAGCCGCCCGGCGGTTTGAATCGATCTACCAGCGCAGCGGCAAAGGAGAACAACGAGCGGCCCTTTGGCTGGCTTGGAGCAAATATCAGCTAGGCGAGATGGACGAGAGCTTTAAGCTCGCAAGACTGTTGCAGTCCGCCGAAGACCCCCAAATCGCGCAGGAAGCCTATTACCTTAGCGCCCTACACCGCCACCGCCGAGGCGACTTAGAAGGCCTCGATAAACTCTCAAGCCGGGCTTTGGGGACCTTTGATAAGGAGCAACGGGGCTTTAGGCTCCGTTACGCGCTCTTGGTGGCCCAGGTTAAACTGCAACACTGGCCCCAGGCTCGGGGCTTGCTCGACGAATTACAACAAGAGCACCTGACCTACAGCCCCTATTATGGCAAAATCAAAGAAATCGCCGGGGTTATCGCCTACCACGAAGACGACTTCAAACGGGCTTTAGCCGAGTTTGAACGGGCCCGGCAAGCAGACCCACGGGCCTTTGCCCAATCCGAAAACCTGCGTTATTCGGCCTGGCTCCTGTACCTTAGCGGAGACTACCCCGGCGCTATCGAGCGCGCCGATCAAGTCTTGAACGATCCCTTGCCCCAAAACCGAGAGGAACTGGTCTACCTTAAAATCGCCGCCTTGACCCACCTGGCACAAGGAGACGCCATCGGGGTATGGTTGAGCCAACTCCCCCTGGATTCTCCTTTCCACGCCTTTGCGGCCTTTCAGGTCAAGGCCTTCTTAAAAGACTTAGACCAACGGCCCGGCTTGGTCGCCCAGGTGGCCCAGGTTAGCTTGCCCTTTAAAAACCTGCGTTTTTATGCCGCCCTACTCGACGGCAACGCCTTCTTTAGAGCCGGACAGTATGAAGAGGCCCGCCAGGAATACCAAAAGGCCCAATCCCAGCAAACCGAAGGACATTACCAATGGATTGCTCAATACAACTTAGGCCTGATCGACCTCACCCAAGAAAAATGGGAGAAGGCCCGCCAAAACTTTGCTGCCTTAAAAAAAGCCAAGGAACCGGAAAACAAAAAGTGGCTGACCTACCACCTGCTCTATACCTTATATAAACTCAACCAATCCGATGGCTTCGCTAAGGAATTTGCCGCAGCGGACCTTTCGGAGTTGGACCAGGAAATCCAATGGGAGGTGCATATCCTACGAGGCAACCTCCTTTTGGCCCAAGGCAAGACCGACCTAGCCGTCAAATCTTTCCTTTGGGGTTGGAAGCAGGGGGAACGGCCTGAGGCTTTGGAGTACGCGGCCCAAACCCTCTATGGAGCCAACCGCTTCACTCAGGTTATCAACTTAGTCAAAGAGCACCGGCAAGTCTCCAGCGACATCCTCTTAAGCTATGAAATCCGCAGCCTCTTAGGCCTGCACCGTTTTCGAGAGGCAAAAGACCGCTTAGAAGCCCGTGGTTACGTAGGCGAGCGCCTCTTGGCCTTACACGTAGAGGTCTGGTTGGCGGCCCAAGAATCGGAACGGATCATCGCTCGGGTGCGTCCGCTGCTCAAGGCCCCGGAGCTTAAGGACGAGCGCCGCAAAGCCTATTACCTGACCTTGGCCGACGCTTACTTTAACTTAAAGGATTTCGACGCAGCCCGCCAACAATATGCCCAAGCTTTAGAGCTAACGACCGAGACCGCCGAGCGGAGTCCTTTGGTTTATAGTTTGGTCTTGACCCACTACCGCCAACCGGACCGCCCGGCCTTCATCAGAGAAGCGGACCGGGCCCTAGCCGCCGAATCCCTGACCCCCGGCGTGCGTTTGAATTTAAGCCTGCTCTTGGCGTCGGTCTATCTAGAACAAGACCAACCCCAAGCGGCCCGCGAGCTCCTGGCCGCCGAAGAAGCCAAAGTCGGGGAGTTGGGCGGCAAGCTGCGCAACCGCCGCGCCCAACTGGCCTTTGAGCAAGGCGACTACCCCGAGTGCGCCGCGCTGGGCGCTCAAGCTCCCGCCCAGATGAGCCCCTATGAGCAGATCGATCTCGCGTTGACCAGCGCCCAATGCCAGCTCGAATTGGGCCGAGGCGAAGCCGCCCAGAGGCAGTTACAAACCCTGCCCAAAGTGAAGGGCTACCGTAGTGCAGAGTTGCATTTATTCCTGGCCGAGGCGCTTTCACAGCTAGGTCAAGCCGAGGCGTCTCAAAAAGAACTGGTAGGTCTTCAAGCCCAAAAGCTCTCGGCAAGGCTGGCCCAAAAGGCTCGCCTGAGCGAAACCCGCAACTTAATCGCCTTAAACCGTCCCGAAGAAGCCGCCAAAAAGCTGGGCGATTGGCAAGACTACCGCGCCCATGGCTTAGAAGAACAGGCCTTAAAACTCAACGCCGCCATTGGCCTCAAACAAGAAGACCCCGAAGAAGCCGCCAGGGCTTTGCTCCGATTGCATTACGACCAGAACCTAAGCGCCGCCAAAAAGGCCGACATTGATTTAAAATTGGCCCAAATCTATTTAGAACTCAAACGCCCCGAAAGGGCCCAAGAATTTTTGGCAGGCCTACCCAAGGAACTTAGCGAAGCTCAGAGGGCCCAAAAGAGCGCTCTAGAAAAAGAACTCAAGAACCTAACGACCCCATAAGAACCATGAAAAAACTGACCGGAGCACCGCTCGCCATTCTGGCTATCTTCGTTACCTGGACCCTTTTGGATTTTGTGATCCATGGCTTGGTTTTGGGCCGGTATTATAAGGCCCTGATGCCGCTGATCCGCCCGCCCCAAGATATGTCCTTGTGGCTGTTAAATGCTTTGATGCTGCTGATGGACTTAGTCTTTGTAGGCCTCTTTTATTACCTCAATGAACGGCGCGAAAAGAAGCAGGCCTTAGTCTACGGGTTGGTCATGGGCTTGCTGATGGGTTTTGTGATCGGCTGGGGCACCTGGACGGTGATCCCCATTCCGAACTATATGGCTTGGGTTTGGTTCTTGGGGACATGGGGCGAATTTCTGGTGGCAGGCGGCATCTTGGCGCTGACGCTGCCGAAAAAACCAACCACTTAGGGCTCGTTGTTTCACGTGAAACATCCCACCAAAGTCATTGCTTTGATCGGCCCCACCGCCAGCGGCAAGACGGGCTTTGCCGTCCAAGCGGCCCAGGCCCTTGGGGGCAGTATCCTGTCGGTGGATTCACGTCAGGTTTTTAAAGGAATGGACTTGGGCACCGGCAAAGACCTGCAAGAATACGAAGGGGTGCCCTATTATGGGATCGATATTTTAGACCCCACCGATGACTACTCGGTCGCTAAATTCCAAGCCAACGCCTTAAACTGGCTCCAGGAAATCACCGGAGCAGGCCGAGTCCCGATCCTCTGCGGCGGCAGCGGCCACTACCTCAAGGCCCTGATCCAAGACTATCCCTTCACCGCCCCGGCCACAGACCGGTCTTACAGTGAGGCACTTGAAGAACGACCCCGGTCCGAGCTAGAGGCGCAGATGGATGCCCTAGGCTTGAGCGGGCCCCGAGATTCGTTGCGGAGGATGGCGCGCCAAATTGAAAGAGCCCTACGCCCCGCCAAGCCGTCCACAGAGCAGCCCAGTTTTAGTGAAGGGTACCAAATCCGTATATTTGCCCTCAATCCGCCACGCGACCAGCTACGCCAGCAGATCGGACTGCGCTTAGACCAGCGCCTTGCGGCGGGCATGGTAGACGAGGTGGTCAGGCTGCGGGCTCTAGGGGTGAGCGACGAGCGGCTGCGCCGGTTCGGTTTGGAGTATCGCTGGATTTTAGAGCACCTCTTGGGCCACCTGGACGCCGCACAAATGCGCGAGAAGCTTTATACCGCAATCTGCCAGTTCGCCAAGCGGCAGGTCACCTTCTTGCGGTACTTGCAAAAAGAAGGGGTCACCTGGGAGGAGGTGAAGCAAGTTACTGAGTTTGTCGAGCAGGCCCAACAATGGCTTGAGCAAGATTGATTGGCGCAAGCTTTTGTGCTATCATAGCCGTGAATCCTTAGAACTGGACGCCCCGTCCCCCATCAGTAATCAGGAGGCAAAATGATTTACGGTAGTCTCGAAATCCCCCAATGGATTGGCAAGTTTCGCCTCAAGGAACAACATGTAAACGACCTGGGCGATACTTGGTCTTTATTGTTGCGTTATGCCGGCGGCGGGGAAGCGATCACCTTAAAGGTACTCAAGCACAAAGGCCAAGAATCAGTGGATATGTACCGCGGCGGCGGTAAGCCCGGCAAGTTCGACAGCCTAGAAGCAGCCTTCGACCAACTTCGCTCCGAGAAGTAACCCCCTCTTTGCCGCTCCTGTTTCACGTGAAACAGGAGCCCTTGCCTTGGGCCTCCCCCGACTAGACCAAAGCCTGTGCCAAGCTCACCCAAGCCTTAACATACAGGGGATTGAGCTTCAGCGAGCGCAACAGGTAAGCCCGCCCAGAGGCTTTTTCTCCTAGACTCAAAAACTTTCTGCCCGCCCCGTAAAGATGCAACGCTTCAGCCCGGCGGCGTTGCTGGGCCGTGGCGTCGGGCAATTGGGCGAAGTGGTTTTCAAAGACCCGCCAACCGGCCTTAAAGTGCAACTCCACTTTATTGGAGTTGCCGCCACTATGGATACGGTAGCTACCCAAAAGTTCGGGCACCACTACGGCTCGCGCACCGTCCCGCAAAAGCCGCAACCAGAGGTCCCAATCTTCGGCGGTGATCAATTCGGCCGATTCATCGAAGCCGCCTAAGGCCTCAAAAGACGTTTTCCGCACCATAACCGTACTCGTGACCACCCGGTTTCCCGCGAAGAGATATGGGCCGTATTTTAGCTTTTTCTGGTCTACCCACCCAGATTCCCCCTCTCGGTGGCCCTCACGGAGCAAAAAAACCGGATGGCAGCCAAAATCCGCCGATCCCAAAGCCGCCAAACAACGCTCCAACTTTTGGGGCTCCCAGAGGTCGTCGCTATCTAAAAAGGCCAGCCACTCCCCTTGGGCTTCGCTCGCTCCTCGGTTGCGCCCGGCAGCAATACTGCCGCCATTGGCAAAATCAATCCGGCGGAATTGGTCGGGATGGGCCTGGGCGAATTGGTCGGCTACCTCGGCGGTGGCGTCGGTGCTGAAATTGTTGACCAGAATCGCCTCGAAGTCGGTATAACTTTGGGCAAAGACCGACTCCAAACAAGCCTGAAGTAGATCGGCTTGATTATAGGTAGGGATGATGATGCTAACGCGGGGCATCGGCTAGCTCTCTTTGACAGAGCAAAAGGGTCTCGTCGATTTCTCGGTCCAGATCGTTTTGGGGCACAAAGCCCGTGGCCTTGAGTTTGTCGATGGAAAAGAACAAAGGCTCTTCCACTTCGCTGGGTTTCGGCTCCGGCCGCAACACTGGGGGCCGAAAACCCAACACCACTTCGGCGCGAGCGGCGACCCGTTCGGTCATGGACAAGATACTTTCCGATTGGCCGGAGCCCAAATTAAAGAGCCCGTCGCCTAATTGGTCCGCCGGTAGGCTCAAGAGGTGGACCGTTCCGGCCAGAACGTCTTGCATGGTCACAAAGTCACGGTGCTGCAAGCCTGAGGAACGCAACTCAAGCTGTTTCTTCTGGACCGCTTGGACACAAAGGTCATTGACCAACAGGGTCCACCGATCCACCGCCACATCGGCCGGGGCCCCAAAGGAGTTAGACAGCCGGACCACTGCGGCGGCAAAGTGCCCGTTGTCCTTGGCGGCCAAGACGTAATCTTCGGCGGCGCGGTGGCTATAGGCGTAAGGGTGGCGGGGGCGGCAGGGGCTAGACTCGTTGATATGCCCCACCAAGGGCGCTTGGTAGACATGGGCGGTAGAGAAATAAACCAGCCGTTCCACCCGCCCCTGGGCGGCGAGCACCCAGCGCAAGGTATCTACCGAATTGACCTCCACCGCGGCCACCGGGTCTTGCCCGCAGTAGACCTCGTTAAGCGAAGCCAAATGGATCAGGGCGTCATGGGCCCCGCAGAGTTCGGCCAACGCCGAGGCATCTTGGGTATCGGCAGACCTCACCTCAAAACCCTGGGCCCAGACAGGCCAGTCTTGGGAGGGGCGGCGGCTGGTCAAGGTGACCTCGTGACCCTGGGCTTGCAGGTGCTGGCAAAGCCTCCCGCCGATATAGCCAAATCCGCCAGTTACCAGAATCTTCATGGGCGCTGTTTCCAGGGGCAATGGTTCTCTTGGTCCATCCGGTTGAGCAGGCCGTGGTCTCGGGCGGTGTCCATGCATTGCCAAAAACCTTGGTGTTGATAAACCATCAACTCGCCCTGACGGACCAGTTCTTCCATCGGGCCCTTTTCAAAGACCAAGTCTTCGCGGTCGTCGAGGAAGTCAAAAACCTTCTGGCTGGCCACAAAAAAGCCGCCGGAAATCCAACCAGCCGTAGCCTGGGGCTTCTCATTAAAAGCGGTCACCAAACCGCCCTCTTCAAATTCCATCTCACCAAACCGGGCGGGCGGGTGCACACAGGTAACGGTGACCGCCTTGCCGTGGGATTTATGGAAGGCCAAGAGCTGGTCGAGGTCCACATCGGAAAGGCCGTCCCCATAAGTCAAAAAGAAGTGTTCCTCTCCCTCGACATATTTACGGATACGCTTGATTCGAGCCCCGGTCATAGCGGCGACGCCCGTGTCGGCCATGGTTACCTTCCATTGGTGGACCGGGTTGTCGCCATGGTAGGTCAACTTACCGCCCGCCTGATCCAGGCTTAAGGTCACATCTTGGGAAAAGGCCCCCAAGTTCAAAAAATACTCTTTCACCTTCTGCCCCAGATAGCCCAGGCAGAGCACATAGTCCGAGTGCCCGAAGAGGGAATAGTAGTTCATCAGGTGGTAGAGGATCGGGTATTGGCCGACCGGGATCATGGGCTTGGGGATCTCGCTGGTTACGTCGCGGATGCGGGTCCCTTGACCGCCGCATAATATCACTACTTTCATGAGGATTAGCCGTGTTTGAGTTCCCAGTCGTATCCAATCTTGCCGTCGTCGTGGGCGCAACGGTCAATCTCGCCAGGGGTATGGGCCAAGGTGGCGCAGTTGGCGACAATAGCCATCTCCGGGCCGTACCCCTTAAAGCCGTTCCAAACCAACGGCGGCACCGTGACCAAGCAGTAGTTATCCTGCCCCATGAAGACTTCGGTCAAGCAGCCCTTGGTAGGCGAGCCTTCGCGGTCGTCAAAGAGCACAAACTTGATGCGACCGTGGGGGACCGCATAGTTCAAGGTCATTTCCTTGTGGATATGCCAAGCCTTGATGGCCCCTGGATGGATGCAGGAAAAGTAGATTTCCCCAAATTGGTCAAAGTGGGCGTCGGTGCTGCGCATCAAGTGCATGATCTTGCCGCGCTCGTCGGGAATCTGAGCCAGCGGGCGGATGCCCACGCCTTGGATCTCGCGCTTTTCGGGGTCGGGCACAAAGCCTTTTTCTGTCTTAATATACCGATAGATTCCGAACATTAGAGGCTCGCATCACAAATGAATTGGTCGATCTGCGCTGAGGTCAAATCCAGCGCAGATTCACCTTGGTGTAAGGACTTGTACCAGCGCAGACTTTCGCCGACGCTCCGTTTGAAGTCCCAGGTAGGTTTCCAGTCTAAGAATTGCAGGGCCTTGTCGCAGTTCAAGTGCAACAGCGTGGCTTCATGGTGGGCCTTGGGGTCTGACTGATCTTGCCAGCTCCCGCTGCCCCAGAGCCCCACGATCTCCTCCACCAGCGCCTTTACGGGCATCACCGAAGTGACCGAAGGCCCGAAGTTCCAGGCACCGCCAAACTTTTTGGGTTCCTCAAGCAGCAGGGCTCCCAAGCGCAGATAGCCCGAAAGGGGGTCTAAGACGTGCTGCCAAGGCCGGGTGGCGATGGGGTTACGCACCCCAATGGGCTGGTTGGCCACCAAGGAACGAACGCAATCCGGAAAGATCCGGTCTAAAGCCCAATCACCGCCGCCAATTACGTTGCCCGCGCGGGCCGTGGCCACACCCAGGTGGGGCATCAGGTCAAAGAAGCTTTTCTCGTAGGAGGCAAAGAGCACTTCCGCCGCCGCTTTGCTGGCCGAATAGGGATCGTGGCCGCCCAGTTCGTCGTTCTCGCGGTAACCGAAGTTCCATTCTTTGTTTTTATAACATTTGTCGCTGGTGATGTAGACCACCGAGCGTAGGCTAGGGCTCTTGCGGACCGCCTCTAAGATATTGACCGAGCCGCCGACGTTGGTGTCGAAGGTTTCTTTGGGCTCTTGGTAAGAATAACGGACCAGCGGTTGGGCCGCCAAATGGAACAGGATTTCGGGCTGGGCTTCTTTAAAGACGCGGTCCACAGCGCCTGCGTCGCGGATATCACAAACATGATGGTCTAAGCGGTCAGCCAAGCCCAACAGGTTGAAGTGCTCCTGATCGGTCTGGGGTGCCAAGGCCAAGCCGGTAACCTGGGCACCCATCTTGGTCAGCCAAAGAGCCAGCCAGGAGCCCTTAAATCCGGTGTGCCCGGTAACCAACACGCGCTTGTTTTGGTAAGCTTCTTTAAGGTTCATTGGTCCAAGAGAAAAGGTGCCTCGGGTTTTGGCCAAATACTAGCCCAAAAGCCGGGCCTTGGCAATGCCGGGAGGAGCCACGCAAAAAGCAGTGCAAAATACCTTGAACCCCATTTTTGGGTCCGTCTTTTTTTTGTGGGGGGGTAACCCCCGGTGAATTCTAGTTCTGCTTAGATGAATTGGCGCTACCGAGCTTCACCTTATCTTTTGCTCCGAGCCAAAGAAGCTGGGCCCTAAAGCTGGACATAGTACCGAAGTATGGTGCATGGTTATACGGCCTTTAGAATCTACAAAAGTAGCACCGACGATATATATATGCTTTCGCTTAAATTGCAAAAAAGTCTCATTTTAGGGTTGTTTGGAATCGTCTGCTTGGTCGGGTTATTACTGCGATTGGACCACTATACGGCCAAAACCATGTGGTTCGACGAGGCAATCGTCGCAATTTACGCTAGACTCAGCTACCTCGACATCGTCCGGACGCTTTACGATGACATCCATCAGCCGTTATATTACTGGCTCGTAAAGTTCTGTGATTCGATCTGGCGTGATGACGTTGCCAGAAAATTTCCTTCATTGCTTACAGGGGTAGTCGGCCTTGGAGCAATCGGATGGGTAGGAACTAGATTAGCCAATTGGCGCGTTGGCCTGGTGGCTACGCTACTCTTGTCCCTAAATGCCAGTCATGTGCAGTTTTCCCAAATGTTGCGCATGTACACTATGGGTGCCTTGTTCACCCTCCTTGCTTCCTATTTTTTATATAGTTTCTTGTCTAACGGCGGCAATAAGCGCGCGATGTGGGGTTATATTCTATGCTCCGTTTTGGCCTTTCATACCCACGTAACTAATTTTATTCTTTTTATATTTCAAATCCTTTTTGTGCTCTACTGTCTTATCGACTACAATGCCCTGACCTATTTCAAAGGATACCGAAGCTTAAGCCAGTGGGATGTCCGCAGGCGTCTTCTTTTACAACTAACTTTTGCGTCCGCGTTGATAGTTTTTGGCCTCGTCTGGACTCTGAGTTCCAGGAAAATTGAATTTATAGGAGGATTTCTGGGGTTAGCTTTTATAGTGAATTTTTGGACCGTACGGTTTTCGAGTCACGCCCCACCAAAACCACTTATATCCAAAACCATCCTAGTGCGCGGGCTCCAAATTGGATTTTGGATCGCCATGTTGAGCCCTATCTTTTGGTACGACCTTGCTGGTTCCTTTTTAGCCTATTACCCCAGAGTGGGGAGTCCACAAACCACCTGGTCCCCCCAAGGATTTAGCCTTTTGTGGGACATATTTAGTAGCAACTTGGTCCGCGGCGGGACGCTTTTTGGCTACAGCCGAGCGAGCCTGTATACGGGGATGATGGTTATAGGAGCCCTATTAGCCTTATTCCAAGGCAAGCGATGGGCCCCGCTGTTTATCATCCATGGGTTGTATTTTTATCTCTATATATATGTCGTGGGTTACGCTGAGAACGCGATTTCCTTAGGGCCAAGGCATTTCATGGCCACCTTGATCCCACAGCTATTGTTTGCCGCCTACGGTATGGTAACCTTATTAGAGTTAGTCTGCTATCCACTGGTGGGTGTAGCTGCGCGAGCTTTTGCCTTGGCAAATCGATACGCAACGGCTACTTGGCTCACCTTGTTACGCAAACCATACTCCAATGGACTGGCTTTGGTCTTCGTCTTATCGCTTCTATCTTTTGATTTAGGGAGTTATCGTCAAAATATTCAAAATTGGTATGACGATAATTGGGCTGACTGGAGAAGTTTTGCCGAATATTTAAATCAAAATTTGGAAGAAGGAACATTGGTCTTTTTTTCTGATGAAGGGTTTCATCACCATGTGACCATTTACACTGACCTGAAAACTCGAGATAGAATTGAGTTTGCCACCGCCCCGATGCAACCACAGAGAAAAATTTGGCAAGCTTTGAGCGGTTACGAACCACAGAGGGCCGCCCTTTTACAAAACTCCATGGGCTTTAAGCGCCTGTATGAAAATGGGCCTCCTGCAATGGGTTTTATCGTTGAAAAAGTAGTACCCGTCGAGTCTCCTATAATCCCCAAAGGGGGTCCAGGGTTGTGGAAGTTTGAAGGCGGCGATTTCAATAATTACGGGTTTGCTTCCCAAGCATATGAAATTAAAAGTCTAAGTTTGCGCCCCGGCTATTTAAGCCCGAGCATTCGTAATCATTGGGCTCATTTAATTTACCAGATAGAGGCCCCACCAGAACTGGACCTAAAAGACCTTTCGATTCATCTGAACATCTCGGTTCGAAAACCGAGTAGCTTTAAGGTATTGGTTGGCACAAGCCCAACGGATTTAAAAGAAATCGCTTTACACGAGCAAAGCTTTAATAGCCATATCCAATTGAAGGACCGGCTCAAATCCGGCGAGCAATTATTCGTTAAAATAGCCGTATTTCCCCAGTGGATACCCACGGACTACATCGACGCTTTGCATAGCGTAATGATCAGCGATTTGGATTTTGAAGGCCATTTAGTGAGAAAGGGGACTCCATGAAGAAGACCTTGGGAAAAGCGCTATTGGCTTGTTTGATTCTCTTTTTGATTGCGTATACCCTCGTGGAGAAACAAGAGCGTAAATTGTGGTGGGAGTTTGCCAAATCACAAGATAGAGACATTCTGTCTGAAATGACGGCGTCAGACGATTTGATCTATTATTTGCCGTTACACTTTGGGTACGAAGAATTAGTCGGGAACCATCGGGTCAACCACCGGAAACCTTGGGAACAATGCGTTGATATTTTGGGCCCCATATTTGGCCTAAATATGGCTCTCCTGGATGAACCAAACAAAGTCTGGCTGCCCTTCACTCAAAGCCGCAAAGATATTCCCTCAAAGGGGGAAAGCTTTGCTGTGGGGTTCTATCTTAGTAGCAGTATTTCAAAAGGTGATGATGATGTATGGTTACCGCTGGCCAGCATAGTTGAGCCTACCGATCACCGCAATCCGCAGCAGGCCTTTTATATAAACCAGCGAGACCACTACATCCACTATGCGAGTTTTTTCGGGGGACTACACGCCAAACACATCCGCATAGAAGACGGCACTTATTACTATTTGGTCTCGGTAGTTGACTTAGAAGCCCAAGAGTACAGGTTATATATCAACGGTCAAATCGCGGAAAAAGGAAAGATAACCCAGGAAAACAACCATTCTGCTGAGGGACTTTATCTAGGGGCCTTTTTCCCCGGCGCGCATAATATCGATGGGGTTATCAATGAGGTGGCTCTTTGGAAGCGGCCCCTGAGCGAAATTGAAGTTCAGGGGGTGACATCAAAAGTACGCTCCAAAAACCGGAAAATGCACCGAGAATTTGTGTGGCTTATTCGGGTGTTTTTGTTGTTGCTACTCTACTTTCTTTATTGGAAGACTTTCCAAAAGTTGGGCTCTGATCTAGCAAATAACCTAACAATGCCCTCTAGTATATTGCCAAAAAATGGAGATGAGGTGCAGCTTTGGACTCAGAAAATTTCTGAGTCTGACCCAGCTTATAGGGCAGAACAAAAAAGCGAATTCCAGCTTTTCCTAAAATATCAATCGGTACTCCGCAAACAGGATCAATATGGACCTGACGGCACAAAATGACAAAAAGACTGGTTGTTCTCTCTCTAAAACTGTCCCTATTGTTCGCGGTAATTTACTATTTAGTTTCTACTGGTCGACTTGAGCCTCGTTCCGTTCTACTACTTGCAGCAAACCCCCTAGAATCCAGTTCAATCGTTTTTTTTGTGTTCTTTGGGCTGATTGGCTTGACCGGATTCCGCTGGTGGCTTTTGCTTCGATCCAATGGCTTTCATTTAAGCTTGTTCCGAACTGAACAGATATTACTAATTGCTCATTTTTTTAGTACCTTCTTGCCGGGCGCTGCGGGGATCGATGTCATCAAATCTGGTTATCTCATAAAATATAGAGACGCCCAAATTTCTTCTAAAACCCCTCTATTGACCACCATTTTGCTGGACCGGCTTTTGGGGGTTAAAGCGATTTTGATCCTGAGTTGCATATCATTGCTCAGCATGCATCGCACCACATTCTTGGAATCTCTTTTTTGGTTGGTGTTGCTAATTTTTTTGGCAATGGCCTTTGCTTTGGTGTCTTTCATCAAAGGTTTTAAAATCGGCGAAATGGGAGCCCGAAAGCTGTCTGCCTTCTTAAAAAACCAAGTGCCTACCAAGATCGTAAAGGCCCTATCTTTTTATGAAACCCAAAAGAAGGTGCTTTTTTCGGCCTTAGCTACTTCACTGTTGATCCAAATGATTAACGTGTTGGTTTTTTACCTTATTTCTCGAATACTGCCGAGTTTTAACGCTGATTTTTTTCAGTTGGCTGCTCTAGTCCCCGTAGGCCTGCTTTTGACGATCATCCCTTTAGGCCCTTCGGGTATCGGAGCCGGTTACATTGGCTTTGACTATCTTTTTAGCCAATTGGGAATAAGCGGAGGGGCAGAAGCTTTTAACTTGTACATCCTTACTCAGTTGACGATCAACTTGCTCTGTGCTGTCGCCTTCCTATTTCCTATGCCGAGAGCCGCCTCAGAGCAGTAGTCTCGGCCTGTTAGGTTTTGAGAGTCATCAAAAACATAACCTATTGTAGTTCTCTTATTTCGATAGATTATGACAGGTTGCGCTTACTTTTACCCATCACTTGCTCCAAAACCGAGGGTGGATACTGTCGTTCAGAAATAAAGCCTAATTCAAATTTGGTCTGAAATTTTCGGTGCCTTACATTTTTTTTGGGGCAGTGTTTTTATTCGCCCACTAATCTCAAAAAAACCAAAACCGCCGAAACAAAAAAGGCCCACCAAGCGGGAACTCAGAGGGCCTTATATACACTTAAGTCTGTGGTATATCCTAAAAAGGGATATCGTCTTCGATAAAGTCATCGCCACCGCCCGGAGGGCCATAGCCGGGACCGCCGTAATCGGGGCCGCTCTGGGGCGGGCCGCTGGGGCCGGGGGCGTTATATCCGCCACCGCCACCTTGTTGGGGAGCCCGGCTGCCGCCATAACCGCCACCTTGGGGGGCACCGCCACCGCCATAGCCACCGCCGCCTTGGGGAGCGCCACCACCGTAGCCGCCGCCTGCTGAAGGACCACCAGCACCAGCACCGGCCTGTGCGCCGCCTGGGGGGTCAAGAAACTGAAACTCGCGGCCCTGGATTTCGGTGGTGAACCGGCGGTTGTTGTCTTTGTCGGTCCATTCTTTGGTTTGGAGGCTGCCCTCGACGTATATCTGAGAGCCTTTGCGCAGGTATTGTTCGATCACATCAGCCGCCTTATTCCAAAAAACCACGCGGTGCCACTCAGTGCGCTCTTGCTTGTTACCTGCCTTATCGTTAAAGCGTTCGCTGGTCGCAATGTTCAGCGTCACTACCGAGTGCCCACCTGGGGTTACCCGTTTTTCCGGGTCTTGGCCCAGTCTTCCGATCAACAACACTTTATTGAGATTTCCCATGCCACTCCTAAACTTTTTGTTTCAGCTCCGCCAGAGCTAGCCGGATCAGCTCATCTAGCGGGACCTCTGAACCTATAAATTTTTTCAATACTCTGTCAGCTTCTTTGTCAGCAAAACCCAGGTTGATCAGGGCCGAACGGGCATCAGACAAATGCCCCACCGCGCCGTTATCGATGCCTATGGTTCGGGTTGGCGCGCTCAACGAAAGGCCACCCAAATCCTTTAACTTACCCTTCAAATCCAGTAAAATCCGTTGGGCCGTTTTCTTGCCAATCCCAGGCACTTGAGTGAAGGGGCGCTCATCTTGGTTTTCTACGGTAAAGACCAACTGGTCGGGCTCGAAGAGGTCCAAGATAGCCATGGCCGCCTTGGGCCCTACCCCAGAAACGCCCAAGAGCTTGTCGAACAGTTCGCGCTGCAGGGCCGTGGGAAAGCCAAAGAGGCGTAGTGAATCTTCGCGCATCAAGGTAACTACGTAACGCTCCACCTCTTCGCCCCGGCGGGATTTTAGCTCAAGCAACTGAGCCGGACCCATCAGCAAGGCATAGCCCACCCCGCCCACGTCGATCAGCGCTTCACTAGCCAAGACCTCAACCAAGCGCCCTTTGATCCATCCGATCACCGCATCCCCCTGAGTTCTGGCCGGTCCATAAACTGGCGGCTGTTGGCATGGCAAATCGCCACCGCCAAGGCATCGGCCTCGTCTTCGGTGAGCTTTTTGCCCTGTAGATTTAAGATAATCTGCACCATCGACATGACTTGCGTTTTTGATGCTTTGCCCTGACCCACCACCGCCGACTTGACCTGACTGGCCGAATATTCGGCCACTGGCAAATCCGCCATGGTCAAAGCCACCATGGCGGCCCCTCGGGCCTGACCTAAGGTCAAAGTAGACTGGGCATTGACGGACACAAAGACCTGCTCTAAGGCGGCCTCGGCAGGTTGGTGGCTTTGGGCTACATCGCTTAAGCCCTGAAAAAGCATTTTTAGTCTCGCCGGCAGTTCACCGGCGCGGTACGCCTCAATCCGCCCGCTAGCAATCCATTTGAGGCGGCTTCCTTCTTGGTCAATCAATCCCCAGCCCGTATAGCGGCTGCCGGGGTCCACACCCAAGATGCGCAGGTTACTCATCCATCCCAGCCAGGGCTTCGTCGCTAAAATCTACGTTAGAATAAACCACCTGCACGTCGTCATCGTCTTCTAAGGCCTCTAAGAAGGCCATCACCGCTTCGGCGTCTTCGGGGGTGGTGATTTCCGCTTTGTTTTGGGGCAGGTAATACAATACGGCCCTTGAGACCTCCACGCCCTTTTCCTCTAAATAACCCTGCACCTTAGCTAGGTCGGTTTGGTCCGTGTGGACCTCATACAACGCTTCGCCTTCGGTGTCTAATTCCTGGGCTCCGGCTTCGATGATCAGCTCCATCAAAGCATCTTCTTCAATGGACGCCTTGGGAACCTCGATCAGCCCGATCCGGGTGAAGTTAAACATCACGCTACCCGAGCTGCCCATGTTACCGCCCTTCTTATTGAAGATGGTGCGGACGCTAGAGACCGTACGGTTGCGGTTGTCGGTCAGGCATTCGACGATCACCGCTACTTGATTGGGGCCAAAGCCTTCGTAAACGATCTCTTCATAGTCGTCGCCCTTGGCACCGCCCGCACCTTTGGCAATGGCCCGCTTGATGTTGTCGTTGGGCATGTTGGCGGACTTGGCCAGTAAGATTGCGGCACGCAGCCGCGGGTTCGCGTCGGCATCTTCACCGCCGAGCCGGGTGGCTACGGTGATCTCTTTGATGATCTTAGTGAAAATCTTGCTGCGTTTAGCGTCCTGAGCACCTTTACGGTGTTTGATGGTGCTCCACTTACTATGTCCCGACATGTCGTTTTTTTAAATGGGTTTAGCTGACGATGCGTCCGACTAGATCGTAGGGATGGGCTTCGGTGATCTCGACCTCGACGAAGGTCCCGGCGGTGGCTTGGCCGTCATTGATCAAGACCACACCGTCCACTTCGACCCCCTGGCGGGCGTTGCGCCCTTCTAACAGGAGGTCCGTTTCCCTGGAGGTACCTTCTACCAAAACTTTTTGGATCTGGCCAACCTGCTTTTGGTTTTTGGCAAAGGAGACTTCTTGCTGGGCGAGCATGACCGCTTCGCGCCGCTCTTCGCAGACCTCTTCGGGTACTTTGTCGTCTAGCCGGTTGCTGAAGATATTGTCTTCGTCTGAATAAGCAAAGACGCCTAGGTGGTCAAACCACCCTTCTTGCACAAACTTTAGCAATTCCTCAAATTGGCGGTCCGTCTCGCCGGGGAAGCCCACGATCAAGCTGGTGCGGATGGAGACCCCCGGTAGCTTGGTGCGGGCCTGTTCCAGCAGCTTTTCCAGCTTTTCACGGGTGATCTTGCGGTTCATGGCCTTTAAGACCCGGTCGTTGACGTGCTGAAAAGGCAGGTCCAGATAGGGCACAAAGCGCGGGTCGGCGGCCATTAGGTCCAATAACTCCAGCGGAAATCGGTTGGGGTAGCAGTAAAACAACCGTACCCAAAAATCCCCTTCCAGCTTGGAGAGTTCACCCACCAGCCCCATCAAATCTTGGTCCCGGTCGATTCCGAAGCTGCTGGTGTCCTGACTGATTAAGTTCAATTCTTTGACCCCTTGCCCGATCAACCCTTTACATTCCTGCACCACCCGCTGGATAGCCTTGGAATGGAAGCCGCCGCGCAAGGCCGGGATGCTGCAAAAGCTGCACATGTTCGAGCAGCCCTCGGCAATCTTCACCCAGGCATAGTGGGGCAGCGTTGACAAGATGCGGGGGGCTTCCAAATTGGCCTCTTCGTAACCTGGTCGCCGGTTAAACCAGCCGCGCCGTTCTTGGTCCGTTAAGTATTGCTCGACAACCGTCAAAATCTGGGTGAAGTCGCTGGTGCCCAAGACGGCGTCGGCCTCGGGGAGTTCGTCGAGTAGTTCGTCTTTGTAGCGCTGGCTCATGCAGCCTGCGAGCACCAAGCACTCACAATGCCCCTTCCCTTCTTGCTTGAACTCCGCCAATTCCAAAAAGCGGTCGAGCCCTTCGTTGACCGCGCTGGTCAAAAAGCCGCAGGTGTTTAAGACGATCACTCCCGCCCGGGCGGGGTCCGATACGGGCGAAAAGCCGCCGGTTTCCATACAGGCCATCATGATCTCCGAGTCCACCCGGTTTTTGGCGCAGCCTAAGGTCTCGATATAAACAGATTGGTTGTTCATCAGCTTTGGTTGAGGGCTAGATAGGCTTGGGCCAGCAAGAGGTCGGCTGGACGGGTCAGCTTGATATTGAGGGGGTCACCGGGCACTAGGGCCACCGGCAAGCCTACCTGTTCGAAATATCCTGCCTCGTCGGTCAAGGTCAAGTGTTCTTGGGGCCCAAAGAAAACCGGTTTGATTTGAGCGGCCAAAAAGGCTTGGGGCGTCTGGGTCAAATAGAGCCCTTCGCGCTCCACCACCTCAGTACGCCCGTCTTTAAGGGCGCGGCGGGTCGTCTCGGCAATGGGCAGCGCAGGCACTGCGGCGGGCGAGGACTTGAGCGCCGCTAAGAGCCTATTATATAGTTGGCCACTTAAAAAGGGTCGGGCGGCGTCGTGGGTCATGGCCACCTCAGCCCCAGGGTGTTCAAGCAGGTAGCGCAGCCCATTGCGCACCGAATCGGCCCGTTCGGTCCCGCCTTCAATCCAGACAGGCTGGACCCTGCCCCAGTCTATGGAGCGGCAAAGCCTTTGGAGTTGTTCCAACTCGCCCTGTCGGTAGATCAACAACAATCGCTCCACCGAGGGCAAGGCCAAAAGGGCGCGCAAGGTATGGAGCAAAACCGGCTGGCCACCTAAAGAAACAAACAATTTATTGTGGCCCAACTCCATCCGCTGACCCGAACCAGCGGCGGGAACTAAAAAATCGACGCCCATAGATGGATGAAAATGGATTAAATTCGGTTATCTATATATCGCTTGAGGACAAAGGATTTTATGCTAACTCAGGTGCCCCCTAGAATCAATCTTTTTGGGGCTTTTGTATTGACACACCCAGGGGCCGCTGTTAGTCCTAAGGTGTTTTTGACATTTTTAACTTTTCTCTTCTTTCCACTCCAGTCTCATGGAACCAGCAAGTTTCGGCGAAGTCTTTAACTTCGGCGTATTGCATATGGAATGGCCGACGGCGACCTTTATTTTCGTCGTCTTTGTGATCACGCTGTTCTTGCTCAATAGCCTCCTGTTTCAACCCTTGCTCCGTACTTTAGAAGCACGCGAACAGGTGTTAACCGGCTCCGATGACCGCTTAGGCGAGATCGAAAAAGAGCTGGGCGAATTGCAAGACCACTATCTAGCCAGCCTGCACAAAAGCCAACTGGAAAACGAAGAGGCCCATCAAGCAGCGCTCAAAGAGGCTTCGGCCCAAGCGAGCAACCTGATTTCCGCCGCCCGCACCGATTCGACCGCCCGCTTGACCCAAGCTGAGGCAGAGGTCGCCCAGGAAATGGACGGGGCCTATAAAGAAGCCAAGGACTTGGCCAAGGGTTTGGCCGAGATGATCCAAAACAAGGTATTGGCGAGCTAGTCATGATTTTGCGATTTACCAGCAGCATCCTTTTTGCGGCCCTTTGGGCCTTGCCCGCATTAGCAGCCGGAGGCGGCCAAGCCGCCGCAGGCAGCCTGTTTAGCGCGGACATGGCCTATAAAACGGCCAACTTCCTGATCCTCTTAGCCCTGCTGCATTTGCTGGCTAAGAAGCCCATCGCCAAGATGATGCGTGACGCCGCCGAGGCCAAGCGCGAGCGCTTCTTAGAACAGAAAAAGGCCGTAGAGGCCGCCGAAGCCGATTTGGTGGCCTTCCGCCAAAAGATCGAAGCCCAAGAGGCCGAACTGGCGAGCCACCGCAAAGCCGCATTGGCAGCCATCGAGGCTGAAAAGAACCGGATCGTTAAAGAAGCTCAAGACCAAGCCGCCAACATCGAAAAAAACGCCCAGATGCGCATCGATCAGGCCCTGATCCGGGCCAAGAGCGATCTTCGCAGCTTCTTAGCGGCAGAGGCTTCGGACTTAGCTGAAAATTCATTAAAGAAGAGCATCGGCGCTAAAGATCAAGAAGCGCTGATCAAGTCTTATACTGCTGACTTCCCTGCTAAGAATTAAGGAGCCCTCTGATGGAAGGCGTGATTGCCAGACGATATGCAAAGGCCCTCTTGGGGTTGATTGCCAACAAGGAAGCGATCGAAGAGACCGCTTCGCAACTGCAAGACTTGGCAGGTAACTATCTAGCCAGCAGTGATTTCCGCCAAGTGGTGAGCAACCCCAAACTGACCCGCGACCAAAAGAGCGCGACCGTCGGGGCCATCGCCAAGGGCTTAGGGATGAGCGAGCCGGTGCAAAAGTTTTCTCGTTACTTGGTCTCCAAGCAACGCTTTGAGCTGATTGGCCTAGTGGCCAGCCGGTTTGATGAGATGGCCTTAGAAAAGCTGGGCCGGGCTCGCGCCAAGGTCACCAGCGCATTTGAGATGAAAGATGCCCAGACGAAAGCACTCACCAAACTGCTTTCCGATTATACCCAAAAAGAGGTGGCCCTAGAAGTCGAGGTTGACCCCTCGATCCTCGGCGGGGCTGTTACCCAAATCGGCAGCCTGGTGCTCGATGGGAGCGTGAAAAACCGGCTCAACCAGATCCGTGAAACCATTTCCAGGGGAAACTAACCGATGAAGATCAGAGCGGAAGAAATCAGCAAGATTATCCAACAGCAGATTGAAGAGTTCGACTCTAAAGTCGACATCAAGGAAGTGGGCACCGTTCTTTCCGTCGGTGACGGTATCGCACGGGTATACGGCATGGATCAAGCCATGGCCGGTGAGCTTGTCGACTTCCCTGACGGCACTCGCGGGATGGTCTTGAACCTGGAAGCGGACAACGTCGGTGTGATCCTGTTCGGTACCGGTGAGTTGATCAAAGAAGGTGATCAGGTGACCCGTACCGGTCGTATCGCTGAAGTCCCGGTCGGTGAAGAACTGTTGGGCCGTGTGGTAGACCCCTTGGGTGTCCCCTTGGACGGCAAAGGTGCAGTAGACACCAAAGAGCACCGCAAATTAGAAGTGATCGCTCCGGGCATCGTTAAACGCAAGTCGGTACACGAGCCCATGCTGACCGGCATCAAGGCCATCGACGCCATGGTCCCGATCGGCCGCGGCCAACGCGAATTGATCATTGGTGACCGCCAAACGGGTAAGACCGCCATCGGCATCGACACCATCATCAACCAAAAGGGCCAAGACGTTATCTGTATTTACGTCGCCATCGGCCAAAAGAAATCTACCGTAGCCCAGGTGGCCCAGAAGCTGGCTGAACACGGCGCGATGGATTACACCATCATCGTCGCGGCCACCGCTTCGGACCCGGCTCCCCTTCAGTTCATCGCTCCCTTCGCCGGTAGCGCCATGGGCGAAAAGTTCCTGCATGAAGGCAAGCATGTATTGATCATCTATGATGACCTCTCCAAGCAAGCCGTTGCTTACCGCCAGTTGTCGCTTCTTTTGCGCCGTCCTCCGGGCCGCGAAGCTTATCCTGGCGACGTATTCTACATCCACAGCCGCTTACTGGAGCGTGCTTGTAAGCTCAACGAAGCTGCTGGCTTAGGCTCGATCACGGCACTGCCGATCATCGAAACCCAAGCAGGCGACGTTTCAGCCTACATCCCGACCAACGTGATCTCGATCACCGATGGCCAGATCTTCTTGGAAACTGAGTTATTTAACTCAGGCATCCGCCCCGCCATCAACGTAGGTCTTTCGGTAAGTCGCGTCGGCGGTGCCGCGCAGACCAAAGCAATGAAGAAGGTGGCTGGTACCTTGAAGCTAGACTTGGCTCAGTACCGCGAGAAAGCGGCCTTCGCTCAGTTCGGCTCGGACTTAGACGAAGCCACCCAGCGCCAGCTCAACCGCGGTATGCGTTTGGTCGAATCCCTCAAGCAGGGTCAGTTCGCCCCCATGAAAGTGGAAGATCAGGTTTTGGCCATCTTCGCGGTGACCAACGGATACGCCGACGGCATCCCGACCAACAAAGTCCCCCAATGGGAACAAGGTTTGGGTCAGTTTGTTAAGGCCAACCATGGCGGATTGCTCGAAAAATTGGCGGCCGAAAAAGCCCTCTCCGACGAAGTACGGGACGGGTTTATCGCAGCGATCAAACAATTCAACGAACAATTCGGTCAGTTGCAAGAAGCGTAAATCATGGCGACTCTTAAAGACATTAAGAACCGGATCGGCAGCGTAAAGAATACGCAGCAGATCACCAAGGCCATGAAGATGGTCGCCGCCTCGAAGATGAAGAAGGCGGAAGACCGGATCCGCGCGGCTCGTCCTTATACCGACAAGCTGACGGCTATGGTCTCGAACTTGGCCCAAGGTCTTGAGCCCGGTGCCCATCCCTTGCTGACCCGGCGTAAAGGCGGAAAAGCAGTGGTGTTATTGGTCACCAGCGACAAAGGCCTTTGTGGTGCGTTGAATACCAACCTCTGCAAGCGCACGGCCTTCGCCTTTAAAGGGATGCTAGAAGAAGTCAACGAAGTTGAGCTGATCACCTTGGGACGCAAGGGGGCCAACTTCTTCGGCAAGACCCAACAAGAAATTACGGTCTTCAAAGACCACAAAGAGGCTGAATACGAGGCCTTGGTTGCCGAGCAGATCAAAGGGCTGATCCACCGCTATGAAGCAGGCGAGATCAACCGCCTCTATCTGGCTTTTAATCACTTTAAAAACGTGATCAGCCAGGAGATTCGCTTGCAACAAGTATTGCCCGTTGAAGCGCCCAAAGGCGCAGCAGCAGGCAGCCAGGCCGAGTTCCTATTGGAACCCGACCGCCAAGCGATCTTGGGCGAGATTCTGCCCCAGTATGTAGAAAACCAAGCCTTTACGGCCCTATTGGACGGCTTTGCTTGTGAGCACGCTTCGCGCATGACCGCCATGGATGCGGCCACCACCAACGCGGGCGAGCTGATCAAAAAGCTCAGACTCCAATACAACCGGGCGCGTCAGGCGGCTATCACTACGGAGTTGATTGAAATCATCTCCGGCGCGGAATCGCTCTAAGCTACCGCAGACTTCTTCGATCATTAGGACTGTTCATCAAGAAAGATTGAGGCGACATGAACAAGGGTAAGATTACGCAGGTTATTGGACCTGTTGTGGACGTTGAGTTCGAGGGCGGGAACCTTCCCGCCATTCTGGACGCGTTGGTCATCGAATACGAATACTCGGGCGATAAGCTCAAGCTCATACTCGAAACCCAGCAGCACATGGGCGAGAACACCGTCCGCACCATCGCCATGAGCAGTACCGACGGCTTGGTCCGCGGCATGGAAGTTGTGGGGTCCGGCAAACCGATCAGTGTGCCCGTAGGCAACGAGGTCTTGGGACGGATCATGAACGTCACCGGCGAGCCAGTAGACGAAGTGGGCCCCATTGACACCAAAGAGCATTGGTCTATCCACCGCGCGCCCCCGGCTTTTGAAGACCAGGACACCTCGGCTTCGATCTTAGAGACGGGCATCAAGGTCATTGACCTGATCTGCCCTTACCTCAAAGGTGGTAAAACCGGCCTCTTCGGTGGTGCAGGTGTAGGCAAGACCGTTATCATCCAGGAGTTGATCAACAACATCGCCAAGAATCACGGTGGTTGTTCGGTCTTCGCCGGCGTCGGCGAGCGTACCCGCGAGGGTAACGACCTTTGGGAAGAGATGCGCGACGCTAAGGTACTCGACAAGGTGGCTCTCTGCTTCGGCCAGATGAACGAGCCCCCCGGTGCTCGTGCCCGCGTCGCTCTGACTGGCTTGACCATGGCCGAGTACTTCCGCGACGAGCAGAACCAAGACGTGTTGATGTTCATCGACAACATCTTCCGCTTCACTCAGGCCGGTTCCGAGGTTTCGGCTCTATTAGGCCGGATTCCTTCGGCAGTAGGTTATCAGCCGACCCTCTCGACTGAAATGGGTGCTATGCAGGAACGGATCACTTCCACCAAGAAGGGTTCGATCACCTCGGTACAGGCTGTATACGTCCCCGCGGACGACTTGACGGACCCCGCTCCGGCGACGACCTTCGCGCACCTGGACGCGACCACCACGCTGTCGCGCTCCATTGCCGAGTTAGGTATCTACCCTGCGGTGGACCCCTTGGACTCCTCTAGCCGGATTTTGGACCCCCAAATCGTGGGAGAACGCCACTACCGCATCGCTCGGGGCGTTCAGGAAATCTTGCAGGAATACAAAAACCTTCAGGACATCATCGCCATCTTGGGTATGGACGAGCTTTCGGACGACCAAAAGAAGACCGTTGAGCGCGCCAGAAAGATCCAGAAATACTTGAGCCAGCCCTTCCACGTAGCAGAGCAGTTCACCGGTTCTCCGGGGATCTACTGCAAACTGGAAGACACCTTGGCTGGCTTCGAGCAAATCCTCGAAGGCAAACTGGACCACATCCCCGAGCAGGCTTTCTATATGAAAGGCAGCATCGAAGGGGTGCTGGAGCACGCCAAGAAGCTTTAAGGAGCCCCTATGAGCTTGACCCTCGAAGTCATCACCCCCAAGCGGGTGCTGCTTAGCGCCGAAGCCGTCGAAGTGACCCTTCCCGGCGAAGTCGGCGAATTGGGCATCTTGGCCGGGCACATCCCCGTCTTGACTGCGCTGAAAAGCGGTGTCTTGGCCTACGGCCAAGGCAAGGACAAGAAGTTGGTAGCAGTCCACCACGGCTTTGCCGAAGTGCACGAAGACCGGGTGACTGTTTTGGCCAAAGACGCAGACCTAGCCGAAGAGATCGACCTAGCGACCACTCAGGCTCAATTGGCGCAGTTAAACGAACAGCTTAAGACCGTAGAAAAAAACAGCACCGAAGAAGCAGCTCTAACCAAGGAGTTGACCTTGGCCCAGACCCGCTTGTTGGTTGCCGAAGGATCTAAGGGCCAGCACCACTAAATACTTGCCTGCTGTTCAGAAAAAAAAACCCGGTTTTGCCGGGCTTTTTTTTGCCCTCAACCTCGCTCCAGGACGCTTTCGAGTAATCCCTGGAGACTTGGTTTACTTCCCCTTTTTGCATGACCGCCTAGAAAGGATAGTAGACCCGCTAGCCCTTTCGGCCTATTCTTAGGCTATGAACCTGCCGCTAACCAAAATCTTTGTATTCCTCTGGATCGGCCTGATCGGTGCCCCGGCACTCTGGGCCAGCCCGGAGCCAATCGCCTTTCAGCTCTATTCGGTGGAGTCTGGTAAAGAGCTAAGCGCCCAAGCGGTAGCCGACAGCCCGGACCTATTTTCAGCGCCGCAAACCTTCGTCAACTTGGGTTATGACCGCCGAGTCCACTGGTTACGTTTCAAACTAGACCTCAAGCACCCGCAGGTCTTGTCTCAGCGGTTTTGGTTTCCCCATCAATTTGACCTCTACCACCTACATCAGGGACGCGCGATTCCGGTCCACTCCACCGGCAGCCTCACCCCCTTGAGCCAAAGACCCATCCCCAACAAGGACCTCCTGTTTCCCATAGAGCCAGAAGGTCCCGCAGAATACCTGATCCGTGCCGAAGGAGACCAATGGATGGTCTTTGAGTTGCAGCTTTGGGATTGGAGCGACTTGCTTCGGTCCCAAAATCTAGAGCGCTCCATCTTCATGGCACTCTTCGGCGGCGTGCTGTTGGTGGTCTTTTACCAACTCACCTTATTTTTTGAGTCCAAAGACCCGTTGTTTTTGAGTTATTCGGCCTATCTGCTCATCGCGGGTTTTATTCTGTTCGTGCATTCGGGCCTGTCTCGTGAACTGCTTTGGACCGATTCCACCTGGGCCCCGGCTTGGGCCTCAGGGCTTTGTTTTGTGGCCGGAGCGGCGGCTATGCTGCTCTTTACCCGACTACTGCTGAACACCCAAAAGAAACTCCCCCGCCTGGACCCTTGGCTTTGGATCGGCTACTTACCCATCGCCCTATATGGCTTCGCCCCCTTTATGAGTACCGGAGGATTCGAGCAACTGGCGGTAAATTACTTGGGCCTAATCAACTTCTTAACTTTGGTTTTGGCCTTGCTCTGTTTCCCCAAAAATCCCGGCTTAACGCTGCGATTTTTAAGCGGCTGGATTTTTTTGCTCTTTGGGGGAACTTCCGTGATTCTCCTGTCCCACGCCTTAATCCCCTTGAATGACGTAACCTTTTACGGGGTTTACTTTGGCGCATTTTTCCAACTGGGGTTCTTCAGTTTCGCCGTATCCGGTCGCTTTGGCGAGCTTAGGCGCAGCAGCGAAAAAGCCCAAGCAGAACTGCTACAGGCCACCAAGCGGCACGCAGGCGAATTAGAGGCACGCATCACTGCGCGGACCTTGGAGTTGTCCTTGGCGAACCGCCGCTTGCTTAAGCTCAACCGAGAGCAGGGCGAGTTCCTGCAAATCGCCGCCCATGATCTCAAGACACCACTCAACGCCATCGGGGGTTTTTCCGAACTGCTGCAAGCCGCAGACGTCAGCTTAGCAGAGCGCCAGGAGTACGCCCGCTATATCAGTGATTCGGCCAACAATTTGGGTGAGCTGGTCCACAACCTGCTCGACGTGCAGAAGATCGAAGAGTCAACGGCCCAGCTGCCGCTGAAGCTATTAGACCCCGCCGATGCGGTGGACGAAACCTTGCGCCGCTATGGGCTTTTGGCGAAAGGCAAAGGCATCACGTTACAGTTAAAGGTACAGCGGGGACTATTGATCAAAGCCCACAACGAATGGCTTCAAGAGGTCTTAGCCAACCTAACAAGCAACGCCCTCAAATTCTCACCCAAAGGCGGGCAGGTGCTGATCGAGTTGGCTGAATCTAAGGGGCAGGTTGAACTGGCCGTAAGCGACAACGGACCGGGCATTAGCCCGCCAGAGCAAGAGGGCCTATTCGCCAAATTTGCCCGCGGTACGGCCCAATCGACGGGCGGCGAAAGTTCCAGCGGCTTGGGGCTGTATATTGTCAAAAAAATGACCGACGCCATGGGCGGTCAGGTTTTGGTCCAAAGCCAACCGGGCCAGGGGGCTAAATTCAGCCTACGCTTTGCTTTAGAAAGGGCGGCGGGTTGACCAAGGCCGCGAATAGGGGGCTTTCGAAGAGGCCGGTGACGAAGTCCAGATAAGAGACCTGCACTGGGCTGCGCTCGGCTCCGGCAAAGTAGAGCGCCTCTTGAGGCTCCCTTCGGGCCAGCTCCAGCCGATGGGGCTCAATCGCCAACATGCCAATCACCTCGTTGTCACAAAACCGATAATCCGCTAAGGGCTGGTTCGCAAAACAACGCCAGTCTTCGATCCACTCGTAGTCTTCGTAACCGCCGGGCAGGCTGAAGTGGAAGGGGTTGTAGCCCAGGCGTTCCATCTGGGCAGGTAAAACCACCAAGCCAATTTCCTCTTGGGCCTCACGGGTAAGGGCCTCAATCCCTTCACCGCTCGTCACATGCCCCCCTACCGTGGGGCCAAACTGACCGGGGAAGTTGGGTTTTTCAAAGCTACGCTGTTGGAACAACAAGACCAAGCGCCCCTCAAGGCGGGTGTAAACCCAGAGGTGCATGGCGCGGTGGGCGATGCCTTGCCGGTGGGCATCACCACGCAAAACCTGCCTGCCTGTAGGCAAACCGGTCTTCCAGTCCAATTCGTCGAGTACTTCTTGCGTCTTGGTCATGCTTTGACTAACTGTGGGATTTGGCCTAAGATAGGGCTTCTTTTATAGGTTAATGATGGCTTGCCAAGAATTCAAGCTGCAAGTGCTAACCCGCGAGCACAGCGGTTTTACCGAGATCACCGCCGAGGTCAACCGGATCTTGCGCGAAAAGCGCTGGACCCAAGGTTTGGTCCATCTCTTTGTGATGCACACCACCTGCGGCTTGACGATCAACGAGAACGCCGACCCGGATGTCTTAAAGGACCTAAACGGACGGCTCGAAGAGTCCTTTCCTTGGAGCCGAGGAGCCGACCTCCATGGCGAAGGCAATTCGGCAGCCCATTTAAAAAGCTCCCTATTCGGCCCCAGTCTTTCGATACCAGTACACCAAAACGGATTGGTACTGGGCCGCTGGCAGGGCGTTTACCTCTGCGAGTTCGACGGCCCGCGAACCCGGCAGGTCTATTTGACCTTCTTAAACTAACCACCGGAGTTTCATGCTCTCAGCGACCACCGAAAAGTGCCGCAAGGCGCGACAGGTTTCCAATAAACTGTCCAACTTAGACCGCGAGACCAAAGACGGCCTGCTCGGCAAAATCGCCGAGGCCATCTCCGCCAACAAAGCCGCGATCAGCGAAGCCAATGCCAAAGATGTCACGGCGGCGCAAGCACTGTTGGAGCAAGGCGAGATCAGCGCTGCGTTGTTTAGCCGGCTACAATTGCCTGAGCATAAGATCGACCAGTTGGTGACCTACCTACTAGAAGTGGCCAAGTTAGAAGACCCCATCGGCCAGACCCAATACGCCATGATGCTCGACGATGGCCTGGAACTAACCCGGGTCAGTTGCCCTATCGGCGTTTTAGCGGTGCTCTTTGAAGCCCGGCCAGAAGTGGTGATCCAGGTTTCTGCGCTTTCTTTAAAATCCGGCAATGCAGTGATTTTAAAAGGAGGCTCTGAGGCAGCCCACAGCAACCGGGTCCTCTTCGACCTGATCCATCAGGTATACGCAGAAGCCGGACTGGCCGGTGGCGTGGCCTTGATCGAAACCCGTCAGGATGTGGCGGAAATCTTGACCGAGGAAGACAGCATCGACTTGATCATCCCCCGAGGTTCCAATGCCTTTGTGCGCTTCATCCAAGAGCACAGCCGCATCCCCGTTTTGGGGCATTCTGAAGGGATCTGCCACCTATACATCGATGCCGACTGCGACCCCAAGATGGCCGCCTCGATTGCCGTGGATTCAAAGACCGACTACCCTTCGGCCTGTAATGCCGTAGAGAACCTGCTCTTTGATGTAGACTGCCACGACAGCTTGATCCATGAAGTCTTATCCGCTTTAGCCGAAGCGGGCGTGGCCCTGCGCGCCGACGCGGCGACCCGCGACCGAATCAGCGACCTCCCGATGGAAGCAGCGGTAGACGAGGACTTCCGCACCGAATATTCAGATCTGATCCTTTCGGTGAAGATGGTGGCGAACCTAGACGAAGCCATCGACTTCATCAACCAGTACGGCAGCCACCATACCGACAGCATCGTCACCCGAGACCTACACAAAGCCGAGAGCTTCTTTAGCCGGGTGGACTCAGCCTGTGTCTTCCACAACGCCTCGACCCGCTTCAGTGACGGCTATGTCTTCGGGCTTGGGGCCGAAGTGGGCATCAGCACCAACAAGACCCACGCCCGCGGCCCGGTGGGCCTTGAAGGCTTGGTGATCTATAAATACCTGCTTAAAGGCAAGGGACAACTCAAAGCGGTCTATTCGGGAGAAAATGCCAAGCCCTTTATCCACCTCCCCCTGCCCTATTGATGGAACGCCTGATCGACAAAGCCCAAGCGCTGGCCGATGCGTTGGCCGATGAATTTCTTTCGGCCAATGCCGCGCGGCGCATGGACGAACTTTTAGACTTAGCCTTTGATATCTTAGAAGGCGACGAAGGCCAGCGGCCCACCGCCGAACCCGTTGCGCAAGCACCTAGCACCCCCCCGGCCTCAAGGCCCCAGGCCCGTCAAAGCCCTTTGCAGGGCAAGGGTGATTTTCGGGTTTATTCGGACGGTAGCTGTGAAGGCAATCCCGGCCCCGGCGGCTGGGGCTGCATTGTCGAGCAAGGGGGAGTGGAACAGGAATATTCTGGCGGTGCCAAGCAGACCACCAACAACCTGATGGAGATGACCGCCGCCCTACAGGGCCTACGCCAAACCCCCAAGGGTGCGGTGGTCGAGGTGATCACCGACAGCCAATATTTGGTCAAGGGCATGAGCCAATGGCTGGCGGGCTGGAAGAAAAAGAATTGGAAGAAGGCCGACGGAAACCCGGTGCTCAACCGGGAGCTTTGGGAAGCGCTGGATCAGGCCGCTTCAGAACGCAAAGTACGCTGGACCTGGGTCAAGGGCCACGCTGGCCACGCCGAAAACGAGCGCTGCGACGAATTAGCTCGCCTCGCGGTGCCCCGCTAGCTGGCCTTTTCTTTGGTCTCAGCGCTCTGTTTCAACTGATCAAAAAAGGCTTTTTTGAACATCGCGGCCAAGTCGTCTTCCTTCTGTTTGGGCTTATTGCCCGGATGGCCGGTGCGGGCGCTGTGGGGATTGACCCAGAAGGTCAGCTTCTGTTGGTTCGCCGCAGAAAGCGGAAACTTTTGGGCCTTAAAAAACATGCGTAGCGTCTTAAACAGCGCCGCATGGCCTAACAAGACATCATAGGCTTGATAATAGTCGTCAGCCGCCTTTTCCAGTTCTGGATGGTCAAACTGGTCTACATACCAGACCTTCATGTTGTCCCGATACATCACCGTCAAACTACCAAACTCCAATAAGTTGAGACAGATAAAGACCTCGGTGATTTCGCGCTCCTTATAGATACAATCACGATAATCATATTCTTGGGGCGGGAAGTTGCGGTCCACCCGTTCCACCATGCGTTCCACCAAGTCGGGGGTGATGTAACAGAAGGTGTTGGCGGTGCGTTTGCCTAGGTTCATGTTGGTGGCCACCAACTCCAGCTGGGTGGTCCGCTGGAACAGGGTTCCTTTATTGAACACACCGTAATAGCCGTTCATCATACAATGGGCAATACCATGCAAGAAATTTCGGTGCCTATAAAGGGTCACCTTTTCGGGTAAATGCTCTAGCGCTTCGGCACTGAAGTTCCCCTGTCCTGCATCCTTTTTTTGGACCGATTGGAAGAACCATTGGCGTTTGTCTTGATCAAAACCAATCTGTAAGCGGTCACGCGCCACCTTGAGGTGGCTTAAAATATCGGGGCGGACCACGTTACGGGCCGGCTCGAAGTGCTTCTGGTAATAATGGTACCAGATGCGGAATTCGTCGCGGTTGGTTTGGTCGCCGCCAGGGCTCTCGTCGACTATCTTTAAGACCCGCGCCATGCTGTTTTTAAAGAGCCGCTTTAGGTCTTCTTCAAAGAGGTCCACCGCCTGGACCTCGCCCATAAAGATGTGCTCCAAGCGCACCCGTTGGGTCATCGGGAAAGCCTTGTCTAAAAACTGCCGTAAGACCTGCTCGCGGTAGGTCATCTCTAGGTTTTTCTTAGGCGGCCCAAAAACGTCAGAAACCCGCACGTGCAGCGCAAAGCCCAGATCAATGATCTCACTGATCAGGTCGCGTTCCGCCTGATCAGGAATCCGCTCTTCTGCGGCGGCAAAGCCGATTTTTAGGGCCTTATAGCGCATCCACCAAGGGTCTTCTTGCAACCGTTGGAACCGTTGTTCCAACTTGAAAAGTTCTTCGCTGCGCAGGCCGCCCTTAAAGTCTTCTTCTGAATAAATGGCCCCTTCGTCTTGGTGCGATTCGGTGCGCAGGATGCCGTAGTCTGCAAAGAAGTCGGCCTCTTCCTCTTCGGCGGCGTCCTCTTCAGCCGGGACCTCTTCGGCATCCGGGGCCAGCACATACCTATCGAGCCGTTCGGGCTCTTTGATCAGCTCCATGATGCTGATGTTAAAGCGGCTGTCGAAGAGCATCTCAAGGCGCAGTAGGTTCAATAGTGCCTTGGGCAGGTTGCCCGAACTAGCCTTAAAGGACTCCCAATAGATCGCCCCAGAGTGGGCCACCATGTAATCCAAAGTCAGGGGCGGCGTCGAGCCCAGGTCCACCAAATGCCGCTTAAAAGGATCGTAAATGGAGATGAAGTGGAACCGCAGATAATTTACCAGTTTTTCGTACTGCTTGCGGTTGCTGTTGACCTCATCAGGCATCAGGAAATGGATCGGGATCATCGGCGTAAACTGGATCCCCGGCATCAAGGTCTCGTAGTTGAGGATCAACTCATAGGCCGAGCCGGACGCCTCTTTGGACTCCAAGGTGGTGCCGTGTTTGCCGTCGCGGTAGTCATCGTTGGAATAGGCGAAGAGGTAGACTTCGGCGTCGGGAAACTTTTCTTGGATGTAGGTTTGGATGCGGTGGATGCGGTTCTTTAAGACCGCGTCTAAGTCCAACCGCTCTTTCTTTTGACAAAACTTCTGGTATTGGCTGGCAACGCCAATGATCTCGTGGATCAGTTCCACCTTCTGGGAGCCTGCTATCTTGCCACTGCCGGTGCGGGCGACTAGGGTGTTAAACAAGATGGGGTAGCGCTTCTTAAAGTGGGCCTTGCCCGCCGCCATCAGCTCGCTGCGGACCTCTGGTTTCTTGAGATCCTCACGTTTATATTTCTTCTTCGCCCCATGGACTCGCCCGAAGTAGTGGATCAGCTCCTTAGCGTAGCCAAAGAGCTTTGGGTCGCTCAGCTCTTCTTGCTTGAAAAGAAAGGGGGCCAGCTCATATTGGACCTGAAGGTCCAGGTCGCTTTTGCCCTTCTTGTGCCCCACCGTACCGATCGAGCCCAAACTGGCCACCGAATAGATGGGAAGAAAACCTTCAATGTGAGGTAGGTCGTGGCCAAACTCTGCGGTGATGTAGGCTTCGAAGTCTTCTTTGAAGCGCGGGCTCAGGTCGTGGATACCCAACACCCCGGCGGGACAACCCTCAACATACAGTTCAGCGCTTTTTTCTACCTCCACTTCCTTGAGCCGCCCGTCTACCTTTTGTATCTCTACACAGGTATATTTATGTTGGGCAAACTTGGGGTCGTTGACGTGCAAAAAGAAGAGGATCTCGTAGAGCGCCTTCTTCATGGGCTCATCAAAGTTGGAGAACGCCAGCTGCATCCGGGAGTCGTTAAATTCCTTAAAGAATTTAGCGCCCCGTTCGACGGCCCGCGAAAGCTCGTCTTGCTTCGCTTGGCCTAGCCGGATGCTGTTGGTTAGCTGGTTATAGAGCGCCATAGCCTTTAGCGGACCTGTCCGAGGAAGGTTTCTAGGGCCGCGGCCCCGGATTGCTCATGCAGGGTGATCAGCTTACTGCCGATCACCGCGATGTCCACTTTACCCGTCAAAAAGGCCACGTCTTCGGCAGACTTAACCCCAAAACCCAGCGCCAAGGGCAGGTCGGTAGCCGCGCGGTAGCGGTCAATCTGGGCCTCAATGCCCTCGCCGAAGTCGGTGTTCAAACCGGTTACTCCCTTACGGCCTACCGAATAAACCAAGCCCCTAGATTCACGCCCGATCCGTTCCAACCTCGATTGGGTACTGGTCGGGGCCATGATCAACACGTTGTCCATTGCGGCCTCTTCGCAGGCCGCCCGCCAATCTTCGGATTCCTCAGGCGGCAGGTCGGGGATGATAAACCCCTTAAGCCCGACGGCCTTAGACTGCTGTAAAAACTCCGCCTCACCTTTAGCAAAGACGATATTAGCGTAGGTCATGAACAAGAAGCTCACCTCTGGATAGGCCCCGCATACCTTTTGGGCGAACGCAAAACACTGGGCCACCTTGGTGCCCGAAGCCAGCGAAGCGGCGTTGGCCTTGACGATTACCGGGCCATCGGCCGAGGGCTCCGAAAAGGGGATTTGCAGCTCGATCAGCTCCACCCCGGCGGCTGCCATGGCGGCAATAGCCTTTTCGTTTTCCTCAAAACTCGGGTAACCCAAGACCAAATGGGTCATCAAAAGGATCGGACGCTTTTGGAGATGGGCTTGGATTTTAGTTTCCAGCATAACCCCTCGCTTTGTGTTTGATAAATTCCTTCCACTTATCGTCACCGAAGGCATCGGCGATGGTGAAGATGTCTTTGTCGCCGCGCCCCGAAAGGTTAATCAAAATATTCTGATCCGGCGACAGGGTCTTGGCTTCTTTAAAGGCCTGGGCCAGGGCGTGGCTGGATTCTAAAGCGGGGATGATCCCTTCGTTGCGGATCAGCAATTGGGCCGCTTCGATCACCTCCGCATCGGTGGCCGCCTCAAAGCGGACCCGGCCTGTTTCATGGTGGTGCGCTAAGATCGGGCTGACACCCACATAGTCCAACCCAGCCGCCACCGAGTGGGTGTCTTTCATCTGGCCGTCTTCGTCTTGCAGAAACATGGTTTTATAGCCCACCACCCCAACGCGCGCGTCTTTACTGGCCAGCCGGGCTGCATGTTGACCCGTTTCGATGCCTTTACCGCCCGCCTCGACGCCGATCAACTCCACGTCTTCTTCGTTGAGGAAACCGGCAAAGATGCCCATAGCATTGGAGCCGCCGCCAACACAGGCATAGACCCGGTCAGGCTGCTTAAAAGTCAATTGGTGGAATTGGGCCTTCGCCTCGATGCCGATAATCGACTGGAACCAACTGACCATCTCGGGAAAGGGATGAGGGCCGCAGGCGGTGCCTAAACAGTAATGGGTGCTGTCCATATTGCCCGCCCAATCACGGAAGGCCTCGTTGATGGCGTCTTTGAGCGTTTGGGTGCCGTCGGTGACCGCGACCACCTCCGCGCCCAATTGCTCCATCCAAAAAACATTGGGCCGTTGCCGCTCCACGTCCTCGGCCCCCATGTAAACCCGGCAGGAAAACCCAAACTTGGCGGCCATGGTGGCCGTAGCCACTCCATGTTGCCCCGCCCCGGTCTCGGCGATCACCCGCTTTTTGCCCATCCGGCGCATCAACAAGCCTTGGCCCATCACGTTGTTGGCCTTGTGCGCGCCCGTATGGTTGAGGTCCTCGCGCTTGATATAAATTTGTGCCCCGCCAAACTGACGGCTCAGGTTCTCGGCATAGGTGATCGGCGTGGGGCGGCATGAGTAGGTCTGCATCAAGCGGACATATTCCTGCCAAAAACTGGCGTCGGCACGGGCCTGCTGATAGACCACCTCTAGTTCGTCGAAGGTGGTCCGGAGGATTTCAGGGATGAACTGGCCACCGTAGGGACCAAAATAACCGACTTTTGGGCTCATAATCTTTTAAGAGTCAAAGGAATGCAGCGTTGATTTTGCACCAACTTCGGGCTTTCTGGCAATTGCCGCTTTAAGGCATTAGGGCTTTTAACTGGCCCAAAAGGTAGAGCGATCCGGCCAACACCACCAGATCAAAGGCTTTAAATTCCCCCTCTTGCCATGATTTTAGGGCTTCGCCGGGGCTTTTGGGGGCCCAGGTAGGCCCCAAAGGAACTAGGCTAGACTCCGGGTCCGACTCGGCCCCGTAGTAACTGCCGACTAGCGGCAAATATTCCAGGTCCAACCCCATAGGGTCAAAGCCTTCTAGCAGATTTTTTCCCTGCATCCAGCCTAGGCCCAGTAAGATCTTTTGCCCCCTGTGCTGGGCCTTTAAGTGGGCCAGCAGCGCCGCCAATCCCTGGGCATTGTGGGCCCCGTCTAACAGCAAGCTAGGAGTTACATATTCCAACCGCCCCGGCCAGCTCAGCTGGCCCAAAACCTGGGCTTCTTGCGCCGGACTCAACCGCCGCTCAGGGGGGCATAGGTGACGGTAGAGCGCCAAGGAACTAGATAGGTTTTCTGCCTGGTGTGCGCCAGCCAACCCCAGGCTCATCCCTTGCGTCAAACCAGGGTCCACCGGGATCAGCGGCACCCCCAAGGCATCAGCTCGGGCTTGGGCCAAGTCGTCCAAGCCTGGCTCTTGGCGGGCCCAAAAGAGCGGAGCCCCCGGTTTGGCGATGCCCAGTTTTTCGCGGGCAATGGACCGCAGGTCGGCACCCAGATAGTCCATATGGTCCAGGCCGATCTTGGTGATCAAGACCGCCTTGGGGCCCAATAGGCCGTTGGTGGCGTCGAGCCTTCCGCCTAGTCCGGTTTCTATCAGCGCCCAATCGACCGCCTGTTCTTTAAAGAGCCAGAGGGCCATGGCAAAGCTGATCTCAAAGAAGCTAGCGCCCAAGGATTTTTCTTGGGCCTGGGCCAAATCTTCGGGGCGGCAACCTAGCGCGTCACACACGGCGGCTAAGGCGGCGTCCACCTGGGCATCACTGGCCGAAAGCCCGTCTAAGCGGTAACGCTCGTTAAAGCGGACCAAATGGGGCGAGATGAAGGCCCCGGTGCGGTATCCCGAGGCCAACAGTAGCGCCTCTAGGCCCACCAAACTGCTGCCCTTGCCGTTGGTTCCGGCCAAATGGATTAGGTTGAGGTCCCGGTCGGGGCGGCCCATGCGCTCCAGCAGGCGGTTGATCGGACCCAGCCCCAACTCGATCTTCCCGCGCAGCGAGAAGAGCCCCTCCAATACGGCTCGCTCCAATCAGTCCTCGATTTTCAAGGGGCGGTCCATCAATTCGGAAAGAGCCTCATCGATCGGTTGCCCCTGGTAGATCACCTGATACGCAGTGGTGCAGAGCGGCAGGTCTAGGCCATGTTCAACGGCAAATTGGTGGACCGCTTTGGTGGTATAATACCCCTCGGCGACCGTGCCGGACATGCTGGCCAAAATCTCTTCGGTGCTTTCGCCGCGCCCTAGCCGTAGGCCAAAGTTTTTGTTGTGGCTGCTGGCTTGGGAATAGCAGGTCAAAACCAAGTCGCCCAAACCACTCAGGCCGTAGAGCGTCTCTAAGGAAATGCCCATCATCTCACAAAGCCGCTTCATTTCGGCCAAGCCGCGGGTGACGATCACCGCCACGGCTTCTTCAAACATCCCGCGCCCCACGGCAATCCCGGCGATGACCGCATAAACGTTTTTCAAAGCCCCCAAGATAGCCACGCCCTTTAAGTCCAAGCTGCGGTATACCCTAAAGCCTGGGGCCGAAAAAAAATGCTGCAGTAACAGCCCCACTCGGTCGTCCTCGCAGGCCAGCGTTTCGGCTGCCGGGCTCTGGGCGCTGAGCAAGCCTTCGGGGAAGCAGGGACCGCCCAAATGGGCTAGCGGATTGCGGGGGAAGTATTCGCGGATGATCTCGGGTACCGTGCTCAAGCTGTTTTGCTCGATCCCTTTATTGATGGTCACCAGAATCTGCTCGCTGTTCAATTCCAGGCCATCCAAGGTGGCTCGCAAAAAGGGAACCGGCGTACTGACCACCACCACCTCGGCCCCTTCTACCGACCGGTTGCGGTCCAGCTCAAAGGACAGGCGTCCTTCAACTTGATAACCCGGGAGGTTGGGGGCGGTTCCGGTGGTTTTTAGCTGGTGGTATTCGGATTCGAGAAAACACCAAAGGGTCACTTCATACCCTTTGCGGGCCAAGAAAATGGCCATGGCCGTTCCCCAGCGCCCTGAACCCAGGACGGTCACCTTTTGAGGCTGATTCATCACGCGCCTTTATTGGTAATGTGTATTTTTGGCATAAACCAGCCTAACACCGCCGCCCCGTTTGGGCAATCGGCTAAGGGCTAGGCAACCGCTTGCGTCCATTCTTCTGTAGCGACTCAAAAACCGGTGGAGCGCGCAGGCTGAGCCGGAACCTTTGGACTGCGGGCCTAACATGGCTGCTGCGGTGGGTCCCAGAGGTTAAGGCCGAAGCAACCCATAGGACCCTGGGCCAACCGGTGAAAGGCCATCAGGCCGGAGAAAGCATCCTCTGGGCCGCCGAAAAGGCGGGCTTAATTTTGGCTATCAGAGGTTGAAGGGGGCCTGCAGTTGAGCCGCTATATGGTAGGCTGTCATCTGGTGCCATCATAAATCCCCGGCTGATCGGGTTATTCCCCTGAGCACCAAAACCTCGCCTGTAGCGTCCACTTCGTCCATAGGGTGGGTTTTCTCTTTCTATGTAAAATAGCCAACAATATTTTAAAAAACTGTTGTATACTGAAGGCAACCCCTCATAGATGGAGGCCTAAATCCCCATCCATGAGGCCCGGCGGGCGTTGCGCTGTTTTCAGAAGCCGGTAAGAGCCGGGCTGAACCCCAATGTAGTGGGGACTGTCCGCCAATACCCAAAGCTATGACCCTAAGGAGGTTGCCATGACCCTGTACCAAGAACCAGAAGTCCGCGCCGTCGGCATCGACCAGATCGCCAATCTCTTCATCGAAATCGAAGGCGAGGAAGAGCAGTTTATTTTAGACCACAGTTCGGGGCATCTCAAGGACTCCCCTGAGGGCAAGATGCTGCTCAGCTTTTTAGAAGACGAAAAGAGCAAAGCCCAAAGCTGTAGAATCCTGCTCAAGGGCCATGTGGAGTCCAGGCCTATAGTGCTAAAAGAATGGGATTTTCAGGCATTGCGCACCTTGAACTATATGGACCATGTCCCCGGTGCTTGGGAAAAGCAGATTGGGGCCAAGGCTCTGTTGCAAGGCGCGCTGGCCTTTGAGTCAAAGCTCAACGAGTCGCTAGAAAACCTAGCGAGCGAAATGGGTCACCCCGCTGACCTAACCCAGTTGATAAACCTCAACAAAAAGACCATGGCCAAACTCAAGGAGTTTTTGGGTTAAACCCTCCCCCGAGCCTTGCCACTACTTAGCCAGAAAGGCTCCCTTAACGGGAGACTGCCTTTCTGGCTTTTTCTGCTGGGCTTTGATGTCCTTGGGCAAACTCTGGTAACAAAAAAGGCCCCGCTGGCTGAATAAAAACCAGTGGGGCCTTTTTAAAAGGACTCACGCACCGCTAAGGTCGCTCAGGCGGCTGACCAAACCTCGGCGTCTCCTTTGGGAAGCAGTCGGCTTTGCCCGGCTGGGTTCCTGAATAAAATTGATAGAGCTGAAACCCCACCATTGCCGCATCCACCACCAGTTCCCCGGTGTTGGCGATCTGCATGGGTTCCTTAAAGGCATCGCAGGGCCTTGGCCTGATTTGGTCTTTAACCCCAGTTTGTGGAGCCCACTGCATTTCCTTGGGGTTTAATTGCAGTTCAATTAGGCTCACCTTTTCGCCTCCGCGCCTAAGGATCTCAAAGCGGTCTTTCCCGTCACTAGAGAGCAGACGGTCCGAAAGACCCAACTCCGCCAGGGGAATTCTCACCAAAAGGGAAGCAGGCTGGTAGGACATCAGGAAAAACACCGGTTGCTGGTGTTTGCTGAGTTTAAATTCCTCCTTTGCCTTTTCGGATACCAAGAACCCACCGGTAAAAGACTCAGCTTTAAGGAATTGATCACTAATAATAGACAGCTTTTTAGGCGCTTGGGCACTCTGGACCGCGCTTGCCTCCGGTTGAAAATCCACCGGTGTGCCGATCTGCCAAATCAGCTGGAGATCGCTTGATGTGCTCTGCAAGCTATAGGCTTGGCCCTTTGACCATTTCAACTGCTTACCCACATCTTGCCACAGCTCGTTGCCTTCAAAGCGAAAGACCTGCATGGCCCTGAAACTAGTTTGAACCAGCGCAAAAAGGCCCGCTCGCTGGGTATCTCCTAAAGCCAAGACTTGATGATTGAGGTAAAATCGCTTTCTTTTCAGCACTAGCTTATCGCTAAAGAGCAGGGTATAAAACCCCCTGCGCTGACCCGATCGCCCTACATTTAAGCACAAGACGATTTGTCCCTGACTGGCGAAGCCAAGATAGCGCCCAACCACTTCGGCCCCGGAGGGGATCTGCTCTTGATAGCTAAAAGACGCCGCTACCCGCCCAGTGCTGCGCTCAAATAGAAATACTTTATTCGCATCATGCCCCACCACCGAACCACCAAACTGGGCGGAAAAGGAGTCTAGACCTACGGCGGTAGCGTCCAGTTCGACCACTTCTTGCTGGTGGAAAATAGCGGCGTAGGAATTGGTTGTGAGACAGAAGAATAAAAAGGCGCAACTGAAAATCAACTTGCTGCGGGTTCTCATGAAGCCCCAAAGATCAGCAACAAAGGGGACGGCCTTTTAAGGGGCATAAAAGCTCCTGGAACGGGGTTCCCCTCAGACTAGCAAAGTCCCTAAAATATTCCCACTGATTGTCCTGCCCGGATAAAATAGACCGAAATTTTCAGACAAAGTTTTGCGTTGGCCTTCTGAATGACGGCAAACAACCTCGGTTCAGGAGATCAGGAGGAGTCGGCTGAAGGTAGCCTAGCAAGAAGCGATCAGGAAGACCGAACAACTAAAAGGTTGTTTGGGCACCTCGGCCCAGATTAAGCCTATGGAATAGGGGGATGCCCAAAGACTTACCTGGGACGGATTCGAACCGACCGGCTATCGCTAGCACGGGAAAATTTTGGATCAGACCGTTGGTCTATCTGCTTCGCATCCCGGAAAGGATCATTCAACATTTGGGGGGGATTGTTTTCCAGATGGTACCGAGGGTCGGAATCGAACCGACCAGCTATCACTAGCACGGGAAATTTTGGATCGGACCGCTGGTCTGTCAGCTTCGCATC
>JAVVEA010000002.1:118595-405880 GCA_032250835.1 bacterium
TCCCGGAAAGGACTGCTTACTTATTTTTTGGAGGGGAGTTTATTTTCCGTTGGTACCGAGGGTCGGAATCGAACCGACCGGCTATCGCTAGCACGGGAAATTTTGGATCGGGCCGCTGGTCTGTCAGCTTCGCATCCCGGAAGGGACCGCACTAAAAAATGGGGGATTTTCTAAGAGAAGAGTTCCAATTGGTACCGAGGGTCGGAATCGAACCGACCAGCTATCACTAGCACGGGAAATTTTGGATCGGACCGCTGGTCTGTCAGCTTCGCATCCCGGAAAGGACTGCTTACTTATTTTTTGGAGGGGAGTTTATTTTCCGTTGGTACCGAGGGTCGGAATCGAACCGACACGCTATCACTAGCACGGGATTTTGAATCCCGCGTGTCTACCAGTTTCACCACCCCGGCACCTGGAAACCACCTTTTTAATCAAATAAACCCTGCTCGTCAATCGCTTTGTTTAACCAGGGGGCCAACGCAACTCCCGACCGGCCAAAATATGGAGGTGGATATGCATCACCGTTTGCCCCGCCTGTTCGCCCACATTCATCACCAGCCGGTATCCAGCGGCTTCCAAGCCCTGTTCTTGGGCCACTTCTTTGGCGGTATAAACTAGCTTACCCAAAAGTGCGGCGTCTTCGGGCTCGGCAAACTCCAAGGTAGTGATATGTTTTTTGGGGATCACCAGCAGGTGGATCGGTGCCTGGGGGTTGAGGTCTTTAAAGACCACCACCTGGTCGTCTTCGAAGACCTTATCGGTGGGGACTGCGCCGCTGGCGATCTGGCAGAAGATGCAATCGGTTGACATAGGTAGACTCCTAAACGGTTTGTGGGGCCAGTATACCACGACCCCTTAACGGCTGCCAAGGGCGTTATCGGCTTGCCAAGCGGGGCATGCTGGGGTAATCTGAGAGGCTATTTAACCCAAATGAAAACCTTCCCCTCTGCGATCATGACCAAGCCGAAATCCATCGCTAGCCTGGGCCTCGGGCTGGGCACCAAAAACAAAGCGGGCCAATGGCTCGAAGTTTTTTACCCCACTCCTTGGACCGCTCCGCCAGCCTCAGTGATGAACGCCCTGATCAAGTTGGTGGGCAGCGAACCAAAAAACCGTACCCTTGAGCTCAACGAAGATTTATTGGCCCAATTAGCCGAAAGTCTCGACGCAGCGGCCGAGGCCATGGAGTTCCAGGTATTGGTCCAGAGCCTGCGCGGTACCGGCGACAAGCCCAAGGTACTGACGGTAATCTACCATGACCAAGAAATGCTCGACGTGCCCCAAATCTATTTGGCTCTGCACCTGCTCAGCCACCGTCAGGTCAAGCCCCACGGCATCAACCTAAGCGGCATCTTCGGCAAGCTCAAGAACTTGGCTTGGACCAACCAAGGGCCTATTGATCTCGAAGAATTAGAAGCTAAGCGGATCGAAGCGCGCCTCTTTGGCGAACAATTGGTGGTGCGCTTGGTGGACAAATTCCCGCCCATGACCGACTACGTAGTACCCAAGGGCATACGGATCGGCGACGCCAGCCGGGTGCGCTTAGGCGCTTACTTAGGCGAAGGCACCACTGTGATGCACGAAGGCTTTGTGAATTTTAACGCCGGGACGCTCGGCGAGTCGATGGTCGAAGGCCGCATCTCCGCTGGAGTGGTGGTCGGCAAAGGGACCGACTTGGGCGGTGGCTGCTCTACCATGGGCACCCTCTCGGGCGGAAACAACGTGATCATCTCTTTAGGCGAAAAATGCCTTATCGGGGCCAATGCCGGGGTGGGCATCCCCTTGGGCGACCGCTGCACCATTGAAGCGGGTCTTTACGTTACCGGCGGGGCCAAGGTGAAGCTGCTAGACGACCAGAACCAATCGATCGGCGTGGTTAAGGCCAAGGAACTGGCCTTCAAAAGCGACCTGCTCTTTCGGCGCAACTCCTTGGACGGCAGCATCGAATGCCTAACCAATAAGAGCGCCATTGTGCTGAACGAGGAATTGCACAAAAACAATTGATGGCTAAACGGGGCTGGAATCAGGAGCTGAAGGCCCGACTGGCCCCTCATTTGGTGGCCAGTTGGTTGACCCTGGTTGGCCATACGGGCCGCGACATCTGGCTGGGCCAGGAGGTGATCGACGAATTGCGGCGCCAGGGCAAGCCCTGGATCTATTGCTTCTGGCATTGCAACGTCACCCAAGCGAGTTGGGAACTGCGCAATCAGGGCGTCGCCGGATTGGTCAGCGCTTCGGCAGACGGCGACTTGGCTGACAAGGTGATCCGTCTGTTGGGCAACGGTACCATCCGAGGGTCTTCTTCGAAAGGCGGGGTCAAGGCGCTGCTGGAAATGATCCGTTGGGTCAAGTCCGGTAAGTTGGCGGTCATCACCCCCGACGGCCCCCGCGGCCCAGCCCGCAAGATGCAATCCGGGGCCATCACCTTAGCCGCTAAGAGCGGGGCGCCACTGGTGCCCTTCCATATGGTTTCAAGCCGCCAATGGGTGGCCGAAAAGGCCTGGGACCGGCACCTGATCCCCAAACTCTTTTCCACCCGTGTGGTCAGTTTGGGCCAGCCCATATATGTGCCTAGTCTGATCGATGGAGCCGCCTTTAAGGCCATCCAAGCCCAGGCTGAAGAAGCCATGAACGCTAATGTGGAGCGTGCCCAAGCGCACCTGGACCAACTCAAATAAGGCCCGATGAGCGAAGAGAAACCTAAATTCGAAGACCCCGAAGAGGCGAACCGCGCCTTAGAGGACATGATGGCCGAACAGAAGAAAAAGCTGGAATCGGTCTGGGGGAAACTGCACCCAGGCGGTAAGCCCAACGTGCCTTTGCAACCCGGACCCACAGACGACAACCGCCCCGACGAAGATTAGGGCCCTTGAAAGAGAATCTCATGAAATATGACGTATACGGCTTAGGCAATCCCTTGGTGGATGTGATCGTTAACATCGATGAAGACATGCACCGCGAACTGGGTCTTGAAAAAGGCACCATGAACTTGGTGGACATGGAGCGCCAAAGCCATATCTTAGAGCACACCAAGAACAAGACCCCGCTGATTGCCTTAGGCGGCTCCTGCGCCAACTCTATGGTGATGATCGCCCAGCTGGGCGGCAAAGCGGCATTCTGCGGCAACCTGGGCAATGACGAGCTGGCCAAAGAATATGAAGACCAACTGATCAAAGCCGGGGTGGACAGCCATACCTCTAAAGGGGTCGGCATGACCGGCAGCACCGTGATCTTGGTCGCCCCGGACGCCGAACGGACCATGAACACCCACCTAGGCCAGTGCCAAGAGTTGAGCAAAGAGGCGGTCAACCTGGAGGCCATCCAACTCTCTAAATACCTTTACGTCGAGGGTTACCTTTGGGATACGCCCAAACAGCAAGAGGCGGTCTTACATGCCCTGGAGCATGCTAAAAAACATGGCGTCAAAATCGCCCTTTCTTTGTCTGACGCTTTTGTGGTCGGCCGCCACCGCGAGGCCTTTGAGGATCTTTTAAAGAACTATGTGGATTTGGTCTTCTGCAACGAAATGGAAGCCGAGCACATGACCGGCGAGAAAGACCCCGTCAAGATGAGCGAGCTTTTGCACCAATGGGTTCCCCACGTGGTCTTGACGATGGGCAAAAAGGGCAGCCGTATCCTGTTGGACGGAACGCTTTACGAGGTCGACGCGGTCAGTGTGGACGCCATCGACACCACCGGAGCCGGCGATTCCTTCGCCGCTGGCTACCTCTTTGGCTTAACCCAGGGTTATGAAATCGCCGAAGCGGGCCGCTTGGCCAGCGGCTCAGCGGCGGCGGTGGTATCCCAGATGGGACCGCGCTACCAAGGCGACCTAAAAGAAAAACTCAAAGGGCAGATCAAATGAACCCCTTGGCCCAGCAGCTTTTGGGAGGGCGCGACCCCGGCGATCTTGCACGCCGGTTCGGCACACCGCTTTATCTTTACGATGAAGCGGTTCTGCGCCGCAACGCTAGCGCCTTGGCCCAGTTGGTGCCGCTGGACAACTTCCGGGTCTATTATTCCGCCAAGGCGAACAGCAATGTCTCGCTCTTGCAGATCATCCGCCAAGAGGGCCTGGGGGTAGACGCGCTCAGCGCCGGTGAGGTCTTGGCCGAAGAAGCAGCGGGCTACAAGACGCCAGAGATTTTGTTTGTCAGCAACAACGTGCCCCAGAAGACCTTCGATTGGATGGTGCAAAAGGGTATCCGGCATTGCTGCGTCGACTCGCTGGGCCAGATGCGCCGGTGGCTCAAAGCCCAACAAGGCGGTAAGGTTACGCTACGGCTGAACCCCGCCCAAGGGGCTGGGCACCACGAGAAGGTGATCACCGCCGGGAAAGTTAAATTCGGTATCGAACCCGAACTATTAGACCAAGCCATCCTGGAGGCCCAGCAATTAGGCGGGCAGGTCAACGGCTTGATGATCCATATTGGGTCGTTGTTTTTGCAGGCTGAACCTTGGCTAGAGGCGGTTGACTGGCTCTTAGGCTGGGCCGAAAAATATCCTCAGATTGACTACATCGACTTCGGCGGAGGTTTGGGGCTGCCCTACGACCGCAGCCAAGAGGGCGAATTCCCGCTGGCCGACTTCGGCCAAGCGCTGCACCAAAAACTTAACCAGTGGATGGAGCGTAACGGACGCCGCCCGACCTTCGCCATCGAACCGGGCCGATTTGTGGTCGCTGAGTCGGGGCTTTGTTTAGTGGAGGTGCAATCGGTTAAGACCAACCAAGGCATCCGCTTTGTGGGCACTGACCTGGGCTTTAACTTCTTAATCCGCCCGGAAATGTACGGCTCCTTCCACCAAATCCTGCACGCCACCAAAACCGGCGAAGGGCCTCCGGTGATGGTGGTGGGTAATGTTTGTGAGTCCGGCGACTACCTAGGCAAGGACCGCCCCTTACCGGACTGCGAAGAAGGGGACCTGCTGTTGGTGCGCGACACCGGGGCTTATGGCTTTTCTATGGCCAGCAACTACAACAGCATGGGCCGCCCGGCGGAGGTTTTATTGGAAACCAGCGGCGGCGAACGCCTGATCCGGCGGCGCGAAGAGCCCGATGTCCTTTTGGGACCACAGATTTACGGCCCATGAGCCTTGCGATTCTACAAGAATGGCTAGCGCTTTCAGGCATCCCTTACCGCCTGAACCCCTCTTTGGCCCAGCTGACCAGCTTGGGTGCCGGGGCGGAGGCGGCGTTGCTGGTAGAGCCTCAAAATACCGAATCTCTGCTGGAATTATTCACTACCTTAGCGGCCACCAAGGTGCGCTGGTTTTTAATCGGCAAGGGCACCAATCTGGTCGCCTGGGGCCCCCGCTTTGAGGGGGTCTTGATCAAGCTGGGCGGCGAGTTCACCCAAATCACCCGCCAGGGCAACCGCCTGCAAGCCGGAGCCGGCGCGGTAGACGCCAAAGTCGCCCGCTACGCCCGAAAAGAGGGCTTAAGCGGTTTGGAATGGTTGGTTACGGTGCCCGGCACTTTAGGCGGGGCCTTAAGGATGAACGCCGGAGCCCATGGAGCCGAAATCAAAGACCATCTAATCGAGGCCCATTTATTCCATCCCGACCGGGGCTTATATAAGGCTGCCGCCGAAGAATTGGAGTTGGCTTACCGCAGCAGCCGCTTGAGCCAAACCGGGGAATTGGCCTTAAGCCTGACCTTTGAATTAAACCCCCAAGACCCTGAAGCGATTGCCGCCAAAGAACGGGAGCTGTTGAATCACCGCCGCCAAAGCCAACCGGTGGGCATCAAAACTTTCGGCAGCGTCTTCGCCAACCCGCCGGACGCTTCGGCTTGGCGCTTGATCGAGCAGGCAGGGCTGCGAGGCAAACAGATCGGGAATTTCCGGCTGCACCCGAAACATTGTAATTTTATGCAAAACCAGGGTTCCGGTAACCCAGAGGGCTTGATCGAATTGATCGAGCTGGTCCAAAGTGAAGTACAAAACAAGACCGGGCAGCGCTTGGTTCTTGAAGGAAACCTCTTTCCCCCCAGATGATGAGCGTAGAATTTGACGTGCAAAAAGTGGCCGCACTGGCCCGGCTAAAATTGACCCCCGAAGAGGAAGTGGCGCTGAGCAAAAAATTTGCCCAGGTGCTCGACTATGTTGGCATGCTCTCGGACCTCCAGATAAAAGACGAGGCCCAAGACCGCGACGAAAGCCTGCTCAACCGCAACCGGGTAGACGAAACCAGCCCCTCGGGGATCAAGTTGGAAGACTTCTCCTCGCAGGTGGAAAACGGGCATTTTAAGGTGCCCAGCGTGATCGAATGAGTTGGCCCCAGGGTCTTTTCGAGACTCTGGAAAGGGTGCCCACCGGGGTGCCCTACGCCCTATTATTGCGCCACGCCGAACGTTTTGAAATCACCCAAGGGGCCTTTGGGCATGAGGTACCGCTCAAACCCGCCGGTCTGGAGGCTGCCCACAAGCTCGGGGCTCTGCTCCCCCAAGCCCCCGTCAAGGCTTACCACAGCCCCCTTTTCCGCTGCCAACAAACCGCCGAGGCGATCCTTTCAGGGGCCCAATCGGACCTTAGACCGACCCGCCTAGACCCGCTTTTCTTGGCCTATTTCAAAGACCTCAACGCCGCCGAGGCGATCTTGCAAGCCCGCCATGTGCGCCATGTGGTCACCGCCTTGACCCACCGCGAACCGGTCGACGGGATGCGCAGCTTAGACGAAGGCAGCCAAGAGCTATTGAGCTGGCTCTTAAGCCCCCAAGAACCAGGTCTGCACCTCTTTTGCAGCCACGACCATATCCTTTGTCTATTAAACCACTACATCCGCCAACTAGAGGGCTTCGACGCAAGCTTTTGGCCGGACTACCTTGAGGGGATGGCCTTTTGGCGCGAAGGGGACCGGGCTTATGCCGCCTTCCGGGGCGAACGGTTAGACCTCACTTAGGCGGCAACGTAGCCACAAAACCCAAGGCTAAGGCCAACCAATCCTTTAAATCCTCTTCGCTTTCAAAGCCTTCGGGCTCTACATAGACCAACCCCTTCATAGCCTTTCCGGTAAAGTCCATCGGCCCTGCATGGAGCTTAGAAAGGGCCGGTTCGTAGAGTTCCGGGCCCACGCGCAGCATCAACCGCTCGCCGATGACCCCGGCCAACATATTGCCGCCCACCAAAAAACAAAGCCCCCCGAACATCTTTTTATGGCTCAGCAGTTCGATTTGCGCCAAGGCCGACTCGATGCGCTCGGCCAGTCCTTCGTCATAGGCCATTTTACCTCCCTTGCTGTCTGGTCACTTTAACCCAGCACCCACCGAGGGGGAAGCAGAAAGTGGGGGTGTAAAATCAGGTAAAATTGTAAAATATATCTTCTGAGATATTTTTTATTTCACAATTTTGGCTCATAAGAGTTACAAATATCTCAAGAGATAAAATCAACCCAAAGGAGACCCCATGGAACCAACTAAGGACCCAAAAAAGACCACCCAAACTACTGCTAGTGCGGTTTCCAAGGCGGTCGATAAGCTGAAGCCCCACAAGGGTAGCTCAGGCCCCAAAAAAACCGCGCAGTCTAACCCAGCCCCGTCCAATCCCGCCGAAAAAGCCGGTGTCCCGGATGGCATCGCCAAAGAGCAGGCAGAGCCCAAAAAGACCCAATTGGACCTGAGCGGTGGGCTAATGTCGCTTAAAACCCTAGCGGCCAACGCCCTCGAAACCAACGGAGTCAAGACCTTAGAACTTTGTCGTCAGTTGGTTGAAACCATCCAAGGATATGGTGGAAAAAAGAAAGAAATCCGCGCCCAACTAATGGAGGTCCTTCAATTGACGGCCAACCAATTGAGCCGGATGGAAGATGTGGGAGGCAACGAAAAGCTTTTTTCGGGGGTCAAGTCGCTACCCAGTTCTATCTTCTCGCTCAAGCAACTGGTCAAGATCCACCAAAAAGACGCCGCGCTCTTCGCCAAGCTAAAGCCCCACTTAAGCGACCAGAGCCAGTCTTCGGCAATCAAGGCGGTTTATGAAGCCCTAAAGGAAGGCAAAGAAGCCAAGACAGCCTTGATGGCTTATATCGAACAGGCCAGCTGGCCCCAGTTCTTAAATAAGCCCTATAAAGAGATCACCGACAGAGTATACGCCGTAGCGCCGCTGGTCAATTCTCTATTAGGTTTATTGAAGAAGCAGGTGGACCAAATCGAAGCAGAAGACCCGGCCAAAAAAGAAAAGGCCCGAAAAAAGGCCATTGAAGCCAGCTTCGGTGCCCAGGTAGAAGAAGCCCTAAAGGGATTTTTAGACCAGCTGGTCAAAACTGGAGCCCTGGCGCGCGAGTCTGTCGAAGAAGAGGCCGGTGAGTTGAAGCGCTACTTGACCGAGGTCTTCGCCAAAGAACGTGAGGCGGCTTTGGGTAAGGTGGAAAAACGCTTAGAAAAATTAGACGCCAAAGCCGAGAAGGCAAAGGCTAAAGAACAGAAGAAGGCCGCCAAAAAGGTGGAGAAGGAAGCTAAAGAAGCGGCCAAGAACGAGCCCTTTAAGATCGAAGTGGGCCGACCCAAAATCTAACGGTAGCTTTAGAAAACAGAGCCCAACAAAAAAGGGCCTCCAACCGTTCGGTTAGAGGCCCTTTTTTATTTGCTGCCGCTAAACTTAGATATCTAAGTTTTTAACCTTCAAGGCGTTGTTCTCAATGAACTGACGGCGGACTTCCACTTGGTCACCCATCAAGGTGCTGAACACCTCTTCGGCCTCGATGGCGTCTTCGATGCTAACCTGTAAAAACTTGCGGGCTGTAGGATCCATGGTGGTTTCCCATAGCTGCTCGGGGTTCATCTCGCCTAGACCCTTGTAGCGTTGGATATAGACGCCTTTCTTGCCGTCGTCGATCAGGTACTTGACCGCTTCGGTAGACTGGGTGAAGTGCAGTTCCTCTTTAGTGTCTGTCTCAATCAAGACAAACTTTCCGTTTTCGCGCAGTTCGTCGAACTCACCGAAGCGCTCCAATACCTTGTTGTAGCTGTGGAGGTCCAATTCGTTGAGTTCCTCTTGGTTTAAGGGGAACCGCTTGTCCTGATAAATCAGGTCCAGTTCGGCCCGCTCGGGGACCCAGTTAACCAGCAGAGGATTTTCCTTCTCGATCTTGGCGATATCACTCAAGAGTTTGTAGAAGTATTCCAGTTCCTGGCTTTCTAGCCGGATGCGGTGGTTAAACAACACCTCTAAAAAGACCTTCAGCTTACTGTTGTGGGTCAACATCTCCCGCTGGCTGGTGAGGACTTGAATCCGTTTGGCGAACCGGTCAATATCTCCGTTTTTCAGCTCATATTTCTTCAACGAGAAGGCGAAGAGCTGCTCTATCAAGCCCGTTTCGTTTTGGATATATGCCTCGTACTTACCCTTCTTGACCTTATAAAGTGGCGGCTGGGCAATGTAGAGATAGCCCCGCTCGATCACGTCAGGCATCTGGCGGAAGAAGAAGGTCAAGATCAGCGTCAAGATGTGGCTGCCGTCCACGTCCGCATCGGTCATGATCACAATCTTATGGTAGCGCAGCTTTTCGATATTAAAGTCTTCTTTACCAATACCGCAGCCTAAGGCGGTGATCAAAATACGGATCTCATCGGAGCTGAGCATCTTATCAAAACGGGCCTTCTCCACGTTGAGAATCTTACCTTTAAGGGGCAGGATGGCCTGGAATTGGCGGTCACGCCCTTGCTTGGCGCTGCCTCCGGCGGAGTCGCCCTCCACTAGGTAAATTTCTGAGTTCGCCGGGTCTTTCTCTTGGCAATCCGCCAGTTTACCGGGCAGGCTACTGATTTCCAGCGCCGACTTTCGACGGGTCAATTCCCGAGCTTTCTTGGCAGCTACGCGAGCGCGCAAAGCATCCACCGACTTTTCCAAGATCCGCTTAGCGGTCTGGGGGTTTTCTTCAAAGAAGGTGCCGATGTAGTCGTAGACGATCTTATCAACAATGCCGCGGACATTGTTGTTGGTCAGTTTGATCTTCTTTTGACTCTCAAACTGGGGCCCAGCGATTTTAACCGAAACGATGGCGGTCATTCCTTCGCGGATGTCGTCACCGGTTACTTTGTCGTCTGCGGTCTTAAATATTTTGTTGGTTAGGCCGTAGTTGTTCAAGGCCCGCAAGACAGCCATGCGGAAACCCTGCTCGTGGGTACCGCCGTCAATCGTGTTGATGTTGTTAACGAAGGTAATGATTTGGAAGTTATATCCCGTGTTGTACTGGAAACAAATCTCCACCTCAACCCCTTCAACCACTTCCTTGACATACAACGGCTCGGGCAGGATCACCGTTTTATTTTTATTGATCTCGGCAATAAAGGTCTTGATGCCGCCTTCAAAAAGGAACTGGTGTTTTTTGTCGTCTTGGCGCTCATCGACTAAGTTGATGATCAAGCCGGGGCTCAAGAAAGCCAATTCCCTTAAGCGGTGCGCTAAGGTGTCGTAGTTGAATTTAACTTCATCGAAGATGCTATCGTCAGGGTGGAAGATGATCTCGGTGCCCGTGTGGTCCGTCTCGCCGACAACCACTAATTCGGTAGTGGCCACGCCTTTTTGGAATCGCTGCTGCCAAATTTTTCCTTCCCGGTGGATGGTCATTTGCAGCTCATCAGAAAGCGCGTTGACCACCGAAGCACCTACCCCGTTGAGGCCGCCGGAATATTGGTAGTTCTCATTATTAAACTTGCCGCCTGCGTGCAGGCTGGTCATCACCAATGTCGCCGCTGGAAGGCCCGATTTATCGTGCATACCCACCGGAATCCCCCGACCATCGTCACGCACGCGGATGCTGTTATCGATTAAAATATGTACATCGATCTCTTTGCAGTGGCCGCCCATGGCCTCATCGATGCTGTTGTCAACGATCTCGAAGACCAAATGGTGTAACGCTGAAAAATCGACGCCGCCGATGTACATACCCGGCCTAAGCCGGACGGCTTCTAGGCCTTCTAGTTGTTCGATGTCGTTAGCGTCGTAGGCTCGCTGCTTTCTTTCTTCGGTCATGGTATCTTTTGGGGGCGTTAAGCTAAGTTCGCATCTTCAATCCGGTATTCGGTCGCATGGGTTCCGTATCCTGGTGGTACTCTGGTGGAGGTGATGAAGACTTGGTTATTTAAGTCTCTTAACAATTCCAAAAGAGCCCCGCTTACTTGAGGGTCTAATTCGGAAAAGAGGTCATCCAGCAAGAGTAGGGGCCTTGAATTAAGTTGTTTGCCAAAGATAACATTCAACCCAAACAACAGCGCCAAAAAGGCGATTCGGTATTCACCTTGCGAGAACCCCATCCTATCCATCTTGGGCCCCATTGTCATCAGATAATTGTCTTTATGAGGACCTACGCCAACAAAGCCTTGGGCCTCCTCTTGGGGTGATTTTGCCTGTAATTTTTCTAAAGCAGCCTCTGCCTCGATTGCGTCACAATCTGCTTTATATATCAATTGTAAAGGTTCAGCTGACTGGGAAAACAGCTGGTGCAGTTTGGGAAGCTCTTGGTTGAGCGATTCAGCCAGCCGCTTACGAGCACAAACCAACGGAACGATCGCCTGGGCCATCAATTCATTAAAGTAGCTTAATTCTTTAAACCTTCGATCTTTTAAAAGCTGATTTTTTTGGGCTTTTACCTGTTCATATTCCTTGAGCCGAGTAAAATAGCCGGGCTCTAACAGACACAAAGCCCGATCAAAGAAGCTGCGACGTTCAGCCGGATATTCTTTGTAGCGCGCCAGTTGGTCGGGAGCAAAAAGAATACTAAAGAACTTTTGGATATATTCAGAGCTGTAATGCAAAGGTTTTTTGTCTACCAAAACCTTCTTAGCCTGGGGCCAGAGTTCTAGTTGGACTTGGTGGGAAACGCCTTGATTACTGAAACGACAAAAGACGCGCGCCTCGTCTGCTCCTTGGCGGATCAGGGGTCTTAAGCGCTGGCTGCGGTAACTACGTAGGTGGGTGGCCAGATAGATGGCCTCAATCAGGTTGGTCTTTCCTTGCCCGTTGTTGCCGGAAATAAACTGGATGCCTTCGCTGAAGGAGATTTGGAATGTTTGATAGTTCCTAAAATCCTTCAGACCCAGCGAAGGGATCACCATTTGATTTTGACAGGCATCAAAATAGTTTTAAACTGTTCCCAACTGGCACTCGTCAGCATCATCGGCGCTACCGGCCCGGTGATGTGCAGGGTCACCATTTTATCCCCAGAGGTATCAAAGGCCATCAAGCCTTCCATAAAAAACTGGATGTTCAGGCCTACCGACATAGCTTCACCCTGATAATCACAGGCAATCCGGTCGTTTGCTTCGCCATATTCCAACTTCTGGCTCTCCACCAACACCTCACCTGGACCTAAGGTCAATTTCATCACTGCGTTGTGGTCGTCGTCGGTCAGGGTATTTAATATCCTCACCGCATGGATCAATTCATCTTTGGGCAAAGACAACTGGATCGGTGCCTGCTGGCTTAAAAGGCTTTCTAAGTTAGGGTAGTCCGCCTCAATCAACCGGGTCTTGAACTTAATTTGTGAGGTAAAAAGCTGGAATTGATTGTCATCAAAGGATAACTGCAACTCACCGCTGTTGTGGTCAATGATCCGTTTGATTTCAGGCAGGCTCTTTTTAGGGATGATGATATTCCCTTGGGCCGCAACTGGTTGGTCTGATTGGGTCACTAATTGACTGATCCTAAAGGCATCCGCCCCCATCCAGCGGAGCTGATTTTCCCCTAAAGTCTCTAAATTCAGACCCATCAAGTTTTTGCGGGACTCATTTTCACCGATAGCAAAAAAGGTCCGGTCGATGGCCGCTTTAAGTAAAGATCCAGGCAGCGTAAAGGCATTGGCCAGTTCTTTAAATTCTATGGGCGGATAACTCTGAGGATCTAAGCCAGGAAGGCGTACTTTACTGTTACCACAGGTTAAGAAAACCCAGTTTTGAGGCGTTGATTCAAAATGAACCTCTAAGCCCTGAAAATTACGGACCAGATTAAAGAGCTTAGAAGAACTTAAACAGATTTGGCCTTCTTCTAAGACCTCGGCAGGAAAACCACCTTCAAAGGTGATCTCGTAGTTCGTCGCCTTTAAAGAGATTCCCCCTTGCTTGGTTTGGATCAAGACGCTGGAGATGTATTGCTCACTGGTTGCTTTTGAAGTGATCGCTTGGACCAACTGTAAAGCTTCTTGTAAAACCTGTTTTTCAACTCTTATTTTCATAGTAGTAATAGGGTCCGATTTTCTGTGGTTATTCTGTAACTCGCTAAAATCAAGAAGGTTATTTTAAACCTTTCCCTAGCCTGGGTTGTGTTTAAATGCTTTTTTCGAATCTGTAGGTTTTGCCCAAAGTTTTCAACCGGTGATCTCACGAATTATTGACAGCACCGTTTGGCGTATCTCGGGATCTTTCTCCACCCATTCTTTGGTTTTTTTGTGGGCCTGCATCACGGTGGTGTGGTTTTTTCCACCAAAGTGTTCAGCAATGGCCGGAAAACTCAGATCCGTAGCTTCTCTGGCAATATACATAGCTACTTGCCTGGGTTTACTGATCTCTTGAGTGCGTTTATCGGATTTTAAGTCGGCAACCTTTACATCAAATTTGGCGGCTACCTTCTTGATGATATTTTCTATGCTGCGCGGGTTAGACTCGATATTCATCACCTCACGCAAAACCCGTTTGACGGTCTCCAAGGAAATTTCTTGGCCCAAAAGCGACCAGTTGGCTTCAATATGGATCAAGATTCCTTCAATATCGCGGACGTTGGATTTGATCGCCTGGGCTAAATAACTGATGATCTCTTCAGAAAGGGGTAGGTGTTTTTGCTCGGTCTTGGTGCGGATGATGGCCACTCTGGTTTCGAAGTCCGGCGCATAGATGCGCGCCACCATACCCGAATTAAAGCGGTTGACTAAACGTTCTTCTAAGTTCTTGATTTCTCTAGGGTATCGATCAGAGGTCAAGACGATCTGTTTTTTATTTTGGATTAACTCATTGAAGAGATGGAAAAATTCTTCCTGAGTCGATTCCTTGTTCTCTAAAAATTGGATGTCGTCGATCAACAACAAATCCACGTTGCGGTATTTATCCCGGACGCGGCCCACTTTTTGGAAGCGGATCCCTTCGATCACTTCGTTGATGTATTCTTTGCTGCTGGCGTAGCGGATGCGGGCTTTGGGGTCCTTTTCTCGAGCTTGAAGACCGATGGCTTGCAAGAGATGGGTTTTACCTAAACCCACGTCACCACAAAGAAAGAGAGGGTTGTATTTGTTTTCCGCCAGATTTTCCCCTACCGCTTGGGAGGCGGCATAAGCGATGTCGCTGTTGCTTCCATTAACGAAGCTTTCAAAATGATAGTTTGGATTTAAGCCATCTTCCAGATAAACTTTAGGTAGGTCTTCAGATTCGGTGGCCTTGGGGTGCACCTCCGGTTCGGGAACGGCACTGGACTGGATGGAAAGTTGAAAGTTTTCGTCTAAACCAAAGTCACTAAAGGCTTCTAAGACCTTTTCGCGCAGGTAGCCCTGGTGGTGGCTCTTGATATAGTTACAAAAAAACTGGTTTAAGCCGCCTAAGGTGACCACTCCGTGTTCACAGCGGAGTAGCTGTAGGTGGTCCACCCAAGCTTCTATTTCGTCGGACTCTAGTTCTTCACGTAGAAGACCGATGAAATAATTGAAAGAACTGGATATTTTCTCGCTAGTCATCAATTTATGCCACCTCAGGGATTAGACAGATAGGAAGTGGATATTATATGAAGGAAGCCGTTCCGTTAAGAGTGATTTTTTCTTAAAATTTTCCAACAATGCTGGCTCCTGATGGAAAGAGACTTTAAGACCGCTTTGGAATTTTTTTCGTCCCTTGAGGTCCCTCGAAGGAGGGGACTTAAGTTAGCTTTAGACGGGAATCTAGGGGCCGGAAAAACTCACTTTGTGCGGGCTCTTTTAGACTGCTGGGAGCCGGGCTTAAGCGCCCAGGCGGCGAGCCCTAGTTTTGGCCTCTGCCACAATTATGTCGGTTCGGCCTTGGTATTCGACCATTTTGACCTATACCGCCTGGAAGACCGAGCTGAACTTGAAGAGACCGGGCTCTTTGAGTCCTTATCAGACCCTAACCGAGTCACGCTGGTCGAATGGGCCGAGCTTTTTCCGGAGGTATATCGGTTTTGTAACCTAAGGTTATGGATCACCGAAGAGGGAAAAAGGAGGCACTATCAAATCCAGCAAATCGAGGTCTGATGGGCAACTATCTGTAAAATAAGTTGCCCAATTCACTAAGGATCGGCCATAATTTATCTACTAGGGTCTTCTTAGTACGGCTTTTGCAGGGTTAGACTAGGAGAGATATCCAAATGATTGAATAGACAAAGGGTAGAGATGTGGTCATCTAAACAAATTTTATCTGGGGCCTTGCTGCTTTTAGCGGTAACTTGGACGGTTCCTGCTTGGGCGATTGATGCGGTAGCTAGTTTCGGGCAGGTTTCGGGCAATGTTCAGGTGATCCGTGAAACCCGCAAAATTCCGGGGCGTACGGGCTTGATCTTAAATGATCAGGATGTGGTGGTGACCGCCTCGGATTCCCGCGCGACAATCATCTTCCGAGATGGCTCCGAAATCCGCCTGTTCCAAGAAACTCGTTTTGTGATCGAAAAGTCCGAAGAGGTCAATACAGGAACCCGGCAGTTTTTCCATAACTTCCGGCTGAAAGTGGGCTCCTTTTGGGGTAAGTTCATCAAAGACAAACAAAACACCAAAATCAGCACCCCAACGGCGACTATTGGGATCAAGGGAACCAACGTCTCCTTCCGCCAAGATCGAGAAAAACTGGACGTTAGTCTTTCTAGCGGTTTGATTGAAGTGATCAACGAAGATGAAACCATAGATCTGCATCCGGGCACCCGTATTCAGGGGATGCAGCGCAAAGGCACGATCAGCGATAAGGTCAGCAAGCTACCTTTTAAAGTCAACCTCAAGCCCGATGTAGACCAGTTTAAGGTACCCGACGCTGGGCGGACCGGCGAAATCGAGTTTACCTTGCAAATGGTACATACCGATTCGGGCCTAAACGCCGACCGGTCGGGTATGGTCTATTTAAGTGTCGAAATCGACAAGATCCAATTCCCCGAGCGGGTCCAGTTGAACTCCAGAGGCTACGCCCGGGTTACCGCCCAGGTCAAACCCTTCCAGACTGCCGACTACCGAAACGGTCAGGTAGAAATCCTAGCCGTGATGGACGGTGAAGAGTTCATTGACGTCGGCGCCGGAGCGGCCGTCTTGACCTACGACGTACCCAAAAAAGCCACCAAGACCATCCGCATCGACATGAATACCGGCCGGGTCGAATAGCCTAAACCAGTATTAAGAACAAAAAAAGCCCCAGTGTTTATAGACACTGGGGCTTTTTTTTTGAACCGGTCTTGTCCATCTAATCAATCTGCCTTTCTTTGTGCTGGCGCAGGGAGCATGAATTAAAAACCAGTATTTGCCATAAATCTCTTAAGGCCAGCCAAATTGGGTCGCTTGCCCTTAAAGACCAGGTAAGTCACCGGTTGTGTATTAGCGCCTACTATGGAGAAAAGGTACTTCGCATTGAATAGACTGTACGGGACGGCTCTCTCAGCAAAGGGAAGAAACGTGTTGGCTCTGGTGCCCGCTATGGGACCAAGACCCCAACTAGGGAGAAAATGTTTTGGCTTCAAGTCAAAGAAAGAGGTAAGGATCTACGTCCAGGCTGATGCGGGCCGAGGATTTGAGGTCATAGGAGGTCCGGTCGGGTAAAACTCGCAAGAGAAGCTGCTTGAGCGCTTTGGGGCGGCTGGTGCTAAAGAGCAGGTGCCAATAGTATCGGTCCGCTATCTTAGTGATCGGGGCCGGTTCGGGGCCCATCATCTCAAAACCCAAGCTGCTTTGGTAGTCCCGTAATATCTCACCCAAAGCCTGGGCACCTTCAGCGGCCTTGGCGGCGTTGGCGTCGCTGATGCGCAGTTGTATCCAACGGGAGAAAGGCGGCATCCCTAGGGTCGCCCGGCGCTCGGCCTCAAAGGCGTAGAAGCCTTCATAGTCTTGGTTGACCGCGGCTAAAATGGCCTCGTGCTGGGGGTTGTAGGTCTGTAACCAAGCCTCACCCAGCTTTCCTTCACCCCGCCCGGCCCGGCCCGAGACCTGGGCAAAAAGCTGAAAGCCCCGCTCGCTGCTGCGGAAGTCGGGGATGTTCAGGCCTAGGTCAGCAAATAACACCGCCACCAAGCCCACATGTTGGAAGTCGTGGCCCTTGGCAATCATCTGGGTGCCGATCAGGAAATCTACTTCCCCGGCCTCCACTTGGGCAATGGCGGCTTCCAAGGAGCCTCGCTTGGTGACCGTATCCCGGTCGATCCGGATGAAGCGGGCTTGGGGGAATAAGATCCGCAGGTCCCGTTCGATCCGTTCGGTGCCGATTCCCTCTAAGCCAAATTTAGTTTCGCCGCATAGCTTGCATATCTTTGGGTAAAAGCTCCGCTCGCCGCAGTGGTGGCAGTGCAGTTGCCCTTTGCCTTGGTGCCAGGTCATGGCCACATCACAGCGCGGGCAAAGCACCGGCGCTTCACAGGCCTTGCAGCTGAGGCAGGCAGCGTAGCCCCGGCGGTTTAAAAACAATATCGCTTGGCGGCCGGCCTCATGGTTCTCAACCAGCCGCTCGTAAAGCTGACTGGAAAGGTAAAAGACCCCTTTGACCCGCCGGGCTTCCTTTAGGTCGATCACCTGCAACTTGGGCGGGTCGGTGCCGGTGATCCGCTTGGTCAGTTCTAATAAATGGTACTTGCCGCTTTGGGCGTTGTGATAACTTTCCACCGAAGGGGTGGCTGAGCCCAGAACCACCAAAGCTTGGTGGTCTTGACCTAGCTTTAGGGCTAGATCACGGGCGTTGTAGGCCGGAGATTCTTGTTGTTTGTAAGAATGGTCGTGCTCTTCATCCACCACGATCAAGCCGAGGTTTTTTAGAGGCGCAAAGATCGCCGACCGGGCCCCGATTACCACCGAAACCCGCCCTTTCTTGATTTTCAGCCACTCTTGGGCCCGCTGGCCATCGGCCATCTGGCTGTGTAAGACTGCAATAGACTGGCCGAAGCGCTCGGTGAAGCGGCGGATTGCCTGGGGGGTGAGGGAGATTTCGGGCAGTAGGATCAACACGTTTTTCCCGGCCTCTAAGACGTCAGCGGCAATTTGCAAATACACTTCGGTCTTGCCGGAGCCGGTCACCCCTTTTAGCAAAAAGGCCCCAAAAGTCCCCATGCCCTCTTTGAGGGCGTCCTGGCAGATTTGCTGCTCTGGACTGAGCGGTAGAAACTTGTTCCTTTGGATATTCAGCGGCAGCTCAAGGGGCTTGATTAGACGCTGTAAGTTCCCCTCTTGGACTGCTTTTTTGATGAGGCTGGCTGGTTTGGCGACTACCCTTTCTAATTGGGCTAAAGAAAATTCCTCTAGCTCCCCCAAGGCCTCAACTACCTGAGCCATCTTACTGCGCTTGGCCGGGGATTCGGGTCTTTGGAGCCATTTAAACCAAGGGGTTCCCGCCTCGAGTGGGACCTCGATCCGGTAATCGACCTGGGCCCAACCTTCGCTCAGCCCCCGCTTGATCAACTCGCCTAAGGGTTGCCCCTTGGCTTTGCGCTTGAGGTTCTGGGGGTCGCTCCCTTGGGCCTGGGCTAAGTAAGCCCTTTCTTCTTCCTGGAGCCCTTCGGGTAGCTCTTTGAGGTTCAGCTGGCGCTTGATCTTGGGCTTGAGGGCGGCAGGGATAGCCGCCTCAAAGACCTCGGCAGGCTTGCAGGCGTAATATTCAGCGGTCCATTCCAGGAAGTCGAGTTGCTCCGGCGAGAACAGGGGGTCGGCCTCAACGATGGCCAAAATAGGTTTGAGCCCCTTGACCGCACTTTCTTCGGCGAGCCCTAACAACCAACCGACCCGCTCGGTCGGCCCAAAGGGCACCAAGAGACGCGCGCCCCGTACTAGTTGGTCCGCCAATTCAGGCGGGACCAAGTAATCAAAGGGCCCTAAAAAAGGGAGGTTTAAGGAGACGATCGCGATCATCGCTTGCCTCTAGCTGAAGGCTCGCCTATAGTCGGGCCAAGAGTCGAGTCGGAAAGGTAATCGCTGGAGGTTTCGGCCTCTGGAGGAAAGTCCGGGCTTCGTAGGGCAGGATGCTGGTTAACGGCCAGAGGGGGCGACCCCATGGAAAGTGCCACAGAAAATATACCGCCGATGGCTCCTAGGAGCACAGGTAAGGTTGAAATGGTGGGGGAGCTCGTCTCCTTAATGTAAGAGCCCACCGCGGGGACGGCGACGTCGCCGGCAGGGTAAACCCCATTCGAAGCAAGTCCAAATAGGGCAGCATATGGAAGCGGCCCGTTTCCGCTGCCGGGTAGGACGCTAGAGGGGTCGGGCAACCGGCCTCCCAGATAAATGATTACCACCCTTAAACAGGGGACAGAACCCGGCTTATTGACGGCTCGGCTCTTTTTTCTTTCCCTTCTTAGGCCGCTGCGGGATCGCCGGATGCGGCTGTTGTAGTTCGGGTAGCTGTGGCGATTCGATGGACTCGGGGTGGCTTAAAATGCACTTCCCGTCAAAATAAACTTCCTGATCGATCACGATGGACTGGGCCTTTACGTTCCCCTTTAAAGTTCCTGGGCGCTTGATCCGCACCGACTCAAAGGCCGTGACTTCGCCTTGGATATTACCCGAAGAGACCAGATTTTCGGTCACCAATTCCCCCTGAATCACCGCCGACTCACCCACAAAGATGGTCGATTTCGATTCGATGCTGCCTTCGATCCGGCCATCGATGCGGATGCCGCCTTCTAAGCGGAGGTGGCCTTTTAGTTCTAGGCCTTCGCTGATGAAACTGGTGGTCTTGATGCTGCTCATTGGGGGTTCAACAGGCTAAAGAGGCGGTTGAAATCATCGGTGTCGGCAAACTCCAACTGGATCGAGCCGCCGGTTCCCTTAGGTTGGATGCGGACCTTCGTCGCCAACCGATTCTCGATCTTCTGGCGGCAGAGCTCCAATTCTTTGTCTAGCGTCGTGGACTTAGGGTTGGACCCGGTTGCTTTCTTCGGTTCCTTTTCTAACTGAACCTGCCGTTCTAACTCGCGCACGGTCCAGCCTTCGGTGGCGGCCTTGTGGCCCAAGGAGAACTGGCGGTCTTTGTCGTCGAGCCCTAAGAGGCAACGAACATGGCCTTGGCTCAAGCGGCCTTCGGCTAGGTCTTTTTGCAGGCCCTCGGGTAGGTTCAAAAGGCGCATCATGTTGGCGATAGCCGGGCGGCTCTTGCCGATGCGCCGGGCCAGTTCATCTTGGGTGTAACCGTGTTGTTCGATCAGGTTCTTGTAAGCCTTACCTTCTTCAATGGCATTCAGGTCGGCGCGCTGGATGTTCTCGATCAAAGCCACTTCCAAGACATTCTGGTCACTCAGGTCACTGACCACTGCCGGAATTTTGGTGAAGCCCGCCAATTTGCAAGCCCGCAAGCGGCGCTCACCGGCGACTAATTCATAGCCAGACTTGGCCTTGCGTACCAAGACGGGCTGGATCACACCCTGAACCCGGATCGACTGGGCCAGCTCTTCGAGTTTTTCCTCGTCGAAGTGGCTGCGTGGGTTCAAGGGGTTGACTTGGATGCTGGCGATTTCGATCTGTTTGACCGAAGCGGCCTCGACGGCGGCAATGTCGGAGGCTGGCTGCAACAAAGCCGAAAAGCCGCGCCCCAAAGCCTTGCGTTCTTTGGTGGGGTTTTTCGCGCTCATGATAGGGCCCGGTGTTTGGCCAACATCTCTTTGGCGAGGCTCAAATAGGCAATCGCCCCTTTGGAGGTGCGGTCATATAAAAAGACGGGCTTACCGAAGCTGGGCGCCTCGGAAAGGCGGACGTTGCGGGGGATCACGCTTTTAAAAACCTGATCTTTAAAGTGGATCTTTACTTCGTCGATCACCTGTTTGCTGATGTTGTTACGCACGTCGTACATGGTTGGCAAGACCCCCTCGATCACCAATTGAGGGTTGAGGGTCTCCTTGACTAGGTTGATGGTCACCAAGAGCTGACTCAACCCTTCCATGGCGTAATACTCACACTGCAAGGGGATCAACACCGAATCGGCGGCGACTAAGCTGTTGAGGGTCAAGAGACTTAAGGTCGGCGGGCAATCGATCAAGATATAGTCGAAGCGCTCGCGCAGTTCGTCGATGATGCGCTTGAGCTTCATCTCCCGGGCCATCGCACCGACTAACTCAATCTCACCACCCGTCAGGTCCACATTCGCCGGGATCAGCTTGAGGTTCTTGATCTCCGTATCGATGATCTGGTCGGCAATCTTCGCCCGGCCGATCAAAGCCGGGTAGATGTTTTGCTCACATTCTTGGGGGCGGAACCCCAGGCCGCTGGTGGCGTTGCCTTGGGGGTCGAAGTCCAATAACAGGGTGCGCTTGCCCATCAAGGCTAAAGAAGCCGACAGGTTCACGCAGGTGGTGGTCTTACCGACGCCACCCTTCTGGTTGGAAACGGCGATGATCTGGGCCATCGTTGCTTCTTAGCCTTTGTTGGTTTGCTTGAGCCGGGTCCGTAACTGGTTGACCCGATTGCTGGCAAGCTGGTGGAAAATTTCCTTGGGCTCTAAACGAGCCAGGATGGTATTGTACACGCGGATCGCTTCGGAAAGACGGTCTTGGTCTTCGTAAATATCCGCCAAGCTTAAGGCGCTGTCTAGAGAAGACCGGGTAAAGTTGTATTTGCGGTCCGTCTCTTTGTAGGTCAATTCAGCCAAATCCGATTTCCCCTCAAGGTAATAGCTGTATCCAATCAAATGATACGCCTTGGGGCTAAGCGACGACTCTGGGGAACTGGTGATCAGTTTTTTCAGTTCCACCCTAGATTGTTCATATTGGGCAAAATCAAAATAAAGTTGCGCCAGTTCCCATTGGATTTCTTCATTTTCCTTAAGGGGCAGCTTGCGTTCTTGGAGCTTGTTGTAGATCAAGATCGCCTTGCGCTTGCCTTCCTTGTCCTGGGCACTATAGGTTCGCGCTAGGCCACGCATGCCTGGGTGATAATACTCCGAGGATTCGAAGCTCTTGGTCAAGGAGCGGTAATAGCGGATCGCCTGAGTCGGGTTTTTAAGGTAATGCTCATAGATGTTCGCGATCCAGAAGATACTGTCGTCGACCAAGTCATCCTCTGGGTAAGCCTTGGTCAGCGCGATCAAGTTTTGCACCGATTCGTCGTATTTGCCCTCCTCCCATTGGCGGATGGCCATATCATACATATTTTTGGCCCCGCCGCCTTGGCAGCCGACCAAAAACAGCCCAACCGCCAACAGCCCAAACAGGCCGAGACGTTTAGCTATCGGCATCTTCGCTCTCATTATCGATCTTAGCGACCGAAACGACCCGTTCGCCCTCGTCCAGGTTGATCAGGCGGACCCCCATGGTGACCCTTGTCGTCTCGCGGACTTGGCCGGTCTTGAGGCGGATGATCTTGCCCCGTTGGGTGATCAGCATCAACTCGTCGTCTTCTTCGACGGCCACAGAACCGACCACTTTGCCGATCTTGGGACTGGGCTTGATGTTCATCACGCCCATATTGCCCCGGCTGCCTAAGCGGTATTCTTCGGCTTGGGTTTTCTTACCAAAGCCTTTTTCGGTCACCGTTAAGATGGTCTCGCCGCCATGCAGCACCTGAAGCCCGATCACCTCGTCACCTTCCTTCAGGTTGATCCCCCGGCAGCCACGGGTCACGCGGCCCTGGAGGCGGATTTGCTCGGACGGGAACTTGGTGGCCATCCCGTTTTTGGTGGCAATGAAGACTTCGTCTGTGGCGGTGCAGAGCCGCACCGTCTTGAGCAAGTCCCCTTCATCGATCACGATGGCCTTGGTGCCGCCGTTGCGGGCGTGCTGGTAAGCGGTCAATTCGGTTTTCTTGACCACCCCTTTCTCGGTGACCATCAAAACAAACTGATCGTCCGAATATTCTTGGATGGGCATGCAGTAGACCACCCGTTCATCCTCACCCAGCGGCAAGATGTTGATCCAGGCACGTCCCTTGGCGGTGCGGCTCGCTTGGGGTAGCTCAAAGACCCGTTTCCAGTAGACTTTGCCTAGGTTGCTGAAGATCAGCAGGGTATCGTGGCTGCTAGCGACGAACAGCAATTCGATGTCGTCGGCCTCTTTGGTGGTCATGGCCACCTTGCCCTTACCGCCCCGGTGTTGGATCTTGTAGGTATTTGAGGCTAGGCGCTTGATGTAGCCGCCGCGGCTCATGGTCACCACCATCTCTTCGACGGGGATCAGGTCTTCTTGGTTGATCTCTTCGTAATTCTCGCCGATCTCGGTGCGGCGGTCTGTGACGTAGGTAGCGCGGATTTCGCGTAACTCTTCGCGGATGATGTTCAAGACCATGCCTTCGTCGGCTAAGACCTTTTTGTAATATTCAATCTTTTCCATCAGGTCGCTCAATTCTTCGTTGAGCTTACCCACTTCCATGGCCGTCAAGCGCTGTAGGCGCATTTCTAAAATCGCCTGGGCCTGAAGATCCGAGAGCTCGAAGCGGCTGATCAAGCCTTCTTTAGCTTCTTTGGCGCCCGGCGAACTGCGGATCAATTGGATCACCGCATCGATGTTTTCTTGGGCCTTTTTTAAGCCCAATAAGATGTGGGCGCGGTCCTCGGCTTTCTTTAATTCGAACTGAGTCCGGCGGACCACCACGTCAATCCGGTGGCTCAAGAAGTGGCGCAGCACCTCAAGCAGGGTCAAGGTTTTAGGTTGCCCATCCACCACGGCCAGCATGATCACCCCAAAGGTGGACTGCATGGAGGTGTGTTTAAACAAGTTGGCCTGGACCGTCTCGGGGATCTCGCCGCGCTTAAGCTCGATCACCACCCGCATGCCCCGGCGGTCCGACTCGTCGCGCAGGTCTTGGATACCTTCGAGTTTTTTGTCTTTCACCAAATCGGCGATCTTTTCGATCAGCCGGGCCTTGTTTACTTGGTAAGGCAGTTCGGTGATGATCAGTGCCTGACGTCCGCCTTTGATCTCTTCGATCTCGACGCGCGCACGGGTCTTGATGATGCCCTTGCCGGTTTTATAGGCCGAGTTGATCCCTTCGCGGCCCATGATGATACCGCCGGTCGGGAAGTCCGGGCCCTTAACGATGGGCAGGAGGTCTTCGACAGTGCAGGTAAGGCGGTTGTCGATAAAATACAGCAAAGCATCCACCAACTCGCCCAGGTTATGGGGCGGGATGTTGGTGGCCATGCCCACGGCGATACCGGTCGAACCGTTGAGCAGCAGGTTGGGCACCTTGGTGGGCAGGACGCTGGGTTCCTTTAAGCTGCCGTCGTAGTTGTCGGTGAAATCGACGGTGTTTTTTTCCAGGTCGCTTAAGAACTCGCTAGAGATGCGCTGGAGGCGGACCTCAGTATAACGCATAGCCGCCGGAGAGTCGCCGTCCACTGAGCCGAAGTTACCCTGACCGTCGATCAAGGGGTTACGTAGGCTGAAGTCCTGAACCATCCGCACGATGGCGTCGTATACCGCCGAGTCGCCGTGGGGGTGGTATTTACCGATCACCTCACCGACCACACGGGCCGATTTCATGTAAGGACGGTTAAACGAAAGACTCATGTCGTGCATGGCGAACAGAATCCGGCGGTGCACCGGCTTGAGCCCGTCACGAACGTCCGGCAGCGCCCGACCCACGATTACGCTCATGGCGTATTCGAGGTAGGCTCCACGCATCGAGTCTTCGATATTTACAGGTACGACAGAAGCGGCTTCAACAGTCATGGGATGGTAGCAAAAAGGTACAATACAGGTGCCTGGACACAGGGTCCAAATCGAACTCAAAGCCTAGCGAAAGCAAGCCCCTTTGTCACCTAAAACCCCGCTTTTTTCCTGGCGGCTTTTGGTTAAAAACGCCCTTGCCAAGCCGCTCCGGTATTAGCCCCGTAGGTGGGCTTCAAAGGCTAAGAGGGGGCTCTAGCGGGCCTGGGCGTTTGAGGTGTGTTGGTAGAGCCAAAGACCCAGGCCATGCAGCGTGAGGATCGCTGCCTGGACTTCGCCGTCGCGGAAGTTGTTTTCAAAGAATCCAGCAGTCCAAACCGCCGCCAAGCCGACCATCACCGAAAGTGCCAGAGCCCGCTCGAGCGGGTCGACTAGTTCCACCCAGGCGCGCCAACTGGCCCAAAAGACCCAAATCCACCAAGTCATCAAAAAACAAAAGCCCAGGACCCCAAAATCTACCAAGGTTTGTAGGTAAATATTGTGCACCCCGGTCTCGGCGATATGATAAAACTTGTGGCCCGTTTCTTGGTGGACTTGGTCGTAATAGGTTTGCAGCTGAGGCCCTTGGTTGGGTCCTAGCCCGAACCAAAAATTTTCTTGGACCGCTTGGCGCCCAGCCCGCCACATCAGCAGGCGGTCCGCGTTGGCCTCTTGACTCAAGCCATTGACCAACCGGTTGCCAAAGCGATACTCGCGTAGCCGTTCTTGCAAGTTAGGGCTCTGTTGGATGGTGACCAATACCGCCAACCCTAGCGCCAAGGGGACCATTAAAACCCAAGCCCGGCGGCCCAGCTTCAAGCAAGCGAGCAACAAGGAACCAACCATTAAGCCTAGCCAGATACTGCGGCCAAAACTGGCAAAGGCCCCGTAGGCCGCCAGGGCGCCGGCTAACCCCAGTAGCACCCGCCGCCACCGGCTCCAACCGCCCCAAAGGGCCTGAGGAATCAGCAAGGCAGAGATCACCAGCATCACCCCGCCGAAGGTCAGGTGGTGGCTGAAGGCACCCACCGCGAGCCAAGTGTCGTTGTATTGCAGGTATTCGGCTTGCAGGCGAGGCGAACGCAAGACATCTAGGCCCGTTTGGTGCTGGACCAAGGCATAACAACCGATCAGGAAAGTGACCGACCCCAGAAGGGTAAAGTGCCGGGCTAGGTCTTCTTTGCGTAGGGCCAGGGCCACCAAAAAGGGGAGCCCAAAGTGCCAGAAGCTACGGAAATTGGCGAAGCCTGCGGCTGGGTTAAGGGCCAGGGCCGCAGCTAAGGTGGCAGCAAAAAGAAAGGCGGGAATCCAAAGGTTTAATCCCCCTTTGGGCCAGGGAGTCTGGCGTTGTGCCAGGGCCCAGAGCCCGAAGAGGTAAAGCAGAAAGATGCTGAAGTCGTCTCCGGCGATGGAGAAGGGCAGAGAGAAAAACAAGAGGCTTAAGGCCCAGCCCAAGGATCGCTGGGCAGAACTGCGCGGCGGAGTCATCCCACCTGGGTTTGATCTTGTTTCATATGGCAGTTCTTATATTTCTTGCCGCTGCCGCAGTAGCAGGCATCGTTGCGCCCCGGTATTTCCTGCTTACGTGCGGGCTCGTGTTTAGGTTCCAACTGAGCCTGGGGCGGTGCCGGTGCGGCGCTGGGTGCCGAAGCTGAGTCATGGATCAGTTCCATCTGCTGGGGCTTGCGTTCGCGCTCCAATTCGGTGGGTTCGTGGACCACACTGACGTGGAAGAAGGCGTTGACCGAGTCTTGGTTGATCCGCTCCATCATCTCGCTGAACATTTCAAAACCTTCACGCTTATATTCGGTCAGCGGGTTTTTCTGGGCATAACCGCGCATGCCGATCCCTTCTTTGAGGTGGTCCATCGAAAGCAGATGGTCCTTCCAGCGGGTGTCGGTGATGTCGAGCAGCAAGTGGCGCAGGATGTCTTTGTAGAAGGGGCCGAATTCGGCTTTCTTTTCTTCGAAGCGCCGGGTGGCTGAAGCCATCACGGCGTCAAAGAGTTGGTCCTGGCTGGGGGTGTCGTGGGCGGTCTCCCATTGGATCGGTCCGTTAAAGGTCGTTGCCACCGAAGATTTTAGCGCATCTAGGTCCCATTGGTCCGCATACTTTTCGTTACAGTATTGGTGCACCGCCGAATCCACTGCGTCTTCGATCATATCCACAAAGACCACTTCGCCTTCGTCCCCTAAGATGCGGCGGCGTTGTTTGTAGATGATCTCCCGCTGTTTGTTCATCACGTCGTCGTATTCCAGCAAATGCTTGCGCACTTCGAAGTTGTAGGCTTCTACCTTCTTCTGGCTGTTTTCGATGGCCCGACTGATCAAGACATGTTCAATCGCTTCGTCTTCGTCGACCTTCAACTTGGTCATCAAGTTGGCGATGCGCTCGCCGCCGAAGATGCGCAGTAAGTTGTCTTCTAGACTCAAGATGAAGCGGCTGGCCCCGGGGTCCCCCTGGCGACCCGACCGACCGCGCAACTGGTTGTCAATGCGTCGCGATTCGTGGCGTTCGGTGCCTAAGATAAAGAGCCCGCCTAATTCAGCAACGCCTTCTCCGAGTTGGATGTCCGTACCCCGACCGGCCATGTTAGTGGCAATGGTGACCGCGTTTTTTCGGCCTGCATCGGCGATGATCTCGGCTTCTTGGTCGTGGTGTTTGGCGTTAAGGACCTGATGGGGCACGCCCGCTTTCTTCAGCTTGGCCGAGAGGATTTCGCTGGAGTCTACCGAAACGGTACCTACCAAGACGGGCTGGCCTTTCTCGTGCAGTTCTTTGATCTGGTTTACGATGGCTCGGTCTTTGGCGGCGACGCTCTTAAAGATCATGTCTGGATAGTCGATCCGGGCCAAAGAGCGGTTGGTGGGAACCACCACCACACCCAGGTCGTAGATCTTACGGAATTCCTCTTCCTCGGTTTGGGCCGTACCGGTCATGCCCGCCAGTTTGTCGTATTTGCGGAAGTAGTTCTGGAAGGTGATCGAAGCCAAGGTTTGGTTTTCCTTTTCGATCTTTACCTTCTCTTTGGCCTCTAAGGCTTGGTGTAAGCCGTCAGAGAAACGGCGGCCTTCCATCAGGCGGCCGGTGAACTCATCAACGATCAACACCTTACCACCGGAAACCACATAATCCACATCGGCCTTAAAGACATAGTGGGCCTTTAGGGCTTGGGTGACATGATGCAGTATTTCTATGTTTTCAAAGTCATAAAGGCTGCCACCCTTAAGCAGTGCTGCCAGCCGCTGTTCCATCACCTCAACACCCTGTTCGGTTAGCTGGATGTTGCGGCTCTTTTCTTCTAAAGTATAGTCACCGGGCACTACCAGGGTAGATTCTACCTGGAAGGACTTTAGGTAGTCCTTGACCTCTTCGGCTTTGATGTCTTGCGCCTTAGCGACCATTTCAGGCTCCGGTGAGTCCGAAACGCGCCAGCCCCGCTTTAGGCCAAAGAGTTGCTGGTCGATTTTATGGTACATCTCGGTGCTGTCTTCAGCGGGGCCGGAGATGATTAAGGGGGTTCGGGCTTCGTCAACCAAGATCGAGTCCACTTCGTCAACAATGGCGAAGGAATGCTCGCGCTGGACATAGTCACCCAGGTTGAACTTCATGTTGTCGCGCAGGTAGTCAAAGCCAAATTCGTTGTTGGTGCCGTAGGTAACGTCGGCGGCGTAGGCCTCGCGTCGCTCTTCGTCGTTGAGGTGGTGCAGGATGCAGCCGGTACTCAAACCCAACCAACGATAGATCTGCCCCATCCAGTCGGCGTCGCGGCTGGCTAAGTAGTCGTTGACCGTGACCACATGGACCCCGCGCTTGGTCAGGGCGTTTAAGAAGACCGCCAGGGTCGCCGTCAGGGTCTTGCCCTCGCCGGTTTTCATCTCCGCAATCTGGCCTTTATGCAGGGCGATACCGCCCATCAGCTGCACGTCATAGTGGCGTTGGCCTAAGACTTCTTGGGCCCCTTTGCGCACCAAGGCAAAGGCCTCGGGCAGCAGTTGGTCCAGCGTTTCGCCAGCGGCGATGCGCGCAATATAGGCCTGGGTTTTTTCTTGGCATTGGGCCTGAGTAAGGCCCGTGAACTGGGGTTCCAGCTCGTTGATCTTGGCGACAAGAGATCGATAAGATTTGATTTCTTTGTCCGAGTGGGTGCCAAAGACTTTTTTGGAAAGATAATCGAGCATGCGACCTGCTGGAGCTGTTACGGAGGGGGGTTCCGGTGATTACTCAGGCAATAGCAGACAGAACCGAGATTGGCCAGCTACTTTTGGTCCCGACCGGGCTGCATCCAGCTTTCATAAGGATTGGCGCGAAAACGACCGATTTTGGCCGAACAAAGACTTCCCGTACCGGTGGGGCCGGGATATAAACTTAAATTGAAGGGGGGCGACTCCTTTCGGATTTCTACCAAAAAATTCTTAGCCGCTACTTATCGCGCACTTCAAGTCGAAGTTCTTAAGAAGGCCCTTCGGGGTGGATCTGCGATACTAGTTTCAAGCGAAAGGCCCGTTCCCCTTGCCGGTGGAGCGGGCCTTTTTTTGTGCGCTTTTAAGAGTGGTCGCCACCTAAGACGCCGCGTGCCGCTTGGCCCATGATCGAGTCGGCAAATTCGCGGGTCAAGTCGCCCATTTTGTCGATCGCCGCTTTTAGGGCAACGGGGTCTTCGCCTTGGGCGATGCGGCTCAATACAGTTCGGTGGGCTTCGATCTCTTGGATCTCTTCGGGTTTTAAGAACTGGTCCGCCTGGGCCCAGACCTTTTTTAACCCTTCCTCGATGGCCACCGCTTTGGCCCTAAATTCCACCATGTTACGGTCGCTGAAGTCTTCTTCGGCGTGTTCATAGGAGTCGCGGATCATCTGGCTGACTTCGCTGCGCTTGAGGCCGTGGGTGGGGACGATGTCGATTTCGGCGCTGGCCTCGCTGCGCAGTTCCTTGGCACTCACCGTCAAGAGGCCGTTGTTGTCCACAAAGAAGGTGACCTCAACTTTGGGTAGGCCCGCAGGCATCGGCGGGATACCCTTGAGCTTAAATTGGCCCAGCTTGCGGCAATCTTTAATGAATTCACGCTCACCTTGGAAGATATTAAGGTCGATCCCCGTCTGGTTGTCTACCGAGGTGCTGAAGATTTCGGTGGCCTTGGCGGGGATGCTGGCGTTTTTGATGATCATTTTCGAGAAAGTGCCGCCCAAGGTTTCAATGCCTAGGGATAAAGGGATCACATCCATCAACAAGAAGTCGCGCCGACCTCCGGCCAGCAAATGCCCCTGGATTCCCGCACCGATGGCAACGACTTGATCCGGGTTGATCCGGACATGGGGCGGCATGCCAAAAAATTCCTGCACCCTATGGCGCACCAAAGGGACCCGGGTACTACCACCCACCAGCACCACGTCTTCAATATCCTGAGGCGTTAAGTCGGCGTCTTTGAGGGCTTGGTCGATATGGCCCAAGGTGCGCTCTACCAAGGGCGCAATGGCGGCGTCAAACTGCGCGCGGCTATAGGTAAACTCTTGATCGATGCCTAGCTGGGGCAGGTTGATCCGCTGGGTGGTTTCTAAGCTGGCGGTCAATTCGATTTTGATCTCTTCGGCCACTTTCTTTAAGGCTTGGCGGCTCGCTGGTTCGATCGGGCTGTTGCCGATCAGGTCCTTGGCGATGGACTCCATCAGCAGGTTGTCTAGGTCGTCTCCGCCCAGGTGGGTGTCACCATGGGTCGAAAGGACCTTAAAGATTTTTTCTTTGAGCTCTAAGACGGATACGTCAAAGGTGCCGCCGCCAAAGTCATAGACCACCACCTTGCCTTTGTTCTTTTCGCCAAGACCGTAAGCAATCGCCGCCGCAGTGGGTTCGTTGAGGATGCGCACCGCTTCGAGGCCCGCGATTTCGGCGGCGTCGCGGGTCGCTTGGCGTTGGCCGTCGTCAAAGTAAGCCGGGACCGTGATCACCGCTTTTTTGACCTCATGACCCAAGATCCTCTCTGCCCGGCCTTTGATTTCACTTAAGACGAAGCTGGACATCTCTTCGGGGCTGTAACGATGCCCTAACAAGATATTGTCCCGTTCCCCGGCACTGACCGGGAAGGGCAATTGGCTCAGGTCTTCGTTGACGTCCTTGGGGCCGCGGCCCATGAATCGTTTGAAACTGTAGAAGGTGGCTTCGGGGTGGTTGACACGCTCGGCCAAGGCGGCATGGCCGACCAGTCGTTCGGTCTCGGACAGCAACGTCACCACCGAAGGGACGTGGGTGCTTTCTTCGGCGTTTTCGATGATCTCCGCACCGCTAGCCGTTACCAGCGAGGCCATACTGTTGGTGGTGCCTAGGTCGATCCCCAGAATGTGCTCGGTCATTGATTTTTTGTGATGGCTTGGGCGCGTTCGGAAAGATTGAGCAGAAATTTAAGCTTAGCCAAGTTCCCTTGGATCGCTTCGACCAATTCGGGCTGGTCGGCGTAGCCGATCAAGTCGCCAAATTGTTGGGACAACTCTTCTTGTACCGATGCCGACATTTCCTCGATCTGCAAGCTTAAGGGGGCCACCTCTCGGGTACCGGCGGCGGCCTCGTCGAGGGCTTCTTGCAATTCAAAGGTTTCGATGATGAAGGATTGGGGAGGGCTACTTAAGCTCGCACCGATCTCGGGAACTAAGAGGGTCAAGAGATAGCGGCCCCGCAAGTAGGGGTTGAACAGAGCGTTTTTGGCTTGGTGCAAAAGCGCGGTATGTTCGATGCTTAAGGCTTGCTCGCCGGCTTCGGCGGTGGCGTGGAAGTCCGGGTGCAGGGCTAAGATCAGCTCGTCGAAGGTTTCTTCGACTAGGGCTTTATCGAGCTTAAAGCTCTTTTTGTGGCCGAAGATCGAAAAATAGTCGTCCCCTTTGCCCATCTGCTGGATCTTTTCGCAGTGGTCGCAGAAGAGCCGGTGCTTGAGCTCAGAAGCGCAAGCTTGGCAACGGTCATGGCTAGGTGCTGCGTCTCGGTTCATTAGCCCATAGTCTCTGCTTTTTTGGGGCTAAAGCTGGTCCCGCAACCACAGGCGGCTTCAGCCTTGGGGTTGTTGAACTTAAAGCCCCGGTCCATCAAACTGGTAGAAAAGTCAACGATCGTTCCGTCAATGTAAATCAAGGATTTACGGTCCACAAAAACACGGACGCCGAAGGATTCGTACACTTCGTCAAATTCGCCTGCTTTGTTGTCGAAGTCAAAGACATAAGTAAAGCCAGCGCAACCGCCGCCTTTGATGCCCAAGCGGATACCCGTATCGGCGGGGAGTTTGTTTTCTTCAATGACCCGGCCAATCTCTTTGACGGCAGCTTCGGTAAGACTGATCATCTCGCTTCCTGTTGGTGGTTAAGAGTTGCGTTTTTTATAATCGTTGATCGCTGCTTTGATGGCATCTTCGGCCAAGACAGAGCAGTGGATTTTTACCGGAGGCAGGCTCAACTCTTCGGCAATGTCCGAATTGGTGATGGCCATGGCTTCGTCCAGCGTTTTGCCCTTGACCCATTCGGTGGCCAAAGAGCTGCTGGCAATCGCCGAGCCGCAGCCGAAGGTTTTGAACTTGGCGTCCACGATTTTGCCGCCCTCGACGCGCAGCTGTAGTTTCATCACGTCGCCGCACTCAGGCGCACCGACGATGCCGGTACCGGTGTCGTCGCCTTCTAGGCTGCCTACGTTCTTCGGGTTGTTGTAATGGTCGATGACCTTGTCGCTATACATAAGGAACTCCTACTCCACAAGATTGATTAATGTCCGGTCCATTGGATGCTGGAAATATCGATGCCCTGCTTGGCCATTTCGTACAGCGGGGACATTTCCCGCAAACGTTCGACCACCTCGATCACCCGGACGATGGTCCGGTCGATCTCTTCTTCGGTGGTGAACCGGCCTAAAGAGAAGCGGATCGAGCAGTGGGCGAGGTCTTCGCTCACGCCCAAAGCGCGGAGTACATAAGAGGGCTCTAAGCTCGCCGAGGTACAGGCAGAGCCAGAGCTGACGGCAATGTTTTCTAGGCCCATCATCAAGCTTTCCCCTTCAACGTAGGCAAAACTTAAGTTGAGTAGGCTGGGCAGGCGGAGTTCCGGGTGGCCGTTGAGGTGGAGGTAATCCAACTTAGCGGCCAGCCCTTGGTGCAGCTTTTCGCGTAAGCCGATCAAGCGTTCGGCTTCCGAGGCCATTTCGGCTTTCGCCAATTTGCAAGCCTCACCGAACCCGACGATTCCGGTCACGTTTAAGGTGCCCGAGCGCATGCCGCGTTCGTGGCCGCCACCGTGCATCACCGGTGCAAGCCGAACACGGGGCTTGCGGCGGCGTACATACAGCGCGCCCACCCCTTTGGGGCCATACATCTTGTGGGCACTCATGCTCATCAAGTCCACGCCCAGCTCTTCGACGTTCAGTGGGATTTTGCCCAAAGCTTGGGTGGCGTCGCAGTGGAAGAGCACGCCCTTTTCCTTGGCCAGCTTGCCGATCGCTTGGATCGGGTGGATGCTGCCCACTTCGTTGTTGGCGGCCATCAGGCTGATCAAGATGGTGTCTGGCCGGATCGCCGCTTCGAGCTCCTTTAGGTCGATCATGCCCTGCTGGTCCACGCCCAAGAAGGTGACCTCAAACCCTTTGGTCTCTAGGTAGTGGGCCGGGTCTAAGACCGCTTTGTGCTCGGTCACGCAGGTGATCAAATGCTTGCCCTTTTCGGCGTACATTTCAGCGACGCCCAAGATCGCCAGGTTGTCTGATTCGGTGGCACCGGAAGTGAAAACGATCTCTTTGGCCTGAGCCCCGATCAGATCGGCAATCGCTTCACGGGCCTCGTCCACCGCCTGCTCAGCGGCCCAGCCAAAGCTGTGGTTTTTGCTGGCTGCGTTACCGAAGGTTTCGCTAAAGTAGGGCAACATCTTTTCCAGTACCCTCGGATCAACCGGCGTGGTGGCGGAATAGTCCAAATAGATCGGTTTCATGGCCGTTTATAAGTTGGTGGTTACAGGCCCTTCGATCGTCATCGAGCGGAGGGCATCTCTGTTGGCAATGTCTGCCAAGGTCAAGCTGTCAATGTAATGCTTGATCTTGTTGTGGATCAAAGAAATCGGGCTCTTTACCGGGCAGTTGGGCTCGGCAGAGCAGTCTTTGTCGAAGCTGGTGCAGTCAGACAGGGCTTGTTTCCCGTCGATCACATCGATCACTTCGCCTAAGAAGATTTGCTGTGGGTGGCGGCCCAGCGCATATCCTCCGGCGACGCCCCGCTTCGAAAGCAGCATGCCCGTGGCCGCCAAACGCTTGAGCACATTGGCCAGCATCTGGGGGCTTAGGTTGTAGAAATCCGCGATTTCCTTGGCGCTAGCCGAGCCGGCATGGGATTGCAGGTGGCTTAGGGCAACTAAGGCGTAGTCGGCTTTTTTGGACAACTTAAGCATGGGGCTCCAAAAGGGTCTTGCCAAATCAGGAGAGACTGTTAGAAGCTTTCTCCCAAAGGCTTCGCTGATATAGTACCAATTTGGTACGGATTGTCAAGGTGGAATATTCGATTTTTACACTATAAACTATGAAAAACATCATCGTTGCCGAGGAACAGGGATTTTGCTGGGGCGTGCGGCGGGCCTTGGAAATTGTGGAAAAACACGGACCTGTATCTATATTAGGTGATCTGATCCACAACAAGCAGGTCGTCGAGCGGCTTGAAGCCAAGGGAAAACGGATCGTCCACGAGATCGACCCTTCAGAGCAAAACCCCTTGGTGATCACGGCCCACGGAACGGACATCCGCAATTTTGATCGCGCTGAGCAGTTGGATTTGGAGGTGGTGGACACCACCTGCCCTTTGGTGGCCAAAATCTATGAAGCTGGGCATGCTTTAGAAGCCAAGGGCTATCAAATTGTGGTGATCGGTGACAAAAATCATGTGGAGGTCAAGGGCATTGCCAGCCGGATGAAGGCGCCTATCGTCTTAAACGATGAAAAAGAGTTGGAGGGGGTAGCCCTTCCGCCTAGAGTCGGAGTGGTCAGTCAGTCCACCTTCAGCCCCAAAAAATTCGACAAGCTGGTCGAATTGATCGCCGCTAGGGTCGAGGACTTAGAGGTGACCAATACCATCTGCGCCCCGACTAAGAAGCGCCAACTGGCTGCCGAAGACCTGGCTAAACGGGTGGAGATCATGATCGTGATCGGCGGGTTCCACTCAAGCAACACCAAAAAACTGCACACTATGGCCCAGCAGTATGTCGAGGCCTATCATGTCGAAACGGCGGAACAGCTTGACCCCGCTTGGTTTGATGGAAAAGAGGAAATCGGCATCATCGCCGGGGCCTCGACGCCTGACTGGATCATTGAAGAGGTTAGCGAACGGATCCGCACCTTTGGTGAGGATTGATTCTGCTTCACTTGCGGCATGGATCGTGAAAGCATTAAAGGCAGATAGTTACCGCAGGTGCGCCTTGCGACTTAACCTTGCCTTCCCTTGAGTGTCATGCGTTTTAGGCTGCTCTTTTTTCTTTTGTTGGTTTTTAGTGCCTGGGGGCTGTCGTCTTGTAAAGACGGAACCAAGACCCATGAGGCCGCCAACCTAGAGGCCTGTAAGGTCGCTATAGACAACCAGGAATGGGATGCCGCCGTTTCTAGCTGCGCCGAGGTCCAGACCGACGAGGGCTACCATTTGACCGCCCAGGCCTACTTAGCGCGCGGCGGTGTGGCCTTGTTTGACGTGCTTTCAGCGATGACCGGTGATAACTCCTCCTTTAGCACCCTCTTTAACGCCTTGCCCACCACGGCTGCTCAGGTCGCCGACATCAAGCTGGGCTTGACCGCTTTAGCCAAGATCGAGGCTCCCGATAGTTTTGTCTATACCGAGGGCTTGCTGGCCAGCGCCATGGTGATCTTACAGGCTCTAAAAGCTGAGTTGAGTTTGGATGTCGCCGCTGATGGAACGGTTTCGCACTGCGCCAGTGGCGGGTCGATTGATGGCTGCTCTTTTGGCCTGACCTTATCGGACACAGAGTACACGGCTTCTGACGTGGTTGCCGGAGCCGTCCCGGTGACTGCGACCTTCTCGGGGCTTTCTAACGACTTATATAATAGTCTCTGCGATACTCAGGACTCCACCAGCGATAGTGCCAAGGTGGTCTCTGGTCGGGATTCCTCCGATACCTACGACGTCAATGTAACCGAAGATTTTACGGTCAATGGCTGTACCGTAGCCACCACCAGTGTGCTGTGGTTTAACCAATGGGCCTCTACGGGCTTGGCCACTACCGGCAGCACCTTAACCGCCTTAGACCAACTCAAATTTTACAGCAGTATAGATACGGGCAATAACTTCTCCAAGGAGGTTAGCGCCAGCTTACTGAACCCCATCACCATCTCTATCTGCAACAGTGACGCGATCCCCACCACAGCCTCAGGGGATTTATTGGTGAACGACTGCGAGATGTTGTCTTTTTTTACTAACCTGAGCCTCAACTAAGGAGACGTCATGAAGCGCCTACTGCTCCTTACGTTGGTTTTACTGTTTGCCGCTAGTGCTCAGGCGGTAGAGTACCGCCGGATCGGTCAGGATTATCGCAACTTGGCTATGGGTAACACCGGTATCGTCACCGCCACCTCCAGCTCCGCACTCTTTTACAACCCCGCGGCTTTGGCCAATATCTTTAATTGGTGGGTCGACTTCCCCATGGCTCAGGTCGAGTATACTAAAGACGCCAAAGATCTATATTCGGTAGTCCAATCGGGAGGCTTCAACTTAGAGACCCAGCAAGAGCAACTGGACTTCATGAATACGTACATGGGCAGCAATCCCCATGTACGGGTAGATTTAGGGGTCAACGCCTTTTTTCCTTTAAGCGACAAAGGCTCGACCATGGGGTTTAATTATACCTATGAAGCGGTGTTGGACCTCGCCGTGCGTAACCCCGTCGCGCCAGAGATTGACGCTTACGCCAAATTGGATCATGTCCGCCAATTTGGATTTTCAGTTCCCTTGGGCCTGGGGAAATGGGTTTTAGGTCTATCAGCCAAGAGGGTGGAGCGGCAGGCTTTAAGCTTCAACTATGGGCTGCAAGATGCCTTAAACGAGACCGCCTTCCCTACCTTGGAAAGTGCCGGTACCCAAGGTACGGGCATCGGTTATGATGTGGGGCTTTTATACCGGGCTCCCTCGAAGGCTAGGTTGATGTACGGGCTCGTTTGGCGTCAGAAGATTGATCTGGGCGACGCCGGTGACGTGCCTGGCGAGTTAGCCGCCGGGGTGGCTAGTTTTCAAGACCTGGGTTTCATGCGTTGGACCGCAGCCCTAGACTGGCGGGATTTGACCTACCAACAGGGTTCGCCGGGTGACCGTAGCTTAAGCCGCAGAACCCACGTGGGGATGGAATTTGGTTTTTTACCGCTCAATAAAACCAACAGCCTGTTTAGCCTGCGCACCGGCTACAATCAGGGATATTTGAGTACCGGTGCCGAGATCGCCCTGGGCCATGCCATGGTCTTGGGTTATACTAAATATACCGAAGAAACCGGTGAATGGGCCGGGCAGGTCGGTAGCGAGCGGACCATCATCTATTTATCCTTGGGCTTCTAAGGTGCCCTGGCTTTTTTGGGTGACAGTTTAAGCTGATCAGGATATTATAGTCAAATTTCCTAAAAACGGGGAACCTTTCCCCATACTGAACGAAAGCCTTACCGACAAGAGTCCCATGAACCAAGTATTGGAAACGACCGATCAGAACCGCCCGGCCTATAAGATTGCCGACATCAACTTGGCCGAGTATGGCCGCAAGGAAATGCGCCTCGCTGAGCAGGAAATGCCCGGCTTGATGTCTCTGCGTGAGCGCTATGAAGCGGCCAAGCCTTTGGCGGGTGTGAAAATCATGGGCAGCTTGCACATGACCATCCAAACCGCAGTCTTGATTGAGACGTTGACCGCCCTGGGCGCAGACGTGCGCTGGGTAAGCTGCAATATTTTCTCGACTCAAGACCACGCTGCTGCGGCGGTGGTGGTAGGGACCGAAGGGACCCCGGAGCGCCCCATGGGAACGCCGGTCTATGCTTGGAAAGGGGAGACTTTAGAAGAATACTGGTGGTGTACCGTTCAGGCTCTGCGCTGGCCCGACAACTCCGGCCCGGACATGATCGTAGACGACGGTGGCGATGCCACCTTGTTCGTGCACAAGTGTAAAGAATATGAAGCCGCTGGTGCGGTTCCCGCCTTCAACCCCGACAAAGATCCTGAGGAATGGGGCGTGATCCTTCAGACCCTGAATCAGGAATTGAAGGCCAACCCCGGCCTGTGGACCAAAATCGCCGACGGCATCAAGGGCGTCTCAGAAGAGACCACCACGGGCGTACACCGCTTGTACCAGATGGAAGAAGCCGGCGAGTTGCTCTTCCCGGCGATCAACGTCAACGACTCGGTTACCAAGTCTAAGTTTGACAACGTATACGGCTGTCGCCACAGCTTACCTGACGGCATCAACCGCGCTACCGACGTGATGATCGGGGGTAAGGTGGCCCTGATTTGCGGTTTCGGCGAAGTCGGTAAAGGTAGTGCCCAAAGCCTACGTGGCCAAGGTTGCCGCGTGATCGTGACTGAAATCGACCCGATCTGCGCCTTGCAGGCGGCAATGGAAGGTTATGAGGTCCGTACTTTAGAAGAAGTGGTCGGCGAAGTGGACATCTTTGTGACCACCACCGGCAACTTCGACGTGATCACCGTGGATCACATGGCCAAGATGAAAGACAAGGCCATCGTGGGTAACATTGGCCACTTTGACAACGAGATCGACATGGCCGGTTTGGCCAAGTTCCCGGGCATCAAAAAGACCAACATCAAGCCCCAGTACGACATGTGGACCTTCCCCGACGGACACTCGGTGATGATCCTGGCCGAAGGCCGCTTGCTGAACTTGGGTTGTGCCACCGGCCACCCCAGCTTCGTGATGAGCGCCAGCTTCACCAACCAAGTCTTGGCTCAGTTGGACCTACACACCAACGGGTCTAAGTACGAGAACAAAGTCTACATGCTCTCGAAGAAGTTGGACGAAGAGGTGGCCCGGTTGCACCTGGGTAAGTTGGGCATCAGCCTAACCGAGTTGACCCCCGCTCAAGCCGAATATATCGGCGTCCCCATCGACGGCCCCTATAAGCCCGAGCATTATCGTTATTAAGGTTTAGCCGCTGAATTTGAGCCCGGAATTCCCTTGGGGAATTCCGGGCTTTTTTTTTAACGGCTCCTTTAGCGAACAGACTCTAGGGCCAATTCGGTTGACCCTGCCGCCTGCTTCATAGTAGTCCTTGAGGTCAAACAGCTAAACGTCCATCCCTACCGGATTAATTTTGGGATTTGAATCCTTCATTTTTAAACGCTATCTAGGCAGCCCGCGCCAGGACCGAAGTATTTCGGTGATCACGCGGATTTCCATCTTCGGGGTCGCCCTGGGGGTGATGACCTTGATTGTGGTCTTGAGCGTGATGAATGGATTTGAGCGGGACCTGCGTCGGGCGATCCAAGGGGCCAACGCCCATTTGACGGTCTATAAATTCGGCACCAAGGGGCTCGAATACCAACCCGGTTCCGCCACGCTTTCGAAATTGCTGGCCCACCCCGAGGTAGTCGCCGCCAGTCCTTTCAGCACCAATCAAGCCTTGTTGATGGGGCCTTCGAAGCCCCAGGGCAGCATGATCAAAGGGATCGACCCGGTCTTGGAGCCTCAGGTCACCCAGATGGACTTTTTTATCCGCACCCGACTCTTCGAGGCCAAGCGAGATAACAGCCAGGCCCAAGCGAGCGAAGAACAGATCCGCATTGCCCGAGAGGTGTTGGCTTCCTTGGAGACTAGCGATAAAGAATGGTTTGACGCCGAGGGGCGCCAACACCAGAGCCGTTTGGCCGGTGTGATCTTAGGTAGCCAACTGGCCAAGAACTTAGGGGTCGGGATCGGCGACTTGGTGACTCTGGTCAGCCCCGAATCGCGCCTGACCCCAATGGGCGAAATGCCCCGGGCTAAACGATTTCGGGTGGAAGGTTTTTTTGAGTCCGGGATCATGGGCTATGATGAAATCTTAGCCTTTGTCCATTTGGAAGATGCCCAGAAGCTTTTCCGCCTAGGCGAGCGGATCACAGGTTTCTCAGTGCGCCTGGAAGACGGCGGCATGGCCGACGAGGTAAAGGCCTCGCTGCAAGATGACTTCCCCTTCCCCTATGCCTTGTCCAGTTGGACCGAGCAGAACCGCAATCTCTTTGCGGTCTTCCGCCTAGAAAAAATTGGCCTAGCGGTGATCTTAACGCTGATCATTTTAATCGCCGCCTTCAATATCATTAGCTCGTTGGTTTTATTGGTGGTGGAAAAGAAAAAAGACATCGCCATCTTAAAGGCTATCGGCGCTAAGGACCGCGCCATTGAGCGTATTTTTGTCTATCAAGGTACGGTGATCGGTCTGGCCGGAACGTTGCTGGGTATGGTGACGGGGCTTCTGCTCTGCTGGCTGATCGGTAGCTTTGATGTGATCGACATCCCCGCCGGGGTCTATGTAGGCAACCGCATCCCCATGCATGTGGAGTTCTGGCAGATTGGTGTGATCGCCCTGGTCTCTTTGTTGATCTGTTTTAGCGTCACGCTGGTGCCTTCGAAAAAAGCCGCCAAGCTAGATCCGGTGGAGGGCCTCAAACATGAGTGAATTGTTGCGCTTAAGCGACTTGGTCAAACACTACCCTGACGGCCATGGGCGTCAGTTAGAAATCCTGACCGGTATTCAGATGTCCTTTGAAAGCGGTAAGAGCTACGCCGTGGTGGGGCGCTCGGGTTCGGGCAAGTCGACATTGCTCCAGTTGATCGGCGGATTGGATCACCCCACTTCGGGCGAAGTCAGCTTTGACGGACGCTCCTTATTTAAGATGTCGGCCGATGAACTGGCCGCTTGGCGCAACGAGAACCTAGGCTTTGTGTTCCAGTCGCACCATCTCTTGCCGGACTTTACGGCCCTTGAAAATGCCATGATTCCCGGATTGATCTTAGGGCGCAGCCCCAAGTTCGCTGCCCAGCGGGCCGCAGTTATCCTGGACCGTTTGGGTCTATCGGAGCGGAGCCACCATAAGCCGGGGGCTTTATCGGGCGGCGAGCAGCAACGCGTGGCCATCGCCCGCGCTTTGGCCAACGAACCGGCGCTGGTTTTAGCCGACGAGCCGACCGGCAACTTGGACCCTGAAACGGGGCAGTCGGTCGCTTCCTTACTCTTTGAACTCTGCCGTCAAGAGGGCAAAACCTTGATTTTGGTTACCCACAGCCCCGAAGTGGCGGCCCGCACGGACCAACAATTCCGGCTCGAGCAGGGTCGCTTGATCGGACAGGAGGATTGACTTGAATCAGCGCCTGTTATTGGCTCTTCTGTTTGTCTTTTGGTCTCTCCCTGCCTGGGCCCAGTTGGCCCCAGTCAGTCAGAGCAACCCGAAGATCGTTGAGATCCGCTTTGACGGCATTGAGCTGATCGAAACGGGTTTGCTCTACAATACCATCAGCTCTAGCGTCAACTACCCCTTAAGCCGCCCACAGGTGGCCCAAGACATCAAAGACCTATTCCGCTTAGGTTACTTTGACGATGTAAAAGCCGAGTTAGAGCAAGTCGGCCCCGGCGAGGCGGTCTTGGTCTTCCGCTGCGTCGAAAAGCCCCGGATTTCTAAGTTGGCAGTGATTGGCCAGACCAAACTGGACAAAAAGACCCTCATAGAAAAGCTGAAGGTACATGAAAACAACATGTTTAATGAGGCCCGCATCCAAGCGGACCTGGACCTGATCAAAGAAGAGTACCGCAAGAAAGGCTACCTGAAGACTCAAGTCCGCTATGAACGGCGCGACGCCGGTCCCGGCCAAGTGGAGGTGGATTATCTGGTCGAGGAAACGCCGAAGGTTTACCTGACCCAATTCCACGTCACCGGTACCAAGTACTTCTACCCCTTGGACGTTGAGCGCTTCATGTCTTCGGCCGAGGTGGACTGCTTTAGTTGGATCACCGATTCGGGGGTCTTTCAGGAGCAAAAGATCAACCAAGACTTAGGGTTGATCACCCAACAATACTTGATTAACGGGTTTATCAAGGTCCATATCGACAAACCCAAAGTGGTTTTGACCCAAAAGCGGGACCTGTCGGTGATCGGTGTTTCCTTAGCCATCACCGAAGGGGAACAGTATTGGACCGGTAAAATCGACATCGTCACCGATGATGATACCCAGCTTTTGGCCGACAAGAAGGAGATGATTGAAAAGACCTTCAACCTGCAAGAAGGTGAGGTCTTTAATCCCTTTAAACAGTCTCAAGACCGTTTTGCGCTCAACGATGTCTATACGGAACAGGGCTACGCCTTCGCGCGGGTGCGCCCAGAAACCAATATCCACGAAGACACCAAGATTGTTGATGTGACCTACCACATCATCCGGGGCGAAAAGGCCTATATCGGCCGAGTGGAGATCGAAGGCAACTTCGAAACCAAAGACTCGGTGGTGCGTCGGGAACTAGAAATCCACGACAACGAACTGTTTGACGGCTTAAAGCTGCGCAACTCCAAAGAAGCCATCACCAAGCTAGGCTTTTTTGAACAAGGCTTTGGGGTGGATTTCCAGCAAGAGCCTGGTGAGGTCGAAAACGAGATCGACTATACCATCAAACTAGACGAGGCCCAGACCGGCTCCTTTAACGCCAGTATGTCTTACTCGGCCTATTCGGGGATGGTGTTGTCTTTGTCGATCTCCAAACGCAACCTCTTTGGCACCGGCAAGAGCGTCAGTTTCACGGCCGAACGCCGCCAGCGCGGAGAAAACCTCTTTAAAGTTAACCTAACCAATCCCTACTGGTTTGATACCGAATTTACGGTGGACACGGCGGTTTATTCAGAGTTGTTGGCCGACACCTATTACGACACCAAAGGCCAAGGGTTTTATTGGGGGATGGGTTACCCGCTTTGGAAAGATTGGAACGGAAACATAAGGTATAGCTACCGAGACGAGTTGTACCAGAACATCCAGGCCAACGGATCGGCGATTTTAGGCGGGATCGAAGCCCAAACCTATCGCTCCTTGCGGCTCGCGGCCAGCTACTCGACGGTCAACCACCCGATGTTCCCGTCCAGCGGTCAGTCCGGCACCCTGTCTACCGAACGGTTCGGTGGGGTTTTAGGCGGTAGTACTGCTTATCAGGAATTGCGCTTGGACACCAAGTATTTTAGGCCCTTTAACGACGACAACACGGTCATCTTCATGGCCAACTACCGGCAATCTCGCTTGATGCAGACCGAACCGGGTAAAGAAATTCCTGCTGCCCAGCGCTACTATATCGGTGGTATCACTACCGTACGCGGCCACGAATGGGGCGACATCTCCGGCCCTTCGGGCTATAACGAGCGCCCGATCGATTTTTCTACTAGCGACCTCACCACTGAAGAGCTTTCTTATTATAACCAACACCAGCGCGGGGTGGATCAGCGTATCTTAAACCTAGAGATGTTGTTTCCTTTAACCCGCGAGGGAACCAACCTGCGTGGTGTGGTCTTCTTTGACGCAGGCAACGTTTGGTCCGAAGATCGCATGTACGAAATGGTGGGGCTGACAAAAGACCCCTACTATATGCGTACCGCATACGGTACCGGTGTGCGGATGATCACGCCTATGGGTGTGTTCCGTTTCGAATACGGCATCAAGCTGGATAAGAAACCCCAGGAATCACCGGGCCGCTTTGACTTCCATATCTCGGGACTCTTCTAGGGTTCCTTGAGGACCCTGGAGCTTTATGTCCCTACGAGCTTGCCTGTTTTTCTTGCTGCTGTTGCTTGGGAGCCTACCGGCCCAAGCCGAGATCTGGGCCAGTGCTTCCCTGCCGACGACCTTTAAGTTCTCCTCAACCGGCAACGACCTCTACAACTTTGACCAAGCCGCCTCGGGGAAGACCTCGGGCTATACTTTCTTGACCAGCCTACCGATCCCCTTGCTGCCGGTGGTGGGTATCAGTCACTTTCAGATTGAAGCCCAGCCCACGGACCCCTACATCTCGGACCCCAATTATTTTGAGGTGGACAGCTATGACGTGGCATTGGACTTTTCGACCAAATCGGCGACTTTTTTGATCGGTTATGGTGTCGGCAAAGCCGGTTTCAGCTGCCAACAGACCGATTGCGCGGGACTGGACTTCAGCCAGTTAGAGTTGCACCAATACTTTACCCAGATTGGGGTGCCCTTCGGGACCGCTTCGGATTTCCATTTTGACTTGCGCCGCCTGATAGGACGGGTCCACAGCAGCAACGGAGTTGACTCGTCGACTTTGAACCTACAAGGACTTTTGCTGGCCTTTGGTTTCCGAGTGGGTTTTTAAATAGGGCCTTAAGAACTTTTGGCAGAAATATTGAATTGCAGTATATTGGGACTGAGGGGTTTGGCCGTCCATGCGGCGCCCCCGGTTAAAAATATTAACCTACGCTGAGTGGAATCTATGAAACGGATCATTCTTCTGTTGATCGCGCTAACCTTAGCGTCTAGCCCTGTCTGGGCACAGCAGCGCAAGAAAGAGCCCAAAAACAAGTTTGGTGCAATCCACTATACTCATTCGGGGGGAAGCTATACCTTGCAAAGCTCTACGGACAGTTCCTCGGTGACTGAGCCGCTGATCGGTGCGGGGTTCTTTTATGAGCGGGTCTTCCAAAGCCGCTTCTCGGCGGGCTTGAAGTACTCTGGCTTTTTAGAGCGTAGCCTCACCCAAACGGTAGACGGGACCTCGGTGACCACCGTGGAAAAAACGGCCATGACCACCTTGGACTTTAAGGCCTATTTTAAGGACCATCTGCAAAATGGGATGAAACCCTTCCTGGGCGTGGCCTTTGGTACCTATACCCCCGCTTCGACAGTGACGACCTTGGCTGCAACGGGTAATACCGAAGGCAATACCACCGCCAGCGTACCGATCACCAGCCTTTCGGCAGGTTTTGACTATGTCTTGGATTTTGGTGGTGTGCGCGCAGAGGTGGGCTCGGTTAGTGGCAAACGCCGCGACCTGAGCGGCCACGACACCTACTCGGCGAACTATCAGTTTGACGGCACCAGTATCGCCATCGGCGTTTTCAGCTTTTTCTAGTCCCCCGCCTTGATCGGGGGATAGACTCCCCCGTCATCTTTGACCGATCTTTATCGCGTCCCTGCCTTTCGACCCCTCAAGCCATTTAGACTGGCCCCCAAGCCTAAAGAAAAGGGGTCTTATGAATATTAAACAAATCTACCTGCTCAACTCTAGTCTCCTCCTGGTTCCTTTGATACAGTTGGGATTCGGCCTATGGCTCCCTCAATGGCGGCAAGCTGAATTTTGGCTGGTGACACTGGTGGTCTTGGCGGTATCGGCTCAACTTCAGGTCTCTTTTATCGGGCCCATGCGCCGATTGACCCGGAGGATTTACGGACTCGCCGGTACCTCAATTGAGCAAATAGACCAGATTGATTTGGTTGGCCTGGATTGCAAACTACAATCCTTCGTAGCGGCCCTGTTGGATCTAGCCAACCGACAATCACAGTCTTCACAGCAGTTGCGGGGATATGCCATGGAACTAGAAGCAGTGGCGCAGCGCCAAGCAGACCAGAGCGAACAGGGGCGGCGGGCGCTAGAAGGGCTGGATCATATCTTTTTCGAGCAGGACGACCTGCTAGCGCAACTCTTAGAAGCGTCCGAAGAGCGCCAAGAGGGAGAGAGCCAATGGGCCGAGGCGGCCCAGCCATTCCGCCTTTGGGGCGAGCAACTGATACAAGCCTTAGAGGAATTGGCACAGCAACCAAAGGGATTGGGCCAAGCGGTCCAAGAGACGGCTCCACAGCGGACCGCGCCTGCTGTCGAAGGGGTCGCTCGAATGGCCTCACACAACCGGGTAGGTGGCGAACCCGCGGACCTGGAGGCTTGGCTTCGGCGACTAAAGGACCATGGGGCTAAGGCCCAGGAGGCGGCCTGCCAACTGGCCGCTGGTATCGAGACGCAGCAGGATTGGCTTAAACAAGAAGGGTTAATGAGCCGCCAAGAACAAGGACGCTTGGCCAATTTGCGTTTGGGGTTAAAGGTTCAAGATGGTTCTTTAGAGGACCTGATGGGCCACCTCGAAATCCTGCAACTTGAAAGTGGGCGGCTGGTGGATTTAGCCCAGCATTTAGACGGGCAGGCGGCCGACCTCAACCACTGGTCCAACGCGCTGCGCGAGCAACTTTCCCAGTTCCGGCACTCCAATAGAGGATTGATTTTGTTAGAGTTAGTCCAGCAAGAACACCTGGAATACCGCCAGCAGTTATTAGCCTTTTTGGAATCTGCAGAGCCAACCGGACCGACCAACTGGCCTGACTATCGCTCTTGCCGATTCGGGCGCTGGTATTATGGAACAGGGCAGCGTGAATTTGGCCAATGGCCTGCTTTTGAAGGCTTAGAAGAGCCCCACCGGCAGTTGCACCGCTTGGCTCGGGAGCTACTTGAGGCCAAAAAGCGCGGGGAAATCGAGCGGACCTCAGGTCTGCTCCAGCAATGGGCCACAGCCTCGGAGGCGGTGATGGACGGGATCGACCAGATGCAAAACCAATTGCGCCTGAGCCGATCATAAAAGGAGTCGGCTTAAGAGAGTCGCGACTTTTCAATCACCTGCAAGAATTCGCTCTTGAGGGATTGGTTGTTTTTCAGTTCGCCCAGCATTGCGGTGGTGGTCATCACGCCATGTTGTTTGTTCACGCCCCTGGCGGTCATGCACATATGCCGCGCCTCGACCAAAACGGCCACACCCAGCGCTTGGGTTTCGTCCATCAAGGCGTTGGCGATCTGCCAGGTCATTTCCTCTTGGATCTGCAAGCGCCGCGAATACACCTCCATCAACCTAGCTAACTTCGAAAGACCCACCACCTTATCCTTGGGGATATAGCCAATATGGCACTTACCGATAAAGGGCATCATGTGGTGTTCGCAGGTCGAGTAAAGCTCTATGTTCGAGAGCACCACCATCTCACCCGAATGGGTGCTGAATTTTTTATCCAAAATCTCGGTAGGGTTCATTTTGTACCCCTTGAAGAGTTCGGCGTAAGAGCGGACCACCCGTTCGGGCGTTTCCTGAAGCCCCTCTCGGTCTGGGTTGTCGCCGATATAGCGGATCAGAGTGCGGACCGCTTCGACCGCTTCTTCTCGGCTTGGTTTGTTCATGGGGTCTCCATTAGGATGGGGCCTCGGCGGCGTTCGCCAACGGCCAATTGGCCACAGGCAGCGCTCACTTCTTGGCCGCGGGATTTGCGGATAGTGGCCATTAGGCCCCGATCCAACAGAAAACGCTGGAAGTCTTTCACCTGCTGGGCACTGGGTGCTTGGTAAGGTAGGCTAGGAACTTCGTTGAAAGGAATCAAGTTAACCTTCGCCTTGATCCCATTCAGTAAGGCAACCAACCTTTTGGCCGAAGCTAAGTCGTCGGTCACTTCTTTAAGCAACACATATTCAAAGGTGATACGCTCGCGGGTTTCTAAAGGCAAGCGCTTGAGCAGCGCGATCAGGTCTTCAAGCCGGTGGCGCTTGCCTACCGGCATCAACTCGGCGCGGGCTTCTTGGGTCACGCCGTTGAGGCTGATGGCCAGATTGGCGTTGATGCCTGGCTCGTCCCAAAAGCGCTGGATCTCTTCGAGTAGCCCGCTGGTGCTGATGGTGATGCGTCGCCAGGAATAACCCAGACCCTTAGGGTTGAGCAGGTTTTTTAAAGCCGCCACTAAGTGGTTAAAGTTATGCAAAGGCTCGCCCATGCCCATAAAGACTAGGTTACGCACCCCTTCCCCGGCTGGCAGTAAACTCACCCCTAAAAAGACTTGGGCCAAAATCTCATAGGGCTCTAAGTTGCGCACCAGCCCCATGCTGGCGGTCAGGCAAAATTTACAGCCCATGGCGCAGCCCACCTGGGTGCTGAGGCAGAGGGTGTTGTGGTCTTCGTGGCGCAGCAGCACCGTTTCGATCTCGGCACCGTCGTGAAGCTGGGTCAAAAATTTAAGGGTGCCGTCGGGGGCTTGGGACTTTAGCTTGATTTGCGGCAGTTCCAGGCTAAAGGACTCGGCCAAAGCGCTGCGCAGCGCTTTAGAAAGATTGCTCATCTCCTCGAAACTGCCGACCCGGTCAGGGTAGAGCCAGCGCAGCAGTTGGTCGCTCACATAGGGTTTAAACCCGCGCTCGCTCAACCAAGCCTTGAGCTCTTCTTCGCTCAGATTGTAGAGCGAGGCGAGCAATCAAGCCTCCTTAAGGCAATCAATCACATACTGCGCCGCCAAGCCATAGCCCGCCACGCCCAGCCCGGCGACCACTCCTTGGGCGATGTCCGAAAGGTAGCTATGGTGGCGGAAGGGTTCGCGGGCGTAAACATTAGAGACATGCAGTTCCACAAAGGGCAGCGCCACCCCTTTGAGGGCATCACGTAGGCCCAGGCTGGTGTGGGTCAATGCTCCGGCATTGACGATGCCAAAGGAGGCTTTAGGGCCCTGCTGTTGCACAAAGTCGATCAGTTCCCCTTCATGGTTAGACTGGAAGGCCTCAAAGGAAAAGCCCGCCGCTTGGATCTGGGCTTTTAAAGCGGCTTCGATCTGAGCCAGATTGGTGGAGCCGTAGATTTCGGGTTCCCGTTGGCCTAACAGGTTGAGGTTGGGGCCGTTGATCAGGAGAATCTTGCCGCTCATGGAGCCTTTTGGGTCAAAAAATGGTGCAAAAAGATCGCCGCCGAGGCGCTCACGTTCATCGATTCCACCGCACCGCTGCCTTCGATCCGTACCAACTGGTCGCAGCGCTTGGCAGTAAGGTTTCTTAGGCCCTCACCTTCGTTGCCTAAGACCAGAACCATCCGTTCTGCCAGCAAGGCTTGGGCCAAAGGTAGGCTCTCGGTGTCAAGGCTGGCCCCGAGCACCCAATATCCGGCTTCTTTGAGTCGTTCTAAGGCTTCGGCCAGATTGCCCACTTCGGCCAAGGGGCAGGTTTCCAAGGCCCCGGCACTGGCTTTGACCGCTGTGGGGCTCAAGGGGGCCGAATGGCTGCGGGGCACCAACAGGCCCTGGGCCCCGAGAAAGTGGGCGGAGCGGGCGATAGCGCCTAGGTTCTGGGGGTCTTCGATCTGGTCCAAGGCCACAATCAACTGCCGCTCCCCTTGGGCCGGGGCGGTCAGTAGGTCCTCTAACCCCAAAGGCTCCAAGGGGCCGCATTCTAAAGCTAGGCCCTGGTGCATCTTGCTGCCGGTGAGCTTAAAGAGTTGGTCGCTGCCACAAGGCCGAACCTCTAGCTTGGCCCGCCGGGCGGCTTTGATGGGCTCCACATGGCGGGGGTTTTTGCCACCCTCTTTGTGCCAGAGACGCACCAAGCGCCGCCGCCCAGCCCCTAGGGCCGCTTCAACGGGTGCCACGCCATAGAGAACCTCTACTTCCTGCGCCATTCGGTCTTCCCGTCTTTGTCGATCAGTTGGATTCCGCCAGCCACCAGCGCATCCCGCAAGCGGTCCGCTTCAGCCCAGTTTTTGTCGATCCTTGCCTGAGCCCGTCCGGCAATCATTTGTTCGATCTGCTCTGCGCTTAGTTCGCCGCCGCTTTCTTTGCGGATGCGGGGGTTCTTGAACCAGCTTTCGGGGTCTTGCTGCAAGAGCCCTAAAACCTCGCCCAATTCGCGCAGCAACCAATAGCCATCCTCTTTCAGACCGCCCAAGTTGATCGACTTGGCGGCTTCGAAGAGTACCGAAATAGCCAACGAACTGTTCAGGTCGTCGTCTAAGGCCTCAAAGAAGCGGTGTTCCAAGGACAGCGCCTCGGGGCCAAAGTCGTCTGGGTCCGGCGGGATGCCGCCTTCACAAGACTTGGCCAAAGCCCCATAGAGCCGGTCTAGGCCTTCGAGCTGCGCGGCCAGCGCGGCTTCGGAGAAGTTGAGTGCCGCGCGGTACTGGGCCGAAAGCAAGAAGAAACGGATCAATTCCGGCTCATAGGTTTTGAGCAGGTCGCGGATGGTGAAGAAGTTGCCCAAGCTCTTAGACATCTTGTGCGCGTCGATCTTCACCATACCGTTGTGCAACCAGAAGTTGGCCAGCGGCTCACCGTGGCAGCCTTCAGATTGGGCGATCTCGTTTTCGTGGTGCGGGAAGATTAGGTCCGAGCCGCCGGCATGGATGTCGAAGCGGGGGCCCAGATACTTCTTGGCCATCGCCGAACATTCAATGTGCCAGCCGGGCCGCCCCTGACCCCAAGGGCTTTCCCATTTGGGCTCGCCGGGCTTGGCTCCCTTCCAAAGGGCAAAATCCAGGGCGTCTTCCTTGGTTTCGTTGACCTCGACGCGCGAGCCCGAAAGCAGGTCGTCGATGTTCTTGCCGCTCAGTTTGCCGTAGCTCTCGAAGCTGCGGACCTTATAAAACACGTCGGGGCCTTGCTGGTAAGCCAAACCCTTGCCCTGCAAGCAGTTGATCATCTCTAGGATTTCACCCATATGTTCGGTTGCCTTGGGGGCGATGTCCGGCGGCTTGACGCCTAAGGCAGCCATGTCCTCGTCGTGGGCGGCGATCATCTCTTGGGTCAGTTGTTGGTAGTCTACGCCGCGCTCTTGGGCACGGGCAATGATTTTGTCGTCAATGTCCGTGTAGTTTTTGACGAAGGTCACCTCATAGCCGCGCACCTCTAAAAAGCGGCGCAGCAGGTCAAAGTTGACCGCGCCCCGGGCGTGACCTAAGTGGCAATAGTCATAGACCGTCACCCCGCAGGTGTAGATTTTTACCTTGCCCTTCTCGATAGGCTCAAAGGGGGTCTTCTCTTTGGTCAGGCTGTTATAAAACTGGATCATCCCGGTTCCTCGCTTAGGCGGCCTTCAATGCAGGTGGTGTAAAAGCCCCCACGGGGTTGGTAGATGGTGGTGATCCGCAGGTCTTGGGTCTTGAGGACCTGGCTTAGGTCTTCGCGGATGCGCTTGGTCACGCCTTCTTGGTAGAGGCCCACGTTGCGGAAGCTAGTCATGTAATATTTCAATGACTTTAGCTCGATGCAAAGGCCACCACGGGGGTAGTATTCGATTTTTAAATCCCCGATGTCCGGCAGGCCCGAAAAGGGGCAAACTGCCGAAAACTCCGGCGTTTCGGTTAAGATGTACTGGTCAGGGCTGTCGAATTCAAAGGTTTCCAAAAAGTCGGTGCGGATCTTTTCGGGACCGTCGAAGCTAAAGGATTGACCTTCGGCTTGGGCCATGGGGCTCCTGTGGTTTGGTTTAAGTTAAGGTCAAAAATTCCCTGTAACCCTTGGCGCGCAGTTGGCAGGCCGGACAATGGCCGCAGCCCCGCCCCCAATCATTGGGACTGGGGTCGCCGTGGTAACAGGTATGGGATTCTTTTAAGACCAAATCCATCACCCCTTCGTCTTGGGCGAGCTTAAAGGTTTCGGCTTTGGTTAAATGCATTAAGGGGGTCAACAGCTCAATCTCTTGCTCGCTGCCCTGGTTTAGGGCCTCAATATAGGCTTTCGCAAAGGGCTCGCGGCAGTCGGGGTAGCCCGAATAATCGGTCTGGCATAGCCCGGTGATCAAGGCCGCCGCGCCGATCTGTTGGGCATAAGAATGGGCCAACAGGATAAACAGCGCGTTGCGGTTGGGCACAAAGCTGGCCGGCAGATGGTCGTTGTCGCGGTGTTGGCTATTCATGTCCATCGGGGCTCCGGTCAACGCTGAATAGACCATGTTCTGATAAAAACTGATATCCACCCGCTCCAAGGGAACCTTTAAGGCATCAGCGATCTTGCGGGCCTGCTCTAATTCTACTTGGTGGGTCTGGCCATAATAAAAACAAATGGCCCGGACCTCTTCAAAGCGGTTGAGAGCCCAGCCGAGGCAGGTGGTTGAGTCTTGGCCACCGGAGAAGATCACCAAGGCCCGTTGCTTTGAAGATTTCATAACACTCTAGTCTGATAGGTCCAGCGCCCGCTAAGGCTTAAACTCAAAAGGTCACCATGCTGCAAGGGGCCCACCCCTTCGGGGGTGCCGCAAAGCAACAGGTCGCCGGGGGCAAAGCTGAAGTAGCGGCTCGCTTCGCTGAGCAACTCAAAGGGTTGGTGGATCATCCCGTCAATCCGTCCGGTCTGGCGGCGTTGGCCGTTTTGGTCCAGTTGCAATTCTAAGTCGCCCAAGGGGCCCGCTTGGTTTAGGCCGATCCAAGGGCCTAAGGGCAAAGCCCCGTCAAAACATTTGGCCTTTTCCCAAGGTAGGCCCTTGGCCTTAAGTTGGGTTTGTATATCCCGCGCCGTCAGGTCCAAGGCGATGGCTACTGCCGAGACGGCCTCTCGGGCCTCTGCTAGGCTAGCGTTGCTTAAGGGCTTACTGACCAAGAGCGCCAATTCCACTTCATAATGGACCTCATGGCTGTAGCCGGGCAGACGAATCGGCGCTTCAAGGGGCGTCAGGCAAGAGGTCGGCTTGATAAAAAAAACCGGTTCTTGCGGCGTCTCGTTGCCCAGTTCGCGGATATGCCCACGCCAATTGCGGGCGACGCAAACTGCTTTGCTACAGGTTAATTGAGTGGTCATAGGCCCCTTAGGTGAAACCAAAGGGGGAGTTTAGCGGGCCCGGCCCATTCCGGCAAGGCCCGCTAGGGGAGGGGCTCAGGCGAAGAGCTGGTCGATCACCGAATCGTTTTTATTCGACGAGCGTGAGTCCACTTCGTGGTTCAGCATCACCGTATAAGAAGCTTCGTTGATCAAGGCTTGGCTGGTGTTGATCCAGTTGCGCCGTCCCATGTTGTCGTCCCATTCCACATCCGCACCGATCACTAAGCTGCGGATACCCAGGGCGTTCATTTTGCGTAGCAAGGGAACAAAGTCCTGGTCGCCTGCAAAGAGCACTACCAAGTCAAAACCCTTGTGAACCGCCAAATCGTAAGCTTCCAAGGACAACCAAACGTCGATGCCCTTTTCTTCAGCTTTATCACCCGATTCTTTCATGGGGTAATAATGGGTCAGGATGCCTGAATACATCAGGTGCTGATCCAAGATGCGGTCCTTCTCCAAGGCGCCCGCGTTTTTGGCGGCGGTGAAGGAGAAGCGGCCCCGGAAGAAGTGGGCTTCAACTACATGACAAAAAGAAGGGTCCGTTTGGGCCCGCTCGGCGATTTTAGCGCGGATGAATCCGTGCAAGCCGTTGAAGTTAAGATAGGCCGCGCGAGGATGAGCAAATTTGAAGTACTTGCTGATCTTGTCGAAAAAGGTTCCGTCGTAAAATACCCCGATGCGCAGCACCGAAGGCATGTTGATATTCTGAGACATTAGAAGACCCTAGGTAGGGGTGGAGTCAAAAATCTTTGCTTTGCCGGTAAAGATACTTAATGTTTCAAGCGTGAAACGGTACAACTATAACGGACAAAATCACAAAGGGGAAGCCTCCCTTATGATTGGTCATTAATCGCGTCCCGGCGCTCTGGGGTTGACGGTAAGCCATTTATACATGAATTTTATTAAAAAATGTTCATAAGACGGTAAAGTAAAGGACGATGGCTGGCTGATATTTTAAGGAAACTCCCCGGTGCAGACAAAAAGCGCTGCCCCATTGCCCCGGTCGGTAAAGACCGCTAGGATGGCGGCAGAAGTCTGGGGAGAACCTTTAAGCTAGCGGTGATGGAAGATCAGCAAGAATTGATTTTGGGTATTGAAGCGGCGGGTTCGGCGGTCTCGGTGGCTCTGGCCGAAGCGGGGCGCGGCTTAGGCGTGGTCTGGTTGGACTCGGGCAAACCCTCGGGCGAAATCCTGCTTCAGTGGATCGAGCGGCTTTTGGTTAGTTGCCAACGGAGCCGCGAGCAGTTGACCGGTTTGGCACTTTGCCTGGGGCCCGGTTCTTTCACCAGTATGCGCATCAGTTTGGCCACCGTCCAGGCGCTGGGTTTTGCTCTGAACCTACCAATCTACACCGCCGACCGGTTGCGCCTGACTGCTACCGCGATGGTGCACCAGCCGGAGGCGGTCAAGGTGATCCAAAATGCCTATAAAGGCGAGTTGTACCAAGGGGTCTTTGACTGCCGGGGGAATCTACCCGAACCCTTAGAACCGCTGCGACTGATCCGGCCAGAGCAGTTTTTGGCAGGCTTAAAGCCCGGCCAGTGGGTTTTAGGAGACGGCCTGAAGGTTTTAGAGGGAATGGATTGGAAACCCGAAGAACGGGGCGTATTGCTGGAGCCCGCCGGGATGCACCGCCCCGACGCGATGGCCTTGATCCACCTGGTCCGGGCCTTGGGCCTGCGGCCCGCGGCGGGGGATATTGAGCCGATCTATCTGCGGGCCTCCGAAGCGGAGGTCGCCTATGTGGCCCGGTTTGGCAACCTTTAGCTGGCTGGACCAAGCCCCTAGGGGTAAGCGCTTGGAAGCCCTGGTGGCACTGGACCGGCTCTGCCTTCCCGGTGAGGCTTGGGTGGCCCCGCAGTGGAGGGATTTCTTTGAGCGTTCTTTGAAGCTGGCGTTGTTGGTAGAAGGGGGCTGGCCCCAGGGCTATTTGGCGCTGTTGCCCCTGGGTGGAGGTGAGGCGGAGATTTTAAAGCTAGGTATCGACCCGGATTGGCGTAGGCAAGGCTGGGGGCGGCAGTTGATGGAATATGCCTTCGCCCAATTGGGCCCGGCCCGGTTGGTATTGGAGTTGCGCGCCTCGAACCGCGCGGCGCAACAAATGTACTTGTCCTTTGGCTTTGCGCCGGTTGGTCGGCGCAAAGATTATTATGACGCGCCCCTTGAGGACGCCCTGGTTTATATAAAAGAGGCATGAAAGAAACCATTTTAGTCTTAATGGGTGGCCCTTCGGGGGAACACGAAGTCTCGCTGCGCTCGGGTGTGAGTATCCTGCGTGAAATGAATCGAGACCGCTTTGAACTGATCCCGGTGGGCCTTTCTAAAGATGGAAGGTGGCTGACCGGCGACCCGCTGGTGGCGCATCCCGAAGACCCGAAGAAGATATGCCTCGCCGAAAATCTTCGAGAAGTTCGGCTCGAACAGGGCCAGCTAGAGGGCCGCTCCATCGACGCGGTCTTTTCGGTGGTGCACGGCACTTGGGGTGAAGACGGCTGCATGCAGGGCTTTTTAGATATCGCCGGGGTGCCTTACGTGGGCAGCGGGGTGTTGGGCTCTTCTGTGGGCATGGACAAAGACCTGACCAAGCGGTTGACCCTTTTTGAGGGCATCAAGACCGCCGACTTTATGGTGTTGCGCGACTCGGATGAACGACCTAGTTGGGGGCAGGTGGCCGCTCGGTTGGGTAAGGCCGTCTTCGTCAAGCCTGCCGCCCAGGGAAGCAGCTTGGGCATCAGCAAAGCCAAAGACGAGGCTAGTTTCACCAAAGCCCTGGACCTCGCTTTTTTATATGACCGTAAGTTGGTCGTTGAATCGGCGATAACTGGGCGGGAGATTGAGTTGGCGGTGTTGGGCAACGACCAGTTAGAGGTTTCCTTACCGGGAGAAATCTTGCCCGAAGAGGAGTTTTACACCTACGAAGCCAAGTATATCCTTAACACCACCAAGCTGGTGATCCCCGCTGATCTCTCGGGAGATTTGATCGAAAGACTGCAAGAGACGGCCCGGCGGGCCTTCCGCGCGCTAGAGTTGCGCGGCTTTGCGCGGATGGACTTCTTTGTCGATGCGGACCAGGAGATTTGGTTTAATGAGCCCAACACCCTGCCGGGCTTCACCTCGATCAGTATGTACCCCAAGCTCTTCGCCGCCAGTGGTCTGAGCTACCCGCAGCTCTTGGAGCGGTTGATTGATTTGGCTAAAGAAGAGTTTGCCGGTAAAGCCCGCCTCAAGACCCACCCATGAGCCTCTTGATCACTGCGGCCATTGCCGCCGAGTTAGAGCCCTTGGCGTCACACCTGGGGGCGCAAGCCATCGAGGGCGGCTGGCAGGGTGACGGCTTGATCTTGGCTCCCTTGGGGATCGGGCCCCTTGAAGCCGCTTTGGGGCTAACCAAATGGGCCCAAGAAGGTGTAGATCAGGTGATCTTTACCGGCTCAGCGGGCGTCTATCCTGGCGTCGACTTAGAAGTGGGCCAATTGGTTGCCGCCGATTGGACCACCCTTTACGATGGTGCCGCGGTGTTGGGCCAAGCCCATTTTGCCCTGTTGCAGGACTATGCCCGCCTCAAAGCGGGCCCGGAATCTTATGGGCTAGAGCGCGTTGGAGTGGCCACCGGTCTAGCCGTGACCCGTAGCCGAAGCTTGGGGCAAGCACTGGCCCAGGCAACCGGTGCTGAGGTGGAAAACTTAGAGCTTTACGGACTGGCCCTGGCGGCGGCTCGCTTGGGTTTGCTTTGGTCTTCTGTATTAGGGATTACCAACCGGGTCGAGGAAGGCTCCCAAGATCAATGGAAACAAAATTATCCCCGATTGGCCCAAAGTGTCTGCAATCATTTGGCGGACTGGCTCGCGGGACCTGCGGAAAGATTGTCAAAAAGGTAAAATTCCCCCTTTTCGTACTTGATTTTTTGGTGCAGCTTATTCATTAGTTGACCGACTACAGACGATACCCGTAGCCGAATACCACTATCGAAACAACCCAACTGAGGTAACATGGCTAAGATCCCCTACGTGGACAAAGACGAATGCACCTCTTGCGTGCAATGTGTCGACAACCTGCCCGATGTTTTCCGCATGGATGACGACGATTTGGCGGAAGTGCACAACCCCACTGGTGCCAGTGAAGACGATATCCAAGAGGAAATCGACACTTGCCCCGGCGAGTGCATCCACTGGAAAGAGTAAACCGCCCTTCGCGGGGCAAGAATAGTAAACCCAAGCAAGTATTGAATCATGGCTCGGATCCCTTACGTAGAAAAAGACGAATGCACCTTTTGTGTACAATGTGCTGACAACCTGCCCGACGTCTTCCGCATGGACGACGACGATATGGCTGAAGTGCACAACCCTACGGGTGCTAGTGAAGACGACATCCAAGAGGAAATCGACGCTTGCCCCGCCGAATGCATCAAGTGGAAAGACTAGGCCGTTCTTAAGAACTGCTAAATTAAAAAACCCCGCCCCCAAGGCGGGGTTTTTTTTTGTCACTAAGGAGCTTCGAGGCCGAAGGCCGAGGGCGACGTGTGTGACGACGCGAGCCGGCGGCGGTCGTCAGACCTAAGGGGCAGGCGAAGCCAACATCCCAACAGAAAATACCGTTAGCGAAGCGCGAACTGGACAGCAGAAAATCAACCCGATAATTTGACTACCAGACCGGTCAACGCAAACCACCCGGAGAACGTCTTGGAAGATCATCAGATTATCTTGTACCCCAAATCAAGGCGGGCTACTTTTGATGTCGGATATTTCGGTGGACGCAAGCACGATGTCTTGGGGTTAATTGAAATCGATGTGACCGAGGCAAGAGAAAAGCTACAAGCCTCTAAAGAGGTCGGGCAGCGGATCGGCTTCACTGCTTGGTTGATCAAGCAAATCGCCGACACTGTGGCCGAACACCCAGAGGTCCACGCTCTGGCTATAGGCAACGAGCGATTGGTGGCCTTTGATGAGGTGGATGTTTCGCTGGCCATTGAACGGGAGGTAGAGGGCGTTAAGGTCCCCTTGGCAGCGATCATCCGCAAGGCCAACCAGAAATCTACCCGAGAGATCGACCAAGAGATCCAGACCTATCGGACCGGCCTGCTCGACGATCCCGCCCAAAGGGTTCTCACCGAAAGGCGACACCGCTTTTCGACCGGTCTTTTTTTCAGTTTGCCAGGATGGATGCGCCGTTTGGTTTGGCGTTGGCTGTTGAGGAGTCCGTTTTCAATCAAGCGAAACATGGGGACGCTGATCGTTACCAATCCCGGTATGTTCAGTTCAGCCCCCGGGTGGGTGATCCCTAAGACGCTTCACAATCTGGCCATTGGCGTAGGGCCCGTGTGCAAAAAGCCTTGGGTGATTCATGACCAGGTAGAGGTGCGCCAGATTCTACACCTTACCTTGATGTTCAATCACAACGTAATCGACGGAGCCCCGGCCGCAAGATTCACCAATCGATTGGTTGAAAGGCTCGAGTCGGCTCAGGGGCTTTGAGGTGACCTTTGCTAGGCCAAGTAATTCAGGCGACCCTCGATCACCGTGCCGAAGGCTCCTGGACCTTACGGGCCTTTTTATTCCCGAAAGTTATAATTAAAGTCCCGGCGGCGCGGGGTGAGCTCCGCGTCTTCGATCAACTTGCGGGCCTGCTCTTCAGTCGCCAAGCCATGGCTGCGCAAAACGTTTTCTTCTAAGACCGGACTAGAAATGTCGTTAGCGCCCATGTGCAGGGCCAACTTGCCGATCTCGGGCCCTAAGACCATCACCGAAACCTCGATGTTTAAGATGTTGTCCAAATAGAGGCGGCAAAGCGCTAGTAGCTTCAAGTATTGGTGGTGCGGGATCTTCTGGACCGGGAAGTCCTTGGTTTGGGGCTGGAAGGTCCAGGGGATAAAGCTCGAAAAGCCGCCGGTCTGGTCTTGGACCTGGCGCACCAACTCTAAGTGCCCGATCACCTCTTTTTGGGTCTCCACCGAACCGATCACAATATTGGCTGAGCCGCCCAGGCCCATCTGGTGGCATTCGCCCAAGATCAGGGCCCATTCTTCGGGGCTACATTTTTTGGGGCTCAAGAGGTCGCGCACCCGCTCGGCTAAAATCTCGGCCCCCGCACCTGGAACTGAGTCTAGGCCCGCCTCCTTAAGTTGGCGGATCAAGTCTGGCAGCGGCACGCCCGAAGACTTGGCTAAGTCCCGCAGTTCGACGGGAGAGAAACCCCGGATATGGCAACCAAAGCGCTCTTTGACCGCCGAAAGGGCCTCAAGGTAGTAGTCCAACCCTAACGCCGGGTTGACGCCGCCTTGGAAAAATATCTGGTCCGCGCCCCGGTCATGAGCTTCTTGGGTGGCCTGTAAGACTTCTTCGACGGGCATTACATAAGCCCGTTGTTCGCCGGGATTTTTTTTGAAGCTGCAAAAGGTACAGTCGATGTTGCAGATGTTGGTGTAGTTGATGATCCGGAACATGGTGTAGGAAGCCCAACCGGCCCCGATTTGGGCAATGCGCCGCTGCTGAGCCAATTGGCCCAGTTCCAACCAACTGGCTTTTTCCAGCAAAAACAATCCCTGGTCCGGGGTGATCCGCTCGCCCGCCTCGATGGCTTGATAAAGCTCTTTTAGCTGGGGGTCTTGGGTCATTTTTTCCTTTTATTTAAGGCCACCATCAAGAGGGTGATGGCCGCAGGGGTCACGCCGCTGATCTTGGCTGCTTGCCCCAAGGTTTGGGGCCGGGCCTGACTCAATTTTTGGGTCACTTCGATGCTCAGCCCGCTGACGCCGGCATAGTCGAAGTCGGTGGGCACACGGATGGCCTCGATCTTTAAATAGTTGTGCACCTGAGATTCCTGCCGCCGGATATAGCCCTCATATTTGAGTTCCGTTTCCACATGGTGGCGAACCGCCTCGTCGAAGGGAGCCAGCTCAGCCAACTCACCCGAAGCGATCAAGGGGTCTAAGTCTTTGAACTGGTGGTCCGGCTTTTTTAGGTAAGCCCCCAGTTTGAGTCGTGAATCCAAGGCCGGGGCCCCCGGCGTTTCGCTGCGCGGCACCACCAGGTCTTCGGTCAGTTGGACCAACTGGGCTATGGCCTGGGTCTTGGTCTCGAAACGGGCCCATTTGAGGTCATCTAAGAGGCCCAACTGGCGGCCCAGTGGGCTCAAGCGGCGGTCGGCGTTGTCTTCGCGTAGCAGCAAGCGGTATTCAGCGCGGCTGGTGAACATCCGGTAAGGTTCGGCGGTGCCTTTAGAGACCAAGTCATCAATCAAAACGCCGATGTAGCCTTCGTTGCGTTTTAAGACCAGTGGCTCCCGCTCCAAAACCCGCTGCGCGGCGTTGATGCCTGCCATTAAGCCCTGGGCGGCGGCTTCTTCGTAGCCGCTGGTGCCGTTGATCTGTCCGGCGCAGAAAAATCCGTCTAAGTCTTTGTGTTCTAGGGTCGCTTGTAACTGGGTCGGTTGCAGAAAGTCGTATTCGATAGCGTAGCCGGGGCGCACGATCTCTACTTTTTCCAGGCCGGTGATGCTGCGCATGAACTCAATCTGCACCTCCAAAGGCAGGCTGGTGGACATGCCGTTGGGGTAAAATTCAAAGCTTTGTAGGCTGGTGGGCTCGATAAAGATCTGGTGCCGGTCTTTGTCGGGGAACTTTTTGATCTTGTCTTCGATCGAGGGGCAATAGCGGGGCCCCGTGCCGGTAATGGCCCCGGAATACATGGCCGAACGGTGTAGGTTCTTTTCGATGATGCCCTGTCCCTCGGGCGTGGTGTGGGTGATGTAACAGGGCACCTGAGTTAGCGGGACCGAAGTTTCCCAAAAGGAAAAGGGGGCCATGTCGGCGTCGCCGGGCTGTAATTCCATCTGGCTAAAATCAATGGTCCGGCCGTCGAGGCGGGGGGTGGTACCCGTCTTCAGCCGTCCGACCTCCAAGCCCATGGCGCGCAGTTGTTCGCCTAAAGGCAGACTGGGAAATTCCCAAGCCCGTCCCGCTGGGTATTGGCGGTCGCCAATGTGGATCAGGCCGTTTAAGAAGGTCCCTGCGGTCAAGACTACCGAGTGGGCCTGCAACTGCTGGCCCATTTGGGTGGTCACGCCGGTCACTTGCTGGCCCTCGATAATCAGGCCGGTCACCTCCGCTTGACGCAGCGTCAGGCCCGGTTGGGCTTCAATGCGCCGCCGCATTTCGGCCTTGTAGGCGATCATGTCGCTTTGGCAGCGGCTCGCCTGCACCGCCGGGCCCTTGGCGCGGTTGAGCAGGCGGAATTGGATGGCCGTTTGGTCGGCCACTAAGCCCATTTCGCCGCCCAGGGCGTCGATCTCTTTGACCAAATGTCCCTTGGCCAGCCCTCCGATGGCCGGGTTGCAGCTCATGGCCGCCACGTTGTCCACCGTTTGGGTCAACAGCAAACAAGAGACGCCCATGCGCGCCGCCGCCAAGGCTGCTTCAGCCCCGGCGTGGCCCGCGCCGACCACAATCACGTCCCATTTTTCCATCAAATCGCCTTAGGCAGGATAAAGATTAAGGGGGCCAAGGGCCTAAAGGTCTGAACAAACCGAGGATTGGCATTGTATTCGCATCGCTTAGGAGGTAACCGGAGACCGCCTGTGGCGGTTTCTTTATCGGGTCCTAAAGGGTTAAGCTATCGGGACCGCAAAATTGCGTCAATTGTAGCCGGAGGATGTTATGAACACCATGGGGTACTTGCAGTTCTTTGAAGGGCTCGCAGAAAAGACCCAGGGCGCTTTTTTGATGGAGCGGCTGGGTTCTCGCCGAGCCAAACCGGACCCCTGCGGTCAAGTCTTTACCCACCGCTGTCGATTCGAACGCGGCAAGGACCGTTTTGAAGGTCGTGGGGTCTCACGTAAAGAGGCTTTACAGGAGCTTTACCGCCAGCTTAGAAAAATCAAACCCTAAGGAACTTTAAGCCTCCTTCCGCTGCCCTAAACTGTTAAGGGGGCTTTACTGTTCTTTGCGGCCCCCACAATTCCGCTTTTTCATCGACAAATCGACTCATTGCCCGTAGAGTCCTTAGTTCCGTAAAACCAACTCCCAAACAGCAACGGATCGACTCCCAACTTTTGGCAGGCCATGACTGCGAAAAAGATGAACAAACCCGCATTCTACAAAGCACTCAACGACCCGGACTTCTATCCCGAAGCGAACCGGCAGATTAAGTGCGACGAATCCAACTCATTTTGGATTTTTAAGACCGGACCCTGGGTCTATAAGGTCATGAAACCGGTCCCTAAATTGAGCCCGATGCTTCAAGAGGCCTACCTCTCGGAGCTGGTTGCCGCCTCAAACCGCCTTTCGCCGCAACTGGAAACCAGCATGACCGGCTTGGTCGGCGAAGGGGACCAGTGGAAGCTTGCCAGTGGTTTGGCGCCTGGAGCAGCCCCTTTTTATGTGCTCAAACAAAAGCAACTGACCGACCGTGGGTTCTTAGACCAGCTCTTAGCTAAAGATAAACTGGGTGCCAAGCAAGCCAAAGACGTAGCTAAGGCTCTTTGGACCTTCCACGAAGGCCTGGGGCAAATCAATCCCAAAGAAGCGCCGGGGCCTGACGAGCTGCTAGAAAAGCTAAAGGACCTCTATTACCAGTCCAAAAAGTTCCTGGGCCAAACCTTGACCAAGGCCATGGTGGACCTCAGCACCCGTCCCTTGGAGGTTTATCTGACAGACCGCAAGAAGCTGCTGGCCCGCCGGGTCCGCAAGGGGTTTGTGAGTTATTACCACGGTTCCTTAGACCTCAAACGGGTCCATTGGGCCTCCGACGGGGTGGCCTTCATCGCTAAGAGTGAAGAGGCCGTCAAGGACCGTTATGGCGACCGGATCAGCGACCTGGCGGATCTTTGTGTGGCTTTGGAGCATGAAGGAAAAGGCGAGTGGTCCCAAGTTTTGGTCGAAGAATACCAAAAACACTGTGGCGACCCGGACGTTGCCGAGTTACTGCCCCTTTACCGGGCTATGCGCACGCTTAAGATGGGCCTACATCATTCGGTGGTCATGGGCCTCGGCGGTCCTGAAGCCGAAGTCGAAGCTGAGAAAGCGCTGGCCAAGAGCTATTTTGAACAGACCGTAATCATTGCTAACAGTTTGTAATATGAAGAGATTGGTGCTTGTCCTGCTGGCCCTTTTGGTCAGCGGGTCTTTGATGGCTGAGCGCTTTGTGCCGCACTCGGACCTGATTCCTCATGTGTTGGAGTTAGTCAACCGGGGCTATGTGGACCAGAACCGCGCCCAGCCCTTGAAAATGCTCGAAGGGGCTTTAGAGCGGGTCAGCGCTGCGGTGGCACCGGTCTTGACTCGGGTGAAAACCCTTGATGGGAAGGTCATCATCGAGGTCCATGTCGATAAGTTCGATAAAACCATCACGGCCAAGATCCCCAAAGACCTAGGTGAGCTGAATGGGCTGTTGCAGGAGGTGGCCTATTTCATCAAACTGCACCTGAACAATGACGATGACCCTGGCGAGGTGGACTACGCCTTAATCAACGGCTTCTTAAAGCAGCTCGACCCCCACACCACCCTATTGGTGCCCGACGTCTATTCCGAATTCTCCACCAGCACCAGTGGGAACTTTGGTGGCGTGGGCATGATGATCGGTCTACGAAAAGGCGACCTGACCATCATCAGCCCGATCGACGGCACCCCGGCCAGCCGCGCCGGACTACGCGCCAAGGACCGGATCGTCCAGATCGATGATGAATCAACGGTCAACATGTCGCTCAGCGACGCGGTCAAAAAGTTACGCGGCGAGATCAACACCAAGGTGGTGATCTACATTCTGCGCGAAGGCATCGCCTCGCCGAAAAAGGTGGTGATCACCCGGGCCTTGATTAAGGTCAACTCAGTGGAGTCCCACGTTTATGAAGTGCAAGGTAAGCGGGTGGGTTATATCCAACTCAAAACCTTCCAGAAAAACACCATCGAAGAAATCAACGAAGCACTCGACGGGATGGACTACGACCTCAACAGCTTCGGCGGGTTGATCTTAGACCTACGCAATAACCCAGGTGGTTTGTTGTCCCAGGCGATTCAGGTGAGCGACCGCTTCATCAAAAAAGGTGTGATTGTCGCTACGGCCGGTTTAGATGCCGGTTCGGTCCAGGCCTACAAGGCCCAATGGTTTGCTAGCTTAACCGAGATCCCCATGGTGGTCTTGATCAACACGGGCTCGGCCTCGGCCTCAGAGATCGTCACCGCTGCATTGAAGAAAAACGACCGCGCTGTGGTCTTGGGCAACCGCTCTTTCGGTAAGGGATCGGTCCAGCAGGTGATCCCCCTGCCCGGCGGTTCCGCGCTGAAGATGACCACGTCAAAATACCTGACCCCCGGCAATATATCGATCCAGTCGGTGGGCGTCAGTCCTCATATTGAGGTGGTTCCCTACTATATCTCCAAAGACTTTGTGCGGGTCACGCCCGAATCACCGGACTCCACCGAAGGCAGCCTGGACGAAAATTTCGCCGAATGGGGCGACAAAGCTGAAGACCCCGAACGGACCGTTTTTTATCTCTTCAAAGAAGAACCGAAAATAGAAGAGGGCCACGAGCCTGAAGAGCCCATTGACGAAAGCGAAGAGGCCAAATGGGAGCGTTTGGGCGAAGACTTTTTGGTCCAAAGCGGCCTGAATATCTTAGCCAAGAACGACAGCCCCCGGCAGCCCAAATTGCTCGCCGAGGCTCACCGGTACATGATCGCAGAGGAAAAAGGGCAAGAAGAAAAATTGGCCCAGCGCTTCAAGGAGTTTGACACCGACTGGACCGCTTTGCCCCTAAAAGGCCAGCCCAAGTTGGCTGTAGACGCTTGGTTAGAAGTCAAAGAAGGCGAGCAATGGAAGCGCAGCAAGGGACCCCTCAAAGCCAAAGACCAAGCACGTTTCCACCTGAAGGTGACCAATCAAGGCGGCGGCAATGCCTCCCGCTTGATCGCCACCAGCAAGAGCGAAAACCCCATCTTTGACGAACGACAATTCGCCTTTGGCAGCCTCAAGCCCGGCCAAAGTTCCGAGTGGTCGGTGCCCGTTGAAGTGCCCGAAGGCGTGGTTGCGCGCAACGACCGGGTGGAATTTAAATTCACCGACCAGCGCGAGAAGGTCTTGGCGAGCGACGAACTGGCCGTTGGGATCGAACCCCGGCCTTGGCCCAGCTTCGCCTATAAAATCACCTTTACGGACCAGGGTCACGGAGCCAGCGGCAACGGAGACGGTTTGGTGCAGCCCGGCGAAACCATTGCCGTGAAGGTGGAAGTGACCAACCAGGGTGCCGGTGACGCCAGCAAGGTGACGCTGCTCTGGAAAAACGGCGAAGGAGAAAAGGTCTTTTTGAAAAATGGCCGGATCAACTTAGAGGACCTCAAGGCGGGGCAAAGCAGCACCGCTTGGTTCCTCTTTGACTACAAAGAAAAGGCGCTCGACGGGGTCTTGGACTTTAGTTTTGACCTGCTCGACTCGGTTTTCCCGCTGGCCTCAGCGAACCAGAAGATCAAGCTGCCTTTAGACCAAAAGAACTTTAGCCTGAGCAACGGTTTGGCCCAGTTTAGTTTCTCCAACGCCGATCCGGTGGTTTCGGGCCACCAGCTGCTGCTAAAGGGTCAAGTAGCAGACCCTAACGGGGTCAAAGATGTCTATGCCTTCGTGGACAAGACCAAGGTCTACTACCAAAACTTTGAAAGCGACGCCAAAACCACGGCCGCAGACTTCCAGATTCCCCTGGAATTGGGTGCCGAGAGCAACCGGGTGATTTTAGTCACCCGAGACCGAGCCAACGTGGCGGTGCAGAAGACTCTGTTCATCCGCAAAGCGGCGAAATAGTTGCAATTTGTTGCCGGGACTGGTAACAATCGAGAAACTCAGAACTACCTGCTTGAGCGGTTCAGATGGCAACGAGGGAAGCCCTCTGAAGTGATCGTTCAAGTTAATTGAGGTTATCCTCAAATCGACCGAAAGGAGAGCAGCAATGGCACGCGAGACCTTCACCAGGGGCCCCAATTACGTACACCCCGAAAAACCCTCAGCAGTGGGCTCACGCAACAGCTTGAACCGCACGGACCGCAACGAGTACGAAGAGGCCAAACAGGTTATTGACGAGGAAGTGGATAAGATCATCAACCACATCCACGCCAAGCTTCCGCCCGAGGTGTTGGAGCGCCTAGATGTGATGGGTTCGATCAAATCGAAGCTGCACAACTACTTCAACCAAGATTTCCAGAACATGCTTAACCGCTATATCGTCACTATGGAAGACGAGATGGCGAAGAAGTTTCGGGATTTGGTCGACAAGGAAGAGAACCGCGCCTTAGCGGGCTACACCCCCCGAGGGATCACCGATATTTTAGAGCGCATCGGCGCGGCCGATAACCTCAATACCGGTGAGATTGAGCGCAGCATCGTCAACATGTACGGCCATTTGCAGGGCCATATCGAGCGGGGCGTACGCGATCTTGAGGCGCACACCAACTCCTTGTTGCGCGAAAAGAGCGACGTCGGTGCCTTTGTGCGCGGCGACAACAGCTACGCCATCGTCAAATGCAGCTTCCGCGACAACCACAAGCGCCCCAAGGCGGTGATGGACCTGAAGCTTTCGATCAGCATCTTAGACTCAGAACTGATCAGCCCCATCTACCACTACCAAGTGCCCGTGACCTCTTTGGTCAAAGACGTGGTCGCCAAAAACATCCACAGCTTGATCGACAAAGAGATCGACGAGTTGGCCAATGAGCGGATGGAAGCAGGCCAAACCTTAGGCGACCAGGACAAAGTCTTCGAGAAGTTTAAGGTCTTAGACAAGTACGTCAGCGACGAAGACGAGGAAATCCGCTACCAGTTCGTGGCCAAGCGCTTCTTGGACGCTGTCGAAGGCATCGGTGCCGAGATCGACGCCCAAGACTACGACGCTCTGGGTATCCGCGAGAACATCAAAAAGATCATCGATAACCAGAACCTGCGCAACCGTGGCTTCAACACGGCGGTCAATGCCATCACCGGCATTTTGGACAACAGCCGCATGGGTTATCAGTTCATCGAGAACTACAAAAACGCCCGCGAATGTGTTATCCGCGAGTATGAAGACGAAGATGAATACCGCTTGCCCGACGAGCGCTACAGCATCCGCTTGGCCTATTATGACCAAGAACAATTAAGCAGCCTACGCGGAGCTTACTTGAAGCAGGTCGAAGAACTGGACCGCGAAGTCAAACATCTTTGGGACGTCTGCGAGGGCATCTACAAGTCTGACCGCAGCAACAAGGGGTATGACGATTGGGAAACCTTATCTAAGAAGATGTTGCAGGGCGTCCCTACCGCCGCCGCTGCCGACAAGAAGAAAAAGAAGAAAGGTGAGCCCGAGGTGGCCGAAGAGGTTGAAGTCGCTCCTGAGAAAGAAGCCGCTTGGAACGAGATCAGCTTCATTGCCCCGGAAGTGACCCATGTGGACGAGAAGAACCCCACCTTGGAGCACAAGCTACAAGAGGTGGCTAACCGGTTCCCCTTGATGGCCGAAAAGATGACCAAAGTCTTCCACGACCAAAACGACGAAGTCCGTGTGGTGGTCGAGAAGCGTCTGGCTTTCTTAAAGAGCCAGTTCGAAGAGTTCAGCAACCTGATCAACCCCTTCCATATCCAACCGGGGTTGCTGTTGGACATCGACATCACCAGCATCAAGAAAAAGCAGACCACCATGAAGAACATGTCGAACGTGATCAACGAGTTCCTCTATTCGGTCAGCAAAGGCTTTACTGATGAAGTGTTCTTGGGCTTCAACGCGCAAGAAGACATCACCCGGTCCGAGATGGCCTCTTAAGGCTGTTTCGCCACCGCAACCAAATCCCCCCGGACCCCATCTGTGGAGTGCGGGGGGTTTTTTCGTTATAGGCCCCCATGTACGTTTTGGAATTTGAAAAGCCCATTGTGGCGCTTCGGGCGAAGATCGAAGAACTCCGTTCGATGATGGAAGACGGAAACTTAGAAGGTTCTGAAGAGATTGAGCGGCTTGAGCAGAAGGCCGCTCGTTTAGAAGAAGAAACCTTCAAAAACCTAAGCAACTGGGATAAGACCCTGCTAGCGCGCCACCCCGGCCGCCCAGACACCCTAGACTTCATTGAACTGGCCACCGAAGATTTCCAGGAATTACACGGCGACCGAGCTTACCGCGATGACCCGGCGATTGTCGGCGGCTTTTGCCGGATTGATGGCCAGCGGTTTTTGGTGGTTGGCCACCAGCGGGGCCGCAACACCGCCGAAAACGTGCGCCGTAACTTTGGCATGGCCCACCCCGAAGGCTACCGCAAGGCCTTGCGGTTGATGAAGACCGCCGAACGGTTTGGGATACCCATCTTGACGCTGATCAATACTAAGGGTGCCTATCCCGGCATGAGTGCCGAAGAGCGCGGCCAGAGCGAAGCTATTGCGGTCAACTTGCGCGAGATGGCCGCTATGACGGTGCCCATCATTGCTGTGGTGATCGGCGAAGGCGGCTCCGGCGGAGCCTTGGCCTTGGGCGTGGCCAACCGGGTTTTGATGTTTGAACATTCCATCTATTCGGTGATCAGCCCCGAGGGCTGCGCCTCGATCCTTTTTAACGATTCTACCCGCGCCCAAGAAGCCGCCACGGCGCTTAAGTACACCGCTAAGGAATTACAGAAGTTCAAGATCATCGATGGGATCGTCCCCGAGCCCATCGGCGGAGCCCACGCCAATCCTCAAGAGGCGATGGACAGCTTGAAAAAGGCGGCGTTGCGCCACCTGACCCAATTAGAGAATTTAACCAGCGACGAACTGATCGAGGACCGCTATGAGAAATTCCGGCAAATCGGGGTCTTTGCCGAAAGCGAATAGGCTCTATGAGCGGCCTGTTTCTTACCGCCAATGAATGGGCCTTAGTGGCTCCCGGTCAGCAGCTGCGCGTTCCGCGCAGCGAGCCGTTGGATGTGGGCTTGGCCGGGTTTTTTGCTCAAGCGGCACAATTGCTCTCGCCGGACGCCCGCAAGCTGGATCTAGTCATAGACCAGAGCCTCTTCCATTTTCTCTCCCTACGCCTGCCGCTGTCGGCGGCCCGCAGACTCCAAGCACTCCTGCCTTTTGAACTAGAAAACCACCTGCTGATGCCGGTCGCGAAGCTGAATCTGCCCTATGAGCGCCGCCTAGATAAACAGCAGTCGGTGACCTGGGTGGCTATCTACGGGGTAGAGCGCGAATGGCTGGCTCATCTACGGAAGTTGGCGGGTGAGGCGGGCTTGGAGCTAAAGCGGGTCTTTGCTCTAGAGAACTTATTGGGGCTCGAAATGCCTCCGCAGGCTAGTGGCCTGCACTTACGGTTATGCCTGGAGTCCGGCTTGGCCCGCTTGCTGCTCTACCGCGACGGCTTTCCTACCGCCTTCAGTAGCCTGGAAATCGCCGAAGGGGAAGGCTTTGAGGCCTATCAAGCCTGGGTCAAGGACCTCAATGCCGTGATCGCCGCTGCTGGTTTGGAAGAAGGAGCTTTAAACCTAAGCTTGGACCGCAGCGCCCAGTTGTATTTTGAGGTCGAGGACAACCGACTGCAACTGCGCCAACCCTTTGAACCCAAACCACTGCCCTCGGCGGCAAGGGCCGAACTGTTGGCCCCGGCTTTGCTCAAGCGCAAAGGCTTGGTTCCTTTGATGGCCGAGCAGGGGGCTTGGCGCAAAGAAATCATCAAACATAAAAGCCAATTGATCCGCACAAGCGGCTTTGCTGCGGGCTTGGGTTTGCTCTGGGTCTTATGGTTAGGGTTGGGGCTAGTTCAGGGCAATAAACAGGTAGCCCGCCTACAAGCTCAGTATGCCCAAGCCTTGTCCCAAGTAGCCCCGGGCCTGAACCCGACCAATGGATTAGAAGTATTGCAAGAACGGGTGGCCAGCCTCAAAGGCAGCGCCGCCGGCACTGCGGCGGAGCCCTACCTCAACAGCCGCCGGTTAGCCGAGTTATCAAGTCTACGCGAAAAGGCCCCCAGCTTTGAGTTGAAGCGCCTCTCGGCGAAAGGCAAAGATTGGACGTTAACGGGCAAAACCACCTCGGCACAGGACTTAGAAAAGGCCAAAGTCGAATTGCAGCGTCTCTTTCCGGCCGAAAGCTACGGCATGAGTCTTTCGCAACAAGCCAAAGGAGACTCTGAGGTTAACTTTTCGATCAGTCTAGTCCACAAGGGGGGCCGATGATGGACCGGTTGAACCCGAGGGAGCGCCTATTGGCCTATCTGGCTTTAGGCCTCTTAGGCCCGCTGATTTTATTTCGGTTGGTTTTGTTTCCTTTAATGGATCTGCGTGACCAATACCAAGCCAAGGCGGCCCGTCTGGAGAAACAGGTCCTTTTGGTGCGGCAACTAGGGGGCGAATTGCGCCAGTTACAAGCCAGCCAGCCCCAGCGCGCCGAAAGCTTAAATGGGCGGATTGGGCGAGTGTTAAGGGAATTGGATGTATTAGAGCGCGCCAGCTTGGCCAGCCAAAATGCCCAGGGCGGGGTCCAGAGTCTCTTGGTGCAGCTTGACAACCTAACCCTTTACGAGGCTTCGGCCGTGGTCTACCAGACCGAACATTTAAGGCCCCAGATACAAATCGAAAATCTTGACCTGATGGTGAGTTTCCAAAATTCCGAGCGACTTAAGCTCTCGATGGTGGTGAGCGCGCCATGATCAAGCGCCTCAAACTATTGGGCTGGGTCTTGGCTTGGCTGATGTTCTTTTGGTGGGCCTTTTGGCTCACCCTGGATGGTCGGATCTTAGAGCGCTTGATTGAACGGCAGGTCAACCCCCAGCTAGAGTTTGGTCGTCTTGATCTGCAAGGAGTCGAGACCACTTGGTTTGGTTTGAAAGCCGAGACGGTGGTGTTCATCGGAAACTCTGCCTTGCCTTTGCTGCAGGTGCAAGAGTTGAGTCTGAGTTGGGCTCCTTGGTACCTTTTAAGAGGCCGGTTGGGGCTGGGTGCAAGGCTCTACGAAGGTTCCTTGGAAGCTCAATGGGTACTCTATTCAGGGCGCTTTGAATTGGCAGGTGAAGGCATAAGGCCGAACCGGAACCTAAGGTTGCGCGAAAAGGGACTGATCGCCAGCAACCCCAAATTGGATTTTGCCGCTTCAACCGGCCTATGGGGCCCGCCTCGCGGAACGCTGGAACTGACCTTGAAGGAATTAAAGCTTTCGGGCAAAACAGAACAGACCGGCTTGGTCATCGACCTGCCCAACACCTCCTTTGATGCGTTGAGCCTCAAAGCCCGGTGGCAGGAGGTCCAATTGGAATTAGAAGGCCAGACTCAAGGGGATATAAACGCCCAGGTAACCGGGCAGGTGGTTCTTGATTGGAACCGAATGGAGAGCTCTCGCTTGAATTTACGGCTGAGCGCGGCCCTGCTACCCGCTTTTGAAGAGCAGTTGGATGGCTTGGTCAAATCACTATTGTCCGCCTACCGCAATGCGGAAGGCCGAATTTCTGTCGAATTGAGCGGGCCCGCCAGAGTTCCGCAGATCAAAAGGATTTGAGATGAAACGCTGGATTATTATCCTGGCTATCCTGGGGCTATTGTTGCCTGCTGGGTTGGGCCTTTGGCTGGTTGGTGGCTTAAACAGCGGCTACCAGGGATATAGCGGCCCCGCTGCCGAGGTGGCCATTGAAAGCGGCATGAGTTTGGGGCATATTGCGGCCACCCTCAGCCAAGCTGGGGTGATCGAATCCGCCCGCCTCTTTAAGCTCGGTGCCCGACTGCGTGGTAAGGCCACCCTTTTTAAGCGTGGTTACTACCGCTTTGAGGGGGCTTTAAGTCCCTTAGAGGTGATGGACATCTTAGAAGAGGGCCGCGAATTATTGGTCAAAGTGACGCTGCCCGAGGGGACCCGGATGCGCGATATCTTTGCGGCGGTCCAGGCGGCGGGCATCAAGAACGAAGGGCGGTACGAGGATTGGGCCCAGGACCGGGGCTTTATCAAAAGCCTGAACCTGCCGGTCCAGCCGCCGCATCTTGAGGGCTTTTTGTTCCCTGAAACCTATAGCTTCAGCCCCCGGGCCGACGAACGAAAGGTGATCTCGAGTATGGTCGAGATGTTTTTGCAGAAGATCCCCGGTGACTATGCCCGCCGGGCCGAGATGGTGGGGCTGAGTTGGTATCAGGCAGTGGTCCTGGCTTCGATCATCGAAAAGGAGACGGGCCGCGCCGAGGAACGTCCGGTGATCTCTTCAGTCTTCCATAACCGTTTGGCCCGAGGGATGAAGCTACAGACCGACCCCACCGTGATCTACGGCATTTCGGATTACCAAGGCAACATCCGGCGCAAACACCTCAAGGACAAAAATCCTTACAATACCTACGTGATCAACGGCCTACCGCCGACCCCCATCGCCAGCCCCGGCTTGGGGGCTTTAGACGCGGCCGTTGAGCCGGCGCAGACCAGCTATTTGTATTTTGTCGGCAAGGGCGACGGCAGCCATCATTTCACCACCAATTACGCCGACCACCAGCGGGCAGTGAAAAAGTACCAGCTGCGCCGTAGGCAAGACTACCGTTCCTATTGAGCCAGCCCTTGACGGGGCTGGTGAATCAGGCGAAACTGAAACCTATTACGATTTTAAACCCCAACAAGACACAAAATGAGTGAACCTGGAAACCCCTGGGGCAACCGCGGGGGAAAAAAGCCAGCCGATTTGGACGAATTGATCGCCAAGGGGCTCAAAAACCTTTTTGGCGGCGGCGGCAAAAAACCGGGCCCAATGGGTACCGGCGGCGGCGGTCCAAAGGACGCCAGCCCGAAGAACCTGGGCGGAATGGCCCTGTTGCTGGTCTTCGGTTTGATGGCCTATCTCTCAGTGTACCAGATCCAACCGGGCGAACAGGGGGTGATCCTCCGGTTCGGGCAGTTCCATAACACCAGCCAACCGGGCTTGAACTTCCTGATCCCTTTCATCGAAAAGGTGATTAAGGTGGATGTAGAAACGATCCGTAAAGAAGAATTCGGTACCACCCGCACCACCAACCGCTTCGGTGAGCCGGTCTCGAATTCGGGCACGGACCTTCAGTCACTGATGCTCACGGCTGATTTAAACGTAATCCAGCTCAACTGGGTGGTTCAGTTTAAGATCCGCGACCCGGAGATGTTTTTATTTAACATCGAAAGCCCCCGGGCTGCGGTGCGTGACATCAACGAAGCGGTGGTCCGCCGATTGGTGGGCAACCGGGACTTCAACTATGTCTTAAACAACCGCGAAGAACTGGCCGAATCGACCCGCCAAGAAATGCAGGACGTTTTAGACTCCTATAACTCCGGCATCCAGTTGGTGACCGTGCAGTTATTGGACGTGAACCCGCCCGACCCGGTGCGCCCCAGTTTTAACGAAGTCAACGAGGCCGAACAAGACAAGATCCGCTTGGGCAACGAGGCCCAGCAAGAGGCCAACCGACGCCTACCTAAGGCCAAGGGTACGGCCCGACAGATGGTCGAAGAGGCCGAAGGTTACGCCATCGAAAAGCTAAACAACGCGCGCGGTGACTCGGGCCGTTATCAGGCGATTCTTGCTCAGTATAAAAAGGCCAAAGACGTCACCCGCACCCGGATTTATTTAGAGACGCTTAAAGAAGCGTTGCCCCAGGTGCAAGAGGTGATCATCGTGGACCAAACCAACAAGGGGATGACCCCGTTGATCAATATCGGCGCCGCAGCCGCGATCAACAACCAGAAGGCCGCAACCCAAACGACCAGCCCGACGACGACCTCGTCGAGCAGTCAAACCAACTAGGAAACCAAATGAACAAACAGGTAACCGCCCTGGTGGGCTTACTGGCACTCTTGTTCGTCGGGTTCAACTCGCTCTTTGTGATCAACGAAGGCGAACAAGCGGTGATCACCCGCTTTGGTGAACCCGTGCGTGGCCCCGTGGCTAAGGCTGGTCTCTACTTTAAGATCCCCATGGTCGAGAAGATCCATCTCTTCGACAAGCGGATCCTTAAATGGGACGGCGACCCCAACGAAATCCCCACGAAGGATAAAAAATATATCTGGGTGGATACGACCGCTCGGTGGAAGATCGTAGACCCCCTGTTGTTCTTGCAGCGTATGGGCAGCATGAACCGGGCGAATATGACCATGTCCGACTTGATCAACGGTGCCGTGCGCGACTTTGTGACCAAAAACAACTTGGTAGAAATCGTGCGTAGCTCCGACTGGGACGCTCAGTACATGATGACCACCGAAGAAGCCCGCGCCACCCAGGCGGTAAAGGTGGGCCGTGATGGTTTCTCGACCTTGGTCTTGAACACCGTGGCTGGTCGGGTTTCGGATTTTGGTATTGAGTTGCTTGACGTCTTGGTCAAGCGGGTCAATTATACCGACCAAGTCCGCGAAAAGGTTTATGCCCGGATGATCTCCGAGCGGAACCGGATTGCCACCCAGCGCCGCTCTGAAGGTGAGGCTGTAAAGGCCCAAATCTTGGGTGAAACCGAAAAAGAAATGAAACAGGTGATTTCTACGGCTTACAAAAGCTCACAGGAAATCCGGGGTAAAGCCGATGCCGAGGCGACCAAAATCTTCGGTGAAGCCTTTAACAGTGATCCTGAGTTTTACCGCTTCATCGCCACCATGGAAGCCTACAAAACCACCTTGGGGAAAAACACCCGCTTGGTGATCGACGCGCAGTCGCCGTTGTATAACTTCTTGGCTGGCGGCAAGGGCCGCTAATTTTCGTCAGCTCCCGGCGTTCGTCGGGAGCTTAAACCCCATAGGGGGCTGGGGATTCTACCAAACCATCAAAAATAAAACGGAACATGATCCGAGCGATCGAACTCAGAAAGAGTTATGGCAATCTTGCCGCGGTCGATGGTATCTCCTTTGAGGTACAACGCGGTGAAATTCTGGGCTTCTTGGGCCCCAATGGGGCGGGCAAGTCCACCACTATGCGGATGTTGACCGGCTATATAGAGCCCAGTTCGGGCCAAGCCATGGTGGCGGGCTTTGATCTGGCCACGGAACCCAAAGCGGCGAAGCGGAAGATCGGCTACCTGCCCGAAAGCGCAGCTAGCTACCCGGCCATGACGGTCTTAGAATACCTGCATTTCTGCGCCGAGTTGCGCGGCATCGTTGAGCCCGCCCGTCAGGCGGCGGTGCAAGCGGCAATGGAAAAGACCCAACTCTTTAGCGCGGCTAATAAAACCATCGCCACCCTCTCGAAGGGCTACCGCCAAAGGGTCGGCTTTGCTCAGGCGTTGGTCCACGACCCGCCGGTATTGATCCTCGACGAGCCCACCGATGGCTTGGACCCCAACCAAAAACACGAAGTCCGTCAGTTGATCCGCCAAATGGCCCAAGACAAGGCCATCCTGCTTTCTACCCATATCTTAGAAGAAGCCGAAGCAGTCTGCGACCGGGTGCTGGTGATCCACCGGGGACGCATCTGTGCTTCGGGAACCCCAGCGGAACTGCTGACCCGGTCTAGCCTATACCAGGCCGTCGAATTCCGCCCGCTCCGACCCTTGAGCGAGGCCGAGCAGGCACAGCTTAAGGGTCTTGAAGGGGCTAAGGAACTGGTAATTAGCGAACAGCCAGGGCTTTGGCGACTCCTGCCCCAACCGGGGGCCAACCTCTTAAGCGCCGTCACTAGGCTCTTAAGCGAACTGGGCCAAGGGCCCGAAGAGATCTATCTACTGAAAGGACGGATGGACGAGGTCTTCCGTAACCTGACCGCCCAGGAGGCCCCATGAACGAAATCAAGGCGCTCTATAAAAAGGAATTGGTCGGCTATTTCCATTCGCCGGTGGCCTACGTGTTCATGATCATCTTCCTGCTCAGTACCGTGGGCACCACCTTTTTTTTGGGCAAGTTTTTTGAGTCCAATCAAGCCAGCCTGGAACGGTTCTTTTTGTTCCATCCCTGGCTTTACCTCTTTTTGATCCCCGCGGTGGGCATGGGCCTTTGGGCTGAGGAGCGCAGCCAGGGGACGCTGGAATTACTCTTTACGCTACCCATCAGCTTGCCCGAAGCGGTGGTGGCTAAGTTTATGGCCGCCTGGAGTTTCGTAGGTCTGGCGTTGGCCTTGACCTTCCCGATGGTCTTGACGGTATATTATTTGGGCACACCGGACCCCGGCGTGATCGCTGCCAGTTATTTGGGCAGTTTTTTGATGGCCGGGGGCTATTTGGCGATCACCAGCGTGACCAGTGCCTTGACCCGCAATCAGGTGATTGCCTTTATTTTGAGCGTGATCCTCTGCTTTATGTTGGTCCTAGCGGGCTGGGGGATTTTCGTGGAATTGCTGAACCACTTCCTGCCCCTTTGGTTGACCGAAGGGTTGTCGCGCTTTAGCTTCACCACCCATTTTGAAGCGATCACCAAAGGGGTGATCGACCTGCGCGATTTGGTTTTTTTCTTCTCTTTGATCTTTGGGGGGCTCGCGGCGACGACGCTGGTCTTAGAACACAAAAGAGGGAGGGATTAAGCCATGAAAAACCGATGGACCAGGTCTTTGACCTTACAACTGTTGGGCGTGGCGGCCATTGTGGCGGCGTTGAACCTATTGGTGGCACCGCTTTCTTGGCGCATCGACATCACCCAAGAACAGCTCTACAGCTTAAGCCCCGGCACCCAAAAAATCGCCGAGGAACTCAAACACCCGGTGACCCTAAAGCTTTATTTTTCCAGTTCCGCCGCCGGGGTGCCGCTCCAGTATAAATCCTATGGCCAGCGGGTACGCGAGGTCTTGGCCGAATACCAACGGCTCAATCCCGACAAAATCAGCTTAAGGGTCTTCGACCCCAAGCCTGATTCGGACGAAGAGCTTTGGGCCGACAAGTACGGTCTCAAGGGCGCTGACCTAGGCAACGGCAGCCGCTTCTTCTTAGGGCTTGCCGGACAAAGCGAAGAGCGGGAGCGGGCCTTGCCTTTCTTGGACCCCCGCAGCGAATCGAGCCTGGAATACGACCTAAGCGAGTTGATCCTGCGTTTGCAAAGTGAGGTTAAACCCAAGCTAGGCTTGATCAGCAGCCTGCCGGTGCTGGGGAGCGAGCCCGATGCCATGGCGCGCCTTTCTGGGGCGCAACCTAGAGGGCCTTGGGCGGTTTTTGGGGAACTCTCTAGGGCCTATGAGATCGAACCGATCGAAGCCGGGGCCCCCATTGAAGATGACATCACCTTGTTGATGGTCCTGCACCCCAAGCAACTAAGCGACGCCGCCCAGTACCGGATCGAACAATATCTGCTTAAGGGCGGCAAACTGATGGTCTTCGTCGACCCCCATGCCCGCGCCGATCAGGTCGCCCAACAGATGGGCCAGATGGGGCAGGCCGTGACTGCTGCGAGCGACTTACCCAAACTCTTTGAAGCCTGGGGTGTAGACTACAACGCGGCCCAGATCTTAGGCGACTTGGACCGCGCCGCCCAGGTCAACGCCGGGGGGGCAGCGGTCCCCTTTGCGCTGTGGCAAACTTTGGGCATTGAGGCGATCAACCAAGAGATGCCCCCCACCAAGGGGCTAGAGAAGATGCTGGTCGTTGAGCCCGGCGGCTTCCGTCTAACCGAAAACAGCCCCTTAAGCTTAGAGCCGCTGTTGAGCGCCTCGGATAAAGCAGGTCTGGTAGATAGCACGTTGCTGCGTTATATGGGGCCCCTGCAACTAAACCAGAAGGTCGAGACCGCGCCAAAACCCTTGTACTTGGCCGCCTTGCTTAAAGGGAAGCCGAAAAGCGCCTTTGACCAAGTGCCGGATTTTGGAGACCAGCCCGCGCCAGGGCCTCACTTAGCTCAGGCCCAACAATCGGTCTTTATCCTGCTGGTGGCGGATGTGGACTTTTTGTTCGACCGCTTTGCGGTAGACGCCTTCAACCTACTGGGGCAAACCATTGTGCAGCCGAAAAACGATAACTTGGGCTTCTTCTTGAACCTGACCGAGTTCTTTTCGGGCGCCGACGAACTGATGTCGATCCGTAGCCGGGGACGCTTCAGCCGCCCCTTTGAGCGCTTCGAGGCGCTCGAACAGGCCGCTTCACAGCGATACCAACAGGCCGAGGCGGAGCTGAATGCAGAGTTGCAACAGGTCCAGGCGAAGCTGGCCGAATTAGACCGGCAACAGGGCCCCCAAAGCGCGGGCTTGAGTGCCGAACAACTGGCCGAAGTGCAGCAATTCCGAGACAAAGAAAAGGAAACCAAAGGCGAATTGCGGCAAATCCGCAAATTGCTGCGCCAGGGGATCGAATCGGAGATCACTTGGTTGACCCTGCTGAACCTGTTGCTGGTCCCCATGGGGCTGGTGGGCTTTAGTGTTTGGGTTTATCGCCGCCGCTTTAAACGAGGCTTTTGATGAAAGGGAATCCCCTATTTTATTGGGCCGCAGGCCTTTTGTTGCTGGCTGGGTTAGTGCAGGGCTTGACCCAAGACCCCGAATCTAGCGAAGACCCTCGTTTGGGCCAACCGCTGGTTAGCAATCCACAGGTCGCCCAGATGGACCGGTTGGTTTTGCAGGGCCCCCAGGGAACCATAACGATCCAAAAGCAAGGCGAGCAGTGGCAACTCGCCGAACGCCAGTTTCCGGCCGATGCCGGAAAGTTACGCCGCCTGATGGCGCAACTGAGCCAGGCCCAAGTTTCTTTTTTGGTCAGTGATCAGGCCGAGAGCCTGGAGCGGTTGGAACTAGGCCCAGGACAGGGGACCCTGGTGCAACTCTATGAAGGGGATAAGCTACTGGCTCAGTTGCAGGTTGGCGCTTTCCGGCCGCCCGCGCAGGGACCCGCCGACGATGCCGACGGGACTTATGTCCGCTTGGGTGACCAGGCCTATTTGGTCAAGGAGACCTTGAGCCCGCCGGTAGAGGTCCAAAGCTGGCTAGCCGACCAATTGGCGGCGCTGCCGGAGGTGCAAATCAAGTCCCTGAGCGGTCCCGGCTGGTCGGTGAGCCGCCCAGATGACCAGCAGCCTTGGCGGGATTCGTCTGGAAAGGAATTAGCCCCCGGCGCTTTGGCTGGTCCCTTGCGGCTGCTTTCCAATTGGCGCTTTACTGAAGCAATCCCGCTAGAACAGATCGACCGGACCCGTTATCTAGCGCCCCAGGTTGGATCGGTGACAACCTTCGGCGGAGCCCGGTTGGAATTTAGCTTTTTGGGGTCTAAGCAAGGGCCGGAACCCGGTTTGTTGCTGGTGACGCCTCAGGCCACTGGGGGCCAAGTCTTTGCGTTGGCCCACCAACTAGCCCCAAAGTGGGCTTTTGTGGTGCCGGCATGGCAGCGGGCGACCTGGACCGAACGGCCATCGACAATGCCTTAGATGAGGACCCCTGAGGCCGCAGCCGCCAAACGCTTGGGCTGGATTTTAGGGCTTAGCATGTTTTCCATGGGCATCTGCGGGCTCTCTTACGAGTATAGCTTTTCGCGCTTGGCGACCCAAATACTGGGTGATTCCACCAAACAATGGGCGTTGGTGATTGGCGTGATGATGCTTTTTATGGGCCTCGGTGCGGACCTGCAAAAGTACCTAGGTGAGCGTTGGTTGGTGGAGCGCTTCATTGGCCTGGAGATCCTTCTGGGGTTGGTCGGCGGTTTGGGGCCGGCGCTGAGTCTTTATGTCTTTGGTGCGGCCCATGAGCTTTTCATCTTGGTTCATTATCTCTTGATCGCTACCGTGGGCCTGTTGATCGGCCTGGAAATCCCCTTGATGGCGCGGGTCAACGAGGCTTGCTTGACCCGCCTCAAAGACAATCTAGGGATGATCCTCAAAATGGACTACATCGGCAGCTTCGTCGGGGCGCTGGTGTGGGTTTTTGTGTTGCCCCAGTTTTTTGATTTCTTGGAAATCCCCTACCTACTGGGGCTGGTCAATTTAACGGTGGCCTTGGTCACTCTCTGGGCTTTTCGTAGCTTTGTGGGCAAGCCCTGGCTTTTGGCGTTGCCTGCCTTGATGGCGATAGCCCTGCTCGGTGGGGCGATGTATCAGGGCCAAGCGATCCGGTTGCATCTGGAACAAAAGCTCTTTAAGGACCCGATCATCTTCAGCCACACCAGCCGCTACCAGCATATTGTGATGACTAAAAACCGGCGCGGCGAGCTGGACACCTACATCAACGGTCATTTGCAGTTTTCCTCGCGCGACGAGGCCATTTACCACGAATTTTTAGTCCATCCAGTCATGGCCGCCAGCGACAACCCCAAGCGGGTGTTGGTGATGGGGGGCGGGGATGGATTGGCGGTGCGAGAACTGCTGCGCTGGCCCATCGAATCGGTCACTTTGGTGGACCTGGACCCCGAGATGGTCGAATTGGCCCGCACCCAACCTGAGTTGGTGGCACTGAACCAAGGCAGCCTGCGTGATGCCCGGGTCAATGACCAGCCAGCTAAAGGGGTGGGCTCTGGTGGTTTGCAGGAATTGTATCTGCCCGGTCAGGGCTATTTTAGGCGCAGTGAAAACTTCGGGCCTGTCGAGGTGCAGGCCTTGACGCTTGACGCCTTTGAATTCGCCACCAGTGCGCCGGGCGTCTTTGATGTGATCATCCTGGACTTCCCGGACCCTAATGACCCGCAACTTTCGAAGCTCTATAGCCTGGAGTTTTACCAGCAACTACGCCAAAAGCTCAAACCCGGCGGTCTAATGGTGCAGCAGTCCACCAGCCCGGCCTTTGCTTTGCCTGCCTTTAGGATCATTGGGCGGACCCTGCAAGCAGCGGGGTGGTCGGTAGCGGCATTGCACCATCCGGTGCCCAGCTTTGGTGATTGGGGCTTTTGGGTCGCCGGGCCCCAGGAGTTTTTTGGCCAGCGGGGCTTACAGCAACGTTTGGCACAGATCAACCAATTGCCCGAAGACCTCAAGTACCTAACCCCGGAGCTGATACCGGCGGCTCAGGTTTTTGGTAAAAACCAGTTGGATTTGAGCCAAGCGCCGGTCAACCGTCTGCTGGCTGAGCGGCTTTATCAAGCCTACCAACAGTCTTGGGCAAGGTTGCAGTAGGCTAGGTGTAGGGTTGGCGGATTAGGGTCTTCCAGTTCGCCGGATTGCCCCGGCGGATGTCGCTCAGGTAGATTTCATGGTGCAAACCGGCCAAACTTTTGCCTTGGTTGGCAATGAACTGGTGCAGTCGGCTGATGGTCGGTCCTTCGTCATCGAAGGGGCCTTGGTGTAAAACCTGGGCGCAGGGACCTTCGGCAAAGGGGCCAAATTCTAGCCGAGACAGCCAAGGCAGGTCTTTCTTAGCACCCACCTGACCGCGCAACCGCTCCACCATTTCCGCATCAACCCATTGGGGCTGATGGATCAGCAAACGCCACTGCCACTGGCTTTTGTCGCGCCGCTCCTTAAAGTGGGTCATGTCAGGGGCCCACCAGAGACCCTCAAGGGGCATCACAGCATAGTCAATACCCAGCGGACCCTTCTTCAGGTGGAACTTGAGGGCATAAGACAGCGAAAAGAGAGCCTCTACAGCCCCCTTAAACTCGGCACTTTGGTTGGGGTCGCCTTGGCCTTCAGCGCTAAGGTAATTGAAGCTGGGTAGTTCTATCAGGCGGGGCCCCGCCGGGCGGGGAGCGTAAAACTCTTTGAGTTCTTTCTTCAGGTCGATCTTTTCCATCTCACCAGCCTAACTCAAAAGACTTCCACCGTGTTGGTTCCCTGGACCTTGAGGATTTTGAGGTCCTTTTGCAGTTCTCCGTTGGACAAGGTGGTGACCTTGCCGCTGATCACCGGGAATTCCTTTAAGCCTGCTAAGGCATCGCGTAGCACTTCGCGGTTGTGGTTGTTGGGGTCTTTGAGTAGTTCGGTCAAAATTTCCAAGGCCTCGTAGCCATATACGCCGTAGGAGGTTGGCGGGCGGTAACGGGGCACATGGTTGTAGTGACGCCAGTGGGATTCGAAAAAGGGCAACAGGTAGGTGTTGGCCCCGCTGATCGGATAACTGTCCGCAAAACGCAGTTTCGCCGCAGAATCGATCAGTTGGTTTTCTGCCTCGTTGAGTTCATGGCCCGCTAAAAAGTAAATTTTTTCGGCTTCAAAGAGCGCGGCAAACTGGGTCAGGATGTTCATCGTGTAGGGCCTGACCGGAGCATAGATGGCGTCAAAGTCCACTTCGGGGTCGATCCGGTCGCGGGTCTTTTCCATTTCCGCACGGTCTTCTTCGCTGATGGGCTTAAAGCCTCCGGTAAAGCTGGCGAAGTCTTCTTGGAAGTCCACTTGTCTGGCTCCGATGGGCCGGACGCCGACAATCTGTCCGCCCTGTTCGCGGAAGGTTTTGACAAAGGTTTCCATCCGCCTAAAGCCGGTCTTGTCGGGGTGGTAGAGCACCACCACTCGTTTGGCCTGTAAGTAATCGGCGGCGTAGTGGGCGATTACCTGGGCTTCTTGTAGGTCGTTGCGTTGGTAGCGGAACAAGAAAGGTAGGTCTTCGCCCAAATTTTCGGTCAGCGAAAAGCTGATCACCGGTATCTTGTAGGGTTCCGCCGCTTCACCGGCGGCGATGGAGGTGTCTTTGGCCAGAGGGCCCAAGATGGCCACCACCTTGTCTTCAAGCACCAATTCCCGGACCAGTTCGCCGATCAGGTCGCGCCGCTCTTTGCCCATGCGGGTTTCTCCGCCCGCGTCGCGGGCCGAGTCTTTTAAGACCAACTCAATCGGTTGCTCCGCAGTGGCGAAGCGGGCCAGTCCGATCTCAAGGCCTTCTAAGACCTGCTGGGCCAAATGCCCAAAGCGCTTGTGCGAGAAGGGCAGGATCACGCCGATCCGGTAGGGCCGGGTCTGGCTGGCGTTTTCGATGAAGCCGCCTAAGGCGACGAACTCGGCGTATAGCTTGGGGTCGATGCCGCCGTCTTTAAGCAAGTCCGTCAGGTAAGCTTGGGCTTTGTCGAACTCGACGGTGCGCACCCAAAGCTGGATTTTGCGCAGCTTAAGCCTAGCGGTCAGCCAAGGGTTGGCGGTGTAGCGCTCGATCAGGTCGTCTAGGTCGCCTTGGTTGTTGAATTGGTCGATGATCTCCCCGGCCCAGCGTTGGTATTCGGGGATCAAACCTTGATCAAAGGTCTCTAAATAACTAAAGGCCTCGTAGACCTTACTCCGCTTGAGCGCGTCGCGGATCAAAAGGTCGCGTAGGGTCATGGCTTCTGAAGGGGCCAGAGCCGTAAAAAACTCCTCGTCCACCAGCGAAGTGGATTCCAGCAATTGGCCTTGCTTGGCCAGTGACTGGGCCAGTCTAAAGTAGACTTGGTGGAAGTTGGACCCGCCGCCCCATTGCCTTAAGAAGTACCGCGCTTTTTCCGATACCTCGGCGTAGCGCCCCAACTCAAAGAGCAGCCGGATTTCGGTGGCGTAACGCCGCTCTTCTAAAACAAACTTTTCCCCGTCGGGGCGTCGGGGCAGAGCTTGCAGCGTCGCTAGGGCTAAATTGGATTCGCCCCGTTGGGCCTGGGCCTCGATTTGCTCTAAAGACTCTAGGGTAAAGGGCAGTTCCGGCACCACCAAAGCGGGGGCCGGGACTTCGGCGGGCAATTCGGGCGCTTCTTGCTCAGGGTTTAAGCTACCTAAGAGGCGCAACCGCTCTTTCTTGGCTTGGCCAAAAAAGCCCCCCTGGGCCTCCACTTCCGGTTGGGTTGGGTAGCTCAGAAAGCTCTGCGCCTGGGCGCTGGGGGCGCTAAGCAGGGCCAGACAAATTAAGAGGAGCAGGCTTCTCATCGATAGACAATGGTGGCGTTGTCTCTAAGTTCTTTCAGATAGGCCTCGGCCTTGTTTTGGTACTGCGCTTGGTATTCCCGGCTGTGCAGCTGGTCGCGGACTTGGGCAAAGGGGATGACCGGCATCTTTTTCTTTTCTAATACTTCGATCAAGTGGAAGCCAAAGCGGCTGCGTACCGGGCCGCTCAACTGGCCAGGAGGCAAGTTGAAGGCGGCGTCGGCAAAGTCCGGGTCCATGTCTTCTTTTTTGAAGAAGCCCAAGTCGCCTTGGTTGTCGGCGGCTAAGGGGTCTTCTGAGTTTTTAGCCGCCAATTCGCCGAAGTTGGCTCCGCTGGTGATCTGTTCGCGCAGCGCCAAGATACGTTTGCGCGCGGCCTCGATCTCGGCCTTGGGGGCCGTTTTTTTTGCCAGGATCAGTAGGTGGCGGGCGTGGACCTTCTCGACGACTGGCGTGTTTTTTAGGTGCTCTTGCTTGAGTAACTCTTCGTTGATCGAAATCTGTGAGCCGACCTCTTGCTGCATCACCCGCTCGCGCTTGAGCCGCTCTTCGATGCGTTGTTTAAAGTCCGCTAGGGTGATGTGTTGGTATTCCAGGCTGTCTTCAAAGCGGCGCTCCGTTAGGCCCTGCTGGGTGCGGAATTTATCCACCCCTTGGTCCACCTCTTCGGGGGATATTTGGATGTTCAGGCTCTCGGCGCGGTGGTCTAAGAGCGCTTCATTGATCAGCTCTTCGGTCACTTCGGCCCGGGCGCGTTCATTGGCCAACAGGTTCAGCCCACTGGCCGGTCCGCCCTGGCGGGCTTGAACGCGCAGTTCGATCTCATGTTCAGTGATCGCTTGGTTGTAGACTTCGATCTTGATCTGGTCGATCACCTCGCCAGCAAGGACCGGAGCTGCCCAAATCAGGCTAGCGGCCCAAAGCGAAATCCAAAGTGGTCGGTTCATCCAAGGTTCCTATGTCGTTTTTGTATTGCTCTAAAAGATCACGCCGCGCCCGAGAAAGACCACGGGTTTTTAAAGGACCAATCTGGGCCTCTTTATACAGCCTTCCGGCGACGTAATAACGGATCGTTTGGGGTAGCGCTTTTATGCGGCTATGAACCCCGATAAATAGAATCTGCAAGGGGAAGTCGCGCCCGTCAAGGTTCAACCTGCGGTTGATCGCCAAGATGCGGAAGGTCTTGGGGTCGATCAAGATATTTTCTTCGGGGCCCCCTAAGCGGTACAAGACGTTGTAGCCTTGGCGCTCAGTGCCCACTTGGGCCGGGTCGATGCCTAATTGGGCAAGCCTACCCTTGAAAATCGCCGGGTGTTTGGTGATCGGCAGGAGCGGCAAAAACTGGGCTTCCTCTTGGGAAAAGAGTCGGTTGGAAGAGAAGTTTTTATCCAGTTGCTTCGCCATCTGGGCAATGGTAAGATGCAATAAATCACCTTTTAACCCTTTGGTTTCAACGACGATCACCTCGTCTCGGATCATCAAAGAGTCTTGGCGGTACCCCTGGTTAGGTAGCTCGCTGGGCGGTGCCTGCTCGGACAAGGCTTCACCCAAGGGTGCCAAGGCTTCGGGATCAAAAACCCGGTAGGTCACCTCTAGGTCAAATTGACGCACTGATTCGTAGTGTTCGAGGATCTTTAAGATCAACCCTTCCGGTTCGATCAGTTTGGCTCGGGCCGGGCTGGCCGCCAAGAGAAGAAAGACGGTAAGAAGGGCGAAGCTGGATTTCGTCATGATGGCTAAGTTTCGCGCGTCTGTATAAATACCTTTTTTAACAAGTAGCCGCTAAGATGTCTCCCCAATTCGTACATCTCCATTTCCACACCCATTATTCCCTGTTAGACGGTGCCATCAAGGTTAAGGGCCTAGGCCAGAAATTGGCCGACAAAGGCTTTAGTGCCAGCGCCATCACCGACCACGGCAACCTACACGGGGCGGTAGAGTTCCACCACGACCTCAAGAAGGCCGGGGTCAAACCGATCATCGGGATGGAGGCCTACGTAGCCAAGGGTGACCGGTTCTTGCGCAAGTACGACAGGCCGGGGCCCAATGCCTACCATGCCGTGTTGTTGGCCATGGACCATGAGGGCTACATCAACCTGGGCAAGATGGCCAGCCAGGGCTTTTCTCAAGGGAAGTTTTACGGCAAGCCCCGGATCGATCGGGATCTGTTAGAACAACACAACAAAGGGATCATCGTGCTTTCGGCCTGTTTGCAGGGCGAGTTAGCCAACCGCCTTAAAAACGGCGAGGTCGAAGGGGCTTACGAGGCCGCCCGGTGGTATTCCCAGGTCTTTGATGGCCGGTATTACGTAGAGTTGCAGGCCAACGGCATAGAAGACCAAAACCGGGTCAACCCGCAGCTGATCCAACTGGCGAAGGACCTAAATCTACCCTTGGTGGGCACCAACGACTGCCACTACCCGACCAGAGAGGTCGCCGAGGCTCATTATATCCTGCAACTGATGGGCTGGCAGAAGCGCATCACCGATCCGGGCATTGCCCAGTCCCCCCAAACCTCTGAACTCTTCCTCAAAAGCCCCGAAGAGATGTGGGCCGCCTTTGAGGGCCTGCCCCCCGAGGCTTTGGAAAATACACTCAAGATCGCCGAGCAGTGTGAGGTGGACCTGACCAACAAGAAATATTACCTGCCCGATTACCCGCTGGAACGGACCGACAATTTATCGGACGAATTGGTGGTTGTCGCCAGGGAAGGCCTGGAAGCGCGCATCGAACAACTGACCCGGATTCAGGAGTGGGACCCAGCAAAGGTGGCCGAAAACCGTAAGGTTTACGGAGCCCGGCTGGACTTTGAGCTGGACGTGATCAACAAGATGGGCTTTCCGGGGTATTTTCTGATCGTCGCCGACTTCATCAACTGGGCCAAGGAAAACGGCGTGCCGGTGGGGCCGGGACGGGGCTCCGGGGCGGGGTCCTTGGTGGCTTATTCACTGCGGATCACGGACATCGACCCGATTGAATATGACCTCCTCTTTGAGCGCTTTTTAAACCCCGACCGGATCAGCATGCCGGACTTCGATATCGACTTCGAGGTGGAAGGGCGCGAACGGGTGATCGACTATGTGCGCAAGAAGTATGGCGAAAAAAATGTCTGCCAGATTGCCGCGATTGGTTCCTTGCTGGCCAAAGGTGCGTTGCGCGGCGTGGCGCGGGTTTTAGACATCCCCTACGCCGAGGCCGACAAAATCGCCAAGCTGATCCCTGATGAGTTGGGTATCACCCTGCAAAAGGCTATGGAAAAGGAGCCGGAACTCAACCGAATGCATGAGTCGGGCACGGCACAAGAAAAGAAGTTGATTGATATTGCCTTGCAGTTAGAGGGGCTCAACAACAACCTGAGCACCCACGCCGCCGGGGTGATCATCATGAACTCCGACGTGACGGATGTGATGCCCACCTGTACGCCCACCAAGGGCGAAGGCATCCAGTCCATGTACAGCATGAAGTACGCCGAGGACCAAGGGGCGGTTAAGTTTGACTTCTTAGGCCTGCGCAACCTGACGGTGATCGATAAAGCCGTGCAACTGATCAACCAGCGCCGCCCGGCAGATGATCAGCTGGACATTGCCGCCATCAAGATGGACGGCAAAAAAGACCCGATGGCCAAAAAGGCCTTTGAGCTACTCGCCAAGGGCGACACCACCGGCGTCTTCCAGTTGGAATCTCCGGGCATGAAGGAATTGATCAAGAAACTCAAGCCCACCGAATTTGAAGAGATCATCGCCTTGGTGGCGCTCTACCGCCCGGGTCCGTTGGGTTCGGGGATGGTGGATGACTTTGTGGAATGTAAACATGGCCGCCAGCAGATCAAATACACCCACCCCTTGATGGCCGATGTACTGCGCGAGACCTATGGTGTGATGGTTTATCAGGAGCAGGTCATGCGGGTGGTGCAAGTCCTAGCGGGGTTCAGCCTGGGCCAAGCGGACTTGCTGCGCCGCGCTATCGGCAAAAAGATCCAAGAAGAGATGGTCCGCCAGCGCGACCACTTTGCCGAAGGCTGCGCTGCCAATGAAGAATACGTAAAGGGCTGCGGCAATCAAGACCCCTACAAGAAAGCGGGCGAAATCTTTGACCTGATCGACCACTTTGCGGGTTACGGCTTCAACAAGAGCCACTCGGCCGCCTATGCGTTGGTCAGCTACCAGACCGCTTGGCTCAAGGCGAATTATAAGGTGGAGTTCATGGCGGCGTTGTTGACCGCCGACATCAACAAGCCCGACAGCATCGTCAAGCTGATCACCGAGTGCCGCGAGATGGGCATTGAAGTCTTGCCGCCGGACGTCAACCAATCGGACATGGTGTTTACCACCGTGGACGGGGCGATCCGCTTTGGCCTCTCGGCCATTAAGGGCGTGGGCTCCAGTGCGTTGCTCTCGTTGATCGAGGTACGCAAAGAGGTCGGGCGCTTTGAAGACCTACCGGACCTTTTTACCCAGATTGATGCATCAAAGGTCAACAGTCGGGTGATGGAAGCGCTGGTCAAGTCCGGTGTCTTTGACTCCCTTGAGCCCAACCGCCGCAGGCTCTATGAAGGCATCGACAGCTGCCTGCGTTTGGCGGCGGCCGAAAAGTCCATGAAGATCGAAAACCAGACCAGCCTGTTTGATATGCTGGATGAGGCCGAAAGCGCTAAATGCAAGGCCCGCTTGGACCTGCCCGAGGTGGACGACTGGAAGCCCAAGGAGCGGCTCAAACACGAACACGAAGCCTTGGGCTTCTTCATTTCCGGTCACCCGCTGGACCCCTACATAGAAGAGGTGAAGCGCTTCGTTACCTTAACCCCGTCTAGTGACCTGCGCGACGAGGAAAAGGACTTCAACCGCCGCACCCAGCTGCGTATGGTCGGCGTGTTGCAGCTTAAGACCGTCAAATTAACCAAGAAAAACGACAAGATGGCGGTGCTCAAGTTTGAAGACCTACACGGCAGCTTTGAAGCGGTGGTCTTTCCTAAGCTGTTTGTGGAGCTAGAGCCCCTTTTAGAAGGTGGCGAGCCGATGTTGCTGACGGGGCGCTACAATCAAGGTAGCCTCAACGCAGAGCGGATCACGTTGCTGCGCGACCTACGCGAAACGGTGGCTAGTGAGATGCTGCTGGAGCTTCCACAGGGCTTTGGGAGCGAATCACTGTTCCGCCTGCGGGGCTTGATTTCCGAATACCCTGGCAAGTGCCGGGTCCTAGCACAGGTCACTACTGCGGCGGGGGACAAGGTGGTGCTTGACTTGGGTGCTCAGGTGAGGCCGGTGGAATCTTTTGTGGATGAAGTGTCCGAATTGATCGAGGGATTGAACTTCCGCTTCACGCTAGAGTACCGGGCTGAAGAGGCAGAGCAACTCTCCAAGAGTGGCTAGCCTTGGGATTGTCTTTTTAGAGGCATTCCGTTAGAATGCCTCTTGGCCGAAATCTTCATTTATAAATCGGCAGGGGCCGCCCACTGTTTGACCGTCAGGTCTAGGTTCCTGCCAACGCCCTTTTGGGGCAACCATAGGTTCATGAGCAAAAAATTCGACTCAATTGCCGAGGCGATTGAGGATATACGCCAGGGCAAAATGATCGTCCTGGTTGACGATGAGGACCGCGAAAACGAGGGGGACCTCGTTTGTGCCGCTGAATACGCCACCCCTGCGGCGGTCAACTTTATGGCCCGTTATGGCCGTGGTTTGATCTGCTTGGCTCTGTGCGAAGAGCAGGTGGACCGCCTGAAATTACCCATGATGACCGTCAGCGGCGACACGCCATACGGCACCAACTTCACCGTCAGCATCGAAGCCGCCAGCGGCGTGACCACGGGCATCTCGGCCGCAGACCGCAGCCACACCATTCTGACCGCCATCGGTCCCGATGCGCAACCTGGCGACATCTGCATGCCTGGCCATATCTTTCCGCTAAAGGCCCGCCTGGGCGGCGTCTTGCAGCGCAGCGGCCATACCGAAGCCAGCGTGGATTTGGCTCGTTTAGCGGGCGGCAATCCCTCGGGCGTGATCTGTGAGATCATGAACGAAGACGGCACCATGGCCCGCTATACGGAACTCAAGGCCTTCGCCCAGGAGCACGACCTAAAAATCTGCACCATCGCCGACCTGATCAAATACCGCATGGCCAACGAGTCCATGGTGGAGTTGGCCGCAGAATCAAACTTACCGACCAGCATTGCCGGTGATTTTCGGATCAAAGGCTACGTCAACAAGCTCAACGGCGAAAATTATATCGCCTTGGTCAAAGGTGAGCTAACGCCCAACGAACCGGTTTTGGTGCGGGTCCATAGTGAATGTTTGACTGGAGACGTCTTCGCTTCGGCCCGTTGCGACTGTGGCAACCAACTCCATGAGGCCATGCGGCTGATTGAAAAAGAGGGCCAAGGGGTGGTACTTTATCTAGCCCAAGAGGGCCGCGGTATTGGCATCATCAATAAAATTAAAGCATACAATCTGCAAGACCAAGGGGCAGACACCGTCGAGGCCAACGAACAACTGGGCTTCGATGCGGACCTGCGGGACTACGGCTTTGGGGCCCAGGTTCTAGCTCATTTGGGCTTGAAAAAAATTAAGCTGATCACCAACAACCCCCGCAAGATCGTCGGGTTGGAGGGGTACGGCCTGCAAGTGGTGGAGCGCGTTCCTTTAGAAATGCTCGCCCACGAACAAAACAGTCATTATTTGCAAACCAAGAAAAATAAGCTCGGCCATATGCTGAGCTTAAAAGACCATCCTTGAGGGAGGCCAGATGAGTTACCATAGTTTAGAGGGGCATTTCAACGCAGCGGGCATTAAGCTGGCTATTGTGGTGGCCCGGTTCAACGATTTCATTACCGGCAAATTGCTCGAAGGCGCGCTAGACGCCTTCAAGCGCCATGGCGGCGACCTAGCCCAAGTGACCGTGGTCCGCGTGCCCGGCGCTTACGAGATCCCCCTGACCTGCCAAAAGGTGGCGGCTACGGGCCAGTATGACGGAATTTTGGCCCTCGGCGCGGTGATCCGCGGAGGGACGCCTCATTTTGATTATGTCGCCTCAGAAGTGGCCAAAGGTGTGGCTCAAGTGGGCTTAAACAGCGGCGTGCCCGTGTCCTTCGGCGTGTTGACCACCGACAGCATCGAACAGGCGATCGAGCGCGCCGGGACCAAGGCGGGCAACAAAGGCAGCGACAGCATGAATGGATTGATCGAAATCATTGATCTTTATAAAAAGATCAACTAATTTCAAAGCCAAGCCGACTTAGTCGGCCCCACTAAACCAACAGTCAGGCGACTGGGGCAGGATGCCCGGTAATCGTTGACTGTTTAAAGTTATAAACGGAAAACCCAACCAAAGCAGACCGCACCAACTTGTTACAGTCCACCGGACCTAACCCGCTTTGGAACCATATTTTTCGGCGTTGATTGCCTGCGGATAACCCCACAAGACGCTTCTTGTCGACCCCTCGAAGCGGACTTTACGCAAGGCTACCCAAACCCGAAGTTCCAAAGGATTCAGGCCGCGTGGTACCCCTCGTTGGTTGAGGTACGCCTAAAGTTGTGGTCCCTTCGGGAGCACCCACCTAATGGGCAAAAAAATCATTATCAACCACGCCAAGCACGAGATTCGTGTGGCTCTATTAGAGAATGGCGAGGTCCAAGAACTATTTTACGAGCGCGAAAAAAACAAAAGCGTTGTTGGCAACATCTACAAAGGGCGTGTCCTCAAGGTATTACCGGGGATGGAATCGGCCTTTATCGACATCGGCCTAGAGAAAGCCGCTTTTTTGTATGTCGACGACATCCGCACCGATGACGACGAGGTCGAAGAACCCGACGAAAGCGGCGAAGACGAAGAAGCTAGCGAGCCCAAACCGCGCCGCAGCGGGCACAAACGAAAAAACCGTCTAGAGATCGGCCAACTGATCAAAGAAGGCCAGGACATCATGGTTCAGGTCAGTAAAGGCCCCATTGGCACCAAAGGAGCCAGGATCACCTGCAACATCACCCTACCGGGGCGCAACTTGGTCTTCATGCCCCATGTCAACAACGTGGGCGTCAGCCGCCAAATCCGCGACGAAAAGGAACGGGCTCGGTTGCGCAAGATCGTCAGTAGCGTCAAGCCCGAGGGGACCGGCTTCATTGTCCGCACCGTTGCCGCCGGGCGTTCGGAAGAAGAATTTAAAAATGATGTGGATTATCTCTGCTCGACCTGGGCCGAGGTAGAACGCAAGTTCAAGACGCTGAAGTCTCCGGCTATCTTATACGAAGACCTCAACCTGACCTTCCGCACCATCCGCGACATGCTCAGCCCCGAGGTGGAAGCCTTGGTGATTGACGACAATACGGAGTTTGAGAAGCTCAAGAAGCATTTAGCCACCTACCTGCCCAAATATTCGGGGATTTTAAAGCTTTTTAAGCGCCGTACGCTGATCTATGACCATTACGGCATCAGCGCCGAGATTGACCGGGCACTTTCGCGCAAAGTTTGGCTGAAATCAGGCGGGTCTTTGGTGATCGACCAGACCGAGGCCCTGACGGCCATCGACGTCAACACCGGCAGCTTCACCGGTAGCTCGAACCACGAAGACACCATCTTGACCACCAACCTAGAGTCGGCGGTGGAGATTGTGCACCAGCTTAAATTGCGCGACATCGGCGGGATCATCATCATCGACTTCATCGATATGGAAAATCCCGAAAACCGCCAGAAGGTCTATAACCTTCTCAAAGAAGAACTTAAGCGCGACAAAGCCCGCACCAAGATCTTGCCGATCAGCGAGATGGGCTTGGTGGAGATGACGCGTAAACGCAACCGCGAGAACCTGGGCCGCTTCCTGCGCGAGGCTTGCCCCTACTGTGACGGGCGGGCGCGGATCAAATCCCAGGCGACCATGGTCTACGAAGTCTACCGTGAGATTGCCCGGTTGGCTAAAGAATCGGACCCGCCAGAAAACCTGTTGCTGGGGGTACACCCCGACCTGGGCGAGTATTTAGAGGTCGAAGAGCTAGACACCTTCCGCAGTATGGAAAAGCTGATCAAAGGAAGTATCTCTTTGCAGACTTCCGAGCGCTACCACCATGAACAGTTTGAACTCTTCGAGCTCTAATGGAGGCTATCGAGGTTAGTGCAGAAGACGCGGGCCAACGGCTTGACCAGTGGTTGGCCGCCCAGGTGGGTACCCGGAGCAAGGCCCAGCGCATGGTTAAGATGGGTTTGGTTTTGGTTGACGGAAAGGTTGCTCAAGCCGCCAAGATACCGGTAGCCTTAGGGCAACAGATCAGTTTCGAGTTGCCTCCGAGCTTGCCTGAGCGGGCCGTAGCGGTGGAGCATCCTTTGGATGTGGTCTATGAGGACGAGAGCATTATTCTTGTCAATAAACCACGGGGTGTGGTAACACATCCTTCGCCGGGACATAACGAAGACAGCTTGGTGAATTACCTGCTGCACCACACAGAACTGACCAAACAGGGGGGTATCCGGCCCGGCATTGTCCACCGTATCGACAAGGACACCTCGGGCCTGTTGGTGATTGCAAAGAATGACGAAGCCCAAGAACTCCTAGCCGAGCAGTTTCGAGAACACAGCATCGAACGCCGCTATTTGGCGCTGGTTTGGGGGGAGATGGTTCAGCCTTTGGGGATGATAGACCAACCCATTGGCCGGCACCCCAAGGAGCGCAAGAAATTTGCGGTGCGCCAGGGGGGCAAGCGGGCGGTCACCCATTGGAGACGAATTAAAAGCTACCGGAAACTGACGCTGATCGAGTGTCGGCTAGAGACGGGGCGCACCCACCAGATCCGGGTGCATTTGGCCCATTTGGGTCATCCCTTGGTGGGTGATCCACTTTATGGACGCTACCGGGACCTAAGCCGAATCTATGGAAGTGAAATAATTTCGGCCTTAAAGTCCTTTAAGGGCCAAGCCTTGCATGCTACCAGCCTGGGCTTGATCCATCCGGCCACTTCCGAGGAAGTTTACTTTGAAGTGCCACCACCAGAAGAGCTGGCCCATTTGATCCGGCTCTTAGACGAGGATAACGGTGAAGGTTGAATACATTAACCCTTTTATAATCGCCACCAAGAAGGTCCTTTCGACCATGGCGTTCATGGAGTCCAAGCCCGGAAAGCCCGCGCTTAAAGACCCCACGAACCATAAGGCGATGGGCGATATCTCGGCAGTGATCGAACTGACCGGGGAATCCAGGGGGTCGATCTCCATCAGCTTCACCCGCAATTGCATCCTCGCCGTGGCCCAGCAGATGTTCGGGCAAGAATATGCCGACATTGACGACGAAATTGTCGATATGGTCGGCGAGATTGTCAACATGGTTAGCGGCGAAGCCCGCCGCGAACTGGCCAAACTGGGTTTTCATTTCTCCGCCGGCATCCCCACTACCTCACAGGGCGAAGGCCACGACATCACCCACTTTGTTGAAGCTCGGGTGATCATGATCCCCTTCGAGACCCAAGCGGGCAAATATTACATCGAAGCGGCCTTCGACTCCAAGAAATTCCTGGGCTAAGCCCCTCCCGGCCTTTGGCGCTCCCAAATATTTATGGGTAAGGCTCTGCTGAGTTTTACCCGTCTTTTTTGCAGTTTATACCCTCCCTTTATGGCTTCCAGCGACCTCTTGTATAGAGTAAAGCTTTAGTCTTAACTCATGATGAAGGGCAGGCCATGGCAAGGAAGGGCGTAAAAGGGGTTTTATTCAATCTGGTTGCCGAGGAAGGACGCTTTAATTGCCAAGTGGGGATTCCCCTTGATCAGCGACTTCATCTACGGCGGCTTTGCTTGGGCTGTAAACATCAGTTTGGCTTGAGCCCCCAATCGGCAGAGGAACCCCAACTGCTCTGCCCGAACTGTGAGGCTCGCGGCGGTTTTGGTGACTTCCACCTACCGGAACAACAGTGCTTGATCCAACATACCCTAAGGTCCGAGGCGCTTGAGCGGTATGCTTACCGGCAAAGCTCCAACCCCGTAAAGCGCTGGTTCCTAAAAGAACAAACCAAGTCATATGATTATCTGCGGCTGTTGATTCCCCAGACCTTGGCCGCCATCCCCTCCCACCCCGGAAGGAAGCCGCCCATTCGGCAGTTGAAGCCGTTGCCCTTTCTGTTTCGTTGCGACCTATGTGGGCGTGAATTTTCCAGCGAAGTTAAATCCCAACGTTGTCTCTATTGTGGTCATGCCGGACGCTTGGCGACGGCTGGCACCTTGGGTGATGTGGTGCAGAAAACTCCGGCGGCACCGGATTCACAGGGTCTTAGGGGCAATTTATTGGTTGATGGAACCAAGCCTGCTCCTGAAGTTGAACTCGTCAATGGGTTGCAAATCCACGAAGAGCGAGGCTACCGCATCCACCCCAAAAAACTGTGGGGTTGCTTGGCGGTTTTGTTCGGACCTTGGTTGGCCCTTTACGGATTTGGGCGGTTCATCACTTGGCTGGGAGGGCCTTAGGGCTTAACCCAGGGTCCGCCAAACCAGCACGGACAGGTAGGCAAGGTAGCCGCCGAAGAATAAGGCCCCTTCAAAGCGGGAGATGACCTTGCCGGTGATGAAGATCGGTAGGCAGGCGAGGGTTGCCAAGAGGAGGATCGGGAGGTCGAATTCTAAGATGTTGGGGTCTACGCCCAGACCTCCGGGGGTGATCATCGACGAGATGCCGAGGATCATCAACAGGTTGAAGATGTTGCTGCCCACCACGTTGCCTACCGCCAAGTCGCGCTCGCCTTTGAAGGTTGCCATGAGGCTGGTCATCAACTCGGGCAGGCTGGTCCCGGCGGCGACCAGCGTCAAGCCGATCACCACTTCAGAGACCCCAAAGGCGCGGGCGATGCCCGTCGCCCCTTCAACCAACCAGTCAGAACCAAAGCTCAGCGCTACGGCTCCTCCGGCAATCAACAACAATTGACCGCTCAGGCCCCGCTCAAACCAATTGGTTGGGGGCGCGGCCAACTCAGCGAATTCATCAGCATCTTCGGGGTGGGCTTTAGAATGGCGCAGCAGCCAGACCGTATAGGCCACCGCCAAGCCAAAGAGCAAGGCTCCCTCAAGGGCCGAAATCTGTCCGTTCCAGGCGATACCCGCGACTAACAAGGAGACACCGATCATCACCGGTACATCCAGCTTAACCAGTTGGGTCTTGATCACCAATGGCGCGATTAGGCCACAAAGACCTAAAATTAACAGGGTGTTGAAAAGGTTGCTGCCCACCACGTTGGCCAGAGCCAAGTCGCTGCTGCCCTTGAGCCCGGCGGCAACGCCTACCGCCAATTCTGGTGCACTGGTGCCGTAGGCCACCACGGTCAAGCCGATCACTAATGGCGAGATTCCCAGGCGCACCGCTAAGTGGGACGCACCGCGTACTAGTAATTCACCTCCACCGACTAGGGCAAAAAAGCCCAAAGCCACCAGCAGGATATACATCCAATCCATTAGCGCCCCTCATCAAGTCAAAAAAAAAGCCCGCCTAAAAGGCGGGCTTTTCCCGGTTGAAAACCGATCCCTTTTAGTCTCGTTGGCCTATTAGGCGCAACAATGACAGAAAAAGGTTTAATACGTCCAGATAGAGCGACAGGGTCGCTGAAATATACTCGTCGGTGGGGTAGCGGTTTAAGATATTGAAGGTATCGTAAACGATGAACCCACTAAACAAAAAGGCTCCACCCGCAGCGAACAGAAAAGACATGCCACTGGACTGGAACAAAAAGAGATTCAGTAATCCGCCCACCACCAGGATGATCAATCCGGTGGTCAACATACCGCCCATAAAGGAGAAATCCTTTTTGCTGGTGATGGTGTAAACCGAGAGGCCCACGAAAATCAAACCGGTCAGTATCGCCGCGTTGACGATAGACCCGCCGGTGTAGATTAGCAGGATCGGCGCAGTGGTCACCCCGGTTAGGCTGGTGAAGGTAAACAGGGCCACAAGGCCTAAGGTTTCCTTCTTACGAGCCCAGAAGGTCAAAAAGATGGCACCGATTTCTAGAATGAAAAACAGCAGCATGTTGTTGCGCACTGTCATCAAAAAGCCTTCGTTTGTCGCAGTCACCCAGGCGGCACCGGCCGCCATGAACACACTGATCGCCAACAGCCCATAGATCTTTCTTAAAAAAGCCATGCGCTCTTCGATCGGGACCAGGGCGGCCACCGGTTGACTGGCGTATGCGTCCGCTTGATACATCGTACTCCTCATGATGAGTTAAAATCCCCCAAGGGTTAGAGACGAGTTCTAAGATACAGTGACTTGGGTAGCTTTGCAAGTAGTGCCGATTACCAGAGACTCAACGGTAGGTGTAGCTATAGATGCGGTAGCTTGCGTTGGTGGTGCCGTCGGAATTTTGGGTGATCGTTGACGTCAAGAATCCATTGCTATCATAGAGATAGCTGGTAAAGCCAGCTTCTGTCGGGAAGGCCGGGATGGTCAGGTCGTAGGTCTGGAGCTGGGTGATCTGATGGCTGCTGTTGTAGGTATAACCCAACTTGCTGGTCAAGGTGAAGGTGCCCGAGGCATAGGTAGCCACCTCGACGCTTGTTTTGTCAAAGTTGGTATCATAGGTGGTGACTGTCCTCCCGCTCGGATCGGTGGAGAGGGTCGTACCCGAGCAATCGTAGGTAGTCTTGGTGACCCCGTAGAGCGTTGCCCCGGCGGCGCTAGTGTACTGAGTATAACTCATGTCATAGCTGCCCGCAGCGCAGCTGTCGGCCCCCGAAGAGATGCTGTAGTTACGCACCGTCTCAAGACGGTAGGAGCTATCGTAGGTGTAATCGGTCCGGTAGGTTGCCGTGCCGCTTGAATTTTGGACTTCAACCGAAGTGGGGCGTCCACGGCTGTTTCGGGTCGTTACGGTGGAGGTATTTAGAATGGCCACGCCGCTGCTCACCGTATAGACCTTTTGGGTTGTTAAAAAACCGTCGGTATAGAGGTCTACCGTCTTGGCTGCCAAGGTCTCGGTACCGCCGCTGACGGTGTATTCACTGCTAGTAACGCTGATCGGCACTCGGGTGGTGATGTCCTCATAATAGCTTTGGACCACCTTTTTGTAGATCGCCGTGGTTTCGTCGGAATACCAAGTTTCGGTAGCCACCACGCTGTCCGAGGAAATATCGGTGGTGGCGTCGGTATAAGTGCCCAACTGGTGTACATACTTGACGGCGGTGCTACCGTTTTTGGTCCCGAAGCTAGAATAACTAAAATCTGCCAAGGTCCCGCTGGAGTTGTAATTACGCTGGGTGGTGGTTTCGACCTCGTTGTTCCCGCTGGTAACTACGCTGATGGTGGTTGCTTGGGAGCCCAGCGAGGTCAGCGAAGTACCCGAATAGACTGCGTAGGTGCTTTGGTAATAGTCGCTATAAGAGCGGGGGTCGGTGGTGAAGCTGTAGATATAGGTCAGGTCAAGTACCCCTGCGGTGGTATAGGTCTTATACGAAGCGGCACTGATCAACCCCGTCTGGCTATCGTAGGCGACATTGTAGGTGTCGGGCGTTGAAGAGGTGGTTACATTCCCGCTAGAGTCATAATCTTCGTAAGTATAACCGGTAATTTCTTTGGGCCGCAGCACCCCGGTATGGACATAATTGCGTGGCCAAGTCCCGTCGGCAAAGTTGATTAGGTAATAGGACTCGTAGCTGTTGGTCGGTAGCGGTTGGTCCCAAGTGGCACGATAGGTTAAGGCGGTGGTGCCGCTTAAGCTGGCTTCTTGATTTTCCCAGCCCCAATAGCCCGAATCAAAGGCCTGCGAAGAACTAACTTGAGGGTTGATGGCCCCACCCACGCGGGTCGAGTAGGACCGGTTGATCTTGAGGTACTTGGCGTAGGGCAGCAGCAACTCCGAGTTGGCCATGCCCTCTTTAAATTTGTTGTCCGAGCGGCAGGAGGCCAAGGAGGCGAGGCCCAAGGCGCAGATCAAACTGGTTTTGATGAGGTGCTTCATGGGGGTCTTAAAAGGGGATCCTAGCCGCTAATTGTAGTTGGTTCGAGCCGGTGGCCAGTTCGATGTCCACAACTTTTTTCGTGCCTGTAGAGGGTACTTTAAAACTCATCCACTGCATTCCGAAGATCAAGCCGTCTAAGTCGTACTGCATCCCGGTGCCGTATACCAAGCCGTACGCCTGACTGTTTTGGTCGCCCACGCCGCTGCCTAGGCTGAGTACAAAGGTTTGGTACGTGATCCCCAGCAGGGTATAAAACCCACCTTTTTCGGTCAGGTCCCAGCGCCATGCTCCATACCAGGAGGTAGTGGCCAATTGAACAGCCCAGTCAACCTCGTAAAGGTTGTAGTCCATATAAGAGGTGGCGCTGTTGTAGCCTACCCTTAGTGCCTGCCAGTCAAAGCTGAGGTCTAGAGTCTGAGCCGTGCGGTCAAAGTCTTTTTCTTCTGGTTGGTTGCTGACGCCCGAGGCGAGACCGATGGACATTTCGGCTTGTTGTGCCCAGGTCGCTTGGGGCAGGCAAAAAATGCCTAGACACAGCAGCAGCGCGGCGAGATACGACCAAGTTGGAATCGCTGGATTGGGCTTCATCAAAGGGCCATCAAGGGTTCAAACCGAAAGGTTCGCAATGCGGCACCGGAGTTTTATCAAAAATATTTTGGCCAATCTTAGGCCTACGCCTTGGTCTGTGCAAGGCTCATTCCCAATAGTTTCCAAAGAGTAACTTCTTTGCTCTTCAAGGGAAAGAGGGTTTCCAGGTTGACGGACCGGAAGAATAAAGTTACATATGAAACTATAACAAAGGAAACTAATGAGTAGCACCCACCCATCTCTCGGTAGGCAGGTTTATTTAACCTACCGTGCGGCCCGTAGCCTATTGGAATCTCTATTGGTTGAGGCGGGCTATCCGCTTCCCTTAGAGGCCTTCCAATTGCTCAACCGACTCTTTGAAGCCGAAGGCGGCACCCAAAACGAACTGGCCGAGCAGCTCGCTTTTGGCAAGACCGCCCTGACCCGCTTGGTCGATAAATTGGAGGCCGAAGGGTTGGTCGAACGCCGCAGCGACACCCAAGACCGCCGGTCCAAACGCATCTTTTTGACCCCCCAGGGCCGCCAAGCCAAAGGACCCTTGCGCCATGCGGCCGACCGTTCTAGCCAATTGGCCGGTGCCGGGCTGAGCGACGCAGAACTCAAGGAATTTTTCCGCCTTTTAGACCACATCCGTTCCAATTTGGAGCCTAAATGAAAAAGTTGACCCTTTTGCTGATCAGCAGCCTCCCGGTCATGGCCGGAGCCATCATTGCCGCCGCCGTGCCGCACCTTGCCGAGGTCTTTGTGCCCTATGGGGGCGATGCGCGCCTGTTGGCCAAGTTGATGGTCACCCTGCCTGCACTCTTTGTCGCCTTTTTTGCGCCCTTGATGGGCTACCTCTCGGACCGCTATGGCCGTTTGCCGGTTTTGTTGAGTGGCTTGATGCTCTTTGTGCTCGCCGGGACCAGCGGGCTCTACCTAGTCCACCCCTATGCCCTCTTGACCGGGCGTGCTCTGTTGGGCGTGGGCGTGGCGGCGATCATGACCACTAGTGTGGCGCTCGCCGGGGACCTCTTCGATGGGGCCGAACGGCAAGCCTTCTTGGGGCAGCAGGGTTCCTTCATGGCCCTGGGCGGACTGGTCTATTTGACGCTAGGCGGCTGGCTCGCCGACTTCCATTGGCGGCTTCCTTTTATCATCTACTTTATCGCGTTGGTTTTTGTGCTGCTCGCCAAGTTACACTTCCCTAAGTCTGGCCGCCCGGTAGCACCGCAGACCGACTTGGCCCATGAGGCCGCCGCCATCCCCTGGAAACCCCTTTCGGGGCTTTATAGCCTATCCTTTTTGTGCATGTTGGCCTTTTATTTGATCCCTATCCAAGCGCCCTTTGTGCTCAAAGAACGCTTCGGGGCCGACGGCTTGGTCATTGGTCTGACCATCGGCTTCAGCACGTTCTTCTCGGCGGCCACCGGCTTAGCTTACGGAAAGTTAAAGGCGCGGCTGAGTTATCAGCGCATCCAAGGCTTGGGGTTGGTGGTGATGGCGCTGGGTTATTATCTCTTCCAGATAGCCCCCAGTCTGCCCTTGGCCATTGCCGCCATGGTCCCGGCGGGCTTAGGGATGGGCGTGACCATCCCCAACATCAATACTTGGCTGGTCAGCTTCGCCCCCGCCGCCCAGCGCGGACGCATGCTCGGCGGCCTGACCTTCTTTTTCTTTATCGGCATGTTCTTGTCCCCCGTCGCCAGCAGCCTCCTGCCCAGCGCCCAGGGCGTCTTTTCCGCCGCTTCCTTAGGCCTGCTGCTGTTGGGCCTGTTGTTGCTGGCCCTTTCGCTGCGCCCGGCTAAGCTGGCGGTGGCCTGAAGGGGGGGGCGAAACTAGCGGTACACCGCTAGTTAAGTAAATGAGCCGATAAATCCAAAACAAGGGGCCTATAAAAACCTAGCCACCCTCTTGGCGGAGTGCGACAAACAGCGGTATGAATGGGTCGTAAGACAACCAGTGCAAAAGTAACCGGAACATGAGCAAGAAAGACATCCGCTGGATTCAGCGGTTCCGCAATTTTCAAAAAGCATTGAGCCAGCTGGATAAGTTTGTAGCTAAAGGCCAACTCAACGAACTTGAGGCACAAGGCTTGGTGAAAGCCTTCGAGTACTCCTTTGAATTGGCCTGGAATCTATTGAAGGACTATTTGGAGTATCAAGGCATCAACGGGTTGATTGGATCTCGCGATTCCATCAAGGAAGGATTTAAACAGAACCTATTGGGCGATACTGAAGCGGCAGGTTTGGTCTGGATGGCGATGATCAAAAGCCGGAATCTTACGGCACATGCCTATAACGAACAGGTGGTTCTGGAGGTTACGACCTCTATTTTAAAGGACTATTACCCCGCTTTCCAAGCTTTACAAGCGCGCATGGGACCTTTGGCTGAGCGCGAAGATGGCTGAAGCTTTTGGACTCAGCACTTTCGTGATCAATCAAATCCAAAGGGTTTTTGCCCAACACTCTCGGGTTGAGAAAGCGGTGATTTATGGGTCACGGGCCAAGGGGAACTATAAAACCGGTTCTGATATAGATTTGACGGTATTTGGTGCCCTGGATTTGCACGAATTGATGATGCTTAACGAGGAATTAGAACAATTACCGATACCCTACCAGTTTGACCTTTCCTTATATGACCGGATCGAAAATCCAGACCTAGTGGATCACATTGACCGGGTAGGGAAGAGTTTTTACGAAAAAGAGGTATCAAAATAAACCCTGCTAAGGATTCCTTGCATTCCCCCTTGGTGGCGGCATAGGCGCTACAGAGGGCTTTTGGACCTTGCCAGTAAATCGAAAGGGCGCTGTCACCTCCCTTTTTTCTCACCTCCCCCCAAAGGTTGGCAAAACCCTTGGACCACGACTTTTATTGACTTCGGCACTTTAGGCCTCCGGCTACTTTTGCAGCAGGTCCGCCAAAAACTTCCCGGTTTTGGCGTAAGCGCCGGGCTCGCCTAGTTTGGTCAACAGTTCTGCCAAGTGATCTTTCTGGGCCGCGTAGGCTTGGGGGTCGTCTAAGAGGCGCAGGAGGTGCTCGGCCATCCGGTCCGGTTCGGTCTTCGCCTGCACCATCTCGGGTACGGCCTCGCGGCCTAGGACGATGTTGGGCAGGCCAATGGCCTTGATCCCCAAAAGGTATTTGCCGATGGCGTAGGTGGTGTTGGTGACCTTGTAAAAGATCAACAACGGCGTCTGTAAGATGGCTGTCTCTAGGGTGGCGGTGCCCGAGGCCACCACCGCCAAGTCCGCCGCCGACACCGCGTCATAGGTGCGGCCTTCAACCAAGCTGATGGGCAGGCCCGTTAAGGCAGGCTCGACCTCTGAGCGCTTGACTGTCGAAGCTAAGGGATAAACAAAGCGGATCTCTGGGCGTTCGGTGGTCAGCTTGCGGGCCACCTCGGCGAGCAAGGGTAGGTGCTTGAGCACCTCGTTGCGGCGCGAGCCGGGCAGTAGGGCCACCAAACGCTGGTCTTCGCTCAGGCCCAATTCACGGCGGAAGGCCTCCTTGGGGGTGCTGGGAAAGACAATGTCTAAGAGGGGGTGCCCAAAACAATGGGCGGTGATGCCCTCTTTGGCGAAGAAGTCCACCTCGAAGGGGAAGAGCACGAGCAGGTGGTCGATCACCTGGCGCATGGTTTTGACCCGCCCCTTCTTCCAGGCCCAAACCTGTGGGGCAACGTAGAAGATGACCGGAATGCCCCGGGCCTTGGCTTCTTTGGCGAAGCGCAGGTTAAAGCCCGCGTAGTCCACTAAAAAGACGGCATCGGGCCGCTCAGAATCGAGCTTGGCGACCATGTCGTTGAAGATGCCTTTGTAATAGGAATAATTACGCAGCACCTCCTTAAAGCCGATCACCGCCATGTCTTCGGCGCGGTAAAAAAGCTTGGTTCCCGCCTGCTCTAATTGTTGGCCGCCGGTGCCGAATAGCTCTACTTGCGGCATCAGCTTCTTCAACTCGGCGATTACATGCCCGCCGTGCAAATCTCCTGACGCCTCTCCGGCAATTACCATCAGCTTAGTCATGGGGTCCTTTAGCTAAACCTGCTTGAGCCAGCCAGAAGCGCAACCTCCTCCCGATCCACTGGCCCAAGCGCATTAGCGGTTGAGTTGGATGGTCACGCCGCCCTTCTCGATACTTTCTTGGGCCGCCGCCAACATGCGCACAATCTCCAAGCCAAAATGGCCGTCTGAGATCGGTGTCTCGCCCTTTTGGATGCAGTCCACAAAATGTTGGCACTCCAAGCGCAAGGCCTCGACGTTTTCTAACTTAGGCGAGTACACGTCCCCGGTGCGGTAGCTGATCAGGGCCTTATAGACCTCTTCACGGGTCTGGACGTTGACGCCGGAATCAAAGATTTTGATCTTCTCGACGTTTTCCATGTCGTTGAAAAGGATCATCTTCTCGCTACCGCCGATCAGGATCTGGCGCACCTTGACCGGGCTGAGCCAGTTCACGTTGAAGTGGGCGATGGTGCTGTCTTCGAAGAAGACGCTGACAAAAGCCAAGTTCTCGGGATGCCCCTCGACATGCGCCACACCGTGGGCAGCCACGGCCATAGGTTTTTTGTCGATCACCCGCAACATGATCGAAAGGTCGTGGGGTGCCAAGTCCCAGATCACGTTCACGTCACTCTGAAACAGCCCCAGGTTCACCCGCATGCTGTCGAAGTAATAAACCTTGCCTAAGGTACCCGAATCGACCAGTTCCTTGATCTTACGCACCGCACCGGTGAACAAGAAGGTGTGGTCGGTCATCAAGACTAAGCCTTTCTCTTCGGCGAGCTTGACGATCTCTTCACCCGAGGCGACCGAGTCGGTCATGGGTTTTTCGACCAATACATGCTTGCCGGCCAATAAGGCCATTTTGGCCAGCGGGGCGTGGGTCTGCACCGGGGTGCTGATGGCGACGGCCTCGATGCTGGGGTCGTCTAAGACTTCTTGGTAGTTGGTGGTGGTTTTGCCTACGTTGGGGAACATAGCGCTGACCTTGGCCAACTGTTTGGGGTCTAAGTCGCAGACATAAGCGACTTCAACTCCAGGGGTCCAAGAGAAGTTGCGGACCAAGTTCGGACCCCAGTAACCATAACCAATGACGGCAATTTTCATAGTCTTTAGCGGAGGACGCCCCGTTGGGAGCTGTTGACGAAATGGATGAATCGGTCCAGCCGTTCGCTTGGCGGCATTTCGGCGCTTAAGCGTTCCAGGGCATGGTCCTTGGAGAGGCCCGACAAAAAGAAGATGCGGTAAATGCGGTTGATTTCTTCGAGCGCGTCTTTATCAAAGCCGTTGCGCTCTAAACCCACAAAGTTTAAACCCGCCACCTTGGCGCGGTTGCCTGCGGCGATTACATAAGGGGCTACATCTTGGGGGATCATCGACTGCCCGCCGGTCAAGGCGAACTGGCCGACCCGGCAGAACTGGTGCACCGCCGTCATGCCCCCTAAGACCGCATGGTCCCCAATCTCTACATGTCCGCCTAAGGTCGTTCCGTTGGCCATCACGATGTGAGAGCCCACTTGGCAGTCGTGGGCAATATGGCAATAGGCCATGATCCAGTTGTGGTCACCCACGCGGGTGATCGAACCGCCCGCTTCGCTGCCCCGGTTGATGGTCACGTGCTCGCGGATCAAGTTGTCTGAGCCCACTTCTAAGTAGCTGATTTCGCCGTGGAATTTTTTGTCTTGGGGTTCTAGGCCAATGCAGGCAAAGGGGAAGACCCGGGTACGCGGGCCGATCTTACTGGGCCCTTCGACCACCGCGTGGTGTTGGATTTCGCAATCCTCGAAGATTTCCACATCGGCACCAATGTAGGCATAGGCACCGATACGGGCACGGTCGTGGACCGTTGCACTGGGGTCGATGATCGCGGTGGGGTGGATGACCGCCTGGGGGTGGATCATGGGTCGCCCCTTATTGGGGTGCTGGGACGGTGGCCAACTTAAAGTCGGCGCTGGCAACCAGCTTATCGCCCACAAAGGCTTCGCCGCGCATAAACCAGATGTTGCGCTTGCGGTTGACGAAGTATGACTTCAAAATCAACTGATCCCCAGGAGTGACGGGTACGCGGAACTTGACGTTGTCAAAACCAGCAAAGTAGCTCAGGTCTTTTTCGGCGTCAGCATGCAGCGTATACCCGGCGATTCCGGCGCACTGGGCCATGGCTTCTACGATCAAAACGCCCGGAAAGATGGGCATTTCGGGGAAGTGGCCTTGGAAGATCGCCTCGTTGATGCTGATGTTCTTGATCGCTGTGCAGGATTCCCCCTCCACTAATTCGATCACGCGGTCGATCAGCAAAAAGGGATAGCGGTGCTTGAGGCGCTTTCTGATTTCCAGAATATCCAAAACCGATTCCATGGGCAGGTTCGTAGCGGGGTTAATGTTTGCCTTTCGTCTTGTTGTATTCGGTCACCACCTCTTCGGTGATGTCGGTGACGGGCTGGCGGCTGTAGAGTAGGGTCTGTTGGAGCGTAGATTCGATCACTAGATCATAGCCTTGGCGTTCACCGATGGCTTTGATGGTCAGGGAAACCTCTTGAGCGATCCGCTGGAGATGTTGCATCTCTTCTTTGCGGTACTCTTCTTGGGCTTTTTGAACCGCTTCTTGTAGGCTGCGCTTGAGGCCGTTTAGTTCTTGTAACTTCTGATTCCGGGCCTCTTCTGCAAGCATCATATTGTTTTCTAATGATTCTTGCTTTTTTCGGATTTCGGCTCCCTGGGCACGGAATTTAGCTTCTTGCGCTTGGGCGGTTTTCTGGAAATATTCGGTGCTTTTCTTGCCTTCTAAGGAAAGGTTGATAGCCGCTTTCATATTCACCACAGCGACTTTAAAGCTTCCAGCCGCTTCGAGCGCAGGGCTCCAAGAAAAGGTGAGGGCCAAAAGGAGCGCGATTTGCAGAATTCTCATGCCTTGGGTAATGAATTTAAGGGTTGGAATGCTTTGACGGTGCTTTTGGGGAAGTTTGCCCGCTTTGTCTGGGCCTGTCAATTCAGGAAAGAATCACCAAAATGTCGTAGAAGGCGTGCGCCATGGCTACCACAGCAAACCCGCGAGCCGCAAAAAGCAGGGCGAACCAGCAACCGCCAAAGAAGCGGAACAGGAAGCTATATAGCGAAAAGGCATCGCCCAGACTGCCAATATAGTGGACCCAAGCAAAGAGCAGACTAGCTAACAAGACCGCCCCCAGCACCGCCAGCCAACGGGGCCAAAACCGCCCAAATAGCCAGATCAACCCACCGGTCAAAAGCACCCGAAAGAAAAACTCTTCAAAGAGCCCCGCCCCGATAGCCAAGCCTAATTGGGTCATCAGCCCAACCTGCGCCATGCCCGCCGCCAGAAAGATTTGGCCCAAGACCCATTGCACCACGATCCCACTGGCCACGCCCCAGAGCATGGCCTCGGGGATCATCAGCAAAAACAACTTGGGCCGGAACCGATCGATCCCCCGGTAGGTGAGCGGGAGCGCAGCGAGGCTGAAGGTGATCAAGACAAAGGTCAGGTACTGGGGCGCGACGCCAGCGAAATAAAAGAGGGTCCGCATCCAGGCCTCGGGCGCGTTGCGGATTTGACCACCGGGCCCGAAGGGTTCGATGACCAGTAAAATTTCGTAGGCCATAAACATGACCAGGGCTACCAAGGCCCCATAAAAGGGGTGCGACGATTGCCTTAGATAGCCCGCAGGGCTCATGCCGCCTTTTCTGGTTTGATTTTAACGTACCAAAACAAAGCGCTGAGCAACAGCACCAACAATAAAGTGGCGGGGTAAAAGAGCCGCTTCTGGGGAATCAGGTTCACGTCTACTTCAAATTCCACTTGGCTGGTGCTCGCCGGAAGGATCGTCTTTTTCGAAAAAAACGCTTCTTGGCCGTGGCCCTGCTTGGTTTCGAGCACATTCGAAGCCAGGGCTCCTAAGAAGCTTACATCAAAGCCTTCGCTGGTGCGCACCAGTTCCACTTCTCGGGTGCCCGGCAAGATGCCTGCGGTCATGGGGCCGCCCAGTTCACTGCGCTTGAGCTCGTAGGAGTAAAAAATTTGGCCTCGACCCGGCTCCATGGCCAGAGAGATAAAGGCCTTGTTGCCTACGGCGGCAGCCTTGACTCCTTCGTCGGAGCGCATCAGGGCAAAGTTTTCGGCTCCCTGGGGAAGCTCCTTAGAGAAGGGTTTTTCGCTTAAGTCCAAGGTGCCTGCAAATTGGTTTTCCACCAAGATGATCTCCGAGACCCGCACCATTTCTTCTAAAAGCTCAAAGAAGAACAGGTTTTTGACCACCTGCAATTGGGCCGGGTCATGGCTGACCGGTAAGAAGGCTAGGTCCATCTGCACCTTATAAACGCCGGGCCGCAGGGGTTTGGGCTGGCTCGAAGCGCTCCGCGCGCCCAGTCCGGCGACCACGAAATAAAGGGAGTGTTTGTGGGCTTGGGGCAAGAGGAGTGAAAAGCTCCCGTCGGCCTTTGCATCGGCTTGGGCGACTACCCTCCCGTCGGGTTGGCTGATGGTCATCTCCACCAAGCTCAACTTAGCCCCAGCGACCGAAAAGCCCGCTTCGGCGTTCAAGCGGCCTTCAAAGCGGAATTTGCCTTCTAAGAGGTCCTCGGTTGCAGCCGCGTTCACCGGGCTGGCGGCGACGGTGACGTTGACTTCGGCGGTCTGCCCATCAAAGCTAAAGGGCTGTGACGCAGCGCGGGTTTGGCCGAGGCGGGTGCCCACCACATACTGCGAGCTGCTGTCTACTGCTTCGAGGGTCAATTCGTAGCTGCCGTCCGGCTGGGTCTGCGCCATTGCCAAGGGGCCGGCCGGGGCTTTATTGGGATTTTGCTCGATCAGTACCACGTTGACCCCAGCCGCCGGAGCGCCCGCGTCGGTGGTGATTTTTCCGTGGACAATATGGGCCGCTTGGGCGCTGGCCCCAATCAAAAAAAAGAGGGCAAGGGTCAAGGAAAGCAAACGCATGGAAAACCTGAATAGGAGGTTGGTTCTGCTCAGCGGTTAACTGGAACATCGGTTGCATAAACACCGAGGTCAACCGGCACCCCCCAGCGGGGTTGAGGCCCAGTGTGCGGCGGCGAGGCGGCAATTTTACCGATTCCTCACCGGTTGCTGTGCGCGGGCCGAAAAAATTCCGGTAAAACTTGCAGTACAGCCCTGTCAGGGTTGGCCATTTTTTAGGCTTTGTCAACTGGCCCCAAAGGGCCTAGAATGATAACTACAGGACCATGACCGGCAATCCCTTTGATATGCTCGACCAAGTTGTTATCACCTATTCGCTGAAGTATCTTCCCTGCTCCAAGGAAGACTGCTTGACCTGCCTGACGGCTAAGGGTCACGGTCCCTATTGGTACGCCCATTTTACCTTGGGCGGCGAGGCGAAGGATATTTTCCTGGGCCGCAGCTTTAAGCCCATGGATTTAACCAAAATCCTGATGAGCGATTTGCTCAACGGCAAGCGCATGACCCAGGTGGACCAGGAAGAACAGGCCCGCGCCTATGAAGAGGGACAGGCCCATTGCCATCTAGATGAAGGGATTGAAGATATCAGCGGCAATACCGCCACGGCCACTGAAGTGCAGATGGAGGCTGAAGAGCAGGTCCAAGCCGCTCCGGCTCAGCCCGAAGGGCCCCGTATCGACCGGGTCGGCCCGGTGCCGCGTAGGCCTTTGACCAAAAAACGCGCCGCCCCCGTCACCCAACCGCCTAGCTTGGCCGACTTCGAGCAGGATTTAAGGATGCTCGAAGGGGCCGCCAAGAGCGAGAACTTCAAGCTCGTCTACCGTAAGCTGATCAAAAAATACCATCCCGACCAATATGCCAGCGACTCTCGGCTCAACCAATGGATGAGCCAAATCAACGGCACCTACAACCGCCTCCGCAGCCGCTAGTTAAGCAGCAAGCAGCCGCTAGGTCTCGTCTGGGGCTAGCACCACCAGTTGGTCTCCTTCGGTGATCCAAAAGGACTGGCTTTTTTCAGGGATCAAAAACAATCCCAAGTTTTGTTCGGGGTCTTCGGCCAAGCGCTTTAAGACCAAACCAAAACAGATTTCTCCCCGCTCCTGGGCCGCTTGGATCAAGTCGGCAAAATAAACTTCTTGGTCCAACTCAGCTAAGTAGAGCTTGGCAGGCTTGAGGTAGATTTCGCTGCCTTCGGATTTAAAGAGGTCCTGATACACCTCAAGCATGTCCGGCTCTTCGGCAATTTGCGCCAACATCTTCGAAAGCACCCGGTTGCTGACCATCAGGTTGCGTAAGCCTGCGCTTTGCATCAGCGTGGCCGACTGGCTGCGCTGCACCTCGGCGAGCAGTTGGGTCTTGGCGGGCTTGCCGGTGGCCTCTTCCCGCTCTAAGAAGTAGCTGCGGAATTTGAGCAACAGGCCAAAGGTCTGGCTGTCTACCTGTTCGGGCGTGCCTTCTTCGGAGCTTAACAAGACCACCGCTTTGTAGCGCTCGGGCTTGAGCTTTTCGGGGAAGTCCGGCGCGTTGACGTTCACTTGACCCAGGCCCAACTGGATATTTTTGTACTGCTCAAAGGCTTCCTTGAAGCGCCGTTCCACCTTCTCGTTGACTTCCGGCAAGATCAAATTCACCACCGATCCGGCGGGCAAATAATCGTTGTATTCCTTTAGCATCAAGGGGGTTTTTCGGTTCCAACCGAAAACCAAATAATGTTCTGCCTTACGTTGAGCCCGAACGCCCGCAAGGGCCAAGCCGCGTGGCGCAATCACCGGGCGGTCGAACCAACGGATTTGGTGGGGGTCTTCGGCGAGCAGAACCAGCTGATCGCCCGGTTCGGTCACATAGGCTTGGTGGGGGTTCAACTCAACGGTACCGTCAGCGTAGCGCAACCCTAAGGGCACGGGCTCGGCAAAATAAAAGGCCAGCTCGCCAAAGCGCTTACCCACCAAATTTTTGGGTAGCCCAAAAAAATAGGTTTCGCTCCCCTCGAATCCCGCCAAATCAGCGTAGACCCGGCTCAATCCGGGCAGGCGAGAGGTCTGGGTCAAAATTTTGGCTAAGACCTCATCTTCATTAAAGGCCGTCAGACGCCCTTTGGCGAGATTTTGGGCCAATTGCAGGTTGCGCTTGTAGTGCATCGTGACGGCCATTGGCGGCGGGCTGCCACCGCTGGCGCTGACCACAGACATGACCGCCATTTGCATCTTTGAATCCCCGGCATGCTTAACGCTCGGCTCGTCCCAGGGACGAGCCGGGTTGATCAAGACCACCGACCGGGCGGCTTGGACTTTAAGTTCTTTGAGGGCAATGGAACTGGTGGGATTGCCTTGGCGGCAGATAAGGCGGCTGTTGGCAAAGTCGGCAATGCCTTCTCTTAATTGCCGCTCGATCTGGGCGGCCTCTTCTTCGGCGAAGACCACCACCACCGGATTTTTGCGGTACCGGTTGGCCTCGACTAGTTCGGCGACGACGTCGATGCACTGCTCGCCCATACCTAAAATCACGCTGTGATCCTGGGCGAACAGGGGGCCCTGAGCCTGACGGCTGGTCCATATCCGCACCGCTAGATGAGCGCTTAAGAGACTCCACATAAAAAATAGTAACCCGCCGCCGATCAGCGTGCTCAGGACTCCAACCAACCGGTTGGCGGGCCCAGAAAGCTCTTCTTTGCCCAATCCGGCGAAGTTTCCGGTTTCGATCACCGCCCGCCAAAGGGCTTCATCCCAGGTCCCGGCGTTTGGGTCTTGCAGGTCCGGTATCCATTGGTTGACGCCGAGGCGGAGTAAAAAGCCGAAGCCGATGGAGCCGACTAGCGCATACAAAAACATGCGGGCCAAGGACCAGCCGCCTTTAAAGAGGCGCTGTTCGATCCGGATCGAGAGGGGCGGTTTTTTCATGGGCGTCATCGTTAGCCTAGCCGGTGGGTTGGACGGGGTTGTTCCCCTTCCTTTCTATTGAAATTTCTTGGCTCCCGTCAAGAAAGAATCCCCCTGCCCGTTGACGGAGCAGAGGTTACAGGGTTAGCTACGGGTTAGCCACCAATTATAGGAGATCGGCCCTCGATGATCAACGTTTCAGAACTTTCGATGAACTTCGGCAAGCAAGTCCTCTTTGAGGACGCTAGCTTCCAACTCAATCCCGGTGGCCGTTACGGCTTAGTCGGGGCCAACGGCTCGGGCAAGTCCACCTTGCTTAAAATCATGTCTGGTCAGGTTAAGGCCGAGGCGGGCGAAGTCAATATGCCCAGCGACATGAAGTTAGGGCTCTTGCGCCAGGACCATTTTGAATATGAGGAGCACCGCATCCTTGACGTGGTGATGATGGGCCGCCCGGCACTTTGGAATGCACTGAAGGAAAAAGAAGCCTTGGCCGCTGCGGGCGGGGACGTCTCGTCCGAGGTGGGCCACCGGTTGGGCGAATTGGAGATGGTCATTGCCGATCAAGACGGCTATCAGGCCGAACCAGACGCTTCGGAACTTTTGGCTGGCTTGGGGGTAGGCGACGTAGAGCGCCCGCTAAAGGCCCTTTCGGGTGGTTATAAGTTGCGGGTCCTATTGGCCCAGTGCCTCTTCGGGCGACCAGATTTCCTGTTCCTGGATGAGCCGACCAACCACTTGGACTTGGCCAGTATCGCTTGGTTAGAGTCTTACCTAGAAGCCTTTGAGGGCGCTTTTGTGATCATCAGCCACGACCGGCACTTCCTCAACCAAGTCTGCAACCAGATGATCGACATCGATTATGAGGAAATCCGGGTCTATAAGGGCAACTACGACGGCTTCATCCGCCAAAAAGCCCTAGAGCGCGAGCAGAAAGAAAGCGAAATCCAGCGCCAAGAAAAGAAAAAAGAAGATTTGCAGGCCTTTGTGGACCGCTTTAAGGCCAAAGCCTCTAAGGCGAGACAGGCCTCGAGTAAGTCCAAACAGATTGAGAAGATGGATGACATCGTCATCAAGCGCAGCTCGCGCATCAAGCCCAAGTTCCGCTTTGAACAAACCCGCCCCAGCGGGAAAGAAGCCTTGAACATCAAAGGGCTATCTAAATCTTTTGGCGAAAAGAAGGTGATCAACGGATTGGACCTGAAGGTCCTGCGCGGCCAACGGCTAGCGATTATCGGGCCCAACGGCATCGGTAAGTCCACGCTACTCAAGATCATCTTGGGCCAACTGACTGCCGACGCAGGCGAGGTGGAACCGGGTCATGAGGTGCAGATTGGCTACTTCCCCCAGGACCACCACGAACAGGTTCCGCCGAATAGCACGCCCTATGAATGGCTCTATAGCTTTGAGTCCGGTGCCCCCATTGGCAAGATCCGGGGTCTTTTGGCGCGGGTTTTGTTGGGTGATGACGACGTACATAAATCGACGGGCAACATCTCGGGCGGCGAGGCGGCTCGTTTGATCTTAGCCCGGATCATGTTAGAGCAGCCCAACCTTTTGCTGATCGATGAGCCCACCAACCACATGGACATCGAGTCTATCGAAGCCCTTTCCGAGGCGCTCTGCGCCTTTGATGGCACCCTAATCTGCGTGAGCCACGACCGCCGTTTCATTGAGTCGGTGGCCACCTCGATCTTGGAATTGACCCCCGCAGGCTTCACCTACTTTGAAGGGAGCTACCACGAATATTTGGCCAAAGAAGGGGCCGACTATCTAGACCGCAGCGCTCAGCCTTCGAGCCGCCCGGCGGTAACCACGCCGAAGGTCGAAAAGCCCGCCGGTAAGAGCAGCCAAGACAGCTACAACGCCAAAAAGGACGCCAACCGCTTAAAAAAGGCGGTACGCAATAAGGAAAAGAAGGTGGGGCAGCTTGAAAGCAAGGTCAAGGCGATCGATGCCGAACTGGCCGAAGGCACGTTATTTAAGCCCGTATTCAAGAAGGAGTTGGCCGAGAAGCTGGCCGAAAAGGCGGACCTGGAATCACAGGTCACCGCCGCCGAGGCCGAATGGAGCGAGGCCCAAGACAAATTGGACCAATTGCTGGCGGAGTTCCCTGAAGTAGCGCCGGACTAGAACTTAAAGTTCAGGCCCACCCCGCTGCGGGTTTGGCGGTTTTCGGCAAAAAATACGGGGTTGAAGCTGGGGCCCCGTGCTGGGGGGGGCGCTTGGGCTCGGCTGTTGCGGATCAAGGGTTGGTAGACCGACTTGGTGCCGACCGCCATCGCGATCAAGATACCGCTCACTAGACCCACACCCAAATAGCGGGTGTTGTCGCGGGCGTCACCGCCTTGTAACAACGCGATCCAACCGCCTAAGGCTAGGCCGGTGCCGATACCATAAATCATGTTTTCAGGTAGCAGCCGACTGTCTTTTTCCAGCGCGGCGGCAATATTGACCTGCGGCCCACGGCCCATACGAGCCGCTTCTTCATAGGCTTTGAGCTTTTCGTCGCCGATGTACTCGCCGCTGCTTTCACCTAAAGGATCATCCAGGTCGTCGGATTCAATGAAGGCGTCTTGTTGCCACAGGCCGGAGCCTTCGTCTTCAAGGTAGATCGGCTGTTGGGCATGGGCGTCCAGGACGTAGAAAGATACGAACAGGATCAACAGCACAAAAAATTTAAATCGGTCGCTCATGGCGGAGGCGATTTGGGGATGAAAAAAGTTTCCCTTTTGGGTATGATCTCTCCTGAGAGCGGTGCCGTACGCGTCGCTCAGAGGTTCTTCGGAAGATAAATGCAAGGCCTGTGCAAGCGGGACCAGATTGGGCGCGAAAACCCCAAAAAAAGGAGTCTTACTCTTGAAGCATAAGAAATATTTTGCCCAGCCGGGCGTTAGCTTCATCGAAATTTTGATCGTGATCGTCATCATGGCGGGCATTGCCGCCTTGGTCGGTCCGGCGCTGTTCAGCAAGCTAGACGAGTCCAAGATAGACACCGCCAAGATCCAAATGAAGAGCTTGGCCAGCACCTTGGAGTTGTACCGCCTAGACAACCACCGCTACCCTAGCACCGAACAGGGCCTAGACGCCTTGGTCCACCAGCCTACCTTGGGCCAAGTGCCGGCCGGGTGGCGCGGACCTTACCTGAGCTCAAAACAAGTGCCCAAGGACCCTTGGGGCAATGATTATGCCTACCGCTCTGAGGGATCGACCTTTGAACTAGAGAGCCTTGGCGCCGATGGGGCCCGCGGTGGCGATGGGTTGGACGCAGACATCTCCTTTGAATAGACCGGCCAAGCAACCGGGCGTCAGCCTCTTAGAGGTGAGTCTGGTCTTGGTGTTGATTGTCTTGGTCACGGGCGTGGCGCTGCCGCGCTTCGCCCTGCTCTTTGATTCCCCTTTAGATACCGACGCCAAGCGGGTTCAATACCTCCTTTCCCGGCTCCAAAAAGAAGCCCTGCTTAAGGGGCGCGGCTTTAAGCTGCGCTTCGACGCCGCCCAAAACCGGGTGGAGGTATTCGAGCAAGACGGGGCGGACCCGGAGCTTTACCACCCCTTAAAAGAAAAGGGCCTTTCAGGCTTTACGCTGGACCCTAGCGTATCCATGAAGCCCGTAAAAAAACGGCAGGACCAACAATTCCAAATGGGCTTTCAGGCCCTTGATTTTGACCCCATTTTTGGACTCGCTTCAGAGGTGTTCATCGACCCGGCGGGTTTGGTGGACCTCTTCAGCTTGGAGTTGGTTACCGATCAGGCCAAGGTGACCTTAAGCGTCGAGAACGTGATGGGCCAAATGACCCGAGTGCGGAGCGAGCGCCTATGAAGCCTGGGTTCACCCTGCTTGAAGTGCTGGTCAGCTTCGCCATCCTTTCGGGGTTGTTGGCGTTGCTGTTGCAATCCCAGGGGGAGGCAATCTTTTTTATGCAGCGCACGGCCCAGCTAGAACAGGTCCAGCAGGAAGCCCAGGTCCGTTTGTTGGAGGTCGAACGTCTAGGTAAGCTGCCGGAGCCCGCCGAAGGAACCTTCCCCGAAGGCCATTATTTGGCCGGGGGGCGTTGGGCTTTGGAGCTGGGCACCGAAGAGTTTATGGGCTTCGAGCTGAGCCGCATCCGGATCTTGATCGAATACCCCGACCGCGGCAAAACCGCCTTATACCAGACCCAAATCTGGGGGGACCTGTGAAGGCGCGGGGCTTTACCTTAATCGAGTTGCTGGTGGCTATGGCCCTCTTTGGGGGCATCCTTTCCTTGTTGTTGACCAGCTTCTTCCAGTTTCAGGGTACCGGTTCGCGCCTCGAATCAACCCTGGCGGCACGCCAGGAACTCCGGAACCTAGAGGCTTTGATCCGCCAGGACCTAGCCTCGGCGGTTTATCTGCCCCATTACGCCACCGCTGTGGACGGCCAAGCACCGCCCAGCGGCATCGTCGGCGTCAACAATCAGGACGAGGGCCAAGAGCGTGACCTGGTGTCGATGCATGTGGCCGCTCGGGGGCGATTTTATACGGGCTTCCGGCGGGCGCTCAACCCCGAGTTGTTTGAAGTCGCCTACCGCTTTAAGCGAGATGCCCAAGGCGTCTTGGGCTTTTACCGGCGCGAAGGCTATTATCTAGGCGGCCCCTTGGACGAAGGGGAAGAGGCCATCGAACACCGGCTTTCGACACGCCTGAAAAGCCTAGACCTCAAGTATTATGGCCAAGATAACCTAGCGCTGGACAGTTGGAACTCTAACGCCGAGCAGCCGATGCCTTTGGGGGTGATGGTGGTTTTAGGCCTAGAGGAAGCCCCCGGCCAGGTGATCGAGAGCCGCTTTGTGCTGAACCTGCGCCCTAGCATGGGGCCAGGCGTGAGTTGGAGGGACCGATGAACCGCCGACCGGGCATGGCCCTACTCTTGACCTTGACGCTGCTGCTGATTCTCTCCATCGCTTTGGCCAAAAGCTTTGAGGACCGGGCCTTGGAGCGTCGGCACTTAGAGGCCCAGGAAGCGAAGTTCCAGATGGAAAATACCGCCCGTTCGGTGCTGCGGGGTCTGATCCAGGTTTTGCGTTCCGTCGGCTATTGGCAGGTGGCGGTGGGGCCCATGGGCCTCAAACGCATCCCTGCCGGGGCGGTGGTGCCCCTAGGTGAGGGGGGCGTCAGCAACCTGACCATCACCCCCATGGACCAGCGGTTTAATCTGAGCGGGCGTTATGATGCCGATGATCGGGCCAAAGCCAAGCTCTTTGAAGCCACCTTGGGTAGCATCTATCGCCAGCGGGAGCAGACCACCTACCCAGCCAACGTAGAGGAGGTGATCGGTGCGATCAGCGACTTTGAAGACACCGACCAAGACCCCGCCTCAGTATACGGGGTGGAACAATACCCCCAGTCCCACCCGGCTTTCCAGGTGAAAAATGCGGAACTGGACCAGCTCAGTGAGGTCAAGGTGATCCCGGCTTTCCAGCGCCTGGGCTTGACGCAAAGGGAGTTGGAACAAAACTTTCGGGTCTTAGGTGACCCGCTGCCTAGCCTAGACGTAAACAGCGCCAGTAAAGAAGAGATTGTTCGGTTTATCGAACAATACAGCGAAGTGGGGGCTCCGTTTTTAAACCTCTCGCGGCTTAAAGACGATCTGGTGGAAATCCTCAGCAAGAAGGACAAGCTGGGTCTGGGGCCCTACTTTGACCACCCCTTTGTCAAAAGGGGTCAGTCCGTCTTCGAGCGGGAACTGGCGGCGCGGGGCTTGGGCGAGCAGATGAGTGAACGAGAAAAGGGTTTATTTAAGGCTGTCCCCGATCTATTGGAAATCCGCTACAACGTCCATTATGGTGAGTTTGTCCGGCAGGTGACCGCCCAGCTTAGCTTAGAGTGGGGCGGGCAAAGCAAGTCGAAGACGCCCAGCCTGACTAAGGTGGTGATCGAGCGTTTTGAAATCCGCTAAAAACCGGCGCTAAAGTAAGCTAAAATCCGCTCGCTGCTTTTGACCTTCGCCGCCGAGCTGCCGATTTCTTCAAAATACCGCGCCGCGCCCAGGATGATGGCGTGGTTGCCGATGTTAAACTCCACCCCCGAAGTCGGGTAGCCCTCGTTGGTCCCGCCGCGCAGGGAAATCCAATTCCCGCCGGTTTCATTAGGGAAGAGCCCTACCTCCAAGCCCGAATGGATGCGGTTGCTGCGCTCCCTGGGGGTCGAAAGCCCCCGTATATCGATGGTGGGTACCAGACGCATCACCCCCAGGTCGAGGTCCAGGTTAAACCCCAAGTGGACCTCTTGGGGTTCGGCGTCGGTCGCGGTGCCGATGTCCATTCCGCCGATGTTCTGCGCCGCTAGAGCTAAGGTAGCATGGGCCGCTCCGGGCACCCGCCAGAGGATGCCTAGGTCATAAGCGCTGCCCTGTTCATATTCGCCGAAGCTGGGGACCGTCGCCGCATCGCTGGTGGCGTCGCGCCGTTGGATTTGCCGCACCCCTAGGCCGACCACAAAGGACCCCGAGAAGAGAGGGAGCGAAAAGCCCCCTTGAGTGATCCGGTCATTGCGTTGGTATAGCAGGCTGTTATCCTCCAAACCCTGCATCACCACCTCACGCAGGTAGTTGGCCCCGATGGCCGTACCGGCGTCACTTACCTGGGCCACAAAGTTGATCCCCGCGTTGGCGCGGATGTGTGGCTGGTCTTTGGTCAAGAAGCTGGTGCGGGTGTCTTCGACCATCCCGTCTTCTTTCAGGTAAGGGTAATTGATCTGCGCTACATTGGGCAGCACGTCTAAGGCGGTCAACCCATTGCTCCCTTCGACGGTCCAGGCGGCATAGTCAACCCACCATTTGCGGGTGTTGGCCAAGACAGCGGGGTTGTAGCTTAAGGCATAAGAATCATTGGCTGAGGCCACGCCGGTGTTGCCCATGGCCAGGGCTCGGGGGCTCTTGAGGGGTTGGTAATACTCCTCGGCCTGGGCGTTGTGGTAGCCGAACAGCGCCAACAAAATAAATAAGAGGGTCGATTTCGACATTTTGAGTCCTTTTATAGTCTCTAGCCAGCGATTGCGGCAGTTTAGGTATCGTCTGGGCATCATCTGGATATCATCTCTGTAAATACTGCAAGCTTCCGGCCAAGCTGGGCCGGGGTAACCAACAGTCCGACCGGACTTGCCCTAGAATCTCATGGGGTCTATGCTGAGGCCTAACTTTTGGAGAGCCCCTTGGACATTACCCTGCATTGTACCCTCAGCCTAGATGGTCGCCCCAGCGGCTGGCCCCAGGACAAAACCGCCCACGCCGATTGTTTGGCCGCCTTGGGCGCTAAATTCCACCTGATGGGCGCCGATAGCTTGGCTGATTACCACTTCGAACCATTAGACTTGGGCCCCGTAGAAATTCCCGAAGGGTCCACCGAGCGGCCTCTTTTGGTGGTCGTCGATGGCCGCGGTAGGGTGTTAGACTACCTACGTTTGGCTCAGTCGGGCAAGTGGTCTGGTTTTGTGGTCTTGACCGCTCCTAGAGCCTCACCCGCTTATCTCTCGATGATCGAGGCCCAAGGCGTCACCCGCATCGTCACTGGCGGGCAGCGGGTGGACCTGCCAGAGGCGCTGGACTATTTGGAGCAACAATTCGGGCCGGGGAGTTTGGTGGTCGAGTCGGCAGGGCGTTTGGCCGCCGCGCTGTTGAGCGAGCGGATGGTGGAGCACTTGAGCTTGTTGTATAATTCCGTGTTAGTCGGCGGGCTATCGCCTCATGGAGTTTTTGGCCCCGGACGTTGGTTTGATCCCGTGGGGCCCTTGGTTTGGGAATTGACCTCGGCCCAGGCCTTAACCGGCGGCACCCTCTGGACCCGGTACCAGCGCTTTGTGCGCTAATCTGGCTCGATCCTGCCGCGCCTTAGGAACTCCTCAAATTCATGGGCTGGAAGGGGGCGGGCGTAATAGTAGCCCTGGATTCTAAAACAGCCCAACTGTTGCAGCACCCGCTTCTGGGCTTCGTTTTCGACCCCTTCGGCGATCACCGAGAGGTTTAAGGAGTGGCCCAGGCTGATCACCGCTTTGGCGATCGAGGAATCCTGCACGAGGTCGATCACAAAAGCCCGGTCGATCTTTAGGTCACTGATAGGGAACCGGTTGAGGTAGCTCAGGGAAGAATATCCGGTCCCGAAGTCGTCCACCGAAGCGTGTATCTGGCGGTCCCGCAGTTTGGTTAGGGTCTCGATGGTGTGTTGCACTTCCACCATCAACAAGCCTTCGGTGATCTCCACCTTCAAGAACCTAGATTCAAGCCCGACCTCTGCTAAGACCCGGTCGATCATGGCCACCACGTCGGTCTTTTGGAACTGGCGCACCGAAAAGTTCACCGACATAACCAATTCGGGTAAGCCCAAATCTTGCCAAGCCTTGGTCTGAAGGCAAGCGGTCTTTAAGACCCATTCTCCTAAGGGTAGGATCAGGCCGGTCTCTTCGGCGACGGGGATGAATTCGACAGGGGAAATAGAGCCCTGTTCAGGGTGCTGCCAACGCACCAAAGCCTCGGCCCCGATGATCACCCCATCGCGAGAGTCTACCTGGGGTTGGTAGAGAACCTGAAATTCTTGGTTCTCCAAGGCCCGGTGCAGGTTAGAGATCAAGAACATCTTGCGGTCGGCATCTTTGGCGAGGTTGGGGGTATAGAAGCTAACCTGTCCTTTTCCACGCTCCTTGGCTTGGTACATGGCGGCGTCGCCCTTTCGGAGTAACTCCTCTGCATCACCGCCATCTTGGGGGTAGATGGCGATGCCGATGCTGCAATGAGTGTAGACTTCCTGGTTTTGGATCAATAAGGGGCGGTGGAACTTGGTTAATATTTCGTTGGCCACCGTTGCGGCCGTGCCGGGATCTTTGACGTCGATCAAGGCCACCACAAATTCGTCGCCGCCCAGGCGAGCCACTAGGTCCGATGCCCGGATGCTGTCTTGCAACATCCTGGAGGCTTCGATCAGTAACTGGTCTCCGGCGGCATGGCCTAGCGAATCGTTGACATGTTTGAAGTTGTCTAAGTCTAAAAACAATAGGGCAATGTTAAAACCGCGCCGCTTGGCCAGCTGGATGTGGTGGTTTAATTGGTCTAAGAAATAAAGCCGGTTGGGCAGGTCCGTGAGGCCGTCATAATAGGCCCGGCGGCGCAACTCTTCTTCGGTCTGCTTGACCCGACTGATGTCGTTGAAAACCGCCAAATAGTTGGTTTGGTAGCTGATTTCGTCAGTGAACCGGGTGATGGAGGCGAACTTGGGGTAGATCTCCCCATTTTTGCGTCGGTCCCATATCTCGCCGGTCCATTGGCCCTGCTCGAGCAGTAAACCCCACATTTGTTCATAAAAATCTTGATCATGCCGCCCGCTGGATAGGACTTTAGGGTCCTTACCGCGAACTTCGTCTAGGCTGTAACCAGTAATCTGTTCAAAGGCTTGGTTTGTTTCGATGATCTGGTTGTTGTGGTCTGTGATCATGATCGCTTCGCTGGCGCTTTCAAAAACCTTGGCCAGGAGGCTAATTCTTTTGAGGCGGATTTTGTCTTCGGTGATGTCGCGCACCACGCCCAGTAATTTGATGGGGGCGCCAAACTCGTCTAACATGACCTCCCCTTCGCCACGAAGAATCCGCTCGGCACCACTCGGTTGGATCAGTCGATGTTCCACCAAAAAAGGTTGGTGGGTTTCTAGGGTTTGGGCCACCGCCAGATTGACGCGCTCGCGGTCTTCGGGGTGGATCAGCGAGAGGTAGGTTTCGTAAGCTGGCGAGAACTCTTCTGGGTTGGTGCCGAAGAGGATATGGGTGGTCGGCGACCAGTCGATTTGATTGGAGTTTATGTCCCATTCCCAACTGCCCAGTTTGGCCACCGCTTGGGCCCGCGCCAAGCTGGCTAAACTTTGGCGTGATTTCTCGTCGGCTTGGCTGCGTTGGGCGGCCATCTCTTCAATCTTGCGGGCCAGTTGGGCCAATTCATCAGAGCCCCCCACACCGGTGACCAAGCCTGTTGCCCCTTGGCTGAAACGTTCGGTCGCCGCCACCAGCCGCCGTACCCTAGCGGTCACCATAAAATGTAGCGCCACCGCAAAGAGCAGCGCCGCCCAAGCAAACAAAAGTCCTAAGGTGATGATGCGTTGGCGCATCACCGAGAAGATAGACTCTTTGGCATGGTCTAGCGTTTCTTCGATAAAGAGTAGGCCCCTCTGGTTGGCCGGGTCATTGCTTAAAGCTTCACTGAGGCGGATCGAGGCTAGGCCGTATAGGCTGTTGCCTTGATTGCCCAATTGGTATTGCGCGAGTTGAAAGCGGGTGACTTCGGCCGCCTTTTGCTTCAGCCAAACCGCCGCGTGGTCGTTTTCTTTTTCGACCACCGCAAAGAGGTCTTTTTGCAAGTCCGCCAGTTGGGTCGAAGCGATGACGCGCCCCCGACCGTCGGCAAAGATAGCCCGAGTTAAACGAGGCTCGGAGGTAAGCTCGGTCACTTCTTCGGCGGCCAGCAGAGGCTTGCCTTCGGCCAGAGCCCGCTCCATGGACCGTTGGGAATGGTTGATCAAGATCCGCAGCTCTTCTAAGGACTGGCTCTCTACCAGACGGGCCGTTTCGGAGCGCGTCACTTGGAGTGTGCCTAAAGAAAGAGACAGAATAAAGAGCAGTAAGATCAGCGGCAGGCTGTACCTTAGCGGGATCGTGGTCATGGTGTGTTGCGGGCGCGCTCGACAAAGTATTGGGAAATAGCGTCGTTTAAATCAGGCATTTGTGTTAAAAGCCCTTGGTCCTTTAATAGTTGAGCTAGTCGGGTCATGGTCTGCCTGAGCGAGCCTTTATCGGGCTCCAGCATGATAGTAACCTCCTCATTGGGCGGCAAGCGCATGCCTTGGTAACTGCTGAGGACCTGCTCGGGTGAAAGCTTAAGGCGTTGGGCTAAAATCCGGGCCGCCTGAATTGGTTGCTTTTCCATACGGTCCAGCGCGAGAAACCAACCATCCACCAAGGCCTGAACCCTGGGGTCCTGCGACTCAACCAAGGAGTTATGGACCACCAATACATCCAGGATCTCACCGGGAATTTGGCGGCTGTCAAAGACCGGGCGGGCCCCTTCGGCGATCAGTTGGCTGCGTACCGGCTCGAAGGTGATGGCTCCGTCGATTTTCTGGTTGCGGTAGGCTTCTAAATGGCCGTTGACCGGGATTTTTTGGTATTGAAACTGGTCAGCCTTCAATCCGTAAAGAGTTAAGGCCCGCGCCAGCATAAACCTGCCCAAGACATTGTCTTCTGGGGCGATCACCTTGCCTTTAAGGTCGACCAAGGTTTTTGCAGGAGGACGGGCCAAGAGGGCATCGCCGCCGTCGGAAATGTCCATCACCAAGACCACCGTAACGGGCAGGCCGCTTTGTAGTAAGAGTAGCGCCTCGTCGAGCGTCAAGGCCGCCGCATCGATCAACCCGTTGCGCAAGGCGCGGCTGGACTGATTGACCGAGGCGTATTCGGCTAGCCGGACCTGTTGGGGGCTGAAGAATCTCTCGGCGCGCGCCAAGTAGAGGGGCTCATAGCCCGGCCAAAGATTGGTACCGACCACCAAAGGGCCGCTTGGTAGGGAGGGCGGGTCATTTTGACTGCTGACTAGGGTCAAGAGCCCGGCTAAGACTAAAAAAACCAAAACGCCCCAAAGGCCACGTAGCCTCATGTATTCCCCTGAAAAACCATCGGTCTCAAATTTAAGTCTAGAGCTTCGAATTTTATCACGCTGGACTTAATCGCGAAACTATTGTTTACAGGATTGACCAGAAAGGTCCGCCGGGGGAAGCTGGCTCTACTAGCCTAAGGAGCCTTCATGGAAAAGTTGTTGATCTTAAAAAAGGGGCGGGACCGTTCGGCCCAACGCCGACACCCCTGGATTTTTTCCGGTGCTGTCGCCGAATTGCGCGGTGACCCACAACCCGGTGAAGACCTCCTGGTACGCAGCATCGACGGCCACCCACTGGGCCGGGCCGCCTATTCACCCTATTCCCAAATCCGGGCCCGCTTTTGGAGCTTTGACCCCGAAGAAGCAATAGACGCCGCCTTTTTTAAAGACCGGCTGCAAGCCGCGCTAGAGCGCCGCCGCCGGATGTTAGGCCACCTACCCCAGGCCTTCCGTTGGGTCCACGGCGAGTCCGACGGCCTGCCCGGCTTGGTGGTGGACGTTTATGGGGACTATGTGGTTTGCCAGATCTTGAGTGCTGGGGTGGAATTAAATAAAGCGGTCATCACCGCCCAATTAGGCGAACTTTGGCCCGCTAAGGGGATCGTCGAGCGTTCGGATGTGGCAGTTCGGGCCAAGGAAGGGCTTAGCGAACGGGTCGGCTTGTTGGCTGGGTCCGCCCCTGAAGGACCCTTGGATTTAGAATTAGGTGGGTTGCGCTTTTATGTGGACCTCTTTGAGGGGCACAAAACGGGGCATTACCTAGACCAGCGTGAAAACTGGGCCCGTCTGGGCCGGTATGCACAGGGCCGCGACTGCCTCAATTGTTTTGGCTATACCGGCGGGTTTTCCTTAGCCTTGCTGCAAGGCGGGGCGGCTAGCCTGTTGCAGGTCGAGGCTTCAGCGGCGGCGAACGGAAAGTTTAAGGATAACTTGGCGCTTAATGGCTTAGACGCCAGCCGGGCCGAGACGGTCGAAGCCGACGTGTTTAAGGAGTTGCGGCGCTTCCGGGATCAGGGCAAAGAGTTTGATTTGATCCTGCTCGACCCGCCCAAATTTGCCGATACTGCCGCCCAGCTGGACCGGGCCGCCCGGGGCTACAAGGACATCAACCTGCTGGCCTTTAAGCTGCTCCGACCCGGCGGGATCTTAGCTAGTTTCTCCTGTTCTGGGGCGGTCTCGCCGGAGTTGTTTAAGAAGATTCTAGCCGACGCCGCGCTCGATGCCCGGCGGGGAGCGCGCATCATAGAACGGCTGGGCCCCTCGCCAGACCACGCCGCCGACTTGGCCTTTCCTGAGGGGGACTATCTTAAAGGGTTGATTTTAAGCGTCGATTAGCATGACGACGTTTTAGCTCTTTCCAGTTAAGGCTCAGCCCTTCAGGTAAATGATTGCTTGGAATCTAAGCCCGTTGCCGTATATAATGAAAAAACGGGGCAACCGAATCATAAATCAGGAGTGGATGATGAGTTTTAGCAGAAGAAAGGTGATCCAATTGGGCGGTCAGGCGGTTATCTGGGCCAGCTGTGGCGCTACCTTAACCAGCCTGATGCCCGAAGAGGCCCTAGCTATCGAATGGAAGGCTTTATTAGGCATCAAGCAACGCAAAGGCAAAGCCAAGTTGATTGAACTGGACGGCACCGCCCGCATCGGCAACGAGGAGCTTAAGGTGGGGCAAATGATCGCCAATGGGCAGTTGATTGAAGCGGACCACGAAGCCCGCCTATTGCTCTCCATGCCCGACGGTTCAGCCTTCCAGTTGAGCGGTCCGGCTCAGTTGAAGTTGGAGATCGACGAAAAGGGCGGCGGCGTCTTGGAATTGTTGCTCGGCGGTTTGCTGGGCATTGTCTTAGAAAACCGCGACGCCCGTTATTTAGTCCAGTCGCCCACCGCCACGGCGGGGATTAAGGGAACGGTCTTTTACCGCGAGCGCTTCGGCCCCGATAGTCCTCCGGACCCGCGCATCCCCGAAGGAGCCCTGGAATACTTCTGTATCTGCAACGGCGAATTGGAAATGTTCGACCATGGGGCCGATAAATTGATGATCAAAGACCAAGCCGAACACCACCACGCTCATATGATCACCCAAAAAGGTGAAACGTTAGAGCTGGTCGAAGCCAAGTTCCTTTACGGCCATGACGACTTCGCCATCAACCGCGCCATCGAGGCGATGGGCCAAAAGAAACACGACCGCAGCTGGCTCAAGCTCGACGAGCAGGAAGCGGATGGGTATTAAGTGGGGCGGGTTCCAACAAGAACCCTTAATGCGTATCGACCATTTTTCGCCTTATCGGAGTTGATGAACGTATCGAGGTTTTTAGCTAATTGAGGGTCTTTTGAAAAAGTCTGAAGCGGTAAGAATACAAGATTGTAGCGGCTGATTACGTACTTGTGAAATTGATCTAAGGTGCTTTGTTTCTGCGATGATTCGTGGTCTCCCGCATAAATGGCGATATACTCTTCAAGATAGTGGTCCACCTGTTGGTCGTAATCGGGAGCAATAACGCCAAGCGGAATATTGAAGCTATTGACTTTACAGAACTTTTGGAACGATTCCAAAGTAAACTGGAGGATGTCCAGCATCACAGCGGTAATCTTGCAATAGTCGAGAAATGCGCGGTTAAAGTGGCCCGCCGCCCGCCGCGCTTCAGTATCCATGAGTTTCTGATTGCCGCAAAATCCACGCATAATATGAGTTAGCGCATTGCGGACTTCGTTCTGAGGTTGGGGAGTTCTTAGGATATCCTTAGTGTACAGGGAGTGACTCTTTAATAGGCTGCTGAAGTACTGGTTGCTCATCACTTCGTCCAGTGTCCGCTTAGCAGCATCAATGCATTCATTTGGTATCGCGAGGCCCGTATAAGTTGAGACTCTTTGGCTTGAGGTGGTCAGTGCGTTTGACAGTTTACCATGGCCATGGAGCAAAAAGCAGGGACTTTCGATTTCTTCGTATTCCCTAATAATTTCAACAAATGCCGAAAAACAGGTAGGGAAGTCAGCAAACGCACTAAGGCCAAACTCTTTTGCGTGATCAACTAATCGCTGATAACTGGCTTTTTGGTTAGAAGGGATTAGGCCGGAAGATGCCGCTAAGTCGGTGCGCTTTCGAAGATATCTCAACAAATCGGTTGCGATTGCTTCATAGGCAATCTGCAATTCCGTCAGAGCAGGGCCAAAGTTTTTATCAAGCAGAATAAGCTTCGTCGCAAGGAGGATGCTATTGTATGCCTGGGCGGGAATGTCATCGTAGACAAACTTTCGATGTAGGGTGTTTAAGGTCCAGAAATATTGCTGATGAAAGTCTACAATTGTTTTCATTGGCGTAAAAAAAAAGGGGAGACGAAGCTCCCCTAGTTGGGCTGATGACCAGGTTTATTCAAACTCTACAGCAGGGCGAGATAGATCCAAAATGGCATCTCGACGCAACTTGGGCCGCTGAGTGTTTTGGCAGGCACCAGTAAACTGGACTGAATCTAGAGTTACGTATTCAACCTGTTCTTCTGAGTGTAATTCTTCGTTAAGGTATTCAAATGGATTGTGTACTCTTTCAACTTGTAACATCGCTATCTCCATTACGATTTTTACAAAGTTCCCAATTGTCACGGGTCTTCCGAACGTTCAGACAAGCAACTTGTGTTCCTCTAGCGTTTCGGCATACCCAACTCAAACCCCGGACTGAAAAACGGTCAATGTCAAGGTGTTGGCGTATTCGGAAATCTATATGTCAATATGTGCTAGTTTGGGTTAATTGCTCGTATACTATCAAGGCAGATTAGAAAATTGCAAGTAAGAAAGCAGCCCGCCTTTTTTTGGTGCCGACGACCAGAATCGAACTGATGGCCTTCTGATTACGAAACAGATGCTCTACCAACTGAGCTACGTCGGCTTCCGAATCGAGAACTCTAGCCTGTCTCTTTTGATTTGTCACCCCCCTTGGGGCTCCTGGTTCTTCTTCGGCACTTCAAAGAGTTCATAGCCCCCGCCGGGGATAATCTTGGCGGTCTGGGGCTCTTCTTCTAAAGGCCCTGGAGGATGCCGGTGGGCTCGCTTGGAAAAATCGGCCCCGGCGAATCGGGGGTTCTTCAGTAGGTCCACTGCTGGGTCGGCCCAAGTCAGTTCGACGGGGATGTGGTTGGGGTCGTAGGTATAGATGCTGGTCAAAAAGCCATGGTCCACCGCTTCGGTGACCGGGAAATCCTTCTCGATTAGGCGTTCTTGTAAGACAAACAATCCCTCTTTGCTGGCCACCTCTAAGGCCAAATGGTCGAAGCCGAAGGGTCCTTCGACGGCCTGACCGGGCCGGTGGTAGGGCGGTGGCTCACTTTGGGGCCATTCGAAGAAGGTGATCATGTGGTGCCGGTCGAGGGCCAAAAAATACTGCCGTTCCGCCCCTTCCCCATAGCCTAAAACCACCTGGAAACCCAGCAGGTCGCGCCAGAAGCCCAAAGTCGCTTCTATGTCGGCGGTCGCTAAGGCCAGGTGGTGGATTCCTGTGATCAGTGGCTGTGTGGTCATGTTGAGGGCCTTCAAAAGAATTTATTTATTTCCCTTGGAACCTAGTTTAATATAGTTTACAGTATAAATAACCAAAAAACAAAGGCCCAATGGAAAAGGATGTGCGCCAAATTTTAGCTGAACTGACCGTAGATGGGGCCTGCCTCAATCTATGCCATGTTTGCCTGAAAGCGGCGCCGCAAAACCTCGCCAAAGGCCCCATCGGGGTGGTCCCCACTGCCCCGCCGACCAGCCCGGAACAGTTGGAAGCCTTATATGAGGCGCGCCGACTCTGTCCGGCTGAGGCGATCAGAATCAAGCCCCTTACCGCAACCGAACTGAAGGATAAACCATGAATTACAAGCCGCAATCAGCCGAAACGAACGAAAACTTTGCCCGGAACATCAAGAAATGGGTCGGTGTCGAAGACGCCACCTTGCTGATGATGGAAGATTATGAGGGCCGATTTAGCAATCCCATGGTCAAGTTGATGCTGGCGGGAATTCGGCAAGACTCGATGCGCCACAAGGCGATCTTACAGACGATCATCAATGCCGAGAACGAACCGGAGGTGCTCACGCCCGACGAACTGGGCGCTTTGGCCGAGTTCATCGAGAAACATGCCGGAATTGAGGCGGGCTTGATGGATATGGTCAGCCAAGTACAAGACCAAGTCCGCAACCCCATCAACCGGCTTTTACTGACCTACTTGATGGAAGACGAGAAGAAACACGAATTGATCATGGACGGCCTTTCGGAAATCCGCGCCAAATACATGCGGGCCACTTAAGAAAGGCGGGTTTGGATCTGTTTGGGGTTGTCTAGCAACTGCTGCAAGTCCAAACCCAGTTTTTCAAAGGCCGGGTGGATGGCCAAGAGGTTAGCCAAAGCGGCCAAGTCACTGCCTAGTTCCACGTGTTCTTTAGGCTCGAAAAAGAGCGGCACCAAATCGGCCAGCTTGATGTTGCGGGCCCCTTGGGCTAACTGGTAGCGGGGGTCTTGGCCTCGTTTGGAGGGTTCAATGACCGAAACAAAGCCCTGGCCAATCAACTTGGCCAAGATATAAGACAGCCGGCGCTTGTGCAGCCCTAAGCGGAAGTGTAGTTGGTCTAACTCCAACGCCCCCTCCCCTTCATTAAAGGACCTAGTCAAGGCCAGCAACGTCTCAAGAGCGTTGTTGACCAGCGATTCATCGTTGTAGACGTTTTGGGCGATTAGGTAATTGCGGTGGTGGTGGTGTTGGACTACATAACACAGCCCCGCACCGATCAAGACCACCAACCACAAAGCATAGACCCAGATCAACAGCACCGGAATGGTCACCAATGAACCGTAGATCACATCCAACTTGCTGATCTTCGAAAAGTAATAGCCTAAAGCTTCATTGGCCACTTGGATCAAGATTGCCGCTAAGACTGCCCCGGCCAAGGCCGGTTTGCCGCCGACCTTCACGTTGGGGATGTAAATATACAGCACCCAAAGACCCAAGGTAGAGACCACCAACGGTAAAAGCTGGGTCACTAGGCTGTCGGCCAGCGCCTGATTGATCAGCTCTTGATAGTAGGGCAGGCTCTGGAGATAGGGCGGAATGGAAAAGACTAAGACCAAGATCATGGGCCCAAAAAATAGGGTCATAAAAAAGGCCAAGCCGTTGCGGAACCAGCGGCGCTCTTTGCGGGTGTCCCAAATTTGGTTGATGCTCGAATCCACCTTCACGTACAGCATAACCCCGGCCAAGAACAACAGCGGAAAACCAATCACCCCCAGGGCCACCGATTTGCGCGCCAACAACTCAAACTGGGTGAAGATGTCGTTGGCATATTGGGGGATGAAGTATCTTGAAATAAAATCAAAAATATTCTCGCGAATCGCTTGGTTCTTGGTGATGTTGCCCAAGATGGCAAAGAAGATGGCCATCACCGGCACCACCGAAAGGATGGTTGAGTAAGCCAGCGATTGGGCCAAAGAAGAGACTTGGGCCCGCATCAGGTTGCGCGTTAAAATCTGCAACAGACGGAAAGTGCCAACTACCGGCTTGCCGAGTCCGGTCGCTTCAATGGATTCGTTGATTCGAGATAGTCGTTGGATCATCGCCTTTGCCCTAGATGCCCTTAGATTTGGGTCCAGCGGACCCGTTGAGTCGGATGGGATGCAAGGAACGGGCATTTTTAGGTTGTTCAGTTGAAATGTCGAGGCCCTTGAGTTTTTTTCGGCTCTTCCGTTAAACTGGCAAAAAAATCGGCACCTAAATTTTGCGACGCTCCCAGAGTTACCGATGTTATCCAGCCGACTTGGCCAGCGCCCAGGTTCCTCCTGTAAGACCCGAAGCATTGAACCCCACCAGACTGAGGTTGGCGGCCGCCTCCTTTTAGCGCTCTGGGACCCAAGGGGTTTGAGGTGGAGTCGGTGAACCTACCAAAACTCTTAACGGAGCCCGGTTGGCAAGCCGCCTTGGCCGAGGTCCTGGCTTCTGAAGGCTTCAATCAACTAGAAGCTTTTATTACCGCTGAGTTGGAGGCGGGTTTTGCCGTCTATCCCCCCTTGGACCAGATTTTTTTTGCGCTCAACCAGCTCCCGCCACAGAAGGTGCGGGTGGTGATCTTAGGCCAAGACCCCTACCACGGCCCAGGACAGGCCCATGGCCTCAGCTTTTCGGTGCCCAAGGGGGTGCCCGCGCCGCCCAGTCTGAAGAATATTTTTAAGGAAATCCGGCAAAGCCTAGGCCGGGCCCCTAGCCAAACCAACCTTGCCCCTTGGGTGGCCCAAGGGGTTTTGTTGCTCAATGCGGTCTTGACCGTGCAGGGCTCGGCGGCCGGTTCGCACCAGGGTAAGGGGTGGGAAGCCGTGACCGACCGGGTGATCGAATACCTCTCGCAGATGCCACAGCCCGTTATCTTTCTGCTCTGGGGGCGTTTTGCCCGCGCCAAGAAACCCTTGATCGACTTGGCTAAAAACTTCATCTTAGAAGCGCCGCACCCTTCGCCCCTCTCGGCGCACCGGGGCTTTTTCGGGTGCGGGCACTTTGCCCAGGTCAACCAAATCCTGAGCCAGCGCGGCGAAACCCCGATCCAATGGGCCTGACATGAACCCGAAGATCGCCCTGATCTTTGACTTTGACGACACCTTGGCACCGGACAGCACCACGGGGCTGATGCTGGAGATGGGATTTGATGCGCCCAGCTTCTGGGAAGGGGACTTCGTGCGGATGCTCGCCAGCGGTTGGGATCAGGTGCCGGGCTTCTTGCACCGCCTGATTGAGCTTTCCGAAGAAAAAGGCGGACTTTTGACGCGGGACTATCTAGCCGATTGGGGCCGCCGGTTGCCGCTCTTTGAAGGGGTGGCGGGCTTTTTTGATCAGCTGCGTCAATTTGCTCAAGAGCAAGCCCCCGGGGTGGATTTGGAGTTTTACCTGATCAGCAGTGGGATCGACTCGGTCCTTCGCCACACAGCTATCGCCCAAGAGTTTACCGAAATCTTCGCCAGTGACTTCCATTTCAACGAGGCCGGACGAGCGGTTGCGGCCAAGCGGGTGGTTAGTTTTACCGACAAAACCCGCTACCTTTTCATGATCAGCAAAGGTATCATTGGCGAGGAAACTAAAAAATATTACCGGGTTAACGACCGCTTTGATAGCTTCCGCATCCCCTTCACCCAGATGATCTTTGTCGGCGACGGCGGCACCGACATCCCCTGTTTTAGCCTGCTCAAACGTAAAGGGGGCCAGCGGGTCGCCGTTTACCACGGCGAACACCGGGCCAGTTGGAAGAAGGCGCGGGGTTTTGTTAAAGATGAGCGGGTGGAGATCATGGAGCAGGCCGACTATTCGCCCCATAGCCCTTTGATGAATAGCTTAAAGAATCTGCTCTTGGAGATTGTGGAGCAATTGGATGCCCCGGACGCTTAAGATGAACCCAACTTCCCCAAAGCTCCAGCCGACTGGCTCTGGATTGTTCCTGGGGCGGTCCTATTATTTTTGGGCGCTCACCTTAGGTTTTTGGATCAAGCTGAACATCGTGTTGTTCACCTATAAGCCCTATACGGCGACCAAATTTTACTTCCCTTTGCTCTTATTGGTGGTGCTGTGGAAGGCAAAAGAAGTTGGGCTTAAGAGGCTTTGGACCGATCGAGACTTAGCGGCGGCCAGTTTGTTTTTGCTTACCTTTGCGGTGCCGCTAGGTTATCTCTGGAACCCCCATAGCTGGGCGGTTTACCGCCAATGGGGTCTTTCTATGTTGAGCTTTTACCTGCTCTTTGCGGGCGCTTTGCTCTTGGATCTGCGCGAACGGAGGCGGTTGGTTGAGATGATCGCCTATTTCTGCCTAATCGGCCTGGGGTATTTGTTGCTGCAATACCTGTTGGGCTGGTCCTATGAACCGGGGCACTTCCGCCGTGCCAACCCTTTTCCTCGCCCTTATGGCATACTAGACGATCCGGCGCATAGCGCCGGGATATACCTGACCGGTTTGGCGTTGTCGTTGGTGTTGCCTTTAACCGCGCCCAGGCTGCGTTGGATGTGGGCCATGGTGCCTCTGTACCTATATGCCCTCTGGGTTAGCCGGACGCTGGGGTCTTACCTGGGGCTGGCCGGAAGTTTGATGGCCTTGGTGGGGTTGGCTCCTTTTTGGAGCCTAGACCTCAAGGGCAATCGCTTGGGCCGGTTGGTTTTTGGGCTTTGGTTGTTCTTGTTTCTGGCGTTCCTGGCGGCCTCAGTGGCCTATCATAAGGACTACCGGGGCATGAAAACCCAGATGGCATCTTCCTCCAAAGCGATTTCGATGGAACTGAGGGCGGCCTTGGCGTTCACGGCCTTGGATATCTTTGAAGCCCATCCTCTGGTGGGGCTGGGCACCGCTAACGACCACTACCCGCCCAACCAAAAAGCCTGGGCTGCTAGCCGAGCCTTGGAAGTACGTTTCTTGGCTCAGCATATGACTCCGCTGGCCATGTTGGTGGGGTCTGGGCTGGTGGGCTTGCTGGCCTTTTTGTGGCTGCTTTACCGGACCTGTTTAGCCTATGGTAGGGCTTGGAAAGGTGCCGCGAGCCGAGCCGAACGGGCCAAGGTTTGGATCTTGTTGGCTTGGTTTTTTGGCCTACAAATCCTTAGTTTGACGCTCTTGATGCTCTATTCCATCAGCTTTTGGATATTCCTCCTATTGCCCCATTTGCTGAGCAATCCGCCGCAAGAGCCGGCCCCGCACCCAGGTTTGTTTTGACTCAAAACCCTACACCCAAGGTATTGATCGTTAGCCACACCGCCTATATGGGCGGTGCCGAGCGGGTGTTGTTACGGTTTTTGGGTGAGCAACAGATCGGACAGTTTTGCTTGCTCGCCCCCGAAGGACCGCTGGCTGAGGCGGCTCGCCAATTGGGCTTAAACCTGCGGGTCTCCAAGGGGCTGGCGCCGTTAAAGCGCGAATCAAATCCTCTTTGGCCTGCGGTGTTTTTCTACCGCTTCCTGCGGGCCAGTGTCGAGATTTGTGTGGCCGTTCTAGCTGAAGGCAGCCAAATCCTCCAGGCCAATGGATATGCCAGCATGCCCTACCTCTTGCTACCGCGCCTATTCTGCGCCAAGCCCTTGGTCTGGCATATGCACGACTTTAAGCCCGGCGTAGCTTCCGGGGTTTTGTGTCGCCTCTTCGGGGCTTTTTCGCTCAAGGTGGTCTGCGTCTCTGAATCGGTGGCTACCGCACTTAAGGACCAAGGGTTGCGCCGCGAAAAACTGACGGTCATCCCCAACCATATCCGCCGAGAGCATTTAAGCGATGGGGCACTCTTGCCGCTGGCCCAGGAACTGCGGGGGCGCGGCCAGCGGTTGCTGGGGATGATGGGGAGTTTGGAGACCCGTAAAGGCTTCTTAGAGGTCCTAGACGCCCTGGCGCAACTACCTGAAGGCCGGTGGCACCTATTGATCGCCGGATCGGCTCACAGCGCTTCACAGGAGCGATACCAACAGGCCCTAGAGACCAAAGTGGCCGAGCTGGGCCTGCAAGAGCAAGTTACCTTTTTGGGGCAGCAAGAAGACGCCGGGGCCTTTTACGCCAGCCTAGATCTCTTTTTGCACTACCCCAAGGAGCCAGACCCCCTGCCCACCGTGTTGTTAGAAGCCCTGGTCTCGGGTCTACCGGTGGCTGCCAACGATTTGGGCGGCAATCCAGAGATTTTGGCCCAAGGGCGTTGGGGCCGGTTGGTCCCTGCTGGGGACCTAGGCGCTTTGGTTGAGGTCTTAAATGACCCGCCACCGGCTCCTAGTCCCGCCGATCAGGCAGCGTTGCTGGCGCACTTCTCTTTGGCCCACAAGGAAGGCGCTTTTTTGGCGCTCTACCAACAAGCCCTGGGGGCTCATGGTTGAGCTTTGGGCCAAGGGCCGTGTCGCGGTCCGCTCGCTTGCCCAAAAGGGCTTCTTTAATCTGCTGTTGGCGCTGGGCGCGGTGCAGGTGATCTCTTTTACCCTAAAGATATTGCTGGGCCGCTGGCTTAGCAGCGAAGACTTCGCCCGGGTTTCTTTGGTGTTAGAAACCCACAGCCTTTTAGCGACGGTGATGACCCTGGCCTTGCCTACGGCAATGATCCGCTTTGGCTTGGCCGAGGGGCGATTGGACGAATATTTAGCCGGAACGATGCGGCTCTTTGGGCTCTGGGCCTTGATCACTTTGGGGGGATTTTACCTTCTGCTGTCTTTAGTGGCGGTTTTTACCGACCCTTTGGTTCAAAGCTGGCTTTATGTGACCGCGGCAGTGGCCCCTGGGTTGGCGCTTTTTAACTACCTGATCAACTGGCTTTCGGCGCGTCGCCAGACCTCGGCCAGGGCTTGGTTGGTCTTCTCCCAACGGGCCTTATACGCCCTGGGGTTGGGGCTGGGGGCCCAGGGCGGCGGCCTGATCGGGGCGCTTTGGGGGTTTTTGGGTCAAGGCCTGCTCTTTACCTTGGCGCTTTTGGGGCTCTTCGGGCGCTGGCTTTTTGCCCAGACCCAAGCTCTGGACTTAAAGGCGCTGGTCCGGTTTTCGGCGGTTGATAGTGTCGGACACTTGGCGGGGTTTGCTAGCGGGTTTGTGTTGTTGTGGATGGCCGAGCGGCGGTTGGAATTGGCCCAGGTCTCTTGGTTGGCCATGGCCCTTTCCTTTACAGTGGTGGCCAAGTTTTTTTTCGCTAGCCTGTATAACGTCATGTATCCCTACTTGATGGAGCGTAACGACCGCACGGGGTTTGTCCGGCAGTTGCGCTCGGTCTTGGGACTCGGGGCGGTGATGGGATTGGGGTTGGCTCTGGTGGCCATGTGGCTGGTGCCTTATCTGATCCACTGGATGTTGCCCCCGCGCTTTGACGCCGCCGGTGACTTGTTCCGCTGGTTGATCTGGGGGGAGTCGCTGATCGGGCTTTGTTTGATCTTGGAGATGGCCTTAGAAGTCCTCGGGGCGGTGCGGCTTAAGGCTGTGGCGTTAGGGGCCGCCTTGGCCTTGTTGACCCTATTGGGTTGGGTATTGATGGCTCGTTGGGGGGCGCTGGGCGCGGTCTGGGCTTTTTTGGCGGCAGCGGGGCTGCGGCTGGTTTGGTTATCCCTTGGCTGCTGGTGGATTTTGAGGAAACCAAGCGATCAGCCGCTGTTTTGATTCTGTTTTCTCTAGAACAACATTCTACAATATGGTAGGCTAATGGGAGAAGAACCAAATAAAGTGTACAACCCCTACACTGGAAGTTATATGACCATGCCTGATGGCGCTAAGGTCCGAAAAGAGCTGATCAACCGCACCACCAACACGTTCCGCGAAGCAAAGAATACCGACCCGGAGTTGGTGATCAATCTTGCTTTGATCTTTTTATTACAGCTGTTGCTGTTTAAGTTTTTGATCGGATAATTGGCAGCCTGAAAAAAAAACTTAAAGTTTTGGGCCCCTGAGACCGAAGAGGTACTGTACCCCAGTTCATTAATCTCTCAGGGAGTTGCCCATGGAACCCAATCGCCTGCGCGAAGCGCTGAAGACCGCGATCTTGCTGTCTCAAGCTGCTACCAGTAGCCATAAGGTGGAAATTGCCGAGATCGGCGAGGTCTATATCAAAGATGGCTTTGCCGCCATCATGACCTTGGACGGACGCTGGAAACGGCTGACCGAAGAAAACATTGAGGCCCGCCTCGACGAGGTGCTCGCAGACAGTCAGGAGGAGCGCATCAAAGAACGCCTCCAGCAGATGATCTTCAACTAAACCTACCGCTTAGCCGGAACGGACCCTTCTCCGTTCCGCTCACCTCGACGAATCCGCCGGTTGCGGCCCTTGGCATAAAGGGCAAGGACGCTTCTGTGGCGGGGGTTCTTCCGCTTCGACCCAACCGGGCCCAGGATAAAAATTTTTAATGCAATGACGGTCCCAGTGGTAGACTTCCCACCGGGGTTCATAATAGTAAGGTCCTTGGGTTTGACACATGCTACCTCCCTTGTTGACGCCTTTGTAGCAGCCCTTTGGGGAGGTTAAACAGGACAAAAAAGGGACATGGCTATTCGGGATGGTAGCCGAACTGGGCCAAACGGTTGGGGTCATTGACCCATCCTTTGGCGACCTTGACATGTAAATCCAAATAAACTTTTGAGCCCAGCAGGGTTTCGATCCTCAGGCGTGCCGCCGTGCCGATCTGTTTCATCATCGAGCCCTGCTTGCCGATCAGTATTTTCTTGTGGGCGTCCCGTTCGACGTAGATGGTCGCCCATAGCCTGACCATATCGGCTTCTTCTTGAAACTTCTCGATCTGAACCGCCACGCCGAAGGGTACTTCTTGGTAGAGCCTACGGTGGACCTGCTCGCGGACCAACTCGGCGCATAAGACGCGCTCGGGCTGGTCGGTGACTGTTTCGGGGTCGAAATAAGCGGGGCCTTCGGGCAGGCGCCGGACCATTTGGTCGCTTAGGCGTTGCAATCCCTTTTTCTTGAGCGCGCTGATCGGGAAGGTTTCGGCGAAGTCAAAGAGCTGGTTGTAGAGTTCCAGCGTGCGGATCAGCTCCACATCTTTGGTCTGGTCGATCTTATTGACCAGCAAAAAACATTTTTCTTCCATTCCCTTGAGGCGCTCTAAAATCGCCCGATCTCCGGCACCAATCTCCAGCCGGCCTTTCAAAGGTTCGGTCAAAAAGAAGATCAAGTCCGCCTCGGTAATGCTCTTATGGGCATAACCCACAATGCGCTTGTGCAGCTCGTTTTTGGGTAGGTGGATGCCCGGCGTATCTAAGAGCACCGCCTGAAATTGTTCGGTGCTCAAGACCCCGCGGATCATGTTGCGCGTTGTTTGGGGCTTGTCGGCGGTGATCGAAATTTTTTGGCCCAAAAGGGCGTTGAGCAGCGTTGACTTACCCACGTTGGGGCGTCCGATCAAAGCGACAAATCCAGAGCGGAAGGGCGGTACCATATTGCTATTTTCCTGGGCACTTGAGAAAAGGCGTTTCAGGGCTCTTTGAGGGAACCCCTGTAAAATTTTAAGCTAGTCTAAGAAAAGTTGGTTGACAACCAGAAAGGGCTCTATTAACTTGCATGTTTCACAGGAATCGCAGAGACCAAAAAGGTTATTTGCTGGCTTAGCTCAGTTGGTAGAGCGGCTGTTTTGTAAACAGCGGGTCGGGAGTTCGAGTCCCTCAGCCAGCACCATTACCCCAGGGGGGGAGATTCCCGAGTGGCCAAAGGGAACAGACTGTAAATCTGTCGGCACTGCCTTCGAAGGTTCGAATCCTTCTCTCCCCACCAATCTTTTTGCCCCTTCGATTGTCCTAACATTTTAATCGTAGAAGCCCGGGTAGCTCAGGGGTAGAGCGTTTCCTTGGTAAGGAAAAGGTCGGCAGTTCAATTCTGCTCCTGGGCTCCACTACACTACGGTAAAAAGATGAGAGACATCGTTCAATTGCAGTGCGGCGAATGTAAACGTCGTAATTACAGCAAGACCCGCAACAAGAAAGCCAAGCCCACCAAGATGGAATTGAGCAAGTATTGTAAGTTTTGCCAAAAGCACACGACGCATAAAGAAACCAAGTAGGCCAGTAGCTCCAATTGGTAGAGCGGCGGTCTCCAAAACCGCATGTTGGGGGTTCGAGTCCCTCCTGGCCTGCCACAAATGGAGCGAGATGGGGAAACTAGATGTTTAAACGGATCGGAAAATTTTTCTCGGATGTTCGAGGCGAATTCAAAAAGGTCACGTGGCCTTCTCGGGATCAGACCGTCAAACAGACCGGAGTGGTGCTCGTCATCACTTTGATCACGGCAGTCTTCTTAGGGGTGGTAGACTACGGTCTGAATGAACTTGTCAAACAGGTGATCGGATGACCAACGAGCAACCGGCGGTGGACAGCAACTTTAAGTGGTACATTCTTCAGGCCTACGCGGGCTATGAAGAGAAGGTGCGCGTGCTGATCAACGAACAATTGAAGATCCAGGGCCTGGGGCATTTGATCCAGGAAATCTTCATCCCCTCCGAGGAAGTAACCACTAAGAAAGGCGACAAGGTCAAGAAGACCCAGGTCACTTACTTCCCCGGCTACATCTTGCTCAAGATGCATTTGACCGATGACCTCTGGCACCTCTTAAAAAACGTGCCCAAGGTATCCGGCTTTGTCGGCGGTGACGAGACCAACCCCCAGTCCGTTTCGGATAGCGAACTGGCAGGTATCCGCGGACAGATTGAGTCGGGCATCAAGCAACAAGAAATTGACTCCACCTTTAACGTCGGCCAAAACGTGGTGGTTATCGACGGCCCCTTTGCCGAGTTCAACGGGGTGATCGACGAGGTCGACAAAGAACACAACAAGCTTACCGTGTTGGTCAGCATCTTCGGACGCTCGACCCCGCTGGAACTCAGCTTTGATAAAGTTCGGCTGGTTGAATAGCCCTTAGGGCAACTTTAAAGGATCCATAAGATGGCAAAGAAAATCTCAGGCTATATCAAGCTGCAGATCCCGGCCGGGCAGGCCAACCCCTCTCCGCCGATTGGCCCTGCTTTGGGTCAGCATGGCGTTAATATCATGGAGTTCTGTAAGAGCTTCAACGCCAAGACTCAGGCCGATGCCGGTCTGATCACCCCCGTGGTGATCACCGTTTACGCCGACCGAAGCTTCAGCTTCATCACCAAAACCCCTCCGGTTCCGGTGTTGATCATGAAGACCTTGAAGTTGGAAAAAGGCTCCGCTGAGCCCAACTTGAAAAAAGTTGGTAAACTGACCGAAGCCCAAATTGAAGAGATCGCCAAGGTCAAACTACCTGACCTGAACTGCTACGATATCGAAGCAGCCAAACGCTTGGTAGCAGGTACTGCAAAGAGCATGGGCATCAACGTGCCCGCCGCTTTCTAAGCAAACCGACAAAAGGAAGCTAAGATGTCTAATCTGACGAAACGCCAAAAGGAATGGTCCAAGGAATTGGATCGGACCCAGAAATTCAGCCTTGACGAGGGCTTGGCCCTGGTTAAGAAATACGCGAAAGCTAAATTTACCGAGAAGGTAGACGTGGCGCTGCGCCTTGGCGTAGACCCCCGTAAGTCGGACCAGATGGTCCGCGGCTCTTGCGTTCTCCCCCACGGCACCGGCCAGACCTTGCGGGTCTTGGTTTTTGCTAAGGGCGACAAAGAAAAAGAAGCCTTAGAGGCAGGTGCCGACTTCGCCGGTGGCGAAGAATTGGCCGACAAGATCGCCAACGAAGGTTGGTTTGAATTTGACCGTGTCGTTGCCACCCCGGACATGATGGCCGTGGTTGGTAAGATCGGTCGCCTTTTGGGTCCTAAGGGCCTGATGCCGAACCCCAAAGTGGGCACGGTGACCGCCGACGTCAAGACGGTGGTCGGCGAGATCAAAAAAGGTCAGGTTCAGTTCCGTACCGACAAGGGCGCTAACGTACACGCCACCTGCGGTTTGGTGACCTTCGAGTCGAGCCAACTGGCCGACAACATCAAGACCATTTACGACCAATTGGTCAAGCTCAAGCCTTCGAGCGCCAAAGGTACCTACATCAAAGGGATCACCATCTCTTCGACCATGGGCCCGGGTGTTCGTTTGGACGAGAACCAATTCCGCTAAGTCGGCTTTGGTTTGAACGTTGATTTTGCGGTTGCGCGATAAGCGCAACCCATGACCCCTTCGGGGGTCCCCCGGTTTTTACAGCGGTTATCGGAGACAGCAGGAGCCCTTTGGGGCTTAAAGATTCCTGCCGAGATGGCTGACCTCCTTTGTGGACTGGATTCGTTCCCGATTCCGGTTGCCTCCTGGTCGTCTTCCGATTTTCCAAAAACTCGTTGCCTTCGGAGTCTAAACGAAGGTTCGAGGCTTTTTTAGCCTTTGGTTAATCTATAACAGGAGACTTCATGTATCGGTCGCAGAAAGAGCAACTGGTCGCAGAGTTCCATGAGATCTTCGAACATGCCGTTTCGGGCGTGTTGATCGACTTCCAGGGCACCACGGTTGAGTCCGTGACGGCGCTGCGCAAGTCGCTCAACGAAAACGGAGCGAAGCTACGGGTGATGAAAAACACCCTGGCTAAGATTGCCGCGAAAGGCACGGCATACGAAGCGCTTGCGGATAGCTTTGTGCAAAACAGAGCCCTGGTATACAGCAATGAGGACCCCGTTAGTCACGCTAAAGTGATGACCGAGGTCGCCAAGAAGAACGAGAAGTTCAAAATCGTCGCGGGCCTTTTGGTCACCGGCGAGCAAGGTAAATTGTTGGACGCTGCCGGTGTGGACGCGCTCTCCAAGTTGCCGAGCAAAGAAGAGCTTTTGGTCAAGTTGCTGTACGTCATGAGCGCCCCGACCACCAATTTTGTGCGGACCCTCAACGAGGTTCCCGCCAAGTTCGTCCGCACCCTTGCGGCAATCGCAGAAACGAAAAACTAGCCATCTTAGGAGCAAACAATGTCTATCACCAAAGACCAAGTTATTGAGTTCATCTCAAGTATGTCCGTTTTAGAACTCTCTGAAATGGTCAAAGACTTAGAAGAGAAGTTCGGCGTAAGTGCTGCTGCGGCCACCATGGCTGTTGCTGCTGGCCCCGCTGCTGCTGCTGAAGCGGCTGAAGAAAAAACCGAATTTGACGTCATCATGACCAGCTTCGGTGCCAACAAGATCAACGTGATCAAGGAAGTCCGTGGCATCACCGGTCTGGGCCTGAAAGAAGCCAAAGACATGGTTGAAGCTGCTGGTGCTGACTGCAAAGTCAAAGAAGGCGTGTCTAAGGACGAAGCCGAAAGCATCAAGAAGAAGTTGGAAGAAGCTGGCGCTTCGGCGGAAGTTAAGTAATTCCGCTGCCCACTTCGGTTGGCTTGACCCGGCTCCCCAGAATTTTGGAGGGCCGGGTTTTTTTTTGCCCTTTTCCTATGGAATTGCTTAGGTGGGATTATTTTTTATAGTCTTGACGGGACCCTCAATTGGTTATAATCTATAGTATAGATAATAATTAGTATATTTACATCCCATCAACCTAGCCCTAAGGAGCATCATGGCTTTTACTCTACCTGACCTGCCTTACGCCAAAGACGCCCTGGAACCCCACATCAGCGCCAAAACCCTGGAAATCCACCATGGGAAACACCACAACGCTTATGTGACCAAACTCAATGAGTTGACCGACGGGACCGATCTTGCAGGCAAGTCCCTTGAAGAAATCATCGCCGCCACCAAGGGCGACACCGCCAAGGCGGGGCTCTTCAACCAAGCCGCACAGGTCTTTAACCACACCTTCTACTGGCATTGCATGAAGCCCAGTGGGGGCGGCGCACCGACCGGCGCGATTGCCGAAAAGATCAACGCTACCTTTGGTTCTTACGACAAATTTGTGACCGAGTTTAAGGCCGCCGGCGCAGGCCAGTTCGGTAGTGGCTGGGCCTGGTTGGTGCTTGAAGGGGGTCAACTGAAGATCACCAAAACCTCCAACGCAGACAACCCCCTGGCCCATGGCCAAAAGCCCCTATTGACGGTGGACGTTTGGGAGCATGCTTACTACATCGACTACCAAAACCGCCGCCCTGATTATTTGACCACCTTTGTGGACAAGTTGATCAATTGGGACTTCGTTAATTCAAATCTTTAATCGGCAGCGCCGATTGAATCCATCGGGGGGCTGTTTGTGGGCTCCCCAAGATCCCTTTCCTTATCCATCAGAGAATCGCCATGTCTTGGGAACAAGCCTATTTGGAACAACGTTTAAAGAACCAACTTTCGATCCACGATAACGCATCCGTCAAACCCGACCAATTTGTGGCCGGATTGGGCGAAATTTATGACACGCTGCTGGTCGCGGCTAAGCAGGACCAACCCGGCGCCAAAGTGAAGTTAGCTGATTTTGCGGTGGAGTACCTGAATATTGGGCGCAGCGTTTTCCAAGGTGGAGCGGCTTACCACGACATCAAGACCAAGGTCTTGGCCGATTTGGGTGCACTCAAGCCGGCGGTCTAAAGCCGACTGAGCCAAAGCTCCCATGCCCTTAGGCCCTCACCAGAGGGTTTGGGGGCTATTTTTTTACCCAAGGCGAATCCAGCAACCGCTGGTAAGTATCCCCTAAAATCTGTACGATCCGCCCGGCTGCGGCCGACTTTTCGGGATGCCGGGCAAAGCGGTCGGGATGGTATTTTTTTAACTCTTCTTTGCGCGCCTTTTTTAGCTCTTCTAAGGTAACCGGCGGCGTCAAGCCAAAGGCGGCCAGATCTTTTAAGAAGCTGTCGCTGTATTCACTAGCACTTTTTGTGGGGCGCTTCGAGCCAAAGGTTTCGGCTTGCGGGCGCTCAAAATTTGGCTTTTTTGGCCCCTTTGGCTCGGGACCGGGTTGGTCTGGGTCGATCCCTAAGCGGCGCTCCCAGGCGCTCAAGCCCTGGTCAAAGAGCTGTGCAAATTCATCGAGTTGATCTGAGGCTAGGCTGGCAAGCAGTCGAGCCAAGCGTTGGTTTAAGTCCATGGCAATCCTCCTGCTCTTGACTAGCCCCTGGAAAACTCCCGGTCAAGGGGCGCTTAGTAAGGTTGCTTATGGTCATTTGTGGGGTAATGGCCTAAAATCCGTAAAGTCGCTGACTGGGCGGCAAATTGCACTTGGAAGAATGGCCAAAAGTCTTTAGACTCAAAGGTCCAACCAGCTAGGGATCGCATGCAACCGTCACCAAAAAATTTGATTCTCATTTTCGCCCTGATTCTTGGGTTTGTCTTGGTCTTCAGTATGACCAGCGCACCAGGAAGCGGGCGCGAAGTCCCCTTCTCGGCCTTCTTGAACTTGGTCGAATCCGGCCAAGTGACGGATGTGATCATCAAGGGTACCCAGGTCACCGGACGCACCACCAATCAGGAAGTCTTCCAGAGCAACGTGCCCCGCTACTTCGCGGTGGTGCCTTTGCTGTATGAAAAGAAGGTCCACTTCCGGGTGGAGTCTGCCGAAGGTTCGGGTCTGTTCTTTGCCATCTTGTCCAGTTGGCTGCCCATACTGCTGATCATCGGTGTTTGGGTCTTCTTCATGCGGCAGATGCAGGGCGGCAATAAGGTGATGGGCTTCGGCAAGTCCAAACCCAAAAAGGCCGAAGACAACGCCGTTAAGGTGACCTTTGCCGATGTGGCGGGGATTGATGAGTCCAAGGCTGAACTAGATGAAATCGTCGAGTTCCTCGCCGATCCTAGTAAGTTCGAAAAATTAGGCGGCAAGATCCCCACAGGCGTGTTGTTGGTCGGGGAGCCCGGTACCGGTAAAACCCTGTTGGCCAAGGCCATTGCTGGTGAAGCCGGGGTGGCGTTTTTTAGTATTTCGGGCTCTGATTTTGTGGAAATGTTTGTCGGCGTCGGCGCTAGCCGGGTCCGTGACCTCTTTGCCCAGGCCCGCGCGGCTGCGCCTTGCATCATTTTCATCGACGAAATCGACGCCGTTGGCCGCCATCGTGGTGCTGGTTTAGGCGGCGGGAATGACGAGCGTGAGCAGACCTTGAACCAATTGCTGGTCGAGATGGACGGCTTTAATGGCAACGAGGGCGTGATTGTGGTCGCCGCCACCAACCGCCCTGACGTATTGGATTCGGCCTTGACCCGCCCCGGTCGCTTCGACCGGCAGGTAACGGTTCCCAAGCCCGACATGGAAGGCCGTAAAAAGATTTTGGGCGTCCATACCCGGGGCATCACCTTGGACCCCGACGTGAACCTAAAGATTTTGGCCCAGGCAACGCCCGGTTTCACCGGTGCCGACTTAGCCAACTTGGCCAACGAGGCGGCCCTGACGGCTGCCCGCAAGAACCAAAAGACCGTGGGCATGGCGGACTTTGAAGAAGCCCGCGATAAGGTGATGCTGGGTAAAGAGCGCCGCAGCATGGTGATTCCCGCCAAGGAAAAACGCACCACCGCCTACCACGAAGCGGGACACGCTTTGGTAGCGGCCCTGACGCCCGGCGTGGACCCGGTCCATAAAGTGACCATCGTCCCCCGTGGCCGCGCTTTGGGTTTGACCATGTTACTGCCTAGCGAGGACAAAAACAGCCAACACAAAAGCCATCTAGAAGGCATGTTGGCGATGATGATGGGTGGGCGCGCCGCTGAAGAGTTGATTTTTAACCACTTCACTACCGGTGCCAGCAACGACTTAGAGCGAGCCACCAAGATCGCCCACCGGATGGTTTGCAACTGGGGCATGAGCGACAAGCTGGGCCCGGTTTATCTGGCGGTCAACCAAGGGGAAGTTTTCTTGGGTCGGGATATGATGAAGAAAAAACACTTGAGCCAGTCCACCGCCCGGATGATCGACCAAGAGGTCCAAAGCATCGTCAACGCGGCTTACCTAAGAGCCAAAAACCTGCTCACCGAGCATATGGAAAAGCTGCATTTGGTTACCGAACGATTGATTGAGCGCGAAACCATCGACGGTTCTTATATCTTAGAGGTCTTGGGTAAGGAGGTTCCCGCCTAAGCGATGGACCCTCTCTTTATAGTTCCTTTGGCGCCGGCTCCGGCGGCTATTGCCCATTTAAAAACTTGGTTCGGCGCCACCGAAACGCCGCCGATAGATCAACCCCTAGGGTTGATCTTGGGGCGGGCCGCCAGCCCGCCGAAGGGCTGGGAGGCATTAAAGAACCGCTGGCCCAACTGGACCTTTTTTAAAGCGCCCTATCTGGCGCTGGCCTTTAGCTGGACCCATTGGCCCCAGTTGGCTCAGGCCTTGGCCGAGGAAACACCCGCTTGGTTTGAGCAGATTCAAGGCCTTTTGGTGCCTCAAGAGGCCCCACGCTTTTGGCTTCGCGGGACCGTCTTCGAGCCCGGTCGGCCTTTGGTGATGGGTATTTTGAACCTCACGCCCGATTCTTTTTCGGACGGCGGTTTGTATCAAGCCCTGCCCAACGCTTTGGCCCGGGCCGAAGAGATGGTCGCCCAGGGGGCGGACCTGCTAGACCTAGGTGGTGAATCAACCCGCCCCGGTTCGGAACCGGTGGGGGCCGAAGAAGAATTGGCGAGGGTTTTGCCGGTCTTAAAGGCGCTACGCCAACGATACCCGGAACTGCCCCTTTCGGTGGATACGGTCAAGCCACAGGTCGCCCGGACCGTTTTGGCTGCAGGGGCGGACTTGATCAATGACGTTTCCGGCTTGTCTGGGGGCGTCGAAATGGTCGATGCGGTGGTGGGCGCTGGGGCTGGGTATGTTTTGATGCACACCCAGGGGACTCCTAAGACCATGCAACTAGACCCGAGCTACGGGAATCCGGTGGTCGATGTCTATGCTTTTTTAGAAGAGCGGCTCGCTTTCTGCATGGATCACGGCTTGAGTCGTGACCGGATATTGGTGGACCCAGGCATTGGGTTCGGCAAAAGGTTGGACCATAACCTGGAACTACTGCGGCATCAGGCTGCTTTTAATGCTTTGGGTTGTTGGGTCCTGCTGGGAACATCGAATAAATCTTTTTTGGAGAAGGCCCTGGGCCTTCGGCTGGATGAGCGCGCAGAAGCCAACCTAGCGGGGCAGGTTTTGGGTTTTGAGCGCGGAGCCGGAGTCTTTAGGGTGCACGAGGTACTCCAAACCCGTCGGGCCTTAGATTTGGCCCGACTTTATCGTCCTTTGGGCTCGACATGATCGAACTGCTCTACGAACTTCGCTGGCAAGACCTAATAGATATCGCCTTACTGACAGCGATCATCTATAGCTTCATCATCATGTTGCAAGGCACCCGCACCGTCCAAATCGCCACCGGCTTCTTCTTGGTGGCGGTGATCTACTACTTGACCGACTTTCTAGGCCTCGCCGGATTGAACTGGGTGTTAAACAACCTGTTCAGCAGCATTGTGGTGGTGATCATCATCTTATTCCAGGCCGACATCCGAAAGGCCCTTGCCCAGATTGGCGTGCGCACTTTTTTTAGGGACTACAACCCCCGCAAGGCGGTCACGCTGATCGACCAGTTGATCAAGGTCTGCGAGCACTTCGCTAAGACCCGCACCGGCGCGTTGATTGTGTTAGAAAAAGACATTGGCCTGAAAGAACACTACACCAATGCCACCCGTTTGGACGCCCAGTTCAGCCCTAAGTTGTTGGCCACCTTGTTTAACACCCACGGCCCCCTACACGACGGCGCGGTGGTGATCGATAAGGGGCAGTTGATCAGCTACGCCGGTTGCATCTTACCTTTGTCGAACCAAGAAGACCTGAGCGGAAACCTAGGGACGCGCCATCGTGCCGCCTTGGGCCTTTCGGAGATGACCGATGCGGTGATTCTGGTGGTGTCTGAAGAGCGCGGGGTGATCAGCATCGCTCATTTGGGGCAGATGATCCCCGGCGGGAGCGAAGCCAACCTGCGCCGCAAGTTATATGAGCTGTACATGGAACGCCCGATGGACAAAGCCGAATTGGCTCGAGAAGAGGAGGGCGCATGATCAAGAAGCTCAAGCTAAAATTCAACCTAACCAACAACTGGCCCCAAAAGCTGGTGGCTTTGGTGCTGGCTTGTTTTATCTGGGCTATGGCCCCTTCGCCTAGTAAGAAAGGGCTAACGGAGATCCAATTTTTTGTGCCCGTTAGTTACATCAACACGCCCAAAGATCTAGAGATGACCAGCACGCCCTTGCAGACCGTCAGCGTGGTGGTCGAGGTGCCGCCCCGCGATCTGCCCGACGTGCATCCCTCGAATTTTCAGGCAGTGATCGACCTAGACGGTGCGGCTCCGGGCACGCGCAAGTATAAGATCCACAAGCGGGCGATCAAAGCCCCCAAGGCGGTCAGTATTGTTCAGGTGAACCCTGAATCGGTTGAGATCACTTTTGAAAAGGCGATCACCAAAGAGCTACCGATCCAACCGGTCCTGGTTGGCACTCCGGCGCAGGGCTATGTGCTGGAAAAAGTCACCATGATTCCCGCCCGCATCGAGGTCCACGGACCTGCCCGTAGTTTAGAAGGGGTGGACCAGCTAGAGACGAAGGCGCTGAACATTGAAGGAGTCAGCGGCGAGATCGAGATGTTCGCCCAGATTGCTTGGCCCGAGGGGGTCAAACCGACGCCTGCGGCACCGGACAACTTCACGGCGCGGATTCAGGTAGGCTCCGAGCCGGTCAGTCGGAGGTTTGATAAGATCCCCATTGGCGTGGTCAACCAAACTTACGTCACCCGGATCAACCCGAAAAACTTCAACCTCCTGATCCGAGGGCCTAAGTCTTTGGTGGACTCGATGACTATCGACGACATCCAGGCCTTCATCGACCTAAAGAGTTATAAGCCCGGCACCTATAAGGTCAAACAGCCCACCGTAAGGCTGCGCCCGGAACTGCAAATCCAAGAAGCTTGGCCGCCTATCGACGTGTGGGTGCTCAACCAAAAGATTTACGAATAGCCATGCCCAAACTGCACATCAACGTTGACCATATCGCCACCATCCGCCAAGCCCGACTGACCACAGAGCCAGACCCGGTATATGCGGCCTTGATGGCTGAACAGGCCGGGGCCGACGGGATCACCATCCACCTGCGCGAAGACCGCCGCCACATCCAAGACCGGGACTTGGCTCTTTGCCGTCAAATGGTCCAGACCCGATTGAACCTGGAAATGGCGGCCACCGATCAGATGACCGAGATTGCGCTGAACCAAAAGCCGGATATTTGTACCCTAGTGCCCGAAAAGCGCGAAGAGGTGACCACAGAAGGCGGTTTGGACGTAAAGGCAGCTCAAGAAAAATTGCGGCAGATTATGCCTGCCCTGAAAAAAGCGGGCATCCGGGTCAGTTTGTTTATCGACCCCGAGAAGGAACAGATTGATCTCGCCGCCCAGTTGGGTGCCGATGACGTGGAATTACACACCGGCGAATATGCCAACGCCACCGGACCGGCGGAGTTAAGCCAACTAGTCCGGTTGGCCCAAGCCGCCAGCTACGCCCACGGACTGGGGTTGCAGGTCAACGCCGGACACGGCCTGACCTACTTCAACGTGACCCCCGTAGCGGCGATCCCCGAAGTAGCCGAGCTGAACATCGGCCATAGCATCATCTCTCGCGCCACCTACGTAGGCATCGACCAAGCGGTCCGCGAAATGATCACCCTGTTGGCCAAAGCCCGCGCTTAGGTTGAATGTCTTGAGGCGGCCAACTTGGGGGCTTTAGCAGGGCCAAGGTGCCGCCTAAAACAAACATACCAGGCTGGTCATCATACAACTCCGCTCCTTATATCTGTTCTATGGGCGGGGCCCCGCTCCTCTTCTTAGCCTTCTCGGGCCGTTAATTTCCAAAACACTCGTCGTTGCAAAGTCTCATCATTGGAATGCGTTCCTTTGACTTATCAAGATGAAATTGACTTTGAGTTTTATTATATGATAAAAAGGGGCAAAGGTGCTGCAACTGTGCCTGGACCCCTGTTGTTGCCGAAGCTACTAAGCAAGCTGTATTCAAGATTGACTCTATTTTTCCTCTATCTTGGAATGTTTTTCCGTGTGTAACAGGGGCTTATTGGAAAAACAGTCCAGATAGCAAAAGGAAAAATATGAGCCTCTCAGATCCTGCCAAGTTTCTAAAAGATAAAGCGAAACTCCTCCGTCGTCAGCTTAAAAACGCCACTTCTCTAGGTAGTCAAACCGCTGCGCTTGAAGCTGTAGCATTTAGCTATACTGGAAAATCATGGGACTGGTGCGCCCATCAAAACAGGGTAGGGAAACTGACGATTCGCCCAAGTGATTTTTCAATAAGTCGATTTCTTGAGTATACTCGAATACCCACAGAGGTTGGGCAATTGATAGAATATCGAGTGTTCCGTTGGCGAAAGCATAACGAACCTATTGATGTTATTATTCAACCTGCAACTGAAGCGGATTTTCAAAAGATCCTTGATTGGCTTCAAACGGAGCAGGACTCTGAAGGTTTAGGGTTTTACGGTAACCGTAACATTATCGCAGACCATTTTGAAGAAGGTGAATTGATCGTTGCAAAAACGAAAGACGATTACCCGGCTGGGTTTATTACAGGACCCATTGCCGGGCCAGATATTCTTTCAGTACAGAGTGATTTCAGGAATAAGGGCGTTGGCAAAAAACTGATTGAATACGTTATTGCGGCGGCCAGGGAAGCAGGGGAGTGTGCGATAAAAGTTGACATCAATCCTCGGACAGCAATTCCTTTTTATAAGAAACTAGGATTTCAGGTATCTGAGTCCGAAAATGCTAGGTCTGTGACCGGGTGGCTAACGTTGGAAAAGAGCATGCAACTTCCTGCCGGAACCCCAGTCCAACTAGAGATTAAGTTTTATCCAGAAAGTAAAAAATGGAAAGAAACAACAGAGCCGTTATCTACAGTCTTTCCCAACGCGATTAAAATCAAAAATGGATTGATTCATCTGAGTGAAAGAGTGGTGTTCAATTACTCGAATTATTCGGCTGTTCGAGATCCTGTTATCTCAATATCTGTCAACGGGAACGAGCTATATTGCGATAAAGCAAAGTATAGTGAGGCAAAAGTATTGGGAGTAAAACGGCATTCTCATGGTTACTACATTGAAACATTGAGGCAACCTTTTGAGGTTATTGAGTATGCTAGGGCGGGCAAAGAGGTGGTGGCTTCCATTACAAACCTACAGTTGTTTCCAAATTGCAATCACCTTTACACCACATTGAATCGCCTTTTTCGTAAAGGTCAAAATCATGCAGAAGACTGGTTTGACTATACTGCAGAAAAGAACGCTTTTAGAAAAATCGAAAAGAAACTTGGTGGAATGGAAGCCAACAATTCGCAGGATATTGGGTTGGACTACTGCCTAAAACACGGTGGAGTGGATGGGTTTATTTTTGCCCTAAATACTATACCAGAATTTGGAGATCCCATCCTCCGCCAATTTTTTGCGAAAGTGTTGGCGGATTTGGATCCAATTGTTCAAAAACGATTTCCCGGAGACGAAACGATTCAGCGGGCAATCACTGCTTTATTTGAAGGAAAGCACGCAATCCAGGACCCTTTTTACCGTATTTATGCTGAGAAATTAGACCGAACCGCCAATATGGTCAGAAGAACAGTAGAATATGCATTGCGGTCATTTGGCAATTTGCATGCCCGAGGTTTTCAGTATGGGGTGGTTGAACATGCAATTTCTGCGATTGTAAGTAGTGCCGGAATTGAGAGTTACAATGAGCAAAGTTCGCCTGAAGCAAAAAAACTAGCAAGATCGGAACGGGCTCGCTTCAAGAAGCTGGCAAATCAATATTTTAAGTAAATCAGGGGGCAGCACTTGTTTTATTTCAGAGGGTGTACCGCTAGTCACCCCCTCAAGCATCGCTGCGCTCGCTTATCGGGGTGAATCCAGCGCGTTGTCGCCAATCTGGGCCGAGATTAAAGTCTAAGCCTTTGCTTTTTTCACGGGCTGGGTACACTTCCTTAAAGCGCTGGAATATTGAGGCCTTGCTTTTTTGGAGCGCACCTTCATCCCTCAAGTCCTTTCGAAGGGGCGCTGCCCCCTCGGCGGCTCCGCCTCACAACGCAGCTTCGAGGCCGAAGATCGAGGACTCGTTTCTTTGCAACATTTCCATTAGGTGTTGGCTTCACCAACGACTTAGGCTGCGCAACCGCCGCCAGCTCGCGTCGTCACAGACGTCACCCTCGGCCTGCGGCCTTGAAGCTCCTTAGTGGGCCGATGGCCCCTGGACCCCACTTATTTTTTTCTCTATTCGCTCCGCGCCTTTTATTTCGCCCCCAAACAAAAAAAAACCGGAGCTTTACCCAAAAGGGTAACGCTCCGGTTTCTGTTTTTTGCTCGCCCTTACCTAGTCTTAATCGCCCGAATAGGTGCTGTCGATGGTGATGATCTGCGCGCAATGGCCCATGCTGTCGCCTCGGGTCTTGCTGATCGGGGAGGCGTTATGGCGCATGTCCAGCTGGCGTTGGATATTGGACTTCAAACACCAATACTTGGTGTTGCCGTGGGTGCGCAAGATACAGCGGATATTGCTTTCGAGACATACCTTGGGCTTCTTGATGCCCCGTACCGTATCGTTCGCCGCCCAGGCAGGCAGGGTTAGCCACATTGCCATTAGGGCCAGGGCTAGGGTTTTTTTTAGAGCACTCATGGGCTTAATGCGTTCGAGTTGGGTTCACGTCGAGGCCAGCGCCTCGGGTTTCCCTATGAGAATTCAAGTACCATGCCTAACGGTCATAGGGCTGGCGGCCTTCAAAGGCACGGGCCAGGGTGGCCGAGTCGGCGAATTCTAAATCCCCGCCAGAGGGCATGCCCCGGGCGATACGGCTGATCTTGATGCCCGGCTTGCTGAACAGGTCGGTTAGGTAATGGGCCGTGGCCTCGCCTTCTAAAGTGGGGTTGGTGGCCAAGATCAACTCGGTTACGCCGCCTTGGACCACGCGGCGTTCCAATTCGCTGATCCGTAGGTCTTCTGGGTAGACCCCGCTTAAGGGGCTGATGGCCCCGCCTAAGACATGATACAGGCCTGAATAGACATGGCTGGCTTCAATGGTGAAGACGTTGCGCCCCTCTTCGACGACGCATAATTGGCTTTGGTCCCGCTTGGCATCACCGCAAATACCGCAAGCCTCTCCTTCGCTCAATCCAAAACAAACGGGGCATTGGCCGATCAGCCGAACCGCTTGCTCAATGGCCGCCGCTAAGGCCAAGGGAGTGTCTTTGGGCTGGTTGAGCAGGTGGAAAGCCAGTCGTTTGGCCGACTTCTTCCCCACCGAAGGCAGCTTGGACAACTCTTCAATCAAGACCAATAATGAGGCGGGCAGCATTACTTTTTCTCGCCACCAAAGGGGAAGCCCATCCCGGCTAATTTACTCAGGTCAAAGTTGCCTAGCATGTCGCCCAGGTCGGGGCCGCCAAGGCCCTTGTCCTTGACCTGCTTGATATTTTCGTTAACGGCGGCGCGGATCAGGTCTTCTAAGGTTGCCTTGTCGTTCTTGTCCATCACCTCCGGGTCGATCTCCACCTTAAGCAATTCCAGATTGCCGTTCATCTCGGTTTTGACCATGCCGCCGCCGACCGAAGCGGTGACCGTCTCGTTAGAGGCGGCGCTCTTTTTTTCTTGTAAGGATTTCTGGAGCTCTTGGGCCTTGGCCATCAAGTCATTTAAATCCATTCCGTTAAACATGCTCACTCCTTCTTGGGGTTAGGTGGTTCCCAGGACTTAGTTTGACTTTGGGGGAACACTTCTTTGATTTTAAGGACCTGGGGGTCTTCGAAGGCCGCCTCTTTACGGGCCACTTCGGCAGCGGCTCGCCCGCGCAGTTCTAGGGCCCAGAGGCTTTCTTCGGCGGCGCGGTCGCTCGCGAGAATCTCAATCTTAGGCTCATGGCCAAAGTACCCAGCAGCAAATTCGGCCAGTTGGGCCCGCTTCTCGTTGGAGAAAAGTGCCGGGTTGCGGCAGCCGATCACCAGTTTTTCGGCGCTAAATTCTAAGGCTACGCTACTTTTTAAGAAGGATAGCAGACTTTGGTTACCTACTCCACTAAAGCGGGTCACAAAATCCCGCCAATCGGGTTCTGAATCCTGGGGCGCTGTTGTTTGGAGCTCAGAGGCTGCAGACCTAGTGGAAACCTCGTTCCAAAGCGCCGAGGTGGGGTTGCTGGGCAGGGCAGCCTCGATTTCCTGTTCTACCGGGCCTTCGTCCTGGGTTACCGGCACGGGGTCTTGGGCCTCCATTTGGACCGCTGCCGGGGCTTCAAAACGCAATCCGGTGGCTTCGGTTGCGGCCACCGGGTCTGTTCCTGATCCCTCTAGCGCTTCGTTGGGCGCTGCGGCTGCCGGGGCCGGAGGCTCTTCAGCCGGTCCAGCGGTGCCTTCGCCCATTTCTTCGGGGCTGGGGTCGTAAGCTTCGGCTAATTCCCATAGATCACCACCTACATATTCCGGCGGTTCGGGTCGTTCGTCTAGCGGGCGCTCGGGCAGGGTGTCTGCTTCAGCGTCCAGCCATTCGGGCGGTTCACCGGGGTCTTCAGGGGCGCTCCAAGCGGGGGCCGAGGTCCTGGACTGCTCCGCCACCCGTTGGGGTTCGGTTTGGGGCGCCGCCACGGCAGGGGGTTGCGGCAGCGGTTTGGCGGCAGGAGCCTCCGTTTCGTTGCTCCGCTCCGCGCTCGGTGGGACTAGTGGTTCTGGGGAGCCTTGGGCAACGGGGGCCTCGGATCGCTCCGGTAAGTCTTTAACCGAAGGGACCGCCGGTTTTCCTGGGTCCGGCTGGGCCGGTTTGGGGGGCGTACCCGTTGCGGGGCCGGGAGGGGCCGTTTCGGTATCGGGGGCTTGATCGACCTGCACAAGTTCCGGAGCCGGGGTTGCTTGCCTTTGGTGGGCCTCAGGCTGGACCGGGTTGAGGGCGGCTTGAGCGGGTTCGGGGTTCTCTGGGCCCGGCGGCGCTTGAATCACCCTAGGGATTGCCTCAGGTTCGACCGATGCCGGGGCAGGCGGAGCCAACTCAGCCTGTGGGGCGGGCGTTGGGGAGCTCAGGTCTGCGGGGTGTTGGCTGGCAGCCGGTCTTGGCGTGGGCGGCACGGGGCCGGGCAGGGTCGCCGGATTGGCGGCCTGAGGCGTGGCTTGGCTGGGGGGCACCTCGGTGGGGCCTACTGCTTGCGAAGGGTCTAGCCGCTGGGCCGATAGCTCCGGTTGGTCCGGCTCAGTTTTCGGCCTAGGGGCTTCGGGTCGGTGGCGCTCAGGTGCGGGGGTTATACTTTTTTTTAGCGGGTCCCGAGCCGATTCGAGTAGGCCCAAGATTTCGCTCAACCCCTGCAATCGCTCTAGGGCGCAGAGCTTGACCAGCGCCATCTCGAAGGCCATCTTCGACTGGGAGCTTCGACGCATCTGGGCTTCGGTTTCCATCAGGATCTGGAAGATTTGCTGCAAAGCGGCGCTACTGATTTGCTGGGCCAACTCGCGGTAGTGGGTCAACTGATCGGGTAAAAACTCACGCCAAGCGAGTTTGTCCGGCGGCAGTTCCTTGACCAAGGAGAGGTCCTTGACGGCGGTCATCAACTCGGCCAGCAGCTTGTCTAAACTGCGGCCCCGGCGGACCTGGGCCTCTAGGTTGTCCAATGCGGCGTAGAGGTCGCGGGTGATGATGGCGTCCAACAATAAATCCATCTCCCGGGCTCCGCCCAGCCCTAAGAGCGAAACCACCGCCTCGTCGTCAATCTGCTGGCCCGAAAAGCTAACCAGCATGTCTAGCGTGGTCAGGGCGTCGCGCATCCCGCCTGAAGAAGCCCGAGAAATCAGCCCTAGGCCCGTCTGGCTGATGGCTAGTCCCTCGTCTTGGGCTACCTGGGTCAGGTAAGACACCATCTTCGATTGGGGGATGAAGGCGAAGTCAAAGCGCTGGCAGCGCGAAACGACGGTGATCGGGATTTTGTGCGGGTCGGTGGTGGCCAAGATGAACTTGACGTGCGACGGGGGCTCTTCCAGGGTTTTGAGCAGGGCGTTGAACGACTCGGTGGTGAGCATATGCACCTCGTCGATGATGTAGGTCTTGTAGCGGCCCTTCGAGGGGCTGAACTTGACGGACTCGCGTAGTTCGCGGATGTGCTCGATGCCCCGGTTGCTGGCGGCGTCGATTTCCATTACGTCGGCGCTGATGCCTGCGGAGATTTCCCGGCAGGGTTCACACTGATTGCAAGGTTCAGCGTCTTGGGGGTTTTGGCAGTTTAAAGCCTTGGTCAGGATGCGCGCGCAGGAGGTTTTGCCGGTACCGCGAGGGCCGGTAAACAAGAAGGCATGGGCAACGCGGCCCGTTTTGATGGCGTTGATCAGCGTCTGGTAGATCGCCTCTTGCCCGATCAGATCGGCGAAACGCTGAGGGCGCAGCTTTCGGGCAAAGACGAGATAAGACATGAAGGCCTCAAGGGATCGCTTCAGAGGCGGGGGGTAAAGTGATCCGCGTACATCTTTAGGTGCTTAGTGCTGCTGCCTTTCGGCTCTGACACGGTTCACCCCCGCCAATTACGCGGATCACCCCAAGTCTGGCGGAGAGAGAGGGATTCGAACCCTCGATAGAGTCTCCCCTATACACGCTTTCCAGGCGTGCTCCTTCAACCACTCGGACATCTCTCCCTTTGGGAAACGGTGAGTGGCTCCGCCCCAATCTAATGGTACACCCGAGAGGATTCGAACCTCTGGCCTTCGGCTCCGCAAGCCGACGCTCTATCCAGCTGAGCTACGGGTGCATTTGTTGGACCGTCTTAAAGGACGGACCGGCCGGAAACATCCGGCGGCAATCAAAAAGGCATCCTAATAGAAAGCCTTCAGGATGTAAAGACCCACAATTCAAAAAGAACAGAAAGCCAAAAACTAGACCTGCTTGCCAGTATATAGAGGCAGATGTTAAGCCTAGCCAGCAGATTTTTCAGTTCGCTTTAAAAGCCAACATGGACATTTTACATCAATCATTAATTCTCACTTGCCTTGGGGCTCTGGTTTTTTGCGCTGCCCCATTGGCCTGCTGGCGTCCGTCAAGACCCCTATTTTGGCCCGCATTCGGCCTCTATGCCCTTTTTTTACTGCTTCATTGGGAATTGGTCTTTGGCCTTAAGGGGGCCTACCACGACACCGAAAATAATCTTGAAGCCCTAGTGACGGTGGTGAACCAATGGGTTTCCTGGGGTCGTAGTTTGGGTTGGATACCATACATTGGCGGCGGTCAGCCCTTCGCTCTTTACAACAACCTGATTTATTTTCCCGAAGCGCTGATTTTTGGGAAACTGGCCACTCTTTGGGGGTTGCACTTAAGCCCAAATCAGATTTTTCAATTCGCCTATTTCTTGGCCTACTTCTCCTTTGTGACCGGTTCCGGTTTGTTGTTTCTGCTATTTTTCGAGCGCCGCAGCATTGCCTTTTTCGGTATGGTGGGGCTCTGCTGGAGCGGGATGTTGTGGACTGAGTTGGGCCAACCGAAAATGTTTACCGCTTTTTTTGGCTTTTCTTGGTCGGCCTTTTTTTTGTTGTTGGCGATCAAACAAAGACGGCCTTGGGCCTTGCCGTTCTTCGTTCTTTCCCTCTCGCCGTTGGTCAATTATTACTTGCCTACCTATGCTTTGGTGGGCTTCGGGACCGCATTCCTTTCGGCGGCGCTGATTTATCGCAGCCAGTTTTTCGCTTGGGTCAATTGGCGCCCTTTGTTGGTGGATAAAAAAGTTTGGATTACGTCGCTGGCTGTGGGCTTGTTAGTCTTCGCGCCGGTGGTCTTTAGTCATCATGTGTTAGGGGACTATTATAGCCCCACTCGAGACAGCCTCAGCGGCACCGTTTCGGTTGGGAATACGGGTGAGCAGGCAAATGCTTCGGCACAGCTGCGCTTATCGGCTCAGTGGGTCAACCCAGCAATCTTGGACCTGCACAATACCTTTTACCTGGGCGTGGTCTGGGTTCTTTTATCTCCGCTGGCCATGCTGTCAAAGCGTGGCAGGTTTTTGCTGCTGCCGGCAGTCTTGCTCTGGCTTTTGTCTTTAGGTACTGTTACCCCACTTTGGAACCTCCTGATAAGCCTCCCATTGATGAACTACAGCCGTCACAGTTTCATGTTCGGAGGGTATTCGACCTTCTTTTTGTTGCTGTTGGGTTTGGAGGGCTTGGTGCAGTTGAGTGGCAATCAGGCTTTGTGGAAACGGGTCAGTTTGCTTGGGTTGGGCGGGGTATTCTTGTCTGTCTTGATGTGCAGCGGTGAACAACCGGAACCAGAGTCGGTCTGGATGGCGGCGATTTTCTTTGGCATCTTACTTGGTTTCTTGGCCGGAGCTCCGGTCAAATATAGAAACATAGCAAAATTGGCCCTCTTGGGGGGCTTGTCGGTGTATTTAATACTCCAACAAATGAGCCAGATTGAGTCAGACTCGGTGCGTGCCTCCAGGCAAGTGGTCACTCGATTCGAACTTCCCGAATGGTTTGAATATGCCAAAGAGGTTCCAGCTGGAATTCCCTTTTTTTTAAGGCCTCTCCAATATAAAAATGTCCAATGGTACCACCACACGCCAGGTGATCTGTTTATGCTGCAAAAGGAATTTGTTCCTCTGTTGCAGAAGTTAGGCCCAGAAATGCAGGTTTTAATTAACAAACGCGCCCCGATTTTCCGACTTTTTGAGCCCGCAGAACAGCCCTTGTTGGAATCTCCCCAAGCCCTATATTCTTTGTTGCGCCAAAGCTTGCTGGCAGATCAGGGCGGCGATTGGCAGAAAGGCAAAGAACTTTTAGCCCCCCACCAAGACTTTTGTCCCCAATCCCGGCTTTGTTTTGCTCAACCTGAGCGGCCAGATCCGAACCGAAAAAAGTTAAAACTGACCTTGGATCGCCCGGCTCTCTTGTTGCGGCTGGTCAATTGGAGTCCCTATTGGAGGGCAACCTTGGGCGGGCGCGAGTGGCCGATCCATCAAGGGGCCTACCATACTCAATGGGTCGAGTTGCCCGCTGGGGAATATGAACTGGAATTCATTTATTCGGACCCCTATGATGCTCTTTTGAAGTTAAACTTGTTGGGTCTGTTTTTTGGTTGGTTGGCCAAGTGCTGGTGGCTGCGCAAAGAGGGGGGATCATGTTGCGCAAGCTAGATCGGTTATGGGTTTGGGCCTTGCTCAGCTTGGTAGGCTGGTGGCTGAGCTGCTTTTTACAAAATTATCTTGATCGCTATTTACCTTCGGCCTATCAGCCCAGCGCGATCCAAGGCATGACCTTTTACTTTCCCTTGCACGGAAACCTAGAAAACCAACTGGGCGGAGTCGTCCAATTAACCAGTGAATTTCCGGCCCAATGGCGCGACGGGGGCCTGTGGTTAAATCAGCGCAATAGTTCCACGGCTCAGCTTCAAGGCTTGGAACTGGAAGCTTTTGATCGGACCTACAGTCTTTCTTTTTGGGTCCAACTGTCAAAGGAGCATTTTTTAATCGACCGAAGACCATGGAGCGGCACCGGAAATTTTAACTTATTTTTCGTGGGCCACCAAAAGCAGCCGGAACAAGCCCAGCTTGAAATATACTTTAATAACTATTCCAGTGAGATAGAAGTGGCTAGCGCCGCTTTGAAGGAGGCCGAACCAATGGTTTTGGGCTATGATTTTAAAGCCAGCCAATATGCCGTGCATTTTTTATTGGTACGCCAATCAGAGGAGATGCAAGTTTATCTAAACGGTCAGTTGACCCGCAGCCTTCCTTTAGAGCTTAAGACTCAGGCTCGTAGCGCCGAGGTGGCCCTGATTGGGGCGGCGGGTAGCCATGCTGGCGGACGCTTCACGACGGCGGAGTGGGCCTTCTTTGACCGACCTTTAGGGCCCGAAGTGGCGCAGCAGCTTTTTGAGCAGTTCAAACAGCAAGGGCAACGTCAAGGAAATCCACTCATGGATTGGTTGTTTTCGCGCCAGTTCAGCGGCCCTGCTGGGCCTTGGTTTAAGACCCCCACTTGGGCTTGGGGGCTGTGGTTGCCCTTGTATCTCCTGACGCTTGCGGTTACGCTGGTCTTTTGGGTCCGTTGGATTCCTTGGTTATTATGGCTGCTGAGCGACGAACGTGAGTCCCAGTTCTGAAACAAACCCTCTGCCCAGGTCCGTTGTGGAAACTCCCCAATACCACCGTCATTATCACGATATCCACCGAGAAGTTTATGCCCGGCCCTTTCCGGTCCTTTCGGCTCCGGTGGTGGTCACACAGTTGACGCTGTTACAAGACCGCCTGACCAAAGATATTGAGTGGGACCACTTAGTCCAGCTTTGCCGCGCCATGGGGGTGCCTGAGCCGCCGGACCAGCGCAGCTACCACGGTAATTTTGGGGAATTTCATTTACACTGGCAGCGGCACCTAGAATTTTCCACCTACCAGTTGGTTTTGCCTCATGACGGCAGCGGTAGTGACCGGACGGCCTTGGAATTTCTACCTGAAGGTTGGCTGAGGGATTTGCCGGGCGAGATGGTCGGTGCGGTGCATGTGATGGTCGAGGACTATGAGGCCGAAGCAACGACGCCCGGTCGTTTGGCGGAACGTTTGGGCACGGTTGCGCCGATGGGCGCTCAGGTACGAGAGCGGCAGGCCTTGGCTTGGAGTAACTTTGTGCCAGACGAACAGGGTTTTACCCGTTACTTGATCCAAACCAAAAAGCTGAGCCCCGCCCAGACCGGCCGTTTGACCCAGCGGATTTTGGAACTGGAAACTTACCGCCTGTTGGCCCTGTTGGCTCTACCGGTGATCAAGCAGATGAGCGAGACGCTTGATGGCATGGAATATAGCATGCTGCTAGTCAGCGACCACATCCAGCGAATCTTCACCGCCGAAGACCAAAAGAGCTTATTGGCTAAGTTGAGTGCCGAAGCGGCTCGCTTAGAGGTCCTGCGTTCCCACGACTACCGCTTTAGTGCCGCCCATGCCTATTTTGAGCTCACCGAAGAGCGTTTAGAAGAACTCAAGCAAGAAAAGCTGGCGGGAATCTTAACCTTTAGTGAGTTCCTCAACCGCCGTATGGTCCCCGCTCGGCGCACCTTGCGGCACACCCAGCGCCGCATCAACGATCTAATCCAACGGATCGGCCACGCCCGAGAGCTGTTGCAAACCAACATCAGCTTGACCATTGAAGAGCAAAATCAGGAGCTATTGCTCAGCATGGAGAAACGTAGCCACTTGCAGTTGCGGCTGCAAGAAGCGGTCGAGGGCCTGTCGATTGCCGCGATCAGCTACTACATGGTGAGCTTGGTCAAATACCTATTTTCCGCCTTTAAGAGCATGGGCATCCCGATCAATAAAGACCTAGCTACGGGCATTGCGGTGCCCTTGGTGATTTTTACGGTTTGGTTTGCGATCCATAAGATCAAGAAACACGTGTTGACCGACGAAGAAGAAGCCCACTAGCCCCAAGGGGCTTGCCACTGCCTGCTTCAGCCCATGGACTACCCGCCGAACCTTGGGTCTTACTTAAGACCCTAATACTTCGGGCGGTTTTAGGGCGTCTCGAAGGTCCTGTGGCCCATCTTTAGGTTTGGCTCCTGCTAGTTTTATTAGGCTATGTAAAGCATCACTTGTAGACTGTACGTGGGTGGGGTACCATATCAAGAGGTGTCTTTATAGTTGCGAGCCGAACACATCAAGGGGGAGTTGATGGCGAAGCAAGACCCAGCCGGTCGTTTGGGGTTGGCGGCGGAAATCCTAGATCTTTGCGAAGAATGCGTGGCCATTTATCAGGTGGTTGGCGCAGGTGAGGATTTTATCTTCAAGGGCCTCAACGAGACGGCCCAGGCGGCTGAAGGGTTCAAGGAAGCCGAACTGTTGGGCCGTTCGGTCTTAGAGGCTTTTCCGGGCATTAAAGACATGGGCTTGTTGCCCGTTTTTAAGCGGGTGGCCTTGAGCGGGAAAGCTGAGGTTTACCCCTTGGCTTTGTACCAAGATGACCGCTTAACGGGCTGGCGTGAAAACCGGGTCTTCCGCTTGGCATCTGGCGATATTGTGGCCATCTATAAAGACGTGACGCTCAACCAACAGCTTGATGAGCAGGTCAAACACCTGATCCGCTACCCCGAACAGAACCCCTATCCGGTGATGCGTTTTGATCGGGACGGTTATTTGATCTACGCCAACCCAGTCGCGACCAGACTTTTAGGCGATCTGCATGTCCATACTGGCGAGCAATGCGAGGCCTTTGATCCGGCCATCAAGACGGCATTGCAAGAATCGGAGCGCCAATCCATAGAAATGCGTCTGGGTGGTCTGGATTTCCTTTTTGCCTTGGTGCCCGTAGAAGATGGTGCCTACGTAAACGCCTATGGGGTGGACATCACCGAACGTAAAGCCTACGAACGTGAATTGGTCCGCGCCCGCGAATTGGCCGATGAGGCCAATCGAGCTAAGTCCTTGTTTTTGGCTAACATGAGCCACGAAATCCGCACCCCCATGAATGGCATCATTGGGATGTCTTCACTGCTGATGCGCACCTCGCTGGACGAAAAGCAGCGCTCTTTCCTAGAGGACGTGATCCAGTCAGGCGACAACCTATTGGAATTGATTGATAATATCCTGGACTTTTCTAAAGTCGAGGCCGACAAACTGGACTTAAGCCCCGCTGCTTTTGAATTGCCGCTCTTTGTGGAGCGGACGGTGGCCATGTTGCTGCCCGTCGCCAAAAAAGCGCAGGTCAATATCCAGGTTCATATTGAGCCCCAAGCCTTCTTATGGGTCGAAACCGACGAATTGAGGCTGCGTCAGGTGCTCAATAACCTACTGGGCAACGCCATCAAATTTTCTCACCAAGGTTCGCAGGTCCATCTTGGGGTCCGCTTGGCGGCTAGCGGAGGCGGCTATCTGCAATTGCAGTTCTCCGTTCAAGACTGGGGTATTGGCATTGCTCAAGAACACCAACAGGGCATCTTCGAGCAGTTCACCCAAGTGGACAGTTCGGCAACGCGTCGCTATTCGGGCACCGGTTTGGGCTTGGCGCTGGTCAAGCGTTTGAGCGAACTGTTGGGAGGTAAGGTCTGGTTAGAGAGCAAACTGGGTGAAGGGTCCACCTTTCACTTTACCATCACCGCCCGGGATCTGGGTTGGACCGACCATCCCGCAGATTGGCAGCCCAGCCCCAAACCTTCGTTGGCGGTGCCGGTGGAACATTTGGCAGCCAAGGTGCCGCTGAAAATTTTGGTTGCTGAAGATAACCTATTGAATCAGCGTATGTTGGCCGAATGTCTGCACGATCTGGGCTACCATCCCGAACTGGTAGAGTCCGGCAAGAAAGCCTTGCAGCGCTTGAGTGAAGCAGAGTTTGATTTGGTGTTGATGGATATCCAGATGCCTGAGATGGACGGGCTTGAGGTGGTCCGGCGTTACCGCGCCATGGGGCGTGAAAGGTATCCTCATATCGTGGCGGTGACCGCCAACGCGCTTAAAGGCGACCGGGAACGTTTTCTGGCCCAAGGAATGGATGATTACCTCTCTAAGCCGGTACGCCCCAACGCTCTGGCTCAACTGATCCGCCGGCTGGTCTAGGGCTGGCCAAAGCCTGGAGTGGGGTTTATATTGTTAGCCAGACCCCAGCCCGGCAAACCTTCTTTCGCACAGGCCATGACACCCATCGGAACCATCCACTCGCCCTATTTTGAAATCAGCAATATGCCGGTCCAGCCGCGCGGAGCCCAAACGGTAGAAGGACGCGTGGTGGTGGAGGCGGAATTCGAAGCCGGGCTCAAAGACCTAGAGGGCTTCAGCCATCTTTACCTGATCTATCAATTCCATTTAGCCCAAAAGACCCAGCTGTCGGTGGTCCCTTTTTTAGATCCCGAACCGCGCGGCGTCTTCGCCACCCGTAGCCCGCTGCGGCCGAACCATATTGGTCTTTCGGTGGTTGAGCTGCTGGAGGTGAAGGGGTGCGAGCTGTTGATCCGCGGGGTGGACGTCTTAGACGGTACCCCCCTATTGGACCTAAAACCTTACATTGCCGCCTTTGACCAAGTGGGCCAAAGCCGCTCGGGCTGGATGAAGGCTAGTGCCGACGAAGTGGCCGCCATGCGCTCCGATGAGCGCTTTGGTTAACTAGAAAAGGCCGCCAGCAGGGTGACCGCCGCGACCGAAGGACTGAAGTAGGTCTGCTTGACCTCAAGGTACCGGGGGTCGCTGAAGAAAGCGTCGTGTTTTGTTTGATCCGGAAAGACCAGCATAAAGACCCGGTTGATCGGCTCCGGGGTTTGGCTTTGAAGGACCTGCTCGATGGTGAAGTCATAGGCGAAAGCACCACCATATTCGGCTAAAAAAGGGGCCATGGCAGCGCGGTATTGGGCGTAGATCGCTTGATCCGAAACCATCAGCCCCATCAATCGGTTAAAGGACATAAGCTCGCTGCGTTTAGGGTTCAGCCTAGTTTAATCCTCCCATTAACGGCAGGTCAAGTCAGGCCTCATGCCGCTTGATCCAGGCTCGCTCCACCGATTTTTGCAGTTTGTCGTGGTCTGCCGTATGTTGGCCCGAGACTTTAAGTCGGTCGAAGTAGCTGTCCAACAGTTTTTTTTCCGCCTCGTTGAGCGTGGGCATCACTTCGTCGAAATTATCGCGTAACTTGACCAGCAGAGGGCCGGGCTGGCGGGTCTCGCGCTGTACCATGGCCTTGATTAAGGCGGGTTGTTTGCTGTCTTTTTTGGCCTTTTCTAAGATCTTCAAGGCAAACTCGCGTTCGGCAAAGATTTTACCCACCAGGACCATCACCGTATTTTGGTCGGTCATGCTGGCTTTACCGTCGAGGATCACAAAGGCGTTGCGCACGTCTTTTTTGCCCAACAGGGTCCGCAGCAGGCTCTGGTGCAGTTCGATCACCGCCGTTCCCTTAGGCAATTCCTTCCAACTAGAACCCAACAACCAAACGTCGCGGTTCTGTCCCATCTTGATGCGCTGGTGGCGGATCTTTTCTTTAAGGACTAAATAGCTGTTTTCTTTCATGTCCAAGATAGAGCGCAGCCCCACGTCCAGGTTCTCGCGCCGCCGAGAGAACTCAACGCCCTTTTTTAGTAACTTGTTGGAGTCCCGCTGGGTGTTGGTGACTAGCCCGACATAATACCACTTGCGCAGCAATAGGTAATGCAAGGCGTTCATCGCCTCATTCCAGTTGCGGGTGATCGGCAATTCGTGGGTGAAGCCTTGACCAAGGTCGGCCCCTTCCAAGTCGTGGATGCTTGGGCCTAAGTGATTGGGTATGGCCATCTTTCCTCCAGGTTGGGGTCTTAGCGTTCAGCGAGAGTCATTTTCCGCTACTTTCTCTTGCGGGGGGAATGAACTCTAGGGAACTAACCCTAACATGCAGTGGGGTGCTTTTGGAAGGGGAATTTTAGGGCAATCCTCTAAGTAAAGGCATTTACAAAGGATTTTCAAGGGGCTGGGTCAGGAAGTTTCCTGAGGTGGGCGGCTCGGCAAAGTGAACCAAAACTGACTTCCTTCGCCGAGCTGCGATTTTACCCCTAAGCTGCCGTGATTCTTGTCGATAAATTCCTTCACCAAGATCAACCCCATTCCGGTGCCCGGCTCTTCTTCGGTACCGGGTTGGGAACTCATTTTGGCTTCGACCTTAAAGAGCTTCGCTTGAACCTGAGGGTCCATACCTAAACCCTTATCGGCGACCCAGCATTTCATTACCGGGCCCTGGATTTCAGCACTCAAGGTGATTTGGCCTCCCTTAGGGGTGTATTTTATGGCGTTAGACACAAGGTTTCGCAGTACCGTGTTGGCCATTGAAGGGTCTGCCCAGACTGGCAGTTTTTCGGGTAGCTGATAAACCAACTCAATTTGTTTGGCCTGGGCGACTGGTTCCAAGACTCGGCGGACCTCGTTGAAAATTAGGTTAAAGTCGAACTCCACGGGGGCTGGTGCCATCCTCTCAGACTGGCTAGCCGCCCAGGTCAATAAGTTTTCGATCAACCGAGAGAGGTTAGATAGGTAATTTCGGGTCATCAGAAACAGCCGGTCGTCTAGTTCTGAGGCCTTTTGTAAATGTTCGTTAAAAAGCGTTGATAGGTTGTTGATTGGGCCGCGGAGGTCGTGGCTGATCAGTGAAAAAAACTTGTTTTTGCTTTGGTTGGCTTCGTTGAGTTGGGCGGTGCGCTCGTTCACCTGGACTTCCAACTGGCTGGCGTATTGGCTGGTTTGCTCTAAAAGTTGGTGGCTCAATTGCAGAATGCGGCTCGCAATGGCCAAACCAAAGAGGCTCATTTCAATGAGACTGGCCCATTGCAGGGCATCACTGGCTTCGTAAATTTCGAGGTCAGGCAGCCAGACCCGACAAGCTAATAACAAGATGCTCACCATCAGCGGAGACCAGGCAATTGTATAAATCTTGGCTTCCCGGATGCCGCGCTTGGCTAGATATACGGCGAGCCCAAACATCCACAGACTGACCAATATACCGACCATACTGGTGGCCGTCATGGCCTGGCCAAAGCCCAAAAACCCAGAAAATAGGCTCAAACCGGTCAGTACAAGGTACCAAAATCGCTGAACCCAACGGACTTGAGGGATGTGCCGGTTAAGCCCAATAAACTCCCCGCCGAAAACCAAGATACCCAAGAGGGCGTATATCGAAATCACCAGCGTACTGACCGCGGTAAACTGGGGCCAATGGGGCCATAGATACAGTCTACCCAAGCCGTTGTAGTTGGTGATAAAGAGCGTGATGCCGCTCAAATAAAACAAGTAGTAGTAGAGTGTTTTTTCGCGCAGCAACAAGGCCATCATCCCGACAAACAAAAAGAGCAACACAAAACCCCCTAACAACAAGCCCCAGCGCAATAAACGGGCTTGATTGTAATTGGCGTAAGCTTGTGCTTCCCATAAAACCAACGAAACCTCCATCAATTGCCAAGTTTCAAAGCGCAGGTAGATCTCGTGGGACAAACCGGGTTCAAGGGTTAGGGGCAACGCTTGGCTGGCAGTGTGCAGAGTTACTCGCTCTGGGGGGAGTTGGTTGCCGCCCTCTAGGTGGACCACGCCGCTGGGGGTCGGTTGGTAAAGGTCTAGTTGCTGGACGAGCCAGAGTTTTTGTTCTAAGACCCAGTCGCGGGTTAGGCCGGGGGCTAGGTCGAGTTTCAGTCGGATCCAGAGCGCAGGCGAGTCAAACCCTAGGCTCCATACGTCGGTGTGGCTTTGTGGGGTATGCTTAGTGAACGGGAGTGCACGCACCTCTTCAAAAGACAGGCGTTTACCTTGTTCAAATCGGTACTCTAGGCCGTTCATCAAACGGGTCTGGGGCCCCGAGATCTGGACCGCCCCAAGGGCAGGCTCAGTGAAAAGGAAGAAAACCGTTAAGAAAGGTAAGAGAACGTTCAAGCAATTCCCCGAAAATTTTTCCGCTAGTTTAACCGAATTAGCTTGAGCTGTCAGCAACGGCAGGGAGCGAATTGGCAAAGGGCCACGCAACCAACTGAGAGGTATTGAAGGGGGAAGTACCCAGAGGTTCAGGGTCCCAAAACATCGCGCAGGTAAAACTAAACTTCTTGCTCCGGGGCGGTTAAGCCTGTAGATCCGGTCCCCAAGGCAAATCGGTCGCCCAACCAATCGAGCAACGCCATTTCTAATGGCTCCAACCGGACCGGCTTGGACAAGAGGTCGTTGGCCCCTGATTCTTGGCATTGGGACACCGGGGGGTCCGTCTTGGGGTTGCGCATCATGATGATGATCAGTTCCTTTTGCCCCGGTAGGGCGCGGATCGCCTCGCTGGCGACCAAGCCGTCCATCACGGGCATACTGCAATCGATCAACAACAGGTCAAAGGTTTGCCGGCTACAAAGATGTAGGGCCTCTTGTCCGGTTGTGCAGCTTTGGATATCTAATCGGTGGCGGCTTAAATAAGAGAGCAATATCTTGCGGCTAATCCGGTCGTCTTCGGCGACCAATACCTTGGGCAGACGTGTTGATTCGTCCAGTTCGTGCTGCGCGAAAATGGGTACCTGATAGCTATCTTCAAGACTCTCTAAAGTGACTTCAAAATAGGCCTGCGTCCCCTTACCTAACTGACTTTCAAGCCAAAGCCGCCCCCCCATCAACTCGGCCAACTGAGAGGCCAAGGTTAGGCCCAACCCGGCGCCACCGAAGGATTTCCGGGTGGAAAGGTCGGCTTGGTTGAAGGGGGTAAAGAGCCCAGATATCTTTTCTGGCGCGATGCCGATCCCTCGGTCGCTGACCTTAAAGAGCAGCTTCCAGTGATTTTCAACGGCGAATTCGCCGCTAACCATTAGCTCTACCGGTCCGTGGTTACTGAATTTGATGGCGTTGCTTAGCAGGTTGCCCAGGACTTGTTGGAGGTGCCGCAAGTCTCCGTTTAAATGTTTGGGTAAGGTCTCGGCGACCTCAAATTTTAGCTCTATGCCCTTTTCTAAAGCTGCCGGGGTGAAAAGCGCAATGGACTGCTCGAGCGCCTCAGTTAAGGAAAAGGGTGCTTGGTTGGTCGGCATCCGCCCCTTTTGGACCGCCGAAAGATCCAAGATGTCGCAGATGATGTCTAACAATCCATGACTAGATTGGCTTAAAATTTGGAGCAGTTCGTCTTGCTCTGGGTCCAAGCCAGTGCCTTGGAGCGCTTCAGCAACGCCGATGATCCCGTTCAGCGGCGTGCGCAATTCGTGGCTCATGTTGTTCAAAAATTCGCCCCGGGCCCGGTCGGTTTCTTTGAGCTGGGCGATCAATTCGCGTTGGGCGGCGGTTTTTTCCTGTTCTGATTCGAGCAGGCGCAGGCGAGTGCCGTTGAAACGGTCGGCTATGGCTAGGCTAAGCAGGAGGATCTCCAATCCAGAACCGAACAACATCCCGTGGCGCACCAAAAAAACGGGCGGTAACAGACCCATGGCCTTGAGGCTATATAAAACAATGCCCAACAAAAAAAGACTCCACCCGGCCAGATAAAAACGGGCCGCGCGGTTGCCTTGCCAGAATCGTTGTAAACCAACGCCAAAAGCCACCGCCGCCGCCGGTATGCTGAGGAGTACCGATCCTTGGATGGCCCAGGAAAAGGGCCCCAAGAGCGACAGCAAAACCACCGTTCCGCCCAGCCCGATGACCCAACCCAATAGGCGGTCTAGCCAACTCCGCTCATCGCCCATCAAGGACTTGATGAAAGCGCCCACGAAGACGATGGTCAAGCCCACGTTGAGCGGGCGGGCCAGCTTATTCCATTGGGGCCAGTCGGGCCAAAAGTATTCAAAGGCATAGCCCGTCAAGGTGGCCACCACGAGGCTAAAACTGACCACATAGGCCACATAATAAAGGTATATCCGCTCTCGGTTCAGCAAGAAGAGGATCGAGTTAAATAACGCCATCACCAGCACCATGCCAAAATACAGCCCCATGCCCAACTGCTCGATCCGGTCGTCGCGGTAGAAGTCCTCTGGGAGTTGCAGGCTCAACGGGATTTCTAGGGTATCGCGGCTTTGGACTCGGAGGTAGACAACGATCGATTCGTTCGGCGCTAAATGCAGCGGGAAGACAAACTGGTGGTGGGGTAAGGGGCGCTCCTTAAAGGGGCGGGCATCGCCGGTGTGCGCTTGAAACTGGATTCCTTCGGGGCCGACAAAATAGACTTGCAGGTCGTCGATCAAAGGGTAGGCAAAGACCAACCGCCAGTCGCTGGGGCTGTCTTGCCCATTTTTCAAAGGCAATCTGGCCCAATAGACCGAGTCGGTAAACCCAAAGTTGGGCGTACCATTGACCTGAAAGAAACGACCTCCAAGCTCCGCTTGGCGGACTTGGTCTAAGGTAAGGTTGCCTTGGGGGTCCTCTAGGACTTCCAAACTCCCGCTGAGGTCGCTCACCGAGTGAATCCCCAGCCAGAGCGGCTCGGACCGGAGGTTTCCGGCGTAGGCCGTTAAGGCGAAGAGAACCAGTAGGAAGATATTAAAGCTTTTTGGCAGAAATCCCGTCATTTGCTCAAACAGAAAGGAATATGGATCAAACTGAGAGCTACAACTCCCTCGAGGAATTAGTCTACGGGTTTTAAAGGGCTCAATCTACGCAAATTTTTGTTAAAAACTACCGGCCCCCGCTCTGCCCCTTAACTAGGCTCAAGCAGCTAGGTAGACCCGATCTTTAAGGCGGGTTTTGATTGCTTAAAGTATTAGTTACATTGGTGTAGATTAGTTGATACAATCAGGGCGAGGGGTAAACCGAAAGGAGAAGAAATGTACCTCAAAAGTTCGGATCAGCCGATTTTTGATTTAGGCTTCGGAGGCCACCGCTGCCATTGGGGAACCCATATCTGCGGTCTTTACGGCAGTGAAGCAGAACGCGACCAAATCATTTTTGGCTTTTTAGGAAAAGGTTTGCTCGAAGAGGATCTGCAATTCTTTTGTTATGACCTCGAGGGTCGAGACCGGATTTTAAAGGGACTGCAACCCTTCAGCTCAAAATCTTTGGAAGATTCCCCGGATCAATTGGTTTTAAAGCCTGCCAAGGAACTCTATTACCCCTCGGGTAGTTTTTCTCCCTGGGAGATGGACCGGGGCTTAAGCCAGTTTTACGAGCAATCCCAAGCCAAGGGCCCCCGCAACATCCGCGCCAGTGCCGAGATGTCCTGGGCGCTCCAAGCCGTGCCGGGGGTGGAGGACTTAATGGCCTATGAGTCGCGGCTCAATTACTTTATCCCCGGAAAACCTTGGGTTAGCATCTGCCTCTATGACCTCACTCGGTTTTCTGGTGAGGTGATCATGAACGTTTTGAGGACCCATCCCTATTCGATAAGCGGCGGTTTGATCACCGAAAATCCCTACTACCAAGAGCCAGACCAGTGGCTCGCCCAGCATGCACCCCAGTTTCTTGACTCCAACGCAGTCCTCTGATGAACGATACCCAGCGGCCCCTTGAAGCTTTGATCGAACATGAGCTGATTTTATTGATGCTTAACTTGGTCCAGGTGCAGGCGGCCCAAACGCTGGTGTCTACCTTTGTGGAAGCTTGCAACAGCATGGCCGAAGGGACCCATCTAGTTTACTTCGAAAACGGCGAAGCGCCTTCTGAGGCGGCAGGCGTGATTTTGATCCCGGTGCATACCCTGCTGCGGCGTTTTGGTTATCTTCAACTCACCACCAAGGCCCTCATCAGCCCAACCCAATTGGCCATCTGGCACAATGCCTCGGGCATGTTGGCTCTTTTGCTCGAACGCCTAGAGCAACGCCAAACCCTGTTAGGAGAAGCCGAACGTCTAGAGTTATTGATCGCCGAGCGCACCCGTGATTTAGAAGAAAAAAACCAACAACTTACCGACGGAATCCAGCAATTTGAGCAGGCCGAACACCAAGCGGCCGTGTATCTGACCGCGTCGCCGATGGCTATTTTTGTAACTAACCCGCAAGGCTGTTATTTACATGTTAATCCCGCCGCCTGTGAACTGCTGGGCTATAGCTTGGAAGAAGTTTTGCAGATGAGCGTCCCCCAAGTCGCGGTGCCACGTGTGCCGGGGGAGGCGGTGCCTCCTTTGTTTAAGGACTTGTCTGAAATAGGTAAAGCGAAGGGTGACACCCTCTTGCGGCATAAAAACGGCAACTTGATCCCCATCGCGTTAGATGCGACGAGGCTACCTAACGGGAACTACATTGCCTTCTGCCAGGATATTTCCGAACGGCTCGCCCATGAAGCCGAATTAAAAGAACAGGTCCGCAAGGCCGAGGCAGCCAGCGAGGCGAAAAGTGTCTTTCTTTCCACCATGAGTCACGAACTGCGGACCCCGATGAATGGGGTGATAGGCATGGCTGAATTGCTTAAAAGTGAGGTGATGACTCCTGAGCAACTGGCCGAAGTAGGGGTGATCATCCAATCGGGTCAATCATTGGTAGCCACCCTAAACGACATCTTGGAGATCAGCCGGATTGAAGCCGAACGGTTGGAACTGTTGCAAGAAGAGTTTTTTCTTAAGCCTATGCTGGACCAATGCCTTTCCCTTTTCGAGGGGGCAGCGAAACTCAAGGGGATTGAGTTGAAACTTAACTTGGACCCCAAGGTGGGCAATGGATTTGTCGGCGACTCGAGGCGCTTAGAGCAGGTTTTGACCAATCTCTTGGGCAATGCCATCAAGTTCACCAATAAAGGGTCGGTGGACCTGCGAGTTACCTTGCGTGCTCAAGGAGAGGGCGACCAGCAACTACGCTTTGAGGTGCTCGACACGGGGGTGGGGGTTTCACCGGTAGATCGGGACTTGATCTTTGAGCGATTCCACCAACTGGACGGGTCCTTGACCCGGCGCAGCGGCGGAGTCGGCTTAGGGTTAGCGATTGTTAAGGGAATCTTAGAGGCCATGAACAGCCAAGCCGAACTGAACAGCGAGCCAGGCTTAGGCTCTTGTTTTTATTTTGACCTGACGCTGCCCCAAAGCGATAGGACCGTTGAGAGCCCCGAAAGCTCGACTCCCTTACCAGAGCCCAGTGAATTTGAAGGTAAATTCAACGGCATGACCTGTCTCTTGGTCGAAGACGATGAGGTCAACCTCTATGTATTGCGCCGCTCGCTACGCTATTTGGGGTTTGATGTAATCGAAGCGATCAATGGGAAGGTGGCGGTGGACTGGGCGCACCGACAAGTTGTGGACCTAATTTTGATGGATGTCTGGATGCCGGTGATGGATGGCTTGGAGGCGACTCGAAAGATTCGCAACCTAGAGGGTTACACAAAAGTTCCGGTTTTGGGCGTCACCGCCAAGGCCCTGCCGGGTGACCAAAAATCCTGTATCGACGCAGGCATGAATGCCTACTTGACCAAGCCTCTGCGCTTTGCCCAATTGTGCCGGAGCATTGACCAACTGCTTTCTCTTTAGTCGCCTTCCCCACATCTATTTAAATCTATGTTACAATGGCCTTGCAGGCCGCCAGAACCTTGGGGGGACAGCGGTCTCTTGGGGGGGATAACCCATTGGTAGGAGGTGACTATGTCCGGCAACTTATCGGGAAAGGTGGCGTTGGTGACGGGAGCAGGCGGCGCAGGCGGAATTGGCCGAGCGACCGCATTGCTTTTTGCCCGTCAAGGGGCCCAAGTAGCGGTGGTAGATGTAGTGGACGGTGGCCAGGAGACGGTGCGTCTGATCGAATCGTTGGGTGGTAAAGGCTTGTTCATCCCCACCGACGTGACCCAGGCGGATCAAGTGGAGGCGATGGTTGCGAAGACCTTAAAACACTTCGGGCGGCTTGATTATGCCCACAACAACGCAGGTATTGAAGGGATCATGGGGCCCATTGCCGACTGCACGGTGGAAAACTTTGACCGCACCCTTGCGGTGAACCTAAGGGGTATCTTCTTGAGTATGAAGTATGAAATCCCGGTGATGATCCAAGGCGGAGGCGGGGCTATTGTCAATACGGCTTCCATCGCGGGGCTGATCGGTTTTCCCGGCCTACCTGCTTACGTGGCGAGTAAACACGGGGTCAACGGTTTGACCAAAAATGCGGCCCTCGAATATGCGACCCAAGGCATTCGGGTCAACTCGGTTTGCCCCGGCGCGATCAAAACCCGCATGATCGACGAGATTGGCAAACAAATGGGCGTGCCCGACGCCGCGCAAGCCTTTGATGGGGTCCACCCGATCGGGCGGATGGGGCGGCCTGAAGAGATCGCTGAACTGGTGGTCTTTTTGTGCAGCGACGCGGCCAGCTTCATCACCGGGGCCCACTACGCCGCAGATGGGGGTTACACCGCCCAGTAGCCTAGACTGTGGGGAGTTCGAGCTGTTCGAGTAGCTTCAAAAAAGCCTCTTTGGTCAGTGGCTTGGCTAGATAGCCGTCGAAGACTGGCGGCTGTCCGGCTGGGTCCTGTTTGCCGCGCGGCAGCAGAGACAGGGCGATTAACTTGGGGGTCCTTTGGTGGTCCGAGCGGATTTTTTGGGCCACTTCTAGCCCATTGAGCTGTTGGAGATCGGTGCTCATCAAGACCAGATCAAAGGGCTGGCTAGAGACCAAACGGGCCGCCTCTGTTCCTGTATGGGCTAAAGTCAAGACCGTGCCTAATTCTCTTAGGACCTGACTACAGGTTTCCAGGTGCAGCTTGTCTGGTTCGAGCAATAATAATCGAAGCCCCTGGGCCTTGGTTTGGAGGCTCGCGTAGGTTGGCTTGGTTGCTTCGGGCAGGGTAAACCAAAAGGTGGTCCCTTCGCCTAATTGACTTTCCAGGCCAATCTGCCCGCCGCATTTTTTGACAAATTCCCGGCAGAGGATCAACCCCATCCCGGTCCCCGCTTCCGAAGCGGTACCCAACTCAGACTGCACCTTGGCGTCGGGCTGGAATAAGAGTTGTTGCCGGTCGGGACTAAGCCCCACCCCACTGTCGCAGACCATCACCTTAGCAAAGCCCAACAGCGGTTCGGCCTTAACCGTGACATGCCCACCCTGGGGTGTGAACTTTAGGGCATTGTGGATCAAGTTGCGCAGGATCGTGTTGACCATGGCCGGGTCGGCATGCACCCAAAGATTGCTCTGCACTTCAAAATGCAATTCAATCTGCTTGAGGCCCGCCTGGGCGGCATAAAGCGGTTGGTTTTCGGCCAAGGTGCGGTTGAGGTCTAAGGTGACGGGGTTAAAGTCTAGTTCCCCCCGCTGGCTTTGGGCCCAACTGAGCAATTCGGTGAGTAGGTTGTAGGTGCTTTTGGTGTTGACCTTCACCAGATCAAACAACTCTTCGGTTAAGTCGGCCGGTTTTAACATCACGTCATTAAACAGTAACGACAACCCCCCGATGGGCCCCCGTAAGTCATGGGCCAAGATCGAAATAAACCGTTCCTTTTCTAAGTTGCTCGCCTCCAAATTGGCGGTGCGTTCGCGTACCTTTTGCTCTAAGCCGTTGGTGTGCTCGTCCAGGGCCTGGGCCATTTGGGTGAAACTGGCACTCAGGCGGCCCAACTCGTCTTGGTTCGGCTCGCCCAAATCCACCTGATAATTCCCCTGGGCGACCATGATGGTGCTTTGGTTGAGCCGGGCGACTCGGTTTAAGATCAGTACCTTGACCATTAAAGTCGAGATTCCCGCCAAACTCAACAAGGCTAAGGCCAGCAATAATCCCAAGGGGGCAAAGAAGTCGTCGTCGATCCAAACGCCCATCTCCATGAGCGTTACATTATACCAGCCAATCTGGGGGATATAAGCCAGCCCGACCATGTAATGTTTGCCCGCAATATCTAGAGGTAAGGCCAGCGCTTTGGAGTGGTTTCCTTGTAGTTGGGCCATAGCGCTGCGTAGCCGGTTTCGGTCTGACTCTTTCGAAATCAACTGCAACAGCGTTTTGCGGTCCTTTTGGGTCTTGGTGATCGAACGGAAGTCGATCAGGGCGGTATCCTGGTGCGCTTGGATGGCGGTGGTGGCGTTGATGAAAAACTTGCTCAGCCCCGGTTGGGTGTCTAAAATCACCTGGGTGATGAAGGTGGTCAGGTCTAGGCCCGTTCCGATCACGGCAGTGGCGCGGCCGTCGGCTTCGACGACGCAGTTGATCCAAACCTTGGCAACCTTGATCTCTTCATCGTAGTCTACGTTGAGTAAACAGGGCTTGGGCTGGTGCAGAGTCCGAAAAAACCACTGGTGTTCGGGGTTGCTTGGTTGCAGTTGGTAGCGCAGTTGGCGGCCGTCATACTGGTTGTGGGCATCGTTGAAATAATAATTCCCCGAACCGGCGATAGCAAAGAAGTAACTTTGGTCCGCAAAGTCGTTGCGGTAGCTTTCCAACTCGGCAATGCCGTGTTGTTTTAGGGTGGAGTCGGCTTCTTTTAAGCTCCAGCGCTTGATGGCCGAAGATTTGGCCAAGCGCTGGGCCAAGGCCAACTCGTTTAAGAAAGGACGCAGGCTCCGTTCTTTGTCGTAAAGGGTTTGCTTCTCGGCCAAGAGGCTGCGCAACTCTAACTCCAAGGAACCCATCACCTGCCTAAAGCCCAGGTAGGCGAAGGCCAGGGTGACCAAGAAGATGCCGATCATCAGCAGGGTCAGTTTGGTGCTAAGCTGTCGCCACATTTCGGGTCTTGGGTAGAGGGCATTTTTGGGGTTATCCTGATTGCACTCTAACAGATGAGTCTCTTAAGGAAAACGAGAATTGAGGCTGCTTTAGGCCCTGGATTTGAAAACCTGAAATTACTCGATAACCCCATCCTTAAGGAGCCAATGAAACCTAGAATCAGCATGATCACCCTGGGCGTTGCCGACCTGGAACGCTCCGTGAAGTTCTACCGCGATGGCCTGGGCCTGCCGCAGATGGAGTCGCCGCCAGGGGTGGCCTTTTTTACACTCAACGGAACTTGGCTGGGGCTTTACGGTAGGGCCGCCTTGGCCGCTGATGCCCAGGTGGACGCAGAGGGCAACGGCTTCGGTGGATTTGCTTTGGCCCATAATTTATCTAGTCCTGAGGCGGTTGATCAGGGCTTTAACGCGGCTCTGGCCGTTGGTGCCGCCGTGGCCAAAAGGCCACAAGATACCGATTGGGGCGGATATTCCGGCTATTTTAAGGACCCCGATGGACACCTATGGGAACTGGCCTACAATCCCTTCTTTTGGGTTGGCCCGGCTGACGAGCCCTAATAGCTGAAGGTAAATGCTTGGGAGTGGCAGGCTGAGAGATTTTCCGCTGGGCAACGAGCCGACGCGAAGAGGTTAGAGGGAATGGGCCGCGGCCCCGCGCTGGACGAGCGCTCCGCTGGTTTGGGTCTGGCGGTGAAGGGGGAGAACCTAGCTCATCGCCGAGGAGGAGCGGTCAACGGCTAGTGGTTATTTCGGAAAAAAGGGGCTGTTTGTGCTTCCTGGAGCGACCCTTCGCCAGGGCCGTTCAGATGCAAGAAAGGAAACCCTGAGGCAATCCGGCGATTCGGCCAGCTTGAAGCAAAAGGCCTTTGGGGAAGAGTGTCGTGAGGCGTTGGTGCGCTTCGCGGTGGGTGAGGTCATAATGGTCAGCAAACCACTGGATCAATACTTTTTTGCGCGGTGGCAACCCCTGTTCTTCAAAGATCCGGCGCAGCCACCAAAGCACCTGCCAATGTAAAGGGTTTAACCCAATCTCTTCGGCTTGGGCCAAACGCCGCGCCACTTGGGGCGTCCATAGGCTGGGGTCGGCCAAATGGCCTTCCATTAATTCTAGTGGTTCGTCGGTCGGGAAATCAGGCGGGGGCCGTTGGGCGTTCATAGCGGTTCGGGGCAAGGGGTTGGTCTCGACACCAGTATAACACAAAGAGAAAAAAGTTTTTGGTTCGTTAAGCTACCGGCCCGGGTCGAATGGCCAGAGGGCCCGGGGGTACCTTTGAAGGAAATTACGCCAACCGTTAGTTTGGCGGCTATCTACGCAGCTGTATCTAAGTTGAGTTTGTTTTAGGGGCTTATATAAGGTCAGCAGGTTGCTTGGGTGTAACTTCTGTGGTGCGGCGAAGATCGACCTAGGGCCTCGAAGCCCTAGGTCTGTAGGAATATTTTTATAGGGAAGTTGGCTTCGCCAACGGCTTGGGTCTGGCGCCACTCGCCGGCTCGCGTCGCTACGCCCGTCGCCCTCGGCCTGCGGCCTCGAAGCTCTAGGTCTGTAGGAATATTTTTATAGGGAAGTTGGCTTCGCCAACGGCTTGGGTCTGGCACCACTCGCCGGCTCGCGTCGCTACGCCCGTCGCCCTCGGCCTGCGGCCTCGAAGCTCCTTGGCGTGCGAAGAGAGTGGGGGATTTGAACCCCCGAGGCTGTTACACCTGACGGCTTTCGAAACCGTTGCCTTCAACCACTCGGCCAACTCTCCACGCGCTCGTCCCTGTGGGGGGACGTCTCCATTGGTATGCCAAGCCGGGGCGGCTGTCAATGGCTAGACTAGGGCTAGCGGGCGAAGATTTGCAACATTTGGGGGTCCACCTGGGCATCGAAGCCCCAGCCCTCACGTTTGACTTCGGCCCGATCTAACCGGCCGTCGCGGAAGCTGAGGTAAAGGATATACGCTTCTTCTTTACGGTACTGGCCAAGGAAGAAATAGGTGTATTCTTCGCGGAAATCCACATAGCTCATCACCGAAAGGTTACCCTGTTGGCGGTAACCTAAGGGTTCGCCCAGCTGCTCGAGTAGGTCGACCTCGGTGGTCAGCCCGAGGGTCAAAAACTTGGGCGCTCCCGCCTCAAGGTCCACCTTACCCAATTTGGCCCGGGCACAACTGCCGCCGGAGCCCAGGAGAATCACTCCAATCAACAGCCCCAAGAGTGGCCTAAAGAGCGAGTTCATCGCGCGCTGCGGCGGGTGCCGGGGTTGTTCGAGGTGGCCGGGGCAAAGGCGCCCCAACCCTCGCCGGTTTTCTCGATCTTCGCTTGGACCACCCGGCCCTCAGCGAACCGCAAGACCAACTCGTTGCCCTCATAGGTTCCATATAAAATGAAAAACTCACCCCGTTCGTGGTTGTAGATCACCGTTTCCAGTCCGGCCACTTGCCGGTGTACCAAAGGCTCACCTAATCGGTCGAAGACTTCGGCCCGGGTCGTTTGGCCGATCACGATGAAATCAGGCATCCCTTCTTGAGCCTGAAATTTCCCGAAGGAACTGACCGAACAACCGCCCAGCCAGACTAAGGTCCCTATGATCATCAGTTTTTGTAGCATAAAATTCTCCTGCTATTTTTTTTAGGCCCCAGTGTAACGGAGGTCCCCATGGCCTTCAAGGGCTTGCAGTTTTTCCCTGGGCTCAACCCTTCTTAAAAAACTCGGTTTTTAAGACAATGGTCGCTTTGCCAATGCGGCACTCGATCTCGTTTTCATTGGAGGTCAGCCGGATATTTTTGATCGGCGTACCGCGCTTGAGGTTCAAGGAAGATCCCTTAACTTTTAAATCTTTGGTCGCCAAGACGGTATCGCCGTCTTGTAATTCGTTGCCGTTGCAGTCTTTGGTGCTCATCTACATTTGTATAATGGGGTTGGCAGACTAATGAGAATCCCTATTGGAAAACATGGCCCCTATTTTGTCTACGGGAATCCGTGGAGTAAAAAAGCCCTGAAGCTCAATGAACCTGCTTTAATCTGGGGCTCATCCAGCGTTCATCTTGGGCGTCTAGTCTCAAAACCAAAACCGATACCTTGTTTTAGGAGACTTGATGTTACCTTTGCGCTCGACTTGGATTTTAGTTTGGATGTTATTAGGGCCCTGGGTGGTCTTGGCTGGTGAGGACGCATACAAAGAGCCTTGGGCTCCGGTGGACGCTTCAGTCAACGCCGCTATCGACGAAGCCTACCAAGCCCAAGTGAAGCCGATATTTGAGCAGAAATGTTACGACTGCCACGTCACCGACCCGGATTATCCTTGGTATGTACAGGTACCTGGATTAGGGGCCTTGATGCGCCACCACAACGAAGAAGGGGTTAAAGACTTGGACCTCACCAATGGTTTCCCCTTTGGGGGCGAAGGTGGCGTGTTAAAACAATTGCGCGAGATTGAAAAGGAAGTGCTGGTTAAACGGGAGATGCCGCCCACCTATTACCTGATCACCCACCCCAGCGCGGGCCTGGATGGTGAAGAAAAGGCGCAGCTAGCTCAGTGGATCCAATGGACCCGCCAGCAACTGGCTCACTAGACCGAGAGGTAGGGCTGTAGGCAGGCGAGCAGCTTGTCTTTGTCTAGCGGCTTGTTGAGGTAACCCTCAAAGGGGGATTCCTGGGCTAGCTGGATCAGCTCTTCTTTCGAATAAGAAGTCAGCGCAACAATCAAAGGGGCCGGGACTGGCGCACGGCGCACCGCCAAGTTAGCCTCAACCCCATTGAGGTCCGGCAGGTCAATATCCATCAAAATCAAGTTAAAAGGACTGGCTAGGTGGCGGTCCACTGCCGTCTGGCCGTCTCCGGCGGTCTCAAAGTTGATCCCTAATTCTTTGAGTACCTTGGTGCTACTTTCTAAATGCAAGGCGTTGTCGTCTACCAACAAAACCCGCATAGCCTGTAGGCGCTTAAGTTCCAGCAAAGTCGCCTGCTGGGCGGCGGCGTGGTCGGCTTGGCCGCTGGGCAGGGTGAACCAGAATTGACTGCCTACCCCTGTTTGGCTGCTCACCCCAATCTGGCCGCCATGGCGTTTGACGAACTCGGCACAGAGGATCAGCCCCAGGCCCGAGCCAGACTCGCTGTTGGTGCCCAAGCTAGAGTGGGCCTTTTTATCGAGCCTAAAGAGCGAATCTTGGATTTCCTCACTCATGCCCACGCCGGTATCGGCTACCTCGACCCGCACCCAGTCTTCTTTTTGGCTGGCCGATACGGTAATGCTACCGCCTTGAGGGGTGAACTTTAGGGCGTTGTTGATCAGATTGCGCAGGATGGTGGTCACCATCGGTAAATCGGCGTAAAGGCCGATTTCTGGGTCTACTTGAGCCCTAAGCGTCAGGCCCTTCTGTTGGGCGGTGCCCTGGTAGAGTCCCAAGTTCGCTTGCAGGGGTGGCAAGAGCGCAAAATCCTTGGGGTTGTATTCGATTTCGTCTTTTTGGCTGCGCGACCAAGACAGCAGGTTTTCTAGCAGTTGGTGGGTGTTTTTGGCTGAAGTGCGGATGCTGTCGAAAAGCGGTTGGCTAATGTCGGAGCCCTGTTCGAAGACCTCGTTAAAAAGCACCGAAAAGCTACCGATCGGTCCGCGTAGGTCATGGGCCACAATCGAAAAGAACTTGTCTTTGGTCTCGTTGGCTTGGCGCAACGCCTGGGTCTTGTAGGCCACCTCCTTTTCTAAGTCTGCCGCGTAGGCTTTGCTGACTTCCAGCGTGGCCGCTTGGGCCGCTTCCTTTTCTTTGCGTAAGTTCAGGATGCGCCGGGTCAAAAAGCCGGAGAGCAAGGTGACCTCCAAAGCCACACCCCACTGCCAGGGGTGGGGCATGAAATTGCGCCCTGATTGCAGGCTGATCATTTCTAAAATCCCTCCGGCGAGGGCCGGGGTGAAGCTGATCAAAAGCCAGATAGCCTGGGCTTGGCGGCGGATGCTAAAGTAAAGGGCGTAGCCAAAGAGACCCAAGACAATCAACACCGGCAGGTTGTTGATCACCTCGGCGGCCAGTTGGGTGTCCACCCAGTTGACCGGTACGGCGACCAAAGAACCCAAGAGCGGCAGGTACATGAACCAACGCAAAATCCAGCGTTCCTTGGTGATCCCTAACATGACCCAACTGTATTGGATCTGAAAGAAGAAGGTGCCCAGGAAAAAAATCGATTGGGTGATTACATGAGAAAACCAGATAGGCCAAAGGCTTAAGCCAAACCAAGCCTCAAAAAGACGGTCCCGAGAAAGCACAAAGAGGCAAAAAAAACCGATATACCCCGTAAAGTACAGCAGTTCCCGATTCCCGAAGGAGCGGTATAGGCTTAAATTGTAAATCCCCATCACCGCCAGTATCCCGAAGATCAAGGCATAGCTGGCCAAAGACCGGCTCACCTTCTGGGCAAAGGCCTCGGCGGTGTAAAGCGAGGCTTCGCGCTCGATGTTGGTGATGCTGCGGATCATCAGCATCCACTGCGTTTCGCCGGGGTCCAAGGTGAGGTGGAAGTAGGGGAAGTTGGTGCCGTTAACGGGAAACTCCGCTCCCTTAAGGAAGTCCAACCGGTCTTGTAGGACCCATTGCCCCGCATGCCTTTGCCACAATTCGGCTTCAAAGGCCCAGTCTTCCCAATATAAAACCCGGTCTTGGTGGTACCCTGTGGGGTTGTTTAAATTGAAGCGGACCCAGGTGTTTTTATCGGGGCTGCCGAACTCGGAAAACTGGGCGTGGTAGGCTGCTGGCTCCAGGAAACTTTGGGCCGCCGCTTCGGGGCCGCTCAATTGGCGCTGCAAATCCGCCCAGAAGGTCAGGCCGGGATTTAAGTTGGTCCTAGCGGCCTCGGACTGCACGACTACCGGCACCGCTTGGACCGGTGAGGCAGCAGCCAGAAGGACACAAAAAAAGCCGAGCCAAAGGGCACGGAGGAAGTTTCCCAATTGGTTTCCCTGATTAAGTCCGCCAGGGGGGTAGGCCCTGGATTGTGGGCGCTTAAAGCTGCCCCAAATTCATGTTATATACCCGTGACTTATACACTAAAGGGCCTTTCCTAGCAAAAAATATCTTTCACCAATTTTGATGCCGCACTTTCCTTAGGGCCTTATCAGCGGTGCTGGTCGATCAAAATAGGGTTTCCGTCCGGGTCCTTTAAGGTAAGAAAGGCTGGCCCTTGGGAGGTCTCGTCAGCCTCTTCGATCAATTCAAGGCCCCGCGCCTTGAGCTGCTTTTGCAGTTCGCGGACGTCAGTAAAGGACTCTAAAGGTTCGGCCTGCGCGTTCCAGCCGGGGTTAAAGGTTAAAATGTTTTGCTCAAACATCCCTTGAAACAAGCCCAGTGTCTGGTCCTTGTTCCGGAGGATCAACCAGTTTTGGGCCTCATCCCCACCGACCACCGCAAAGCCCAATTTTCCATAAAAATCCTTCGAGGCGGCTAGGTCTTTGACAGCCAAGCTGAGCGAAAAAGTTCCTAATTCCATGAGGTATCCCCTACCATAAGTTTGATGACCGCACCCTCGTTAAGACGTATCCAGCCTAGCCTACTATGCACCTCAATTCAATCCCCCTCATTCATGAGCTAAAACGGCCATCCTAGCACCCAACCAAAAATTTGACCCCAAGCGTGGCGGCTGCGCCGCTACGAACCAACATCAAAGACCCCCTACTTAAGGACTGGCGCTGATTTTACAGAATCACCGCCTCAAACCAGCCGCTGTTTAAACTCCTGCCACAGTTGCTGGGCGATGGGGCCTAGGGGACTGCCTTTGCGCTTGATCAAGTGTGCCGCACCTTGGTCTCGGTTTTCGAGCCCCGAGGTCGGGGGATTTAAAAGCAGTCCCTGTCCCAACTCCCGCTGGATCAGGTGACTCGGCAGGTTGCCCCAACCTAATCCGGCCAGGATGATCTCTTTTTTGGTCATCACGTCGGTTACCTCCCACTTGCGCCCGCCTTCTAAGACCCCAAATTGTTCGCTGCGGCGCTGCACGGCGCTGTCTTGGATCACCACTTGGGGGAAAGCCATCAAGTCGGATTCAGAGAGGGTCTTTTGGGTCGTCAACAACGGAAACTGGGGGCTGACGACCATCAACATTTCCAGGTCAAAGACTTTAAAGCCCTCAACCCGGTGGTCTAGGTTGGGCCAAACCACAAAGGCCAAGTCCACCTCCCCTTGGATCAGCTTTTCAATGCCGCCGTACATATATTGAGAGACCAGCACCAATTGGGTCTGGCAATGGTCCTGCTCAAAGGGCCGTAAGATCTCTAAAATCGGGGCCAAGGGAATCATCGGGTCGATGGATACCCGCAGTTCCGGCTCATTGCCTTGGGACAAAAACAGACCTAAAGACTCAAACTCCTGGGCTTGGTGCAACAGTCTTTGGGCAGACCGCAACATCCGGCGGCCTTGCTCGGTCAGCTGCATGCGGTACCCGGCCCTAGAAAAGAGGGGGGTCTCTAATTGTTCTTCCAGCTTTTTGACCGCCACACTCAGGCTCGGTTGGGTGCGGTGTAGCTTTTTGGCTGCTGCGCCCAGGCTGCCCGTCTCGGCGATGGCCACAAAAACCCGGATCTGCTCAAGGGTCATCATAGTTAAAATCTATGGTTTTGATTAAAACAAAATAATATTATTCTAATAAAAGACCCGATAAACTGTAAACATAAAACCCCCTCCCGTTACTGAAGTTAACCAGGGAGACATTGCAGAACCCAAACTGGAAACAGCATGTCCTCACAAAACAAGCCTTATGTTTTAGATGTCAACGCAGGCGACACCCTGTATCTTTGCCAATGTGGCCAGTCGAAAAATGCGCCTCACTGCGATGGCTCGCATCAGGGTTCCGGCAAAACGCCTCATGTGGCAGAGTACGCCGAGGCGCAAAAAGTCTTTGTCTGCGGCTGTGGCAAAAGCGGAAACAACCCATTTTGTGACGGGGCACACAAGTCTAAATAGCCCGGTAATTGCCGGGTCCCGCCTGCTTGTGTGGGACCGGCATCCAACAAATTCCCAAGGAGCCTTCATGATCCGACCGATCCGCTTTAAAGACCTCTTCCTGAGCGACTTGGGTTGGCTCCGGAGCCGCTTCCACTTCTCTTTTGCCGAATACCGCAACCCCAATAACCTAAACTTCGGGGTCCTGCGGGTCATGAACGATGACCTAGTGGACCCGCACCAAGGCTTTGGACGTCACCCGCACCGGGATATGGAAATCGTGACCTACGTGATCCAAGGCGGCTTGACCCACCAAGACAGCATGGGCCACAGGGAAACACTGGGCCCTGGCGATATGCAATATATGTCTGCCGGGACCGGGGTAACCCATTCGGAGATGAACGAAGGCGACCAAGAAAGCCGCTTCTTGCAGATGTGGGTGCTGCCGGGCCAAAAGGGGGTTGCGCCCAAATATGGCTCCAAACGCTTTGAGCCAGAAGAACGCCACAACCGCTGGCTGCAGTTGATCGGCCCCGGCGAGGGCCAAGTAGCGCTCGCCCAAGACGCCAACTTTTACGTCACCGAACTAGACGCCGGTCAAGCCTTGGACTTTCAACTAGGTGAAAACCGGCAGGTATACCTTAAACTAATCGAAGGCCAAGCAGACCTCAACGGAGTCGAAATAGGCCACGGCGACGCCGCCGAGGTGCTGGACGAAGACCTGCACCTTAAGACGCAGCCAGGGGCCCATATCCTGCTGGTAGAAATGGCAAAGTTTTAATCAGCCAATGTCCGGCCTGGTTTTACGTTTCCTTGGCTCGCAATAGGGGGCGGCTAAAAAGGGTGCCCAAGCAGTGGTTCCAAAGATGTCGCGTCTTTGGGGGCAGGTTCACGGTGAGAGTCCAAATGAACCACCGCCCTCCAAATTTGAAACCGAGATATTAGCCGAACCAGACCGCTTAGAAACGCTTAAAGGAACTGAGCAGTTCGCTGTTGGTGGGGTATTTTTTGAGTAGCTCGATCAGCTTTTCCATGGCTGCCACCTCGTTCATGCCCGACAAATCACGGCGCAGCAGCTCAAGACGCTGGTATTCTTCTTCTTCAAACAATAGCTCAGCGCGGCGCGTGGCGCTCTGCAATAGGTCGATGGCCGGAAAGACACGGGTCTGGGCGATGTTTTTTGAAAGCACCAACTCCATATTACCGGTACCTTTAAACTCTTCCATGATCACGTTATCCATAGCGCTGCCGGTATCTACCAAGATGGTCGCCACGATGGTGATTGAGCCCTTGCCTTCTACATTCCGCGCCGCCCCGAAGATCCGGCGGGGGATTTCTAAGGCCCCGGCCCCTACGCCGCCGGACATGGTCCGGCCTCCGCTTCGGTGTTGGGTGTTGTGCACGCGGGCTAGGCGGGTGAGCGAATCGAGCAGGATCATTACGTCATGCCCGGCGGCGGCGTCTTTAAAGGCCGCAGCGATCACCTGATCGGCCACCTTGATGTGGTTGTCGTGGGCTTGGTCCATCGAGGAGGAATAGACCTTGGCGCTGACGCTACGGGTAAAGTCGGTCACCTCTTCGGGGCGCTCGTCGATCAGCAGGCAAGAGACCTTGATTTCCGGATATCCGTTGGTTACGGCGTTGCAGATGTTTTTTAAGAACGTTGTCTTGCCCGAACCCGGCGAAGAAACGATCAGCGCGCGTTGCCCCATCCCAATGGGGCACATCAGGTCCATGGCGCGGACCGACAAATCTTGGTTGCCCTTCTCTAAAATGATGCGCGGGTAGGGGTTGATGGCGGTGGCCGCAATAAATTGCTTCTCATCTGCCGAAACCGTTCTGCGGGCGGGCTCATTGGAGCGCTGTGGTTGGGGGCGCGCCTGCCGACGGCGGAAATTGGTACCCGATGAACTCATGTATCTATGCCTTAGATTGATTTTGAGGGTGGGAATTATAAGTAGGTTTGGGTTGCTGGTACTCCCAAATCACCCTTGTGACTCGCCTATGGGTGTTACTTTCAACTAACTGGGCTCGTTGAGGGAAGACTTAAATGAATAATATTTGTTAATTCAGCTAATTGTATAAATGCCGTGGGTCTGATTGTCTGGTTCTGGTTGGGTCGGTGGCATTAAGCGCGGTTTTTGTCGGCTGGGGCTTAAGGTAGGCACGGCTGGCTGGCCTTACAGGTTACTTTTTTGTCCTAGCTCTTTTCCCCCTAACCCTTGTCGTAAAGTGCAGTTGCCCTGGGTGCGGGGACTAATTTAATTCCCAAATCCACCCGTCTGCGGTACTCTGAACTCCCCGTTGGGTTTTTTAAAGCTCTTTGTCGTTGATTGATTATGAACCGTGGTTGGAACTTTTTGGGATTGTGGCTGTTTGGCTTGATGCTGTGGGGGGCCGCGTCGGTTCCGGTGGCTTTGGCCGAGACGAAGGAGCCAAAGCGTTTGGCCTATTTGGTTTCGGATCTTCGCATTCCCTTTTGGTCGATTATGGCCAAAGGCGTACGGCAAAAAGGCCTTGAGCTGGGCTATCAGGTCAGCCTTTACAGTGCCGACAACAGCCGGCGCAAAGAATTGGAAAACTTGGCCCAGGCCTTTAAAGAGTCGGTAGATGGCCTGATCGTTTCCCCGACCAACTCCTCGGCCTGCGCGACTATTTTGACCTTGGCGCAGCGCGAGGGGATTCCGGTGGTGATCGCGGACATCGGAACCGACAAGGGGGAATACCTGTCTTATATTTCGTCGGACAACCAAGGCGGGGCCTACGCCATCGGCAAGGCGCTGGCCGCAGAACTGCTTGATCGGGGCTGGGGTAAAGGTGAAGTAGGGGTCATCGCCATCCCCCAAAAACGGGCGAACGGACAAGCCCGCACCGTCGGTTTTTTAAAAGCCATGGAAGAGAGCCAGATAACCACCGTGGGCATCTCCCAGCAGGTGGACTTTTCTTATGAGGAAACTTACCGGTTTTCCAAAGAGTTGATCCAAACCCACCCTGATCTACGAGCCCTATGGCTCCAAGGCTCCAATCGTTACCAAGCGGCTTTGGATGCGATACGAGATGCCGGTAAGCAGGAGGAAATCCTCCTGGTCACCTTCGATGCAGAACCCGAATTTTTGGACCTGATCCGTAAGGGGGTGCTGGTTGGTGCCGCCATGCAACAGCCCTTCCATATGGGCGAAGAGGCCGTCCGGGTTTTAGATACCCATTTCTCGGGCAAGCCGGTCCAACGACATTTGCAGCTGCCGATCTTGGCGGTATTTCAAGACAACCTAGACCAACTGACGCCGCTAGTGCGTCGCAACACCCTGGGCCTTGTACCTTAATTCTTGCCGTTTATGAATCTGACCGACAAGCCACGCTTATCAATTTACGTTATTTTAGCCGCTGTGATTGTGGTCACCGTTTCGGTGTTGATGGCCGCTTTTGGTTGGTTCAGTTTCCGCGCTAGCGAGGGACAACTACTCGAACACCACAAAAAACAAGGGAACCTTAGTCTGCGGATGTTGGAGGGGAACTTGCCCCAGTTGATCGCCTCTTACGCAGTCAATGACTATTTGCTGCTGCTCAAAGCCGAAGCCGAGGCACGAGGTTATCTGGGCTTGGTGCTCGAAGACTACCAGATGGAAAAAATCTTCGGTCCCGAAGCGGCGAAAAACGGATTTGTGCACAGGCAAGGTAATGAATTGGAAGCCTATACACCCAAGTCAACAGAACAGGCAGGACTGCTGAAAAACGCCTTTTTTCAGCAAGAATTGACTATTTATACTGGAGCCGGGCATCCCTTGGGGCGGTTGACGATCTACCATTCCGACCGCGAACTTCAATTGGAAAAAACGGGCGTCATTAAGCGAGTGTTGCTTGAAATCCTGGCGGAAAGTGTCTTTTTAATCCTAACATTGTTCTTGTCGATCCGGTACTTGCTGTTTCGGCACGTTTTTCAGATCATTTATGGCATCAATAACACCGACGAGGACGGGCTGCCAAAGCACCAGTTAACCCTTCGGGGGCCGCAGGAGGTGTACCTTCTGGCTCAATCGATCAACGGCATGACTCAGGCGGCCCGGAGGTATCAAAAAGAGGTGATCAATACCCAGGAATCCCTTCGCCAAGAAAAGGAACGCTTCCAGTTGGCCATCGATGGAACCTTGGACGGTCTTTGGGACTGGGACTTGGTGACGGGCCGAGTCTTCCACTCGCCCCGCTTCGAAAGGATGTTAGGTTATGAAATCGGCGAATTGCCCGATACCATCGCTTGCTGGCGTGAACTGCTCCATCCCGAAGACCGGGAACAGGCTGAAGCCAAGGTGCAGGACTATTTGGCGGCCCCAAAAGAATCTCCTTATGAACATGTCTTCCGCATGCGCCGTAAATCGGGCGGATGGAGCTGGATCAATGGGCGGGGCAAGGCGGTCTTCGACGCCGCCGGAAAGCCGCTACGCTTCGTTGGCTTCAACACCGACGTGACCAACCACTACCGGCTGATTGAAGAACACCAACAAGCCCGTTTAGCGGCCGAACAAGCCAGCGAAGCAAAGAGCCGGTTCTTAAGCATGATGAGCCACGAGCTCCGCACCCCAATGAACGGCGTTCTGGGAATGGCTCAACTACTTCAAATGAGCGATTTAGACGAAGACCAAAAAATGAGTGTGGAGGTGATCTTGTCTTCAGGCAGTTCACTGGTCAAGATTCTATCGAGCATCTTGGATTTTGCTAAGCTTGAGGCCAACAAACAGACGGCGATCTTAGCGCCCTTCTCGATTCGGCAAGTGATCGACGAGGTGGTGTCCCTCTTTATGGGGGAGGCCCGCTACCGCAGACTAACGCTTGATTATAGGGTGGACCCGGAGATTGCGGACTGGTTGGTTGGGGACGAAGAATTATTGAAGCGGGCGATGATCAACTTGGTCGGCAACGCCGTCAAATATACCGAAGAAGGGGGCGTGCAGGTTAGCGTTTCTTTGCTCGGGGAGCATGGGCTTACGCAGGGCCTGAAAATATCGGTGGTGGACACCGGCATCGGGATTGCGCCACAAAAACGAGAACTAGTTTTTGAGCCCTTCCAACAAGTGGATTCTTCGTCTCAGCGCAAATATGGGGGAACCGGCCTCGGCTTGGCTTTGACCAAAGAAATTATCGAGTTGTTGCAAGGTAAAATCTACCTGGAAGACAAAGCCGAGCGAGGTTCGTGTTTTTCTGTGGAATTATGGCTAGAGAGGCCCACAGGTGAAATCCCTGTCTCAGAGCCCATTTCGCCCCTAAAGGCGAGGGTGCTTCACTCGCAAAAGAAGCTACTGGTCGCTGAAGACGACCCGGTGAACCAAGCCGTGATCCAGCGGCTTTTGTCGCAGATGAATCTTCAGTTCGACCTAGCCTTCAATGGAGAAGAAGCGGTGCGCAAATCGGAACGGACGCAATACGCCCTGATTTTGATGGACTTGATCATGCCCGAGCTCAACGGCTTCGATGCCTGTAAACAGATCAAACAATCCGAATTAAGCCAAAACCGCGACACTCCGGTTATCGCCCTAACCGCCCTAACCAGCGAAACAGACCGCGAGCGCTGCCAACAGGTCGGAATCCAAAAAGTCCTGACCAAGCCATTGAACTTTAATGAGTTGCAGGATGTTTTGTCGGGCTATTTAGTTGAGGGTTGACGTTGGATTGTTTGGTTTTACGCTACCCCAACGAAGCGGACCGGCCTTTAAGTTGTTGAATGGAGTAGGTTTAGCCGACTGCTAAGAAAAGTGGATTTGACGAATTTTCACGAATCCGCCAGCTACCCTCGCTTCGCTATGGGTATTTTCTTTAGGGAAGTTGGCTTCGCCAACACTCAGAGGCCAGAGGCAGTCCACCTAGTTTCATAGGCTAACTGCTGGACTCTGAATGGCGGAGGCGCTTCACCCGGTCGGGTGCAGAGAAGGGTATCGGGTCGTCTCTTTGGTCGGTGGATTTCTAGAAATTATACCCTACAGCTACTTCGGTCAGGTTTCCCTGCCGCTCGGTGGTACCGGCAGTTTCGGTGTAGCTGGTTTGGTAGCCGCTGATAATCCATCCATTGCTGGGAACCCAGCCTAGGCCAACACGGCTGGTCTTGAGCTCTCCAGAAGAGAGGTTATATTCGGACCATTCGAGCCGGCTCGTGGTCTCGGTGCGAGCGCTCAGGAGGAGGTTGGTCATTTTGATTTCGGCGGTCAACTGGGTGAGGACCGATTCTTGATGGACGTTGTTGTAATAGGTCCCTTCGGCGGCGGCGCGAAGGCTGCGTTGGTTGGCGTACTCAAGGCGCAGCAGCGTCTCGTCGGGCTTACCCGCCATCAGGGCGAATCCGTAGCTGGTCACGTTCCAGTCCACGGCGGGGCGGTAGGACTCGGGCTGGCTGACCTGCTCAACTCCGAACCCGGCGAAAAAGACGCGGCCCAATTGATAGGTCGCTGAAAGTCCCAGGCCGGTTTCCTTCTGGTCGTCGTAACTGCTGCGCTGGGTCGAAGAGGAGCGGTAAGAGCCACCCAAGGAAAGTTGCTTGAGTAGATAGGCGAAGCTGAACTGCGAGGTCGAACCGACGGTTTCGTAGGTACTAGAGACCCCCAAGGCGTCGATATTGGTGTATTTGATCTTCTCGCTACCTGTGGATTGTGCTTCGATATTGACGTTCTCTGCCTGGGCCACCAAAAGACCCCGGTTGGCGCTGATCTCGCGTTTCGAGGAGTCGTCAGACTCGGCCCAACTCCCTTGGAGGGTACCGGCGGCGACCGTAGCCGTGCGGTTGTCATCCTGTTCGTTCTCGCCCTTCAGATAGCGCCAGGATCCGGCGGCGGGCAGGACCAGCGGTTCACTCGGGTCTAGCGAAGGGGTGACCATCTGAGCGAATGCCCCCGGAGCGAAGACAGCCAGGGCCAGCAGTAGTAAAGCGATAGGTCGGGTCATGGTTCAGTTCTTCTGTTCGGGTTCTATTGACAGACGGTCATTTTTGATAAGATGCAAATTTGGTGCAAGTATCCCTATATAAAGTGGCAATGGGCCTTCTTAAAGGGGCTATCATTCTGGCATTGATGGGCGGCGCGCTCAAAAAACCTAAGGACCGGTGGTAGGGCTCCGACCCGGTTTGTTTTTAAGTTTTAATCCCTTCACTGGTGATTTTTAGAAATAGGGTCCCCGAGTCCAACTCAGTTTCGCTTTCAAGGTAGGGTGTTGGGTCCCCTCCTGTTTAACGCCGTTGCCTAAAGTTAAAGGGTATTGCCACCGATTGGCGACCTATCGGGAGGCTATTCCTGAATTTATTGCTGTTTTACTATCTTTTCTAACTTAAAAAAAGAGAATCCAGAAGACTGCCTAGAGCGAACCAATCCGCTAGCTACCCAAGCTTGGGCGCAACCTATAAAAGCTCAAAGGAAATCCATTTTCGAACTAGTATCGTCTGGTGGATAACCGGCGACTTGGGCAGGTGATACGCCCAGGCTGGAAGAAAAGCTAAAGGGGGCTGGATATTTGGTTGGGCCTGCGGTTTAGGCTGGGCACCGCTCAAAGGCTCGCGTCGCTACGCCCACAGCCCTCGCTTCGCTACTTGAATTTTCTGTGGGGATGTTGGCTTCGCCAACGCTTATGGTCTGACGACCCTCGCCGGCTCGCGTCGCTACGCACGCAGCCCTCGCTTCGCTACTTGAATTTTCTGTGGGGATGTTGGCTTCGCCAACGCTTATGGTCTGACGACCCTCGCCGGCTCGCGTCGCTACGCACGCAGCCCTCGCTTCGCTCGGTGCTGCTTAGCGTGGCGGAGAGACGGGGATTCGAACCCCGGGACCCGTTTCCAGGTCACTTGATTAGCAATCAAGCCCATTCGGCCACTCTGGCATCTCTCCTAACCGCACTTTTCGTGGAAGAGGGAGTGGGATTCGAACCCACGGAGCTATTACACTCGACGGTTTTCAAGACCGTTGCCTTCAACCGCTCGGCCATCCCTCCTTAACACGAATCATGATCTATAGCGACCTTAGCGAATTTCTGTCAAGCCATTCATGTAGGGGCGCAGCACTTCGGGTATCACCACGCTCCCATCGGCCTGCTGGTAGTTCTCTAAGACAGCCACCAACGTCCGCCCCACCGCTAGGCCCGACCCGTTGAGGGTGTGCAACAATTGGGGCTTGCCGCCGGATTGGGGTTTGAAGCGGATTTGGGCGCGGCGCGCTTGGAAGTCGGTGCAGTTCGAACAGCTCGATATCTCCCGGTAGCGGTCCTCAGAGGGAATCCAAACCTCGATGTCGTAACACTTAGCCGCCGAAAAGCCGATGTCCGCCGAACAAAGCGAAATCACCCGGTAAGGCAGTTCCAATAGCTGCAACACCTTCTCGGCATTGGCGACCAGCTTTTCTAGTTCCTCAAAACTATGGTCCGGGTGGGCAAACTTGACCAACTCCACCTTGTTAAACTGGTGCTGGCGGATATAGCCCTTGGTGTCTTTGCCGTAAGAGCCCGCCTCGCTGCGGAAACAGGGAGTGAAGGCGGCGAAGTAGAGCGGCAGTTGCTCTTCGGGCACAATCTCGTCACGGTAAATGTTGGTTACTGGCGCTTCGGCGGTGGGGATCAGGTAAAGTCCGTCGGTGGTTTTAAAGAGGTCTTCTTCAAATTTGGGCAGCTGGCCGGTGCCGGTCATGGTCTCCGCATTGGCCAACAGCGGGGGGTAGACCTCGGTGTAGCCGTGTTGCTCGCTGTGTAGGTCGATCATGAAATTCCCCAAGGCGCGCTCCAAACGGGCCCCGGCTCCTTTGAGCAACGTAAAGCGGCTTTGGGCGAGCTTGACGCCGCGCGGAGCGTCTAAGATACCCAGGGCGTCGGCCACATCGGCATGGTGCTTAGGGGCAAACTCAAAGGCGCGGGGCTGGCCCCAACGGCGCACTTCGGGGTTGTCCTCTTCGCTGGTTCCGGTGGGGGTGCTTTCGTGCAAGAGGTTGGGGAGCAGCAGCGCCCCTTCGAACAGGGCGGCTTCGACCTCTTTAAACTGCTGGTCCAGTTCTTTGATTTGGTCGCCCAATTCGCGGGTTTTTGCGATCAAGGCTTGCTTGGCTTCGGGCTCCAATTTTCCCTTGCCGACTAGCTGGCTATTTTCGTTGCGCTGGTTTTTGAGCTCGTCGATCTGGGCGATCAGCGCGCGGCGTTTTTCGTCTAAGGCCTGTAAAGGCTTTATGTCAAAATCGTTGCCCCGGCGCTGGAGGGAGTCAGCCAGGGTTTCGGGCGCATCGCGCAGCACTTTGAGGTCGATCATGGACTGTCTTTTGGTTTTGTATCAATATAGGCCACCAAGGGCCCGTCAAGCCTGTTTGACCCTAGCCTAACCAGCAGACTGGAATCTGCCAACTCAAAAGCTAGACCCCCGTTTACAGCGCCGGTCCGGGGGTGCTATCGGTAAGTAAATTAAGGAGCCCTATGAGCCAAAAAAATCCCTTCCTGGGCGTCTGGATATTAGACCCCAATTCTTGTCAGTACAGCATGGGCGAGCCTCCCAAATCGGGGCGTTACGAAATCCGCGAAGACGGAGACAAGCTGATCTTCACTATGGGTTGGGTGGACGCCGAAGACAAACCGCTGGAAATGAGCTTTGCGGTGCTGGTGGACGGAGAGGAACACCCCTTCGAAAACCCCGCCTTAGCCGACAGCACCAAATACCGCTACCAAAGTGAGCGGATCTTGGAGTCTTGGAGCTATAAAGACGGCCGGGAATTGGGCTACTCGCGCCGCGAACTCAACGAAGCCGGAACCATCATGCTGGTGGTCCAGCAGGTCAGCGACCCTAATGGCGGCAGCCTGCAAAACCTCGCTACCTACCATTTAGGGACCGCTTGAGTTCTTCTAATTAGCCAAACTGTGGTCTTAGGCCGAAACCTTTTGGGGAACCTTTAGGCGGTTGCGGCGACGAGGTTCGCGTTTCCGCAGAGCCCAGAAGGTAGCACAGGATATGGGCTGGGATTTGAAAAATTTGAGTAGTTACCTCTTCAAAGGCTATTTCTCCAAAGTCTTCGATGTTTTTTGTGACTACATAGGCGCGGTCAATTCCTTTTTCCAGTGAATACTGAATAATGCCATCTTTTCTAGTTATCTTTGGGTTTTCCCGATACTTTACCTCAAAGGGTATTTCGGCATCAGGGCGTTGAACGATGATGTCCACTTCTTTTTTTGTGCGGGAGTCGCGCCAGTAACCAAACTTTGGTGTTTTAGAGTAATAATAAGCGTACAGGTGGCGCATTACGGTAGTTTCAACGATTAACCCCATTTCTTCGTCTCGCAGCAGAATTTCTTCCCCTTTCAGCAGCACAGCATTTCTCAGGGCGGCATCCACAAGATAATACTTGTTGCGGGCTTTGAGGACCTGTTTACCTTCTGTTGATAGCGGGGGCAGTCGGTAAATTAAGTTGGCTTGCTCCAGATGCCCCAGGTAATCAGCAACAGTATTCGCAGGAACACCTAGTTCTTTGGCGCAAGTCTGTTTGGAGAGGATTCCGCCAGGGTGCTTGCAAAGGTAGTAAAAAAGACGTTCCATTTCATCAACATGCCGCACCCCAAAAAGGGAAGCCATATCACGTTTCAAAACCCTCTCGACTACGTCCTCTCTTAGAAGCCTTTGCCCTAGCGATACATCTTCTAATTTTGCGGTTTCAGGAAATCCGCCTACCAATAGGTAGCGTTTAAACCAAGGCAGTAAAGTCTTTGATTTTTGAGCAATGTGCCCCAACTCTGCCTGGGTGAGATAAACTAGGTCGATCGGAGCCGATACTCCGATGTCGGGTCCTGGTTCGCCAAGGATTCTTAAGAATTCATAAAAGGATAGGGTAGGGATGGGAATGGTGTCCCACCTGCCAACGCCGCTTTCCGCTAGCTCATGCTTTTGTGCAACACTAGCAGAGCCGGTCGCTAAAATGCGCAGATGTGGCTTGAAGTCCACCAAAAGCTTGATTTCGGTAGCCCAGTCTTTGACATATTGGACTTCATCAAGCAGCAAAGTAGCTGGTTTCTCCTCGGGGTGTACCTCCGAATGATACAATTCAATGATTTTTTCCAGTCGATTGAGCTTTAATAGTGGATGATCCAGGCTCAAATAAAGGATGCTTTTGGGTGGCTGCCCTGATTTGATCAAGTGATCAGCGGTCTGCTGTAAAATTGTGGTTTTGCCCACCCGGCGAGGTCCGGATAGTAGCGTAGCTCGCTGCAAATGGAGATTGGACAGGTTAGCCAAACATGAGTTGAAAGCAATACGCTTAAAATCAGGTACTTTGAAGCTTTTGTCGCTCCACCATGGATTAAAACCATGCAGAATTTGCAGCAGTTCCTGTTTGTCAAATATCCCCATGTCACCTCAATCGAAGTATCTTCTGTGATAAGTCATAGTTGTATCTATCATTTTTACAAATAAAAATGAAATATAATTACTTTTTTGTAAAGTTTTGGATGGTTTGATCCTAAGGGATGGGACTTAGCCCCTGCTGCAGATAACCTACAAAAAATTTGGCCGGGAATTGGGCTAGGCGCTTCGCGAACTCAATGAGGCCGGAACCATCATGCTGCTGGTCCAACAGATCAGCGACCCCAAGGATGGCAGCCTGCAAAACCTAGCCACCTACCATTTGGGGACTGCTTAACGCACCTTAAAGAAGATCATCAGGGCGATGACCAACAAGAATACGGCGCGTAGGTGGTTGTTCCAGATCACCTTGTTGTTGACCTGCTCGCGGTTGAGGTATTTGTCCTCGTCGGGGATATGTCCCCAGCCTAACTTGATCGCCCAGTCGTGCCAGATGCTGCGCACTTCGGGGTCTTCTTCGCGGTAGGTCAGTAAGACTTGGGCATGGTGGTGGTAAGGTGCCCGGAAGAAGAAACGGTTCTTTTGGGCCCATTGGCGGCCGCGCTTCTTGAGGGCGATTTTAAACCACACCCGCTGGATGATTACGCTCACGGCAGCGAGCACAAAGGAACCGCCCACGATAGGTAAGAATAACTCCGCGCCGACCAGCACAAACATGGTGCAGATCGCCGCCCCTAAGCCCAAACTACCTACGTCGCCCATATAGATAGAGGCAGGCGGGCTGTTGAATTTTAAGAAGGCAAAACAGGCGGCAATCAAGCCAATGGCAAAGACCACCAGTTCCTTCAACTCAGGCGAAATAAAGAGAATTTTCAGCCGCTCAGCCCAGACGGCATCCCCGGCTACATAGGCCGCCGCCGCCACGAAGACGGTCGAGGTGATGATCGGCACCGAAGCCAGCGAATCCAACCCATCAGTCAGGTTGACCGCATTGGCTCCACCGACGATCACCAAGATCACAAAGGGTATGAAGACCCACAAACTCAGCTCCGGCAGCCACGTTTTCATCGGGAAGCCGGGGATGTGTAGGTGCGTGTCCATCCCGCCATTTTCGTAGGCCAACACCAGGATCACCAAAGTGGTGGCGAGCAATTCGAGCCCCAAGCGTATGCTGCCGCTGATTCCGTCGGCTTTATCTGCGTAATCCTTCTTTTCGGCCAGACCGGCCAGAATCCGCCTCTTTTGGCGTACCTTGCCCCAGTCGTCGGCGGCTCCGATGGCCGTGAAGGCGGCGGTGATGAACAACACCGCCAGGGAATACCGGTTGAGCCAGCCCCAGGCCAAAAAGGACAACATCAGGGCGGGCACCAAGACCAATCCACCCATAATTGGGGTCGCCCCCGCATAGGGCCCTTGGGATTCTTGATAAGGCGTAAAGTCTGAGGTGATCCCTTGGCGACGGAAAGTGCGGATCAGCCGGGGCATCACCGCGTTGACCAGCAAAAAACAGGTCAGATAGGTCAGGCCCGCCCGGAAAAAGACGGATTTGAATATTTGGTAGGGGAATATCCAATACAGCAGTTCAGCCAGCATCTCAAATTCCTGCCAAGAACGGGTTGCTTGCCTTCTCTGCGCCGATGAAGCTGCTGGGGCCGTGGCCTGGATGGACCCGTAGACCTTCGTCTAGGGGCATCAATTTGTCTTTGAGGCTGCGCATCAATTGCTGGTAGTCTCCGCCCGGTAGGTCCGTGCGGCCAATGGAACCCGCAAAGAGGCTGTCGCCCGTAAAGAGGTCGTTCTCGACCTTCAAGCAAACCCCGCCGGGTGTGTGCCCCGGTGTTTCGATCACTTCAATCTCAAAGCTGCCCACTTTCACCCGCATGCCTTCGACCAGGTCCTGGTCGCGCCGGGGCACCTTGCCGTCACCAAAGCCGTAGAAGGATTGAGAAGGGATCAGCATTTTGAGCAGCATATCTTCGTTGGCGTGGGCATAAAAAGGCAGGTCCCAAAGCTCTTGTAACGCCGCCACCGCTGAAACATGGTCCACGTGGCAGTGGGTGTTGATCAGGATTTTGGGGGTCAAGCCCAACCGCTGGACCTCGGCGGCGATGCGCGGGGCCTCGTCACCGGCGTCGATGACCGCCGCCTCATGGGTTTCGGGGCAATAGACGATGAAGCAGCACTCCACCAGGGGGGAAACCTCGATCCGCACGAATTTATGCATTGAGTCTCTTACACGCATCGGTAACCATCTGGTGGGCCTTGTCGACCCCCATGATGGCAAAGAAGGGGCCGATTTTCGGTCCCTGCGATTTCCCCAAAAGCGCCCCATATAAAAAGCCAAACCACTCGCGTGGGTTGCGGTCTACCTCTTTGGCCAAGCTGAACAATTTGGTTTGCAATTCTTCGCCGTCCAAGCCCGCATTGGCCGGATCGGCCAGTAGCTGCTCCAACTGTTTGAGCTGGTCCATAAAGCTCAGGTCCAGTTCCGGTGCTGCTTCCTTCTGGCCCGCCGCTTGATCTTGGGCGAGCAGACAGATGCGCAAGCAAAGGTCGCGGAAGAAATCTTCTTGTTCGCCTACGGCGGGATCATACTTTAAGGCGTAGTCGTAGAGCAAGTCCGCCTCATAGATGCTTAACGCATCAGCCAAGTTAAAGAGCAGGGCATAAGAGGTTTCCGACTTCAGTTGCGGCTGATCACTTAGGTCGTGGCCTTGGATGCGGGCCAGATACCAAGGAGCCGTAAACGCTTCGGCGCTGACATCGGCGCGGATAGCCTGTAGGTATTCGTCCACCAAACGCGGCAAGAGGGGCAGGCCCATCTTTTTGGCCTTGTTCGGGTTGCCCAGCAAGAAATTGAGCAACGCTCCGAGTGGGGCATAGCGGGTCCATTGGTCCATGCTGATGCCGTTGCCGATCTTTTTGCTGATCTTCGCGCCTTCTTCGTCTAAGAACAGCTCGTATTTATAGGGCACCGGAGCCTTACCGCCCAGGGCGCGGCAGATCTTTCCCGAGAGGCTGGCCGACTCCATCAGGTCCTTGCCGTACATCTCGTAATCCACCCCGTAAACAAACCAGCGCAGCGCCCAGTCCACCTTCCATCCGACTTTGGCCTGGCCGTCTAAGATACTGGTTTTTCCTTGGTGGCCGCAGGATTGGTAAAGCTCGCCGTCTTTATCGCAGACATAATCTAAGGCGTAGCCTTCGCGGTCGGTGCCCACCACCCGAGTGGTGTATATTTTCCCACAGCTTTCACAGATCGGGAAGAAGGGGCTCCAATCGTCGCGCTTGTCTTCGGCGATGGTTTTGATGAAGAGGTCACGGACCTGATCATAATGGTCCATCACCGCTTTGAGGCCTTCGTTAAAGCGGCCTGAGCGGTAGGCTTCGGTGCTGGATTGGTATTCGTAGTCAAAGCCGTAGTGGTCTAAAAACTCCCGCAGCTTGCCATTCATGTGGCCGCTGAAGCTGTCGGCCGTTTCAAAGGGATCGGGAATCTGTGAGAGCGGCTTGCCCAAGTGCGGGCGCAGCAAATCATGGTTGGGCACGTTCTCGGGCAGGCTGCGCAGGCCGTCCATGTCGTCGCAAAACACCACCAGCTTAGTCTGGGCCTTGGGCTCCAGTTGCTTGAGTGCCTCGATCACAAAGAGGGTGCGGACCACCTCGGCAAAGGTGCCGATGTGCGGTAGTCCCGATGGACCAAAGCCGGTCTCAAAAAAGATCGGTCGGTCCAGGTCACCATGTTGGTCGAGAATTTTTTGGGCCTCTTGCTGGGGCCATGCGACGATGGGCATAGGTCTGGGTACTCCGGTGGTTATTCTGGGGTTTCTACAAGGCGGATTTCAGCAATTTTCGGACGTTCTAAGGGCTGGGCAATGTCCAGGACCACTTCGGCCTTCTGGCGGCCTCTGGTGCCGACAGCGGTCAAACCGTAGGTGATATGGTCGTAGGCATAGGTTACGTCGGGCCAATAGGTGAACTCTTGCAACTCACCGATCTGGGCCAACAGTTGCCGGTCTTGGCGCAACGCCTCGGAGGCCATCAGATAACCCTGGCTTTTCTTGATGCTGATCGGTTGGGCGAAGGTGTAAAGACTCCACAGCGCCGAAACCAGGGTCATGGCGGCCAAGGCCTTGTGGGTCACCCGGCGTACCTTAGGCGGCTTGACCACTTCGGCCACCAGGGTCAGGGCGTATTTGTCGCCTAAGCGGCGGGCATAGTCGTCGAGCAGCATCACCACAATTTCTATAGGCAGCAAGATCAGAAAGAGGTTGCGCTTGATCCGCTGGCTCTGGTCGGCGAGGACCAAATTAGGGTCCACCTTGGCGACATAGAGATTTAAAAAGGCTTTGCCGATGCTCTGCCCGGCAATGCTGTCGCGCAGAACAAAGAGCGCTAGGCCAATGAGATAGACCGGGATCAATTGAACCACCAAATCCTGGGTGCCCATTAGGTCCCAATCATTGGGCAAGAAGAAGGGATAAATCCCGGCGAGCACCAACATGATCCAGGTATAATCGACCATAAAGGCCAAGTAGCGCTTGGCGGTGGTGGCGATTTGCCGGGGAAACTGTTCGGACCTTTCAGGTTGCGAGTCGGCTAAGAACTTTTTGATGAATCCCATCTATGGTCCCAAGATCAGGAGGTATCCCCCTGGATGATTGCGGTCGGCGCGCAGGTCACGCACCAGCCCGAAGCCCTCGGCCCTTGCTACAATGCCCTCGCGGCCCGCCAAAAAGAGCGCCTCGCGTAGGCTTTTGCCCAGCAATAGGTGTTTGATGCGGCGTAGGTCCTTATCCTTGCCGAGAACGGCGGTCTTGTCCAGTCTTTGGGCCTGGGCGCGGCTCAGTGCGGTGGCCTCGGACTCGAAGGGCGCTTGGCCCGAAGGGTCCAAGTCCCTGATACGCTCGGTGATTTTTCGAAAAACCGGGGCAGCGCTGCGCCCGCCTAGGTAGGTGCCTTTGGGCTCGTCGATCATGACGTATAAGGTGACCCAGGGGCGCTCGGCGGGAAAGAAGCCGATGAAGGAAGAGATGTGTTTTTGGGCCGAATACTCGCCCTTTTCGCGGTCGAATTTGCGGCTGGTACCGCTCTTGGCGGCAATATTCAGTCCCCTGATGGCCGCCAACCGCCCGGTTCCTTCGGGTTCGGTGACCGAAACCATATAACGGGTCATTAGTTTGGCTACCTCGGGGTCCAGTAAACGGTGGCGGTCCTGTTCGGGCAGCTCTAAGGGCTGTCCGCCCGAGGTCTTCATCCAGTCCACAATCCGGGGTTCGACATAAACCCCGTCGTTGGCAATGGCATTGATCGCTGCGGCCATCTGGACCGGAGTGACGCTGATGGCGTGGCCGTAAGACATGGTGGCCACTTTGACGGGGGTCCAGTCCTGGGGCTCATAGACCTTACCGGCCGACTCGGCGGGAAGGCCTAGGCGGGTGGTCTGGCCGAAGCCGAAACTGCGGATGCTCTGGTAAAAGGTATCTTTGGGCAGCAGCAGGCCGATTTTAGCGGCGCAGATGTTTGAGGATTTTTGGATGATCTTTTCTAAAGAAAGCCAGCCATATTCGCCCACGTCGTGGATCACCCGGTCTTGGATCTGGTAACTGCCTTCTTCGCAATAAAAGAAGTCTTCGGCACCGACCACCTTGTTTTGCAAAGCCGTCGAAAGGGTGACTACCTTGAAGGTAGAGCCGGGCTCATAGGCAACGCCAATGGCACGGTTAAAATAGGTGCTGCGGTCAAATTTTTCGAATTTGTTGGGGTCAAAGTCAGGCTGGTTGGCCATGGCCAGAATGCGGCCCGTCTTGGTTTCCATCAAGATAGCCACGCCGCCGATGCCCTCTAGGGCTTTGAGCCCTTTATTCAACTCGTCTTCAACGTAATATTGTAACCGGCTGTCTAAGGTCAGGCCGATGTCCCCACCGGTCAAGCGGTCTACCGGCGAACCGGTGACTACGCTGGCCCAGGTCTCTTGGCGGTCTGAGCCGTCCATTAGGTGCTGGTTGTAGCGGTATTCTAGTCCCTCTAACCCCTTGGAGTCGATGCCCACAAAGCCCAGCAATTGGGCGGCGTGGTTTTGTAGTGGGTAAAAGCGTTGGTATTCGGGCATGCTGTGCACCCCGGCTAAGTCTAACTCAGTGACCATCTCGGCGAGCAGCGGGTGGACCTGCCGCTTGAGCCAAGCGAAGGGGCCCGGCTCGCTGACCTTGCGGTATAAAGCCTCGGCCCCGGTGCCCAGGAGGGGAGACAGGTTGCGGGCCAACTCGACCGGTTCGGTCACTTCTGGGGGCACCACAAAAAGGCTTTGCATCGGGATCGAGACGGCCAAAAGGCTGCCCGAAGCATCAGAGATGGTGCCTCGCTGCAATTGGATGTCCTTGGCTTGGCGGTATTGCCTTGCCGCACGGCGTTCCAGGTCGTCTTTAAGGTAGACTTGCAGGTATAAGGAACGGCCCAAAATAGCCGCAACAGCCAAAAAAAACAGGATTTTTACGAACTTGAGGCGCTGAGAAAAGCTGCGCTCTGCCAGATCTTTAGTCAGACCCATTATTCCTCCGCCGCCGCAGAGGTGTCCGCAGGGGTCTCAAGGAGCTCGGCTTCAACCGGCGCGGCCGCCGGAGGTACCGGAGGAGCGAGGGTAAACTTTTGCCACTCACCAGGACGCTCCAAACCCATCACGGTCGCTCTGGCTTCGACCCGGCTGATCCGCGTCAAGTAGGTTTCTTCGAGCTTTAGGGGTAAAATTTCAGCCAGTAGCTTTTGCTTTTCTTTCATCAATGTTTTGATCCGCCGTTCGGTGCGGATGAATTCCACGCGCTGCTGCACAAAATAAAAAGCCACCCCAAACAAAAGGGCCCAGGCGAGCAGCATACGCAAACTGCCGCGCTTGCGGGTACCCGATGATTTGCGGACCAGCCGCGAACTGGTCGGGCGGCCAAAACTAGGGTAGTCCTTCATTGGCGCTCGAAGATTCGGAGTTTTGCGCTGCGGGCGCGGGGGTTCATGGCGATTTCTTCCTCGCTGGCGGTTACCGGCTTTTTGGTCACCCGATGACCCAAAGGCAGTCGCCCGCATTGGCAATAGGGAATTTGTGGCGGACAAATGCATGGGCTTTCCCATTGGACAAAGGCCTGTTTGACCGGGCGGTCCTCTAGGGAATGGAATGAAATGATGGCAAGTCTACCGCCCAAATTCAAGAGCTCCTTAGCAGATTCCAAAAATCTATCCAATTGGCCCAATTCGTCGTTCACTGCAATCCGAAGCGCCTGGAACACCTTGGTGGCCGGGTGGATTTTTTTGGGGTGCAGTTTGCGGGGGATGGCACCGAAGACTAGGTCGGCTAGTTGGGCCGTTTCGGTGAGGGGTTCCTGCGTTCGTCTGGCGCAAATCCGGGCGGCAATCCTCGGGGCAAAGCTTTCCTCACCGTAGCGGTAGAAGATTTGGGTCAGCTCCTTTTCGTCTGCTTGGGCCAGCAATTCGGCGACGCTTTGGCCCTGACTCGGGTCCATACGCATATCCAACGGACCGTTTTGGCCAAAGGAAAAGCCCCGCTCGGCTCGGTCTAGTTGGTGGCTGGAAACTCCTAGATCGGCCAAGATGTAGTCCACCTTTAGGCCCTCTTCTTGGTACGCTACGGCCTGCTCGGCAAAGGCCCCTTTGCGGATTTTGGCGCGGGTCCCAAAGGGCTCTAAGGCGATTTTTGCCGCCGCCAGGGCCTGTTCGTCTCGGTCGCTACCGATCAGCGATAGCTCGGGGAATTGGCGCAGCAAAGCCGCCGAATGGCCGCCGCCACCTAGGGTGAAATCAAGGCATAGCTTGGCTGTAGCGGGGCAGAAGGAGAGCACCTCATCAAGCAATACGGGACGATGGGAAAAGGACATGATGGCGAACCTTTGGGTTAGGCCCTGATCTTGCTAGAATGGGGCCTGGATGAAAAGCCCAAAAGGCATTTGCATTGCCCCCAAAAGTCGGGCGTGGTAAATTAACTAATGGGCGCAGCACTTAAGAGGCCAATTGATGTTCAACGACCTGTTTAAAAGTAACGAAGAGAGAGCCCGAGAAGAGGCTTTCAAACACTTCCAACTGGGCATGACGCACCTTGAAGGCAAGTTCTTCAACCGCGCCATGATCGAGTTTAAGAAAGCCATGGATTTGGCCCATGAGGAAGTCTACCCTCGTTTGATGCAGGAGCTAGACGCCGCCTCTAGTGGAGGGCAGCTTGAAGCGGCCCTCTCGATTGGCTTGAACCTACTCAAAGAAAACCAGCAGGACTTTGAACTAGCCAACAAACTGGGCAACTATGCCCGTGAATTGGGCAACTATAACCAAGCCGAATCGCTGTACAAGATGGCGCTGCGCATCAACCGCAAATTTGAGCGCGCCTTTTACAACCTTGCTGCCTGCGGGGCGCGGGTCGAAGTGTATGACGACCAGGTCAAGAGTGCCGTTTCGGTCTTTGAGAAGATATCCGACTATGTCCTACCCGACTATATGGGCGAAAACCCTGACCCGGCCGGTCATATTGCCGGATATTTGGGCGAAAAACTAGCTGCCGCAAAGGCCCAAAAGATCGAAGATCTGCAAAAGCAAATCGCCCACCACCAAGAAGTGGGTAATTCCATTGAGGCCGAAAGCGTTCAAATGGACTTAGACCACACCATGGCCCTACCAGTGCGGGTCGGGCCTAAAGAGGTGATCGATGAATTCAAGCGCTTGATTGACGAAGATGCCGAACATGCCAAGACCCACCGCTACAACCTGGGCCTCTATGCGCTTTCGGTCAACATGCCCCATGAAGCCCAAGAGGCCTTTGCCGCCTTGCCACCCGCCGAGTTCGACCTGCTTGACCTGTTGCAGGCCATCGCTTTGGATCAATCGGGCAAACTAGATGAGGCGATTGATCGGGTCACCCGGATTTTGGGGGCCAACGAGTTCAACCGCTATTCTAACGTCAACTTAGGTTTGATGTTCAAAAAGGCGGGCAAGCACTTCCTCTCGACCAAATATCTGGTCAAGACGGCCCATCTGCTGGAAAAATCCGGTGGGATCTATTCGATGCGCGAGTTGGTGCGGATCGCTTACGCCAGCTTGGAAGAAGGCAACCTGAAAAAGGCGCGCAACTATCTAGAAATTGCCGTCACCGAGATGCCCGACGCGAAGATGTGGAATACTTTGGGCCGGATTTATGTGGAACTCAAGAAGTACGACGAGGCCACCGAAGCCTACCGCAAGGTGCTTAAACTGGAGCCCGACAACGAAGAAGCCCAGGCGAAACTACGCGAAATCCATGACTATTACGCCGACAAGGGCCGGTCTTTAGAAACCGAGCGCAAGCTCAAACCGGCGGCGGAATACTACCACAAGGCCTTAGGCGTTCTGCGCGACCCCGACACGCTCAAGTCAGCCGCGTCGGTCTATAAATCGCTGGGGAACATGGACAAGGCCGATGAGTTGATTTTGGAACTGCACGCCATGGAGCAGCAAGAAAAGGATCTTAAGGCCGAAGAGAACCGCCAAGAAAAGATTAAAACGGCCAAAGCCGCGATCCAAGGGCGCAAGTACCGCGAGGCCATGGAAAACCTAGAAGCGGCTTTCCGTATGAAAGTAGATAAAAACGTTTACCTACAGCTTTCTGCGCTTTACAAGGCCCTAAAGAAGTTCACTGAGATGGAAGACCTGACCCACCGGTGGCAGAAGATGCTAGAGCACGAAGAGAAGATGAAGCTTTACGAGCGCGAGAAAGAACGCGCCTTAAGCGGGGAGTGAGCCTAGCGCTCTTCTTCGATTTCGCGGATGAGTTCTTGGATGGAAGCGCAGTCCGTTTGGGGCTCGTTTACATAAGACATCAAACGAGCGATCAGACGGCGCTGGACCCGTTCTTCGATGCTCGTCCCTTCCACGGCGCGTTGGATCAACGCGACACATTCCTTGATTTTATCTTGAGCCCGGTAGAGTTGCTCTACCCGCTCTTTGGTCACCGCTTTTAACATCTCCGCCTCCTCATTAGATGTTTTCAGTATAGTCCAAGCCCCCAGCATTTGGGAGCTTGTAATTTAACTGAAAACCTGTTTAGGCGAACAAACGTACTTTTTAAGACTTGCTGGCCCCAAACTTAGCGGCGGCTTCGACAAAGGCGACGAAGAGCGGGTGGGGTTCGGTGGGTTTGGATTTAAACTCCGGATGGTACTGGACGGCCACAAAGAAAGGGTGCTCGGGTAGTTCGATGCACTCGACCAAGTCCAACTCGGTGTTTTTGCCCGAGACCACCATACCCTTTTCTTCCAACTGAGCAACATAGCGGTTGTTGACCTCGTAGCGGTGGCGGTGGCGCTCACTGATGGCTTCGGTGCCGTAAATCTCGGCCAGCTTGCTGCCCTTGGTTAAGCGCGCATCATAGGCCCCCAAACGCAGCGTACCGCCTAGTTCCTTGGCCTTCTTCTGCTCACTCATCATGTCGATCACGTTTTCGGTGCAATTCTGGTCAAACTCCGCCGAGTTGGCTTTACTCAAGCCACATTCGTTGCGCGCCCACTCTAAAACCGCCACTTGCAGGCCGAGACAAATCCCAAAGAAGGGGACTTCTTGCTCTCGTACATATTGGATGCAGTTGATTTTTCCGGCCACCCCCCGCTCGCCGAATCCGCCGGGCACCAAAATAGCGTCCACTTTTTCTTTCAGGTTTTGTGGGGCCGCTTGGTCGTATTGCTCTGAGTCGATGTACTCGATGTTTACTTTCAAGCCTAAGGCGATGCCCGCATGCAGCAAAGCTTCGTGTAGGCTTTTGTAGCTGTCTTTGAGGCCTACATACTTGCCGACCACGCCAATGGTCACTTCGCCTTTGGGGTTTTTGAAGCTTTCGACGATCTCGTACCAGCGGGTCAGGTCTGGGCGCTTGGTCCACATCTCCAACAGCTCAATCACCTTCTCGTCCACCCCCTCGGCGTGGAAGTTGAGCGGTACTTCATAAACGCAGTCCGCGTCTTTGGCCTGGAAGACCGCACCGGGGCCGACGTTGGTGAAGAGGGCTAACTTTTCCTTGAGGTCCTCGCCCAGGTCGCGGTCGGTGCGGCAGAGCAGGATATGGGGTTGGATGCCGATCTCGCGTAGCTTATTGACCGAGTGTTGGGTCGGCTTGGTCTTCAGCTCGCCAGCCGCCGAAATCCAAGGGATTAAGGTCAGGTGGATGAAGAGGCTTTGGCCGCGCTTTAGGTCGTGGCCTACTTGGCGGATCGCTTCTAAGAAAGGTAGCGACTCGATGTCGCCGACAGTACCGCCGATTTCGATAATGCAGACGTCCAACCCTTCGGCGCAGCCGTAGATACATTCTTTGATGTGGTCGGTGATGTGCGGGATCACCTGCACCGTCTTGCCCAGATAATCGCCGCGCCGTTCGCGCTGGATCACCGTGTTGTATATCTGGCCGGTAGTGTAGTTGTTTTTGCGGCTCATCACGCTATGGGTATAGCGCTCATAATGGCCCAAGTCCAAGTCCGTTTCCGAGCCATCGTCGGTGACAAAGACTTCCCCGTGTTGGGTGGGGTTCATGGTGCCCGGATCTACGTTGAGGTAGGGGTCCAGCTTGAGGATGGTCACGCGGAGTCCGCGGGCTTCCAAAAGGGCGCCGATGGAGGCGGCGGCAATTCCTTTACCCAACGAGGAGACCACCCCGCCGGTAACGAAGATCAACTTGGTCTTGGTATTCATCATGGGAGCAATCGAAGGCGTTCGAGGTTGGAAAGCCCTATCCTCTACAATGAAACAAGGAAAGTCAAAGTGCCTTTTATAAAGGTTGTTTTTATTTTTAATACAGTTAGTTAGCGAGAAATAAGAGATTCTGATAGGAGCTAGAAACCGGCAAAGCTAGGCCAGAACGGGGGACAGACGAGTTGGGTCTTTTGGGGGATATCTATAAGCCCATAACAAAAGGCAGGAGGCATGTTTTTTAAAATATTCGAATAAAAACCAAAAAAAGTTAGGTGTCTTTTATATCTTATGCTAGCCTGCCCAGAACTTCATTTTCTCAATCAAACAACAAATATTTTCGGAGAATATACCATGCATCATCTCGACCTATTGGCCTTAGCTGCTTTCTTGATCGCTGCGGTCGCCTATGGCTCACGTGCTATCGACAAAGGTGGCAAAGTACTTCCCGCGGCTGCGGGCGTGGTTGGCTTGGGTATTATTGGCGCCATCACCATCATGTAAAGTCTTTGTTCCTAGGCTGAGCTGGCGACCGGCCCATGGAGGTCTACCCCTTAGCCAAACCTAGGACCCCGGTGGCCCCTTTCGGGGCCGCTCCCCCTCCCTGATTCTCGATTTTCCCTAAATCCCTTCCAGCTAGTCCATTAGAACCTTTGTCGAAGTGGCATCCTCCCTTCTAGGGCCACCAAATAGACTTGCGCAGAGGCTTATTGAATAAGTTTTAAAAAAGTTGCACTGGCACTGCTATTTTTGATAGTATGCAGGTGAATTTCTCCCTATTGAATTCAACCTGTTGCTTTTAAGGAGGTTCCTATGGGCCATATTGAACTACTCGCACTCGCTGCCGTATTGATCGGACTTACGGCTATTTCTCCCAATATTGTGGATAGGGGTAACAAGATCCTTCCTGCGGCAGTGGGGGTGGTCTTTTTGAGCATTGCGGGTGCCATTGTGGTGATGCACTAGAACCCTGGGCTGACCTGGCCTACCTGCTCGCTAAAGTTAAGTAGCCAGGCCAGCCAAGGGCCTTTTTAAGCCCTTCGAAAGAGGGGCTTTTTTTTTGCCTAGAGGCAGGCAAACAGATCACGGCTAGTTGATTCGCATTTCGGGGCCAATCTGGCAAGTAAGTCCCGCCAGTGGGACCCGCGTATCGCAACCTTTTCCGCGTTGCGCTTGGTGAGACGGAGTTTTGCTGGAGGGGATTTTACGGGCCGGATATTGGGTAAGCCCTTGACTCACCTCCCATTCAGACGGTTCCCGGCCCCCTCATCTCAACCACCGTCGGCTCAATTCACTGCGGATTGATTGCGGTAAGGGCCGGACCATGGCGGGTGAGGAGGTAATCCCCACCGCCGTTGTCTCCTCGTCCGCCCTGGTTGTGGTGGCTTTTTGGGGCGTTCAGAGGGCTTAGCCCCGCTCCAACAGCGGCTTGAGGTACGCCCCGGTGTAGCTCTTTTTGCAGGCGGCGATTTTTTCCGGTGGCCCCTCGACCACCAACTCGCCGCCCCGGCTGCCGCCTTCGGGCCCTAAGTCTAAAATCCAGTCTGCCCCTTTGATCACGTCCAGGTTGTGCTCGATGATCACCACTGTATTGCCTAGGTCCACCAAGCGCTGCAAGACCTCCATCAGCTTGCGGATGTCCTCAAAATGCAGGCCCGTGGTGGGCTCGTCTAAGATATAAAGCGTGCTGCCGGTGGCGCGTTTGGACAGTTCGGTAGCCAGCTTGATGCGCTGGGCCTCACCGCCCGAGAGGGTGGGGCTTGGCTGGCCCAAGTTGACGTAACTTAAGCCGACGTCCAGTAGGGTCTGAAGGCCCACGTGGATCTTTGGGTGGTTCACGAAAAATTCGGTCGCATCCTCGACCGACATATCCAAGACCTGGGCGATGTTCTTTCCCTTAAACTTCACCTGCAAAGTCTCTTTGTTGTACCGGGTGCCTTTGCAGGTCTCGCAAGGTACGTGCACGTCGGGCAGGAAGTGCATCTCGATGGTCTTGATGCCTTGGCCTTGGCAGGCTTCGCAGCGTCCGCCCTTGACGTTGAAACTAAAGCGCCCCGGTGTATAGCCGCGCGACTTAGCTTCGGGCACCTGAGAGAAGAGCACGCGGATCAGGTCGAAGACGCCGGTGTAGGTCGCCGGGTTGGAGCGGCTGGTGCGGCCAATGGGGCTTTGGTCGATGTCGATGATCTTGTCGATCTTCTCGGCCCCTTGGATCTTCTGTAACTTGCCGGGTTGTACCCGCAGATGGCCCGTCTCTTTGAGCAAACCCTTATAAAGGCATTCGTTGACCAAGCTGGACTTGCCCGAGCCGGACACGCCGGTCACGCAGATCATCAGCCCCAAGGGGAAGACCGCCTTGACTTTCTTGAGGTTGTTTTCGGCCGCGCCGGTGATGGTGATGGCCTCGCCCTTTTTGGCTTGGCGGCGTTCTTTGGGTAGCGGGATGCTTAGGGTTCTGTTGAGGTATTGGGCGGTGATGGACTTACCTTCTTTCATCACCTCTGCGGGCGTGCCTTGGGCCACGATGTTCCCGCCGTTTTTGCCCGCCAAGGGGCCGATGTCGATCAAATGATCGGCCCGGCGGATCACGTCTTCGTCGTGCTCCACCACGATCACCGAATTACCCAGGTCGCGCAGGTGGACCAGCGTGTCCAGCAGGCGGTCGTTGTCGCGCTGGTGCAGGCCGATGGTGGGTTCATCCAGTACGTAGGTGACCCCCACCAACTTAGCCCCCACCTGGCTAGCCAGCCGGATGCGCTGGGCCTCGCCGCCCGATAGGCTGTTGGTGACCCGGTCGAGGGTTAGGTAGTCTAAGCCCACGTTGACCAAAAAGCCCAAGCGTTCGACCACCGCCTTTTGGATCGGCTCGGCAATCTGGGTGCGTTCTTTGTCTAGTTTGAGGCTGGTAAAGTAGGCCAGCGCGTCGGCGATGGTCATCTGGGTCAGGTCCATGATGCTCTGGTCGCTGATGCGTACCGAAAGGATCTCCGGGCGCAGCCGCTTGCCGCCACAGGTGTGGCAGGGTTGGCTGGTCATGAAGTCATGGATCTTGGTTTTTTGGGCCTCTGAGTCCGTGTTCCAGAAGCGATAGGTTAGGTTAGGGATCACCCCTTCCCACTCCAGCCCGTCTTTAGCGCGGGTCGCGCCATGGAGGATCAACTGCTGGGTTTTTTCGGGGATGTCCTTCCAGGGAGTCTTTAGGCCAATATCAAACTTGCGGGCCAGATGCCTCGCCCCGGATTTATAAAAGCCGCCCAGGCCAGTGCCGCACTTCTTCCAAGCCGCCAGGGCCCCTTCTTCTAAGCTGCGGGTCTCGTCGGGCACGATCAACTCGGGGTCCGGCTCCATTAGGGTGCCTAGGCCCAAACAAGAGGGGCAGGAGCCATAGGGGCTGTTAAAAGAAAAGACCCTGGGGCTTAATTCCTCTAAGACCGAACCATGGGTGGAGCAGGCGTATTTTTCGCTAAAGGCCACCTCTTCCACTTGGTCATTGTCCTTATTTTCCAAAAGCGCCACCAACAGGCCGTCGGCTAGCTTCAAGGCCAGTTCCACGGAGTCGGTCAGGCGGGTCCGGGCGGACTCGCGCACCACAATCCGGTCCACCACCGCCTCGATGTCATGTTTGAAGGTCTTTTTAAGGGGCTTGAGGGCGTCGATCTCGACCACCTCACCGTCCACCCGCAGGCGGGTGAAGCCTTCGCGGCGGACATAGTCGAAGACCTCTTTGTGTTCACCCTTTTTGCCGCGCACCAAAGGGGCCAGCAAATGCAGCCGGGTCCCTTCGGGGTAGCCCAAGAGGGTGTCTACAATCATCTGGGCCGACTGGGCACTGATCTCTTCGCCGCAGTGGGGGCAAAAGGGCGTACCGGCGCGGGCGAAGAGGACCCGCAAATAGTCGTAGATTTCTGTGGTAGTGGCGACGGTAGAACGCGGCGTGGCCTTGCCGGTTCGTTGTTCGATGCTGATCGTTGGGGTCAGTCCTTCAATGGACTCGACCGCCGGTTTTTGCATCTGGTCTAAAAACTGGCGGGCATAGGCCGAAAGCGACTCGACGTAGCGGCGCTGCCCCTCGGCGTAGATGGTGTCAAAGGCCAGCGAAGATTTGCCGCTGCCCGAAAGCCCGGTGATCACCACCAGCTGGTGGCGCGGGATGTCTACGTCCACCTTCTTTAGGTTGTGTTCCGACGCGCCGCGTACGCGGATGTATTCATGCAGAGACTTGGGCTCGGTTGCCATGGTCGCAAAAGGGGGGAGTGCCCGCCTGTTCGCTTACAGCAGTACCTTCGCCGGCAAAATGGTCACGTACATGAAGGTGAAAGCCGCTACAAACAGGGCGTATAAGAATAAGAGCCGGTAATACATGAATTATCCCTTCGTCCTTTTCTGGTCAAGTCTGGCGTCACAAAAGCTGCTGGGTCGGGCCTTGGCCGTATGTCCGTCCGCTATAGGGCCCGGTACAAGCCCCCAGGCCTAGTCTAGCCCAAGCAAAAAACCGGCCAAATCCTTTAGGGGGGCCTTTTCCTTGACTTTTGACCGGCCCGTTGGGAAACTAGCCCAAACCTCTTATGGCACCCCTATGCGCCCTATTTTCGAAGAAATGATCTCTTTCCCCGGTTTGGGGTACTTGAGCCATTTTCCCAACTTGCTTTTTTTGGCCGAAGTCTTGGCTCTGTTGTGGCTGGCCAAACGGGCCTTTGGCTTCTTTTGTCCCTATGACCTAGAAGAACAATTGGTCCGCCATGACAACAAGGCGGTGACCTTGAACTTCGTCGGCTACTTGGCCGGTGTGGCTTTGATCGTTGAGGGCGTCTTGGAATCGCCTAGCCCTAGCTTGGCTTGGGGCTTGATCAGCGTGGCGATTTGGGGCCTAGTGGGGATCATGCTCTTGCTGGTTGCCGGGCGGCTTAATGACCGCTTTATTTTGCGCGGCATCAATGCCCACCAAGCGATGCTCAAGGAGGGGAACCTTGCCGTGGCGGTGGTCGAAGGGGCTAGTTATCTGGGTTCGGCGGCGCTGATCCGCGCCATCGTGATGGGCGAAAGCCTCGGCTGGGCGATGGACTTAGGCCTGACCCTCTTTTATTTTGTCTTGGGCCAGTTGGCCTTCTGGCTTTATGCCCTGCTGTACCAGAAACTAACCAGCTACGACGACCTAGCCGAAATTGCCGCCGGCAATGCGGCGGCGGGCCTGACCTTAGGGGCTAATCTGGCGGCCATGGGCTTTTTAATGGCCATGCCGTTAAAACAATCTTATTCCCTGCCTTGGTTTGTCGCTTGGTTTGTGCTGGGCAACGCCACCCTGGCAGCCTTCCGCTGGGCGATGGACCGTTTGGTGATCTCTAGCGAAAAACTGGACCAAGAAATCTACCGCGACAAAAACTGGGGCGTGGCTATTTTGGAAGGGGCCTTTTCGGTTAGTGCGGTGTTGATCTTACAAAACCTGTTTGGCTAAAATGAGCAAAACCATCTCCTTAGATGCCTTCCGCAAGAAGAAGGAACAAGAAGAATCCAAATACCAATCCGAGCCGATCTGGGGCACCTTGGTTTGGCTCTATTGTCCGGCCTGCGATAAGCTAGAATATACCGAAATACGCGCGCCCAACGGACGCAGCCACAAATGCGGCACCCAGGTGCAAGAGCGGGAGGTGGAACTGGACCTTCGTGGTGAGTTGACCTTGACCCAAGCCAACCTCTTGCGGATCGATCATCTGCTGGCCGAGGCGAGCAAAAATCGGCTTAAAAAACTATTGGCCCGGTCGATGGAAAACACGCTAAAGATGTTAAAGACCAGCGAATTAACCTACGCTGAGCGTCTGAGCATGGCCGCAGGAGGGTTTTTAGAACCTTACCCTGAGCCTCTTGAAGACATTGCCGAGCGATTGCCCATTGCCGAAACCAACGCCCTGGGCTTGTTTATTTCTCCCTTCCGGCTCAATCCGGAAGAGCGTTTTGACCTAAAAGGACCCAGCACCCCAGAGCCCCAATGATTAAAGCCTCGGAAACGGTCAACGCCGTATCTCATTTGTTTTGTGAAGCCACCAAAGAGGTGGTTGAGGCCGCCACCGGCGAGGAGGTGACCTACTCGGACACCATGCAGATGATCCCCTCGATCCATCTGCGCCCCGATATTGGCTGCTTCGTGCTCTTCTCGGGCGACTATTCGGGCTTGATGATCATGAATTTTACCGGTGCCGCAGCGCTGGAAATCTACAAAAAGAGCATGCTCAAGATGGGCATGCCCGAAGACGAGCTTTCCACCGAATACACGGCTGATGAGGTAGTCAACGGCATCGGCGAGTTGATCAACCAAACCATCGGCACCGTGCGCCGCCGGATCGAAGAACAATACCATTTGGTGGCCCACAACACCCAGCCCAAGGCCATCGCCCTCAACTCAGCCATTGTGCTCAACATCGACTCGCGCGACCCTTCGAGCCAAGAGCTTTGCCGCCGGTTGGCCTTTAAAGTCGCCGGAAAAAGCTTCCATATCGAGTTGTCTTTAGAGCGCAGCGAGTTCGTCCGCTTCGACGGCGGCAACGCCCACACCTCCGTGGGCCCCAAATCCAACCGAGACATCAACCTAGACGACTACCGCGAACAAGCCGCCGCCCCTGAAGCCGCCCCCGCCGCACCGGTGGAATTAGATTTCGACGCCCTACAGCGGCAGATGGAAGGGGGGTAGGGGGCTCTTCTCCTCTCGCTGCTACAAGGGGGCCAGTTGGTCCCTTTCTCCACCCTTTAGTGGTTGCTCCTCGCTGGTACAGCTTGGGGCCCGGCCTTGTCTAGCCGGGATTTAGCAAGCAAGCGCCGCTTGAGGGCGCGAGATTCCCCAATAAAGCGAAAGACTCTTTCCTTCTGGCAATGGGGAGCACGAAACTACGGGACGAAAAAGAGAGATGGGATTACTTTCTTTGGCAGGCAAAGAAAGTAACAAAGAAACCTGCCCCCAGGCGGCTCGCCGCTAAGAGCCCCTACGCCAAGCTACGCTAAAAGCCAAAACTCGCCCTCGCTACGCTCGAAGCTCGAACAGTTGGCATTTGGCTGGGCAATACTCGCCGGCTCGCATTGCTACCCACGCAGCCCTCGGCCTGCGGCCTCGAAGCTGCTTAGCGTGGCTACGGGCTCTAAGCGCCTCACCAACGGGGGTATCAATAGCCAAAAAGCTTCAAGCCCTCGGCCTGACAGCCTCGAGGCTACTTAGCGCAGCTAGGGGCTCTAAGCCGCTCGCAAAAGGGATCCCAAGAGCCGTACACCGCAAGTTGTGGGTTTTACCGCTGCAAAAACAGGTAACTGTCACCGGATTTTAAACTGCCACCTGATTTCTATGCTGAAAGTATTCAACTTATCCATATGCCCCACTTCCCGTAAATTAGTTGAAAGAGGAATCTGCGTGCGTAATAATGGCTTTGCCGCGAGCCGCTTTTTTCGCTGCAATTAGCTCAGGCTGGGGGCCATCGATTTTCCCCATTTTCGGGCTACCGATCTCTTGAGGACTATGCGAACATGCCAGACAATACAGGATACACGGCTGAGGCTCTAGAATTTGGGAGCAACTGGAATTTAGCAAAGAAGTGTTTCCTAGAAGAGTCTCCAAAATATAACCCTCTAAAATATTTTTAAATATGGAACTGATTGAATATATTATCTCATATGAAGAGAATGACAGAACCGTACTATCTGCAGATCAAACCGATGATTTAAGTGACTGGATAAGCGATACGCATAAGGCGGCGGGTACAGACACTCGAGAATGTTCTTTTCAGTCGGATACTGTAGAGTCATTTAGCCTCTTTCAAGCGCTTGTTAAGAAAGAGAAAACAATGGGCGAGGTAGCAGATCGACTAAGCGAGATGCTACTTTCGGCAATGATCGCTTCAAACCCACCTAAATCCATTCCCAAGTGTAGGTTTACCGTCTGTTTGGATATAAGTAATTCTGCAATTGTCTTGTCGCTAGCCGATTATAATAAAATTATTGATGAAACGCACACAAAGCGCCGTGGCCCAGCTTATGATAAGAGGTTTAATCGACTTCGTAGTTGTGTAGTGCCAATCCGGATTGGTCAACCAGAGCTACATGTCAATATTACTGGCACTCAGGATTATTGGATCAAGGACTTTTTGAGTTTGCGGGTAAAACGAACGGATTTCGCCAACTCGGATACCCTCTATCGCGCTGTATCTCAAGTCTATAGTCAAAACCTAACTAAGTTTAAAGCAGATAGGTCCTTACTCCTTGCCGAACTTGTGCGGGCTATTCGAGATCATGGTCAAAAAATAAATCCAAGAGATTTACCTGAAAAAATTAAGACATACCATCCGGTTGATAGTACTCTTGATATAAATGCTCTTTCTGAAAAAGTTCGCAAGGCAATTGATAAAAAAATCAATAAAGGAGAATTGGATGCGGAATTTAATTCTGATAAAGATGCTGTTAAGGGGAAGCACGCAACTTCCATTCACCATATTAAAAACGGCATTACTTTAACGGTCAATATTGATGATGCCGATTTAAAATCGTCTGTCTATAGGCTGAAAAACGGAGATCAGGAAGGCATATTTATACCTGTAAATGGGGCAGAAGGAGATACGATTACTTGGGAGAAACCGGTAGAGACTATTGATGCAGCTGACGCAACGGACGGGCAATGAGCCTGACCAATTCACTAATTAATTGCTTTGAAGGACGTATTGATGTTTCGGTAAAGGAAACGTTCTACGAATATTCCATTTCATTTTCGATTGACCTAACTTCGATAGAAGTAAAAGCGGATCAGCTCGTAGAAGTGCTGAAAGGGGTTAAGGATCAATGGGAAATCAGTTTTTTTGATTATTCTGCTCAATTTGCCCGAGACACAAACTATCAAGTTGATTTGACTGTGTATCTGAGTGGGTTAAAGGATGATCAAGTCGATTCAGCGCCGACTAAACTATTGATCAAAAAGGAGTCTGAAAATGGCGAAATTATTTGTTACGATGCGAATGCATTTGTCGACTCCTTAAAAGCTGACCCGACAATCGTAATAGCTCAGTTCGGTACTCTGAAAAGGAAGTTGAGTACACTTAGGTTGCGATGTTTTGACGGGTCCAACGCACCTGGAACGTCATTCCTAAATGCGACTGATAATGCACGCTTTGTTCAGTCAATAGACTGGGGCGTCCTTTTCCAGGATGCTCATTTTGAACAGTACAAGGATTACCCATTTCAGCCGGGAGACTTTTTCCTACAGCGGGAGACAGGGAGTAAGTCCCTTAATCGCATAATGAATTGGTGGACATTGGCAATGTCGATTTGCCTTACTGCAAATACGTCTTCGATAAGTTATGACAAGCAGACTCGCAGGTTTTTACTGAAGGCCGTCTTCCATGGAGTAAAGCCAGTAAATATTGAATTAAGCTCGACGACCCAAGTCTCCTATAATTTAGCAAATGCCTGGAAAGATTACTCAGACTGGGTATTTGACGGCCCTGGTATATCGGGACGTCTTGGAGTTTTTCGCAACGTTTACACAAATAGTGCACAAGATGGGAAGCTAGGCTATTACGACCTGCTAAAGCCAGTAAAACAAGCGTTTTCAGTATATTTGAAAACTAATGCCAAAGACTATGTAGAGATTCATAAAAAAATATTGGATAACATTGATCTAATGTCGAAAAACGCTCAATCAGCGGCAGATTCATTTTCAGCCAATTTTCGGACTGGATTTCTAGTGTCCCTAGGTTACTGCATAATGGCATTTTTCATTAAGTACCAGTCATCTAATAGGCTGTTTTCGCAGGAGTCATTGATTATCGGGACTGTATTGTGGTTTGTCGGGATTTTGCACCTCTGTTTAATGTGCTATCTGGCGCGGCAGGATCAGAAGCTTTTACGGAAAAATCAAGAAAAAGCAATGAATTCCTTCTCTGCCTTACTCCAGACTAAGGAGTTTGAAGAATCTTTTAGCGAGCCATTTCATGAAATCAATCACTCGTTAAAAGATAAGCTTGAGGTTTATGGGTTTCTTTGGGGTATCACACTCATTCTTTTTCTCGTTTTCTTGATCTGGGGATTCAGTTTGGTGTCGTAGATGAGGGCTTGAAAATTCGGGGACAGTCACCTATTTCTGCAGCCATATATTTGGAGACCCGCGGATTACGCTCCTTGGGTTCCCTTTTGCGAGCGGCTTAGAGCCCCTAGCCGAAAGGAGTGTAAAAAAAGCCAAACTGTCTGAGCTTCGAGCATGGAGAGTCGGCTTCGCCGACGGTTAACATGAGCAACACTCGCCGGCTCGCGTCGCTACGCCCGCAGCCCTCACTTCGTTCGGTGCTGCTTGGCGGGGCGAGTTTTTGGCTTTTAGCGAGTGAGGCGTAGGGGGTCTTTGCCGCGAAGGTGAGGGCAGGTTTCTTTGTTACTTTCTTTGCCTGCCAAAGAAAGTAATCCCATCTCTTTAATTCCTTCCGTAGTTTTGCGCTCCCCAGTACCAGAAAAGAGAGATCACCTTTGCCAATACAACGCTCACCGGTTCGCGTCGCTACGCACTCAGCCCTCGGCGCTGATATGTTCTAAGGGAATGTTGGCATCGCCAACGGCTTTGGTCTGGCAACCGCTGGTTCGCGTTGCTACGCACGCAGCCCCTCCGGCCCCCAACCCCAACCCCGCTTTGCGCCTTGGCAGGGGCCACCCCTATTTGGTAAGCTGCTCCCAGAGCAACCCCCCTCCCTTGAGGTCCTATGGCGGATCAAGCTTACCAGATTGCGGTGATCGGCGGCGGTATCAACGGCGCAGGCATCGCCCGTGAGGCGGCCTATCGAGGTTATCGCACCCTCCTAGTAGAGCAGGGCGACTTCGCCCAAGCCACCAGCAGCCAGTCTTCCAAACTGATCCATGGCGGCATCCGCTACCTAGAACAAGGCCGCCTGGGTTTGGTCTTTGAAGCCCTGCACGAGCGCGCCCATCTACTGCGCATTGCCCCCCATCTGGTCCACCCGCTCCGGCTGCATATCCCTGTATACCAAGGCGACGCCCGCCCCCCCTGGATGATCGGGATCGGCTGTTGGCTCTATGACCTCTTAGCCGGAAGCCGCAACCTAGAGCCCAGCCGACGGGTGCCCCCCAGCGAATGGGAACAACTGGGCGGGCTTCAGCGAGAAGGCCTCAAAGCGGTCTTCGCCTATTCAGATGCCCAAGTTTTTGATGCCCGCTTAACTCTAGAAACCGCTCTGTCTGCGGCCCAAGCGGGGGCCGATATTTTTAACTACACCTCCCTTGAGGCCGCCCAAAACCAAGGCGATGGCTGGCTTTTGGAATTAAAAGACCAGCGCAACGGGCAAAGCCGCCAAATCCAAGCTCAGGTGGTGGTCAACGCGGCGGGAGCCTGGGCCCCCCAGTTGGACTCCTGGTTCACTCAAAAAAAGAAACGGCCCGGATTGCGCTTTTCTCGGGGTATCCATCTGGTCTTCGATGGGCCCGCCACCCCGCAGCCCGCATACTTGACGCTGCCCGAAGGGGGCCGGGTGGTTTTTGTTTTGCCCTGGATGGGTAAGACCCTGGTGGGCACCACCGAATCGGACTTTACCGACCCGCCCACCGCCAAGGTGCCGCCCAGCGAAGAGGAAATCAATTATCTGCTAAAGGTTTACGGGCACTACTTCCCCCAGCTAAAGCCCCAGCGAGAGCAAGTCCGCTACATCCATTCGGGCCTGCGCTCCCTGATCGACCGGGGCGAACGGGACTTAGGCAAGATGTCTCGTGAAGCGCAGTTCGAAGGGGAACAACTGCCCGGCGGGGCCGCCTATTGGTTGGTATTAGGTGGCAAGATCACCACCTACCGCAGTCTGGGGCGCAAGCTCCTGGACCAACTGGGCCGCTGGAATCCCTCGGACCGGCGGGCTCATCTGGATACCGCCGTCGAGCCCTTGCCCGGTGCGGAACCGCTGGATCAAACCCGCCTGTCTAAAGCCCGAGCCGACTTGGCCCAAGCCGGGCTGGGTCCGGCCCAAGAAGCCCGGTGGGTCGCCGCCTATGGGACCCGCTGGGTGCAGGTGGCTCGTTATTTACGCTACCGCGACACCAACGAAGACCTGACGGGGCAGGGCTTTCTGCGGGCCGAACTGCGTTATTTGGTGCAGCAAGAGATGGCCTGGACCTTGGACGACATTACCCAGCGGCGTACCCTGATGGCCTACGACCTGAAACCTGAGCAAATCAGAATATTGTCCAGAGCCTTAACAGAAGAGCGGCGCTGGAAGCCTTAAAAATCTATTCTCACTGGGAGTGATCAGATGAAGGTAGGATTTATCGGCCTAGGGGCCATGGGGGCCCCGATGGCCTGGAACGTCTTTAAGGCCGGAATGGACTTGGCGGTATACAACCGCAACGCGGCGCGCTGCCAGCCCTTCGCCGAGCAAGGTGTTTTCGTGGCCCAAAGCCCTGCCGAACTGGCGGCCAGGGTGGACCGGTTGGTGGTCATGGTGACCGGGCCCGAAGCCTTAGAAGCCGTCCTCTTCGGGCCCCAGGGGGCGGTCGAAGGGCTGGCCCCCGGCTCGATTCTGGTCAATATGTCCACCGTCTCCCCCACCGCCACCCTTGCGTCCGCCCGCCGCCTAAAAGCGCAACAGGTAGACTGGGTGGACGCGCCGGTTTCGGGCACCGTGGGCCCCGCCCAGACCGGTCAACTGGTGGTGCTCGCCGGAGCGGAGCCTAGCATCTTGGACCGGGTCCGGCCCCTTTTGGCGGCCATGGGCAGCGGCTTGGTGGAGTGTGGGCCCGTTGGGGCTGGAACCCAGATGAAGCTGGCGGTTAACCTGCTGCTCGCCGGGGCGATGGAAACGCTGGCCGAAAGCATGATTTACGCCCAGTCGGCGGGGCTGGCACCGGAGCGGTTGATGGAGGCTTTGGGCCAAGGGGCGCTGAACGCGCCGCTGTTTCTGCTTAAGGGGCAAGCAATCATCGAGCGCCGCTTCACCAAGGCCTTCCCAGTGGACTTGGTGGCCAAAGACTTGGGGCTGGTTTTAGATGACGCCGAACGCACAGGCGTGCAACTCCCCCAAACCCGCCTGAACCTTCAGCGTTACCATAAATGCCAAGGTATGGGGCATGGTGACGAAGACATGGCGGCCTTAGTCAAGGTCTTAGAAGAGACCGCCCAGATCGAGGTGCGGGGCTCCAAAAACCCGGATTAAGCCCGCCGCCCGGCCGCTAAGGCCAAGCGGTCGGCCACCAATTGGATCTCTTCTCCCTGGAATAGTTTGGCCCGCCAGTCTGCGGGAATGGCTGGGTAGCCGTAAAAGGCCCCGGCCAGCTGCCCGGCCACAGCGGCGACGGTGTCAGCGTCATAACCCAAGTTGGCCGCTTCTAAGAGGCATTCTTTAAGGCTGTGGGTTTTATAAAAACACCAAAGCGCCGCCTCAAGGGTATGGACCACATAGCCGGTGCTTTCGATCTCTTCGATCCCCTTGCCCCGGTAGCTGCCCCGGCCCAAGGCGGCAATCTTCGGGCTTAAGATGGTCTCGAAGCCGTGGCGCAATAAAATGTCTTCTTTGCTAGCACCGCCAAAGGCCAAGTAAAGCATGGCCGCAAAAAGCCCGCAGGCCTCGACGCACTCTGGGGCCGAATGGGTGGTGTTGCTGCTTTTTTTGGCGAAGCGGATGGTGGCATCGCGGTCGTCATGAAAGAAAATGGGCACCGGGGCGAGCCGCATTAAGGAGCCGTTGCCCGCCGTCAGCGGGTCGATGTCACCGCAATAGGGCTCTTGGGTCACCACAAAGCGGATCAGGGATTTGTTGGTGGCCACGCCGATGTCAAAGCACTTACCGGTGCTGCTCATGTACCCTTCGTCGCGCCAGGCTAGGTAGCGTTCCATCTGGTCTAAAGGATCAAAGCCGCCGGACTCGATCAGGCTGTGGGCTAGGCATAGAGCCATGCTGGTGTCGTCGGTCCACTGGCCGGGCAGCAGGTTAAATACGCCGCCGCCTCGGATATCTTCGATGGGCTCAAATTCCCCGCGCTTTTTAAACTCCGCCGCCACGCCCAGGGCATCGCCCACCGCCAAGCCCACCATAGAGCCCCGAAATCGGTCCAATCGCTCTATAGACATAACCTCTAAGCACCCTGGTTGTGGGGCAGGTTGCGGTAAAGCAGCTTCATCGCCAATAGCGAAGCCACTAAAATCAAAGAAAAAACATTGGCCAGGATCACCGGCAACTCACCTAAGAGTAGGCCATAGGCCAGCCAAAGCAGGATGCCCAGCGTGAAGGTGGCAGCCCAACTGAGCGATAAATCCCGCACCTGTTTGCTGCGGTAGGTCTGCCAGACCTGGGGCAAGAAGGCTAAAGTAGTCAAAAGTCCGGCCAGCAATCCGATGCTTTGTGTCGTTAAATCCATTTAGGGACCTTATGGTATAGATTTATTTGCTTTTAGCCCGCTTAAAGGCTCTCTTTCAAGGCCATTCGCCCCTTTTCTTCGGCTCCATGCTGGGGTATATTTAAGCCCAATCCCCAGGAGCCTGATGAACCTGCCAATTATTCGCCTCATATACGCCAGTCAAGCGACCACGTTGATGAAGCCCCAAGACGAATGGAGTATTTTAGAGACCGCCCGAACGGCCAACCCTAAGTTGGACATCACCGGTCTGCTGACTTTTGATGAGCAGTATTTTTGCCAGTATCTCGAAGGCCCGAGAGACGCCGTCACCAGCCTGTTCTTAAAGATAGCCCTAGACCGCCGACACGAAAGGATTCAGCTGCTAGACGTCTCTCCTATTGAGGCTCGCCTCTTCGGGCAATGGAGCATGGCCTTTGCGCCGAGGGAAGAAGCCTTCGCCCCGGTCTACCAAGCGCATTTTGGTCAAGGACAGTTCAATCCCTTTTTGCTCAGCGACCAAGGGGCGGACTTCTTTTTTAGAGCCCTGAAAGAACAGTTGGCTTTGGCTTGAGGGATTTAGGCTTCGTCGCCTGCCCTAGCCAATTGGCGGAACTGCTGGAGCTCATTGATTTTATAGTTTAGGTACAAAAACTGGAACAGGAAGGCCCAGAGTTTGTTGGTAACAAAGGGGCCTGCGCCTAATTCTGGATTTCCAAACTCCAACTCGCCTAGTTCACGGAGCCGGTCGGTTAGGCGGAAACTGAGCACGATCATCCATACCGCCGCCGCCAGAGCGCAGATCCCCGCAAGGCCCTCGGCTGTCGGTGAAGGGTCTGCGGCATAGGCCCCCTCAAAGAGCATGGGGAAGCCCATAAAGAGAGCTAACAACACCAAGTCCTTGGTGTGTACTATTTCTTTTTCTAGCCCTTCATTAAAGCGGTCTTTACGCTCGGCGAGCCAAAGGGCCGCGAACAATCCGCCGGTAAACAATTGCAGGGCAAACAGGGCCCAGGTAGAAATTCTGGGGAAATTCACTCCCTTTGTGGCCCCATCGCTAGATAACATAACTCACTCCGATCATTGGTTAGATTCCCGTCATTAGGATTTTAGTCTAACAGAAGCCGCGCCATCCAGGCTAACCTAATCAGGGTGCAAGGCCCCCAGGCCCGCGCACTAAACCTCCAGAGGGCGGGGCCGCTCTTTGGCTTTTTGGTCGTCCTTGAATTTTCCCCAGCCAAAGCGTATTTTAAGGAAAACCCAGCCTTAACCCTTTTAGAAGAGAACCCAAATGTTTTACCACGTAGAAATCAAGACCTTGGGCGGTGGTTGGATTGGTGTGACTAACGTTTCTATGGGGGACATTGCCAAGCGGTATTTTTATCCCTTTGAAATGGGCGAAGCCATCGACTTTTACGGCCACCGCTTAACCAAAGCCGACTGTGCCGAAGTCCGGTTATTGGCCAGTGGAGAGCGGATCGAGTTAGATGCCCAGGCCCTCTTTGCCCCTGATTTAGACTTAGAGCAGCTAGAGGTCGGGCGCGACAGGGGGCCGGTTTGGGAAGTGACCGAAGAATTCTTCGGCGAAATCCGGGGCTTTGTAGAGCGCTTCGAGCAACGCCGCACCGAATTGGACGACCACAGCCTACTCAAGACCGAGGCCCCCGCAATCTGGACCCGGCCCAAAAATAATTCTTTAGCCTAGTGCCCGGTTTGGCTGTTAGGTTTACAGCTAATTCCCACTTTGAAGTTAAACTTCCGACTATTTCAAACTCTCTGGCTCAATCCAAAGCTTGACTGCGTAGTTCCCCTTTTTTGCGAGCAGCTTAGAGCCCATATAGCCACGCTAAGCAGCTTCGAGGCCGCAGGCCGAGGGCTACGTGGGTGGCAATACGAGCCGGCGAGTATTGCCCAGCCAAAAAGCCCGCTGTTCGAGCACTGAGCATAAGAAATAGACTTCAACGACCTTTTTATATGGGGCAACCCTCGCATCGCTACGGACTCGAAGCTCCTTGGTGGTTAGGGCCTTTATGATACCCCCGTTGGTGAGTCGCTTAGAGCCCGTAGCCAAACGAAGCGTTAAGAAAGCCAACTGTTCGAGCTTCGAGCGTTAGGGAGTCGGCTTCGCCGACGGCTTACATGAGCAACACTCGCCAGCTCGCGTCGCTACGCCCGCAGCCCTCACTTCGTTCGGTGCTGCTTGGCGGGGCGAGTTTTGGCTTTTAGCGTAGTTTGGCGTACGGGGTCTTAGCGGCGAGCCACCTGGGGGCTGGTTTTTTTGCTACTTTTTTTGCCAGCCAAAAAAAGTAGTCCCATCCCTTCAATTCGAACAATAGCTTTGTGCTTCTCATAACTCGAATGGCAAAGCTACGCCCATCGCTGTTTGGCTAAGATTTGCTTGAAAGTTGCTGTGCTGAATCGGTTGCGCCGAGTTTTCATGTGGGCAACCGCCTCAAGTGCTTGCATCGCTACGCCCGTCCCCAGGAGAAAACGGAAGCGGTGTAAACGAATCCGCCGACCGGGACACTAGCCGCCGGATCGCCTGGGTGGGCAGCAAACGCGAATCCTCAAGCGCCGCGCTGCGGTGGCCTAGACCCACCAAATATTCCGGGTTCGAAGCAAAGGCCAAAAATTCTTGGGCCGAAGCTTGCCGGATCAGCATCACTAGGTCCCAGGTTTCTTCTGCCGGGCCGATCAGGAAGTTCCCTCCCCTTCCCAAAAATTCAATGGCTCCACCGCTGGCATGTAAAAAAGGCAGGGTGAAGTCGATATACCGCTGGAAGGCCTCGGCTCCGCTGATCGGCTGTTCTGGCGCAATTTGAGGATGGGCCGAATAATCGGCGACCTCTTTAAAGCGCAACAGGTTCAACATCACCAAGGGGCCTTGTGGCGGGTTTGAAAAAAAGGCGGCCCCCGCCGCTTGGGTGGGTTCAAGATACACAGGCTGATGGTTTTGGGTCATAACAAAGCCTGGGAAAGGCCTAACATCCGCTGGATTTGTTCTTCTTTGAGGGGCTTAAAAAAATCGGAGGCGGCGTGCTCGAAGGTGGCTAGCGTTTCCTGGTAAATTCGCTGGCCTGCCTCGGAGAGCTGGACAAGGCTAACGCGGGCGTCGCGGGGGTTACTTTCCTTTTGGACCAGTCGGTTTTTTTCCATCGGGTTGAGCAACCGGGTTACCCCTGAAGCACTCATGCCGATGGCTTCAGCTAGGTCCAACCGGCGTAGGGTCTGGTTGGGCGCTTGGCTGAGCTGAAAGAGCACTAAGAATTCCGAGAAACTGATGCCGTGAGCGCTCAACGGGCGGTCGATACGCTTCATCAGGTGGGTCATCATTTGGTGTAGCGAAAGGACAAGGTCTTGGCTTGGGGTCATAGTGGATACTGGATTAAAGGTTGAATAATACTTGAGTACGCAAGTATATTTAGTTGGTCAAGCCTTCTTTGAATTTGGGGGTAGTGGTTTGACCGCCTAGCGGGGTTCTTGGCCTGCCCAAGCCGCAGGCAATTGGCCGCTGCGGCGCAGTTGGTCGATAAAGATTTCGGTCATCTCCGAAGCAAAGGCGTGCTCGTGGCGTAGGTCATGGACATAGGCCTTGATCCGTACCTTGATGATCGAGACGCCCTGATGGATTTCGTTTTTTAAGATCACCGCCACGGGCTTGCCCAGGTAGACGTATTGGCTGGTTACCGCTGCCTGATGGGCCAAGCTTTTAACCAAGCCGAAGTCCACCCCAAAGGGCAAAAACACTTCGGCCACCACCTGGCAATTGGGTTCTCCGGAGTTGCTGTTTAAAACTGACTGGTTGACGATCACGCTGTTGGGGATAGAGACCAGCGAATCGTCGGCGGTGACCACCCGCACGGTCCGCAGCCCGATATGGACCACCTCTCCGTAATATTTGTCGGCCTCGATCTTATCTCCTACCTGAAAGGGGCGGTCGATCAGGATCAAAATCCCGCCGAAGACGTTTTTTAAGACATCCTGAGACGCAAAGCCCAGCGCCAAGCCTGCCGAAGCGCCGAGTGCCAGTAGGGACTCAAAGGGCGGGGCAATCACCCCTTCGATAACCACATAGGCCGTAAAGACCCAGGCGAGAATGCGGATGATCGGGATCGCCGATTTGATGGCCAACCGCTGAGCGGCCCATTTTTCCGAAAGAGCTTCTAAGAGGCGGCTTAAAAAACGGATCGCCAGATAGGCGAAGACCAGTAAGACCAAGGACCAGAAAATCTTACCGAAGGTGATCGAGACATCAAGATTGGGCCGGGTTTCTTTTATGGACTGCCCCACCTCCGCTGCCGCTGCGGCGGGGAGTTTGGCCGGGTTAGGTAGCGCTTTGGGGGGCTCTGGACTGGCTGGGGCCGCCGGTACCGGCTGGGCGGCTGGTTCGGCTAGCGCCTCCGGTGCGGTGGCCGCGGGCAGCGGTTCTGGGGCCGCCGTTTCTTGGGCCCCGGCGACAGGACCAGCCAGCATTGCCACTAGGAAATAGATGAATATTATCCGCCAAGGCATGGGTTCACTCCAACAGGTTGCGGTCTTTTAAAATTTGCACCAAGGGGCGCTGGAACAGGGCCTGAACTCCGTAAGCTCCCCCTTTATCGACCAAGATGCCCCGCTCCACCAATTGATCAAAACGGTAGCGGCTCTCCTGCTCGTTGATCCGGAATACCTGGGCTTGCTCGCTCACACTCAACCGCTCGTGCAGCAGGACGGCTTGAAGGCAAAAGAGCTCGGCTTTGGATAGCTGGCTTAAGGACTTAAGGTTAAACCTCACCTCCGAAGACAGGACCAGCGTCTGGTCCTCCACCGACTCCACCGCGCGGACCCAATGGAATAAAGCTTGGCCAATGTTTGCCCCGCTAACCTGGGCTAGGGTTTCAAAAAACTCGGCCTGAGCCATTCCTTGGCGTTCTTCTTCGGAAGATGCCTCACGGTAACTTTTGGATTTGGCCAGCTCGGCACTGGCGCTGTATTTTAAATGGAACCCACTCAATTGGTGCCGTCTCAAGACCAATTCTTTTAAATCAGCGGGGCTAGGGGTGGAAAGCGATAAAACCTGCTCAAACTGATGGGATATCTGCACCACCCGGTCTAGGTAGTTCCAAGCTAATTCGCCGCAAAAGTTGATCCACAGGATTTTGGCCTGGGTCTGGTGTTGCAGCAAGATGAATTGGCGCAGCAGTTCAAAACCTCCAGGAACTCTTAAAAAGAGACGATCCAGGCTTTCCACGCCAACCACTCTGGCAGCGGTCCAGGTCAGGATGTCCGCTTCGATTTCGCTAAGGCTTGGGCAAGGCCTCATTCCCAATGCATCGCACAAGACCTCGACCAAATCCGCCTCGGCAAGGCAGCGGTGCTCTAGTTTGATTCTAGCCGTGGCGTAGTCACCAAAGGCGCGGCTTTGGGCTATCTGCCAGAGCGAACTTTTACCGGCTCCTTTGGCACCGACCACCGCCAGGGAACCATGCCCTTGGGCTTGGTGCTTCTCGAATACCTCGGAGACTACCGCCATTTCGGCCTGACGGGCCAAAAAGAAGCGGTCATCGGCCAGCGGCTCGTTGCGGAAGAGGTGGCGGTAAACATGGGGCAGTGCAAAGATCCGGTCACGAGATTCACTGATCAGGGACTTAAGCCGTAATTCCTGGGCACTGCCCACCGTAAGGCCCGTATATTGTCGGAATTGTTGGTAAAAATCGCTGAGTTTTTGGTAGTGGCTCTGGGTCCATTCGACCAACTGAGGCCAAGCCGCGCTCAGGCTTTTTTGGAGGCTGCGCTGGATTTGGTGCAGCCGCTCGCGGCCCTTCACCTTGGCGCTCATCAATTGCAGGCTCAATACCTTTTCATGGTCCACCAGTGCCTGGGCGGTGGCCCCTAATTTAGAGGTTTCTTCTTGCATTAATTGGCGGGTCTGCTTGCGTAGCTTCTGGTCCAACTCTGCGAGATGGTCAAGGCGGTCCAAGGCCCGACCCATGGCATCGGTAAATAGGTGGGGACGATCTACAGGAGCGGTGCCTTCGTCGCGGATGCGCAGCAGTACGGAGCCAAAGTTGACGTCCAAGAGTTGGTCCAATTCATGGACCGAGACGACTTGGGCGGTATATTCACGGCCGTTTTTTTCCCAAAAGCTATCGAGCCGCTCTTTTAGGGAAGAAAAAATTTCGCTGTCGATGATCTCATAAAAGGCCACCTGCCGGGTTTTTGTCTTGGGGTTTAACGGGTCTGCCTGTCGTTCTTGCAATAGCGACATCTCGGCGGGGAACTGCGCTAAAGTTGCCGTTAACGCATCCCTATAGGCTTGGAGGTCCAGTTTGGGGTGGTTGGTTTTTAAACATTCCAACAATTGGGGCTGTAGCTGGTAACGCAGTTCGTTGGTCAGGGCGCGCAATTGCTCGCCTGCTTGGTCGATTGAAGTTTGCGGGTCCTGCTGGTCCCGCCAAGAGATCAGGTGGTCGTGCAGAGCGTCGATCTGCTCATTAACGGCCTTTCCCTGGACTTGTAGCAGCTTAAAAATCAAGTCTTGGGTCACCGCTGCGGCGCGCGCACTTAAGAGATAAAGCTCGCCGTCCTTTTTTTGGTCTTGGTCCCAGGCGGTCCAATAGGCGGCCCAAGCTTGGGTGAGCCCTTCGGCTCGGGCTTTTTGTTGTTTCTGGGCTTGGGCGGCGCGCCCCGGACGGTAACGAGAGGCCGGATAACCCCAACCACCAGCGTACAGGAATCCCTGGGCGAAGTCTGCCCATTGGCGCTCGAAGGCGAGTTTCAAGCGTGATTGGGAGTTTTCTTGTAGCTGAACCAACTGCCCGCACAGCTCCCTGAGCCGCTCGGCCAGGGACTCTTGATCGGTTTTGGCTTGCAAGATGGCCTCGTCGCTGCGCTCTTGCAACAGGCCATGCAAAGCCCAACAGGCCCGGTTGTGCCCCTCAAAGGCCTCGCCCAATTGGCCGTAAAGCTCCGCCAAATCCGCCGCCCAGCGGCCCGATTCTTCTAACCAAAAGGCATAAAGGGGGGTGCCCAGATGGGTAGCCAATAATCCGGCCAAGGAAAAACTGCGGTAAAACTGGGGTTCCGCAAGGGCCTCGCGGGAGCGCCAGGCGCGCCAACGGTTAGCCAAGGAGCGGGTGAACCGGGCCCAAGCAAAGCGCCTGCGCTGGCTCCACATCCAAAGCCCAACCCGAAGCGAAGGGGCCGGGCCGGCTACCAGGGGGTCAGTTAACTCTAAATCCAGTTTGCTGGGCCAAAGGGCCAAGCTTTGCTTAAGTTGCGCTTCCCAGGAATCGGCCCAAAGCTTCGGAGAAACCTGCCCTAGTTCTTGGATCAAGTCCCCGTTCCATTGCGGCAAGGCCTCAAAAAAGGCCAAGTACCCCAAAATAGCCTCGGCTAGGTCGTCGATCAAAAAGGGGGGCTCACGCTTGGTAATCGGTGCCGTCGCCTGCTCCAAAAGCCGCTCAAGCAGACTTAACAGACGCCCAAATTCCGGCGCTACTTGCGCGCTCACCTGCCGGTCCAAGGCGGACAGCAGTTCCTTTTGGATCTGATCAAGCCAGCTTTGAATGGACAAGACAGGGGCCATAACTCTGAGGGTATAAGGGGACGTTCCTCTATAGAGTAAAGGCCCGCCACCTAAAAGACTAGAAAATTCGTGGGTTGTGTGGCTGGCTCCGGGTTGGGGTAGTGGGCACTGAAAAAGCGGTCTAGACTCCGGTTGCATTTGAGTCGGGCTTTGGGTTAGCAGCTGATTTTAAATCTTAAATTTCCTTGACCGAGCGGTTGCTTAGGCCCGAATAATGGACCTAACAGAGCCTAAACCCAGACGGCCTAAGCTTAAGTTGAGTGAATTTGGTGCGAAGCTAACCTCACTTTTTAGCCGGACACCGCCCTACTTGGGTCGCTACATACGTTTTTTTGCTCATTAAATCCCACTACCGGAGATCCCTGTGATCAACCTGCTCAAAACGATTCTGCGGGCCTCCCCGCTCTTCCCTGTCATCAAGGGTTATAAGTTACAACAAGAAGTGAAAGCCTGGGAAGCTCAGGGAAAAACCGGCCCCAGCCCGGCGTTGGTCAAGCGCCAAAACCTAAAGGAGGTGGCCCAGGCCCAGGGGACTAAGATTTTTGTGGAAACCGGAACCTTTATGGGCGATACCCTGGCGGCTTTGGCAGAGGATTTTGACCAGCTTTATTCGGTGGAGCTTGCCCCTGCCTTGTATGAGCGGGCTTGTAAGCGTTTTGCTGGCGTCGACAAGATAACCCTGTTTTTTGGCGACAGCGGCCAAGTTTTGGGGGAACTCTTACCGAAGCTGAAGGAACCGGCCCTCTTTTGGCTGGACGGGCACTACTCCGCCGGGGAGACGGCCAAGGGGGACAAAGAAACCCCGATTTTAGAAGAGCTAGGCCATATTTTCGCCACCGAGCCGAAACATGTGATCGTCATCGACGATGCCCGCTGCTTTGCCGACGAAGCCCCCGAACCGGACTACCCCACCTTAAGCCGACTCCGGGCCTTCGTCGCCCAGCGGGCCCCGCACCTAGAAATGGAAGTCCGCGACGACGCGATCTTTCTTTCGCCGAAGGGGTGAGAGGTTGGGCGGAGGGTTGTCGGTTCGGGCCAGCGGGCTGAATTTGGGGCTGCTTAAAATACAGTAGGTTGTCTATATCCCTGGCTTATAAGGGGCCGAGGGTACTTCTCTTGACGATAGTTCCTAATATGCGTACAATATACGCATGACACCGGAGGAAACATGAGCAAGACCCGCATCAATCTCAGCTTAGATGCCGATTTGGCCAGCTTCGCCAAGGACTTCGCCGCTGAGAACCGCACCACCGTATCGGAGGTGTTCACCCAATATCTCTTGGGGCTCAAGCGGCACGCCATGGGACGCCCCCAGCCAACCTTCCTGGCCGACCCAGCCTTTAACGAGGCCTTGGCGCAAGCCCAGCAACGCCTGCAACAAGGAAAGGCGAGCTGGTCTAGCTTCGATGAAGTCTTTAAAGAGCCTTGATGGAGGCGCTCTTTGAACGGGATTTCGTCAAAGCACTGAAAAAACATGCCTCGATCAAAAAAGCCGTGGAGCGCAAGGTGTTGCCGATCATCGAGCACCCCTTGGTGTTCGGCGAGCCCCTTCAGGGAAACTGGCGGGGTTATTATTCCTGCCCGGTGCAACGAAATTTCATCATCATCTATCTGTACTGCGCCGCCTGTCGCTCCAAACAAGACGATCTAGCGGTGCAATGTAGCGACTGCAGCGAGCGAGCGGATCAGACGTTAAAGTTTCTTGTGCTGGGGCCCCATGATCAAGCCTATGGTTTGTAAGCACAATATCTTGGGTTTGATTCGTAGCGAAACCTTGTGAGTGTGCTGTCGCCGGATTACCAGGGGGCTGAATTGGGGGCTGGCCAAAATACAGTAGGTTGCCTAGTTTAAAGGAGCGGTGCCGGTAAACTACCAATCCATTGGGGGCCAGTGCTCGAACCGGATAAAAAAAGATGGGAACGGAAATGGATGCGAATGAACGGCCCGATAAGGGCGAAGACGAAAAGTTTTGTGCCGATTGCGGCCAATTGATCCACAAGAAGGCCGAAATCTGCCCCAAATGCGGGGTGCGGCAAATGGCCCCGCCAACAAATCTGGTCCAAACTCGGGGGCGTCAACGGATAGTAGCCGCGCTGTTCGCCTTTTTCCTCGGCGCGATAGGCATCCACCAATTCTACCTGGGGAGGGTCTTACTGGGTGTTGTCTACTTGCTCCTCTGCTGGACTTTCATCCCCGCCATCATCGCCTTCATTGAAGCAATCCTGCTGTTAATTATGAGCGACGAAACCTTCGACTATAAATTCAACCCCCAACTGGTGGCTTTATCTAAGCGGCAACAGGGCGAGACAGCCACCTGACTTAGGGTGGAATGGGTGTTTACCTTCTGATTTCAACACAACCTATGTTTTACAAAATCAGAGGACAGCATACCTATTTTTTCGCAGCGGGGCGCACGGAGTTTGCAAGTACGTGATTCCTTGCCCAGATGGTAGCAAGTAGCGAATACAGAAGCTTGATTGGTGGAAAATCAGGGGACAGATACCTATTTTTCGCAGCGGGGTGCAAGGAGTCTGCAAGTAGGCGATTCCTTCCCAGTATAGAAATGGGCGAAACAAAATATGAGCAATATATTTTGGCACGATCAAGTGTTTTCGCTAAAGCCGCTAATCTCACGAAGGAAAGAATTTATTTCGTGTCTGAAAGTCGAAAGGACAAGGACTAAGAGTAGTCGTCCTATCTCCTGATTTCCCCCCTGCTTTTTTATGTAGGGACATGTCATGACATAAAGACAGGACAGAAGTTACGCCCATGTCGTGGAAATAGATATACTGTCACCTGATTAACGAAACAGGCCGCTGATCAAGGTCTGATAATTCACCCTCTCGTTGGCGGCCATGATCTTGATTCCGCCCCGGTCCGCTTTGGGGCGGATGATGGCGCGTTTCGATTTTTCAAGCTGTTGCGGGCCAGTCCTGAGCCTCTTTTTCGACCCCCTCAGGGCCCCTTCGCCGCCCCCAACCCGCTCACCACGCCCCAACTCGCCCAACAACTCCGCTTCTTCCGCGCCCAAGCGCTTGTGAGCTTGGGGGACGGTAAGGCTTTGTTTCTGGGGCTTGTGGAGAAATTTGCGGTCGGATTCTTCAAGTAGCAATCAATGGTTTGGGCGGTTTCTACAAGAGGCAATCAAAAGCTGAGGTGGCCGTACCTGAAAATCCGAGGCAATAGGGCGTTCTAGGCCGCAGCCCTTAATCTCCTGAACGCAACCAGCAAGCGAAGGCATTTCATCCCATTTAATTCTATGTGTTAGGCTGTATAAATTGGTATTCTGTCACCTGAGTTTATAGGGCGCTTTAGAGCACAGCAGCAAATGACTCGCGCATAACCGGCAAGTGAAGGAATTTCATTCCATTAAATTCTGTGGATTAGGTTGTATAAATTGGTGTTCTGTCGCCAGATTTAGAATCTCATTTCCAGCTACAAAAAATTACAAGCAGTTAGCTAAAAAATGATCGCGGACCTCAGGCAAAGAAACTGAAGCCCAGGGCCGGATTCCGACTTTTTTACAGGTGGGTTTGGCAAGACCCCAATCTTTAGTCCAATTCTTAAGTAAGACTTAGCATGGGATGACGTACCCGCCTTGGACGTTGCCCTAAAAGGAAAGATCAGACCCCGCCAATCCGTTGATCAATGGCTTCCAAAAAAAACTTTTGTTCGCGTTGGGCCCGAGCCAGCAGGTCGGCATCGAGCTGAACTCCCTTGCTAGCCAGCAACTCGCAGACTTCCATCACCTCCGAAAGTGCTAGCCCACCAACTTGGGCGGCAGTTCCCTTAAGCTCGTGCGCCATCTCAAAGGCCTCGTCGAAGCGCTGCTCGGACCAGTGCTCAAATAGCTGCTCAACTCCGTGGGCATGTAACTCGCGGTAAAGCTCAAGCAGCCGATCGAGTCTTTCGGCCTTGCCACTGAAGTATTCCAAGGCCACAGAGAAATCGACTGCCCGGGTACTCTCAGGTTTACTCATTCGTTCACCGACCAGCGGTTGCTCCTCATTTTTCCGAGAAAGCCAGCGGATCAGACAGGCTTCCAGTAGAGCGACTTCAATCGGCTTGGTAATGATGTCGTCCATCCCCACCGAACGGCATTTTTCCTGCTCCTCCAAAAAGGCATGGGCAGTCATCGCCACGATGGGGATACGCCGCGCCGCTTGCGTATCGGCTTCGTATTTTCTGATTGCTTGGGCCGCCGCGCGTCCGTCCATCTGAGGCATCTGGATATCCATCAACACCAAATCGTAGGCTTTAGACTGAAACTGCTCGGTTGCTGCGACTCCGTTATCGACGACATCGACCTTCAAGCCGTAGGATTCTAACAGGTCGACGGCCAACTCCTGATTGATTTTATTGTCCTCGGCCAGCAGTAGACTGGCTCCGACGATGGCCTGCAATGCCACCGGTTTTCTTTGGGGCGAATCTGGATACAGGCTGGATTTAGAGTCTGTGAAGAGATCAATGATCATTTGGCGTAGGTGGCTGGGACCGACCGGTTTGAACAGTTGGGCATCGAAGGAGCCTTTTTCGTAGATTTCGTCGATGCTGGTCGGGTCGGAACCGGAGACCAAAACAATTTTTGGCGTTGGTTGCAGTTTTGGATCTTGGCGAAGGATCTGGCACAATTGTGAGCCATCTATCCCAGGCATCCTCAGATCCAGCAGCACCAGATCGACCGGACCGCTTTGTTCGTAATGGTTGTAGATACTCTCCAACGCTTCCTCACCGGACTCAAAGAACTCCGTTGGCCGTTCGAATGGGGGCATGATCTCTTTCAGGTGCTCCAGCATCATCGGGTTGTCCTCGACCACGTATACTTTGAGAGCAAGCAGTTCAGGGGGATATTCGACAGGGTAATCGGCTCCAGGAGACTGCCGGCCAAAGGGCATCGAAACCGTGAATTTCGTCCCCTGGTCCGGCTGGCTGGAAACACCCATTTTACCACCCATGGCTTCGACCAACCGTTTGGCGATTGACAAACCCAGTCCTGTGCCACCGTATTTTCGGCTGGTCGAGCTGTCGGCTTGGCTAAAGGGTTGGTACAATTTTTCTATAGTCTGGACTTCCATGCCGACGCCAGTATCGGTCACCTCAAAGACTAATTCGACCCAATCCCTTTGCGCCTGTATTTGGCTGATCGACAGCGTTACAGATCCCGCTTTGGTATATTTAATTCCGTTCGAAAGCAGGTTGATCAAGACCTGTTCGACCCGCAGGATATCCCCCTTCAACTCTACCGATATATCCGGTTCTACGTCGAAGCGAAGTTCGATTTTCTTGCGGCGTGCTAACACCCCCACCGCCGAAGCTACGTTGCCCAGTAGGACCGATAGGTCAAAGCAACTATTTTCCAACTCTAATTGCTGGGCCTCAATCTTTGAAAAATCCAAGACGTCGTTGACTACCCGCAACAGCAACTGAGCCGATAGGTCGACTTTTTTAAGATAGTTGGCCTGTTTGACGTCTAAGTCAGTTTTAAGGCAAAGCTGATTCATCCCGATGATCGCGTTGAGCGGTGTGCGGATTTCATGACTCATATTGGCCAGGAATTCTGATTTGGCTTGAGTTGCCGCTTGGGCCTCCTTTTGAGCCAGGAACAAGACGCCGATTTTTTGAGAAAAGAGCCTGAAGAAGTAAAATAACAAAACGAAGTAAGCCAAGGCGCGTAGAAAATGCCAAAGCCACCAAAGCGGGTCCCAAAGGGTTGAGCTTTCAAAGAGGATCCCCGCCATGCCAAAGAGAAGACAGTGATTGGCAAGAATGATCTGATCTTCACGGTGGGTTTGTGCATTCCGCTTGGTGAAGGTCCACCAGGCGAAGATAAAGCCGACGCCTCCGGTAACGTTGAGCACAATTGCCGCTGGAGTGAATCGTCCCATCTCCAACATGGCAGGCAGTAAGCTCTCATTGGCCATCGAAAAAATGCCCAGTACTATGGCGATGGCCGAGGCCGCAAAGGCGATCTGGTTGGCTGCCCGGTTGAGGTGGTCACGATGGACGGCTACCAAAGCGATCATCATACCGCCAAAAAAGGTTGCTGTACTATGCAGCCAGACGAAGTTGTTTCCAGGGCTGGTGCAGGAATGAAATCCGTCGAGTAAGCCCATTGATAAGAGCGCAGCTGCCACCCAGAGATAGTAGGTTTCGACTTGGCGGTCGCGCAGTAGCAGCAAAATGAACGTTGAGATGATCAGTGCCGCCAAACTGCCCACCGACTCGATGAAGCCATGAAAAAGCTCATGATTCCACCTCGAGTCGGGAAAGAAGTGCATCAAACTGAACCCGAGCAGCAGCGGCAATACCAAAGAGGGCAGCAGCGAGGTGAGCGACGAGATCAGGATTTTCATTAGAATTGTCCGAGCCGAGTTCAGTGTATAGGGAGGTGATCGAGCGAATCCATTGTCTTTCCCATTGCGTAAAAGGATAGCATTGCCCTTCCCAAAGGGAAAGATATCAGATGCTAGATCTGACATGGTGCCAATCTCTGGACCCTTTTCGGGCGCAACGTCAATACCGAAGGGAGATCAAATTTCTGGTGACAGATTAGTAACAACTCAACCGGCTTCAACCGGTTTTCAGTGGACTTGAGTGGATTCAGGACAGCTTAGTGAATGGTCTGTCGTTACTGATGGGGACTGAAATTAGCCTGTATATCAGAGCTTCGGGGAGAATCGAGGATTTTTGTGGCTTCCTTTTCCCAAGCTGAGAGTCGCGAGTTCGAATCTCGTTTCCTAACAAACTTTGTTCGTTTTTCATAAACATCAAAGGCAGCAGTGCGAGTTCCACTCCAGTTCCAGAAAGTTCCAGCGAAGGGTAAAAATCCGCAAAAAAGAGAAGAAAACGGAAAAGGACGGCTCAAGCAGGCGACCCGGAAGCCCATGGCTAAGGGCTTTTGGAATCTGGCTTGGAACTCGGCGGCCCACTGAACTGCAATTTGTAGATGGCGGAGGCGTGAAAGAATCGAACTTCCCAGGGAACTTTTACAGCCCCCTCACGCGGTTTTGAAGACCGGGGGGTGCACCAGCAACCCAACCGCCTCCTGATGGGGTCAGGTTAAAGGATGCGGAGCGGGAAGTCTATGGCTTGCTGGGGTGTCTTGCCTGGGTGGGTCTTTGAGCGCATTAGGAGCGGGCTTTATCTGTGAGTTTGAGCGTCTTGAAGGGTGGCTGAGCCTGTACTTGAGTTTTTAGCCAGCTTGTACGTTGCGCAGTTGGCCTTAAAGGGGAGGCAAGGCCCGGCGGCGCTTAGGTTTTGGTGGCGCATGACGCGAGCTTGGATTTTAAATCGGTTGAGTCTGGGCGGTCTTGGGGTCCCGAGGGCTGCGCACCGATAGCCTGGGGGTTCTAGGGGGTTGCGTCTTGGCAGGCTCAGAATTCTAGCGGGCTGCGGTCTGGCTGGCCTAGCGGCACGCCCCCCCCCAGCGGCGTTGCTTGACATGGGTCTTGGGGGCGCTTACCCTTACAAGAAACCCTTTGGAGCAGTTTATGGACGTTGTGATTTTAGGGCTGCGCGATGTGATCAGCGGCGGTTTGACCCTCTTTACCTGGGCCGTGATCATCCGGGCGATTCTTTCCTGGTTTCGCCCCGATCCGTACCATCCGGCGGTGCGCATCTTGGTGCGCTTTACCGACCCGGTCCTGCTGCCGATCCAGCGCTTTATGCCCGACCTGGGCGGCCTGGACTTAAGCCCCATTGTGGCGATTTTTGGGGCCCAAATCGTCCAGAGCGTTGTGGGCCAGTTGCTGACCCGCATTGCCTACAGCTTTACTTAAAGTCATTCTTCCTCAGAGGTGGGCTGCTGCAAGTCCACCAGCTCAAAGCGGACCTCCTCATAAGCGGGGTCCACCTCCAATATCTTCACCTGATAGACCCGCCCCTCTTCTAAGCCCTCACTGCGCGTAGGCAGCTTGAGGTCCAGCTTGGGCAAGAGCAACAGCGAACGCCCGCCGCGCAGTTCCTTAAACAACTCGGCCTCGTAAATTTCGTCGGCATTTTGGGCCAGATAGCGGTACTTGAGGTGCTCCCAAAGCCGCCGTTCCAGTTGTCCCAGACGCTTCACACGGGCCTCGGCGTCCACCGCCCAACGGCTCAATTGATCAGGCGTGAAGCTGGGCGCTCGTTCGGCTAGGTTTTCGAGCAATAACCGCTGGGACACTAAATCCAAAAACCGGCGGATCGGCGAAGTGCACTGCAAATAAGCATCTAGGCCCAAGGCGGCATGACCCTGGGCTTGTAGGCCCACCGCCGCCGGGCGGATGTTGAGGTCTTGCAGCCGGGGCTTTTCGCCGGGCTCCATAGGCCGGTTGAAGCTGTAGGGTTCCTGGTTGCGGAACAGGTTGGGCTGGCCGCTGGCGGCGGCCCAATCGCCTGCTTGGCCGTTGACCAAAATAGCCAACTCCTGCACTAGTTTGTGGGCGCGGGTTTCGCGGCTCTCCTCGATCAACACCAAGTGAGCTAAATCCTGGGTTTCGAAGCGCACCTCGGCGCGGTCCAACTCCAACGCCCCGTTCTCTAAACGGCGGGCCAGCAAACGCTCCGATACCGCCTCCAAGCGGGGCCAGAGCCCGGTCCCGGCTTCTAGTAGCTCGTTGCACTGCCCATAGGTCCAGTTGCCTTCGAGATGCACCACCGACCGGCAATAGTCACTTTCAACCAACTTCGATTGGGCATCAAAGCGAAACCGGAAACTGACCGCCGCGTGGTCCTCGCCTGCGTTGAGCGACAAAAAACGCTCGGACAAGACCGGCGGTAGCATGGGGAAGGTCCTTAAGGGGCTGTAGAGCGAAGCCGCCCGGTCCCAGGCCTTACTAAAGAGCAAGTTGTCTGGCGGCAGGTAGCTGGCCACTTCGGCGATGTGGACCCATAAAATCAAGTCCTCACCCTCTAGTTCTAGGCTGAAGGCGTCGTCATAATCCTGGGTGCTTTCGTTGTCGATGCTGTGGCCGCCCAGGTGGCGGAGGTCGCGGGTTTCCAAGCCAAAAGCATTGGTGAAGGGGTCCGCTTGGGCCAAGGCTTCGGCGGCAGCCAGTTCTTCGGGCGTAAAGCCCTCGGCCACGCCTTCCCGCTCGATCAACAAGCGGCCCCAGCTGATCGGGTCGCCGCTTAGGTTCAAGGCCTCGATCACCCGGCGCTCGTCGTAGAGCCCACCGCGAAGGTTCAGCTCAAAAAGTTGGGCAAAGTGTTCGGCCTCGGGGTTGTGCTCCCAGAAAAATAAAAAGTTACGCAGCCGCCCGATAAATTTATCCCAGGTGGCCTGCTCGGTGGGCTCTAGCAGCGGCAACTCGCCTTGGCGTAACGTCGCCGCCCACTGGCGCTCGCGCTCCGCCTGGGCTGCCGCTTCGGCCTCACGGGATTCCTTGGCCTTAAGGAGTTCGATTTCCTCTTCACTACGGGCGAAGAAGTCCGTCTTTTTTTGGTGGAACAGGTAGGTTTCGTCCTTGAGAGCTAAGTACAGAGCCGCCATCATCCAGCCGTTTCCTGGCTCGTCTAACAGCAGTTCGGCTAACTCTTCGATAGTATAGGGCTGTCCCTTGTCCAGTAATTCGTGGAAGGTCTTTAAGTCCAGCTCGCGGGCCTGTGCCTCGACCCAAGGGATCTTCTGGCTGAGGATTTCTAAGCCTTCGGCCTCATTGGCGAAGGATGCGCCGCTGAAGGTGAGCGCCGTTTGGCCTTTGTTGAGGTGGACTTCCTTACCCTGATCGGGCAAGACCACCCACTTGTTTTTCTTGAAGTCGGTGATCAAGCCGAAGGCTAAGCGGCCGCCTTTGTAAAAAAGGCAATAATTGGGACCCATAGGCCCCCTTAACCGGCGATCTTTTTCTGGAGGAACTGGAACCAGTTGGGCCGCGCGAACAGCGCCTTGTCGATGCCGTACATGGTGGCTTTGTCGATGGCCAAGACTTCTTTAAGTACCTGGGTCGACTTGATGTTCCCTTCCACGATGATCGAACGGTCGGTGTACTTGCTGACCCACTCCAAGAGGGTTTCTTCCGAGTCGAAGAACTTGTTCATCACGTGGATGGTGATCGGGTGGAAGATGTCCACGCCCGATTTTTCCAGCGTTTTGATCATAGTCTTTAAGGCCTTTTCGTTGAAGCCGTCTTCTAACTTGTCGTGGATCGAGAAGAAGTAACCAACCATCAGGCGGTTGTCCACCCGCGCCTTCATGGCCTCAACAATCTCGCAAGCTAAGCGCAGCCGGTTTTCCAACTTGCCGCCGTATTCGTCTTCGCGGGTGTTGTAGCGGGGGTGTAGGCACTGGTCTAAAAGCTGCTGCTGGGCTCCGTTGAGCTCCACAAAGTCAAAGCCCGCTTCCTCGGCCCGCTCGATGGCGTGGCTGTAAAAGAGGCAAAGCTCCTCGACATCGTCTTTGTCGAAGGGGCGGCTCATGTCGTAGTCCTTGCCGAAGTTGATGGCCGAAGGACCAATGGGCTGCTCGCCGCAGACCTTTTCGTTGGTCTTGGCACCGGCATGGCTCAGCCGGACCCCGGCGATAACGCCTTCGGCCTTGATGTGCTTGACGAGGTTCTTCAGGCCTGCCAAATGATCTTCTTCGGCAATGCCCATCTGCATCCCATGGGACTTACCCTGCTGGGTCACGTAAGCCGAGTTGAGGATCACCACCCCGGCACCTTGGCGGACCAAGCGCATCACATGTTCGTAGATGGCATGGGAGACCTTCCCATCCTTTTGGGCAAGCCCGTCGTGGTAAGGGGGTACCAGGATGCGGTTCTTGGCTCGAAGGTTGCCGAGCTTGAAGGAATCGAACAAGGACATCTAAGGTTACCTTATGAGGGTTGGGTGCATTAATGTTTACGAAGCCCAGCCGACCCCCTATAGTAGGGCCGATCAGGAGTTATCGAACATGGCCGAGCGACAGGAAAATCCCCGCTGCCATCTATGTCGGCACCATTACGTGACTTGGGACCCGGCGATGCCTTACGGCTGTCGCCAATGGGGCTTTAAGTCCGCCCGTTTGCCGTCGATGGAGGTATTTACCGCTTCCGGTAAACACTGCCTATTGTTCGAACCAAAAAATCCAAACTTAAAGGGCCTATGAGTCAGCCGATCGCCATTTACCCGACCAGCGCCAGCCCACCCACTTGGGGCCATGCCGACATTCTGCGCCGTGCCGCCGGGGTTTTTAGCCGCGTCCATTGGGTCGCCGCCATCAACCCGAGCAAGGAGACCTTGTTCTCAACCCAAAGCCGATTGGACATGATGCAGGATTATGTCGAATATTTCAAGCTTAACAATGTGGTGGTGGACAGCTTTGAGGGCTCCATTGCCCGCTACGCAAAGGCTCAAGAGGCAGGAGTGATTTTGCGCGGCCTGCGCGGTTCCCAAGACTTTGCCACCGAATTTGAGCTTTCGGTAGGCTACCGGGGCATTGATGATTCTTTGGAAGTCCTGGCCCTCTTCGCCGACCCCGAACGGGTGGGTGTCTCGTCTAGCATGGTGCGTGAATTGGCCCGCCTGGGCGAGGACATCACCGCCTACGTCTCCCCCGGCGTCGCCAAGATCGTCCTGAACCATCTGCATCGTTGATCGGTTTATAGTTTAGGCAGGCGAGGGTTATAGCCGAATTGGTTTACCCAGGATGTCAGCTGGCCTTAAGTTTCCCTTACTGAGAGTCATCTCTGGTGGGGGCCTGCCAGCAGCAGGTATAACCCTTGGTTGATATAATAATTGCTCTTACCCACCCGTTCCTTTTTTAAAAAACCTGCTTCCGAGAGTTGGTCCAGGTATTTGGTCGCCGTTAGGCGGCCTACCTGTAGGTCTTTCATCAAAAAGGCGATTTTGGTGTAGGGATGGGAGAAGAGGTTGTTGATCAAATCTTGGCTGTAAAACTTAAACTCACTGCGGATACGGCGTTTGTAGTCCTGCATGGCCCGCTGGATCCCCTGCACCAATTCAATGGTATCTTGGGCGGTTTCCTCGACGGCTCTTAACATATACAATACCCACTCTTCCCAGGCATCGTCGTCTCGCACCGCTTGTAGCAAACGGTAATATTCTGCCTTGTGTTGGATGATGTACCGGCTTAAGTACAAAACGGGGATATTCAGTAGCTGCTTCTGCACTAGATACAGCACATTGACGATCCGTCCGGTCCGACCATTGCCGTCGTAAAAGGGGTGGATGCTTTCAAACTGGTAGTGGATCAGCGCCATTTTAACCAGGAGATCGGCCTCAAAAAAATCCTCGTCGTTGATAAACCGTTCTAAGTTGCTCAACAGTGCGACAATTTCATCGTGGCGCTGGGGAGGGGTGTAAACCAATGCGCCAGTTTCCTGGTTCCTTAGATCGGTTCCCGGTAGCTTTCGGATGCCCGAACGGTGGCCTTCTAAAACCCGGTGGATTTCGATGACTTGGTTCATGGTTAAGAGCCGGTGTTCCAGTACTTGGCTATAGCCTTTTTTCAGGGCCGTTGCGTAACGAGAAACTTCCTTAGCCGCTGGGTCGCCACCAGCTTTTGGGAACAGGGCCCCCTTGTAGAGACTGTCGTGGGTGGTGATAATGTTTTCTATGGCCGAGCTGTCCTTGGCTTCTTGCATCGACAAGGTGTTGATCAAAATGGCCTGATTGGGGATGGAATTACAGATCCCCTTAAGCTCCGCCAACCAGCGGTGGGCAACGGCGGCTTGTTTTAAGACCCTTTTGGTTTCGATTTCCGCCTTGGGGGGCAGCGGGGCTAGAAAAAAGCTCATGTCTTTAGGTGTTGGCGATGTAAAATGACTAGCAGTGGAAAGTTTTTCTACATGTATAAAAACTTCCTCTTTAATATACCTATCACCGATCATGTGTATAGATTTTCGCGAATTTTATGCATGAGAGAGATCAGGCAGACGAAACTACCGCCCCAACCATTCCCGCAAAGCTTCCACTGCCCGCCTTCGGTGGCTGATTTGGTTCTTTTCGTCGGCGCTTAGTTGGGCGTAGCTTTTTCCGGCCGCTTCTTCAGGAAAGAAAATCGGGTCCCAGCCGAAGCCTTCGCTCCCTTGGGGTGCGCCGATTTTCCCGGCCACAACTCCTTCAAAACTAAAGACCTCTCCGGTGGCAATGACTGCTAGGCTGAGTTGGCAGAGCGCCTGGGCGGAACGGTCTTCTCGCTCGGCCACCAAGTCCGCCAATCCGGCGGGGCCCAGGGCGTCTAAGCAATATTTGACCAAAGGGCCGGGGAATCCACCGAAGGTGTTAAAGGCTAGGGAGGTGTCGTCGGTCAGGACAGCATCAAAGCGGCGGGCGAGGTCCGGCTTCAATTGGCCCAAGGCCTCAAGGGCTTTGTGGCGGCCAATTTCACGGGCAGAAAGGCTTTGGATTTCGATTAGGTCTAAAGCAGCGTGACCCAACTCCAGGCCGGGCAGGAGCGCCGAAAACTCGGCCGCCTTGCCCGGATTGGAGGTGATCAGCAGGATACGCCTAGGCTTCACCTTTCGGCTTGGGGCCGACGGCAGCCAACTGGGGATCTTCGGCAGCGTACTGCTCGAAGTTTTTCAGGAACATCTGGGCTAGATGGTCGCGGGCCTTGTCGTAAGCGTGGTGGTCGTCCCAGGTGTTGCGCGGCTTGAGGATCGCCGAGTTGACCCCTTCGATGTGCTCGGGGATTTCAAAGCCAAAGACCGGGTCCTGGTGCCACTCGCTTTCGCCGATGGTGCCGTTGAGGATCGCGCTGATCATCTTACGGGTGTCGGGTAGGTTCATGCGCTTGCCCACGCCGTACGCGCCGCCGGTCCAACCGGTGTTGACCAAGTAGGCGTTGACCTTGTGGGTCCGCATCTTTTCTGCCAATAAGTCCGAGTATACCTTGGGCCGCAGGGTCATGAAGGCTGCGCCGAAGCAGGTCGAGAAAGTCGGCTGCGGTTCTTTAACGCCGCGTTCGGTACCGGCTACCTTGGCGGTATAACCGCTGAGGAAATGGTAGCTCGCTTGTTCGGGGGTCAAACGCGCCACCGGCGGCAAGACGCCAAAGGCGTCGCAGGTTAAGAAGATGATGTTCTTAGGGTGTCCGGCGACCGAGGGGATCTTGGTGTTTTCGATCAGGTGCAGAGGATAAGAAACCCGAGTGTTTTCGGTCTTCGACTTGTCTGCATAATCCACTTTGCGGTCTTCGTCGTAGACCACGTTTTCTAAGATCGACTCAAAACGGATGGCATTGTAAATGTCCGGTTCCTTTTCGGGGTCTAGGTCGATCACCTTGGCGTAACAGCCACCCTCTAAGTTGAAGATGCCGTCGGCCGACCAGCCGTGCTCGTCGTCGCCGATCAAGCGGCGCTCGGGGTCGGTAGACAAGGTGGTCTTGCCGGTGCCCGATAGGCCAAAGAACAGGGCCACATCGCCCTTCTCGCCCACGTTAGCCGAGCAGTGCATGCTCATCACGCCCTTTAAAGGCAGCAAGTAGTTCATCACGCTGAAGATGCCTTTCTTCATCTCGCCGCCGTAATGCGTGCCGCCGATGATGGCAAACTTCTGGGCCAAGTTGAAGATCACGAAGACCTCACTGTTCAAGCCCAGTTCTTTGTATTCTTTTTCGGTGTACAGCGCCGCGTTGAGGATCGTGAACTGGGGCTCGAAGCCTTTGAGTTCTTCCTTCTTGGGGCGGATGAACATGTTGCGGACAAAGGCGGCGTGCCAGGGCTTTTTGGTGACGATGCGGATGGGCATCTGGTACTTCTTGTCGGCGCCGCAGAAGCCATCAAACATGTAGAGGTCTTTTCCGCTAAGGAATTGGGTGACCCGTTCTTTGAGGGTCTCGAAAACTTCGGGCTTGATCTTTTGGTTGATAGCACCCCACCAGATGTTTTCGCTGGTGCTGGGCTCGTCGACGATGAATTTGTCTTTAGGGGAGCGGCCCGTAAACTTGCCGGTGTCTACCATCATCGCCCCGTTGGGGCCGATAACACCTTCTCCGTGCCGGATTTCGTGCTCCCAGAGTTCTTCAGGAGTCAGGTTGCGGTGGATGGTGCCAAGATTGACAAAACCAAGTTTCTCTAAGCCATATGTTTCGTTAGCCATTTCTCTTCCCTAGGGTGGGTTCGTAGTGGTCGAGCTCCGAGTGGGGCGGATTCGATAAAATTCTAGAACAGATGGGCTTTCAAGGCAAGGGGGAATCAGCCGCTGCTGATTTGGGTAGATCGACCAGCAGTACCCCTTCGCCTGACGGTTCCAGTGCCGCCATCAGCGCTTGGCCCCAGTAGGCAGCGGATCGGCCGCAAAAGGGGGTGCCTCGGTCGGCCCCAAAGGCGTTGGCGATCAGCGTGATTCCGTCGAAGCGCCGCAAACGCCAACGCCAATAAGTGCATACATCTTGTCCTTCCTCAACCCAATGCATACTTAAACAGAGGATTTGGGTTTCTTGCTCTTGGTGAAACCTCAGTAAATCATCAAAATTGAAGTCCATGCAAATACCCAAGCCGATCCGGCCCAAGGTTGTGGGGCACGAGACGAAGGGGCTGGGGCCCGGCGTGGCCCAGGGGCGATCCGCCTCAAAGAGATGGCGTTTTTGGTAAGTCGCCAGGAGCTGCCCCTTGGGGCCGATTAGGTTTTGGCTGTTGAAGAGTCGCCTGCCCTCTGATTGGGGGAAGCCGTACACCAAAAAGAGTTGCAGGCGGCGGCACAACTGGGCAAAAAATTCAAAGCTCGGGCCTTCGGCATCTTCGGCTAAGGGGCGGATTTCTAGGGGCGAGAAAAAAACATAGCCAGTGGTGCACATCTCGGGCATCACCACCAATTGGGCCCCTTCCTCGGCGGCCTGTTCCAACAAGCTACCCAAGCGGGCTAGATTGGCTTGTTTTTCACCCTTAAGTGATTGGTATTGGATGATAGCAGCTTTTGTTTGCATTGTTCTTGCAAAGATCAATAAGGCACAGCATTGGGTGCTGCGTCTCAGCGCAGCGTCCCCTAGGTGGCTACATTAAGTTGCTTGGGGCTCAAAGGGGCCTTCCCAACCGATTTGGGTTATTGTTCCCCTTTTGGCTTGGCTAGAGCAAGCTGCAAAATTGTCGAACTGGCTCCCCCGTTGAGGGGGGCAAAACCACCGAACTGGTCGATATGAACAACGGACTAAAACTTCTTTTGGTGGGCCTCTTTTTGGTCGTGGTGCCTAAGGTAAACGCTCAGGTGGCTACGCCTCCAATCGACCCCGCTGAACCGACGCTAATCTCCGCGGCATCGAGTTGGCGTTTTGGTGGTTCTATGGCGCTGGGGACGGACTACGGGTATCAGGAAACCCAAGCCACAAAAACGGACGCCAAAGTTACCGGTCCTAGCGCGTTGCTGGTTTTTTCGGGTAAAGAGGTGATCTGGGAGTTTTACAATAAAAGCAGCGACACCGCCTATGAATGGGATTCCACCAGCGACCAACTTTACCAGTATACCCGCAGCAACCAACAGCTCAACCTTTCGGTGCGTGGCGAGGGTCGGGTTTCGGTTGGTTTAGGGGCAATTGCACGCAGCGACGATAGCCGGGGGATTCAGCGCAAACAGTCGGGATTTGCCGGTAGCTTTGGGGTGCGCATAGGCGATGGCTTCTTTTTAGGTGCCGGCATGAACCGCGTTACCGAGAAGGTGGCGGACTTTGAGGACAAACAATGGAACGAATATATGGGCGGTGCCGGGTTTGCCTATGGGTCGCCGGAAAAAAACATGTTCCGCCTGGAAGTCTCAGGCACCAGCGAGCCGGAAGTCTCGGGCGGGACGTCGTTAGAACAAGTCCACCACAAGCGCACCCGGGCGATTGAAGAGATGGAAGTGCTTTGGCATAATTATCTGGTCACCGTCCGCGCGGTACAGTCTAAGTCGTTCGCGGCTTTAGACGGTGAATCGGACCGGCAGGAGAACCAGATGCGCTACGGGCTGGGCCTGCGGAGTTTGGGGTTTTCTTGGATCTTGTACCGGACCTTGGCTGATGAACGAGTGGGCGACAATTGGTACAAAGAACGTTATTATAAGATGACCCTTGGATTTGGATTCTTATAGAGGACTTATGATGAAAGGCCTAACTATATGCGCGGCGCTGTTGGCGCTCTTTTGGACTGGCGCAGCCCCAGCCCAGGTGATCACACCCTCGCTAGATCCTAGTGTGGCTTCGATGGGGCCAGCGGCGACTGGCTGGAAAACCGAAGATGTGGTGGCGCTTGCCTACACGGACCGAACGGGCAAACGTGAGCAATCAGGGGTCCAACAATATGAATTTACTGGATCGCAGTCTGATGTGATGTTGGCCTTGACTATGGAAGGGGCTGCCTTTGAGCTGGCTTCAAGCAACCAAAGCACCGGCACGAAGCCCGAAGGCGTCTACGACCAACCGGTACCGATCAGCAACAAGACCGCCCAGGCTAATTTGGCCATCCAGGGCAACGATTTCTTCAGTATGGGTCTCGGCTACCGTACTGAAGAAAAAGAACGCTGGCTTAGCCAAAGCTATCCGCATGATCGAACTAAGCTCACCTACGCCGGAGGGGCGTTAAGCGTTCGTTTGGGCGAGAGTTTTTATGTAGGCGGCGGGGCTAGCCGGGTGCGGGAGGCCAGCGACCTGTATGTGGACAATAATTGGGTCGAAAGCCAGATTGGCTTGGCCATGTTATTTGGCCAGCCAGGGGACACAAGGTTCCGTTTTGAGGCTTCCTTAACCCAAACCCCCAAGGCGTTGCAAAATGCCGCTGCTGACCGCGCCCCTGCTGCGCATCCCGGCTCGGACCTACAACGCGGGGCCTTGGAATTGGAATTTAGTGGGTTACTCTTTTCCTTCCAAGGAGACCAATTGATCGAACGAGTCGTCACCGTGGATGCCGCCACCGGGCAAACTAGTTCGCAGACCGAGTCGGTTTCGAGCCGAGCCGGTGTGCTCTGGGTGCCTGAAATGGGTATGTCGCTGGGTTTTTACTTCGGCAACCAGCAGGTCAAACAGCTGTATACTGATAGCTTTTCCGACTTCCAGGTCAAGCTAGGATACCTTTTTTAAGGCCCTATTTATCTTAGCGCCGCCAATTCTTGGCGGCGGCCTTCCCCGACCTTTTGAAGCAGTTCGCGGCAGCCTTTAAGCACCAGTTCGGCAGGGGCTTGCAGGCATTCCAGTTGGCACTTTGGGTAGTGGCAGCTGCGCTTGCAGCCCGGGTCCCACTCCACATAACGGTGCCGGGGCGACCCCGGCGGCATCCAGTTTTCCGCCAGTGGCCGCCCGAACACTGCCAAACTGGGGCACCCGGTGGCGATGGCAAAATGCATGGGGCCGTTGTCATTGCCCAGGTGGAAGTCCGCCAACCGCAATAAACCCACCGTCTCACTCAAGCTAGGAACCGGGTAGTCGCCTAGGTCGGCTTGGCTCAACTGGCTACGGACCGCCTCTACAAAGTGGGCTTCGCCGGGGCCCCAGAGGAATAACAATTGGGCTTTTTGGTCTTGCACTAACGCATTGGCCACCTGTGCGAACCGCTCGGCGGGCCAGACCTTGTAAGGCTGCCGTGAGACGGGGCTGAGGGTGATTAAGGGGCGGTGGGGGTCCCAGTCTAGGGAGTCTAAGATTCTGCGGGCTCCGGCTTGATCCTCGGGGGAGATCGGCAAGGCTAATTGGGGATTGGCTGCTTGAATGCCTAAGGGCTCTAACAGCGCCAAGCGCTCGGCCGCTGAATAGGGGCTAGTAGGCTGCGGTTGGACCGGGTGGGTGTAAAACCACCGCCGACCTTGGCGGTTGTACCCAATCCGCATCTTCGCCCCGCTCAGCCAGCTGAGGGCTGCACTGATCGGCTTGTTGTAAAAGTCCACCGCTAGCTCAAAGCGCTGCTCGCGTAGTTGGGTGATCAGGTGTAACACTGCCGAAGCCCGCGCTTTTTTGGGGAATAACCAAGTCTTATATATATTCGGGTTGGCGGCTACCAGTTGGTCTGCTGGGGCCATGGTCAGTAGGTGTAACCGCGCTTCTGGGTATTGGGCGGTCAGGGCGGCAAAGGTAGGAGTGCACATCAAGACGTCGCCTAGCTGTTTGAGCTGGATCAGCAGGATGTCTTTAGGCATCAGTGCCCTCGGGCTTGATTAGGCCGAATAGCTCCAGCGCAAAGCGGCCCGAATCTTGGGCCGAATAATAATCCAAGGCCCCACCGACCAGACCGCCAGCCAAGGGGATGGCTTTGCCCAAGCGGGTCAGTCCCTTTTGCCCCGCCATTTGGCTTAACTTCGAAACGATCCGCTGGTTGATCATCAACAGGGTTTTTTTGGGTAGGCGGTTGAAGTTGCCTTGGGCCAACTTGACCTGCAACTCGTTGAAGTCCGACTCCACCAACTCCTTGCCTCGGTTACCTAAGAGGGCAAGACCGATGGCGGTGCGCACCGGAGGTTCGTTGACGTCGAATCCGGCCAAATCCGCAATGGCGGCGATGCAGCGGATTTGCAGCACCCAACTAGCGGCCATTGAAGCGGGGATCGCCAAGGGAAGAGAGACGAATCCACCTAAGCTAGTGAAAAAACCACTGGCAAAGTTTTTGCGCAGTTCATTCTTGAGAAGTGCTTCGGCGGCTTGTAGTCGGTCCAAGGGTAGGCCTGCTTGCTTATAGCCGGCGGCCAAAGCTGAAGCCCCTTTGAGCGGCCCAACTCCTTGAATCCCGTAATCCAATAGATGATTCAGCGTCTTAACGCCCGTTTCCAAGAATCGCTTGGCTTGTTCTAGTTCCTTAGGATCGATCGAAATCATTTTTTTCTTTTTTGGTACTTCAAATTGGTTCCCCGCTATGGTACTCCCCAACGAAGTCTCCTGTCTTCCCCCAAGTTGAATTTTGGACTTGAAAAAATCAAACGCTGTTTGGTTTGTAGTTTTCAGGTCTAGATTTGACGGAACTTTTTGGGGGGACTCGGGGCGGATATTCGCGGGATGATAAAAAAGCGGATAAAAGCTAATTCAGCTAATTAAGCCCCAGCACCGTGAATATTCTAAAATATGAATTAAATAATGTTCTAAAAGTCGATTGCAATTTGGATTACGTTATGCTGTGATCCTTGCACTTTCGTTTGCCATAAAACGAACAGGACTTCAACCAGAGCCTTTGATCCCGCCTGCTGTCAGGCGGACCGAAAACCAATCGATCATCACCGGTTTACGAATGAAGAGACAAGGTCAAAACGTAGTGCGGAGGGTCTTAACGATCCTTGCTGCCACCATGCTGGTCTTTCCCTCGCTTATCTTAGCTGAAGGAGAGTTTACCCAGCCCATAAAATTCAGTCATGTGACCCACGCAGGTGCGAACGAGATTCCTTGCGAATTTTGTCACATCTACGCCAGCCGCTCCATCGTTTCGGGCATCCCTCCTGTGCGGACCTGCTTCGGCTGCCATCAGGTAGTTCGGGGCACCGACGAAGCACAGCAGAAAGAGATCGAAAAGGTTCTGGGCTACTGGGAACGCAAAGAACCTATCCCCTGGAAAAAGGTCCACGATGTACCCGATTTCGTGAGCTTTTCGCACAAGCGCCATATCCAGATTGGTTTTGACTGCAACCAATGCCACGGAGATATGGCCAAGGTTGCCGAAGTGAGCTTCGATACCATGAAGCAACCCTTAAGCATGGGCTGGTGTGTTGAGTGCCACATGACCAAGCACCCCACCGCCAATGGCAAGATCGCAGGGCCGGTACGTAAAACCCGCGGTGCCCAACCGATCAGTAATGCCGCAAAAGTCCAACCCGATGGCGACATCTCGGGTAGCAAAGATTGTTTCATCTGCCACAAGTAATCAGGAGCGAGAATGACTAAAGTCAACCGCAGAGACTTCTTTAAAGTGGCCGCCGTTAGCGGCGCCGCGGCTGCTGTTGCCGGGTGCGGGAGCGACCCGGTCGAAGAAATCATCCCCATGTTGGTCCCGCCGACCGAATACAAACCCGGCGTAACCATTTCTTTTGCCTCAACCTGCAACGAGTGCTCTGCTAACTGCGGTATGGTGATCCGTACCCGAGAAGCACGTGCCATCAAAGCCGAAGGCAACCCGCACCACCCCATGAGCCAGGGTAGCCTGTGCAACCAGGGCCAAGCGAGTATGCAGGCCATGTACAGCCCCTCCCGCTCTAAGGGCCCTAACAAAAAGGGTGCTGCGATTAAGTGGGACGAAGGCTTGAGTGAATTGGCCGCCAAGATGAAAGAGGCCAACCGGGTCTTATATATTGGCCGCCCCCAGTCGGGCAGCTTGAAGAAATTGTTGGCTGAGACCTTGGCTGCCTCGGGCGGCGGCGACGCCTTACAATTCGATATGATGCCCGTCTCTACGTTAAAGAAGGGCAACGAGATCGCCTTCGGCACTGCCGAAATCCCCGAATACGCGATTGGGGAAGCCAAGACCTTGGTCACCTTTGGTGCCGATATTTTGGACTCTTGGCTGAACAACCAACTGAACATGCGCGAATTTACCCGGATGCATGCTTACAAGCATGGCGAAAAGGGCAAGTTCATCCACGTTTCGCCTCACATGAGCTTGACCGGTGCCAACGCAGACCAGTGGGTCGGTGTCAAGCCCGGCGACGAAGCCTTAATCGCGTTGGCGGTGGCTGGTGAGCTGCTGCCTAGCTCGGCAATGTCAGGTAATGGCGCATTGAAATCTTATCTTGATGGCTTCACCACCGATTCGGTCGCCAGCAAGACCGGCGTCTCGGCGCAAGTGATCAAGGGACTAGCCAAAGACTTCAACCAAGGCGGCATGTCGCTGGCTATGGCGGGCGGCAACACGGCCATGTCGGGCGAAGGAACCAAACTGCAAGTGGCGGTGAACCTGCTCAACGCAGTGGCCGGTAACCTGGGCAAGACCGTTAAGTTCGGCGCTGATTACAAAATCGGCGGTGATTCGGCCCAGTCTTTTGCCGATGCTGCTCAAAAGATGAAGTCTGGGGCCTATCAAGTGGTTTTGATCGAAGGGGCCAACCCGGTTTACGCTCTGCCTAAAGACTCGGGCTTCGCCGAAGCACTGGCGCAGGTTCCTTTGGTCGTTAGCCTCTCGACCGAAGAAGACGAAACTTCGGCCTTGGCCCATATGCATCTGCCCACTAGCCACTCAGTAGAGGCCTGGGGCGACAGTATGCCCCGCAAAGGCGTTTACGGCTTGCAACAACCAGCTATGGCCAAGTTGCCGGGCTACGACACCATGTCTCTAGGCGACTTGATGGTCGCCTTGGCGGGCAAGCTGGGCGCTGCTGCACCAGCAGACTACAAGACTTATTTGATGGCTCAGTGGAAGGGCTACCAAAAGGATCTGGGGCTAGGCGGTGCCTTTGAAGATTTCTGGAAGAAGTCTTTGCAGCAAGGTGGCCAGTTTACCGGCTACAGTTCTAAGGGAGCCAACCTTCAGTCTGGCGCATACGCTTCGGCTATGGCCCCTAAGGGCGGCCAAACTGGTTTGGCCATCGTTGCGGCCAACTCGCCGAACCACCGTGCCGAAGGGACCAACGGCAACCGCACTTGGTTGCTCGAAATCCCCCACCCGATCACGCAGTTGGTCTGGGACTCTTGGGTTGAGATCAGCCCCGATACGGCGGTTCGCTTGGGCGTGAATCACTTCGACGAAGTGGAAATCACTACCGCTAAGGGCAGCCTCAAGGCGGGTGTTTGGGTCAACTACGGCATCGCTGATAACGTGCTGTCGATGCCTACCGGTTTGGGCCGCGAAGTTCCCTTCCCGACCTACGTGAGCACCCGCAACAAGTCGATCTTCCTGCCGCACGTGGAGATGAGCTCGGACATTAAGATCAAACCCTTGAAGGTGGGCACAAATGTCATGGACCTGATGGGTTTTGACACCGATGCCCTCTCGGGCGACCTACAGTTCGTCACCGCCGTTAGTGCGCTTAAAGCTACTGGTGAAACCGCCTATATGGTGACTCCCGAAGGCCAAGCGCACCACCATGACGCCGCAGCGTTGTCTAAGGAATACACCAAGGCTTATATGGGTGACCGCAGCCAGAAAGGCCGCGGCTTTGCTCAGTCCACCTCGGTTGAAGCCATGAACGGCCACGGCGGACATGAAGGAGATGGCGGGCACCACCTGCGCCACCGCCACTACACCACCGACCTACCCAGCAACACCGATATGTACCCCGAGCGGGCCGCTGACGTAGCTTATCACGTAGATTGGAGCGGACGCGACAAGCCCGTGTACTACGAAACCAATAAGTGGGAAATGGCCGTTGATCTGGACCGTTGTACCGGTTGTGCCGCCTGTGTGGTTGCTTGTTACGCCGAAAACAACGTGGCCGTCGTCGGCAAGGAACGCATGTCAACGGGACGCGAGATGTCTTGGCTGCGCGTAGCTCGTTGGCAAGACCACAACGAAGAAACCGGCGATCTAGAGACCTACTTCTCGCCCAACATGTGTGGCCAATGCGCCAACGCTGGTTGCGAAACGGTTTGTCCCGTATACGCAACCTACCATAATGACGAGGGGATCAACGCAATGGTGTACAACCGTTGTGTGGGCACTCGCTACTGCGCGAACAACTGTATTTATAAGCAACGTCGGTTCAACTGGCGGACTTATGAGTTCCCCGCGCCGCTACACATGCAGCTCAACCCCGCCATGACCGTGCGGGAGAAAGGCGTCATGGAAAAGTGTAACTTCTGTTATTCTCGGATTCGCGAAGGTAAGGATCTTGCCAAGGACATGGGCCGCGAGGTCTTCGACGGTGAGATCAAAACCGCTTGCCAGCAGACCTGCCCGGCGGATGCGATCAGCTTCGGGAATATTAAAGACCCCAAGGCTAAGGTTACCCAAATTGTAAATACCACCAAGCGTGGCTACCACCAGCTTGAAGAGGTAAACTTCAAACCTGCGGTGACCTACTTGAAAAAGATCAATCACGATAACAAGAAAGCATAGGAGAGGCCGTGAGTAACGTCACCTACGCCAGCATCAATGACGATATCCTTCATTCGATGAAGCCACCGGGCAAGTCCTGGTTTGCGAGCATGGCCATCATCCTGGTTATGTTGGGAATGGGGATCTTCGCCTTTGGCTACCAGATCCGCCACGGTATGGAAGGCAGCGGTATCAACAACCCAATCGGTTGGGGTGTATACATCACCAACTTCGTATTTTGGGTTGGTATCGGCCACGCAGGCACCCTGATTTCAGCGGTGCTCTACTTGGTTCGTGCCCCCTTCCGGACCTCAATCTACCGCGCCAGTGAGGCCATGACCGTGTTTGCGGTCATGACGGCAGCTCTGTTCCCGCTGATCCACATCGGTCGGGTTTGGAACTTCTACTGGTTGATTCCTTATCCTAACCAGCGGCTCTTGTGGGTTAACTTCAAGTCGCCCCTGCTGTGGGACGTGTTCGCGGTGAACACCTACATGTCCGTTTCGATCCTCTTCTTCTTAGTCGGCTTGGTGCCTGACTTTGCCGTGGTTCGAGACGAATCAAAGGGCTTAAAGAAGTTATTCTACGGAATCGCTTCCTTGGGCTTTAAGGGAACCAACCATGAGTGGAAACACTACATGCGGGCTTACCTGCTCTTTGCAGCTATCGCCACCCCCTTGGTGTTCTCGGTACACTCGATTGTATCCTGGGACTTCGCCATGAGTTCGATCCCCGGTTGGCACACCACCATCTTCCCGCCTTACTTTGTGGCGGGCGCAATCTTCTCGGGTTGTGCCATGGTGTTGACACTGTTGTTGCCTCTGCGGGCGATCTTCCCGGGCTTTAAAGACATCATCAAGATCAAGGATATGGAGGCTATGGCCAAGATGATCCTCTTTACGGGTTTCATCGTCACCTATGCCTACAGCATCGAATTCTTCATCGCCTGGTACTCGGGGGCCCGCTACGAGCGAGCGCTCTTCTGGTTCCGCCCCTTCGGCGAGTTGAAGTTTTTCTTCTTCCTGATGATCTTTTGTAACTGTATTTCGCCGCTGCCGCTTTGGTCGAAGAAACTTCGCACCAACGTCCCGGCGCTGTTCATCGTCTCGATTTTTATCAACATCGGGATGTGGATGGAACGTTTCAACATTGTGGTGACCTCCTTGGCTCACGACTTCGATCCCTACGCTTGGGGCACCTATACCTTCGAGTGGGTTGAGATGTGGATCACCATCGGCAGCTTCGGCTGGTTCTTTATGTGGTTCTTTATCTTCGTCAAGATCATGCCTTCCTTGGCTGCGGCGGAACTCAAAGAAGCCCTGAACCCACCCATGAGGAGTGCACATGAGTAAGCAATTTTCCGGAGTCTGGGCGACCTACGAGTACCTAGACGACTTTTGCGGGGCGATCCGGGAGCTGCGTGAATCGGGCTTCCAGCGGCTCACTACCTTGAGCCCTTGCCCGCGCCACGAGATCGACCATGCCCTGGGCGACCCCCAGAGCCGGGTGCCTTTTTTCACCCTGGCCGGTATGTTTGTGGGCTTCTCTTTGGCCCTGACGCTCATGATCTTCATGAGCCTCGACTGGATCTTGCCGGTTTCGGGTAAGCCGGTGGTGTCTTATCCGATCATGGGTCCGGTACTCTTCGAGTTGAGCGTTTTGGTCGCGGTTTGGTTCACGCTGATCTCTATGGTCGGCTTGATCCTACGCGATCTTTCCAAGCACCCCTTCCCCAAGGGAAAGGTCTGGAAGGCATATACCCGCTTCACCCGGGACCGTTTCGGCGTGATCGTGCCTTGCACTCAGCACGACTTGGAAAAGGTCGAGAGCATTTTGAACAAATTCCAAGCCGAGGAGGTCAACCGTGAAGCATAAAGCTCTGCTCTTGGCAGCGGCCCTGATGTTAGCTGGGGCTCCTGTCGCTTGGGCTAAATCCTCCATTTGGATTGCCATCACCGACATGTACGATCAAAAAAGCATCAAGCCCCAAGAACAGGGTAGCATGACCAGCTTTCCGCTCGGCTCGGTAGACACCCGCGGCAATTTGATGGAGTCACCTGACGGCAACACCGATTGGCTGTTGCGCGAGTTGGACCCGGCCACTTCGACGCCTAACCCGATTCCGGCTACGCCGGAGTCCTTGGCTAATGGTGAGCTGAAGTACAACACCTATTGCGCGGTCTGCCACACTGACTCGACCGAAACTAGCGAGATGGGTACGGCAAAGTCCAAGGTCAACGAAAAGGGCATGCTGGCTCCGGCTTTGCTGCTGATGACTCCGGGCTTTCCTGACGGCTATCTTTACTTTAAGGCCAAGTATGCCAGCGGCGCGATCATGCCGCCCCTGGGATATGCAACCACCGATAAAGACCGCTGGGATATTGTCAATTACATCCGCAATAAACTGGAGAAGCAGCAATGACGAGACATGAAGAGATGAAGGCCGTTCTCGAGAATTCGGTCTTCAAGCTAAGCGGAGGTCTGCGCGGCATGCTGGTCCTGTTTGTAGCCATCGGACTCGTTGGCTTCATCGTCGGGGCCGCCGGCAGTCACCCCCACGAAGCCTGGCAGGCGTTGTTGATCAACACCATGTTTTTCGGTGGGATCGGCTTTGGTGCTTTAGGCTTTTCGGTAATCTGGCAGATAACCGACGCTAACTGGGGGCGCCCCTATAAGCGTTTTGCTGAGGTTTTGGCATCCTTCGCGCCGGTTATGTTCCTCTTGATGCTGGTGCTCTTTTTTGGTGCATCGCACTTCTTTCAATGGGTGGACCATGACAAAGTGATCCATTCGAAGGCAGCGTGGCTTAACTTCCCCTTCTTCGTTTGGCGCAACGTCCTGCTCTTCTTGTTGGTGATGGGCCTAGGTTGGTACTATATTAAAAACTCCTTGCGCCCGGACATCGGTCTGGCCAAGCAGCTGACCAACTTCTCCAATGGCTTCGCCGACAAATTGGTGAGCAACTACGGCTCTCAAGAAGAAGAAGAGAAGGCAGCCCACAAGCGTGCGATTTGGGTTGGGCCTCTGGTTGGTATGGGCTGGGGCTTGCTTTCATCGCTGCTGGCCTTTGATTGGATGATGTCCATCGACCAAGAGTGGTTCTCTACCATGTTCGGTGTACAATACCTAGTCGCTAGCTTGATCAGCGGCATGGCCGCATTGAACCTGATCAGCGGCGTGGTCTGGAAGAAGTTTAAGCTCGACGGCTACATCAACACCAGCCGCCACCATGACACCGGTAAGTTTATCTTCGCTTTGTGTCTGCTCTGGACCTACATGTGTTTCTCTCAGGTGATCGTGATCTGGTACGGCAACATCCCCGAGGAGACGCCTTACTTGATTTTGCGGATGCAGAGCCACGAGTGGAGCTGGATGTTCTGGGTGATCATGGTGATCATGTTCCTGATTCCTTTCTTCGGCTTGATGAGCCGTACCGCCTGCAACACGCCTTGGTTCAGCCGGATCATCGCGATTGACGTGCTGGTTGGCTTGTGGTTGGAGAAGTACTTCATGATCGTTCCCTCGATCCAAGAAAACATGGCCGACAACGCGGCTCATGGGGCCGCCGTCCACGGCTTGCCGGGCTTCCAGTACAACGTCTTCGATTTCTCGGTGACCTTGGGCGTGCTGGGCTTGTTCTTGTTGACCTTCTTCTGGGTCTTGCAACGGGTGCCGGTGGTGCCCATCAGCGACCCTCGCTTCTTCAAAGACGGCGGCCACTAGGCCGACGCCTTTTGTTGGATATCGAAAAAGCCCGACCTAGGTCGGGCTTTTTTGTTCCCTCTGTTCAAAGATTCCCCCTCTGGGTATCCTGCTAAGAAAACAGCAGGCCAAATGACCCGAGATCTCCACCAGCAGAAAAATCCGCGACTAGCCATCGAAGAGACTTTGGCGTCTCAGGCCTTGGTGATCGACGTGCGTTCGCCCAAGGAATTTGAATCCGGCCATGTGCCCGGTGCGGTCAACATCCCCCTCTTAGACGACCAGGAACGCCACCTGATCGGTATCTTATACAAACAATCGGGTCCCCAAGCGGCGGTAGACCAGGGGTATCAATATTTTGAGCCCAAACAGGTTCAGCTATTGGGTCAGTTGCAAGCGCTGCCTAAAGACCGCCCCTGGGCGGTGCTTTGCGCCCGAGGTGGGATGCGCAGCCAGGTGATGGCGGGCTTTATCCGCCACAGCGGCTTTGAAGCACGGCAGGTTACCGGCGGCTATAAGGCCTACCGTAGCTATTGCTTGGAGCGCTTCGCTCAGTTTGATTTTAGCCAGTTAGTGGTGCTACATGGGCAGACCGGTGTGGGCAAAACACTGGTGATCCACCACTTGGACAATGCCTTGGATTTAGAGGGCTACGCCAACCACCGGGGTAGTATGTTCGGCGGGGTGGGGCTGGTTCCGCACAGTCAAAAGCAATTTGAGGGGCTTTTGGAAGCCCAACTGCGCGCCGCCGATTGGGGGCGGCCGGTTTTTGTCGAAGGAGAAAGCCGCAAGATCGGGCCGGTGTCGGTACCCTCCGAGTTATTTGCGGCCATGCAGGGGGCGCGCTGTTTGTTGCTTAAGGCACCCTTAGCCTTGCGGGCCCAGCGGATCATTGCCGAGTATATCGAACAGCAGGCCCCGCACCGCGCCCGCATCCGGGAGTTGATCAGCCGCCTGTACCCGGATTTGGGGCATGCGCGGGTCGCTGAATTGTTGCAGTGGTTCGACGCCGAAGACTTTCAACCCTGCTTTGAGGCCATTTTGGCAGAGTACTACGACCCCAAATACAACCACAGCCTCAAACACTATTCTTTTGAAGCGGAGCTGGACGTGCTGGAGATCGAGTCGGCCTCAAAGCTATTAAATCAGTGGGGTTGAGTTGATTAAAGCGCTTGTTTTTTGGGGGCTTTCTTGGATTGGTCGGGCCTTTTATTGCGGTTGGAAGGCCCTTTATGTTACGGGAATAAAGAAGCCCTACCGCAGCCGTGTCCCGGTGGTCAGTATCGGCAACTTGACCGTCGGCGGGACCGGTAAGACGCCTGTGGCCGATTGGTTGGTGGGGCAGTTGGAATCTTGGGGGCACCGTCCCGCCTTACTGAGCCGTGGCTATGGCCGCGGGGCAGGGCCGCGCACCCTATTGTTGGATGCTACTAAACCCGAAGGCGGACCGGAGCTCTACGGCGATGAGCCCTGGCTCCTGCACCAACACCACCCAGACCTACTTTTAGCCATTGATTCGAAACGGGACCGGGCGGCTCAGCTGGTAGAAAATCAGGTGGATTTATTGCTTCTGGACGATGGCTTCCAGCATTGGCGTATCCACCGGGACCTGGATTTGGTCCTGATCGACGCCTTGGCCGGGTTAGGCAACGGGGCCCGCATTCCGGCAGGCCCGCTGCGTGAACCTTTGAGCGCGCTTAAAAGGGCCCATGCCTTGCTTGTCACCAAGAGCAATTGGGCCGATCCAGCACCGCTGATTGCCCGAGTCCGGCCTTATCTGGCCGAGGGGACGCCGGTCTTTGAGTTGAGCTACCGGCCTAGTGCTTGGGTGGCCTTGGACGGGGCGGCGCGTTTGGCGGTCTCGGAACTCATCGGGCGCAAGGTCTGGGCCTTCTGTGGGATCGGCAACCCGCAAGGGTTTGTTAAGGCTTTAGAGGGGCTATCGGTAGCAATAATGGGGCTTACCGTTTTAAGAGACCATCAGGCCTATGATGCCGAACTAATGGCCGCTATTGAGGAACAGGCCGTTGATGCCGGGGCCGAGTTATTGGTCTGCACCGAAAAAGATGCCGTCAAATTAGCCGGGCTAGCCAGTCCGAACTTGGGCTATTTGGCGATGGAATTGGGCGTACCTGACCGGTTGACGGAATTCATTCGAACCGGGCTTGACACCGCAACCTCACGAAGAACATGAACCGCGAAGAACGCATCAGAGCTGCCCACCAGGGGATTTTAGAAACCTACGAAATCCATGGCGGCATCAACCACATCGACGAAACCAATCTCCCCTCAGTCGGAGAAGTGGTGGACATCATCAAAAAGACGATGTTTTTGCTCTTTCCGGGTTTTTACAACCTAGAAAAGATCCACAAGGGAAACCTGGAGAGCTGGAGCGGTTACCTACTAGACAGCCTCTTCGAGCGCCTCTACCGCCAGATCACCAAAAGTATCTGCTTCGTGGACCGCGACTCGCCGCACAGCAAACATGTTTCGGAGGCCGAGCGGGTCACCTTAGAAATTTTAGAAAGCATCCCCAAGATCCGCAGCCTGCTCAAAAAAGATGTCAGTGCCGCTTACTTCGGTGACCCTGCGGCGCGCAATCATGAGGAGGTGATCCTCTCTTACCCTTCGGTCCAAGCGGTGGCCATGTACCGGTTCGCCCATGAAATGTACCTGCGGGATGTGCCTTTGATCCCGCGCATGATCAGCGAATATGCCCATGGCCAGACGGGGATTGATATCCATCCGGGGGCCAGGATTGGCGAGAGCTTTTTTATCGACCACGGAACCGGGGTGGTGATCGGCGAAACCTGCGTGATCGGCGAACGGGTCAAAATATACCAAGGTGTCACCCTCGGTGCGTTGAGCTTCAAAAAAGACGTGACCGGGGCTCTGGTCAAGGGCCTCAAACGCCACCCCACTATTGAAGATGACGTGATCTTGTATGCAGGCTGCAATATCCTGGGCGGTACCACCACCATCGGCAAAGGATCAGTGATCGGCGGTAACGTTTGGATCACTGAGTCCGTCGAACCTGGTACGGTGATCACCTTTGACGTGACCAAACAAGAGTACCGGCGGATTCAGAAAGGCGTTGAAATTGATCTAGATTTTTTCTTAGGCAGCGGGATTTAAATTAGACTGAATTACTGGCCTCTTGGTTCAAGCTTGTTTATACTGGAACCATGCGGGTCCCCAGGAATAACCCTTTGGAGCTTTATGGATAGCGCAACCAGAGAAACCATTCGAGAACAGTTGGCCGGGCCTAGGGCCCAGTTGGAAGCCAATCTACTCAACGCTGACCTGCGCGAATGTAAGCTCACCGATCTGGGCGACATCATGCTGCCCTTCGATGCCTTAACCCAGGTCTACCACCAACACGGCCTGAGCGACTTTGAACAGTCCATTGCCTTCTGTAACAACCTCTTAGGTGACATTGCTACGGAGCACATCAGCCATTTTACTGGTTTGAGCTACGTTTTGGCGGTCTACGAATTGATGGACGAGGTGACCGCCAGCTATTTAGAGGGCAACGAAGACCTGAGTAACTTCCATCAGTTTCTAGAAAAGATCCAGCAAACCTTCAAGGGCGTTGAAAACGTTAAGGCGGCGTTAGCGGCGCCAGAACAAACCATCGTCCAAGACATGCCGCCGATGGACATTGTCCAAGACGGCTCGGTATCGGACTTTATCAGCGAAGTGACCGAAGGGTTGGAGTTAGTTGAAGAAAGCTTGTTGGAATTAGAACGCGACCCCGGCCAATTAAGCTTGGTGGATACCGTGTTCCGCATGATGCACACCATCAAAGGTACCTCCGGCTTTTTGGGTATGCCCACCATCGGCAAGATCGGCCACCGCACCGAAGATATTTTAGGCGAAATCCGCGACGGCAAACGGGGGCTAGACGCCAACGTATTTGACCTCATGTTCCGGTCCGTGGATACGCTGAAAAACTTGATCGCCCAGTTGGTGGCTATGGTTCAGGGCAAACCAGTAGAGCCGGTGAACATTGGCAAGTTCTTTAAGGCGCTAGAAACGGTCCAAGGAAGCCTGACCGAGCCCGGAGCGACCCCCGCCCCGCCCCCGCCCCGCCCGCCAGCGGCCAGTCCGGGCGAAGCCGAAGAATCTATTGAGGAGGTCGAGGAATCTTCTGCCAGCAGTGAAGCCCCTGCTGCTCCCGCCGCCGAAGCTAGTGGCCGCAAAGGGAGCGCCGGTAAGATCCAAGAGATGTTAAAAGTCCCTGCCGAACGGCTTGATGAGTTGTCCAATCTGGTGGGCGAGATGGTGGTGGCCTTGAGTTTGCTGACCCAAAACCCGGTGGTTTTCGAGCTGGCAGACCGCAACGTACACGCTCAGTTAGATCACCTTGACAAGATCACCGAAAGCTTACGCGACAAGGTTTTGGGCATCCGCATGTTCCCGATCGGTACGGTCTTTTCGAAGCTGAGCCGTCAGGTGCGCGACCTTTCGCAAAAGTCAGGCAAAAAGATTAATTTGGAAGTGATCGGTGCTGATACCTTGGTGGATAAGTCGATTATCGACAACATCTACGCCCCTTTGATGCACTTAGTCCGCAACTCCATCGACCACGGCATTGAGCCGCCCGGAGAGCGAGGCGACAAACCCGAAGAGGGCTTGGTGCAGCTAAAGGCCCAGCATTTGGGCGATGCTATCGAGATCGAAATCAGCGACGACGGCAAGGGGCTTGACCCGGTCAAGTTACTGGACAAGGCCGAAGAAAAAGGGTTGGTTAAAAACCGTGAATCGCTGACTGAAAAGGAAATTTTCGCCTTTATCTTCGCCGCTGGATTCTCTACCGCTAAGGTGGTGACCGATATTTCGGGCCGTGGGGTCGGTATGGACGTGGTTCGGCGGACCATTGAAAGCTTGCGGGGGAAGATCGACACGCAGTCTAAATTGGGCGAAGGGACCCGCTTCAGCCTCAAGATGCCCTTGACCACCTCGATCATCGAAGGCTTGGTGATCGCTGTGGGCGGGCACCGATTTATCATGCCGATCCTGGACGTCTTACAGACCATCACGCCCACCTCCGGCGACCTCAAAGGGGTGCAGGGCAAGGAAGACGAATTCTTCTTGCTCGCCGGGGAGATGATCCCCATCCTGCGGCTTTACGAGATTTACCGGATCGAGCCGAAGATCACCAATCCCTCTAAGTCGGTCGTGGTGGTGGTGACCGCCGGGAACCGCAAGTATGGGATCATGGTCGACGAGTTGTTGCACCGCCAACAGATTGTGATCCAACCGCTAGGCGAGCGTTTTAAACACCTCAAAGGGCTTTCGGGCGGGACCATCTTGGGCGACGGGCGGGTTGGCTTGATTTTAGACCCCGTCAGTTTGATCCAAGGGCTGCATTTGCACCAGGAAAGCTGATAGAAAGCATTGAAGGGCAACGGAAAATGGGTTATCCTTTGAGTGAGGATTATCCGCAAGAATTATGAAATGGCCGGCGCAGCCGAGGAGGCAAGATGGGAGACAAAGCAAAACAGCTATTTGAAGATTCCGGTGGCAAGCTGCTGACCTTCATTATCGGCAACCAAGAATATGGGATCCAGATTTTAGAAGCCCGCGAGGTGGTGGGGATGATGCCCATCGAGCCGGTACCGCAAACGCCGAAATTCATGAAAGGGGTGATCAACCTGCGCGGCAGCATCATTCCGGTGATCGACCTCCGCACTAAGTTCGGTATGGAGGCCAAAGAGGCCACGGCGGAATCCTGTATCGTCAAGGTGGACATCAAGGGCCGGGCGACTGGCTGCATCGTTGATTTTTTGGTTGGTGTGGTGACCATTGACGCCAAGGAGTTTGAGGAAAGCCCCGAATTAGGCCACAACATCCATACAGACTTTATTTTGGGGATGGCCAAATTGGATAAGCGGGTGATCATCATCCTCGACATGGAAGCCGTACTTTCCAATGACGAGCTGCTGGAAATCCACGAAAACCATCAGACCGTGGAGGCTACGAAAGCCGAGGCCAGTGCCGCTGAATAAGTCGAATTCTTGGGCTCCGGCTGCCGCCGGACGCTCTTCCTGCCAACCAGTCCTTTAAGGGGGAGGCTTGCGCTATCCTCTGTATCTTATTCTTTTGTTGCTGGCCCTGCCGTTGCTGATCACTGGGTGGTACGCAGACCGTAGCCTAGGACGTTTCCAACAGGAATTAGCCCAGCTGCTGTTGTCGCGCCACTTGAGTGAGGATTTAAGCGAGCAGCCCCGCCCCTTGGATGACATTGCCTTGGCCCAAATGGTAGCTCGTCAGGAGATGGGTCTTTGGGTCTACTGGCTCGACAGCACCAACCAAGTCCGGGCCGTCAACCGGGCCGAGTCCCCGGCTGAGTTAGAAGCCAAAGACTTGATGGATTGGTCGATCCGCCAACCAGCCGCAGCGCCTCTGCACTCGGCCCAAGGTCGTTGGGTCATGGCTCGAAGTTCGTTGGAGGTTTACGGAAGGCCCGGTGAATGGCTGTTTTATCTGCGCGCCAGTGAAGACTTTGGCGACCGGTTGCTGCCCTTCCACCGGACTTTTTGGGCCATGGCCCTCTTCGGCGGTTTGGCGGCCTTGTTGGTCGGTTGGTATTACTGGATGCGGGTCCAGCGCCCGATTGACCTGATCTTAAAAAAGGACCGGCTCTTTTCTAGGCAAGGTTTGGTGCAGGAAGCCCAAATCGACCGCAGCCTGATCGGACGCCATGACTTGGGCGACATCATGACCTCGCGCAACGAGATCTTAGAGAAAATATTTCTCGACTCGGCCCGCCAAGACATTATCCTCAACAGCCTGCACGATGCGCTCTTTGTTTTTGGCCCCGACGCCAAAATCAAGAAGATCAACTTCCCCGCCGCTATGTTGGTCGGCAAAAGCGAACCGGAACTGATCGGCAAACAGGCCGCTGATTTGGCGACCAACCCAAACCAGCCATGGATCGATCATTGGTGGAATAACTACCGCTTTTCCAGTGAGCACCCGACCTTCGAGGCGCAACTCAAAAGCAGCACCGATGAGGCGATTCCGGTGCTCTGTTCAGCGGAACTTTTGATCAGCCCTTCAGGGCAATTTGATGGTATGCTGTTGGTTTGCCGTGATTTAAGCCATGCCAAACAGCTCCAAGCCGAGGTAGACCTACTTTCGATGGTAGCCGAACAAAGTCCGGTGGGGCTCTTGGTGATGGACTTGACGGGGCAGGTAGAACAGGTCAACCAAGCCTTTGAAGAAATCAGCGGACGCCTCTCTAGCGAGTTGGTTGGCGAGCCTTGGGACTTACTGGGCTCCCCGGAACTGCCCCCACCGCTGCGCACGGAATTGGGTGCGGCGCTCAATACCCGCAGCGGGTGGACCGCAGAGCTACGTTTTGAACGCCCAGGCGGCAGCATCTGGCAGCGCCACCGGTTGATTCCGGTCCGCGACAGCTTAGGGCATGTGGTCCGTTTTGCTTTGTTGGTCGAAGACATCACCGAGCCCAAGCGGCTGGAACTGGCCTTAAAAGAAGCGAACCGCGACCTCGAATTTAAAGTGGAAGAACGGGTGGCAGAGCTCAAAGAAGCCACCGAAAAGCTGGAGCGCGCCAATCAGGATTTGACCAGTCTGGACCGGCTTAAAGATGAGTTCCTGGCGGTGGCCTCCCATGAGTTGCGCACCCCCTTGGCGGCGATCATCGGTTATGCCGAAAGCTTGATTGAGTTAAACCTGGACCCGGGCCAACGCAATAAATTTCTCAACACCATCTTAAGCGAAAGCGAGCGTTTGAGTCTGTTGATCAATGAAGTCTTGGATCTTTCGGCCATGGCGGCGGGCAAGCTGGAATTCCGCTGGACCCAAGTCGACCTAGACGCGGTGGTCGGTTCGGCCTTAGATACGCTGGCTGGATTGGCCGGGGACAAGAAAATCCAGCTAGATTTTGAGCCCAGCGGACTCAAGTTGTCAGGTGACCCAGACCGGTTGGTCCAGTTGCTGATTAACTTAGTGGGTAATGCCTTGAAATTCTCGCCCATTCAGGGCAAAGTCGAGGTCCGGGCTGGGGTCGAAGGGCCGGAAAGTATCCGCCTCGAGGTGCGTGACTTTGGCCGAGGGATCCCCGAAGGGGCCATGGATCAGATATTTGACCGCTTCCATCAGATCGAAAACCCCGAAACGAACCGCAAGGGCACCGGTTTGGGGTTGACCTTGGCGCGCATGATTGTCGAAGCCCATGGCGGGCAAATTTGGGCTGAAAATAGAGAACCGGGGGCTTTGTTTATCTGCCTTTTTCCGGTCAACCATCAGGGGGAAAGCGATGTTTGAATCGCTTGAGATGAGCGACGAAGAGTTCCGGCTGTACCAACGGCTGATCTATGACTCGGTGGGTATAAATTTCACGGACAACAAGAAGCAGTTGCTCGTCTCTCGGTTGCGTAAGCGGTTGGAAGTGACGGGCATCAAGTCGTATAAGGAATACCGACAGTTTGTCCAAGAAGCGGCCCATGGCGACGAGTTTGTGCAGATGCTTAATGTAATCAGCACCAATAAAACCGATTTCTTCCGTGAGCCCCAGCATTTTGAGTTCCTCAAACGCATGGTTTATCCCATGCTGGCCGGTAAAAACAAGATCCGCATTTGGAGCGCCGCCAGCTCTTCGGGCGAGGAACCCTACACGCTGGGGATTACACTCTTAGAAGCTTTGGGCAGCATGGCGGGCAAAGATGTGAAGATCCTGGCCACCGACATCAGCACCAAAGTTCTCGGCGAAGCCGAACAGGGGGTCTACAACGAAGAGGCCGTCTCCCCCATTGCCCAGCCCCTTTTACGCAAGTACTTTTTAAAGGGACACAATCGTTGGGCCGGTTACTATTCGGTCCGCGACGAACTGCGCCATCTGATTTCCTTTAGGCGGCTTAACCTGATGGAGCCTTTCCCCTTAAAGGGGCAATTCGACTTCATCTTCTGCCGCAACGTAATGATCTATTTTGACAAACCAACTCGTGAAGATTTGGTCAACCGATTGGGAGAACAGCTGCTTCCTGGCGGGTATCTATTCATCGGCAACGCCGAGAGCTTAAGCGGGCTCAAAACGAACTTACAATATGTCCAGCCTGCCATCTACCAGCGCAGCAAATAGGAGGTTCTATGGGATATAAAATTTTGGTGGTAGACGACGAAACGACGATCCGTGATTTGGTGGCCTTCCGGCTAGAATTCCATGGGCACCTGGTGCTCACAGCCGAAAACGGGACTAAGGGGCTCGAAAAACTCCGTGCCGAAAAACCCGATCTGGTGGTTTTGGATGTGATGATGCCGGACCTGACGGGGTTAGAAGTCTTAAAGACCATGAAAGCCGACCCTGAATTGGCCTCTATTAAGGTGATCATGTTGACCGCCAAGGGGCGTAAGCAAGACGAAGACGAAGGCCTAGCGGCCGGAGCCGACGCCTATATGGCCAAACCCTTTAGGGCCACCATACTGCTACAAAAGATCGAAGGCTTGATGAATGCCTGAACTCACCTCCTTCGGTGGGATGCGCAAACAGTATCACCTGCACCCCGGAGAAATCTTCGTCACTTCCGAAGATATGGTGATCAGTACCGTGCTAGGCTCCTGCGTGGCCGTTTGTTTTTGGGACCCCATCAAAAAGGTCGCGGGAATGAACCACGTGATGTTACCCCGAGTCCCTGCCGACCAGTCCCCCACCACCCGCTACGGTAATGTGGCTACCTTTGTCTTGCTGGAGATGATGCAAGAGCAGGGCTGCCGCAAAGCCAATCTACTGACCCGCGTCTTCGGCGGAGCCAATGGCCTCTCTCGCACTTCCAACGGGGCCGCTTCGGTGATGCAGGTAGGCGAAAAGAATATGGAAGTGACCCTCAAGGTGCTCAAACATTTGGACTTAAGAATCTCCGAACAAGACACCGGCGGAGAAATTGGCCGCAAGATTCTGTTGGACTGCAAGACCGGCCAAGTGTCGATGAATTTCTTGCGGCGCTTTGATTTCAAGGAAGAACTTAAGGAAGTTTTATAGGAGTCCTATGGCCAACAAAGTACGGATGCTGGTGGTCGACGACTCTCCTCTGGTCCGCCGCCTCCTGAGCGAGAAACTAGGCAGCGATGAACGGATTGCTGTGATTGGTTCCGCTAAAGATGCTTACGAAGCGCGGGACATGATTGTGGAACTTAAGCCCGATGTCATCACGCTGGACATCGAGATGCCGCGGATGAGTGGCCTGGAATTTATTGAAGTGTTGATGAAACACTGGCCTCTGCCGATCATTGTGGTCAGTAGCCACCTCAAAGACGACCCCAACATGAGTATTAAGGCCCTTGAGGCTGGGGCGGTCGAGGTCTTTCCGCTGCCGAAGGTAAGCGACGAAGCGGGCTTTAAGGAACTTTGTAACCTAGTGGTTCAGGCCCGTAAGCTCCCCCAGGGGCGTCCCCAATTAGGCAGTGCCGCCTTATTAGAACCCAGGACTCATTTGCTGGGGGCTGATCGGGTGATTGTGATCGGTGCTTCTACGGGAGGGACCGAAGCCATCAAAGAGGTCTTGACCCGTTTGCCTGCGGGGATGCCGGGGATAGTGATGGTCCAGCATATGCCTGCGGGCTTCACCACCAGTTTTGCCGAACGCCTAAACATGCTGTGCCCCCACCTTGAGGTCAAAGAAGCCCAAAATGGGGACGAGGTGCGCCCCGGTTTGGCGCTGTTGGCACCGGGCAGTTTTCAGATGTACCTACGCCGCCGCAGCGGAGGGGGGTATTATGTGGAGGTCAAAGATGGACCGCTGGTTAACCGGCATAAACCTTCGGTTGACGTGATTTTTGATTCTGCTGCGGAATCGGCGGGGAATAAGGCGGTGGGGGTGATCTTGACCGGTATGGGGGCAGACGGGGCCAAGGGGCTGTTGAAGATGCGTCAGGCCGGTGCGCGCACCCTTGCGCAGGACGAAGCAACCTGCGTGGTCTATGGGATGCCCCGCGAGGCTATGTTGATCGGAGGTGCCGAAAGCGAGGCTCCGTTGCAAGAAATTGCCCGGCGGATCACCGAATTGATCTAAGCGCCCGGCTGTTCTAGCTGGGCTTCCAATTCCTTTTTCTTGGACCGCGAGACGCTGAAGGGCTGCGCGAGGCCTTTCAGTTTTAATTCGGGATTGCGCCCCTTACCTAGGTCTTCGATGGCTTCGGGCCGCACCAAGGCAGAGCGGCTGATTTTAAAGAGCTGTCCTTCGGTGGCTGCTTCGTAGTCCACCAAACGACCATAGACCCGTAAGCTTTTGACCGCTGCCGCTTCACGGTAGTGTAGCGTTACATAATGGTCTTCTACGCTAACGGCCAACAACTGCTCTAAGGGGATGGTCCGTTGGTTTCCTTGCACTTCCACTTGTACCCAGGCCTTTTCTTCTGGTTGCATCGGTGCCGCTACTGGGTCCAAGAGTCCGGCGTAGAGTAAGGCCCCGTGTAAAGCCAGTGAGGCGCAAAGCAATTGCCCCATCAGTCCGGCCCAGGCGAGTAGGCTTTCGGCCTGGGCCTGGAAGGCGATCATGCTGAAGCTCAAGATCCAGGCGGTACCTAAATAGGCGGCCTGATCTTTGAGTTGCGGGCCAAAGGGACGGGCCTGCCACTCATGCCAGATAAACCAAGCAAGCCGGTGCCCCAGGGCGGCTTTGAGCAAGAACAACAACCCACTAAAGCCGCGTTGCCAGGGCGCTTCGCTGCTGGGCACTTCCAAGCTCAACCAAGCGAAGGCTAAAGCGGCAAAGACGGGCAGCGCCAAAAGGCTGGCGTCTTTTTGGATCAATTTTCGTGAAATCAGTCGTAATGCGGTCATAGCTATCCTTGGCATACCGAGGGCCACCTCGCGAAAGGAGGCCGATTGACGGGGTATAGAGTCCTTACGCCAACGGCCCAATCCCTTTGGGCTGGGGCTTTAGGATGGTTTTTCCCTGGCCCCCTGGCGTTGCTCGCTCTTGAGAATGCAAGGGTCTTTCCAGAAGCGGGGACCGGTGGCGAAAAAAAGGAGGGATTTAGGCCAATTGACGCAAGACCTGGGCTTGGTTGGACCGACTCACGCTAAAGGGTTCGTCGATGCCCACTAAATACAGCAGAAATTTTGGGTTGGTTTCATGCCGCCAGACGGCCCCCAAGTTGACCAGGGAGCTGCGGTTGATCCGCTGCAGAAAGCCCGAGGTGGCCCGTTCATAATCCTTAAGCGCCCCGTAGATCATCGCGTGACGCAATTCGGAGCCTTCTTGGTACCAAAGGATAAGGTAAGGACCCGCTACTTGGATCGCCCGTAAATCTAACTTGGGGATCAGCCGGTTATTCTCTTTGAACTCCAGTTGCAGGCTGGCGTTTTACCTGCCGATGCTCCTCCTGCTGGCCCGCAAAGCGGGGGACTATCCCGGTAGAATACATCAACGCGTGGATCAGCTGAGAGATAGACACCACTTGAAGGCCCATCCAACTTATATTTTGGATGATTTGCGGCGTCTGTTCCCCTTTTTGAGGCAGCGAATACCAAGCCACGGAGAGCGGAGACGCCGGTAGAGTAGGCCCGGGGCTTAAAAAAGAAACCAACTGATCCGGTGGCTTAGCCTGCCCAAAAAGACCATCAGGGCCTAAAAGAAAAATATCGAGCCCAGACCTTCCTGGCCCGGTTGGGCCTTTACCAGTGCCAATACAAGAGCCACCGGGAACGGCAACCTCCGCAGAGCAAGTTATAGCACAACAGAGGCGGTTTAAATGGTTGGGAAAAGGAGGGGTTCTTTGGCGTGGGCATCTCATCTATAGGCCTATAGAGGCGGCAAAGATGCGCTGGAAGCTTTTCTAATGATTTGATTTAAATTGGATCAATCAAAATTAGGCCTTACTTGGCCTTTGGCAAGGCGCCGTTTCTTGGGGTGGGACCGCCAGAAATTGGCTGACCTTGGGCCGCGTGGGGTTTTATTTTCTACCTCTAAAGCCCTTCAAGCCGCCCGATCAACTGCCCCATGCGTAACTGCTTGCCCGGCTTGAGGTCTAAAGGGGTGAACCGCCCCTTTTCAAAGAGCAGGATCACCGTACTGCCCAATTGGAACTGGCCAATTTCTTCGCCCTTGTCAAAGGACATGGCCGGAAAGACGGGCAGGTTGATCGCCGTACCCCGGCCTTCGTTGCTGGCCAGATCAGTATAGCGGGTCTTGATCTTTCCCACCACGGTGGCTCCTACCTTGATCAAACCCACCAAACCACCGGTCGATTCGATGGGGGTGACTAGGCGCTCGTTGACGCTGAAAAGGCCCGCCACATGGGAGACGCCAAATTTGTTGACCGGCCACAACTGCCCCGAGAAGTAGGCAAAGCGGCTGACCTTGCCGGGGACCGGGCTGTGGATGCGGTGGTAGTCCGCCGGACTTAGGTAGATGGTCAGGAAATACCCCTGGGCCCATTGGGCGGCCATCTCTTCACCCACCAAGTCGGATAGGCTGTAATAAACGCCCTTGGTCTGGGTCAAGAGCCCTTCTTTGATCTCCCCAAATTCGGCAATGGTCCCGTCTACCGGACTGACCACGGCATCGCGTTCAGGATGGATCGGGCGGGCACCGTCTTTTAATTCGCGGGTAAAAAACTCAGTGAAGTTGGCCATCTGCTCTAAGGGACGCTTTACCTCGTCGAGCCGGATCTTATAGGTCTTGGCATAGATCTTTAGGACCGACAACAACAGGGGCGAAGGTAACTTGGCATCGGCCAAGACGCCCATAAACCGGCTGAGCAGGTTTTTGGGCAACAGTTTGAGCAGTTGGTAGCGCATTAGTGGTTTTCCTTGTCGTCCCGATCGGGAGCGTTTTCTTCTTTCTCTTTCGGCGTTTCATCCGGTGTCTCGGTGTCTTCACCCTCGGCCCGCTGTTGGACTTCGTCGAAAGAGATCGGTCGATCCGGCTTGTCGTCGCCTTCGGTAGTGATCGGTGGAGCTTCCGATTCGGGCTGGGGTGGGGTTTTGCCGACGAGCGCAAAAAACTGCTCTTGGGTGACCGTTTCGGTTTCCATCAGTTGTTTTGCCAGTTGGTCCAGTTGGTCGCGGTGGTCGGTCAGGATTTGCTTGGCTACTTGGTAGCTTTGGTCCATCAACTCCTTGACCTCTTGGTCTACCATCTGCTGCACCTCGTCAGAGACGGGGTCTTCTTGGTTATAGTCCATGGCCAAATAGTTGCCGCTATCGCCCAAGGGCACAGTCAACGCGCCCATGCGCTCGCTCATGCCCCAGAGACAGACCATTTTATAGGCCAAGTCGGTGGCGCCGTGTAGGTCGTTTTCGACGCCGGTGCTGAAGTCATTAAAGACCAAGTCCTCGGCGGCGCGGCCCCCTAAAGCGACGCGGATTCGGGCGGTCAGGCCCTCTTTGTCCATCGAGAGCCGGTCCGTATCGGGCAGGTAGGCGGTCATGCCTAGGGCGCGGCCTCGGGGGATCACGGTGATCTTGTGGACCGGGTCGGTTCCTTCGGTATACACGGCCACCAGGGCGTGTCCTGCTTCGTGGTAGGCGGTAGCTAGTTTTTCTTCTTCGACCATGATCATCGAGCGCCGCTCGGCACCCATCATGACCTTGTCACGGGCCCATTCCAAGTCGTCTAATTCCACCTGCTTTTTATTTAACCGGGCGGCGTGCAGCGCTGATTCATTGATCAGGTTAGCCAGCTCGGCACCGGAAAAACCGGGCGTGCCCTTGGCGATGCTGTCCATCTGAGTGTTCGGGGCCAGCGCGATTTTTTTGGCATGCACCTCTAATATCTGCTTACGGCCGCGGATGTCGGGCAAGGAGACCACCACTTGGCGGTCAAAGCGGCCCGGCCGGGTCAGGGCGGGGTCTAAGATGTCCACGCGGTTGGTGGCGGCGATGGTGATGATCCCTTCGGTGCCGTCAAAACCGTCCATCTCTACCAACAAAGCGTTGAGCGTTTGTTCCCGCTCGTCGTTGCCGCTACCCAATCCGGCCCCGCGGTGGCGGCCCACCGCGTCGATCTCGTCGATGAAGATGATGCAGGGTTTGTTTTTATAGGCCTCTTCAAAGAGGTCGCGGACCCGGCTGGCACCGACGCCCACAAACATTTCGACAAAGTCCGAACCGGAGATGCTAAAGAAAGAAACCCCGGCTTCTCCGGCCACTGCTTTGGCCAGCATGGTCTTACCGGTGCCCGGAGGCCCGACCATTAAAACGCCCTTAGGGATCTTACCGCCTAAGGTTTGGAACTTCATCGGATCGCGCAGGTACTCGACGATTTCCACCAATTCTTCCTTGGCTTCTTCAACGCCCGCCACCGAATGGAAACGGATTTCGTTGGTGTCTTCTTCATACTTGCGGGCTTTCGACTTGCCGATCGACATGATTTTTCCGCCCCCGCCCCCGCCGGGCATGCGGCGCATCATGAAAATCCAAACGCCGACCAATAACAAGAGGGGACCCCACTGCAACAATAAAGCCAGGTACCAGGGGGTGTCGTCTTCAGACTCGACCTTGATCGAGACTTGATGTGCCCGCAGGCGGTCCAACAAAGTCGGGTCGTAGGTGCCGTTGGTCGAAAAGGCCTTGCCCCCGGTGGTGGTGCCCTTGATCCGATCGCCGTGCAGGTTCACTGAACCCACTTGCCCCCGGTCGAGGTAGGTCAGAAAATCGCTGTAGGCGATTTCCGTAACCGGTTGGCTGTTCCAGTTGAAATTGTTAATTATAGAAAAGAACAAAACCAGAATGGCCAGACCGGTTAAGATGGATCTGCTGTTCACGCTAGGGGCTCCAAATTTGGGTTAAGCGTCGATTTTAGAGGAGGCAAGGATAAAATCCCGTGATGTTTGATACAGTTCCTTGTCAATGCGCCCCCGTTCTAGGGAACGCTCTAAAATCTCAAAGATGTCGATCAAGGCGTGCAGGCGGTATCCCGCCTTTTCTAGGGTTTCGCGCCCGCCCTGTTTTCGGTCGATCAATACGGCCACATCGGTCACTCGCAACCCCGCAGATTCAAAAACCGAGAAGCTTTCGAATTTACTCAAGCCGTTGGTGATCAAGTCGTCTAAGATCAAAACGCGCATGCCCCGTTTAAAGACCCCTTCGATCTGTCGCTTGGTGCCATAACATTTGACCTCCTTGCGTGCGTAGACCATGGGGATGCGGGTTTCATAGCTATAGATGGTGGCCAGCGGCAGCGCCGTGTAGGGGATGCCGGCCACCAAATCAAATGGCAGCGATTCGGTCATTTGACGGAAGACTTTGACGATGCGCCCCATCAATTCGGGCGCACCGACGATCATCCGCAGGTCGATATAAACCGGAGAGATCAGGCCACTCTTTAAGGTAAAGGAGCCAAACTTAACCGCACCTAGGTCGATCAACCCATCGATGATGGCGTCTTTCACGCTTGGCCTCCGCGCAGTTTGTCGTACACCTCCTGATAGCGGGCTAGGCTGTGTTGGATCACCTCTTCGGGTAGCGACGGACCGGGGTAAGTTTTGTCCCAGGTTAATGTCTCTAGGTAGTTACGGATGATCTGTTTGTCATAGCTGGGCTGCTCTTGGCCGGGTTGGTATAGGTCCGCGGGCCAGAAACGAGACGAATCGGGGGTTAAAATTTCATCAATCAAGATCACCTCACCGTCCACTAAGCCAAATTCAAATTTGGTGTCGGCGATGATGATGCCCCTTTGGGCGGCGTAGTCGCGCGCCTTACTGTAGAGATAAAGGGACTTCTCTTTGACTTGGTCTACCAACTCGGGGTCCACCTCTTTTTTGAGGTCCGCCTCGCTGATGTTCATGTCGTGCCCTTCGTGGGCTTTGGTGCTGGGCGTGAAGAGCGGTTCTTCCAACTTGGCGGCGTTGACTAAGCCGCTGGGTAGCTCGATGCCGCAGACCTTGCCGGTCTTTTTGTAGTCCTTATACCCAGAACCCGACAGGTAACCCCGCACGATGGATTCAAACTGAATCATCTCGGTTTTAGTCACCAATACAGCCCGGCCTTCTAAAATCTCCGCATACTTTTGGCACTCGGCGGGGAAGTCTTTGACCTCTGTGGCCACGATATGATTGGTGATTTGGTCTTTGAAGAAGTCAAACCAGAAGTTTGAAATCTGGGTCAGCAGGGCCCCCTTACCCGGGATTAGGCTAGGTAAGACCACGTCAAAGGCGCTAATCTGGTCGGTTGCGACCATCAATAGCTGTTTACCAAAATCATAGACCTCACGCACCTTACCTTTGCGGTAGAGTTTGAGGTCTGGGCAGAGTAGGCTTTGGGGTTGTTGGCTCATCGTTCCAAAAAGCTGAAGGTTCAGGTTGACGGAAAATCGTCCCAGAGTAACAAGAAATTTGTGTTCTGGCCAGAGCCGAAAGGAGGGAGGTGCCTTGCTTTTCCTTGCCCTCGGGGGGCTTTTCCATTAGGCTTATAAACGGACCTGTAGCCCTAAAAATATATGCGATTTTGGATCTGGTTGAGCTTGGCGGTATTTGCCCTGGTTAGTTGTACCTCTACTGAGGAACTGCGCCTGGGGGCCATGCAGCACTTCAACCGAGGCAACGACCACTTCGCCGCATTAGACTACAAATCGGCCATCGGCGAATACCACCAGGCCATCGCCCTGTTTGATGAGCAGCCCGCTTTTTTTTATAATCTGGGCCTGAGTTATTATAATCTGGTGCTTTATGAGCGCGCCGAAAGCGCATACCGGCAGGCCTTGAAGCTGGACCCTCGACTGGGCGAGGCATGGTATAATCTCTCTTTGGTGCTCGACAAGCAGGGCAAGAGCGACGAGGCCTTTGTGGCTTATGACCGCTACCAAAAACTGAATGCAGAAAGAGTCAAAGAGCCCCCCAAACCTAAGCCTCAAGTTGAAATGCTGGGCCAACCCAAGCCCATGGGTAATCTACCCCAACGGCCCGAAACTCCGGTCGGTGCCAAGGTTCCTGAGCGCCCCCAAGGCCGTTGATCTTTGCCCTACATTCGGCTAATTTGGCCAGCAAAAGGGCCGAAACCTAAGGCCCCAACCACTTAAAGGCCCCATTAAAAACCTATGAGCAACGCCGACCTCCAAAAGATTTTATCGCCTATCCAGGCCGAACTCCAGCAGGTGGAAACCTTGGTGATGGCCAACTTGGAGACCGACATCCCCCTGCTCACCGAAGTAGGGCAATACATCCTCAAGGCGGGTGGAAAAAGAGTGCGCCCGGCGATGTTGCTTTTTGCCGCCGGTTCCTTAGGGGAGATCAATCAGGGCTGTTTTGAGGCCGCCAACATCATCGAATATATCCACACCGCAACCTTGCTGCATGACGACGTGGTAGACAATGCGGATCTGCGCCGCTCGAAGCAATCGGCCCGCTCGATCTGGGGCAACGAAGCCAGTGTTTTAGTCGGTGACTACCTCTTTACTGTTTCGTTCCGCGAATTGGCTAAATTGGACCGGATGGAGCTGGTCCATTCGCTTAGCCGCAGCACCACCTTGATGGCCAAGGGCGAAATCCTACAACTGATCCGCAGCAACGACAGCGCCACCGAAGCCGACTACCTAGAGATCGTCTTACACAAAACGGCAACGCTAATGGGCTGCGCCATGGAGATGGGGGCTTTGTTGGCCGGAGGCAGCCCGGAACAGGCCGCCGATTATTACGAGATCGGCAAAAATATCGGCATGGCCTTCCAGATCATTGATGACGCGTTAGATTACCGGATGGACGCCACGGATTTGGGCAAAGACCAGGGGATGGACCTGAAGGAACGCAAGATCACCCTGCCCCTAAGCCACCTCCTGCTAGTCGCCGATGAGGCCCACCAAGAGCAGGTCCTAGACGTGCTGGATGAAGAGGTGATCACCGACGAACATGTGCGCCAGATTGCCGGGCTGGTTGAGCAGTATAAAGTGGTGGATTACTGTTTGGGTCGGGCCGACGACTATGTGAAACTGGCCCAAAAAGACTTGGCTAAAATGCCCCAGAACCGGTTCACCGAAAGCATCGGCCAGTTGGCAGGTTATGTGGTCCGGCGGGACCGCTAAGTCCAGTCTTCCCCTTTCGCCTCGCTTGATTTAGAATCAAGAAAGTGTCGGCATGTACCGGCCTTTCAAACCCCCAACTATGCGCTATCTGAAGATCGTCCAATTTTTGTTGATCGTTTTAGTGACGATCAATGGCTGCTCCAAGCAGAACTACGGCATTGAGTCCTTAAAGGACTCTCCGTTGTCTTCAAAGAATATGTACCTGTTTACACAGGATATAGACGATATTTTTCAAGGCGACATGCTGGCTCGTGAAGGGTTGATCCAGTCGGCCAAGGAATCGATTGGCTATTTTGGGCGGATTGACCCGGACCGCACCTTTTATTACGGCAAGGTGCCCTATTCGGCGGCCGAGATGGTCGAGTCCACCCGCCTTTTTTTAGAACTCCTCCAGCAGCACCCCGACCGCGACGACTTTGTCGAGGCCATGCAAGAAAACTTCTTGGTCTTCAGTTCGGCAGCCAACGAGGTGGAACAAGGGGTTTTGTTTACCGGCTACTATGAGCCCATCTTCCCCGGTCAGTTGACCCGCTCTAAGCAATACAACGTTCCGGTCTACCGGCGGCCTGACGATCTTCAGGTCTTAGAACTCGGCGAATTCCGCGACAGTCTCAAACGCCGCACCATTGTTTATCGTACCGACCCACAGGGGCGACCGATCCCCTACCATACCCGAGAACAGATTATGGGAGAGGGTATTTTAGGGGGTAAGGGACTAGAAATCGCCTATATGAGTGACCCGGTGGACCTCTTTTTCTTGCAGGTGCAGGGCTCCGGGATCTTGATGACCCCCGAGGGGGAACGGATCAAAGTGGGCTATGACGGCAGCAACGGACGCCCCTATTCCTCTATCGGACGTTATCTGATCGACGAAGGGGCCATGCGGCTCAGCGAGATCAGCATGGGCAGCATCCGCCGCTACATGGCGGACAACCCCAAGTTGCGCGACCGGGTGTTGTACCACAACGAGTCTTATGTCTTTTTCCGTATCAATCCCGACTCAGGCGGACCTAGGGGCAACATCAACGTACCCTTGACCCCGCTGCGCTCGGTGGCCGTCGATTCGATGGCCTTCCCGAAGGGTGCATTGGCCTATATTGTCACCGAAGTGCCTGAATTTGACGAAGAATGGCGGCATCAGGGCAATAAACCGGTCAGCCATTTTGTGATGATCCAAGACACCGGCGGCGCCATCAAAGGCCCCGCTCGGGTTGATCTCTTCTGGGGTAATGGGGAGTTGGCGGAAAACTCCGCCGGGGCGATGCGCGGCTTTGGCAAGCTCTATTTCTTCGTGGCCCGCAAAGAGATCCTCAAAGCGCGGATGTAGCGCCGCACGGTGACCCTATTCTTTGGGCTTGAGGGTGATGTAGAACTTACGCGAGGCGCTTTCGGTCACCTTGCCTTGGCTGTTTTTAGCGACCACCCGCCAGAAGAGGTGGTCCATTTCTCGGGTCTCCATCAACCCAATGCCCATCTGGGGCATCTCCCCCTTCATCGGATTGATCTTAAAGCTCGGCGTCCAAAGGTCCCCTTTGGGTAGGTAGAAGCTATCAGCGTCGTTGGTAAAAGTCGGGTCCGCCGAGATTTGCAACTTAAATTGGTTGTAGTCCTTAGAGCGCCATTCGAACTGAAACAAACCTTCTTCGGCGAAAGAGTAGTTGTTGTCCGGGAAGACCAGTGCTACGTCACCAAAGATTAAGAGGTTGTCGGTTGTCGCTTGGTTGTTGGTTTCATCCATTTCTTTGAGCGAGCCGCCTTCGTCTAACACCGCTAAGACCTGATATTTACCCTGTTGTTCTGTCGCAGGAATGGTCAAGGGGACTTCGAGCACCTTGCGTTCTCCCGGCGCGATCAGGTCAACCCGATCACGGAAGAAGCTCACCTTGCGGTTGGGTCGCTGGCTAAAGAACCAGTAGAGGCTATAGGTCGCATTGGCGGCGACGTTGCCTCCATCGTTATTGATGTACATCCGAACATGGGTCGTCTCGCCGCGCAAAACCGAGGCGTTGATTAAGGTCACCTGAGAAAACTTAAGGTCCGGCGGATCAAAACTTACGTCGCTGGCTTTAAGCGTTTCGGCTTCCTTGTTTTTGCGCAGTTCGGCCATTTCTTCTTCGGTCAATTTCTTTTGACGGCGCTTCTCTGGCGGGGCGTCACGCTGGCTGCGGTCGAGGCCATAAAAAATTTGCTCTTGCACCTTGGTAGTGGTCAGTACCACTTCATCGGCGCGGTTAAAGACCCTGGCGGCGACGGTGTAGTCCCCGCCATCGTGCTGGCCTAAGGGGTAGGGGATCAGGGCGCGGGTGTCCGAGTAGGCGTTGGCGATAATGTGTTTGTTGCCATAGGTGATGATGTTTCGGTTCGGCAGGGTGACCACCAGCCGCACGATCAAGGGTAGGTCCTTCGCGCCCGAGTTGCGCACCGTGACCTCCACCAACTGCTCGCGCCCGGTGTCCACCACCTCTTCTCCGATCAGCATCTGCTCCAGGCTTAAGCCGGGGATGCTTACGGGCTCTTGGGCCAGCAGGCCAAAACCCCAGGTAAGGGCCAGCAATAGGGCTAAAATTCGCTTCATCAACTACTCGGAAAGGGGCGCAATCTCTTCGTTTCTAGTGTCTCGCACGATGGCGTCGTTTCGGTACATCAAGACATATCCTTGATCGGTGCCGGTGACCAGGTCTAGGTCGCCGTCGTGGTCTAGATCGGCGGCCACGGGGTTGCTGCCCTTAGGCGGGCTGATCCGGTCGCCGATTTCGGGCTGCAAGGTCCAGGTCCCCGAAAGGTCGGCAGCTTCGTTTTTATAAAACAGGATCTTCCCATTGTCTGACCCGACCATTAAATCAGGAATCTCGTCGTTATTCAAGTCGGCAAAGGCGGGCGTCGAGCCGATTCCCAGGTCCATTTTCTGGTAGTCCCTACGCACGATCACAAAACGGTTGGATTCGTTGCTGATGAAGGTCAGCTTCCCGTTGAGGGTACCGACCAGCAGGTCCAAAATGGCGTCATGGTTCAGGTCCATCACCGTCGGCTTGGCGTTGGGGCCGAGCCACAATCCCTTGAAGTAATCCTTTTCTAAGATAAAGTTGGGCTCTTCGGTGGTGCCTTGGTTGACGTAAAACCGCAACCGGCCCAGAGAAGTGCCGACCACCAAGTCTAGGTCGCCGTCTTGGTCAAGGTCATATAAGACCGGCGTGGTGTTGGCTAAATCCGAAGTGTTCAAGAAATCCTCGGAGACCAGTTCAAAGTTCCACTGTTGGTCTGTCCCCTGATTTTTGTAATAATAAATTTTTCCGCTTTTTGAGCCGATCAGCAGGTCGAGATCTCCATCGGCGTCTAAATCGCCGAAGGTGGGGCTGGATTTTTGGATCAGGCGGTTCTTGACCAAGTGAACCGGAGTCTTGTTAAAGCGGGGTTCGGCGACGATCTTTTGGACGCCCTCTTCCATCATAAAGGCTTCAAAGGGCTGTTCTTCCTCTTCGGCAGGTGCTTCGCCGGTCGCTTCGGTGAGGTCTAACTCAATGGGCCCTTCGACGTTTTCCACCACCAAGGAACCGGACTTCTGGTCGATGCTGTTGTCCACCACCACCTGCATATCTTCAGCACCGGAGCCGATGCCGCCGTTCAAATAGAGCAAAAAGTCCCCTTCATCGTTGCCCAAAAGCAGGTCTAGTTCCTTGTCGCCGTTAAAGTCGGTGAAGTAGGGGTGGCTTAAAAGGTCCACGTTGAATTGCCCAAAGGCTTTATCGGTAGTGTCCCAGTTGAGCTGGTCTTTGGCGTCAGGACCGGGGGATATATAAGTTAATAGTTTGCCGTCTTCGCCGCCGACGATCAAGTCCACATACTTGTCCCCGTTCCAGTCGAGCAAAGCGGCCACCGAATTTTGAGAGGTCTTGGCAGAGGCGAAGCGGGTTGATTCTAGGGCGAAGACCGGGTCTTTGGCGGTGCCTTTGTTGAGGTAGAGCACCACCCGGCCAGTGAAGTTACCGACCAGTAGGTCCAAATCGCCGTCCCCATCGATGTCTACCAATCGGGGAACTGAGTTGGAACCGACATCGATCTGGAAGTAGGTTTTGTCTTTTAGCTCCCACTTCGGCTCGGTCTTGCTGCCCACATTTTCTATATAGGCTAGCAGGCCTTGTTTGTCGCCCACCAGCAAATCCAAATCACCGTCTCCATCCAGATCGCCTAGAGCGGGCGCGCTGTTTTCCATGCCGGTGATGAACAGTAATTCCTCAGCGACCAGCGTCCAGTCCGGCTCTTGGGCGTTGCCATCGTTGCGGAAGAAGTTGAGGTTGCCCGCCTTTTCACCAACGATCCAATCGGGGTCTCCGTCTCCGTCTAGGTCGCCGGTGGCGATCGAGGCCCGGTGGCCGGTGATCACTAATTTGTTGAAGTTGAAGATATTGGTGTTTACGCTCCAAAGCACCCGGCGGCCCAACTGCTCGCGGTTTTCATAGAGCGCCACGGTGGGGTTGGAGCTACCCATCACCATGTCGTCGTCGCCGTCTTGGTCGAAGTCAATAAAGTAAGGGGCCGACTCGCCGCCCACGTCGATCAGCAGATAGTTTTCGGACTTGAGCTTCCAGTCAGGAAAGAATCGGTCCCCTTGGTTCTCGAAATAAGAGATGGTGCCGTTCTTCATGCCCACAAAGAGGTCTAAGTCGCCGTCATTGTCCCAGTCCGTCAGACTCGGCGAGGCGTGGGTCTCTAAGCCAAACTCGGCAACCTTTTGGGGGGTGTCTTTGTTGAAGGCCGGTTTTTTTCGGGTGCCTCGGTTATAAAAGAGGAAAACCTTGCCCTCTACGGTGCCCACGATCAGGTCGATTTTTCGTTGCAGGTTCACATCGGCAAAGACCGGCACTGAGTTGTGCCCCACATAAATCCCTTCAAACTTCGCCGTAAGGAGCTTAAAGACCGGGATCAGGTTGTTGCCGATGTTCTCGAAGTGCCAAATATTGCCTTGGGCGCTGCCAATAAAGAGGTCTAAGTCGCCATCGTTGTCGATATCCACCAAAAAGGGGGCCGAGCGCTCGCCCACGTCGATAGCGTTCCAGACCTTGACCTTGCGGACATTACGGCGCTGTTCGAAGATGCCTTTATACTGTTGGGTAACCAAGACGTAGTCCGCCTTGTCGCGGGTGCCTCGGTTCTCGAAGTAGGCCAACTCACCGTTGGCTTGGCCCATGAAGATGTCTAAGTCACCATCCCCGTCGATATCGCCAAAGGCCAGCTTGGAGTTGCGCATCTCGCGCGCGAAGATCAGCGCCCGCTCACCGTTGAGTTTGCTGTAATACTGCTGGGTCCAGGCATATTTCATGTCCTTCTGCTGGGCCTGTAATACCGGGGCCAGCAAAAATGCCAAGAGCAGCAAGAGGAGGTTGGGTCTCATGTACGCCAAGTCGAAGGATTTGGACCAAGCCACCAGTCGGCCTTGAGGTCCTCTAAGAAGACCCATGCAAAGATAGGGCACTTTTGATGGCACCGCTAGATTTCTCTGCCAAACCAAACCACCCGACCGACGATTTGCAACTGTTCGTTGAGGTCGGTTGGGTCTACGGTTTGCTCAGAATAGCTGCGGTTATCGCTGCTGAGCTTGATCTTACCGTTGATCAGCCGTTCTAGCCGTTTGACGATCAAATCATTTTCAATCCGCAACACAAAAAGCAGGCCGTCTTTGACTTCGCGTTGGGCCATGTCCACCAAGATCAGGTCATTGTTGTGCAAGGTAGGGGTCATGGAATCGCCGATCACGTTGATCAAGGCCAGTCCGTCGACGCTAACCCTTAGGTGGTTGCGCACCCAGTCTTTGTGGAAGGCTAAATGGTCAATGATTTGTTCTGAGTCGATTTCGCTCCCGAAGCCCGCCGAAGCGGAAATTTGGTAGTGGGGGACATAGATAAATTGGTCTTCTATGCGGTTGCGGCCCCAAGGCAGGCCGTCTTCGGCGACCAGTAAATCTTCTTGAGACTCGCTTTGCTCGGTTAGGTCGGGAAAACGCTCCAATAAGGCCTGACGGGCCTCGGGGCAAAGCCCACGGCTCTTGCCGTCATGCACTCTCTTTTGGTGGCCGCCCAACAGGTGATCCCTGGTGATGCTTTGGTAGTAGCGGGTGCGAAGGCTCATGGAAAGGGCCGTTTGGGCCTCGCTGCGGCCCACCGGGCCGGGGATACGGTTGGGCCGGGCCTGCTCTCCCCTGGCTTGTTCCTTGGCGATGGCTGCATGTACTTTGGCTTCGTCCCAGAGGGACCAAGCAATTTGCAGATCGTCGGGCAGGCCCGAAAGGGGGTAGAGGTGGATCGGGCTTCCGTACTCGCGCTGCTGTTTTAAATGGGGCCAGTTCTGTTTGCGGGCCTTGTTGTTCAGACTTTTGAAGGAACTGAGCCCGGCAATATAGGAGAGCTCTACAATGTCCAGCAACAGGTACTTGGCTTTGTCGTTGGGGGTCGTCATAGCGGAATGATCAAAATAGATGTAATATCAGTAGTAAACCATATCTACAGGTTTAATACTTGACTTTTACTTCATTACTACTTCATACTTCAACCATCAAAGGGGCTGAAGTACTTCCATCTTGGCTGCCATTACTATAGTAATCCTAGGGCAAGTCGGCAAGTCATTACTTCAAGGATGAAGTATTGTTCCTCTGGTGGGAAGCACCGAGGCAGCAACCCATAATTTTAGGAGACCGAAGATGGCCAAAATAACTTATATCGACAAAGAACCCTTTTGGGAAGACGCCCAAGGCCGGTTAATCCCGCAGACTCAGGTCCGCGCCGAGGATCAAGCCAAAGACCAACTGATCGAAAACATCGCCCAAAGCTGGCAAGAGGCGCATAAGCAATTGCAGGCCCTAAAAAAATGGGTTTATGCGGAAGTGGGTGCCTATCTATCGAATCTCTACACAAAATATGGCACCCAACCTCGACCGTCTGGCGGGGGCGTGACGCTCAAGGATTATTCAGGGCGTTTTAAGCTACAAATCCAGGTAGCCGCGATCATCTCCTTCGACGAAAAACTTCAGGTTGCCAAGGAACTGATCGACAACTGCATCGAACGTTGGAGCCAAAACTCGGAACCAAAACTGGTCGCGGTGATCAAAGACGCCTTCCGGGTCAACCAGCAGGGCAAGATCAGCATCCCCAGGATTTTGGGGCTGCGTAACCTAGATATAGATGACGAGGAATGGCAACGGGCCATGGAAGCCATCAGCGACTCGGTGTTGATCGAACACACCAAAAAATATGTGCGTCTTTATGAACGCGATTCCGTTGAGGGCCGCTACATTGCCCTCCCCCTGGACATCGCCGCATTGTAGGAGGTCCCCAAATGCAAACCTTAAATTTAAGACGCCTCAAGGCGGAGTTGCTCCGCCACGAGGGATTGCGCCTCAAACCCTATCTGTGCCCGGCGGGCAAATTGACCGTCGGCGTGGGACGGAATTTGGAAGACCGCGGCCTGAGTGAAGAGGAGGCAGACTATCTATTGGAAAATGACCTGCAATATTGCGCCGATGCCTTGGCTACGCAGTTGCCTTGGACGGTCCAGTTGCCCTTGGAGGTGCGTGAAGTCTTGATCAACATGACCTTCAATTTAGGCATCACCGGTCTTTTGGGCTTTAAAAAGACCTTGGAGTCCCTGCAACGCCGCGACTGGAAAGCGGCCGCCCAGGAAATGCTCGATTCCCGTTGGGCCACTCAGGTGGGTCCCAGAGCTGAAGAATTGGCCCAAAAAATTGTCCAAGTGGAGCTAGGACAGCGCCAGAGTTTAGAAATTCTGATGGAAATCAAACAGCAGATCCAATGGATCGAGAAGCAGATGGAGGGAACATGTTAGAAGAATTGGTGAGTATCTTAGGTCAAGAAGGGGCCCTTAAATTGATCCAGCGCTTTGGCGGAACGGCCTTATACATTCCGCACAACCCGCCCCAAAACCACGCATTGAGCTTGGTTTTGGGGCCCGAAGGGGCCGCGAGATTGGCGAGCTATTATGGCGGGGAAAACCTATACCTCCCGCTGGGGCGCCAATGGTTGCGCGAACAACAACGGCGCATGATCCATGACTTAAAGGCCCAGGCGGTCCCTAATAACCAGATTGCCCAGCGCATCGGCTGCACCAGCCGCTGGGTGCGGATGGTGATCCGCGACTACCCGCCGGTTGAGGCAACGGGGCTTTAACAGAGACTTGCCTCAACGGGGCCAAAAGATCATAATAAGCCGATTATTAACGGTGATTGTTATGAGGCTTTGGCCCCGTTTAGCTATATATGTTTTCCTGGTCGCCTCCTGTGCCCCTTCGGCTTATGAGCAAGCCGTCCAGCAGGATAACCCAGCGGCGTATCAGGATTTTTTAAGCCAGCATCCCCAAGACGAGCATGCTGGAGCGGCCTCGGCGCGCCTTGAAGAATTATTGTGGTCCAAGGTCCAACGCAGTCCCAACCTAGAGGCTCTACAGGCCTATTTAGAGGCCTTCGCCGAAGGCGAGCACGCGGAGGAGGCGAAACAAAAACGCGAGCCCTTGCTCTTCGAGCGGGCCCAAAAATCCGGCCTTTCGGCTGATTATTCGGCCTATCTCTCTGCGTATCCCCAGGGACCCCATGCCGAGGAAGCCAAACGGGCCCAAGACCAAGCCGCCTACCACCAAGCCCGCCAGGAAGACAGCCTACAAGCCTACCAAGACTACCTTGAAAACAACCCCCAGGGAGCTTACCTAAAGGCCGCCAGCGAGCGGATGGAAGCGCTCGCTTGGGCCGCTGCTCGTAGTGAAAACTTGGCCCGTAGTTATGCCGCATACTTGGCAGATTTCCCCAACGGAGCCAATGCCAACCGGGCCCGTATTGTCTATGACGACCGCGCCTTTGAAGAAGCTAAAGCCTTGGACAGTAAAGAGGCCATGGACCGCTATTTAAGCGAGTTCCCCACCGGAATCCACTTGGCCGAAGCCCACGAACTGCGTGCCAAAGCTTGGTACGAGGACGCCAAGGCTTCGGGCCGGGCCGAAGAGCTACAGGCCTTTTTAAAGGCCTACCCCCAAAGCAGTTACACGCTGGTTGCTTGGAAATCATTGATATCCATTAATGTGGAGGCTTTGGGGTTAAATAAGGGCTGTCCTGGCTGTGATCTCTCGGGGGCGAACCTCAAGGGGCGCGATCTGCGGGATATGAATTTTTCAGAAGCGATCTTAAAGGGTGCTAACTTAGCGGGAGCCGACCTGCGCGGTGCCAAGCTCTCGGGCGCGCAACTTGAGGGGGCTAATCTTTCGGGGGCTCTGTTTGTCAACGGGGTGCGTTGTTCGATGCGCTCCATCAGCCTCTGTGCGACCTATGTTGCCGCGGACCTAAAGCGCCTGATGGAGACGATGAAATGCTCTAGTTGCATGTTACATGGTGCTCCTTTAGAAAAAGCTGAATTAGAAGGTGCGGACCTGAGGGGGGCGGATCTGCGCGAAGCGGATATGAAAGGGGCCAACCTGAAGAATGCCGATTTGAGCGGTGCGGACCTGCGCGGGGCCGACGGACGAGAGGTGAACATGCGCTTTGTTAAACTACGCGACGCCGATTTGAGCAACGCCCGTTTCGATCGTGCGGTAATGAAAGAGGTGGATTTTAGGGGGGCCCTGTTAGAGCGGACCAATTTCGAGCGCGCGGACCTCCGGCGTTCTTTTTTTAGCCGCACTCGTCTGGCGGGACTTAACCTGCGCCTAGCGGACCTGCGCCGCGCCGAATTTGAGGAGGCCGAGTTGGTCCCGTTGGGGGACCGCAGCTTGGATCTGCGCCAAGCGGACCTGCGGTGGGGCTATTTTCAGAAAGCCAAGATCAGCGCGGACCTGCGCGGAAGTAACCTGAGCGAAGCCCGCTTTGAGGGGGCCCGTTTTGTAGGGAGTGACCTGCGTGGTGCTGACTTGAGCGGAGCGAATCTGAGCGAGGTGGAGTTCAGCCGAACCCAATTACAGTCCGTGAACTTCGTCGGGGCCACCTGGGTGGACGGGAAGAAATGCGTCAAGGGCTCCGTCGGTGTTTGTTATAAGGCCGATTAGTAAAACTCGGGCTTTAGTTTGAGTTCTGTGTAGAGATAATCCACCAATTTTTGTACCGGCTGGCTCTCCCAGTCGGACTCGTCCACTAAGTGCAATAAATCCAGTAAAACCGAAAGACAGGCCTGGGCGTAGGCGGTGCTGCGTAAATTGATGGCCTTAAATTCTAGACCCTTTAGGCCCGGGTCTTCGGTGAGGAGTTTGCGGGAGCGGGCGTTCATGGTGGTTTCGCTGTTCTTGACGTGCATCAAGAAACAATAGGGGTCCATGTAGGCGTCGGCCACGTCTTTGGCGTCCCGGTCGCCGCCGAGCATATTTAGGTCTTTCTCAAAATACCCGATTCCGGCGCAGAAAAGCATGGGGTCGTCACCGGGCATAGGGATCAGATAGGCGCCGTAAAACTCAGTGACCTGCGCGGAGGCTTGGGGGTGCTTAAACTCGTTGGTGACCACCTGATGTCCCGGCAGATCAGCCAAGGTTTTGATCAAGACCATAAAGGCCTCTTTAAACTGTTTGAGATTCTCTTCGTTTTTAAAGAGCTGCAGGTTCACCGCATGGCCCCGTTTGCCGCCGTCAGACATGGCTGAGCGGTAGCCCACCTCAGTGGTGGAGACACAAATATATTCCTCGGCCCGCTCCGAAAAACTCGAATCCTTTGAGATCACCCGGTATTCTTCGATGTCGTCTACCTCGGGCATTTCGTCGAATAATTCGTCTAACGGGCGCTGGGGGCGGTCTTTGGATGGGCCGGTCAAGCCTGCTTTGAGCTTGCCCACAAATTCTTCTAAGGTTTCCACCACTTCTAAGCCAACCACCTTTAAGTCCATCACCGCGTCGTGGAAACGCCCCAGTAAGGTGTCGTCGTTGCGCAGTCCGGCTTCATATTTGACGCGGGCCTGTTCAAAGGTCGCCTCGATGTCGTGCAGCGGGCTGTCGGCTAAGAGTTTAAGGAAGTCGCGGATGTCTTTGAGTGAAGCGTCGATGGTGGTCGGGGCCAGTTGGTCCATGAACTCGCGCTTAAATAGGTCCGTTTCGGGCTCGTCGTATGCGGTTTCGGAAATCATCTTTTCAATCAACCCTTCGGGCGGGCGCAGCTGTTCGTTGGTGTATAAGAAACAAGCGGCGACGCGGCTCATATCCACCGATTGGACCCCTTCGACCCGTCCCGGCGTGCTTAGGTCGATCAAAAAATTCTTTAAGAAATCACTGCGCTTTTTGGCGTAGATCGGCATCATCCGGTGGCCTTGGATGTAGGCGATCAGCTTGGCGGTCTGTAGGGCCAACATACGCCCACTGACCAGGTGGGGGTTGATCGCTGCCGGGCGGTTGCGGTTGACGATAGCGCGTAGCAGGTCTAAGGAAAGGTCCGATTCGATCTTGGCGGCTTTGGCTTCGGCGAGCACAAAGTCTTGCTTGAGCAGCGTCAGTAGCTTTTCGGCCATGTCGTAGCGGAACGCGTTGAGCGCATGCATCTGGCTGTCTTTGGTTTTTGCCTCAAACAGTTCGTCGTGTTTGGTTAGGGTGGTGATCACCGCATCGGTGCCTTTAAAAGCTGAAATAAAATTCAGCGCAATCGGGCGGATGGCGTCGTCGCCCGCAAAAATCAAGGTTTCGGCGGTGAGCGTCAAATGCTCAATATTACCCAGGTAATTAAAGGTTTCCAGCGCGAAAAACCGCCGGCTTGGGTTGAGGTGGTTTAAGGAACGGACAGCGTCGATGAAGCATTCCTTGACCTGACGCAGTAGCTCTGCGTCTTCGGGCAATTCGTCCATCAAGGTGGTGAACCCGTCTTTGACCTCCTCAACGCTCATGGGTTCCATATCTTCGAGCAAATCCATCAAGGTCACGTCTCGGGTCTCCGAAACGATGCGCTTGCGCTTTTGCAGGCGTAAGAATTGGTCAACGGTGCGCGAAAAGTCTTGGCTGGAATTCATGGGTCCCTGATTCAGTCGGTTGAGCTTTCAGTCTAAGAGGAAAGAACCCTGAAATAAAGGGAAAAGTCACAGGGCCGTGCCGCAGCGCTGGCAAAACTTCGCCTCCGACCCGTGCCCCTCGACGCCACAGCCAGGGCAGGCCCGCTGATCGACCGGGGGCCGTCCGCGCAGCGTCGCTTGGGAAAGTTCGGCGCTGACGATGCCGGTGGGCACGGCGATGATGGCATAACCTAAGATCATCACCACCGAAGCCAGGGCTTGGCCCCAAGGGGTCTTGGGCGAGATGTCCCCATAGCCGACGGTGGTTAGGGTGACGATAGCCCAATACATACTGCGCGGGATGGAGGTGAAGCCGCCTGCTTCACCTTCGATTAAGTACATCAGACTGCCTAAGATCACCACCAGACTCAAGACCCCGGCGATAAAAACCTGGATTTTACGCTGGCTGGCCTTTAGCGCCTTGGCCAAAACCTGCGCCTCGCTTAGGTGCTGGGCTAACTTAAGCACCCGAAAGACCCGGAGTACACGTAAGATGCGGATCACCAACAGGAACTGGGCCCCCGGCAAAAGCAAGGCGATGAAGGTCGGCAAGATCGCCAGAAGGTCCACGACCCCAAAGAAGCTGGTCGCATAACGCCAGGGTTTTTGGATCGAATATAGCCGCAGCAGGTATTCTACGGTGAAGATGGCCGTAAAGACCCACTCCGCGAAGTGCAACAGGCTGTAATACTCGGCGGCGATTTCATGCACCGAATCCAACATAACCACCACGACACTGGCCAAGATACAGCCAATCAGCAGGATATCAAACCGACGCCCCGCTGGCGTATCGGCCTCAAAAATAATTTCGTATAACTGCCGCCGCAGTCCCGTCGATTCTGGCTTCATGGCTCCTCTGTTGGTGCGCACCAAGCTACCACGGAGCTTCGAAGGGGGCAAGGGGGTGGGGGGTGCCGCGAGGACTTTCATTTTGATTTTATCAAAGCATCTCGGGGCCCGTAGGGCCCCGCATCCCTTAAAGGCTATTGACAATTCTATAGCAAGTTGTTAATGTAGAAAGCCTAAATAGCCTCCTTCCTTCGTCCCTTTTCCAGGCGCATTGATGACCTCTAATATACTGAACCAAGAGTTTTTCTTGGACTATTTCCGAGCGGCCGAAAAGCCCCGCGACCAGTGGAAGCTTGGATTGGAGCAGGAGGTGATGGGTTACCGGTGGAAGACCCAAGAGCGCTTGAACTATAAAGACCATGTCCTGGGGCTGTTGCATTCCTTTGAGGATCGCTTCGGCTGGAAGGGCTATTATGAGAAAGAAAACCTGATTGGCCTCAAGAAGGACGGGTCTTCGATCACCATCGAACCGGGCGCGCAGTTGGAACTGAGCATGAAGCCCATGGCCACCATTGGCGAGATCGCCGCTGAGTTGCAAACCTACCGCGAGCAGTTGGCCATCTTGACTTCAGAGACGGATTGGACTTGGCTGAGCATGGGCTATGACCCCATCTGCCAGCCCGAACAGGTCCAATGGGTGCCTAAGGACCGCTACCGGGTGATGGGGGAATACCTGCCCGGCTTGGGCGAGGGGGCTTGGCATATGATGAAAACCACTTGCACCGCCCAGTCCAACCTAGACTACTCCTCCGAAGCCGACATGGTCGCCAAGCTGCGCGCCACCACCGCACTGGCCCCTTATGTAAACATCCTCTTTGCTACCTCCCCTTTCTGTGGCGGCCAGCCTTCGGGCTGCAAAAGTAGGCGGGGCTGGGCTTGGCGGCATATGTCGCCCCAGCATTCGGGCTTTTTGGATTTCATCTTTGACGAGGGATTTGGTTACCAACAATATATAGACTATATAATAAACGTTCCCATGTTGGTTTTGGAGCGTGACGGCCAGGTGATCGATACACGGGGGCTGGACTTTAAGCAGTTCATGAACGAAGGCTTTAATGGCCTAAGCCCCGCAGCGGTGGATTGGAAGGTCCAGCTGGGCGCTACCTTCCCGGTGGCGCGGTTGCGCAACGCCATCGAAACCCGTACCGCCGACGCCGGTCCGGTGCCTTTGCTTCTAGGTCAGGCGGCCTTCTGGAAGGGGTTGGTCTATGACCAGACCTCCTTGGATCGCGCTAATGCCTTGATAGAAAAGATGGGTCCCGGTTTCTTTAAGTCTCTGCACCAAGAGGCCTATTGCCAGGGGTTTGATTATCTCAAGCAACATGCCGAAACCGAATGGATCTTAGGTGACCTGCTCGAATGGTCCCAGGCGGGCTTGGAGCGCCTAGGGGCCGACGAAGCCAAGTATCTAGAGCCCGTACACCGCATCTTCGAGCGCAAAGAATCCATCGCCGACAGGCTGTTGGCCGGTGTAGCCCAGGGCCGCCCCTTGTTGGAACTCTTTGAAGAAGAAGCGGTGGTCTTTGTTTAAAGGCCCACTAAAGCTCCGCTGATCCAGTGGTTTAGCGAAAAGCTTCAAAAAGGTGATTGACAGTCGGGCGTGACTTCGGTTTAATGCCTCTTTGCCTGATGGCGAGATAGCTCAGTTGGTAGAGCAGAGGACTGAAAATCCTCGTGTCCCTGGTTCGATTCCTGGTCTCGCCACCAGATCCTCCTCGGAACCACCCGAAACAAGAAAAAGTTTCAAAAACGAAATTTTTCTCTTGCACGAGTAAAACGGGTTGGGTATTCTGACTGAGTTTGCTGGAAACAGCGAAAGGTTCATTGACAACAGAATAAGGTTGGAAACAAGAAACCGCAAAGTAGCGGAGTCTTAGTTTGGCTGGGCCTTCGGGCTTAGTTGAATTACTGATTTCCGTCGATTCGAGTTTTTGTAAATATCGATCTCGCTAGAGTGAGATCTTTCAGTTGAGGGGCTTCGGCCCCATAAATTGAGAGTTTGATCCTGGCTCAGAACGAA
>JAVVEA010000030.1:0-864 GCA_032250835.1 bacterium
GAACTTGTGAACGATTTTTTCGAACCCCTCGAAGCAGAGGAATGCGCCGCCGGCCATCAGCAGAGGCGGGATTGCCCAAGGGAGCAGGGCACTGAGGAGCAGAGCCGCCGGGACCAGAATCAGCTTGTTTCTGAACGATCCTTTGGCTACGGCCCAGACGACCGGCAGTTCCCGCTCGGCGCGGATGCCGAAGACCTGATCGGCGTTGAGGGCTAGATCGTCGCCAAGGACGCCGGCGGTCTTTTTGGCCGCAACCTTGGTCATGACCGCGATATCGTCGAGAACGCTGGCGATATCGTCAAGCAGTGTCAGTAAGCTGGTTCCCGCCAAGTCAGACCTCGCAGATTAAAGACGATATATCCAAGTGCACCAACCCCGGCATGACGTGTCAAATCGATGCCGGCCACCCTCTCTGCGTTTTAGCAGGTCTGCACTTGCGAGAGTTTCAATCCACGCCCCCGCGCGGGGGGCGACATGTTGCCGGTGTAAGTGACAGTAGAGCTTAAATCGTTTCAATCCACGCCCCCGCGCGGGGGGCGACGTTTGTTGTCGGTATCTTCACAGACACAGTCTACGTTTCAATCCACGCCCCCGCGCGGGGGGCGACACGGCGTCCTATGTTTGAAACCCTTACGATATTGTGTTTCAATCCACGCCCCCGCGCGGGGGGCGACGATCTCATTCATCGGCAGCGTCTTACGGGTCTTTTTGGTTTCAATCCACGCCCCCGCGCGGGGGGCGACTAACACGACTCGATGAAATCCGTAAACCAGCACGCGTTTCAATCCACGCCCCCGCGCGGGGGGCGACTACGCTTTAATGCCCTATCATGTCAACCTCCCCATGTTTCAATCCACGCCCCCG
>JAVVEA010000031.1:0-687 GCA_032250835.1 bacterium
CTATTTACTGCCGATGACCGGCTTGATCTCGAAGAGCTGAAACGGCTGGTCGATCCAAGCATGGTGACCGACAGTGAAAAGTTCGAGTTCCGCTGGTTCGGCAAGGCCGATGCCAAGCGCCGCGCCTTTACCCCGACCACCGCCGCGCTGCAATACGACGCCGCCCGTTCGGTCAACCCCGAGGTCGCCGACGGCAACATGATCATCGAGGGGGAAAACCTCGAAGTGCTCAAGTGCCTGCTGTCGGCCTACCGCGAAAAGATCAAGTGCATCTACATCGACCCGCCATACAACACCGGCAACGATTTTGTCTACAGCGACAACTACAGCGAGCAGCGCAAGGCCTACTGGGAACAGACCGGCGTCACCGAAGACGGCGTCAAGGTCGATACCAACAGCGAAAGCGCCGGGCGCTATCATTCCAACTGGCTGAACATGATGTACCCCCGGCTGCTGGCGGCGCGGCAGTTGTTGCGTGAGGACGGGGTGATATTTATCTCGATTGATGATAACGAGGTGCATCATCTGCGGAAGTTGTGTGATGAGGTATTCGGGGAAAACAATAGGCTTGAATGTTTTATCTGGAAAAAAAGTTATGGCGGTGGGGCAAAGGAAAAATTCGCTGTAACACAGCATGAATATATACTTTTATACGCAGCAAATATCGAATGTGTTGATGAGTTTTGG
>JAVVEA010000032.1:0-678 GCA_032250835.1 bacterium
GTCAATTTTCGGTTGTCATTACGATCTTAAAGACGGCATAAGCGGTATCCGTTTCAATCCACGCCCCCGCGCGGGGGGCGACAGACCTTGCAGGGACATAGCAGGAGCAGGGGAAGAAGTTTCAATCCACGCCCCCGCGCGGGGGGCGACCAAGGACATAGCAGGGGAAGAAGCAGAAGAAGAAGAAGTTTCAATCCACGCCCCCGCGCGGGGGGCGACTACAATCACCGCTCAACATCCAACATCCAACAAAAGTTTCAATCCACGCCCCCGCGCGGGGGGCGACTTTTTACTAAAAAATTCAGCAGTGTCCGGTTAGGGACTTGCATGGTTTGGCGGGCCAGTGGCAGATGAATTCTGGTCTTCCTTGCCAAGGGCAACCATCATCTCGGCCAACTCATTGCGGATCTTGATCCGCAATTCCCTGACCCGGTTGATATTGACTTTTTCATTGTGCTCTTCATGGCAGTAAATGGCCAAGAGCAGGTACGTGATCAACCCTCCCAGGATCTGAGCCATTAAGCCATGAGGAGTGCGGGCAATCAGGTGGTAGACATTGAGGTGCTGCTTCCACCACCCGAAGAAAATTTCGATGTCCCAGCGTAGCTTATAAGCAAGGGCGACATCCTCGGCACTGAGATCGAAACGATCCGTGGCCACATAGTAGTCGGTGCGATC
>JAVVEA010000033.1:0-660 GCA_032250835.1 bacterium
GGTTGTTGAGTTCGTGGGCCACGCTGGCGGCCATCTCCCCCAGGCTGGCGAGCTTGTTCTGGTGGTGGATCTGGTCGTGGTTGAGTTTGAGCTGACCAATGCTGGATTGGAGCCGGTCCACCAGCCGTCGGGCGTGTTCCCGCAGGTAGTAGCGTTCGTCGGCCGCTTGGATCGGATCGCGCCGGCCGCGGATATACTCCCGCACCCGGGTCGGGAGGGTCTTTGGGTCGATGGGCTTGGGAATGTAGCCGTCGCAGCCGGCCGCCAGGCTGCGCATGCGGTCGCTTTGTAGGGTGTTGACAGTGAGGGCAATGATTGGGATGGTATCGAAGCCCGGCAGCGCTTTCAGCTTGGTCGCCGCCTCGTAGCCGTCCATGCCGGGCATGTTGATGTCCATCAGGATCAGGTCGAGGTGGTCCTTCTCGGTAATCGCTGTCTCCACACCGGAAAACCCGTCCTCGGCGTGGAGCACCTCGAAGCCCTCGAAGCGCAACAGTCGGGCCACTATATTGAAGTTGGCGGGCGTGTCTTCCACGTAGAGGATCCGGCGTGCTTTGTCCATCCCCATCCTGACCCGGCAGGTGATCACTCCATGGGCGAACGTCCAAGCAGCAGCAGCGCGCATTCTAAGAAGATTCTCGGGGGCTGTAAAGATCCAAT
>JAVVEA010000034.1:0-605 GCA_032250835.1 bacterium
CAAAGAGGTGGAGGAAGTGGCTCACTTCTATGGGCAGGAGCTGAACCGAACCACCTACAACCTGGCTCGCATGAACATGATCCTGCATGACGTGAACTTTCAGCGTTTCGATATCCGTCAGGAAGATACGCTGGAACATCCCCAGCACGATCTCGATCTTCGCTTCGAAGCGATTGTAGCTAACCCGCCATTCTCAGCACATTGGAGCGCCAATCAGCTGCATATGAGCGATGACCGCTTCTCGCAATACGGCAAGCTCGCCCCGAAAACCAAAGCCGACTTCGCCTTTGTGCAGCATATGGTTCATCACCTTGCCGATAACGGCACCTGTGCCGTGGTGCTGCCGCATGGCGTGCTCTTCCGTGGTGCTGCCGAAGGGCATATCCGCGAGTATCTGATCAAGGAGCGCAATCTGATCGATGCGGTGATCGGTCTGCCTGCAAACATCTTCTACGGCGCGGGTATCCCTACATGCATCTTGGTGTTGAAAAAGTGCCGCACCAGTCCGGACGATATTCTCTTTATCGATGCCAGCGCTCACTTCGAAAAGAGCAAGAATCAGAACAATCTTCGGCAAGAACATATCGACAAGATCATCGCCGCCT
>JAVVEA010000035.1:0-588 GCA_032250835.1 bacterium
CCTGCAAGGTCTGGACATTGTCGCCCCCCGCGCGGGGGCGTGGATTGAAACCCTGCATCCTGCCATTTTTTCTCGATTTTTTTGACGTCGCCCCCCGCGCGGGGGCGTGGATTGAAACCATCTAATAAGCACTCTAAAATATCTGTCTCCAGCTGTCGCCCCCCGCGCGGGGGCGTGGATTGAAACAAAAAAATATTAAAAAATGAATTTTTTACAGCAGTGTCCGGTTAGAAAGTTGCAGTTAGGTTTTAGTTCTTTAAAAAGTGAACAAAATCGACAGGTTGATGCATTTTTCTCTTGACTTTTAGCGGGTGATGGTCGTCGCGCGTTTTCGTAACTAATCGATATTTAAGGAGTTACGAATGCCGCGTTGCTTCAGACCCTGGTCCCGGCTGCGGGCCCCTCTCTCTTTCGTGCGCCTGTTCAAACCCGCCCTTGATGAGTTATCTTCAGTGACCCCCTTGCGATCAAGGAGCAACAGGCCGATGACATTTACTTTCGAACACCATCTCAAGGCCCTGGTGTATCTCCATCTTCAGGAGTATCAATCAGGCCGCGAGTTATTGCAGGTTCTGGAACAAGACGAGT
>JAVVEA010000036.1:0-579 GCA_032250835.1 bacterium
ATACCTGCTTGGTTTGTTATGTCGGCACCGTTTGAAGTGAAGGATTTTATAGCAACTCCCCGGTAAACTGTCAATGGGGAAAGGCGGGGGCTGGGGCCTGGGGCTGAGTTTAGATTTATCCAGTCCCCAGCCTCAGGATTCTATCCCCACCCTCGCCGGCTGACCGGCATTGTAATAATGCTTGATCTCGCGCATTTCAGTTACCAGATCCGCCAGCTCAACGATCTCCAGGTGAACATTGCGACCGGTAATCACCAGCTCAGTGTGTTCTGGTTTACTGCGAATCATCTCTTTAACGGCCTCAAGTTCCACCAGGTCGAAATCAACGGCGCAGTTCAATTCATCGAGTACGACCAGATCGAACTTGCCACTGGACACCAGAGCCCTGGCACGCGCAAAGGCTTCCTGAGCCATCTGCCTGTCCACAAGCGTCTGCTTGCCTTGCTTGATGAACTGGGGCCGACCGACCTGCTCAATGGTCAGCTGGTCGCTAAACCGCTTCGCTGATTCGAGTTCGCCGTATACGGTCTGACCTTTCATAAATTGCATGACGTAAATACGCAAACCGTGCCCCAGAGC
>JAVVEA010000037.1:0-573 GCA_032250835.1 bacterium
CGCAAGCTCCTGGGGGACGACGCGGTGATCTGGATGCACTCCCACGACACGGCAGGCGTCGGCATCGCCCAGTACCTGGCCGCCATCGAGGCGGGCTGCGACGGGGTCTGCCTGGCCCGGTCCCCCCTGTCCGGGGGCACCTGCCAGCCGGACCTGCTCTCCCTGTGGCACGCACTCAAGGGCACCCCGTACACCCTGGACATCGACGTCCGCAAGATCCTGGCGGCCAACCGGGTCCTGGAGGAGTGCCTCAAGGACTACTTCTTCCCGCCGGAGGCCCTGAAGGTCTCCTCCGAGGTCATCCTGTCCCCGATGCCCGGGGGAGCTCTGACCGCCAACACCATGATGATGCGCGACACCGGCACCCTGCACCTGTACCCCCAGGTGATCGAAGCCATGTCCGAGTGCGTGGCCCGCGGGGGGTTCGGCACCTCGGTGACCCCGGTCTCCCAGTTCTACTTCCAACAGGCCTACGCCAACGTCACCCAGGGGGCCTGGAAGAAGATCACCGACGGCTACGGCAAGATGGTTCTCGGGTACTTCGGCCGGACTCCCGTTGCCCCGGACCCGGAG
>JAVVEA010000038.1:0-540 GCA_032250835.1 bacterium
GGTCCAATTATTCTCAGAGAGGGGGAGCGCGAATATCGACAAGACTCAAGAATAACTTTGATTGGCGAGGTTCACTTTTAACTTTATCTAGAGGTTACAGGATAGAAGATAGAGGCAAAACACCGCCGCATACGGCCCTAGGAAATCAGAGGAATCAAAAATCGGGGGACAGTACTTGTTTTTTAAGGGATCAGGTACCAACACAACCCTAAGGGACAAACCATTTGTTTATTTAAGATAACGGGCCATGCACCAACGCCCCACCAACATTTTTGCCAGAACGATTAAACGAGAACACAAAATGAAACTGCTCCACACAATTTTTGCAATGCTAAGCCTAGCCGCCCTAGCCACCTACAAGGTTGCCAACCCGCTACAAAACACCAAGACCCGCTTAATGCTGGGTCTGCAAGGGGAGGCCTGACGATGGACCGGGCCGGGCTTGCTTTCTGTGGCTTTAATTCCGCCGCGCCGACCGGCGGGACGGTGACCACTGCCGACGGCAGCGCGTCGGTGGGTAATTGGGCCTTTTTTCATAGC
>JAVVEA010000039.1:0-515 GCA_032250835.1 bacterium
CCGAGGAGGCCGGACCGAAAACCACGCTGATCTGCTGGTTTCCGTCAAAAAACTCGTCATCAAGGCCTTGCACAAAAACCGTTTGATACTGGTCCCAGTTGGCTTTAGTGAAGGTGAGACTAGACACCGCAACAACCCCTTCGCCTGTGTCCGAAGAATAAACGGGTATGGTCACGTCCCCTGCGGGCGGCTTGGTCAACCGGATTTTGGCTTCGGCGGCGTTGCCGTGTACATAATACTCGCTCGCCTCGGCGTCCCAACTGGTCACCACAAACCCGGCCACGTCATCGTCCGTGTTGGTCACCACCACATCCGGCGGGTTCAGCGCAGCGTAGCTGGCGTCATTAGAGACGGGGTTATCCAAAATAACCGTAAACTGTTGGTTCCCGTCGATAAAAACGTCGTTGAGGCCCGTCACCTTGATCTGCTGGGGCGTCATCCAGTTGGTGGTGGTAAAAAAGACGGCGCTGGTGTCCACCCGGCCTTCGCTCACATCAGAGCTACGGGCCGAGATC
>JAVVEA010000003.1:0-57359 GCA_032250835.1 bacterium
GTTTGATAGGCTGGGAGTGGAAGTGCAGTAATGTATGCAGCTTACCAGTACTAATCGACCGTGAGGCCTTCTAAAGCTTCCCAATCGGGCGGCCTGGAGCCGGTTGGTATCTTAATCACCTAATTCACTGTTGGGTATTTAAATTCTTGAGTGGCACTCAATTGGATCAGATTTGAACGCATGCGCGTCTTAGTGAGCATTAGCTCCTAAGCGCAACCGGTTTCCGGTGGCTATAGCGAGGGGGTCACACCTGTTCCCATACCGAACACAGAAGTAAAGTCCCTCAGCGCCGATGGTACTGCAAGGTTTCCTTGTGGGAGAGTAGGTCGCCGCCGGATTTAAAACACAAAAGGCCAGAGTAAGCACAGCTTACTCTGGCCTTTTGTGTTTTTAGGCTGATGACCCAATCTTGCAGGTAAACCTTGCAGCGCGCCGCCGATGACAAGGCTTCAATCGCATCCCAAAACCCTTCGGTGTAGGGACCAGCGCACGAGAGCGAATATCTCCGTTAACGCAAAACCTTTGTGATCTGCGAGGCCTTGTGGGAGAGTAGGTCGCCAACCGATTCTTGGTTCTCCCCGCTTTTGGCTAACGGCAGGTTGGGACCCCAAACAAAAAGCCTAACTAAGTGAATGCCTAGTTAGGCTTTTTTTGTTTTCAGCTGATGACCCATTCCTGCAGAGAAGCCTTGCAGCGCGCCGCCAATGACAATTCTTCAATCGAAAACCAGAAATTTTCTTTTTTCAGGGGGGCCGCGCGTGGGAGAGAATCGCAACCCCACAAAGCTGCGCTTGGCCCTGGCCCCGAGGGTCGCCAATCGATTGGTTGGTTCTCCCCGCCTTAGCCTAACGGTAGGTTGGGCCACAGGAAAAAGAGCCAGAGTAAGAATTGGGTACCTTGGGCTCTTTTTGTTTTGCCTTTTGTAGCTGCACCATCATACCGCAATGCTATCGGATCACCGAAGACTTTTCATGGGGATCCAGCGAAAGACCAAGCCAACGCAAATGAGCCCCATTGCCAGCTTGCTGCAAGGATTCCAGTTAAACCCACAAGGCCTTGCTGGGTTGGGGCCGCAGGTGGACAATAAAATCCAACCTACAAAGCTGCGCCGCTAAGACCATCAATCCACCAATCTACCGCATCAGCGGTGGTCGATGCGGTTGTGCTCGATCTGGGCGAGGATGACAAAAAGAATGGCTGGGATGATTAAGGCACCACCAGCTAAAAGAAAGAATGCAGAGCCCATAGCTCCTCCTGTTTCAATAGGTCTGTGTAAATATAGTATAACATATATAAATTAAAAATTACGGAATATTTTGGGACTGCTGGATAGAACGGGGATATAGGTGGGGCATACCCTGGAGGTGAGACAGACCCGAGGCCGGGGGCAGGTGGGGGTTAAACTCTAGGTCGGTCTCGGTCAGACCAGAGATCGATTAAGGCGATCAAAAAATTTAGTAAGATAGGCAGTGCGGCAAAGAGGCCGACAACCATCCAAAGGGTATCCGGCATGATCCAACTCCAAAGGAGGTGTTTTTCAGGTTTATGCTAACAAAACCCCTGAGCTAAATCAAAAATTTCACCTGACCGAAGCCCCGCTTCTAGAAGGCGAAGGGGCTTGCTTTTAGGGATTTGGCAAAATGCAGGCAAAGCTAGATCCACGCAGGCGGCGCATCGGTGGAGTTGGAAAAAAATGGTAGAAATTGCAGGAGGGGTTGCCAGATGATCCCAAAGGTCCCCGGCCAGGAAGGCTTTAGGGGGCTGAGGGATGAATTTTGGAAATTTCTCGGCCCGAGCGGAACCCTTAGGCAACCGTAAAGCGCCCTACCTAATCAGCCATCGGGCAAAGATTGAAGGACTTAGGGTCGGTGATCAGGACGTCACCTCCCCTTGCGTCAGGCGAGCGGGCTTAGTTGCGGAACAATTTGTTGGGGTCGTAATGTTTGCAGAGGTAGTCTTCAAAAGCCCGCTCTGAAACAGGATCAAAAAGGCGCTTGGGGATGGTGAAGGCCTTGGTGCGGTCTAGGTAGAAAATAAACTCATAACCCGTTTCCATCACCTTGACCACTCGGTCCCAAGAGATGTCTTCAGAGCCGCGGGCATTTTCTGTGAAAACCCCCTTTTCACTGAATTCATAACTGATCGGGTGATGGAAGACGTCTTTGTTTTTAAACAAGGCGTTGGCTTGGAACTTGATACGCAGCGGGATCACTATGAAATAGATGATCGGCGGGATCAAGAAAAGATAAAAGGCGATGGCGGCGACGCCATCGAGATAATAAAAAACCGTCGCGAGGCACAACGAAAAAAGGGACATCACAAAATAGACACCTTCGATAAGCCGGTGTTGTCCCAACTGGATATGGCGGAGCATTCGGAATAGATCATTGGGGGCTAGCTGGGCGGTCAATTTCATGGGGTCTCGGTTGTTGTCGCTTAAGGGTTGAGTTGTCGGTCAGATGGTATCATAATCCCGATAAGCCCAAATGACAACTGCCGGGGCCCATAGGGAGCCGATTGATGAGTCAGTTTATATTATTTATGGTCTTTTGGATATTGGGGATCGTGGCGGTCCTGGTTGGGCTTTATCTATGGTATACCCATTGGCAGCAGCGTAAGAAAGCCGCCGCCGAAGCCGCAGACCCGCCGCCGAAGCCTAAAATGATCCAATACCATAAACTGGACTGAGCCGAAATTTTCTTTCCAATTGACCCCCGCTGGTATACATTGACCGCCAAGAGAAACACCCCTAATTACAGGTTCCCACTCGTGAAAGGCTTGCTCACCCTTTTTGCTCTGTGTTTGGTTTTGCCCGCCCAAGGTTGGGCCTTTGATCGTGCCGATTTAGTGGCTACGCTGAAAGACCGCAATTGCCAGCATTGCGATTTAAGTGGGGCCGACCTGTCTACTGCTGACCTCTCGCGTGGCAATTTTGTGGGCTCCGACTTTACCTTTGCCAATTTAAAGGAAACCAACTTCTCGGGTGCCAATCTCAAGGGGGCTAAGTTCGGTTTTGATTTTTTCATGCCCCTGACGCCCGCCAAGGCTCCTGCCGATTCAACCTCTACCGAGGCGAATTCAGCGATGGAACGTTTAGGGGCGCGCCAGCTCAAAGGGGGACAGGTTTTTGCCCTGTGGGACAATAGTTATGTGAAGATTATTTTGTCCCAGGGGACCCAAATCACGGAGGCAAACTTTTCTGGAGCTAATCTGGAAGGAGCTAATTTTGTGGCCTGCAACCTTAACAACGCCCAGTTTGACAACACCTTCTTAAAAGACGCGGACTTCAGCTACGCTCGTCTAAATAAGGCCAACTTTAGCGAAGCCTTCGCTAAAGACGCGCTCTTTTACAAGGCCGACTTGCACTCGACGCTCTTCGCCCAAGCGGACCTCTCGGGCGCTTTGCTGTATAAGGCGGAATACGAAACCTCGATGGCCGCTATCTATTTTAAGCAAACCAAGCTGGGCGGGGCTTTGGATATGGTGGGTAAGCTCTGCAAAGAAGGCAGCCTGGGGCGCTGCGATTAAGTCCCCAGGGTGAAGATGTCGATCTTCTGGGTCTTGCCCCGGATTTCGGTGGTGCCTAGGTCTTTAGCCTTGGACTTGAAATCACTGCTGAGGCGGTGGTGGAAGTCGCTAGAGAGAATCAACCGGTGGCCTAGGTTTTTCGAAAGTTCTTGCAAGCGGCTGGCGATGTTGACGGTGTCCCCGATGATAGTAAATTCCTTGCGGTCTTTCGAGCCCAACACCCCTTGCAACACCTCTCCATAATGCAATCCAATCCCAATCTCCATGGGTTGCAGGCCCGCCTGATGCCAAGTTTCGTTTAGTTCAGCCAAGCGGTCGGTCATCATGAAGGCCGCTTCTAAGGCTGCGTTGGCTGGGTTGGGCAGGTCCACCACCCCGCCGAAAATGGCCATGATGGCATCACCCATAAACTTATCGACCATTCCCCCCGAGGCAACTACCGCCCCGACCATCACGTCAAAATACTGGTTGAGTTGCTCAACCACCTGTTGGGGTTGTTTGCCTTCACAGTAGTTGGTGAAACTGCGGATATCTGAAAAGAGGATGGCCACGTTTTTGGTTTCACCGACCACCTCTTTTTTCTCTTGGATGATCTTGTTTTTTACCTCTTGGCTGACAAACTGACCGAAGAGGCGGTCTAAGCGGAATTTGTCTTCCTCTTCGGTGAGGATTTTGTTGATCAAGGCCAAGCTGTTTTTGCCGATAACACCGACCACCAAGCCGCAAAAGAACAGCACCAAGGACTTTAAGAAGTAAATGGCCGGATCGTTTAGGTCCTGTAACAGCACAGGATCAGGGCTTTGCAAAGCCATTAAGTGGTGCCGGTCTAGGTAATAGAGCGCAAAGTGCTCCACCGCCGCCAAGGCCCCCAAAAAGGTGGAGAGCCGCTTATCGAACATAAAGCCCGAGAGGAGCAGGATGAAGGTGTAAATCAAAAAGGTGGGGCCGTTGATGAAACTGACGGCACCCGAGGGGAGTTGGAAGTGGGCGATCAGATAAAGCAGGCTGGGCATGCTCACCAACAGACTAAAGAGCACGTACATGGTCGGCCCCAGCACCTTCCCGCGCTTGGCCAATAGATAGGTGCCGAGCGATAAAAAGCCGCCACTATAGGCCCAGATGATCGGGATCAGGAGGTGGGTCCCTAAGCCCAATTCTTCGTAGAGCACGGCGATGCTGCCCGCTAAAAAGGACATGATCGCGGTATATAGCGCTCCGACGGTCAAGACCTGATTGGCCTGTTCGTTGATCTGAGGGCGGAATTTTTCGGCTTCGCTCATAGTAGACCTCTGGCGGTGAGCCTTCACTCTAAGGTAGTCCACCTAGAATGCCAAGAAGCTGGGCGGTCGAAATCGGGCAAAAACGCTAGCGCCGACGCCAGGTGCTGGAGAGATAAAACCCCAGAGCCGCTAATACAATGGCCCCGCCTGGGGCAAGGTTGTATTGGTAGGAGGCGAGCAGCCCCAAGACCACCGAAAGGACCGAAAAAACCAAAGACAGCGCCAAGGCCCGGCGGAAGCCCTGAGCCCAATGGCTGGCCGCGGCGAAGGGGATCACCATCAAGGCCCCCACCAGCAAAACGCCCAAGACCCGAGCTGCCAAGGAAACGGTCAGTGCGGCCAGTAAGACTAAGATCCGGTTGTAGAGCCGGGCGTTGATGCCCGATGCTCGCGCCAAGTCTTCATCCAAAGCGAGAGCGAAGAGCTGCCGCCTAAAGAGCCAGACACTCAAAGACACTAAACCGCCGAGACCAGCGATCAGGTAAAGTTCGTTGGGCTGCACCCCGGCGATATCGCCGAAGAGATAGCCAAAGAGGTTGACTTGAAACCCCTGGGCCAAGCTAATCAAGACCACCGCCCCGGCCAGACCGCCCCAAAGGAAGATGGCCAGCAGAGAATCCCCGGCCTCCCCTTGGCGCTCGCGTAGGGCCTCAATCGCCCAAGCGGCCAGTAGGGAAACGGCCAGTGCCGAAAGCAACGGGTTGACCTGGATCAACAAACCGAGTGCCACCCCTAACAAGGAAACATGGGCCAAGGTGTCGGCTAACAGGCTGTAGCGCCGGGCCACCAAGAAGCTGCCGATCAAGGGCGCACAAACCGCCAGGATCAATCCGGCCGCGAAGCCTCGACGGATAAATTCAAACTGGAAGAGTTCGAGCATTTACACTACCTTGGACAGCCAAATTAGGTTGAGTTGCGGCGTTAGGGTTTGGCGTCCGCTTTCGCGGTAACCTAGTTGGCGGTAAAAGGTCAGATTGTTTTCACTTAAGCGTCCGGTGAAGAGCTTTATGGTTAGGCCCGCCGGAGCCAAAGCCTCGGCTTCAGCCATCAATCGGCGGCCCAGTCCACGCCGCTGCAACTCAGGCCAGACCACCAAAGGCCCGATCTCCCAGTGGCGGTTTTTGAGCTCCGCGCGGACCGAGCCCAATAGAGCCCTTTGTTCGACTAGTTTATAGACTACCCCCCGAGCAATGGCGGCACGCATTTCGGCCAAGTCGTCGGCAATCGGGGGGATCACCATGCCCGGATAAAGGGCCGCTTCGCTCGCATAGGCGGAACGCTGCAAGCTCAGCAGTGCTTCGGCGTCTTCAAGTTGGGCAGGCTCAAATTGGGGCGTCATTTAATGGTGGTGGTGCAAGACCGACTGAGTTTGGGGCCCAAAGACTTGCTCCATCACCTCTTCTTTGATGAAGTTTTCCGGCGGGCCGTGGCAAATCAGTCGTTTGTTTAAGCAAAGCACATGGCTCACCTGGGACGCAATACTGCCCAGGTCGTGGGACACAAACAACAGCGTTAGCTTCAGTTCCTTGTTGAGCTGCGCCAAAAATTGGTAAAAGCGGTTTTGGGCCGAAAGGTCCACCCCCGCAACAGGCTCATCCAGAAACAGCAATTCAGGACCGGCGGCCAGGGCACGGGCAATATAGACCCGTTGGCGCTCGCCGCCCGAAAGGTCCGAAAGATTCCGGTTCAGCAAAGGCCCAATCTGGGCCAAGTCAATGGCTTGAGCCATCGCCAAGCGTTCGGCGCGGCCCATGCGCTGCCAGGGTTTTAGCCTCGCGGCGAGCCCGGTTTCGATCACCTCGGCCACGCTGGCGGGAAAGCTCAACTGACCGGTCCCTTGGTGCTGGGGGACGTAGCCTAGCTTGTGGTGGTCTTTGAATTTTGAACGGCGCTGGCCAAAGAGTTCGATGCTCCCGGTCTCCGGTTGGCTCAACCCTAAAAGCAGCCGCAACAGGCTGGTCTTTCCGCCGCCGTTGGGGCCCAAAATCCCCACATACTCACCCCGCTGGACCCTAAAGCTGATGTTTTCTAAAACCTTCTGTCCGTTGAGGCTAAAGTTTAGACCCTGGACCGAGATTACCGGCTGCATCCGAGGCCTCGGCGTAGATGTGACAGGTTGGCGTGCATCAATTCGAAGTAACCCAAGCCCGCTTGGGCCTCTTTAAGGCTTCGGTTGCCCAGGGGGTGAAGCTCCAGCAGAGCTAAGCCGGTTTCTTGGGCTAAGGTCCGCGACAGACGGTTGTCGCTCAAGGATTCGTAAAAGATGGCGTCCGCCCCAGAGGTACGAGCCTCGTTCACCGCCGAAACCATCTGCCGCAAGCTAGTTTGGGACTGGGCCGAAAGCTCGTGCAGCGCAAAACTTTTTAAGTGGTAGCGCGTCGTCAGGTAGTCCCAAGCGTCATGGCTGACTACCATAGTACGCCCTTGGCACTTGGCTAGGCCCTGGGCGTATTGTTGGTCTAGGGCTTTGAGCTTGGCCCCCAGTTGGTCCAACCGGGATTGGATACGGGTCTTGGCCGGGGCGTTCATTTCGCCTAGCTGGTCGGCCAAGAGTTCGGCCACTTCCAGGAACATCATGGGGTCCAGCCAGAGGTGCGGGTCAAAGCCATGTTCATGACGGTCCTCACCGGCGTCCAGGTCGGGGCCATGCTTTTGGTTGCTGCTAGGGAAATACTCAGATAGCCGGATCACGCGGCCCCCTTGGCGTTCGATCTCCTGCGCCAACCGGTCCGCCCAGGGTTCTCCGGGGGCGCTGTTGTAGACTAATAACTTGGCGCTAGACGCTCGGGTTAGGTCCGTTAAGCCGGGGCGGTAGTCGTGGGGGTCTAGGCCCGGTGGCATCAGGTTGACGACCTGATAGTCCGAACCGCCCAGTTGCTCTAGTAAAAAACTTAAGGGGTAGTTGGCGGCGGTGAGGACCCCTTGGGATCGAGCCAGGCTGGGTTGAAGTAAAAGGAAAATAAACAGGGGTATTAGCAATCGCATGGCAGGCTTTGGGGCTTGAGATTGAGCCGTTAAATTAGCCCCCCAGGGCGGTGCTTGGCAAGGTTATAATCGGGCCCCAATGCCCAAGACTTGCTTTGGCCGGGAATATAAACTAAAATCTAGGCGTTTCATTGCAATAATGAGCTGTAAAATGCCTAAATTTTTGTTTTTTTCCGCCGCCTCTTTGCATCGTCCATTGCGTCGGTCCATGGCGGCGGTAGCCTTTTCGATGCCCGTGGCCCTGTTGGTCAATGAACTGGTAGCTCTTCTGTTGGGGCATCGTGGGGAACAACTGGTCCAAAGCCGCTGGATCAGTTTAGGCATCACCTTTGTGGTGGCTGGCTCCATCTCTTTTTTGGTCGCTTGGCGGGTGCAGAAATTTGAGCATCAATTGGCGCAGCTCAATGAAGAATTGAGTGCGGCGGTGGCCGAAAAAAACGAATTGTTGGCCATCGTTTCGCATGACTTAAAAAGCCCCCTTTCGGCGATGATCAGTGCGTCTGATTTGTTGCTGCAAGAAGAACTAGGCCCCAGTGCCCGTGAACTGGCGGAGATGATCCTGTCTAAGGCAGGCCGCATGTACGCTCTGGTGGCCAGCCTACTAGACCTTTGCCGGGCCGAAGAAGGAACCCTCCCGAGCGAAGCCCAGCACTTTGAACTGGCCGACTTGGTCAGTGAAGCGGCGATGGGGCATCGGTATCAGGCGGACCAAAAGGGGGTGCAGCTCAGTTGCGTAGAGGCACCCCAACCGGTCTGGGTCCACGCCGCTGTATCGACGCTGACTCAGGTCTTAGATAACTTGATCGGCAATGCGGTGAAGTATTCGCCTCAAGGAGGAAAGGTAACCTTGGAAGTTAAGCAACACGGCGCTGAGGCCCTTTTTAGCTGCCGCGACCAGGGGCCTGGAATGACGCCCGAATTATCGGCCAGAATTTTCGGCAAGTACCAATCTGGTGATAACCCGGACCCGAACGGGACCCTCTCCACTGGCTTGGGGCTGTATATTGCCAAGAAACTGACCGATTCCCTAGGGGGGCGCATCTGGTACGAGAGCCACCCCGATAAGGGGTCGATCTTTTTTGTAGGCCTTCCTAGCGTAGCTCCAAGTCCATCTGCTTAAGTTTCATGATCTGGTCACGCAACTCAGCGGCCCGCTCGAATTCTAAGGCCTCGGCAGCTTTGCGCATTTCTCGCTCCAATTTGCGGACCTCTTTCATGTCCACCCTCCCGCTCTTGATGGCTCCTTTGGGGACGTTGTCTTCGACCGCGCCGGGGGTGACCAAGTGGGCTTGGATCTTTTTCTTGATGCTCTGGGGCGTGATCCCGTTGGCTTGGTTGTAGGCATCTTGGATCTCGCGCCGCCGCCGGGTTTCGGTGAGCGTCTTTTGCATGGAATCGGTGATCTTGTCGGCAAACATAATCACCCGCCCGTTCAGGTTGCGCGCCGCCCGACCACAGGTCTGCAAGAGGCTGCGGTGGCTGCGTAAGAAGCCCTCCTTGTCGGCATCAAAAATGGCCACCAAACTCACCTCCGGTAGGTCGAGACCTTCGCGCAATAGGTTAATGCCCACCAACACGTCAAATTCGCCGAGCCGCAAGTTCCGCACGATCTCGGCCCGTTCGACGGTGTCGATGTCGCTGTGCAGGTACTTCACCTTGACGCCCATTTCTTTGTAATAATCCGTCAGGTCCTCGGCCATCCGCTTGGTTAGGGTGGTGATCAAGACCCGCTCACCGGCCTTGACGGTCGCTTGGATCTCGCCGTACATCTCATCGACCTGCGACTTGGTGGGCCGGATTTCGATAACCGGGTCGAGCAAGCCCGTGGGGCGGATGATTTGCTCGACAATATGCCCCTGGCTGTTGGTCTTTTCTAACTCGCCGGGCGTAGCCGAAACATAAATCACCTGCTCGATCATCCCGTCAAATTCTTCGTAGCGCAGCGGGCGGTTGTCTAGGGCGCTGGGCAGGCGGAAGCCGAAGTCCACTAGGGTCTGTTTGCGGGCCCGGTCACCTTTGTACATCCCGCCGATCTGGGGGATGGAGACGTGGGATTCGTCGATGATCAACAGGCTATTTTTAGGGAAGTAGTCGATCAGCGTCGGCGGCGGCGCGCCCGGCGGGCGGCGGCTCATGATCCTAGAATAGTTTTCCACGCCCGGACAGCGCCCCGTTTCCTCGAGCATTTCCATGTCGTAGCGGGTGCGCTCGTCGAGCCGCTGGAATTCCACCAACTTACCCTGATCCACAAACTCTTTTAGCCGAATTTGCCGCTCTTCATCGATCAGCCGGATCGTTTCGGGCATGGCGTCTTTGGGTTGCACATAGTGGCTTGCCGGGTAGAGCGCGATCTTGCTGAGTTTTTCTTTGACCTTGCCGGTTAAGGGGTCGATCCGCTGGATGCTCTCGACCTCGTCACCGAACAACTCAATCCGTACTGCGTCGTCGTCATAGGCGGGGAAGACCTCGATGGTGTCGCCGCGGACCCGGAAGGTACCACGGTGGAAGTCGTAAAGATTGCGCTCATATTGGATTTCCACCAACTTGGCGATGATCTCATCTCGACCCTTCTCCTGACCTTCCATCAGGTAAAGCAACATGCCCGAATAGGCTTCGGGACTACCCAAGCCGTAGATGCAAGAGACCGAAGAGATGATGATCACATCTTCACGCTCAAAGAGGCTGCGGGTCGCCGAGAGGCGTAATTTGTCCAGCTCGTCGTTGACGCTGGTGTCCTTTTCGATGAACAAATCCGTGCGGGGCACATAGGCCTCGGGTTGGTAATAGTCGTAATAACTGACGAAGTACTCTACCGCGTTGTCGGGAAAAAATTCCTTAAATTCGTGGTAAAGCTGGGTCGCCAGCGTCTTGTTGTGGGTCATGATCAACGTGGGGCGCTGGTGCTGGGCGATCACGTTGGCCATGGTGAAGGTCTTACCTGAGCCGGTCACCCCCAACAACGTTTGGTAGCGTTGCTTTTCCCGTAAATTGGTCACTAATTTTTCGATCGCCTGGGCTTGATCCCCAGCGGGCTTGAAATCCGAGGCGAGCCGGAATAATTGGCTCATGAAAACCCCTTGAGAGTTTGGCGGTTTACCTTTAGTCTTGAGTCCTCACAACAGAACCCCAACCAAAAGAGTAGAGGAAGATGAAGGCGAAACGGGCTTTGGTCAGCGTGTCCGACAAGAACGGTATTATAGACTTTGTGCGCGAACTCCACAAGCTGGACTTCGAGATCCTAAGCACAGGCGGAACCGCCAAAGCCCTAAGGGACGGTGGCTTACCGGTAACCGACGTAAGCGAGGTGACCGGTTTTCCGGAGATCATGGACGGACGCGTCAAGACGCTGCACCCCAAAGTCCATGGCGGTCTTTTGGCCCGCCGTGATAAGCCCGAACACCTCAAGGCACTAGAGGAACTGGAAATCGGTTTGATCGACGTGGTGGTGATCAACCTCTATCCCTTCTTGCAAGTCACCGCCGATCCCAACGTGGACCTGGAGACGGCCATCGAGAACATTGACATCGGCGGTCCCGCCATGTTGCGCGCCTCGGCAAAAAACCATGAGGGCGTTGCGGTGGTCACCGACCCGGCCGATTATGATCAGGTCTTAGCCGAACTCAAGGCCGACGGGGTGGTTAGCTTAAAAACCAAGCGCCGCTTGGCCATCAAGACCTTCCGCCTGACCTCCTCTTACGACGCCGCCATCGACGAATTCCTGAGCCGCCGCTTGCTCGAAGAAGAACGCCTGCACCTGACTTTTGGTCAGGGGCAAGTGCTGCGCTACGGCGAAAACAGCCACCAAGAAGCCAGCTTCTACTTAGACGAAAGCTCCTTGGAGTCTTCAGTCGCCCGTGCCCAAGTGCTCAACGGCAAGCCCATGAGCTACAACAACTACGTAGATGCCAACGCCGCCTATGAAGCGGTCAAGGACATCGACCCCCGGACTCCCGCCGTGGCGGTGATCAAACACACCAACCCCTGCGGCTTCGCTACCGGTACGAGCGCGGCCAAGGCGCTGGAACGCGCCTGGGAAGGTGACCCGATCAGCGCCTTTGGCGGCGTGATCGCCACCAACGCCAAGGTGGACTTGGCCTTTGCCCAGTTTTTGAAGGGTGATGAGGTCAAACATTTTTCTTATACCGTTAAAGACGGCGAGTATGTGGCTCAAGAAGTCAGCACCGGAAAGTTTGTTGAAGTCCTGATTGCACCGGATTATGATGAAGAGGCCTTAGAATATCTGGCGCGCAAGTCCAAGATGATCCGCCTACTCAAGGTGCCCACTAACCAGTCCACCGACGCCAAGACCTTCCGCGCCATCACCGGCGGTATTTTGGTCCAAGGCCGCGACAACCAGCTCTTTGAGAAGTTTGACGTGGTCACCAAAAAGCCCTTCCCCGGCAACTATCAGGCCTTAAGCGAGTTCACCATGCTCGCCTGCAAGCACACCAAGTCCAACGGCATTGTCTTGGGCCGCGAGTACGCGCCCGGCTGTTTTCAGGTGATGGGCATGGGTGCCGGCCAGCCCAACCGGGTCGATTCGATGCGCAAACTCTCGATCACCAAGGCCCGCGAAAACCTAAAGCGCGAATGGGAGCGCGAAGGCAAGACCGGGGATTTTGAGGCCTGGGCCGCAGACGAAATCGCCGCCATGGTGATGGCTTCAGACGCCTTTTTGCCTTTCGACGACACGGTCCGCGAAGCCGCCACCCTGGGCATCAAGTACGTGATCCAGCCCGGCGGCAGCATGCGCGACGAAGACAGCGTCAAGGCCTGCGACGAACTGGGCATGGCCATGGCCCACACGGGCCTGCGGCACTTTAACCACTAGTGTAAAGCTTTGCAGGGCCCCTTAGCGGGCCTGCAAAGTGGTCTTGCCGCAGCTCTTTGCTTGGGTTACGCTGGGGGCATCAGTCCTGATTAACCCCCGAGGCTTCCTGTATGCGCTACCAACCCTTCCCGCCTAAGTTTTTTGCCGCCAACCGACACCAACTGGCCCTGAAGTTGGATGAGGACTCGCTGGCCTTGGTCTTTTCCTCGGACCCCATGGTCCGCAATGCCGACCAGCAACACCCCTGGCGTCAAGACAGCAATTTCTTTTACCTGACCGGCTTAGAACAGCCGGGCTTGAAGCTGTTGCTTTTCCCCCAGAAAAACGGGCAGCACCAAGAAATCTTGTTTATCCCAGCGGTGGACCCAACCAAAGAGAAGTGGGAGGGCAAGATGCTCACGCCCGAGCGGGCTACCGAGATTTCGGGGATCAAAAAGGTGTTGGCCAGCGACCAGTTTTTGGGCCAGTTCTACCGGCTCCAAGACCTCTGCCAGACGCTATACACAGACCTTAACTCGATCTTTCCGCAGCAGCCCTTAACGACCGGGCATTTGTTGCTCGACGACCTGCGCCAGCGCCTGCCCGGTTTGACCCAAAAGAAGCTGTTGCCGCTGATTTTGCCGCTGCGCGCCAAGAAACGCCCCGAAGAAATCGAAAAGCTCCGCTCCGCTTTGAAGGTGATGTGCGTCGCGCTTAAGGAGGTGGCCGGTAAAATCAAGCCGGGCGTGATGGAATACCAGATTGAAGCGGAGCTGGCTTACCGCTACCTATATGGCGGTTGCAGCCGCCTGGGCTTTGATACCATCGTTGCCGGGGGCCAGAACGCCTGCACCTTGCATTATGTCAGCAATGACGCCGCCTTAAAAAACGGCGACTTGGTCTTGATCGACACCGGTGCCGAATATGGCATGTATTCAGGCGACATCACCCGGACCTTCCCGGTTTCCGGCAAGTTTAGTGAACGCCAAAAACATTGTTATCAGGCGGTCTTAGAGGTCAATAAACAAGTGATCCGCAAGCTGCACGCCAACCTGAGTTGGAAAGAGATCACCGATATGGCCGGTAAGGTCCAAGGGGAGGTCTACAAGAAATTTGGCTTCATCGAAGACCCCAAAGACTACCTCAAGGTCGGCTACCACCGAATCGGCCACAGTTTAGGCCTGGACGTGCACGACCTACAAGTACCCGAATGGCCGCTGCGCGAAGGCGCGGTGATCACTGTCGAACCGGGCCTTTACTTGCCTGATGAAGGGATCGGCATCCGTATTGAGGACAACGTCCTCTTGACCGAAGGCGGCTGCGAGGTCTTGAGCAAAGAGATACCCAAAGAGATCGACCAGCTAGAGGCCCTTGTCGGTAAAGGATGAGCAGCCACAATAGCACCCAAAAATGGCTCCTTTCGGTCCCCGCTCTGGCAGGAGCCAGCGAGGCGGTCCATTGGTTTATCGACGGACTCGACGCCAGCCAACCGGCCGGGTTGGCGGTCTTGGTGTGGCTCGGTTGGCTGTTGTTCCAGGCCTATGAGAAGGTGCGTTTTATTCCGCGCGTGCGGGCGCAGCGGGGGCTTACGCTTTGGGCCCATGTAAATTGGGTCTTGTCCTTTCTGGTGCTCTATCCCTCCTATTATTTGCTGGCTCCTTTGGCGGGGGCTCGTTGGTTTGGCTGGATTGAGCCCGAATTCAGTCTAGCTTGGGGGCCCTGGTTGTTGCTCGCCGGGGCTTTGGTAGGCCCCTTTGCTTGGTTGGTGGGTTATCTTTTGGAGGCGCCAGCCCGCCTGTTGGAGTTTACCTTAGCGTGCCCGCCGGACCGCCAACCGCTCAAGCTGCTTTTTATTAGTGACCTACACCTGGGCAACCTCTTGCCTGAATCGCGGCTAGATTGGGTTTTGTCTGTCTGCCAGGAGCGCAAGCCCGATGCCCTGCTGATCGGCGGCGATTTGGTAGACCACGACTCAGTTCAACTTGCAGCGCACCAAGCTTGGTTCCGTGACTTAGTGGCTTTACTGCCGGTCTATGCGGTACTTGGAAACCACGACATCGTCGCCGGAAGGCAGCAGATTCAAGGCTATTTGGAGGCTTGGGGGGTGACGGTCTTGCGCGATCAGGTGGCCCAATTGCCCGGTGGCTGGACCTTGGTTGGGGCTTTGGATATAGACTTTGAACAGGACTGCGCCCAATCGCTGCTTGGCTTGCCGAAAGAGGCTGGGGCGATCTTGCTGTCGCACAATCCGGACCTACTCAAACAGCTACCCGTCGATTCCTTGGCCAAAGTAGCTCTCTGCCTCAGCGGCCACACCCACGGCGGCCAAATCCGTTTGCCCTGGATCGGCCCCATTTTACACCCCGCCGACCGCCGCTTTGTCCCCGGCTTGACCCAATTAGAGGGCCTACCGCCTGCCCTGGTCAGCCAGGGCCTAGGTTACACCCTGATCCCCATGCGCTGGGACTGCCCCGCCGAAGCGATCTGGCTCGAATGGACCTAACCCTCCACCTGCCCCGGAAAGAAGCGGCCTAGGGCGCGGAGTAGTTCGTTGGGGCGGACCGGTTTGTGGATGATGCCGTCGAAGAGGCGCTCTCCGTCTATCGGTTCAGCTAGGGCACTGACCGAGGCGGTCAAGGCGAGGATCAGGAATTGGTCGCCGCCCGGTAGGCTGCGGATGATGCGGGTGGCTTCGTAGCCATTCATTTCGGGCATGCGGATGTCCATCAAGATCAAATCCGGTGCCTGATTTTTGGAGCGCTCCACCGCCGTGGGGCCACTTTCGGCCTCGAAACATTCGATCCCGGCGGTGCCTAGGATAGCGCGGGTCAAGCTGCGGTTGGTTTCTACGTCGTCGACCACCAAGACCTTCAGATCTTTAAAGCGCACCTCGGAGCCCGATCGTTTGGGCCGCGAATGGCTCACTTCGGCCTGATACCGCACTTTGGGCAAAAGCACCCTGAAGAGGCTGCCTTCGTCCACTTCGCTTTCGAGTTCAATTCTTCCGCCCATCAATTCAACAAAACGCCGACTGACCGCTAGTCCCAAGCCGGTACCGCCATATTTGCGGGTCGATTGGCCGTCGCGCTGGCGGAAGCTGTCAAAGATCAGGCTTTGGTCCTCAAGGGGGATGCCGATCCCGGTATCTTGGACCTCTAAAATAAATTCAAGGTGCTCGTCTAAGACCTGAGCGCAGCTTAGATTGACGGATATGCTGCCGGACTCGGTGAATTTGACGGCGTTGCCCACTAGGTTAAGTAACACTTGGCGCAGCCTCAATTCGTCTACGTACAAACGTTTGGGTAAGTCCGCAGCGGCTTCGGCGGAGAAAGCCAAATCCTTGGACTTAAGCTTTTCGACAAAAAAGCTTTCTAGGTCTTTGATCAACTCTTGTGGATCGGTGGGCTCCAGGTTGATTTCGAGCATGCCCGCTTCGATCTTCGAGAGGTCTAATAGGTCGTTGATCAGGTTGAGTAGGCTGTTGCTAGCCGTTTGGACAATCGCCACGTAGCGTTTGTGTTCCTCGTCGCTTAGTTCGGCTTGTAAGATGTCGGCAAAGCCGATCACCGCATTGAGGGGCGTGCGGATCTCGTGGGACATATTGGCCAAGAATTCGGTCTTGGCGCGGTTGGCCGCCTCGGCTTCTAACTTAGCCTTTAATAATTCCTGGTGGGTGTTGCGTAGTTCGCTGATGTCGGTGATCAGAGCGAAGCTGCCTAGCTTTTGACCGGCGCTATCAAAGATCGGGGTGGCGCTGATCAGGCAGTAAACGTGGCTACCATCGCCGCGCAGCATGGTGATTTCGTAGATGCCCGCTTCGCCTGCGTCGCGCTGTTTAAGCTGGCGTACCATCTGGTCGGCTTCACTGGGCGCGATCAGGTCAAAGACGCTCCGGCCCAAAATTTCTGATTCCGTCTGGTCTAAAATTTCGCACAGTGCCGGGTTGACCATCCGGGTCACCCCTTCGTTGTCTACTTCCCAATAGCCTTCGTTGGTGGTCTCTAAAACGGATGAGAGGAAGGTTTCGGTCTTTCTTATGTCGGTGATGTCTTGCAAGATCCCTTCTAAATGCACCTTTCCGCTGGGGCTGGTGACGGTGTGTCCCCGGTGTTGGACTTGGCGCACTTCGCCGTTGGTGCTGCGGATTCGGTGGACCATTTCAAAATGGGCCCGGCGCTCAAAGGCGGTCCGCAGCTCTGACTCGACCAGAGCGCGGTCCGCCGGGAATACGCCGCTGATCAGGTCTTCTAGCTGGGTCAGGGGGTTGCTCGGGAGCCGGTCGAAGATGCGCAACAATTCAGCAGAACTTTCCAAGCGGTTCTCCTCGGGCCACCAAGTCCAACTCCCTAATTGGGCAATGGCCTGAGCTTGACTGAGGCGGGACTGACTTTCGAGCAGCGCCGCCTGGGCTTCGATTTGGTTGGTGATGTCTACTAGATAACTGTGGATTTGGTTGGGCGAGTTGCCTTGGGCTGGCTCGATCAGGTTGGTGAAGTCATAGACCCACATCTCGCGACCATCACTGCGTAAGAGGCGGTAAGGGCGGTGTTCTAAAGAGTGGCTGCCAGCACCCAGGGCCTGTTCTAGCTCTTTGTGGTGCGTTGCTCGGTCGTCGAGGTGGATCAAATTTTCTAAAGGCGAGTTTTGAGTTTGCAGTAACTCAGCAGAAAACCCCAGGATGCGCTCTAAGTTTGGTGAGGCGTATTCGATGGGTAGGCCCGGCTTTAATTGGCACTTAAAGACCAACACCCGCCCGCCGACAAAGAGGTCGCGTTCGTCTTGTAGTTGTCTGGTGGCCTTGCGTTCTAGTTTGAAGGTGCGGTAGGAATTTTCGAGCAGCCGGTTGATGGAGTGGCGCAATTCGCGGAATTCGTAGTGCTCGTCTAATCCTTCGGCGATGCGTTGCTCGCTGGGCCGTTCGGGGTGCACCTGGGAGAGCTCTTCTAATAAATGGTTCACCGGACGACTTAAGTAGTATCGGTAAAGCCACAAGAGCAAACCAGCCAACAGTAGGTTGCGCAACAAACCGGAAAACAGGGTCCAAACCGAGCGGGCCATAAAGTCGGCATAGACTTGCAACTGGTCCTGCTCAACCTGTAAATGACCGACCTTAAAGCTGAGGTCGCTGTGGTGGTGCAGCGGGAATCGGTGTTCCTGATACCGGCCAGGGGATCGCTCAAAAAAGCCGTAGATCCAAGTAGGGCTAGGTAAAACGGCGGCCTCTCCATGGGAGGCAAGGGGGTGGCCTTCGTCGTCAAAGAGGCTGACTTGGGTGATGTAGCGTTGTTGTAGTAGCCCTTCAACCACCTCCGAAGCCAATACCCGGTCTAGCGTATAGGCTGCCTGACTGGCGGCCTTGTCAAAGGCCCGGATCAGTTCGGTCAGTTCTCGATCAGAGAGGCGTTGCTGTTGGTTGAAGTCGTGGACAATCTGGAAGGAGCTAAACAACAGGCCTAGCCCCACGGCTGCGGCGAGGCTAAGTTGGGTTAGCCTAGTGGTGAGCCGGGTATTGGCGCGTTTCAAGGTAGCTGCCATAACTCGCCGGATTGATGTTTCAGCAAGTCTTCAAAGAAACCTTCTTGGCGCATGTCGTTGACCGCTTTTTCAAAAAGCGGTGCTTGAGCGCGCAGCGGCGACTTAGCGGAAATTTGTAACCATACCTCGGCCCGCTCTAAGATTAAGGGCTTACCGGTTCGTATTCTCGAGCTTTGCTGGTTTAAGTGATGGGCCAAAGAGATGTTCGGCCCGGCGATATAGTCTAAGCGGTCGGCCAAAAACATTTGGACCATCACCTCATAACTGCGGACTTCAATTTTTTCGATTTGGGGGTTTTGGTCAAACTCCTTGGGGTAGGGGAGCCCGCGCAGGACGCCAACCTTTTTGCCCTCTAGGTGCTTGAGGTCATCTATAGCCAACCCCGGCTTGGCCACCACCACGGTAGCTAGGTCAAAACATTTGCCTGCATAGACCACGGCTCCGTCCAATCGCTTCGAGCGGATCAAGACCGTCAGGTCCGCTCGACCGGTGGCCAAGTTGCGTAGTACCCGGGCATAGGGGCTTAAGCGGGTTTGGATGGTTATGCCGGTGCGGTCTTGAAGTTGCTTGACTACCGGTGCCCAAAGCCCGCTTAGTTGGCGGCTGCCGTCGGGCCGTGGGGTATAAAAGCCCCAGGGAGCGGCTTCTAAAATATCGGCTACCGGGGCCTGGGCTTTAGCCTGAGGGCTGAAGACAATCAGGCAAAGCAACGGCAGAAAAAGTCGGCTCAGCATTTTGGACGGAATTTTGGGGTTTTGCTTTTAGGACTACCCCAAAAGGCACCCTTTGAAAATCTATTTTTCGCTTAATAAGCAGAGAGTTGGCCTTGGTGGGCTAACCATTGGATCAAAGGTTCTAGCGTTGCGTCACGTTGCTGTTGTGGCTGGCAAACTAGGTAAAAGCCCATCACGTCGGTCTGTTGGGGGAATAACTTGAGTTTCCAAAGATCGGGCCAAGCCCCGACCCCATATCGCAAAGCAAGCTGCAACCCTGGCCCTCCCAAGGGGGCCAACTCTTCACTAAGGTCTACTTTAAATTCAATCCAGGGGTTGCCTTCTTGGTACTGTTCTAGCCGCGGGGCCAGCCAATGTTGGTAAAAGGCAGGGAGGCTATAGACATGGATGGTGACCGGGTCCTTTTTTTGGAGCAGGCCGCTGGCTAAGAAGGTGATGCGTTTGCATTGAGGACAGCGGAACATATGGCTCTGGGCCGGGCGTCCGCCTTGGGGGGCTTGGTTAAAACGGGCACCGCAATGGTCACATTGATACATGGCCCGCTAGAGGAGGCTTTTTTGATTGCGTTGCGGGCCCGGTCGGTATCCGATTTTTTCCCAAAAGGCCGCCGCACCCGGGATATTGAGGTGGAAGTTTAGTTCCACCCTTTCTACTCCCGCTTCTTTAAAAGCCACTTCCAGGGCCTCTACTAAGCGCCGGGCCAAGCCCCGTTGGCGGTAAAGTGGCTCGACCCAAATGGTTTCGATGTAGCCCAGCTTCTTAACTTGGCTGAGTGGCATCCAGGCGGGCTGAGGCTCACCGAAGATCAAGCCAACGGGCGTTCCGGCCACTTCGGCGACCCAGCCTATGCCTTGCTTGCGGCCTAGCAGGTCTAAGGAAAAGGCGTGGCAAACCTCTTGGTAGGTGGGCATTAGCTGTTGGAATTGAGGGTCCTGAGCGTTGGCCCCAATCTCGGCTAAGGTGCCGCACATGCTTTGGGTGAGGTAGTCTAGATCTTCGGGGCTAAGGTGCCGCAAGACCGGTTCAAGGGCTTGAGGCTCACTCATAAAGGGTCACCCGTTTCGGGTCAAAGGATTCACGCACTGCTTCGCCGATGAAGGTGAACAAGAGCAAGACGCCGATAGTCGCCACCGAAGGGCTCAAGAGGATCCAAGGGGCATAGTCAAAGGTCTCTTGCCCCTGGCGTAGCAGTTCACCCCAACTAGGCGTAGGGATAGGTAGGCCGTAGCCCAGATAGTCGAGGCTGGTCAAGGCCCCGATGCCCGCGACCATCTGGAAGGGCAGCCGGGCGATGATCGGCACCATGCTGTTGGGTAAAAGATGGCGCACCACAATCCGCAGGTGGCTAGCGCCCATTGAACGGGCGGCCTCACAATATTGCCGGCTCTTTTCGCGGTAGATCTCGGCGCGCATCAGCCAGGTCATGTCGGTCCAGCCCACAAAGACCAGGATAAACAATAAGATCCAAAAATTGGGCGTCATCAACGCCGCCATGATCAAGATCAAATATAAGGTGGGGATGGAGGTCCAGATCTCCACCAAGCGTTGCATGAATAAATCAAAGGCCCCGCCGAAATAGCCCATCAAACTACCGATCAAGATGCCCAGGCTGCTGGTCAACAGATAAAGGGCAAAGGAAAAGAGGATGGCCACCCGGAAGCCATAGAGCAGCCGGGCCAAAATATCCCGTCCGGCGTTGTCGGTGCCCAGGTAGTGCCCTGCTGCCCAGTTGGGCGGGTTTGGGGGGTTGCCTTCTAAGGAGAAGTCTGATTCTAAGGGGCTAAAGGGCACCAGCGGCATCAACACCCAACCTTCCCCCTTGGCCTCGATTTGGGCTTTTAGTTGGCGGTAGTTGGTCTCGAAGCGGTAGTCTAGGCCAAAGGTTTCGCCAGGGATGATGGCCCCATAACTGGGGAAGTATAGCTGGCCTTGATGGGAGACCAATAAGGCCCGGTGGCTAACCCAAAGCTCCAAAAACAACGAGGCCAACAGCAAGGCCGACAAAATCCAAAAGGACCAAAACCCCCGCCGGATTTGGGCAAAGCGGTGCAGTCTTTTTTGGGTGCCTGGGTGCAGCTTGAGGAATTTGATCATTAGCGTCCTGCGTTGAGAATGGCGGCAGTTTAACTGGAAGTCTCAGGATAGGCAACCTCCAGGAAAAAAGCCTTTACGCAAAAAGGCCGAGTTAATAGACTACAGCCTTAGTCCCCCCAATGCCCCTTCATGGTTAAGCCCAATGAACCGACCGACAAAATGGACCCGCGAACAGATTGCTGAGGTCTACCACCAAGAATTACTGGAACTGGTCTTCCAGGCCGCCCAAACCCACCGGGCGCACCACGACTCCAAAGAAATCCAGGTCTGTACCCTGCAATCAATCCGCACCGGCGGTTGCGCCGAAGACTGCGGCTATTGCAGCCAGTCGGTCCACCACGAGGCCAATGTCGAGCGCCAGAAGATGATGGACATCGATAAGGTCTTAGAGCTGGCCCGCGAAGCCAAGGCCGGGGGCAGCACTCGTTTTTGTATGGGCGCTTCGGGGCGGCAGGTCAAAGACGACGAGGACTTTGAAAAGGTCCTGACCATGGTCAAAGGGGTCAGTGGGATGGGCTTAGAAGTATGCTGCACCTTAGGCATGCTCGAAGAGCCCCAAGCCCAACGGCTTAAGGAAGCGGGGCTTTATGCCTACAACCACAACCTAGACACCGGCAAAGAATATTACTCTAAGGTGGTCAGTACCCGCAGCTATGGCGAGCGCTTGGACACCATCGAGACGGTGGGCAAGGCCGGGATTTCCCTGTGTTGCGGTGGGATCTTGGGGATGGGCGAAGCGGTCGAAGACCGCCTAGATATGTTGGCCACCTTGGCCAGTCTGACCCCGCCGCCCGAGTCGGTGCCTATCAATGCCTTGGTGCCTATCGAAGGGACGCCGATGCAAGAACAGCAGCGGATCGAGATTTGGGATCTGGTGCGTATGATCGCCACCACAAGGATCGTCATCCCCACCGCCATGGTCCGCCTTTCGGCGGGCCGAGAGTCCTTAAGCGAATTGGAGCAGGCCTTTTGTTTCTTGGCCGGGGCCAACAGCATTTTCAGTGGCGAAAAGCTCCTGACCACGCCCGGCGCTGGCCGCGCCGCAGACCTAGCGCTTTTTGACCGGCTCAACCTAAAGCCCCGCGCGCCTTATAAAGGGGAAAAGCTTTAAGCGCCTTTTGGGCCGTTGCCTGGAGCGGTCTTCGCGAAAATCTTAAGGGGGCTAGCGCCAGACAAAATTGGCAAAGGACTGCCCTGAAGGAACCTTGGGCCTTTGATCGGGACTCAAAAAGGGCTTGGGTCGCCAGTCCGGCGGCGCTCGAATCTTTGGGCTGGCCTAAGGCCCCTATGCCGAGGCCCCTTGTAGGTTGACCACGGCCTTGGCGGCGTCAAAGGTGCCGCCGGGCTCTAAGACACAGGCCAACCAACGGTTGGGGTTGTGCAGCAGCAGCAAGCCTTCTTCGGTATCCTGTCGGTAGTCACCGGCCACCGGCGTGTGCCCTGAGACCCAAAGGCTCTCTTTGGGGTCGCCGCCCAATAGTTCCTTAAATAATCTGCGGATTGTGCCCGCTTCGGCTTGGTGGTCTCGGGTCCAGGTCAAACCTTCAATGACCTGAGGGTGGTCTCGGTGGTTGATCAGCTCATTAAAGCCAAAGGGTTGGCGTGGCCGCGAATGGCTGAGCACAAAATACCGGCCCCTGGCGGCGAGGGGTAAGGCTTGCTCGAAGCGGGCGAAACGGTCTAAAAAGTCAGGGCCCAGGTTTTTAAGCACCCAGGCTTTAGTCATCGCTCCCTCGGCGGCAAACTTAGCGAAGCTGTGGTCGCCTAATTCGCTACGGTCCAAAATGTTCTCGTGGTTGCCTTTAAGGAAGTGGAACCGCGCGCCGCAGCGGGCCTTGAGGTCCATCACTCGGGCCATGGTGCCCAGGCTTTCTTCCATTTCGGCGTCCATCGCCGGGCTCTCGGCAAAGCCGCTACGGTATTCTTCCATCGCCTCAACCCAGCGGGCCCGCCCGCGTAGTTCCGAATGCATCCCGTCGCCTAAAAAGACGACCTGGATCTTTCCGGCGATCAAGCCTTCTTCAATGCTTTGGCCTTGATAAGGATGGGCCAAAAAGGCCTCCACTAAGTCCAAGCGCCCGTGGATGTCGGGTAGGACCCAGGTGGGTAGGTCTTCTTTGAGCAACACCAACCCGCCGGGCCGCTTTTGGCTGTCCGGCGGACGGACCCAGGGGTCCTCTTGGCTCAAGGCGCTCAGGGCGGCGTCTAAGAATCGGTTGAGTTGGGGGCTGGGGATCATGCCAACCTCTGCAACAGCGCGGTGACCGCCTGGGCCAGTTCTTCTAGGTGAGCGTTCATGCTGTGGTCGTCGTCAAAAAAGTCCAAATGGATTTGGCTGCGGTCCGGTGAGCGCTGCACTAAATCTTGGATCGATTCGGGCGGAATCAAATGGTCTCGTTTGGCTGCTAAGATCCAGGTGGGGATGCCCGCCGGGACGACCAACGCGCCGACCCGTTCTTTTTGCTCAGCGCTCAGGTCCTCGTCCTCATAAAGCCCCACCACCGGAGCGACCAGCACCATGCCCAAGACCAACTCGGGCGATTCATTGGCTAGCGTAAGCGCCGTCAGGCCGCCCAGAGAAGAGCCAATCAAGACCGCCGGTTCGGTGATCACCGACCGCAACAGTTCAAGCCGTTGGTTCAAGTCCGGACTCATGAACGGCGCAATCAATTGCGTAAAGCGCTGGCTTAAAAATTGGCCTTTGGTGCCCTGGGGGCTCCCTTCAAGACCGTGTAGGAAGTATAGAGGTTTCATCCCTACAGCATACCCAAGTCTGCGCTGGTTGTAAACGAGTCAGGACACTGGCCAAAGGATTGTAAAACCGCTAAGATCGGCCTATGAAACGAATCGGGGAAAAACTAGAGCAACGTAAGGACCAGGGCCGCTTGAGAGGTCTTCGGACCATGGATTGTTCGGCCCATCCCTGGGTTACTCTGGCGGGGAGAGGGCTGGTCAATTTCTCGTCGAATGACTACCTGGGCCTTGCGGGGCATCCCTTGCTGCAAGAGCGGGGCGCTCAGTTTGCCGCCCTTTGGGGTGCGGGCTCTCGTGCCTCCCGGTTGGTCTGCGGTAACCATCCGGGCTATGAGGCCGTCGAGGCTAAATTGGCGCGGCTCAAGGGGACACAAGCGGCGTTGGTGTTTAATTCGGGCTATCAGGCTAATATCAGCGTAGTTACCGCTCTGGCGGGCCGCGGGGATATGGTGCTGATGGACCGGTTGATCCACAACAGTTTGATCCAGGGGGGACTGCTCTGCGAAGCTAAGGTCCGGCGGTTCCGCCACAACGACCTAGAGCATTTATCCCAACTTTTAGAGACCAGTTCCTGTGAGCCCGGTGGACAAGTATTTGTTGTCGCCGAGACGGTCTACAGCATGGACGGCGACCGGCCCGATCTGGCCGGTTTGGTGGAACTTACCAAGTGCCACGGGGCCTTCTTGATTTTAGATGAGGCCCATGCCACCGGCGTGTTGGGCCCTCAAGGAATGGGCCTTTCGGTGGGTTTAGGGGCGGACCTAGTGATCGGTACCTTTGGCAAGGGCTTGGGCAGCTTCGGGGCCTATCTGGCGGGCAGCCAAGAACTAATGGATTATATGGTCAATTTCTGCGGCGGGTTGATCTACACCACCGCGCTACCCCCTTGGGCGCTCGGGGCGATTGACGCCGCCTTGGATTTAGTGCCGGGGATGCAGGCGGAACGCGAACATTTAGCCGAAATGGCCCAGAGCCTGCGTCGTGGTTTGAAGGGCCTAGGGTTTGATTGCCTCGCTTCAGATAGCCAGATTGTGCCGCTGGTGGTAGGCCAGGAAACAGATTGTTTGGATTTAGCCAATTATCTTGAGGAACAGGGTTATTTGGCCATGGCCATCCGCCCGCCTACGGTTGAAGAAGGCAAGGCCCGTATTCGCCTAGCTTTGTCAGCGGCCCATGAGGCGGCCCAGGTCCAAGGGATTTTAAAGGCCCTAAAGGATTGGAGGGCCCTTGGCCACTGATTGGCTCTTTTTTCACGGCTGGGCCTTGGGGCCCCGCTATTTTAAAGACCTGATCTCGCGCTTGCCCGCTGGGCAGCGCACCTGGACCTATGACCGGGGCTACTTTGGTGCCCCTTCGGGCCCCGTCCCTCCGGTGGAGTCACCGGTGCTGGTGGCTCATTCTTTTGGCCTGCACCTAATCCCTCCGGTGCTTTTAGCCCGTTCCCAGGCTCTGGTTGTGTTGGCGGGCTTTTTGGAGTTTCACCCTTTAGAGGCCCGGACCCGTCAGGTCAGCCAACGGGGTTTACAGCGGATGATGAAAGGCCTAGATCAAGATTTGCCGGCTACTTTGGCAGGGTTTTATGACCTAGCGGCTAGCCCGAGAAAAAATGCCTGGGGTCAACCCGCAGCGGGGCATAAACAGCGGCTAAGGCAGGACTTGAGCGCCCTGGACCGGGCCCAACTGGCCCCCGATTCGCTCAAAGAGGCCCCCAGAGCGTTGGTATTAGCCGGGCAAGCCGACCAAGTGGTAGGCCCTGCCCAGGCCCAAGCACTAGCCCAAGCGTTGCCCCAAGCCGAATTGATTACCTTCGATGGCCGCGGCCACGACCTGGGCTTTGACGACAACGACCGCCTTTGGCAGGTCATCTCCCAATGGATGCCCCTTTGAATTCAAGGCAACAACAAATTTCCGCTTCCTTTGACCGGGCGGCTGAATATTACGAGATGCACGGGCTCTTGCAAAAGAAGGCCGCTTTGGAGTTGTTGGCCCGTCTGCCCAAATGGCTGGCTGACTTACCCGAAGGAGAGGCTTTGGAGCTAGGCGCCGGGACGGGCTTGGTCAGTGAATTTATGGCCCAAAAACTAGCGCCCCGTCCCCTAACCATCACCGACCTATCCCAGGCCATGTTGCTGCATTGCCAAGAAAAACTTGGCGACCGGCCGGGGTTGAGTTATGAGCGCCGCGATGCCAGTCTGCCCTTGGCAGAGGCTCGCTACGCGCTGATCTTGTCGGCCTTGGCGCTGCAATGGCTGCCCGATCCTTATGCGGGGCTTAAGAACTATTGCCGCGCTTTGGTCCCCGGCGGGAAGTTGATCTTTTCGGTGATGGTCGAAGGTAGCTTTGCCCAATGGCGCGAAGAGGCTGCCCAGTTGGGCCTGCCCTATACGGCCAACCCTTTGCCGTCAGCCGAGCAGATCGCGGCTTGTTTGGCCGAGGAACCCGGCGAGGTGGAACTGGTCACCCGGAATCTACCGGTCAAGTTCCCCAAGGCGCGGGATTTCTTTTTTAACCTCAAGGCCATTGGGGCCGCTGTGGCTTTAGGGCCCAACCGCCTTAACGCCGGGCAGATGAAGCGTCTGATGGCGGCTTTAGACCGGACTCAGCCTAGCGGGTTGACCATGGACCACCAGATTTGTTTTGCCTGCTTTAAGCGCCATGCCGATACCTAGTCAACTCTTTGTGGCCGGGACCGACACGGATGTGGGCAAGACCCTGGTTTCGGCGGTCTTGACCCTGGGGCTCAAGGCCCACTATTTTAAGCCCTTCCAAACGGGCCGTGAATTGGGCCGCGATGCCGAGACGGTAGCCCGCCTGACCGGCTTGGGGGCCGATCATTTTTCACCCGACGGCCTTTGCTTAGAAAAACCCCTTTCGCCCCATCTGGCCGCCCGGTTGGCGGGGCTATTGATCGACCCGGCCCAAATCAACCTGCCCCAGGTTTCCCAAAAACATCTGGTCGTTGAAGGCGCGGGTGGCTTGTTGGTGCCATTAAACGAGCGGGATTTATTGATTGATTGGCTGGCGCAGAGGAAGCTGCCGGTGGTCCTGGTGGCCCGCAGCGGGTTGGGGACCATCAACCATAGTCTTTTGAGTATCGAGGCGTTACGCTTGGCGGGCATCCCCCTGTTAGGGGTGGTCCTCAATGGCCCGAAAAACCCAGAAAATGCCGCCGCCATTGCCCAATTCGGTGGGTGCCGCATCTTGGCTCAATTGGAGCCGATGGCGAAGCTTGATCAAGGCAGCCTCTTGGCTGCTTGGAACCAATTTAGCTGGGAATGACCATGTCCAATCTCTGGATGCCCTTCACCCAAATGTCTAGCGCCGCCGAACCGGAGTGGGTCGAGCGAGGCGAGGGCGCTTGGATTTATTTAAAAGATGGCCGCAAGGTCTTCGACGCCATCTCCTCTTGGTGGGTCACCCTACACGGCCACGGCCGCCCCGAGATTGCTGAGGCGATCTACCGCCAAGCCCTCAAACTAGAGCAGGTGATCGCCGCTGGCTTCACCCACCAACCGGCCCAAGACTTGGCCCGGCGTTTGGTGGAGATGTTGCCCGAAGGTTTGAGCCGGGTTTTTTATTCTGACAACGGTTCGACTAGTACCGAGGTGGCCTTGAAGATGGCCTTTCAGTATTGGCGCAACCGGCGTACGCCGAGGCGCGACAAATTTTTGGCTCTTGAGGGTGGTTACCATGGGGATACCCTGGGGGCTATGTCGGTAGGCGACCCGGATCTGTTCAGCCCGGTCTTTAAACCGCTGCTCTTTGACTGCCACCGCCTGCCGGTCCCCCATACCTTTTGGGGTGTAAATGACATAGAAGAACGTGAAGCAGCGGCGTTACAAGCCGCAAAAGAGGCCTTAGAGGCCGACCCAGAGGGTTATGCTGCCTTAATTGTGGAGCCTTTGGTCCAAGGCGCGGCGGGCATGAAGATGTTTCGGCCCGGCTGGCTCAAGGCTCTGGTCGAATTGGCGCGGTCTTATGGGGTCTTGGTGATCTTCGATGAAGTGATGACCGGCTTTGGCCGTACCGGCAGCCTCTTTGCCTGTGAGCAGGCGGGCGTGACGCCAGACCTGATCTGCCTCTCGAAAGGCTTGACCGGCGGGACTATGCCCCTGTCCGTGACCGTAGCCAACGAACAAGTTTTTGCGGCCTTCTTGGGCGACCAAAACAGCCCCGAAGACCCTACCTTTTACCATGGCCACAGCTATACGGCCAACCCGCTGGGTTGTGCTGCCGCGCTGGCCTCGATGGATATTTTGTTGGCCGAGCCCCGTTACCTTGACTTAGGCGAAGGGCACCAAGGGGGTCTCAAAAGCCTAGAGGGGCACCCCCGCTTGAGCCAATTGCGAACCCAAGGGACCATTGCGGCCATGCAATGGGCTCCAGCGCCCGGTGCCCGATACAACGATGGGGCGGCGCTCAAGGTCGCCTTCTTGGAGCGCGGCTTCATCCTGCGCCCCCTGGGCCCCTCCTTATATATCATCCCTCCTTACTGTACGACCCCCGACGAATTGGCCCAGGTCTACCGGACCATCGGCGAGGTGCTGGATCAGTAACAAAGGCAGAGTGCCGAATAGCTGGCAAATTGGCAGGCAAAATTGTTTTGGCTGATCCAGGTGGCATCTGTGGCATTTTTCCAACCGCCCCGGCCATAATAGGTATAGTCCGTATTGAAGGTCCAACCGTTACAGGTATTGGCATGCACTGCGCCGCCTGCGTCGCTCCCTGAGAACCAACCTGAAGAAGAACTGTTGATCCCTGCCGTCGAGAGGTCTTGAGAGAGCGCCCCATCTAATAGGTCCGCCCAATTGGTGGCGATCTGCGTCCCGGTGCTGCCGGTGATCGGCAGGTCCGTGGGGACCGCATAGTTGCCGGGCATGTCTTGGATCTCATCGGTGGCGCTCACCGAGATGAAACCACGGACCTGAGCGCAACTTAGGCTGGAGAAATTTGCGCTGCGGGTGCTAGCACAGGTCGCGTCGAGGCCGCTGCGCCCACCCAAGTTCCCGTCCAGATTTAAGACTTCAAACAAGACCAAACTACTGTTGGCATCAATCCGCAAGGTATTGTAACGCCCCATATTCCCGGCGGTGTCTTTGACCAACACACTAAAGTAAGTGCTGGTCCCGGCGGTGAGGGTCGGGGTGACGCTGGCTAAGTTAGCGGTCCAGGCTTGGACCACGGTGCCGTTGGTTTGGGCGTCGGTAAGGCCCGAGAGGTTGTTGCTGCTCGAAGAATAGACTTGATACAACAGCTCCGAGGCGGCGGTGATGTCGTCGGTGGCGGCGGTCCAACTGAGGGTGGCGCTGCTGGTGCCCACGTTGCTGGAGGTCAGAGTCGCGCTGCCTCCCGGCGTGGGGGCGGTGGTGTCTACGGTGGCCCCGCTGGTTTGGGTATAGGCGGTTTGGTTGCCCTGGGTATCGGCGGCGACTACGTTAAAATAATAGGTTTGGGCGGTGCTCAATCCGGCGATGGTCACGCTGGTGATGTCGGCGGTGGCGTCGCCCACGGCGGTGCCGTTGGTTTCGGTGTTACTTAAGCTGTCCAGGTTGGAACTGCTGCTGTAATAGGCCCGATAGGTAAGTTGATTCGAGGGGTCTTGATCATCGCTGGCGGCGGTCCAGCTCAACTTGATGGAATCGCTTGAGGCGTCACTCAAGGTCAGCGCCGAATCGGATAGGGTTGGGGCGCTGCTATCGGTGAGGGTGGCTTCCTCTTCGGTTTTCTTGCAGCCCGCCAGGGCCAAGGCGGCAATGACCGCCCAAATGAGGGGATAGTTTTTCATGGTTCCTCCTGGTTTCCCAATCAGTTTGGTTCCCTGTACTTGCTGTTTTTACAGCAAGGTTAGGTCCATTACCGAAACTTAGGGTTAGTTTATCAGGAAAGAAGCTGAATCTAAAGGTGAATTTTTCCGAAAAGCCTAGGGGGCAGGTAGTGGATCGATTGCAGGGGCGACCGAATGGTCGGCGACTCCGTTGGGAGAGTCGCCGATAGGGTCGAGGTTAGAGCTTATTGACCACCACCGTCTGGATGTTCATGAACTCCTTGATGCCATAGTGACTCAACTCCCGCCCATAGCCGGACATCTTGACGCCGCCGAAGGGCAGCCTGGGGTCCGAAAGGGTCATCTGGTTGACGAAGATCGCGCCGGTTTCCACCAACTTGGCCAATCGTTCGCCCTTTTCTAGGTCCTGGGTCCAGAGGCTTCCGCCTAAGCCGTAGTTGGAATCGTTGGCAATGGCCACGGCGTCTTCGGCGCTTTGGGCCACAATAATCGAGGCGACGGGGCCAAATACCTCTTCACGGTAGACCGCCATTTTGGGCGTGATCCCCTTGAGTAGGGTGGGGGCGTAGTAGTTGCCGGGGATGTCCAGCTTTTTACCGCCGGTAACTAACTGGGCCCCTTGGCTTACCGAGCGGGTCACCTGCTCGTGGATTTCTTCTAACAGGTCGGGGCGGGCTAGCGGGCAAAGGCGCGAGCCTTCGTCAGCTGGGTCGCCGGGGGTGTATTGTTCGAGCTGGGCTTTGAGCTTTTCACCAAAGGCTTCGGCCACCGGGGCTTCGACAATAAACCGCTTGGCGGCGATGCAGGTCTGGCCCATGTTGTTCATCCGCGACTTGGCCGCCGTTGCCGCTGCTTGGTCTAGGTCCGCATCGGCCAGCACAATGAAGGCATCGGTGCCGCCTAGTTCCAGCACACATTTTTTGAGCGCCTTACCTGCTTCCATGGCTACCTGGGACCCGGCATATTCGCTGCCGGTGAGCGTAACGGCGCGGACCTTAGGGTGGCGGATCACTTCGGCCACATCGCGCGAGCCGATCACCAAGGTGCGGAACAGGTCTTTGGGCAGTCCTGCTTCGGCCACGACGGACTCAATATCTAGGGCGGAACCGGTGACGTTGCCGGCATGTTTGAGCACCCCGGCGTTGCCCGCCATCAGGGCGGGGGCCAAAAAGCGCCAAACCTGCCAGAAGGGATAGTTCCAGGGCATCACCGCCAGCACCACGCCGATGGGCTGGAAGTGGACCATTGACCGGTGGTATTGGGTCTGTACCATCTCGTCGGCCAACATCTTAGGGCCCTCTTCGGCGTAGTAGTCACAAACCCAGGCGCATTTCTCCACTTCGCCGCGGGCTTCCTTGATGCTCTTGCCCATTTCGGCGGTGATCCTTTGGGCCAATGGCTCGGCGCGGCGGCGCATCACCTCGGCGCAGGCCTTGAGCTTGGCGGAGCGTTCCGCAAAGGAGCTACTCTTCCAGCTCTGCCAAGCCTGATGCGAGGCGTCCACTATCTGGGCTGCCTCCTCGGGGCTGTGGTCGGGATATTCTTTGATCAGTTCGTTTGTCGCGGGATTGAAACTTTTCATGGCTACCTTGTCAGAATCCAGTGGGTTCCGCCCAGTGCCAGGGCAGGGAGAATCAGGGTCAAGTCGGCTAAAATATAAAACTTTAGTCCCGAAGGGCCCCGTTGGTGCAAAAAGGCATTGCAGGCCATAAAGGCCAGCGTCGATAACGTCATGGCCGCCGCTGCTAGCGGCTCTTGAAACCGCCAAGCAAATCCAGCACAGACCAACAGCTGGGTCAGCCCCAAAAGATAGATCAGCCCATGGGCTCTGGGCCGTCCCAGCAACGCCGCTAAGGTGCGCACGCCGCTTTGTTTATCTACCTGAAGGTCGCGGATGTCAAAGAGGATGCTATTTGAAAAGATCCATAACACCCATACCAGCAGCAACCACCAAGCCCGTTCGGGCTGCTGGGGCAGGCCGGTCTCCACCAGCGGCAAGACCAGGGTCATGTAGGTCCAGACCAGGACCATCAACAAGGGCTTGAGCAGATAACTGCGCTTGAGGCCTTGAGGGGCCAAGCCCTTGCGGGGAAATTTGATGATCGAATAACAGAGCGCCAAAAAACCAAAGACCCCTAGGCTGACAAGCCCCGGTCCCGAAAGATGGGGCATCAGCGTTAGGGTGACGCTCATACTGACTAGCAGCAAAAGGGCGTTGGTCTGCCGGTTGCGTTGCAGCCAGCGGCTCTTTTCAGGGAAGATGGAACGCGAAGGGACCGGAAGGGTTAGGTTGCGTTCGAGAGTGTAAAAGAGAAAGGTCGCCGAACCGATCAGCGCCAACAAGTTGAGGTCTACGGGTTGCCCAGAAATCTGAAGGCCGGTCCAGCCCAGCGCCAAAGCGCAGGCCAGGACCGAAACCTCCGAATAGAGCAGAAAACGCAGCAGAGCCATTGCCGGGGTCCGAATCGCCCGAAAGCATGGGCTCCGGGGCGGTTGTTAGTCAGTCGCCGCCATCTTGCGGCGGATAAAGGCGATTTGTTCTTGATGCGGCAGGTCCTTGGGGCAGAAATCTTCGCAACCCATTAGGGTCATGCAGCCGAAGACTCCCCGTTCGTCACCGATCAAGTCATAATACTCCGAATCACTGCGTTTGTCACGGGGGTCTACCATGTAGCGAGCCACCCGCATCATCCCCGCAGCACCCAAGAAATCCTTGCGCATGCGCCGGGTGCCGCAGGCAGCCAAGCAGATTCCGCACTCGATGCAGCGTTCCAGTTCGTAAATCTGGTCGGCTACTTCGGGCTCCATCCGTTCTTCTAAGATCGAGATGTCGTGGCTGTCTTGCTCGAGGTCATGGATCCAGCTTTGGATGCGTTCGGCCATGCGGCGCATGTCTTTTCCGGTGTTCACCGACAGATCGGCGATCAACTCGAAGATGGGCATCGGCAGCAGGGTGATGGTATCGCCCTCATAGGCACTGGTCAGGGTCCGGCAGGCCAACTGGGGCTTGCCGTTGATGATCATGCCACAGGTGCCGCAGATGCCCGCGCGGCAGACAAAGTCAAATTGCAGGGTTGGGTCTTGGTGCTCGCGGATCCAGTTGAGGGCAATGAAGATGGTCATGCCCGCCGTTTCCTGGAGCCGGTATTCCTGCATCCGTGGCTTATCCCCCTCTAATTTAGGGTTAAAGCGCAGGATCTTAAAAGTCAGTTCCCTTGGCTTATGCTCGGGATTTTTGTCGTGATAGGGCTTCATGCTTTCCCCCGGTAAAGGCGTTCGTTTCGTTTTTCGCTAAATCGCTCAGGCAGTTCAAAGGGCATCAGGCGGTCTTGCAGTTCAAAACGGTCGCCTCCTTCAAATTCTTTTTTCAAGGCCTCTACTGCCGCCAAGCGGGCTTCGGTCTTGGGGTGGTTGATGATGTTGGCTTTGCCGTAGCCCCTAAAGCCGGGCGGCAATTCCATCCCGTCCACTTCGATCGGCTCATATTCCAATTGGGGCTCCAAACCATCGGCATCGCGCCAATAGGCGAGTGTGCGGTTCAGCCATTTGGAATCGTCGCGGGCCGGAAAGTCCTCGCGGGCGTGGGCACCCCGGCTTTCGGTCCGGTCTCTGGCACCCATAGCCACGCAGAGGGCCAGCTTGAGCATTTTGGGCACCCGTAGGGCTTCGGCTAATTCGCCGTTCGAGCCACGGGCCTTGGTACGCACACAGATGTTTTTAGCGCGGTCCAGCAGCACCTTGAGTTTTTCGACTCCAGCGCTCAGGTCGTCTCCGTTACGGAAGATACCCACGTGGTCCATCATCACTTCCTGCATCTCATTGCGCAATTCCCAGGCATTTTCACCGGTCTCTTTGGCCAGCAATTGGTCGATCTTGTCTTGTTCTTGGTGGATGAATTTTTCCACCATCTGAGTGCGGATGTCGATCTCGTGGGCTTCGCAGTAGTCGGCAATGTATTCACCGACGATCATCCCGCTGACCACCGTTTCAGCCACCGAGTTGCCGCCTAAGCGGTTGAAGCCGTGTAGGTCCCAACAGGCGGCCTCACCGGCGCTGAATAGGCCTTGGAGGCCCGGCGTCATGCCCTTTTCGTCGGTGCGGATACCGCCCATGCTGTAGTGCTGGGTCGGGCGTACCGGAATCCAGTCGACTGCCGGGTCAATCCCTAAGAAGTATTTACAGATGTCGTGCACCTCACGCAGGTTTTTTTCGATATGTTCACGGCCCAGAATGGTGATGTCCAGCCATAGATGCTGGCCATAGGGGCTGTGTACACCCTTACCGGCGCGGATGTGTTCGGTCATGCGGCGGCTGACTACGTCGCGGCTGGCCAGCTCTTTTTTGTCTGGCTCGTAGTCGGGCATAAAGCGGTAGCCGTCTACGTCGCGTAACACGCCGCCGTCTCCCCGGCAGCCTTCGGTCACCAAGATCCCGGCGGGGACGATGGCGGTGGGGTGGAATTGCACCGCTTCCATATTGCCTAGCGGGGTCAGGCCGGTTTCTAAGGCGATGGCCTGACCGGTGCCCTTGCAGATGAGTGCGTTGGTGGTGGTTGAGTACAGCCGACCATAGCCGCCGGTGGCGATGGTGGTCGCCTTGGCTACATAGGCCGAGAGCTTGCCGGTGATCAAGTCGCGCACCACCGCGCCGTAACAACGGCCCTCTTCGTGGATTAAGGCGATGGCTTCTTTGCGCTCATGGACCGGAATCTTATCTTGGATCGCCCGGTTGTCCATGGCGTATAACATGGTATGCCCGGTGCCGTCTGAAGTGTAACAGGTACGCCACTTTTTGGTGCCGCCGAAGTCCCGGGCGGTGATCAAGCCATGGGCGTCAATCTTTTCGGTCAAGGTGACTTTCTCGGCGTTGATGACCGCCGAGCGGGGTCCGGCTTGGACGCGGCTCCAGGGCACGCCCCAGTTGGCCAACTGCCGGATCGCTTTGGGTGCGGTGTTGACGAACATACGCGCCACCCTCTGGTCACAGCCCCAATCGGAGCCTTTGACGGTATCGCCAAAATGTACATCTTCGTCGTCTCCTTCGCCCATGACCGAGTTGCCTAGACTAGCCTGCATGCCCCCTTGGGCTGCGGCGGAGTGGGAGCGTTTGGCGGGCACCAGCGAAATGACGATGCTGTCCAAGCCGCGCTCTTTGGTGGCGATAGCGGTACGCAGGCCGGCAAGGCCGCCGCCAATCACCAAATGGTCGGTATAGATGATCTCCATAGGTTTCTCTTAGTGCATTTGCTGGTGAGGTTGAGCCGCAGGGGCCTGAGGGTAGAGGGTGTCACCGAAACGAACGGTCGGCTCATGTTGCCGCTGATAGCCCATCTGCATGTAGACGGCTATGCTCAACATGCCCACCACAAGATAAGAGGCAGTCAAAATCCGTTGGACCACGCGGATGCGCTTGCGCATTTTGCGCGGGTCGCCTCCGAGCCAGCCCCATTTGATCAACACACGGTACAAGCCAATGCCCGCATGGACCACCACCGCCCAAAGCAAGATAACATAGAAGATCCACATCTGCTGGCCGAAGTATCGCTGGGCCGCTAAGAAGGGATCGATCTGGGCGGGGTTAAACATCATGGAAAGTACGTGGGCGGACCCAAAGAAAAACAGAATGAACCCGGTAATTGCCTGATAAAGCCAGAGCTTGGTGTCCTCATGAACCAGAAACTCCACTTGGTCTTGCATGACGCGATATTCCCGCCAGCTAGCCGGAAATTTGCGCATCGCCAAGAGCGCATGGGTCACGAAGATACAAAATACCCCAAAGGCCGATAGACTGACTAAGAAGGGAAAGCCGTGCCCAGAGGGATCAAGGAAGGCGCCTTCTAACATCTTGTCCACCCAAAAGGCCGTACTGGGGCCTAAGAGGATGGCTGAGACAAACAGGATGTGCCCCATTATAAACAGACCCAATAACAATCCCGTTAGGCTTTGGGCCAAATCCAAGCGGGCGGGCAAACGCGATTTGCGCTGTCGTTTCTCTATAGTAAGATAAGACATAGGTTTCTCATGGCTGGTGGATATTTAGCGGGCTAGGTTCATCGTCCTTTATACGCCGATAGGTTTCATTTGATAAGAAGAAATTCCCCAATAATCGTCAAATTTGCGGTCTGCTAAAAAAGATACTTTACGAACCTAATTTGAGATGGCAGTGTAAGCGTTTCGACTTTGGCTCCTTCGGGGCGGCACTCAGAAAATTTTGAGTGTATCGAAAAAAAGAGTTGCCAAGGAATGGCTGACTCGATAAGTTTGCTGATCACTTTCAGTGGCAATCAAGATGGTTGCCCTTCCCGGTCTGAAGACCGGCGAAACTATGGGGTTTACCCGAGAAATACTTGTCTAGGATAGAGGCTTACACCAATGCCTACATTGAACCAACTGGTCCGCAAGGGCCGTAAGCGTATCATCGAAAAGAACAAGGTACCGGCCCTTCAGGCATGTCCGCAACGTCGCGGTGTCTGTACTCGGGTGTACACGACCACTCCGAAGAAGCCGAACTCGGCTTTGCGTAAGGTGGCTCGGGTGCGTCTGACCAACGGGTTTGAAGTGACCTCTTATATCCCCGGTATCGGGCACAACCTGCAGGAGCACTCTGTTGTTATGCTGCGCGGTGGGCGGGTCAAAGACCTTCCTGGTGTTCGTTATCACATCATTCGCGGTACCTTGGATACCCAAGGCGTCGCAAAACGTAAGCAGGGCCGGTCGAAGTACGGCGCGAAGAAGGGATAAGGAGAGACTATGTCACGCAGGCACAGTGCTGAAAAGCGCCAGATCACCCCGGATGCCATTTATGGCAGCCACTCGGTGGCTAAGTTCATCAACTGCATCATGATCGATGGTAAAAAGTCGACTGCAGAAGGGATCGTTTACGGAGCTTTGGAAAAGATGGAAAGCCAGTTGGGCGACGTCAAGGGAATTGACGCCTTCTACGAAGGTCTGCGCAATGTGCAGCCCTCTTTGGAAGTCCGCTCACGGCGCGTTGGTGGCTCTACTTACCAGATTCCCGTCGAAGTCCGCGAAGAACGCCGCTTGTCGCTGGCGATTCGTTGGCTGATCGACGCGGCTCGGGCACGTAACGAAAAATCCATGAAGGCCAATTTGGCGGCTGAGCTGCTGGACGCATACAACCAGCGCGGCACCGCCGTAAAGAAGAAAGAAGACACCCACAAGATGGCCGAAGCCAATAAGGCATTCGCCCACTATATGTGGTAGGCTTCAAAAAAGCTTCTAACTGACTATGAAGGGTGAGTCTGAGCTTTCCCGTGTGCGGAACATCGGGATCATAGCCCATATCGACGCAGGAAAGACGACCACCACGGAGAGGATTCTCTTCTACACTGGCCGTAGCCACAAAATCGGCGAAGTCCACGATGGTGCTGCAACCATGGACTGGATGGCCCAAGAGCAAGAGCGGGGGATCACAATCACCTCTGCTGCAACCACTTGCTTCTGGAAGCGTCTAGACCGCAGCTACCAGATCAACATCATCGACACCCCCGGGCATGTCGATTTCACCATTGAGGTGGAACGCAGCTTAAGGGTTCTCGATGGCGCAGTGGTGGTTTTTTGCGCCGTCTCCGGGGTTCAACCCCAATCGGAGACTGTATGGCGCCAAGCCGACCGCTACGGGGTCCCTCGTCTTGCGTTCATCAATAAGATGGACCGGGTCGGAGCTGACCATGAATCGGTTCTGGTGCAGATGCGGGAAGTGCTACATGCCAACCCGGTGTTGATGTTTCTGCCCATGGGCAGTGAAGACCAGTTTGAAGGGATCATCGATTTGATCGAAATGAAGGCCCTGCACTTCATTGAAGAAAAGCAAGGTGCCGAATTTCAGGTCAACGAGATTCCCGAGGATTACCTCGAAGTGGCCCAATTGGCCCGCGAGTCGCTCATGGACGAGGTCACTCATCATGACGACGCGCTGCTAGAAAAGGCACTGGGCGACGAGCCCATCGAGGCAGGCGAGATAAGAGAGGCGATCCGTAAAGGTTGCTTGGCCGGGAAGTTGGTCCCCGTTTTTTTGGGATCTGCTTTTAAGAATAAAGGGGTTCAACCCCTGCTGGACGCGGTGGCCGATTATCTGCCCTCGCCCCTAGAGATGCCGCCGGTGATCGGCTTGGACCCTGAGGACGCCTCAGTCAAGTTGGAACGGCACCCTGATCCCGAAGAGCCCCTTTCGGCGCTGGTCTTTAAGGTCCAGTCCGACGCCTTCGCCGGGTCGCTTAATTATGTCCGGGTTTATTCCGGTAGTTTTAAAGCAGGTGAGCAGCTCTTTAACCCGGTTAAGGGGAAGAAAGAGCGCATCGGAAAAATTTTCCAGATGCACGCCAACAAACGAGAAGAATTAGCCACCGCTTCGGCGGGCGAGATTGTCGCCGTGGTGGGCTTGAGCTTTTCGACTACCGGCGACACGCTCTGCCGCAAGAATGAAGAGATTCTCTTAGAGAAGATCATCGCTCCGGTGCCGGTCATCACGATCGCCATCGAGCCGAAGACCAAAGCGGACCAAGACAAGCTGGACGACAGCTTGGCTAAGCTGGAACGAGAAGATCCCAGCTTCCATGTGGGCCGCGATCCCGAGACAGGTCAGATATTGATCGCCGGGATGGGAGAATTGCACCTGGAAATCCAGGTAGACCGGTTGTCCCGAGAATTCGGGCTTCAGGTTAACACCGGCAAGCCTCAAGTGGCTTACCGCGAAACGATTGAAAATCAGGTCACCGCCGCCGAGGTCTTTGACAAGCCCCTCTTAGGCAAACCGACCTGGGCGCAGGTGAGTATCACTTGCACCCCCCTGGGAGTGGGGGAGACGAATCGAGTCGAATTTGACTCGGGATTGGAACTCGGTAAAGAGCTGGAAGCTTTGATCCGAGAGGGGATAGAAGAAGGGCTGGCTTCGGGAGTACTCGAAGGCTACCCGGTGATCAACGTAGAGGCGAAAGTCAAAGCCGTTGAAATCCGTGACGAGGCTTTTAATCCCCAAGCCTACAAGATCGCCGCAGGGCTTGCCCTGAGAAAGGCGCTCTTAAATGGAATTCCGGTGAAACTGGAGCCGATCACAAAGGTCGAGGTTACGAGCCCACCTGAGTTTGTTGGCGATATCATCGGTGACCTGAACTCAAGAAGGGGAAGGGTTCAAAGCATTGAGGACAAAAAAGCTGTCCAGGTAATCCATGTTGGGGTTGCCTTATCAACAATGTTTGGATACCTTACTAGCTTACGCTCCTTGAGCCAGGGACGTGCTACCTATTCAATGATGTTTGACCACTACGAGAAGGTAGCTCACTAGGTGGTTGGTTTTCCTGGTTTTGCGGAACCGTTCAACCTGCTTTACACGAGAGAGAAGAGATGTCTAAGGAAACCTTTAAGCGCGATAAACCCCACGTTAACGTGGGCACCATCGGTCACGTTGACCATGGTAAAACCACCTTGACCGCAGCGATCACTAAGGTGGCCGCTATGCACGGCAGGGCAACGGCTAAGGCCTATGGCGATATTGACGGCGCTCCTGAAGAGCGTGAGCGCGGTATCACCATCGCCACCGCACACGTAGAATACCAGACTGAAAGCCGACACTATGCACACGTCGACTGCCCTGGTCACGCTGACTACGTAAAAAACATGATCACCGGTGCTGCCCAGATGGACGGCGCGATCTTGGTGGTTTCGGCTGCTGACGGCCCGATGCCCCAGACCCGCGAGCACATCCTACTGGCTAAGCAGGTGGGCGTTCCTTACATCGTTGTCTTCCTGAACAAGGTTGACCAAGTAGATGACCCGGAATTGCTTGAATTGGTCGAAATGGAAATCCGCGAGTTGCTCAGCAGCTACGAATTCCCCGGTGACGATACCCCGATCATCAAAGGCACCGCCTTGGGTGTGATGGAATCAGCCTCGACCGACCCCGAAGCTCCCGAGTACGCTTGTATTAAAGAGTTGTTGGAATCGATCGATACCTACATCCCCCAGCCGGTACGCGAAATCGACAAAGATTTCTTGATGCCCGTTGAGGATATCTTCTCGATCTCTGGTCGTGGCACCGTTGCTACGGGCCGTATCGAGCGCGGTATCGTTAAAGTTGGTGAGGAAATCGAGATCGTCGGTATCCGCCCCACCGTCAAGACCACCGTTACCGGTGTCGAGATGTTCCGCAAATTGTTGGACCGCGGTGAAGCTGGCGACAACGTCGGCGTACTGCTGCGCGGTACCAAACGTGAAGACATTGAGCGCGGCCAAGTGCTTTGCAAGCCCGGCTCGATCACTCCTCACACCAAGTTCAAGGCTGAGGTTTATGTGTTGAGCAAAGACGAAGGTGGACGCCACACTCCGTTCTTTAGCAACTACCGCCCTCAGTTTTACTTCCGGACCACTGACGTGACCGGCTCCATCAAGCTGCCTGAAGGTATCGAGATGGTTATGCCCGGTGACAAGGTCTCTATGAGCGTCGAGCTGATTAGCACGATCGCCATGGAGCCCGGCCTCCGCTTCGCTATCCGCGAAGGTGGCCGTACCGTCGGTGCCGGTGCCATTTCAGAGATCATCGAGTAAGGGACGACCTCATGACCGAGAAGATCCGCGTCAATTTCAAAGCCTTTGATCCCGAACAACTGGACAAGGCCGTGAAAGAGATCGTCTCGATCGTCAAGAGAACCGGGGCCAACGTAGTTGGCCCGATTCCCTTGCCGACCAAGAGACAACAGATCTGCGTGTTGCGCTCTCCCCATGTGGATAAAAAGAGCCGCGAGCAGTTCAAGATCGAAACGCACAAACGTTTGCTGTATATCACCAATACCACCGCGCAGACGATGGACAGCTTGATGAAGCTGGAAGTCTCGGCCGGTGTGAAGGTGGACATCAAGCTTAAGTAGGCTTGTCCTACCATGACGATGTAAGGTATCCATGGCATCCATTAATGTGGTGAACTTAAAAAACCAGGCAGCGGGGAACGTCGAATTGCACGACGACCTGGCCGCAGCTCCCTTGAATCCTTTTGTGATCAAGGACGCGGTTGTAGAGGTGATGGCGCGACGCCGCCAAGGCACCCACAAAGCCAAAAATCGCAACGAGGTTTCGGGTGCGCGTAAAAAGCTGTTCCGCCAAAAGGGGACCGGTAACGCACGCCAAGGTTATCCTCAGGCGCCTCATCGGCGTGGCGGTGGTGTGGTCTTCGGCCCCGTAGTACGGGACCATTCGATCAAACTGAACAAGAAGGTCAAGAAAAAGGCCCTTTGTTCGGTGATCTCCGAGAAGATCCGCAACAACCAATTGATCATTGTTGATAGCCTTGCGCTGGAGAGCCATAAGACCAAGGACTTGGTCGCACTGCTCGAAGGAATGAAAATCACCCGCGCTTTGGTGGTCTTCAAGGACGAGGAACGCAACTTCTCGCTGGCAGCAAGGAATCTGCCCCAAATCAGTCTGACTCACTTGAGTGGTCTGAACGTCTACGAAGCGCTGCGCCACGAACAACTAGTGGTGACCAAGGAAGCTTTGCTGGACATCGAAGGGAGGTTGTTGACATGAGAAGTCATTTTACGCTGATCAAACAGCCCCACATTACCGAGAAGGTACTGTTGATCAAAGAAGACCAGAATAAGGTGGTCTTTAAGGTCGCTCGCGAGGCCAACAAGGTGGAATTGAAAAAAGCCATCGAAAGTATCTTCGGCGTGACGGTGGAGAATATCCAGACCATCAACGTCAAAGGCAAGATCAAGCGGGTCGGTACGCGCTCAGGGAAGCGCGCCGACTGGAAGAAGGCCATCGTGACCCTAAAAGAGGGTGACAGTATCGAATACTTCGAAGGCGCATAACCGGCTTTACGAGGACGAAAGGACGGCAATGAGCATCAAAAAATACAAACCTACCTCTCCTGGTCGACGGGGGATGAGCGTATCGGGCTTCGACGAGATCACCAAATCTACGCCGGAAAAATCCCTGCTCGCTCCGAAGACCCGCAAGAGTGGTCGCAACAATAATGGTCGGATCACCGTACGCCATATGGGCGGCGGCCATAAGCGCCGTTACCGCGTGGTCGACTTCAAACGCGACAAAGTTGGTGTCCCCGGTAAGGTAGTCGCTATCGAATACGACCCCAACCGGACGGCAAGGATCTGCCTGATCAATTATGCCGACGGCGAGAAACGCTACATCTTGGCCCCTAACGGGATCAAGATCGGCGAGACGCTGGTCAGCGGTGAAGGCGCAGAAATCCGGGTGGGCAATGCCCTACCGGTTAAAAGTATCCCGATGGGTACCGAGATCCACAATATCGAGCTTAAGCCCCAAAAGGGCGGGCAGTTGGCGCGCAGCGCTGGTGCCTTTGCGACCTTGATGGCTAAAGAAGGCAATCTGGCTCAAATCAAGCTTCGCTCCGGCGAGGTTCGCTTGATCCACATGGATTGCATGGCCACCATCGGTCAGGTGGGTAACACGGACCACTCGTTGATTAAAAACGGCAAAGCAGGCAAGTCCCGCTGGCTGGGTGTACGCCCCACCGTTCGCGGTGTGGTTATGAACCCCGTTGACCACCCCCACGGCGGTGGTGAAGGCCGAACCTCTGGCGGTCGCCACCCGGTTTCACCCTGGGGCAAGCCGACCAAAGGCGCAAAGACTCGTAAGAACAAGCGGACCGACCGCTTTATTATCAGCCGTAAGAAAAAGTCAAAATAGGAGAGACAAGTGCCTAGATCGCTGAAAAAAGGGCCCTTCGTCGACGAGCACCTCTATAAGAAGTGCGTGGCAGCCAAGGAGTCCAACGACCGCAAGGTGATTAAGACCTGGTCTCGACGGAGCGTAATTCTTCCCGATTTTGTCGGCCTTAACTTGGCTGTGCACAACGGCAAGCAGTTTTTGCCCCTTTTCGTGACCGAAAACATGGTAGGCCATAAGCTCGGAGAGTTTTCGCCGACCCGGACGTATCGGGGCCATATCTCCAAACAGGACAAACGCGGAAAGAAGTAAGTCATGGCTAATCAAAAAAGCAACATTGCGACGGCTAGCATGATCGATGCGCGCGTCTCAGCGCGCAAAGCCCGCATGGTCATTGATCAGATCCGCGGGATGCAAGTCGCCAAAGCTCTGGCCACCCTGGAGAACACCCGCCGGGCGGCCAATCCGATCGTACAAAAGGTGTTGCAGTCCGCCGTGGCTAACGCCGTCCAAAAAGACGGCTCGGTCAACGTCGAAGACTTGATCATCACTGAAGCAAGGGTCGACCAGGGCCGCCAACTCAAGCGCATGCGTGCACGTGCTATGGGTCGTGGCATGATGGTCCGCAAAAAGACCAGCCACATCCGGCTTTCCGTTGGTTAACCCGAAGAGTTAAGGAGAAGGTTTTGGGACAGAAAGTAAACCCCATCGGGCTCAGACTGGGCATCAATCGGAGCTGGGAATCCAGCTGGTACGCAGAAAAAGACTATGCGTCCATGCTCCAGGAAGACTTTAAGATCACCGACTATATCCGCAACAACCTGCGTCATGCAGGGGTTGCTAAAGTCGAGATCGAACGCGCTGCGAAGAACCTAAAGGTCTTCGTACACGCCGCACGGCCCGGTATCATTATCGGCCGCAAAGGCGAAGAAGCCGAAAAAGTCAAAAATAGTTTGGCTCGTTTGGTCCAGAAGAAAGATCTGGTACTAAACATCAAAGAAATCCGCCGACCCGAAACGGAGGCCCAATTGGTCGCCGATTCGATTGCCCAACAGCTGGAACGCCGTGTGGCTTTCCGCCGGGTGATGAAAAAGACCTTGCAAAACGTGATGCGCTACAACGTGTCTGGTTGCAAGATCATGGTCGCTGGTCGTTTAAATGGCGCTGAGATGGCTCGCCGCGAGTGGATCCACGAAGGTCGGGTTCCTCTTCATACCCTGAAGGCAGACATCGACTACGCCGTATGTGAAGCCAAAACCGTTTACGGCATCATTGGTGTCAAGGTTTGGATCTTTAAAGAAAATAAAGCAGGTGCCCAGCCGGCCCAAGCGCCGATGAAGCGCCGCAAGCGTAAGCCCGCAGGCAAGGAGAACTAGCCATGTTGTTGCCATCGAGGACCAAATATCGAAAGTGTCAGAAGGGCCGCAACCGAGGCGAGGCCACCCGCGGCAATAGGATTAACTTCGGCACCATAGCCATCCAGGCGACCAGTCGCGGTTTCGTGACCAGCCGCCAAATCGAGGCTAGCCGACGTGCCATGACCCGCTACGTAAAGCGCGATGGCAAGATTTGGATCCGCATCTTCCCGGATAAGCCGATCACCGCCAAGCCCGCTGAAACCCGGATGGGTAAAGGTAAGGGTTCGGTTGATCACTGGGTAGCGGTTATCAAGCCCGGACGGATTCTTTTTGAGATCGACGGTGTCGATCCCGAGAAGGCTAAAGAAGCATTCCGCCTGGCCCAACATAAACTTCCGGTGAAGACCACCATCATTACCAGGGAGGACTAGCGATGAAAGCTAGCGAGTTAAGGGGCCTCTCGGAGGCTGAACTACAAGCTAAGATTGTAGGCCTAGAAGAAAATCTGTTTAAGCTCAACTGCAACAAGACGTTGGGCCAGCTCGAGGACACCTCGGCGATCACCAAAGCCCGTCGTGCCATTGCTCGGGCCAAGACGATCAAACGCGAATTTGAGCTTAAGAAGGATTAAGAGCCATGAGCGAAATGAAACAGGTTGAGCGCCGCAAAAAGGTACTCAACGGTACGGTGGTCAGCGACAAGATGGAAAAAACCGCAACTATTTTAGTAGAGCGGACTTTCCAGCACAAGCTTTACAAGCGGACAGTACGCAAGACCAAGAAGTACAAGATTCACGACGAAAATAACGAGTGCCGCATGGGTGACCGCGTACGGCTGATCGAGTGTAAACCCATCAGCAAAGACAAGTGCTGGCGGTTGCTCGAAATCGTAGAACGGGCGGTCTAAGCCTGGTTTTGAACGGAGTTTGAACCAATGATCCAAGCAGAATCTCGTATCCCGGTGGCCGATAACTCGGGCGCTAAGGTGATCATGTGCATCAAGGTGCTAGGCGGCTCACACCGGCGCTACGCCCACCCCGGCGACGTTATCGTCGCCTCGGTGAAGCAGGCCACGCCCCAGGGCAAGGTCAAGTCAGGTGATGTGGTAAAGGCGGTGATCGTTAGAACCGCTTACCCGACCCAGCGCCCCGACGGCAGTGTGATCCGTTTTGACAATAACGCCGCGGTCCTTTTGACCGCTAAAGGCGAGCCTATTGGCACCCGGATCTTCGGTCCCGTTGCCCGCGAATTGCGCGCCAAAAACTTCATGAAGATCGTATCTTTGGCCCCCGAAGTGGTCTAAGACCGAAGAGGATAGATGAATAAGCAAGAAGCAAAAACCAAGTTCAAACTGCTCATTAAAAAGGGCGATTTGGTACAGGTGATCTCAGGAAAAGACAAAGGCACTACCGGCAAAGTCCTTAAAGTGGACCGCGTCAAGCAGCGCATCTTGGTCGAAGGGGTCAACATTGTGACCAAACACGTCAAGCCGGGACAGGCTGGGCAGGAAGGCCGCATCGACAAGTTCGAGGCCCCCATTCATTACTCGAACGTGCTGCTCTATTGCGAAAAGAGCGGTCGGGGCGAAAGGTTAAAGGTGACGACTGACGGGGACAAAAAGACCCGAGTCTTCGCTAAATCGAACATCCCAGCAGACTAACCGAGGTAGGACGTGTCAAGGCTACAGGAAAAATACAAAGCCGAAGTGGTTCCTGCTCTGAAGGACCAGTTTGGTTACAAGAACGCCCACCAAGTGCCCAAGATCACCAAAATCGTGATCAATACCGGGGCCGGTGAAGCCGTTCAAAACGTAAAGGTGCTCGATACGATCGCCGAATACACCGCTGCCATCACCGGCCAAAGGCCTGTGCAGCGTAAGGCCAAGAAGTCTATCGCCGGTTTTAAACTGCGCGAAGGCCACCCCATTGGGGTGATGGTTACCTTGCGTCGCCAGCGGATGTATGACTTCTTAGACCGTTTGATCTCTACGGCCCTACCTAGGGTGCGCGACTTTAAGGGCATCAGCCCGCGCGCCTTTGATGGTCGTGGCAATTATTCTTTGGGCATTAAAGAACAATTGGTGTTCACCGAAGTTGAGTACGACAAGATCGACAAAGTTCGAGGTATGAACATCACTATCGTCACCACCGCCAAGAACGACGAGGAAGCTCGCGCGCTCTTAGCGGAATTGGGACTCCCTTTCAGAAAGTAGAGTTATGGCTAAGAAGTCGGCAATCGCCAAGGCCAAAAGGCCCTCAAAGTTCAAGGTTCGCCAGCACAACCGCTGCTCCAGCTGTGGTCGTCCCCGCGGATATATCCGCAAATTCGGTTTGTGCCGAATCTGTTTCCGCAAGCGCGCCGGTTTTGGGCAGCTTCCGGGTGTTCTCAAGTCGAGCTGGTAACCGAAAGTTTGTTAGAAGCGGAGTAAAAATATGTCCATGTCGGATCCTATTGCGGATATGCTCACACGCATCCGCAACGCCATCCTGCGCGAGCATCGGGCGGTGTCCATTCCCTTTTCCAAAATAAAAGAAAGCATCGCACAGGTGCTTAAGGAAGAGGGTTTCGTATTAGACTATTCGATTGAGGATGCCCCTGTGGGTAAAAACCTCACCGTTGCGTTGAAGTACGACAATAAAGGTGATTCGGTGATCCGAAAGATCGACCGGATTTCCAAGCCTGGTTTGCGCATCCATAAGGGTGTCGATGAGCTAAAGCCTTTGATGAACGGTCAGGGCATTTTTATTGTCTCCACCTCTAGGGGCGTCTTGTCCGACAACCTCTGCCGAAAGCAGCAGGTCGGCGGGGAAGTGCTCTGTGCCGTATACTAATCGTCTGAGATAAGGAGAGAGACCATGTCCCGACTAGGAAAGCTGCCTGTAACCTTCGACTCGAAGGTCCAGGCTAGTTTCAAGGATCAGGTATTGACCATCAAGGGCCCCATTGGGGAGTTGACCTATAAGGTTCCCGTAGAAGTCAAACTGGTTCTGGGCAAGGAAGATATTAAGGTGGAGGTTGATTTTGCCGACACCCATATGCGCACCCAAGGCGGAACTGCCCGCGCATTGATTAAAAACATGGTCGAAGGCGTGACCCAAGGTTTCGAAAAGAAACTGGAGTTGGTCGGCGTTGGTTACCGTGCCCAAGTGGCTGGTCAAAAATTGACCTTGAGTCTAGGTTATTCGCACCCTATTGAGTACGAATTGCCTAAGCACATCAAAGCTCAGGTCGACGCCAACACCAAGATCACTCTGAACAGCCCTGACAAGCAGTCGCTAGGTCAGGTTTGCGCCGAGATCAGGAAATTCCGGCCCCCCGAGCCCTACAAAGGCAAAGGCATTTTATTCGCCGGTGAACGTATCCGCCGCAAAGCCGGTAAAACCGGTAAAGGCGCGAAATAAGGTAATCCATCAAGGGCAACATGGAAGCTTCAGAAAAAAGAATCCAGACCCGGACGCGCAAAAAAGCGCAGATCCGCAGGAAAATCTGGGGTACTGCCGACGCCCCTCGGGTCAGCGTGTTCCGGAGTACCAAACACATCTACGTGCAGGCCATCGACGACGAGCAAGGGGTAACCCTGGCGGCCAGCTCGAGCTTGGACCCCAAGGCCGGTCTCAAGGGCAAGGGCGGAAACGCCAGTGCAGCCGGGTTAGTCGGCAAGGCACTGGGCGAATTGCTCAAGTCCAAAGGCGTCCAGTCTATCGTCTTCGACCGCAACGGATATGTCTATCACGGCCGCGTCAAAAGCTTGGCCGAGGGGATCCGCGAGTCGGGTATCCAGTTTTAACAAACGTACCGGGAGAGAGTTTTGGCTGAAAGAGCTGAAAGAGAAAAAAGCGAATTCATTGAGAAGGTCATTGAAGTCAAGCGCGTGTCCAAGGTGGTCAAAGGTGGCCGCCGGTTTAGCTTCAGCGCCCTAGTCGTCGTAGGTGACGGCAAAGGACGCGTCGGCTTTGGCATGGGTAAGGCCAACGAAGTGATCGAAGCAGTTCGCAAAGGTACCGAGCAGGGGAAAAAGTCTATGAAGGCTTACCCGCTCTACAAGAACACCATCCCGCATCGGGTTTACGGCCACCACGGAGCTTCTAAAGTTCTGATGCAGCCGGGCCCTCCGGGTTCTGGTATCATTTCTGCCGGTCCTGTACGTGCCGTTGTGGAAGCCCTTGGCATCCATGACATCAACGTTAAGGCGCTGGGTTCGACCAACGCGCACAACTTGGTGCGCTCCGCAATCGACGGGCTGGCTCAGCTTTCGTCTTTCGCGTCAGTAGCCGAACGCCGCGGTAAAGCAGTCGAAGATATCTGTAGCATGGAGTATTGATCATGGCTCAGCAGATCAAAGTCACCTTGAAGCGCGCCTTAGCTGGCGGCAACAAGAAGCAACAGGAAAACCTCAAAGGCTTGGGCCTCAAAAAAATCCGCCAAGAGCGGGTTTTGGTCGATAGCCCCGAGGTTCGCGGCATGATCCGCAAGGTCTCGCACATGGTCGAGGTCGAAACCCTCTAATCGAAAGAATTAAGATGCTGCACAGACTTGAAAACGCTCCTGGTGCCCGTAAGGCACGCAAGCGGGTTGGCCGTGGTCCCGGATCGGGAACTGGCAAGACCTCAGGGCGGGGACATAAAGGTTATCTATCTCGTTCGGGTTCTAAACACCGGATTGGTTTCGAAGGCGGTCAAATGCCTTTGCACATGCGCCTACCTAAGCGCGGTTTCACCAACATCTTCCGCAAGGAATTTGTGATCGTGAACTTAGGGGACATTGCCAAATCTGAGAAATTAGACAAGAGCCAGCAGATCACTCAAGAAGCTTTGTTAGCCGCTGGCTTGATTGCCAAGGGTGATGGACGCTTGAAGGTCTTAGGCAACGGCGAGATCAGCGAAGCAATTAAGATTGAAGCCCACAAGTTTAGTGCCTCTGCTGCAGCTAAGATCAATGCAGCCGGCGGAAAAGCGATCCAGCTGGAGAGCTAATCCATGCTTGAGGTCTTCAAGAACATCCTGAAGGTCGAAGATCTGCGCAAGCGGATCATCTTTGCTTTGGGCATGCTCGTCATATTCCGCATTGGTGCCCACATCCCAGTCCCCGGTATTGATTCGGCGGCTCTAGGAGAGTTTTTCGCGGCTAATGCCAAGGGCCTTTTGGGCCATTTGGATATGTTCAGCGGCGGCGCCATGAGCAACATGACGATCTTCGCTTTAGGCGTAATGCCTTATATTTCGGCGTCGATCATCATCCAGTTACTGACTGCGGTTTTTCCCGCCTTGGAACGCTTGCAGAAAGAAGGCGACTCAGGCCGACGCAAGATCACCCAATATACCCGCTATGGCACCATTGTCTTGGCTATCATCCAGGGCTACGGCATCGCTGTTGGCCTCGAGTCGATGGGCTTAGGCGGGAATAAGGTGGTCATGTCCGGTATGAGTAGCTGGTTTTTTCGTTTCTTGACCGTCTTGACCCTAACAGCCGGTACGGCCTTCGTTATGTGGTTAGGCGAGCAGATTAGCGAGCGCGGGATCGGCAACGGCATCAGCTTGATTATCTTTGCAGGCATCGTTACCGGCGTACCGGCCGCGACCCTGCAAACCGCCTCTTTGATGCAGACAGGTGAGATCAGCCTCTTCGTAGCGCTCTTAGTAGGGGCGATTATTGTGGTGGTGATCGGTAGTGTGATTTTCTTTGAGACCGCCAATCGAAAGTTACCGGTCCAGTATGCCAAGCGGCAGCAGGGCAACCGGATGGTGGGCGGCCAATACAGCCATCTGCCGCTGAAAATTAACGCAGCAGGGGTGATCCCGCCGATCTTCGCCTCTAGTTTGTTGGCCTTTCCGGCAACCATCACCGGTTTCACCCAGATTGAATGGGTGCAAAACCTAGGGGATCAACTCACCCCGGGTCGGTTGCTTTACAACATTGTCTTTGTGGCGCTGATCTTTTTCTTCTGCTTCTTTTATACGGCGATCCAGTATAATCCGATCAAGATTGCCGAAGAATTGAAGCGGCATGGTGGGTTTATCCCAGGCATCCGTCCGGGCAACAAGACAGCCGAATACATCAACCTGGTGTTGACCCGGCTGACCTTTGGCGGTGCAATTTATCTCTCGGTGATCTGTGTGTTGCCGAGTATCCTCTACGTCTACTTTAAGGTGCCCTTCTCCTTCGGGGGTACGGCGGTGCTTATCGTGGTGGGTGTGGCCTTAGATTTGGTGATGCAGATCGAAACGCATCTGCTGAACCAGAACTACGACGGTTTCATCAAGAAGAGTAAGAAACGCCGCCGTCAGTACTAACAGAGGCCCATGAGACTTGTATTCTTTGGTGCGCCTGGTTCCGGCAAAGGGACCCAGTCCAAACGGATCTGTCAGGAATTATCGATTCCTCAGCTCTCGACGGGCGATATGCTGCGCCAAGCAATCAAGGATGGTTCTGCTTTAGGTAAAGAGGCTAAAGGATATATGGACGGTGGGAACTTGGTTCCCGACCAACTGATTTTGGGTTTGATCGCCGAACGTATTGATCAACCCGATTGCAAACAGGGCTACATCTTAGATGGTTTCCCCCGCACCCTCCCCCAAGCCGAAGCGCTGGATGGGATGTTGAGCGAAAAAGGGCAGGCGATTGATAAGGTAGTCTATTTAGAAATTGACCCGGAATTGGTGGTGGCTCGTTTGGTGGGCCGCCGGGTTTGTTCGGCCTGTGGCGAGGAATTCCACGTCACGAACCGCAAGCCCAAAGCCGATGGAATTTGTGATCTTTGTGGCGCCCCGTTGATCCAGCGGCCTGATGACCAGGAAGAGCAAATTAGAGTCCGGTTGAACAGTTATAAACAGCAAACCGCCCCGGTGGCGGACCACTATCAGGCGCAAGGCGTACTGGCTCAGGTGGCCGCAGAAGGGGAAATCGGTGAGATTACCCATAGTATCCTCAAGAAATTACAATGAGGGCACAAAAGGGTTGTCAAAGTGTAAGGGAGTCGTTAAGGTTGAAAATTACTTTTTTAGGCTACTCCCAGTTCGAGGCAATAGGTAGGGACCTTGGCTAAAAGCGATCAGATCGAAATGGAAGGAAAGGTCCTAGAGGCCCTTCCAAACGCTATGTTTCGTGTGGAACTGGAAAATAAGCATGTGCTTTTGGCCCATATCTCCGGGAAGATGCGTATGAATTATATTCGCATTCTACCGGGCGACAAGGTGACCGTAGAAATTTCACCCTATGACCTGACCCGTGGTCGGATCGTATACCGGAATAAGTAGATCATGAAAGTTCGAGCATCCGTAAAACCCATCTGTGACAAGTGCAAGATGGTAAAAAGAAAGGGCATTCTCCGCGTTATCTGCGAGAACCCTAAGCACAAACAACGTCAAGGCTAAGGTACTAAACATGGCGCGCATCGCAGGGATCGACCTTCCGGTCAATAAGCGTGTGGAAATTGGCCTGACCTATATCCACGGCATCGGCCGGTCCACATCTAATCAGATTTTGGGCCAGGCTAAGGTAGACAAAAATACGCGGGTTAAGGACCTGAGCGACGAAGACGTCGCGGCTATCCGCACCATCATCCAAGGTTTGGTCGTCGAAGGCGATTTACGCCGCGAGGTCACCATGGCGGTAAAACGCCTGAAAGACCTAGGCTGTTATCGTGGCCTTCGCCACCGTGCCGGTCTACCGGCACGCGGCCAGCGGACCAAAACTAACGCTCGTACGCGCAAAGGACCCAAACGGATCCAAGTCGCCAACAAGAAGTAAAGCACCATGGCAAAAGCAGTAAAGCGTAAAGTCGCCAAAAAGGAAAAGAAAAACGTCGTCTCTGGCGTCGTTTACATCAGCGCGACTTTCAACAACACTATTGTCAGCGTCACTGACCCCTCGGGTAACGTGATCGCTTGGTCTTCTACCGGCCTGCACGGTTTTAAGGGCTCTCGCAAGAGTACCCCTTACGCTGCGCGTATGGTAGGAGAAGACGCCATCAAGAAGGCCATGGAAAACGGCATGAAGGCATGCAGCATCGTGGTCAAGGGCCCCGGCTCTGGCCGGGAATCGGCGCTGCGCGCCGTGGCAAACTCGGGTATCAAGGTCAACTATATCGAAGACGTGACCCCGGTGCCGCACAACGGCTGCCGCCCGCCGAAACGCAGAAGGATCTAACGGAACTATAAAGGAGAATCGTGGCAAGGTATCGTGACGCAGTCTGTAAGCTCTGTCGAAGGGAGCGGATCAAGCTCTTTTTGAAGGGCGACCGTTGCTATTCGGACAAGTGCGCCGTCGAGAAGAAACCCTACGCTCCGGGCCAGCATGGCCCGACGGCACGACGGGCTAAGCACTCCGAATTCGGCATCCAACTGCGTGAAAAGCAGAAGGTCAAACGCTTGTACGGCCTCTTGGAAAAGCAGTTCCGCCTGACCTATTCCAAAGCCGAAGGCCGCAAAGGCAAAACCGGTGAGGTCTTGTTGATCATGCTGGAGCAACGCTTAGATAATTCGGTTTACCGGATGGGCTTTGCCCGTAGTCTGGCTGAGGCTCGCCAGTTGGTTAAGCACAACCACGTGTTGGTCAACGGGCGCAAATGCAACATCCCGTCGGCGCAAGTCAAGAAAAACGACGTGCTGTCTATCCGCGAAAAGAGCCGCGCCATTGCTTCGATTAAAGAAGCTGGCGAAGCAGCCCAACGTAAAGGCTTAGTGCCTGGTTGGTTGGCTGTAGACCACAACGCCTTTGAAGGCAAAGTTGTCGATGCCCCCACCCGCGAGCAGATTGTCGTGCCCATTCAAGAACAGCTTATCGTCGAGCTTTATTCCCGGTAGGACCTGTGGAAGAGAACCAAAGCGAAGTACAGTTCCAAAAAAATTGGGAAGGCCTGGAAATGCCCAGGGGCCTTGCCGTGGAACGCCAAGAAGGCAACGAATTCTACGGGAAATATTCCCTGGAGCCCATGCACAAGGGCTTCGGCGTGACCATTGGTCATGCGATGCGCCGCTGCCTTTTGAGCAGCCTGCGAGGCTCCGCCGTTTACGGTGTGAAGATCGAAGGGGTGTCCCACGAATTCGAAACCATCAAGGGCATCCAAGAGGACGTGCTCCAGATCGTGCTCAACCTCAAGCAGCTTAATTTGAAGCAGTTGGTTGAAGAGGACGTTTCCCTGGAATTGATCGCCGAGGGACCTAAAACGGTAACTGCGGGCGATATCTCGACCTTGAGCAAATGCGAGGTGATGAACCCCGATCAGGTGATTTGTAACCTGGACAAGGGTGCCACCTTGGAAATGACTCTTTACACCCGCTTGAGTCGTGGGTTTGTTTCGGCTGAAGAAAACCATGACGGCGATCTGCCCATTGGGACCATCTTCTTGGATTCGAACCACTCGCCGATCGATCGGGTGAATTACGAAGTGACCAACACCCGTGTTGGCCAGAAAACCGACTATGACAAGTTGATCTTCGAGCTTTGGACCAACGGCGGGGTACACCCCGATGACGCGATGGCCTACGGAGCGAAGATTCTCAAGGAATACTTCAACCCCTTCATTAACTTCGACGAAGAGGCCATCCAGCCCGTTGAAGAAGTGACTATTGAAGAAGAGAAGCCCTTCGAGAACCCCCATCTGTACCGTTCAGTGAACGAGTTGGAGCTTTCGGTCCGCTCAATCAACTGCCTGCAGAACGCCAAGATTGAGACCATCGGCGATTTGGTCCAAAAGACCGAAGCGGAGATGCTAAAAACCAAGAACTTCGGGCGCAAGTCGCTGCAGGAGATCAAGACGGTTTTGGCTTCGATGGGCCTGACGCTGGGCATGAAGCTGGAAAATTACGAAAAACCTAAGGTTGAAGCCTAAACCCGCGTAATACCATGAGACACCTAAAAGCAGGAAAGCGGCTTGGCATCAGCACGAGCCACCGTAAGGCGATGATGCGCAACCTCGTCACCTCCCTTTTGGAGCACGGGGAAATCCGCACTACCATCACTCGGGCTAAAGAGATGCGCCGTTTGACCGATAAAATGATCGGTTTAGCTAAGCGTAACTTAGCCACAGAAGGCGGCGACCTGCACGCAAAGCGTCAGGCCATGTCTTTCTTAAAGACCAAAGACGCCTACAAGCGTCTTTTTGAAGAATACGGTAGCGTTTTCGCTGACCGCAACGGTGGTTACACCCGCATCTACAAATTGGGTACTCGTTTGGGCGACAACGCCGAAATGGCCCTGATCCAGTTGATCGGTGTGAACAGCGAAGAAGTAGTCAAGGCAGCCCCGAAAAGCGAAGCCATCAAAGAGGTTCAGGCCGATTTGAAGAGCGAGAAAAAGGTAGCCAAGGCCGCTAAAGAAAGCACCAAGAAAGAAACGGTAGCCGCAGAAGAAGTTGAGGCTCCCGCAGCTGACACTTCGGCTGAAGAAGCTTCAGAGGAAAAGACCAAAGGCGAGTGATCCTCACCTTGTTTAAATAGAAAAAGCCCGCCTTTGGCGGGCTTTTTTTTTGCCTAAAGGTTGCGCAGTCCGGTGCCTCGTCGTCCTTTGCCCTTTAGTCGGTGGGCCTTTTCGGCGAATTGCAGGATCAAGGCCGAGGCCAATTCAAAGCGATGTGGTAGGTCCTGGTCGATCAACGCTTGGACCAGGTCTCGAAAGGGGGGCCAATCTGTGATTTGCTCGAAGGCTTCGATCCTGGGGATTTCGACCCATTCTTGCTGCGCGACTTGGCGCAAAGCTTCTGCTTGCCGGAACAACCAGTCAGGGTCCAATTCACTACGCCTCAGTAATTGACGTAAAAAGTGAGTCAGGTAGTATCGAAGGGCCGGGGCATGCGGTAGAAGTTGCTCTTCACGCAAGATCTGCTGCTTGCGACCTGGCCAAAACTTGGGCTCAGGAAGTTGCTGGTTGCGCTTCATGAAACCGCTAGTGCCGGTCAAGCGCAAGCGTTGGTAGGCCTTTTCGGTGAAGAGTAGCGACTTTGGTCCTATATTTTCATAGACTACTAAGGGCGGTAATCCGCGCAGCACAAAGGCGCTAGACGACTCGACCGGACGCCCGTAGCGGCCCTGCTCACGGTAAACTTGAATCTCCTTGCCGGCAGTTGCCCGATGGTTCAAGAGTTTTATGGACCTATTGGTTTGATCTAACGACATGGCTCGATTCCTGGCCCTTTTATTTTTGTTTTTATGTGGTTGGCCCGGCGGAGCTTTTGCCTCCATCGAATTGCAGCTGGAGCAATACCGATCCCGCCATTATGAGTCCTTAACTGCCGAGTTGAGGCTCAACTCCCGCAATCCCTCCGAATTGCTGTTGCTCTACAAAGCACAGCTTAAGCTAAACCAAAAAGAAGAGGCCCACAAGACGCTACGCCAAATGAACGACCTCTTTGAGGGGCCCTTAAGGCAGGTCGTGCTTTATGAGCGGATGGATTTCTATGAAGAAAGTGGCAATCTCGAAGCTTTGCTTGATTTGGCCGCTCACTTCCCTCGGGACATCAACAATGACTTTCTTGAGGCTCGGCTCGCGTCTCACCTTTCAGACCTGCTGGCCAAAAATCGGGCACCGGGATTGCGCGAAAAGCTGGATAAAATTTTTGATCGATTTGAATCCATGCGGGCCGACAGCGACCTACTGCAACGCTATTTAGAAACCCTGCCCGAGGCGGATCCGAAAGTTAACTGGGCATTGGAGCAAATCTTTCGAGAGGCGGACGTCGACAAATTGCCCGAGACGGTTCAACGCCAGTTTGGGTTCATTAAAGGGGCGATGATCCGCTATAAGGATAGCATTCTAGCGCATTTCAAGACCCAATACAAAAAACGAAACTTTAGCTACCTCCGCAATAACCTCCCGCTTTACCTTAAATACTACCGCGAAGGTGACCAGGAGGTTTTTAACGAACTGCGCCGACTCTACTGGCGTACCTTTTTCTCGGGGCGTGCCTATACCCGGGCGATCCAGATGCTGAGCGACAAGGCGCAGGTTGAAGAATTCGCTTTTAGCGAAGGCGAGCGCTTGGGGTTGTTGGCTCGTTTTTGGTTAGCTAAGGACCGCCTGGAAGAGGCTAAAGAAGTATTAGTCCAGCTTGACCAAGGGGGGTTCGTTAAAGAAGCTAATGAGGGCTATTTTGGGCTTGGCGAGCGCTATTTTTATCGCGGCCAATGGCTTGATGCCTTTGAGGCCCTGCGACGGGTCGATGCCAGCGATTTTGAAGAAGAAGACCTGATCTCTCTACAGTGGAAGCTTTTTTTGATCAACCACCGGGTCGGCCATCTGGTCAACCTGCAACGCATCGCCGATTGGGCGGCTGAATATCCTTTCAGCGAAGACACTGCGGCGGCGCGCTTCTGCTATTGGGGGTACAAGCTGGGTTTGTACCGTAAAGGAACCTACCTGAACTGTTACCAGCGCTATCCGACCAGTTTTTACGGCCTTAAGTCTAAAGTGGTCAGCCAGCCCTATGGGGCCTTCTCGGGTTCCGGGCCGGACCTAGAGTTCCGTTTTAAACGACGGCCCTTGACCGTCGCGGAGCAATCTTATTTTGATCTTCTTTTAACGCTCTATGGGCTCGACGAAAATCGCTTAGGTGACAGTTTGGTGCTTGCCGAGGAGCGGGACCTCAAAGACCTAACTTATTTTGATTCTCTACGCAGTACTTTGTCTCAAGCGGAAAGGTTTTACACCTTTTACCTGTTGGTTCAGCGGCATTACGACGAGCTTTTGGGCGACAATTATTACGGCACCCATTACATCATGCCTTTACTTTACCCCTTGGCTTTTCAAGAACAAGTGGAGCGTAACGCCGAGAACGCGAAGGTTAGTAAGCAGTTGGTCTATGCGGTGATGCGCGAAGAGAGCCGGTACCGGGCCTACGTCAAGTCGGGGGCGGGGGCCATCGGCCTGATGCAGTTGATGCCGCGCACGGCGCGTTATGTGGGGCGGCGGCACAAGCTGCGGGTAGAAAGCCATAACCTGATTGATCCGGACTTGAACCTGAAACTGGGCTCCACTTACTTGAATATGTTGTCTACCCGCTTCGATGGGAACTTATATTATACTTTGGCGGCCTATAACGGTGGGGCGACCAACGTCAAACGTTGGGTTAAAAAGGTCAGCAGTGACGACATGGACTACTTTGTGGAATTGATCACCTTCAGTGAGACCAAAAACTACGTCAAACGGGTGCTCAAGTCATATTACCTCTACCAGAGCATCTATGGCCCGCGCTAGTTTACTGTTGCTGGTTTGGCTGTTGGCTGCCTGTTCTGCAGCCCCCTTCAAACCAGCCACTCCGGCCCAACTCGAGGGACTACATGCTCTGGATGTCACCGAGATTCCCTTTGATTTGCTCATCCGTTGTCGTTTGCAGCTTAAGGGACCAGAACAGACCCATTCGGGGGACTGTCGGCTTTGGGTAGGAGACCAGCAGGTAAGGTTCGAGGCCAGTCACCCACTCACCGGTTTATTGCTTTCGGTAGACGCAGGCCCCCGCCGGGTGGTGGTTTTTGATGGCCAAAGCGGAAGCCGCCGTGAGGTGGACCGCAGCCAACTGGATTATCCGCTTTTGGGCATGGAACCGGGGGTCTTAAAGGCTTTATTGCTGGGGCGCCAAATCGGGGCTCAGGAGCGGCCCCAAAGCTTCCGCTGGGAAGGGGACGGGATGCCCTTGGTGGGCGAGTATAAATATTGGACCTACAGCCAAGGCGTCGCCCACCCAAAGGTGATTGAAGCTCGGCAGGGGGATTACCGGATCAAATTGGTCTTGTTGGATTTACAGTTGGGGCGCTAAGGAGCTTCGAGCGAAGCGAGGGCGACGTGCGTAGCGACGCGAGCCGGCGAGCGTTGCCCACATAAAACCATCGGCGCAGCCGATTCCC